>NZ_QRDU01000002.1:0-1191656 GCF_003386155.1 Paenibacillus sp. VMFN-D1 | reverse complement strand
TTTGGAGTATCGCTCTCGTCGGCCCCGAACCGCTGGAGCGCTGCACCGTCAATGTTGTACGTCTTCATCCATTCGAAATGCTTGTTTACCGTGTCTTGATCGTACGAAGAGAACAGCTTGGCCGGGCTGCCGTTGCCCAGATTGGCCAGATCGGTCTGATACAGCTTCGAATACTCGCGAGTATCCGGATACAGCTCGAAATTCACGTTTCCGCCCGCAGACGGGGCGCTGCTGTTTTTGGACCAATGCACCCAGCCGCCGTTCGGCGACCCGTCCCCCGCCGCATTGAACCAGCCTTGGTAGCCGGCAAAGAGGTGGCCCACGACGTCTCCGTCACCAGATGAACCGCTGTTAAACTTAAACCACAGTACATTAAACAGATTGCCTGTCCCACCGGTAAATTTTAAAAACAGTGTATGCACCCCGGTAACGGAGCTGACCGGTGCCGAGCGGGTCACCCAGGACTGCCATCCTCCCGTACCCGGAACCGTCACCGTGCCGATCAGCGTTCCGTTCGGATTGTCCAGCCGTACCTCAATCTGCCCCCCGTTATTATTGCTGGCCACCCTCACATCGATGGAGGAAGCGCCGCTTCCGAAGTCCACGTTCGAAAATGCGATGTAATCGCCGTTATCGATAAACGCCACATTCTGTCCGCCTTCGGTGGAGTTTTCCAATTGAATGCCGAATTGCGAGCTGAAGCTGGAAGCGGGCGTTTGGCTGAAGGCTGATGCGGCCAAGACCGCCCGGGGGAATAATGACAGCACCATGACAACCAGCATGATGGCAGACAAGCTTTTGAAGACATATTTTCGGACTGGCGGAATGTACATTTCATTTCCCTCCTTGATTCGTTTGAGCTGCTGTATACGCGCCCCTTGCGCGGGCTCAACCTGATGCCGACCTTTCGGCAGCCTGAATCATTCTGTCTTAAACCCCGGAGCTGCGCTGCCGGAACACTTGAGTTTTGCGTCCCTCCTTTCCGTGGATCCGTCTCTCTTTCCTCTCCACTCCCCTAGCATACGATTAGGCCCCGACCACCTTCTATGAGGTAATTTTAAACTATTCAGGCAATATGAAAAGAAAAAGCTGCTCTTTTAAAATATGGGAGAGTTACTTCTGTATGAGCCCTCGACCAGCTCCCTGTAAATGAATCGCGTTATGGACAATGAACAGCGGCATCACCTGACTTCTCGAAGCTAGATAAATATCCATTCTCGTTTAGCTCCTGTTTTTCTAAAAAAACGTCCTCCCCCAAAAAAAAGCCACCCATTTTGAGGGAGGCTTCTTTTGTCTATATTCGGCATGCCTTGCGGCTGTGACGGATCTCGTTTCAGTTTGATCATACGGATAGTTTCAACGCTGTTATTCCGCCTTAGGGTGATCCTGCGTTTTCAAAAACTCAAGTGCGTTGTACACCATCACTGCCGCTTCAGACCGGGTCACTTGATCTTGGGGACGAAAGTTGCCGCTGCTGTCCAGGTCAGCAATCCCCCAGGCGAGCGCCCGTTGAATTGCCCCTTGATACCCAGGGGTCATTTTGCTTTCATCTGCTATGTCCTTAGGTATCAAATTGATCATCGGCAGGTTGCCCTTCTTTTCCACCGTCTCGATCAAATATTGCGTGAAAGCTTCACGAGTCATGCCTTGACTAGGCTCAATGTCAGCCGGCAGGGCGATTCCGTGGTTGGTAACTGTAAGAAAAGCTGGAGCAAACCAAGCGCCTGCCTTCACGTTTGTCAGGGCTGCGGTTTCGCTTCCCTCGGCTGCCTTCGTGACCGGTACGTTAGCTAGCAAGTTTGCCAATAGCTGAACGCCTTCCGCGTTCGTCAGATTTGCCTGCGGCCGGAAGGCCAATTCACTTTCGCCCTTCAGCAGCTTTTGCTGCTGGAGCGCAGCGATTTTATCTGCACCGGCGACTCCCGCCAAATCCGTAGAGCCCTCTGCTGCCGCGAATACGGACCCACCGATCGCCAGGGATAACGCCAGGACTGCAACACTTTACCAAAGAAAATGTTCAATATACAAAAACATGGGCTGAGGATTAATCGCCAGCCCATGTTTCTTTTCTTCCACAGTGCACTCGAATCGCATTCATATTGAGTGATTCGGGATAATGTCACTTCTACCCTCTTTGTCGCCATAAAAAGCACCCCTTAGTTTTTATTGGCTAAATCACAAGGATATTACCAATGTCCATTCTAAGGAGTGCCCTTCCTTTTTTTCGATGGGCTTTCCAACCTCCATTCTGAATTTAACGGATCTTTTACTTGTTCAGATGTCTCACCACAATTACCGAATTAAACTATTTTGCTGAATTAGCACTTCTACAAATCAGGCTGTATCCGACAAACGCTGACGTGCAAGTACCCAAATGATAAGACCCGCAAGGTTAACCACCAAGGCAATAATGATAATCGCCTTCCAGCCGCCAAATGCCCAAATCGGACCTGAGATAGCTGATCCGACTGAACCTCCGAGAAAATTACTCACAATGATGGCCGTATTCAGCCGACTACGTCCGCTACCAGGCAAAGCGAAAAGTCGTGTTTGGCTAAGAACAAGGATGCCTTGTGTTGCTAAGTCTAACACGATGACGACAACGATGATCGCGATGATTGAGTGACTCGTCGTTAAGGCTCCCACTAATGACAGGCTGAGAAGTGCCAGGGCGCCCCCTGTCGCAGGCACAGACCAGCCACGATCATGCAAATCACCTGCGCGCCGAGCAGCAACTGCCCCTGCCAAGCCTGCAATACCTAAGAGTCCGATCTGACGTGCCGAATAAGAGAAAGGCGGTGCGGTTAGCAGGTAGGTGAGTGACGTCCAGAATAATGAGAATACGGCGAAGCCCGAAGCAGAGATGACTAGGGTAGGAAGTGCTGCACGATGACGGGCTACGGTAGTGAACACAGAACCTAGTAGATGCATATAAGGAATGGGTTCACGCGGTTCAAGGCGTGGGATAATGATTCGCAAGATGACAGCAACCATAATTGCAGCTGCTGCAGCGATCCCGTACACTACTCTCCATCCGAAGAAATCAGCCACGAAGCCGCTGACCGTACGCGAGAGCAGAATACCGATTAATGCCCCTGAAGCAATCGTACCGACCACTTTTCCACGTCGCTGAGGCTCAGCAAGCTCGCTCGCCAGGGGAGTCAATAACTGCGCTGCGACGGTAGTCAGTCCCATCCCTCCGAGCGCCGCCAGGAGCACTGAGAAAGTTGGAGCAATAGCAGCGCCGATAAGCATGACACCCGATAATATCAAAATTAGCGGAATGAGCCACTGTCGGTTTAGAACGTCACCCAGTGGCACGAGAAGGAAGATACCGAGGGTGTATCCTAACTGGGTAACAGTTACAAGGATTGATGCACTTGATGACGAGACACCGAGGGATGTGGCAATGATCCCAAACAAAGGTTGGGACAAGTATAGATTTCCGACCGCCAATGCAGCTGCAATTGCGAAAATTACAGCCATCATAGGGGTCATCTGACGGTTGGACGTAGTAGACATGGTGAACCTTCTTTCTAACGGTTAAATTCGGAAATTCTAACTTAACGTTAACGATCTATTTTACGAAGCCAGAGCCTCTATTTGAGAAAACACGCTATCTTTTGTATCTAAATCAGCAGTGATCTCCCTATCTTATGGATATATTACAATTGGCATCGTGACTGCTTACTTTTTCTTAATCCCTGATAACAGGACTTCAACAATTTCCTCAGCAGCCTCGTCGTCTAGTGGGGCATGACCAGTCAACAGACGGTAAATCATTGGTCCATATAGCAAATCTACTGCTATATCCTTATTGATTTCTGGACGTACTTCTCCTCGTTGGACAGCCCGCTCCCACATTCGGTAAGCCTCTTTACGGCGTTTTTTCAGAAAGAGGTCCCGGAATGTTTCGGCAATCTGAGGGTCAAACTGACCTTCAGCGATTAGTTGGGAGAACACCTTGCCCCTAGGACTTAAGTAAAACCGTGTGACTGATTTAAGTTGTAGCGTAAAGTCCTCCAGAATACTTCCTGTATTCGGAATAATGACTTCCGCCTCCATCATGTCTAAGAAGGCATCAATTGCTACCGCGGTCTTATTCGACCACCATTTATAAATGGTAGCCTTGCTTATGCCTGTACGGTTGGAAATCTCATCCACAGTCATATCTCTCAAACCGGATTCTAGCAGCAGTTCTGTGGCGCAACTTAATATGGCATGTTTGGCTTTCTCACTTCGGGGTCTTCCCCTCTTTTTCTTCTCCTCACTCAATGCACAGTACCTTCCTTATATCCAGTATTAAGCGTGATGTTCTCCCAAGTTTGTATATCTTCTTCAACAGAGTCTAGTTTCTTGCGCAAGCGCATAAGACAGTCCGGACCCAATGGCAGACGCAGGGTAGAATGCTCCATTTCCACAGCACGAAGGATTGCTTCAGCGGCTTTTGCAGGATCTCCTTGCTGCAGACCGTTTTGATTCAGTAATGTTTCCTTCATCGCACCAGCTGTCGATCGGTAATCTTCCAGATGTTGTTCTGCAACGCGGAGGGAATCACCAAGGAAGTTAGTACGGAATTGACCTGGTTCAACGATCGTTACCTTAATGCCTAACGCAGCGGCTTCGGAGGATAAAGCTTCCGATAGGCCCTCTACGGCAAATTTGGATGCAGCGTACAGACCAGAGCCCGTTCCCGCTGCTATTCCCGCAATAGACGACATGTTTATAATGTGCCCGGAGCGTTGTTTTCGCATAATTGGAAGAATGGAACGAGTCACTGCAAGCAATCCAAAGACGTTAACCTGAAACAACTGTTGCTCTTCCTGCTCACTAACTTCTTCCACTGCACCTAAGAGTCCATAACCGGCATTGTTAACCAGGACGTCAATTTGCCCAAAAACGTCCATTGTTTTTACGACAGCATCTTGAATCTGCTTTTTATTCGTTACGTCTAGAACAACCGGCAGGATCTGTTCATTCCAAGTATGGACAAGATCTTGAAATGCATTTACCTTCCGGGAAGCGGCTACCACTCGGTCCCCATTCTTCAGGGCGGTTTCCACAATAGCCCGCCCCAATCCTTGAGAAGAGCCGGTTACGAACCAAACCCTACTTTTTTTACACATGCCTATCTCTCCTTCTTTATCATCTTAAATGAACTTATTCTTGTTCTTATTTTGACTTTCGTGACAAATTGGAGTGATCAATTTCTCCAAAAACCAAACCTTTAATCATTGGCGATTCAATGAAATCATGTGGATATCCAGCTTCAAAATTGCTGACATCATTCAGGCGCTTCAACTGATCATCGTTAAGCGACACCTCGAGAGCACCTAAATTTTGCTCCAGTTGTTGCAATGTTCTTGCCCCAACAATAGGTGAGGTAACCCCAGGTTTTGTCAAAGACCAGCGAAGTGCAACTTGAGCAGAAGTACATCCAATTTCGGCGGCAATTTCACGAACAGTATTGACAATTTTCAAATTATGCGGGGTAAAATTTCCGAGAGAAGCGTTCAAATCTGTGCGAGTCCCGCTCACTTCCGCACTGGCCGTATGTTCTTGAAAGTTCTCGCTTCTATATTTACCAGAGAGAATACCCCCAGCTAGTGGGGAATAAGGAACAATTCCAAGCCCCAGTTCCTTTGCCATCAGGAACAATTCACGTTCTCCCGTTCTTTCAGCCAAACTGTGTTCAATTTGAAGAGCCACTAGCGGAGACCATCCACGCAGATCTGCAATCGTCTGCATTTGAGCAATTCTCCACGCTGCAGTATTGGAGATGCCCAAATACATAACCTTACCGGAACGAACGAGGTCGTCAAGTACGCGAATGATTTCTTCAGCGGAAGTCGTATCATCCCAAGCGTGTAAGTACAAAAGATCAATGTAATCGGTACCTAGCTGTCTAAGGCTCTGTTCTAAGGAACGTATGATATTCAGACGGTGATTGCCTCCCGAATTTGGATTCCCGGCTTCTCTCATCATGGAAAACTTGGTTCCTATTACAAATCGTTCTCGTCGATTCTTGATAAATTCACCAATTAATTTCTCAGATGAGCCATTCGTGTAATTAACGGATGTGTCGATGAAATTTCCGCCTTGGTCTGCATACATATCAAAGATTCTTCTCGACTCCGAAGCATCGGCTCCCCAGCCCCAGTCCTCCCCAAAAGTCATGGTTCCTAGTGATAGTGGGGAGACACGCAGGCCGGAACGGCCGAGTAGTTTATAAGTATCTAAAGCCATTTTCTCTGTCATGATAAATAACCTCCTCTATGGATCAAAAATCCCATTTCTTCTGCCGGCTTTACATATAATAAACTGAACGTATCGTTTTGTAAATAGCATACACTGATCTCCATTCCGAAACTACGCTGGTCATCCTGATCATTTCATCTGGAAAATATTAGGATATTTATTACTGAGCTTAGTAAGGAAGCTATCTCCGTTAGGTTGCTCTTCTCTTCGAACTGTACTCCGAAGGCGTGTCCCATTGCTGGCTTCGCGACAGACGGATCCTCATTCTGCTTCATAGCGCCTTCTCGTAAAGCAACAAATCGTCCTGTCCGAAGATATTTCCGTATATTTTTGTACTTTTAACCTTCAACCGCTGGCCTTTCCGGATGAGAAGATCAATATTTTATACAGGTTTAACTGGATACCTCTGGACATTAGTTCCGTGAACACTCGCGAGTTTTTGAAAGATACTTCTGTATGGCATATAAGTCGTTAAAACAAAAAAAGCCGCAGCTACGCGGCTACAAGCGTTTATGTTCTAGGTATCTCACCTATACAAACCTTACTCCAGACTTCTAATAATTTTCCCCACGATAATACCGTTCAAGCTTTCGCTCTAAATGGACGAGCTGGGCGCTTTTCGCTTCAATGTCATCCAGCAGCTTTTGCTTCTGGTCTTGAATCAGCTGAATTCGTTCTGGAAGGGTCGAGGTACCCTCTTTGACCTTGTCGTAATACATTTTGATATCTTCCACACTCATTCCGGTTTCACGCAGACATTTGATAAACACCAGCCAATTCAACTCGTTCTCCGTATATAAACGGTTATTCTGCTCGCTGCGCGCAGCCGGTTCCAGCAATCCTTTTCTCTCGTAAAAACGGATCGCACCGATGTTGATTCCGACTGATTTCGCTACTTCTCCGATTGTAAGCATATAACCCCTCACTTATTAAAAAGTTTCTGTTGACCTACACTAAGTGTAGCATAGTAACTTATAGATCAGGTAGCACAACCATTATACAGAAAGAGGGATTTGAATGAAAAAAACCGCTTTTGTAACCGGAGCAAATAAAGGAATCGGATTTGAAATCGTTAAGCAGCTGAGTGAAGCCGGCTGGAAAGTCATTCTAGGTGCCCGCAGCACCGAACGCGGCGAAGCAGCCGTATCCGGGTTGACTTCCAAAGGGCTCGACGTAGAATTTGTACAAGTAGATATGGAATCCTTAGAGTCTATTGAACAAGCTGCCTATACGATCAAACAAAACTATCCTGACTTGAGACTGCTGATTAACAACGCTGGCATGCCTGGTGCATTCTCCCGCTCGTTTATGGATACTAAAGAGGAGAATTTGCGAAACGCCTTTGAAGTTAACTTTTTCGGTACCTTCCGTTTAAACCAGCGTCTGTTCCCGTTGATCAAGAACAACGAAGGAACCATCATCAACGTCTCAACTGACATGGCCTCCCTGGATCATATGCAAAATGCGGAATCCACTCTAAACGCTTTTGATTATAATTCCTCCAAAACGGCAAACAATGCCATGACATTATCGATGGCTTATGAAGTTAGAAACAGCGGCGCTCAAGTATTTGCGGTAACGCCAGGGTTCACAACCACCGATCTCAACGGCAATGCCGCAGGCGGTAAATCCAAGGAAGCCGCTGCTGCCATTATCGTGGGTTATGCCATAGATGGCAAACGTCACAACGGCGAGTTTCTGGATGAGAAAGGCATTTACGCTTGGTAATCAACTTCTAAGCCTTGCGTTTGTCCAGTACTTGAACAACTTCCATTGTCATTTACTATCATGTAGCAGGATGAATGTTTGCATTGTTCATATTAGCTGTAAATCTATCCGTTAGCTGACCAGGCTGCCGATGATCTCGGCAGCCTGGTGTCATGGGCGCTAATTAGTGCAATTAAGTTACCCAATGATAAAGACACCTTACAAAGATGATTATTTATCAAATACCGGGTTGCTAACTATAAATTGTTTTACCTTTTTCAATGCATTCATTAATTCTGGTCCTACATGTAAGTTATTTTGTATTATTTGATGGGGTGTGAGTGCCATCCACTGATTCAGTGAGACATCTTCAAACCGGTCACTATTGAATATTTCCAAAGCCCACACGGTTTCGGTGCCTGTGTTTTGAATGTAATGCCCGAAGGCACGCGGCACATACCCCACATCCCCAGCCCGATAATCGAAAGTACGAGCTGTACCATTGGCTGCGAAAACCGTCATCCGTGCTGTTCCTGAGATATAATACTGCCATTCATCCTTATTCGGATGCCAGTGCATTTCCCTCATGGCGCCAGGTTTGATTTCCAGTAACGATGCGGCAACTTGCGTCGATATAGGAAAGTTGGTTGAATCCACGATCCGAACGGTACTCCCGCCTGGAGTTACAATCGGCTCTTGTGCAAGTAATCGATGTTTAAAGGATAGTGGAACCGTACCTTGTGGGTCGGCTATCTGGTGACTTTCTATAGGACCGGGAACATCCGATTGAAAAATGTATACCTGATTGGTCGGGATATTTTCAAAAGCGCTTTGTGGAACACCAAAATTCGCTGAGAGCACTTCCTTTGGCGTATGTGCGAACCAATCAGTGATAGATAATGTATTTAGGTCTGAGAAGTTACCGTCAGGGAAAACGAGCAAAAACTCTGTGCCTTCCTCGAGGCCTTGAAGAGAATGCGGAATTCCGGGAGGAAAATACCAAAGATCGCCCACACCAATGTCAGCAATGAAGTTCCTCCCGTTTTGATCTACGGATGTAACGCGCGTTTTCCCCACTAGCACAATTGCCCATTCCGCTTGCTGATGCCAATGCATCTCCCGGACACCACCTGGAGTTAGAGCCATATTCACCCCAGCAAGCGTGGTAGCAATCGGAAGTTGTCTAGCCGTCACTTCCCGTGACCAGCCACCGTGATTTAATTGCATATTAGTATCGGAGAAAGAGAATTTTAAGTTAGGAATCGATCCGGCATCGGTGACAGGAGGAACCAGCATGTCAGGGTTCTCAAGGTCTCTCATGATGTCCCGTGGTCCTAAATCCCACCAACCAGCACCATCACTTCTTATCGGTTGTGGTATTTTTCCATTCTGAATTTTGTCTTTCAAATCTCTTTTCATTATGTTTTACACACCTCGATCTACTGTTCGTACTTGGTAATGGGTATGTGCCCACTTTAAGCTATGAACAGGACCGGGATTTGGGAACATGTCCAAATTAATAGTAATAATGGCCCATCTACAAAGGCGCCTGTTAGGATACGATCCCTTCTAAGTTCCCTCGGCTTTTTGCATCGGCTAATGGGGATGGCTTTAGCTTTTGAAATGCTTCATAACTGCCTCAATAAGCGATATGGTTATTAACCCTCCCGGGCACATCTCCTCAAATTCCCCCGTTCTAATGATCCGCAGAGCCTCCAGGTAATCCAGCAGAACGACCGGAACATTTCCAAAAACTTTGTAGGCTTTTTGCTCTTCAGAATTTACAATGATATATAATTCGTTCATGCTTCTACCATTACAATAGACCTTCATTCTTGATCACCTGCCACTGCCAAGAATTGATTCGTTAACTTAATCGGAGCGTTTGGCACTGTACGATAAATTCATGTTCCGGCGTAGTCAATTAGAAGTCTCGTTTCTCGATCGATCACATTTATCCGGTTTTGATTCATTTATAACCACTCCTTGACCGTCTTTTTACCGATCAACAGTCGATCTGAATAGCATTGGACATAACAATCATCGAAAGCTCCAGGTTTCTCCAAGCACCAATATCGATCACCAATGTTCTACCGTCATTGAGAAATTCACGCCGTTACTAATTGCTCTTTGGCAGCTGCATGGACACGGGTCCTGTAAGGACGTTTTGAGCTCTTTGCCGCGTAGCTTGGGATTAAGAAGTAGCTGTTTGGCTAAAGAATATGCCAAAAACTCTTTCCAAGAGCTGAATATAAACTCAATCAGGAAAGAGTTTTTGGCCCCTTTACGACACAGCTCGTCTACTTAGCAACGGGTTCAATGAAGAGGACGAAACACTGCTGCAAATCTTCCATTGCGGCGGATGTGTCGCCAGATCTTGTTCCTGGTCAGGGATCGTAAACGCAAGTGACATCCTTACTAAGAAAAATGGGATCCCTTTGCGCAATCCTTTATGGATCGCCAGCAAAACCTCTTTCTTTTCGAACTATGAATCGAAGTAATGCGAAATATCGCCAAATAGCTCAACCTTCGCCCGACCATCCCTAAAAGCAATTATACTTAAGCTGGCGGGCGGAATATCCGGTGCAGCTCCCATTTCTTCAAGATCGTTTCCAACATAGTGGTTCATCAGCGTCCTTAACGTCATACGGTGAGCTACGACCAAGACATGGCTGCCTTGAGCATCGTAATGGACACCTTCGGACAATATGTCTTCAAAAGCTGATACGGCCCGTTCCCGCAGTTTGGCATATGTTTCTCCTCCAGCGGTCGGCGTGTATAAATGGGGCAGGCTAAAAAAGTTATAAAATTCCTGGGCGTATTCGGTTACTATGTCGTTAACCTGCCGTCCTTCCCACAATCCCATATTTATTTCTCTTAATCCATCCAGTAATACGATGTTTTCGGGGCTTTTCGCGGAAATGATCTCGGCGGTTATAATCGCCGTTGGACTCGTGCTAGAATACACCTTGGCAAAATCAACCGTTTTTAAACGCTCATGAAGTTTCTCCGCTTGCAGTCTCCCTTCTGCAGACAGCGGCGAGTCCTGGTGCCCTTGCATCCTGTTTTCCAGATTCCATTCCGTCTGCCCGTGTCTGACCAGATAAATCAACGTAACATGTCCTCCTCTCAAATTGCTAGAAGGTATAAATCTGAAAATCATGAATAAACATATAAGTCTTTGATGACCCATTCACTATACATAGGGGTTCTCAGGTGCTTAAACAGGCCCGTTCCTAATGGAGCGGGCTACTTTTTGGGGCATTATTTGCTTACTACTTCTAACGGTATCTGGATGTAGACTGGCAGCATGCACCTGCTGGATTTGGAATAAAGCAGCTGCAACGTTACATCACCTTACAGAGATTTCACTAGTCCAACCTGGATTTATACCGCTATCCTCGATTAAATAAAGGGTGCACTACTCAACCTACTGCCCCTTCGCATCTTTGCAGAATATTCGGTGGGTCTCTCCCTGTTCCACCGTAATAGTAACAAAAGCAATTTCCCGGCCGTCCGCTGTGATTTCCGTCCTCGGAGCTATTCGTTCACCGTTATGATAAAAAGAGCCTGCATTTCCTTGAAACATCGCTTTCCAGGAAAAGGGTTGCCCTTCTTGAAGCGTGAGGCTTGTTTCGCCTGCCCTCTCATGCCGAACTTGAATTGTCCGTCCAAGGACAGGAAGATCTTCAATCTCAGCCCATGTGAGCGAGTCACCCAGCTGAGGCAGAGTGCAAATTGTGCGAGTTCCGTCAGCTGCGATGCCCATCATTCCCGTAGCAATGGCACCTACCACACAGAAGGAAACTTCCGGGTATTCCCTGCGCTCGAGCGCGGGGTTCACCAATTCCTTCAGTTCGCCGAAGGCTTGCTGCGGAAGGCCATACCGGTAATATATATCCGGAAGATAAGTCTTGCCCTCCACATTCGGGGCTCCATTGGCTTCCAAATCCTTCAGCGCTTTTTGAAGCTGATCGGAACGGGTGACTGCCCCGTAGTACAGCGGGAGAAAATTGCCTTCTGCGCAGTACGGATCTGCGAAGGAACGGTCTTGTAACATCATGCCATAAAAGCGCTGCCGATTCTCGTTCCACCACGAGCTTCCATACACCTGCTCAAGCGTGTGGGCTTTCGCCGCGTAAGTAGAGGACGCATGAGGATTCCCTGTCAACTCTGCCATTCGGGCAGCGGCCCGGTAAGCGGCAATCTGTACGCCGACCATATCGCCCCCGGCCAAAGGATGTTGACCAGCTTCATTATAGCTCGCCAATCCCCGCCGCCCGTATTCGGGATAATACTCTAAAATGCCGTCCTTATCCCGGTCCCACTTGTCTACGTACTCCGTTAGGGTTAGGTCATAAAAACGGCGCAGTACTGCATCTTCGATATAATCCCGGTCACCCGTCCACAAAAACTGCCTCCAAGCTGTTTCGATTAGGTCGAAGTTGGCGGGAAGGTTATACCAAAAATCCTGATCGTTATCATAATCCACCGCAGCCGGAAGATTATCCTTCGTTATTTCCCAAAAGGTGCACCAGTCCCGCGATTCTGCAATATTCTCCGCGAAACGTCTGATCATGTTTTTCGTATGAGGACTGAGCCCCAGAACAGCAGCACCGGCACTGTGATGCATCACGTCCCGCATGCAGAACGCTTCCCTTGCAGGCAGAGCTGCCTCATACCACAGCCCCACAGCATCCTCCCCAAAATGAGCATAAGACAATGCCTGCCGCTTTGCCCAAGCAAATCCCTCATTCAATGCATCATCGTCAGACCTGAACGTTACCGCCCCTGCTTTGGCGCGGATATTATGCAAATCATTCATTCCTGCTTCACTCCTTCTTCCTAACTTTCTTTTGACCCGGAGAACGTCAGCCCTTCCATGAACGCCTTCTGTGCGCTGAAGAATAAAATAATGCAAGGCAGCGTAATCACGATGGCTGCGGCCATCAACAAATTCGTATCCGTTGAGTACGTCCCCTGAAAACCGGCCAATCCCAGCGTAAGTGTCTTCCACCGGTCGCTGTTAATATAGATCAACGGGCCCATGAAATTGTTCCAAGCCCCCATAAACATCATGACGCCCACCCCGGTCAGAGCCGGCTTGGACAACGGCAAAAGATCGTTCGCCAAATTTTGAAGTAACCACAGCCGTCAATGACCGCTGCTTCTTCCAACCCGACCGGTAACCGAGAATAAAACTGGCGAAACAAAAAAATGTAGAACGGCGAGCCGAAGAAAGCCGGCACGATCAGCGGATACAAAGTATCCAGCATGCCGAGCTTTTTAAACAAAATGAATTGCGGAATCATCGTCACTTCACCCGGCAGCAGCATGGTAGACAAAACAAGCAGAAACATAAGACCGCTTCCTTTAACCCTTAAACGGGCAAAAGCATAACCAACCAGGGAACAGGATAATACAGTACCAATAATTGGAATGATGGTAGTGAGCAGCGTGTTGACCAAATAGCGGCCAAAGGGAAACGCCGTCAACGCTTTCGTATAATTTTCCCAGCGCCAGTGTTGAGGCCAAATGTTCATGCCGGAAATCGCGATTTCCTCCAGGTTGCGTAGCGAAGCGGAAATCATCCATACAAATGGATACAGGAACGACACTGCACCCGCCAGCAGCACGAGATAAGCTAGCAACCGGATTCCGATAGAGTTACGCTTTTTTGTTACGGACACGGCGCTTCCTCCCTCCCACTTCATTTTCGTAATACACCCATAACGCGCTGCTTCGGAATACCAGTAAGGTGAACAGCAAAATGATCACAAACAGCACCCAAGCCAGTGCAGAACCGTAGCCCATCTTGAACCACATGAACGCATTTTGATACAAATAATACGCATAGAAGAGCAGCGAATTATCTGGTCCTCCGTTAACAAGGAAGCCTTGCGTGAAGGTCTGGAATGCCCCGATCATACTCGTGACGGTATTAAAGAACAGAATGGGCGAAATTTGCGGAAGAGTCACGTGCCATAGCCTGCGGAGAACCGTCGCGCCGTCGATTTCGGCTTGCTCATAGAGCGATTGCGGGATATCCGACAATCCTGCAAGGTAAATGATCATATTCCCTCCGACTGTCCACAGGCTCATGAGAATGATAGCCGGCATCGACCACTGCGGATCAGACAGCCAGGCCGGACCATGAATGCCCGCAAAACGCAGCACCGAGTTGATCAGACCAACGTTCGGGTTGAAGATCCAGATGAACAGTACCATTTGGGCAACTCCCTGAACAAGCGTGGGCAAATAATAAATGGTACGGAATACGTAAATGCCGCGTAGCTTCAAGTTCATCAACAAGGCAATCCCAAACGACAGCACCACCTGAAGCGGGACGCTGACCAATGTGTAGTAGAACGTCACAGCAAGCGATTTATAAAACATTGTATCCTTAAACAGCATCCGGTAATTGTTGGCGCCTACCCAAACCGGGTCGCTGACCACCTCCCACTGGGTGAAGCTAATGTAGAAGGAGAAGACCATCGGTCCCAGCGTAAAGAGCAGGAAACCAATGACCCATACCGATACGAACATGTAAAAACTGGCTGTTTTTGTATGAATCACTTTTTTGCGTACCAGAAACCGTGTGAACAGAAAAAGGAGAGCATACACTGCGATCATGACGGTCAGGAATGGGAGGAGCGGCAGCAAATCTGCCGGTATCCCCATCCCTTGAAAAAAGTTATAGATGAGTTGAATCAATCCGTTCATAGGCGTTCTCCCGTTATTATTGTTTCAAAATGTTATTTATCTTCTCCGCAACCTGAGGGAACACTTCCTTCACGTCCTTGCTGCCGATTCCGATGGGAGTTTGGTCATCGATCGCTTTCATTTCATTATTGATTTCGTTCGTTCGTTTTTGCGCTTCCTGCGGGTGTTGTTTCTCGGATGCCAACACAAAAGCTTTCAGGTTTTTGCCGGGGTAAATTTGCTCGAATGCTCCGGTTGCGCTTGCCAAGACTGGTACACCATACGCGCTTTTGTTGCCCCCTATAATTTTTTGCGCTCCATCATCCTGGGTCAGATGATGAACGAAGATCTTAGCTGCCTCGGCGTTCTTGCTGTCTTTGCTAATCGCCAGTCCGTTGATTTCTTTGGAGCCGCCACCGCCTGGAAAAGGAACCATATCCCAGTCAAAGCCTTTAACATCTGCGAGCTGCGGAATATACCAGGGGCCAAAATCGGTGTACATGGCGATGCGCCCGCTAAGAAACCAGTTCATCATGTTCTGTCCCTGTTTCTCGTTGTCGCTCGGAACGATTCCTTCCTGCTTGGCGGCAACGATATATTCGCCGGCTTTAATCGCTTCGGGGGATCCAAGTAGCGATTGAGTGTTATCGTCCGAGTAAAACGAACCTCCGAAAGAATAAATTAGATTCGGCAGATATAATGGTTCTGAGCCGAAAACTTTGGAACTTCCCTCACCCGTAGTGAGCTTTTTGGCCATTTCGTCGAATTGATCCATCGTCATGGGATTGGATGGGCTGGGGAGGGGAATATTGTTTTTCTTGAAAAGATCGAGATTGATTGCCATAACTTTTGGTTTGATGATAAACGGCACAGCATAAGCCTTCCCGTCGACTGACATCGAATCTACCAGAGATGGCGAGCTGAAAGCAGACGGATCCACCTGTTGCTCTTGGAAAGCGCTTGCAAATCCAGGTAAATCCCCTCCTGAAATCAGCATCACGTCAGGAGCCGTCCCTCCGGCAATCATGGTCTGAAGTTTCGTGAGATAATCTTTTTGAATCCATTGGCTCTCCACTTTAATTTCGGGGTGGGATTTTTCAAAATCAGCAATCACTTGTTTGATGGCGTCGGCTTCCGTTTGCGCACCCCAGTAAGCAAATGTAATTTTCCCTTTGGTTCCCGAGCTGGCGCTTTCACCCACGGCGCCGCCCTCGCTTTGCGATGAGTCCGCAGTTCCGGAGTTTCCGGAACATGCGGTCATTCCGATGACAACGAACAAAGACACTACGAACAACAGCCATTTTTTCATCGTTTATTGCCCCCTAATAACGATTGTTTGTGCGACTGCGGCTCTTTCACTCCCCTTTTTTCTGCCCTAATCCTGGACAGCTGTCTTGGGAAATCGGCCAGCACCGCAAGAGCTTCTTACGATTAACTTCGACGGAAGCACCACTTTAAGCGGAACCTCCCTGCCACCAATTCTTTCCATTAGCATTTTCACGGCAGTTTGACCCATCTGTTCGGTATAAATTTTGACTGTAGTCAGCGGTGGATCCATATAGGCAGCCATCTCGATATCATCAATCCCTATGAGTGCCACATCCGTCGGCACTTTCACGTCCGCTTCCTTTAACGCTCTGCTTGCTGCGATAGCCATGGGGTCGGACCCAATCAAGTAAGCTTCTGGCAAATTCCCTTTCTTAATGGCATCCTTCATCAGCTCATATCCGGCCGACATGGAAAAATTGCTGCCGATATGTACATGCTCTGGCATGTACAAATTTTTATTTTTCATATAAGCTTCAAAACTGCTTTGGCGCTGATCAATGAAATCAATGCCAGTGCTGGAACCGAATCGATTGATAAAATCGCGGGAGCTGATTAGCCCGATTTTGGTGTAACCAAGACCTGTCAAGTGATCCAGCGCCGTCGTAGTCACTTTATTGAAATCGACAACGACGGAATCAAACCGGTCTTCGTCTGGAGAATAATCAACGAACACGATATTTGGGATCCGGTTAAAGAACAAATTGTACGGGTCAAATTCAAATTTGCCAATTACAATCAGGCCGTCGAGGCCGGAAAGGCTTTCATAAGAATCACGGTTGACCCAGCGGATCGTCCGAGTAATATGAAGCCCCATCTGGTTGAATTCCTTCTCGATTTGCATCCGGATGGAAAGATAGTAGGGATCTTCCGATTCGAATTGTTCGGAGCAAAATGTAACCAGCCCGATTTTGTAATCTTTTAACGGCATGGACTTGTTAACTGCACGTTTGGAAGCCATATTATACTGCAGCTGTTCCGCTGCGGAAATAATTTTCCTTCTCGTTTCTTCCAGTACGGATAAAGAAGGATCCCCATTTAACACACGGGAAACCGTAGAAGGAGACACCCCTGCCAATCTTGCAACATCACGAATATTTGCCAACACCAATCACCTTTTCCGTCTCTTTTTTTGGGAAACACCCCTTACTGTTATTTTAGTACCTTATGGACCTTTTGCCAAACGAAATGCCCAATGTTTACTAAACAAATATCTAAGATATTATTTGTTTTTCAATATATCAGAGAACAACATCCTTGACAATACTCTAATTAAAAACATATATTGGTAAATATATAGCGTTATGTACATATATACGTTTTGAAATGCTACTCATCTACTTTTTTGTTTACTATATGTTTCGTAAAATTTATACTGTAATTGAAATGATCAGGACCATATTCAGCTTTAATTCGTAGGAGGAGTTTATGAAAAATTTGATGAACATCTCACCCCCTCTCGTAACGTTTCATAATCCGGAACATTTTTTCGATGTATCGCAACACATCGAAATCGTTGAGGACAGTGTATGTCTGATTCATTTGAAGCTGCGGGCTGAGGCCGGAAAGAAGCCCCCCGTTTGCCGACTGGAGTGGTCTGTGCCGGCTATAGATATTCACTCGATGTGGCACCCGGGAACCGACAGGAACAAAGCTTTTCAGATCGATTGGGGCGAGGGATTTGCATCCAGAGGCACCACTTTGGCTCCCGTTGCCACCCTGTTTAATGTGGAAGGAAAAAACCGGCTAACCTTTGCATTCACTGATGCGCTGAATCATTTGACGATCAAAGCAGGGATTCATGAAGAGGATTCGACATTCCACTGCTCGATTACGCTGTTCGAAGAGCCGACGTTGATGAAGGATGAGTATAACGCAACGCTCCGAATTGATCGACGTGACGTTCCTTATTACGAGGCTTTGGAGGAGGTTGTCCAGTGGTGGTCTCGGCAGCCTGGTATGACGCCTTCACCGCCACCGGTGGATGCGACGAATCCTGCCTACTCCACCTGGTACTCCTATCATCAGGACATCACCGCAGATCAGCTGGAAGAACAGGCCCGGTTGGCCAAAGAACTTGGATGCGATACGATCATCGTGGACGACGGCTGGCAAACCGATGATAACGGTCGCGGATATGCATATACCGGGGACTGGGAAGTATGCCCGGGTAAGTTCCCCGATATGGGGGCGCATATTGCCGCCATCCAGAGCCTGGGCATGAAATACATGTTGTGGTACTCCGTCCCGTTCGTCGGAAAGCGCAGCAAAGTTTGGGGCCAATTTGCAGACAAGCTTCTGAGCACCGACGACAATCTAAATGCCGGGATTCTGGATCCCCGTTTTCCGGAAGTTCGGGAGTATTTGATCTCCGTATATGAGCAAGCAGTAACAAACTGGAACATCGACGGGCTCAAGCTCGATTTCGTGGACAGCTTCCGTCTCCCAGCGGAATCTCCTGGTGTGATCTCTCAAGAAAACGGACGGGATTACGTATCGGTCCCCGAAGCCGTCGACCGCCTGCTGTCCGACGTCATGGACCGGCTCAAAGCGATCAAGCCCAATATTCTGATCGAATTCCGTCAAACGTATATCGGGCCACTCATGCGCAAATACGGAAATATGTTCCGAGCGAATGATTGCCCGAACGATTTTCTTCAGAACCGGGTCCGGACGCTGGATCTGCGTCTTCTTTCGGGCGACACCGTGGTCCATTCCGACATGATCATGTTCAACCCCAGGGATAAAGTGGAAAACGCGGCAATGCAGATGATTCACGTGATGTTTGCCGTTCCACAAATTTCAGTTCGCCTGGACCGGGTTGGAGATCGTCATCTGGCTATGCTCCGGTTTTGGATCAGCTTTATTCGCGATCACCGAGATGTACTGCTGTATGGAAAGCTTCAGCCATTTCATCCGGAACTCCTATATCCTAAAGTTACAGCCAGTAACAGGGACAAAACGGTCATCGCCATATACTCCGAGACCGTCGTAGAGCTGGATCACCCAACCGATCGCCTCATCATCGTGAACGGTACGCCGGGGGATCGGCTGTATCTTCGATTCTCCTGTTCATTCCAGGGGAACTATGAGATGAAAATCAAGGATTGCTACGGGCAAACAGTACATTCACAATCCGTAGAGCTGAACGAAGGTTTGCAAGAGTTGATCGTCCCATCTGCTGGATTTGTTGATTTTATGCTGAATTCACCACACATCTAACTGACATAGGAAACAATACCTAACAGGAAGTATTTGTTCACTCCAAATTAAAAGACCTCTTTGGAAGTCTGGAAGGTTGACTTCCAAGGAGGTCTCTTTTTAAACCGGCCAATGAATTAAATGGTCTTTATTGATCAAAAACCATTTCTGTTTAAGCACGAATACAAAAAAAGTAGATCAGAATACTTATCGAATCTACTTTTTCTAATTAAGGAGGAAACCTCAACACCCCCCGTAAGAATTCTCGGAGAGAGAGTCACTTTGTTGAAAATTTTGCAGACGAAAAACTCCGGTCCGATTCAATACAAATCCAATGGGAATTAGATCCTGATATAAATAATGTAAGCAATGAGCAGCTCTCTCTTGCCAAGAGCCCTGAAGAAGAAGTCAAAATTGGCGTGGCTCATTCCCAAATAGGTTTCCAACGTTTCTAAAGTTGTTGCCATTCCCGTTTTAAAATGGCTTGTTCCGCGTCACCGAGAGCGTACAGTTAATCATGTCCATTATGGAGGAATTGAAACAGGTTGGGTGTCCGTGCGCAGAAATTTCGGCCGAGGTTCAGGAACTTGCCGAAGGAACCACATTCGTGCCGGACATCACGATAAAGTCAGGACAAACCGCACAGGTAGCCGCGGCATCCGAACAGCAGTTGGCCACGATGCAGGAGATCTCGTCGGCGTCGTTCATTTAAGTCGTTTCGTTCTCACTGATCAGATGGCGCATTTTAAAGTATAAACCTCCGAATAGAATCGCTCGCACATTTAAAAGACAAATCCTTTATTCTTATAAAACCGGTTTGGCTTTACCTATTTGGCTTTCCGGAGTCCCAGCTTACCTCGGATCCATGCCACCGGCAAGTGCCCGGTAATCCTTGAGCCCAGTCCATTCGGCAAGACCCGCCACAGCGGCATAATGATATGTGGCCAGTTCGATAAACGTGCCGGGCAGCCATACAGCAAGTAGCAAAGCATCGATGTGCTGAAAGAATTCACCGAGTGCAATATAACGAACGACTTCAATAAAGGGATAGTTCAACGTACTGGTATACTCGCCAAAAAGGAATACGGATATAAGCCCGGATGCGGCCAATGTAATCATTTCACCAAACCAGGCCGTCATAACGAACAATGTTACCTTTCGTTTATCGGACAATAACGGGTAATACAGCCCTAGCAAAATATACCCTGCAAACCATGTGAACGGAACGGTGGCTCCTTTGAGCGATGGTAATAATGCCAGCCAGATGTGACCAGACAGGCGACAACCATAAGTCGCGCCCCGCGTTCTCACCCGCAATTTTGGGAATCAGCAGCAGCCCGTCATAAGCCATCAAGGAATAAAGTGAAAACGCCAACTGCCCCGGTGAAATCTTCCCCTTTTCTATCATCTGCAACACCTCATCAACTTAATAAGCCGGAAAGTGGTCTGTAGAGCCACTCAATCCATTTAATTGGCCCTGGCATTTCAGGAATTAATACAGCCATCAGGGCGGATATCCAGCTCAAGCCGGCAATAGAGGCAAGCACAACCCGTTCCCGAACACGACCGATGTCCAATCGAATCCACTCGAAACATACGATGATGACGACAACCAGCGTTATTCCCGCCACCTTCATCCAAATCATGGCTTGGTACGCTCCTTGCGCTGTCTTCCCAGTGGAATGCTGTTCATACCGATGCGACGCAGCTTCGCGCTGGCTTCCACCCTGAAATCCATCTCTGGATAGAGACGGCTCCATTGCGGCTGACGGATGAAAGCACGATCGAACAAAGCCATGCTTCATAATAGAAAAATCAAATATAAGGATTGATTTTTTATCGGGGAAATAAAAAGGAAAACCTTATCCGGACTTGATGCTCGTCTATGCGCGAGAAAAGGCACCCGTTTAGGGTGCCTTCCTATTTCCGTATTCGATTACTATATTAAATTTGACTAATACTAGGTCATTGTAAAGTTAAGAGACAATTGATACGGAAAGGGACTGAAGATCGTTTCATCATGCAGGGTCACCCTACCTATCTTGATATGACACTTTCTAATACTTGGTTTGTTGTCACTCATCTGCATTATTTTCACCAAAAAGCCAAATTTTATATTTAAACTTCGAGGTAAACCGGCTTCTTGTTTTTTCCGTTTTTGCTTTCTTGACCTCTGCTGTAGGATTTCGGGAAGGCTGAATATGGATTTGTTAACCAGGATGGTGTCCAAGAAAAGTTAGGTCAAAAAGAAGTGTCGTTAAATCAAGTGTTTGATATTCCTGAGGAAATAAAACAATTGTAGCTTCGGTGTTTTGTATATCCCCGTAGGATTTCCGTAGGCTAAACAAACTTAAAGGTCCAAGGGGACGCACCTGTTCCAGTGACAACGGGCTAACTATAAAAAATAGTCACCTCTCGATTAAGTTGTCTTATGTAAGACTAGGATAACTGATGAGACTTGCTTACATGGAGGGAAGATTTATTTCCTGAAAAATGTAATTTCTTCGACTAATCGAGTTGAATCATATTGGATTTATAAATAATAAAGCCCGTTTAGGCCCTATTCCTATCTTAAGGATAGAGCCTTCTCCGTGAATGTAACTTTTTAAAACCATTAGCGTCATATAACAAGAGGAGGGATAACCATTGAAATTAAATATTATTAAAATCACGGCTGCGCTCGTGTTTGGGGCAAGTTCCATAGCAATACCCAACATATCCTTTGCGGCATCAAACAATTTGACCGCTGGGGCATCAGTTCTACAAATTAGCGCAAATAAAAGTGTAATTGAGGGTAACGCTAAGGCCCAGTTGTTGGATATCAGCCAGGGAAAACTAATGAAGGCGCTGAGCCCAAATCAAAAAATTCTGGATACGCACGTAATGAATAACCCAACGAAAGTGGTTATTTTGACAACAGGTTCCCGCAACCGAATTGAAAAGCATGTTTACAATGAGGATGGAGTCGAGATCAGCAAGACTGACTATAAAATAACTGTCCCAGATCAGGGCAAGGCCGAGTGGGTAGCACCGGCTAAAGGTGTAAATGAGCGTGTTATGGTTCAAAAAGTAGATCAGTTTACACTCTATACAACTTCCGGTAATCCTGTTGTAAAATACAACGCTCAGCTAAAGGATAGTACCTATGAACATGTGAACATTGTCGATTGGGATTTTTCAGCTTACCCCTACATTGCAATAAAGTACGCCGGACAGCGAACGATGGCTGAGGATTACTTTATCCGTATCGTAAATATGTATAGTAAAACCTCTATTGAGGTACCTGGACTAAACATTGATAAGCAGCTTCGTATCGATAAGCAAGGGCAACTGAATATCTGGAATTCCTACACTTACGATGAGGTTACACCTGCCAATGTTGCACATCCGGACCCAACGGAGAAGCAAACGTTTCATGCTTTATATAGTATGAGTACAGGAAAAGCAGTAACAGAACACCAGCTTCTCTTCAAGCAGACTCCTGGTCAGGAGGCCAGCGGCTGGAATACGCAGGTCGTAGGAGAAACTGTATTTGTTCAAGATCTAAGCACCGGGCTGTGGAGTTTGTATCCTACTGGGAAATCAGACGCTATAGCTTCAGAGCAGACTGGACTTGGGAAGAATCCAACTTTTGTTGGTTATAGTCCTCAATCCAAAGCGGCGTACTTCTTGGAAACAGGAAACAGTTCCACTGCCCCAACCATAAAAAAAATCACTATAAAATAAACCAAAGAATCAGATTTTCTTCTCGAAGAGGATCTGATTCTTTTTTTGTAGTCCGGCTGCGGTACTCTTACCTTGTCCACCAACGACCACCAATAAGGCATTGCTGCTCAGAGTAGTAAGATCAGGACGTAAGGTCTGCAAGTTTGAGCCCTGCTCGAATATTTTCAGGAGACTCCTATGCGGATAGTTCTTTATTTTTCTTGATCAATTATCATCAGATCAACACACCTTATCTTCACTAAACGGGCTTTTTATCCGACATCAAGATATATACCGTATTTCCAAAACCGGGAATCGGAACACAACTTATAAAATGGGGAAAGATATTATCTGAAGAGGTATTATATGAGAAGATTATTTAGCTTAAATAAAAAAGCATTAAAAACGGGCCTAACGGAGAAAAACGATAATCTACATTTAGATAAATTAAACAAATACATAAATGATATTGAAGAAGACATGTAAACGGGGACATTGATACGGTTTTAGAGATGAATCGCAAGATTGTCCACCCAAATGACTTAAAGCAATTCAGCGAGGCGCATCGGAGATTAAAGAGAATAAAAGATTTAGTTGCTGATATTGACCTATTGAACAAACAGTAGTTTTAGTTTCGGAATAAAACCTTTCATTATATTCCGCAATCTTATTATTCATCTCAGGAACAATCTCAAGCAATGCTTTCAACATTAAAGAGGACAAACCTAGGTTGATAGACGCGGATAATATAAATCATACGTAGGCGGTATTGTGTAAAGCCTTAGATAGCTTTTATCCTAGGCTAGGTCATTTGTTGTCGTCGCATATTCCATGAATTGAATGGGAGCTTATAGTCCCAAAAGCTTAAATTCACCACGAGGGCGATCCCGCCAGCTGCCATTTCTTTAGTGAAAGAGAACTTCTTTTTGTTGTAGTACTTTACAAAAAACTCTCTTGCCGTCTGATTGAATTTAACCATCCGGAATCAACCCCCGTTAGCTTAAGAAAACAGCAGCCAATTACTTGCCGGCTGCTGTTTGTTGTTTTGAATTATGGTTCCTCAGTCGACGACCGAGATTTTCCATTCGCCATTTTCCTGCATGAGTACCCGACTTATTGCCGTACGGATCGAACAGGTAGCTGAACGTCACATAAGCCAGCAATGCGCCTCCAGGATGGTCTTCGAGCATCACGGAGCGGACGCCCGTAATGAGCCGCTGGCCGATAATCTCGAACGTCTGCGCCGGTGTGCCGTTCTTCACGAACAGCTGCCCGAGCGCAACGGCTCCTTCAGTCTGCTCAAACTGCCGGGCGAACTGATCCATCCCATGCTCCAATGCCCCCAGTTTCGAGGATCGGTAAAACCGCTCGAAGAACAGTCCTTCTGCCAGCATCACCAGGGAAAACACCACCAAAATCAGCACGGATGTGACGGCAAACAGTTTGAACACAACGCTGCGTCGTCTCATTCGTCCATATCGAATTTATAGCCCGCACGAATCATGGTCCGGATATATCGGCCTTCGTCTCCCAATTTGGCTCTTAATTTTTTGATATGGGTATCCACCGTCCGTACATCTCCCAAGTAATCGTACCCCCATACCGCATCCAAAATCGATTCCCTGGCCAGAACCCTGCCATGGTTCTTGATGAGGTATAACAGCAGTTCGTACTCTTTCGGAGACAGATTCAATTTGGCATTCCCTACGGTTACGGTGTGTGCCGCGCGGTTTACCGATATGGCTCCGTATACCAGCACATCGGAACTTAACCCCACGATTCCTTCCGTTCTTTTCATTAAAGCGGTTGCCCGGGCTACGAGCACTCGAGGGCTCAACGGTTTGGTCACATATTCGTCGGCTCCAAGCTCAAAGCCCATCACTTGGTCGTCATCGTCGGAACGGGCGGTAATGATGATGATCGGTACATCCGATTTCTCACGGATTCGGCGGCATACCGACCAGCCGTCCATTTCCGGCATCATAATGTCGAGCACGACCAGATCGACGGCAACTTCCTCGAATTTCTCCAGCGCGATTCTGCCGTTCTCCGCTTCATTAACGTCCCACTGCTCTTTTTTGAAATAGTCGGTAATGAATTCGCGCATCAGCGTATCATCTTCGACAAGCAAAATTTTACGTTTCATCCCGTTCACTCCGCATCTGTGTCTATGTTGTGTGATGTCGCTGCTTATCCATGGATCGCTTTCGTTGATTCCATGTTATCACATGTTCTTGATCCGGTACGGGAATCTGCATGCATCGCAGTCTCAGGCTGGACCCTGGCTGCATCTAACCTTTGATTTCTCACTACACCCGTCATTATAAAGGTCCCTTGTGTACTTCGTGTGAACTCGGAATGAACTTGCCGTGTCAATGAAAAAAGCCGCCTTTAATCCATCATGGGCAGCTGTTGCATATATGATTATGGACCTTCAAACCATCAGCGGCAGTGCCAGCGGTTCTAACGCATGGGTTTCATGGATAAAGACGAACGCATCGTAACGCATTGGCATGCGCGAGGGAACGTACTTCCCCAGCTCATAACCTGGATCATACACCACGCCGATCGTGGCCGAACACTTCCCAGCTCTGGCTGGGCATCGGCGTCAAACAGCAGTAGCATGTTTTCACCTCCGCCTGCGCGGGCCAGCAGGTCTTCCCAGTTGCCTCAGATGAAGGGCGGAACTTCCATGACCTCGACGGGCACACTCAGGCCGAGCCTGCCAGCACATGCCCGTGATGGGTACCGAAGCCGACGCTGAGCCGGGCGGTAATCGCGGCGACGTTGACCATGCCGTCAGCCGCCATGTCCGTTGCGCGGGCGTCCCCGATTTGGGTATTATCCACCCACAGCAAAGCCTGGGCATCCGGCCCGTTATAATCCGAGGAGCTGACTTCTTATTACAGCAAGCTTGAAAGGGCCATTCTGTATAGAAGGGCCCTTTCTTTTAAGTCGCTCGATTATACAAAGGTAACTGCTCAACCAGCTATTAATTCCTAGGTGTGTAATTGATCTCGATCTATAGCTTCTGGAGGTTGCTCCAACCAGCCATGATCAATCATAATATTGGCACCATCTTCGACGTATAACGATACTTCCAACTGGCATTTTGCAAATAAGGCGGCTACATCTTTTCTTGCACTAAGTGATGCACCATTGGCGCATTCCCTAATCTTCATAGAGAACATATCGATTTTATGATAAACCATCAATTTATCTGAGAAAGGGGACTCCATTGATGGTCTGACCAAATGATCAATATAAGTGTCCTGTGTTATCTTTTAGTACTTCAAGCCTAATTCAGTGATGGGGAGTTGATCCAAGTAAACTCGTCAATGGATGCACATTAGTCATTCTTTCGATTGACATCACGGATTCTAAAATATCAGTTGCCGTCGCAACTGAAGTTACATGGATAAGGTTTTTATAAAACTTGTCATGTATATCTTTTGGACTGGCCGGCGATACGGGATGACCTCGGAAGCCACGTTGATACCTTTCGAAGTGTCGACCATCTTTCATCATTATCTCAACGTTTGCGCTCAGGGCGGGGTCACCTTCTGGGATTGGCATGGCGTATGGCTTAATAAGATCTATGATAGAGAGGATATCATGGTCCTCCCAGCGGGCTGGATCAAAATAATCATGCGGCGAATTTTGCCCCGTAATGAATTGCAGCCCAATACCGAATCCAAGGCTAAATTGGGCCGAGATTGCATCGGTTGGGCGGGTGATTGAAGCTCCATGACCAACGGCAAAGTTGACTAGACCGACACGGATTTCTTCTATATCTCGCCAATCGATGTCATTCTCCTCCCGCAGGTGCAAAACGGCATCAAGTGGTGCATGCACTGTACCGACTCCTGGGAAGAACCGAAAAATGGTATCGAGGATATGCCAATGATTCCATGCATCTTCGAAGCTTTGGATATCAGCGGTTCCACCAAAATTTCTAAAGATTCCCCGCTGACCCTCAAATATCGTTGAAGGGCCGGTAAATCCGCCTTGAGCCAAAAGCGAAGCTTCCAATCCAGATCGAGATGCGGACCCGGCATGCAATCGCTTCACTTCCCCGCCACTTTGATCATATTCCATCGTTCCACCTGCATCGCTACCCGCGATACCGAAAGCTTGGACCAATTCGTATTCGGAAAGCTTAAGGATTTTGCCGGCTGCTGCTGCTGCACCAAATACGCCCATTACCTTTGAACCGTGCCATCCGGCTGTCTGCATACCTTGTCCCATGGCAGCACCAAGCAGACACATGACCTGTATGCCTGCCAATACCGCCGTGATGAGTCCTTTTCCTGAAGCATTCTCTCGTTCAGCTAAGGCCAAGGCGGCTGGGACAACAGCAGAACTGCTATGCCACGCCAGCATATGTGCATCATCGTACTCACAGCTGTGACCCAATGTGCCATTGACATATGCTGCCGTTGCGGCATTGGTGCGAGCATCTCCTAGCGATATTGTGCTTTCTGGTACCGCTTTGATGGACTCAGCAAGACGCCGAACCGGTTGGACGTTTGGCAACGTTGCGCCCATCAGTTGTAAGCCGAGTTGATCAAGAATTAGCAGCTTTGTTTATTTCTATGACCCCCTCGGGGAGGTCTTCGTAACGTAATAACTCCACCCACTTAGCTAGACGTTGAGATATTGTGTGTGCGTGCTCGGATGTAACTCTCATTTTCAACATACTCCTTGTGTGATTTCTAAATCATCCTTCTATGGTACAAACGTTTAAACAGGAATTAGCAACGAGCTTATTATTTTGCTTGGAATCTTCCATCAACACTCAGGACATGCCCGGTTACAAAAGATGCTTCGTCAGAAAGTAACCATACACATAGCCTTAGCGACTTTATCCGGTTTTCCCTTACGCAGTATAGTTGCATTGCCGATAACGGTATCTTCGTCATACTTTCAATGACATCGTTGTTGGTAGTCCCTAGGGCTACAGCATTGATGCGGATGTTTTTGAGTGGCATAATCTAAAACACCTGATTTTATAAGTCCAACAACAGCATGTTTTGTTGGCAGAGTATGGTCCTGCATAAGGCATTCCATTAAGTCCAGCAATAGATGCAAAGTTTACAATTGAACCACCAAAGGTCTTTTGCATTTCAAGGATATGATATTTCATTCCTAAGAAAACGCCCATGACATTCGTCTGAAGTCAATACCCATTGGATGAGAAGTGAATTGGTATCCGGAAAATGATCACAGGTGCTGCAGGCATTGGAGCGAACGATGCAGTTACAGCCCAACATCATTAAACCAAATGATACTTTTTCATCTTGGTTTGGTTATTTTTATCTTATCGATGGAGATTTATCCTGAATTCCCTTGTAGCTAAACCTTACAAAGTACTTGCTGGATTCCTTATTAAGGAAACAAAATATATAAAATTCGTATATGGTGTTTTTTGCTAGGGTTGATCATTTGAACAGAAACATCCCAGACCGCTTTAATAACGGTTGGGATGATTTCTTGTTTTGTTGGGATTTGAATGACTCTCTGAAGCTGCAGAGCAGCTGATTTCTTAGAAAGCGCCTCGAATCAATCCGCCATCCACGCGAATGGTTGCCCCACTGACATATTCTGCGTAGTCGCTGCAAAGATAAGCTACAGCTGCTGCAATTTCATCCGGGTAACCGAAACGTCCACGGTCGTTAGGAATAAGTTCGTTCACCGCATTAGGCATAATCTCTTCCCAGGTTTGGCCCCAGCCGCGAGAAGGTCCGATGTCCTCAACTAATTCTCTAACCGCATCCACGAGGATCGCTCCTGGTGAGACGACGTTGGAAGTGATCTTCGTGCCCTTCAATTCACGTGCCAGAGATACAGCAAGATTGTGACGAGCAGCCAGGGTTGCGTTGTATTGCGGGTGAGTATTCATGGGTTGCAGAGCAAGTCCTCCGCCGATCGTAATGATACGACCCCAGTTTTGCTCACGCATTTTTGGAACCAAACGTTGAATCATGCGCACACCCGAAATGACGTTAACGTTATAGGTATCAGCCCATTCATCAGCCGTTGCTTCCATCCAGGAAAAATGTCGATAGAAGCCGGCGTTGTTGACGAGAATATCGACTGGACCTTCAGCCAACGCAGCGGCAGCTACCGCATCTGCGCCTTCATCCGTCGTTAGGTCACCAAGAGCGATCGAAGCAGCTCCACCATTGGACTTGATGGACTCGGCTACAGCGCGAGCACGCTCTTCATTACGGCCGTGTACGATGATGGATGCTCCTTCAGCTCCCAGCATTTTAGCCATTGCCATTCCGAGACCATTGCTCGAACCTGTAATCAGTGCACGTTTACCTTTCAAATTCAATTCCATGTCTAATTGCCTTCTTTCTTCGTGTTGTAAGTAATTGAATACTCTTAACGCGATATTTTTTGTTTTGGATCGACGCCTTATACATGACATTCCTTGATGAGCAATAGGGGCAACAAGCATGAAATCTATATCAATACAATTACGCCACGGCAT
This sequence comes from Paenibacillus sp. VMFN-D1, assembly GCF_003386155.1. NCBI lineage: Bacteria > Bacillati > Bacillota > Bacilli > Caryophanales > Paenibacillaceae > Paenibacillus > Paenibacillus sp. VMFN-D1. The sequence goes on along the minus strand of NZ_QRDU01000002.1, from coordinate 1,162,258 downwards.
TTTAGCTTGCTGACATGATTGCCGATACTACTGAGATTAAAACCGTGTCAACGATAAACTTCCGCTTCCATTAGCTTCCTTACGTCATCATCATTGACCACTCCTTCGTCTTAACCTGATCCGAGTATAACACCGAAACAAGACAATGTAAACAAAAAATATGTAAAGTGTCTATTTTGAATAAACTTTATAATTTGTCGTTAATCTGCACTATAATATAAAGAAACACCTAAGGGGGAAGTCTACATGCCACAAAACCAGGATTCCAAACAAAATATAATCCGAACTAACATGATAAAAAAACTGATCCCAACCATCATGAAAGAAGGATTTCAAGATATGAGAATGGAGAATGTTGCGAACTACATGGATGTCAGCAGAGCGAAACTGTACAAATATTTCTCCTCTAAAGAAAGTGTATTGGTTGGAATCGTTGAGGTGTACGTCGACTATATTAATGAATTGGTTCTCGAAACTTCAGATGATACCGAAACTTCATATGCTACCCGGTTTCAGAATTTGTTCGAGCAGTCCATTCAACTAGCCGTAAATATATCAGATCTTTTTTTGAAGGAGCTTCAAGCGACTTATCCTGATTTGTACAATCAATTAAAGGATGCGATGTTCCAGCGTGAACAGGAAACCGTAAAGTTTTACGAAGAAGGGATTAAAAACGGGATATTCAACGAAATAAACGTAAGATTTATCATATTGCAGGATGACGTTCTACTACGTGAAATCATCGATGCGAAATATTTAATTCGTAACCAGGTTTCCATTCAACAAGTATTATTTGATTACTACACACTAAAGAAGATTCAGTTATTTAAGTCGGATAAAATCGGCGGGATTGATGATTCGAAAATTAAACCGGTGATCGAACACATTGCAAGAAAGATCAACGCTTCCTTTTAATTCTTTCGTTTTTCGGTAAATTTAATCGAATTTAGTTGAATGATCATTAATTGTCAGGTAGTTATTTTGTTTGTGCCAAAATTTCAGCCAATCGGTTCGATCTAGCAAAATAACAGCGAAGAAACGTCGGGGAAAATCTCTCCCATTCTCCTACTTCATCGCCATATTAACTGGTCTCCATATCATGTTATATTTTACGGTCGTTAGGTTTGGTGTCTTAAAAGCGTTAATTATGACCAGCAAATTCATAAATTGGCTGACTAAGGGTACCCTTTAAGAATGGAGCAAAGAGTAACTACTCCAAATTACCTTTAAGGAGAAGTGATTAAAGAATGTCTAAAGTATGGCTCATAACAGGTAGTTCGCGTGGTTTAGGCCGCCACTTAGCTGAAGAGGTATTGAAAGATGGAAATTCCTTAATTGCAACCGCGCGCAAGACAGAACAATTAAAAGATCTGGTTGATAAATACGGCTCTAAGGTCCATCCGGTATCTTTGGATGTGACTAAACCGGAAGAGGTGGAAACGGCAGTTGCTACTGCTTTTGATGTCTTTGGAAGATTGGACGTAGTCGTTAATAACGCAGGGTATGGGAATATCTCAGCAATCGAAGAAACCAGTAATGAAGACTTTAGAGCGCAAATTGAAACCAATTTGTGGGGCGTCATCAATGTATCCAAAGCTGTTCTTCCTTATCTCATAAAACAAGGCTCGGGACACATCATCCAAGTCTCTTCGGTAGGCGGTCGAACTGGCGCACCCGGGCTTGGGGCTTATCAAACGGCAAAGTGGGGCGTAGAGGGATTTTCCGAAGTCTTGTCTAAAGAAATTGCGCCGCTCGGAATTAAAGTTACAATTGTAGAACCAGGCGGCTTCCGTACGGATTGGGCCGGCACTTCCATGCAGCACGTTGAACCGGGCGAAAACTATAAATCCACCGTCGGAGCCATGCTTCAGCGGACAAGAGAATCAAGTGGCAAGCAACCGGGAGATCCCGTGAAAGGGGCAAGAGCAATCATTACTGTTGCAAATGCCGAGAATCCACCCCTACGGTTATTGATGGGCAGTGACGCCGTGAAAATTGCGAATATGGTAGATCAGGCTAAACTCGATGAAACAAAACGTTGGGAAGAATTAAGCGTATCAACGGACTTCTAATGAGAAAGGTTTGAAAAAAGATGAATAACATTGAACCTAAAACCGTCCTAATTACAGGGGCTGGAACTGGTATAGGAGCCGCTACTGCAATTGAATTGGCAAATCGCAAGCAAAATGTTGTTCTAGTCGGTCGCAGAAATGCACCTCTTGAAGAAGTTGCTTCTCAAATTCTTAATAGCGGTGGTAATGCATTGGTTCTTGCGGGGGATGTTTCCAATCCGGAATCAGTTGAACACATTGTTGGTCAAGCTGTTAGCCATTTTGGAGCTTTACACTTTGCGGTAAATAATGCAGGCGTCTCGGGTGAGAACCACAAGCTAGCGGACATTACACTGGAGGCATGGGACAACGTTATGAATGTAAACCTGAATTCAGTATTCTATTGTATGAAGTATGAAATTCAGGCCATTTTGCAATCTGGAGGAGGCGCAATCGTAAATGTTGCATCCGTCTTCTCGTCTAAGGCCCTTCCACAACGTGCAGCCTATACAGCTAGTAAGCATGGTGTAATTGGACTTACGAAAACTGCGGCCCATGATTATGCCGATCAAAATATTAGAATAAATGTTCTTGCACCCGGAGTTATTGAAACACCAATGGTTGATTCAGGCGGTGAAGAAGCCGTACAAATTGCTAAAGCAATCCCATTAGGCAGAATGGGTCAACCGAGCGAAATTGCTAAAGTAATAGCCATGCTTCTATCTGACGATGCTTCCTACATGACAGGAGCACACGTCGTAGTTGATGGTGGCTTCTTAATTTAGAAACTAGGTAACAACCAGATTCAAGGCGGTCGACTTGGAACAATTGGAACGAGAAATTCAATGCGACCGCTACTTTTTTAGCGTTCTAGCCTTCTGGTTTTATTTACAAGCCCTTAGATAACAAAGACTACGTTAATATGGTCAAGGAGTCGTCCTATTCTAGTTTTTGGCTGTTGTTTCCCTTACCGTAACAGGAAGTTACACCTGATCTCATAACTCTCTCGAAATCAACCCTTCAGAGCGAGATACGGTAGTTACAGGCTCTATCAAGGTTTTTACGATGACTAGATATGGAAGCGTTCCCTTCGAGAAAATCACTCTTTAAAATGCTTCCCTATCACAAATTCTTATTTTATGAAGCCCTGTTCTCTATGTCTTACTTTTTTATAGAAATTGTAAAATTCGTTCGATGTCATTATACTGTTCATCATCTAATTAAAAACGACAGCCCCCTCGTGCCTCCGAGGACTGTCGTGCTATTTCGATTTTGTTACTATTAGTACACGATTTAAATAACGAATTCCAAGCCGATCAATTGTTCACTTAAGGTCCACAGCCGCTCGGCGTCATCAGTGTTTGCTGCCCATTCAAAAATACCTGGGGTATATGGAGTGTCCGTTATAACCGCAATATCCGCGTTCTCGCAGTATACGCCGCCCTTCCCGTCAAGTTGCGGATGAACTGCGCACCAGACAGCCGTAGCAGCACCTTCTTCAATCGTTTTAAGTTCATCGTTATACTCCGTAAAGACGCGCTCTCCCTGTTCATTCAATGCGCCCATGGATCGCAATTCTTCCTCACTCAGATAACGGGACAAGTCGGTCACGATCGTGCCTGGATGAACGGAGAATGCCCGAACGCTATGCGATTCTCCCCGCTTGTCCAACGCTACGGCGAACAACGCGTTGGCCGTCTTCGATTGCGCATACGCAAGCCATTTGTCATAGGGGCGCTTTGTAAAGTGGAGATCTTCAAAATTAATGCCGGAGAGTTGATGTGCACGTGACGATACAGATACAATTCTCGCACCCTCCGCTGCTTTAAGTGCAGGCCATAACCGCAGCACGAGCTGAAAATGTCCCAAATGGTTCGTTGCCAGTTGTGACTCATACCCCCGGGAATCACGATGAAGCGGAGCCGCCATGATTCCTGCGGAGTTGATAAGGATATGCAAAGGACGTCCAGAAGCGATGAACCGTTCGGCGAACGCATCGATAGAAGCAGGATCCATGAGATCCAATCGTTCCAACTCCACGCCAGAAACTGCGCTTAAAGCAGCCTGTGCTTTCTCAGGCGAGCGGGCGGGCACGATAACCGTTGCTCCTGCCGATGCAAGCACCTTGACGGTTTCCAGACCAAGTCCCGAATAGCCCCCTGTCACGATGGCGGTCTTACCGGTCAAGTCCCGATCACCTAGGGCTTCCATTGCCGTCGTCCGAGGCCCGAAGCCGGACCGAATCGGTGTTTGTAGCAAGATGTGATTTTGAGTTGTCATATGTGTAACCTCCAAGCATTTTTGTGAGTTATACATCAGGAGTTCTATACAGAAGCGTCTTTTCGTGATCGATTACAGCCGTAGCTCTATTCCAGTCAATCACTGGAACAGTTGTTTGGTCAAAAATCCCAGAGATAGGTAAATAATCAGATGTACATTATATGTGACAACAATTCGATCCTCTCGTTATACCGGTTGTATCTTGGAGAAACCAGTCCGCCTCGCAATGAGATCAAGACTAGCGTCCCCTCTCACTCCCTTCCTACACGCCAAATTTTTTTGTTAGCCCGGCTTGTTCCATCGCATTCTAATCCTTGGAGTATACTTTAAGTCAAGAGGAATCATTAGTTCATCAGTTGGCGGCTGTTCATTATGCTATTTTGTAAACAAATAAAGGTCAAAAACGGTTGACCCTATATTTTTGTCGTCATAGCTAACGATCCTTTTTTTTGTTAATCTTCAAACGGAATATAATTCTCAATCATGTTCCAAAGTCCACTAGGAAGCCTTAAATCAGTATTATCGGCGCGGTATAATTTCTTCTTAATAAGATCTTCATTGCCTTCCCGAACTTTTTCAACCCAGCGTGGATCTAGGAGCAGCCCTCTTGCAATTGCAAGAAGCTCTACACCGGTAGACAAGGCTTTGGTGGCATCCTCAGGCGTCTTGATTCCACCAACGCCAATCAGGGCAGTACGTTCACCGATGACATCTTTAAGAATTTCCATTCTGGAGCGCGTGTCATCTGTTCCCCGACGCGGCTTGGACCAAAAATCATGAAGGGATACGTGGATGTAGTCCAGTCCCTGGTCGGCAAGGATATCAACGTTCCGAATGGTTTCCGTCATAGTCAATCCGTTTGCTTCTGCTTCTTCCGGTGAAATCCGGTAGCCGATAATAAACGGCTTTCCGCTGTCTGCCACAACCTTCTTGATTTCATCGATAACGGCGAGCGAGAAAGCCAGTCGTTTCTCAGGTGTGCCCCCCCATCTGTCATTCCGGCGGTTGTAATGTGGGGAAGTAAATTGTTGAATCAGGAATCCGTTGGCGCCGTGAATTTCGACTCCGTCGAATCCGGCTTCAATGGCTCGTCTGGCTGCATCACCGAAATTTTTAATAATATCCTTAATTTCTCTATCCGTTAATTCACGAGGGACAGGATAATTGGGATTATCTGCGGTAACCGCACTCGGAGCTTCACCTGCTCCATTAGCCCCCTCATGCAGCAGCTGCATGACGGCAACCGCTCCATGGGACTTCAACAGATGGCTCAACTTGCGGAGTCCAGGAATATGATCATCCGATTCCACTGCTGGCAAACCGGGATAATGCTCTCCTTTCTTTACCGTTGTGGAGGAGGTAATGACCATGCCTACATCCTTAATTCTCATATCGTAATAGGCCAGTTCCTCCTCAGAAATAAATCCGCCCGGCAGTGAGCCCAAATGACCCATTGGGGACATAACGATTCTGTTTTTTAATTCCTTGCCGCTTCTCAACCGAAGGGGTTGAAAAATGGATTTATAAGACTCTTTCATACTATTTGCCTCCCAGAGATATTTGATCCTACTTGATTCGGCTAAATCTCCATCAAACTTGGACTTACAAGTTCTAGCCGCTCTATTCAGACAGATCTGTCTGTCTACTTCATATCAACGAACATCCCGTTTCATAAGATCGTTGATAGAAGATCAATGCCCCGGCTTAACTATAACAGGATCCACGTTTTTTTAAAGAAGGCACTTTATTTAAATAAGCTTTACAAAAATACAGTCTTTTGCTCTCCTTGGTAAATTCCCCTAATTTTAATTTGTACTTATCTCTCCACCTTGTGCTTTTTTTACTCTTACTCTATGGGCAGAAAGTATGGACACAATAACGGATAAGGCTAGTCCCACAGCGAGAAGCAGAAAAGTATTCCTTGTTGAAGAGAAACCAAACAGGGTAGAAACTGCGCTCATAAAGAGCGGACAAAGAAACTGGAATCCATAAATGCAGGCTAACAGGATGGATATCGCTGTTGTTAAACGTTCCTTAGGAACCACCTGCGCTGTTTTAGTGAAGGACATAGGAAAGAAGATTCCTTGAGCAAATCCCATGAATAACACGGCAACGGCAATCATCCATATATTCTGTGCAAAGCTTTCTAATAAAAAGGCTGTTCCATAAAGAACTAATCCAAAGGTAACTACAAATCTATGAAAGATCCGTGTTAATACGGGGTAAGCCACACCCGCAAGGAAAATACTAAATAAAGATATCGCTGAGTAATAACCAACAGTTGAAGCTGTCCCAATACCTATTTCAGTCAAGTATAAAGATAAACTGGTGGGTATGGTGAAATAGAGCATTACGTGAAGACCGCCAAGTAAAGCAATTAGGTAAAAGCTAGCCGGAATTCTCGCTGCTGATCGCTTACTTGAATGCTGAACCTGAACAGGGGGAAACTTAGGAAGGAAAAATAAAACCAAAAACAATAGCAGAAGGGCGTAAGAATAACTCAAGAATACACTTCTCCAGCCATACGTGGCTATAAATCCACCGATACTAAGAAAGATAGCTCCCCCAATACCATTGACTGCTGTAACCCATCCATTCATTTTGGTACGTTCATTCCCTTGAAAGCTCTCTGCAATAAGCGCATTAAATGTTGGAGAAATTAAACCAATACTTAACCCTAATATAGCCCGGAATACGAGGATCCAAGGGATTGAATTTACAAATACAGGCCCAATGCCTCCTATAACGTAAGCAGCTAGTCCAACAACCAAGATACTTTTGCGTGAAAATTTCTTCGCTAGTGTGCTGGCAAACAATAGTGTCGGTAAAATAAATAAAGAAGATAAGGTAACTACCCATTGTATAAGTAACGCGCTTGTGTCTGGAAAGTCAGCCTTTAATGATTTTAATGCAGGAGCTGCGAGCATTGGTGCAAACGTTGCCGTAACTGCCATGCATAATAACGTTATTCTGATACTTAACTTCATTTGTTTATATTCCTTCCTTCGTAAAAATTTTGTGACTCATCGTCAAATCATCACCTGTATCCCTCCTAAATAAATTACTCCCCCCGACTCGAATCATTATATACAAAATGTATATATAATGTCTACTTAAATTATTTTGTATTTAAAGGGTATAATGGTATGAAAATTGGAACCCTAAGATTAAGAATTTACTCTTCTTTGTTCCATTTAAGTCATTTTGAGCCATTACTAGATCATACAAAATGGATTAAAAAGGTTTATTTTATTCCATGCGTTAAAATCACCTTTTCTAAGGTATAATAGTTCTTAGGGAGGGTATTTATGAAGGAACAAATAGAGAACCAGCAGGAGATAGCGAGAGTCAAGCTCCTTAAGAAGCTTATCTCAGCCATAATGAATGATGGGTTTCAAAGTCTACGGATGGATGACATTGCAAAGAAGATGGATGTAAGCAGAGCTAAAATGTATAAGAATTTTTCATCCAAACAGGAAGTCATTGAAGGTGTTGTAAATGTGTTTATTGATTATATTGAAGAACTTGAAGATCCTAATTTAAATGATGATGAGGAGTCTTTCGGAGTATGGTTTCAACATTTATTTGAACAATCTGTATCCCTTGTCGGAAAGATTTCTGATGTGTTTTTAAAAGACCTTCAACTTGCGTATCCTGACTTATTTGACCGCTTAAAAGGCACCCTGTCCAAACGTGAGCAGCAAACCTTAAAGTTTTATCAGTACGGAAAAGACAAAGGGATTTTTAATCAAATCAACGAAAAATTCATCCTGCTTCAAGATGACATTTTGCTTCGGGAAATCCTGAACGTGAAGTACCTGCTCTATAATCAAATGTCCATTCAACAAGTGTTATATGATTATTATCAATTTAAGAAAGTCCAATTATTTAAAGCGGAAAAGATAAATATCGTGGATGACTCCAGAATACATCCCGTTATTGAGCATATCGTTGAGAAGTTTAATCGGAACTTGCACGTTTGAAACCCTACAAGGTAAAAAATTAGAGGCAGGCATAACGCCTGCCTTTTTATTCATTCTATATAAAAAAGGGTCTCAGCATTTTCGCTTGAGACCCTTTCCCTATTTTAAGCAGGTACCTTTAATGGTGCTTGCTTTTCTTTTTTGACAAGTAATAGAAGAACAACAACGGTTAATGAGGCCGCAAAAAACAAAGTAGATCCAGTAATGGTTAAGGAGACAGCATGTGCGAAAGCTTGTTTTGATAAAGAGCCGGCCGGAGCCTTCCCGCCAAATATGCTAGCTAATACAGCTAACCCCACAGATCCGCCGATTTGGTGGGCCACATTGACAAGCCCGGATGCAGCTCCCGCATCTCGTGCTTCTACATTGGATAATCCTAAAGACGTAAATGGAATAAAGATAATGCCCGCTCCAACTCCCAACAGTATCATTGGCATTACGATACCTATATAAAAATTGGTTTCAACGGATATTCCGCTTAACCAACTCATGCCTGCAAGGGCAACGAGTATCCCTGCAACCAACAATTTAGACGTTCCATATTTGGATAACAACTTTGGAACAGCATACATCATGGCAAATTGAACAGCTGTCATCGGGACAAATGCCAGGCTAGCCTCGAAAGCGTTAAATCCGAATACCGTCTGTAGAAATTGAGATAGAAAGTACATCATGGAGAACATGCCGCCGACAAAGAAAAATCTTCCTAAATAGCCTGCTGTCCGCTCCCGGCTGTTAAACAATCTTAATGGAGTAATAGGCTGCTTGGCTCTCTTTTCAATAACGATAAAGCTGATAATTAAAACTAAACCGACAACCAGGGACAGCACCGTCTCCGGGTTAACCCAGCCTTTGTCTGCCGCCCTTATAAACCCGAACACTAATGCGGTCATTCCAATCACCGAAGTGACGGCACCCATGAAGTCAAAGTGACCCGATACCCTTTCTGTCTTCGGCAGATACTTTGGAGCCAAGCTTAGCAAAAGCAAACCGATCGGCACATTAATAAACATGCCTAACCGCCATGAAATTAAATCCGTAAGAACGCCCCCAAGCAGTAAGCCTACACTTCCTCCAACACCAGATACGGCGCTATACAAGGCGATCGCTTTGGATCTTTCTTTAGGCTCCACAAAGGTTACGGAAAGCAGTGACAGCGCCGATGGTGTAGCTAAGGCCGCAGCAATACCTTGAAGAGCACGAGACATAAACAAGAACTCTGTGGAATTTGCTAGCCCAACCAGTAGAGAGGCCGCTGTGAACAAACCAATTCCTACCATGAAAACTTGTTTACGGCCGAATATATCCCCCGCTCTCGCTCCTAGAAGTAATAGCCCTCCGAAAGCTAAAATATAAGCATTTTGGACCCAGGTTAAAGTGGTCGTCGCTAAATGCAAGGTTCTGCCGATTTCAGGTAAAGCTGTTATCATTATGGAAGCATCCAGCACAATCATCAGCTGGCAGGCAATGATAATTAATAACGCAATGTTTTTTGATTTATGCATGAGCTTCGCCCACTTTCATTATAGATTTTAAATTGTTATCCTTTGCTTTTTTGCTATTTATCTGCTGTTATTTGCTGTTCTATTTCCACTGTTTCCTTTATCGCCTCCTTAAGACATGTTCATAATAACATCTTGTAAACACAAAGTAAACATTTTATATTCTTTTTGTCTACAATGATTATTGGTAGTGCTTCCAAGGTTTTAACGTTGCTTTTCCATGGTTTCAAACCATCCTAATGTAGATTTGCTCAATGAAAAAAACCGCGCTAAGCGCGGTTTCAACGGGTTATTGGTCTAAACCGGAAATGATCGATCTTAAAGAAGCAGAGCTTTGTTTCCCGGCTTCAGCTGATGTCAGCTGATCAATGGCGTCCCCAAAGATTTCTGTCCCTATCCATTTCAGTTCTCCGGTCGCTGCAATTATACGTAAGATACGATCAATTGCTAATTCTCCACTGCCGGGGAACAGGCGGAAACGCCCTTCTCCGTAAAGGGTATCTGCCTGCTTGGCAAGCCTGGCATCGGCCACTTGTACGTTTTGTATGATACCTGAGGGTATGGATGCAAGAAGTTCAAGATCCGCTTCTAAATTCGTTGTACCCTTGTGCAAATGCCAAGTATCCACTAGAATTCCGCCGTTTGGCCGGTTAGCGCCTTGGACGATCTTCCAGGCAAACGTCAGGTCGGGAATTCCCCAGAAAGGAACGAACTCCAATTCAACGCGCAGATTTCTTTTTGCGGCTGCATCACAAAATTCGCCAAAGGCTTGAATAAGCTCGTCAAGCGAGAGTGCTCCTTTGTCAAAGGCCCCTGCAGCGAGAATAGAGGTCATTCCCAGCGCTTCCGCCATATCGAGGCATTTCTCACTTGAGAAATCAAACCGTTCTTTAATCCATGGAAAGGGGTCTGCTTGATACCACAAAGGGGCCCAGCTGGAAACACCATCCAGATGACTGAATTGAACATGATGGGAATCGGCTTCAGCCAAAAGATCAGCTGCGCTCCTTCCCGATGAAAGCAATTGATCAACCATCAGCGGGCTGACCGCCATATGGCCATATCCCCCGCTGGACGCGGCTTCAAGCAGTTCGGTGAAGCCGCGTCCATTTAGACTACCCGGCCAAAACAAAAGCTGAGGCGATTCGGTTTGTTTGATCTTCATCCTTGACGCCCCCTGTTAGCCGTTTCGATAATTATTTCTGACAATCTATCCGGGTGCTCCTCAGGAATCCAATGCCCTGATGGTTCTACGATGCGTATGCTTCCATTCACCGACACTTCATCCACCATTCCCTGGAGCACTTCCTCGACCGCTGTCATACTGCAGCCGACAGCAACGTAAGGCATCTCCAGCTTTCCATCCTTCTGAAGGGATGAAAGATTCAGTTCCCGGTCTTTAGCCAAAGAGCGGTACATTTCTAGAGCAGCTCGAAGCGCACCCGGAGCAGAGTAAGCGGCAGCGTACAAATCCACCTCTTGCTCGGTAACAGCCCCGGCATTGTAAATACGGGACATAATAAAGTAACGGATATATTCGCGCTCGCGGCCAGCTATCAGCATATGGGCAATATCGGCATTGGCATGAAAGTTAATATGCCAAGTACGAGGATTGCTCATAATCTGCTCCCCAAAGGTCGTCCCTGGAAGAGGGGCGTCCACGGTAATCAAGCCTTTGACACCCGATCGATAGTTTAAAGCATACGCAAAAGCTACATACGCCCCCATGTCATGGCCGCATAACACTACCGGCTCATTCCCGCACTCCGCCTGGACGATGGCCTTAACATCAGCGGCTAACGTATGTTTATCATAGCCATCTGATGGCCCCGGAACACCTCCCAGTCCGCGTAAATCCGGTACTATTAGACGAAAGTGTGCTGCTAATCTGTCTATAATAGGCCTCCACATCAACCAGGTCTGCGGAAAACCGTGCAGTAGAATCAAGGACTGTCCTTCTCCAGCCGTAACATAATGCTGGACCACTCCATTACCCATAATCCTGTGGTGTCGTAAATTTGTAGTCATTATCGTTATACTCCTTCCGTGACTCTTCAATCCGTGGTGAAATCTGCCGACTTGCTTACATCTGCCCATTTCTCAGCCTCGGACACACGTTCCTTTGAAGATTTCAGGGCGCTTTCGAGTGCAGCCGCACCCAGGATAAGGCGAAGCGGAGGTTCTTTCTCTTCCGTCAGTTTAATAATGATTTCCGCTGCACGCGCAGGATCGCCAGGCTGCTTCCCATCCGTTTCTTCCCGCATTTTGTTAATCGCGCCTACCGTCTGTTCATAATCTGGACCGACCTGCGCCCGAACCATGGAGGATCCTTGCCAATCGGTACGGAATGCCCCGGGCTCAATAAGCGTGACCTTCACACCAAAAGGCTTCACCTCATTGTTTAATACCTCCGAAAATCCTTCTACCGCATATTTCGCCGTCTGATAGGCCCCCATGCCAGGAGTCCCGCCTACACGACCGCCAATGGAAGAGAATTGGATAAAATAGCCGTTGCGCTGTTTGCGGAAAATAGGTAATGCTGCTTTGGTGACATTCACGACACCAAACAGGTTGGTTTCCACTTGGGCCCGAAAGTCATCCTCAGCCATTTCTTCGATGGGTGCACTGTTAGCATAGCCCGCATTATTCACTACGACATCCAGAGCTCCAAATTCATCAACAGCGTATTTTACAGCTGCCTGGGCAGCATTCCGGTCTGTCACATCGAGCGAAAAGGTTCGGATTTGATCTCCATACTCCTCCTCTAAAGATACCAATTGCTCACGCCGCCGGGCCGTTGCTACAACCTTATGGCCTTTTGCAAGTACCGCCTTTGTAAGCTCCCATCCAAACCCTCTTGAACTCCCCGTTATTAGCCAAACCTTAGACATTTGATCAACTCCATTTTCAACTTATAGTCAGATTTGATTCCAGGAAATATGATTTAAAATTCCCCAAACAAGTTCGATACATACTTCGAAATCCATGGATGATGGCATTGCTGCAAGCTCTTGAAGGAGTGGTTAATGTTTTCCGAATTGATAGAAAGTTGTAAGTGAAAGAGGCTGCTCTTACCTGAGCAACCTCAATTCTTTTACCTGCCTATTTTTGAGTCAACGTGTATGCAGTTAAATTAACGGGTAAGTTGAATGAAATGAGACGTCAATTCTTCCGGATGGGAATAGAAAGGAGAGTGATCCGAATCCATTGTAATCACTTTTTCGCAAGTCGTTTGGGCATACATGGCACGCTGTAATTGAATTGGAATTGCTCTATCTTTAAGCCCTTCAATATATACACGGGGTACGGATCCGAATTTTTCATCTGACAACTGTACAGGTGTTATCGACGGCATAAGAGGCTCTAAACATAGCTTTTCGCGTGCGTATTTGAAATCCTCTTCGGTGCAATCGGCAAAAAAGTGACTTTGGATGGCTTCTTCCCGAAGACCGATATATGTCTGTGCTTCGTCAATAAACACAGCCGTAGGAGCGTCGTCTCCTAAATCTACGATTTCAAAGGTTTGAAAAAGTGATTGACCATTTTGAGGAAGAAATGCACATAAATAAACTAGCTTCTCAATTTTTTCTGGTAGATATTCGGCTACCTGGCTGATCACCATACCTGCCATACTATGTCCCACCAAAATTACCTTTTCAGTTTCCTTTTCCAGGACAGCAATAAGGCGGTCCGTGTAACTTTTTAGATTGATTTCGGAGAATGGGGTTTGATCTTGTCCATGCCCAGGCAAGTCAAAAGCAATGACCCGGTGACCCTCTTCTTCAAGCTTTGGAATGATATTTTCCCAGCACCATGCCCCATGCCAGGATCCATGTACCAGTACGAACGTACTCATTTATAAAAGTCCTCCTCTGTCTTGATAAATTGTCGGATTTATTAACTCGATATTCTTCTTCAACAGCCTAATCACCCCAAGACCATTGGAGGCCCGATAATAATCGTGTCATTAGCAGCCGCGATTGGTACAATTTCTTCAAGAGAATGTCGGCCAATTTCAGGAAAAAAATCATCGATTCCACCTGGCGTGAAGATGAACAGCATTCGCCCCGTATCAGGGCCCAAATTCGCCCACGCGTGTGGCGTACCGCGAGGAACCAAGACGCTAGTCCCAGGAGTTGCATCAAACTCCTGGTCTCCAACCTGAAAACGGAATGTGCCTTCCAGAATTTCAAATGTTTCCTCACGTTCGTTATGGATATGTTTCGGCGGGCCCATCAGAGACGGCACACGCGCTTCAATCACAGAAATGGATCCGCCAACTTGATTGCTGTGCAGGCGCACGGCCATTTGCTCGCCTGGCATGGTGTCAAACCATACGAGATCCGTTGCGTAATTAACAATTGGTTTACTCATATTGTCATTCCCCTCTAATCAAAACGGTTTATTTTTAAATTACTTTACGGCTTAGATTCCCTCCTATCCTTGCCTAGAGGTGAGTATAGCAGGTATCAAAACTCTTCATAAGAAGGCACTTTTTTTAAATTAGCTTTATAAGAGTAAAGGCTTGCCCCATGGCACCATGAATAGGTATTCACACCCTTCAATAAAAAAACCTGTGAACTCCAGTTGAAGTCCATAGGGTTTCTTACAATGGCTACTTACCATTACTTCATATCACCTTCGATTGCCGGTCGACCGGTACCTAGAAGATCAGTAGTTTCTCCTTTGTGCTGATCCGCCCCTCCCTGTCGATCGAAACGCCGAACGAGATATCGGAAATACGATTCAGAATTGTCCTAAGCACATGCGGATACGAACCAATAATATAGATCGGCGTCCTCAAGAACCCCACCGTCCGGGTAGACGGTACTGCTATCGCCCTTCTGCTGCCGAAAACTGTCCGGAGGGATAACTTCTCATCACCACCGTGTATACGGCAATGATGTGGTGATCAGCACTAGAGGTAAATTTAATACCAAAGGTCGTCATTAAGCTTTATAAAAGTAAAATAGTGTTTTCAGGTTTGATAGTTTCAGAACTTTATTTTTTAAAGCAAATACAAAAGAATTGCCTACTTTTGATATTAATATTCACTTGCTATAGTTAGTTAAAAGCGATCCTCAAGCAGACGGCATTAAACAATAAATTAAATTTAAAGAGCCAGGGACATGTTGATTCCTGGTTCTTCCTATTAAACAACAGATGAGGTGTATGTATGAATAGAATCATTCCCTTTCAAGGTACACGTAATTTCCGTGATATGGGTGGTTATAAAACAGTTGACGGTAGAAAGGTTAAACGTGGACTTTTTTTTCGATCCGATGAATTGACATCCTTGTCAGAACAAGATCTAACAGTATTTCGAGCTCTTAATATCAAGACTATTTTCGACTATCGTGATGAAAGGGAAGCACGCCACAAACCGGATCCCTTGATTCCTGGCATCATTAATGTACGCCATTCGGCCGTTCCTGAAGTCCAAGCCACCCAAATCAACCTGGCGGGTCGTATGGACAAACACGAACGAAGCTCACACTATATTGTTGATTTGATCAACAGTGGTTTCTTTAAACAATTCCGTGCCGAAGACTTGTTGCTTGAACTTTACTCAAGACTTGCAATTAATAATCCTGCTTATAAACGTCTTATAGATTTAATCCGACTCCCAGACCGGTTGGGACTCCTTCACCACTGTACAGCAGGTAAAGACCGTACTGGTGTCGGATCTGCTATCATTCTACTCGCTCTAGGCGTTCCGGAAGCAACTATCATGGAGGACTATCTGCTAACGAATGAAATCATGAAAGTATATAACGCTGAGCAACTGCGACTACTTAGTGATCAAGTAAGTGAGGTGGAATTGAGGAATGTGGAACAGATGCTAGGCGTAAAGGAGGTATTCATGGAAGCAGTATTCAGATCCATAAAAGATAATTACGGCAGCATCGAAGTTTATCTTAATGAAGAGTTCGGCTTAGGACAGGAAGAACGAGAAATTCTGCAGAAGATGTGTCTAGAATCATAACAATCTGGCATCTCTTTTCATGACTGTAGGTTTACGATCAATTCCCTTTCCCGGATGGGATCCCTTAACTAGAAGTAAAAATCGGTCAAGGTGAAAAGACACCTGACCGATTTTTTTAAATAACATTTTTAATGTTCCCCTTGATCATTTTCGTTATCATTAAAGTTAAACTCAATCCCGCACTGATTGAGCTCACTAATTATGGAAGGTACGCATGACAATTACTGCATTGTGACCACCGAACCCAAAAGAATTTGATAATCCAATTCGTAGTTTAGATTCCCTTGCTTGATTAGGTACATAATCCAGATCGCATGCTGGATCTTGTTCATCTTGATTAATTGTGGGTGGAATAATGTTATTCTGAAGCGTCTTGATGAGAGCTACTGCTTCTACTGCGCTTGAGGCACCCATTAAATGGCCGGTCATTGACTTATTTGCTGTAATCGGGATTTTGTAAGCACTTGCTCCAAATAGCGCTTTTATTGCATGAGTTTCAACTCGATCTCCGGCTCTTGTGCTGGTTGCGTGCGCGCTAATCACGCCAATCTCATTAAAATGGATTTTTGCATCTTGAATAGCCATTTCCATCGCATGATAAGCCCCCATTCCTTCAGGATGTGGCCTAACCATATGGAAGGCATCTGAACTGGCTCCATAGCCAATGACTTCTGCGTGTATGTAAGCCCCTCTTCCTAATGCATGAGTAAGTGATTCAAGAACCAAGATCCCTGCTCCCTCTGCTAGAACAAAACCGTCTCGACCAGCATCAAACGGTCGACTTGCGCGAGTAGGTTCATGGTTATGGCTAGATATAGCAGCGGCATTACCAAAGCTCGCGAGGGATAAATCGTTAATTGGAGCTTCTGCTCCACCGGCTAAAACCGCATCTAGTTCACCATATCGAATGGCGCGGTAAGCTTCTCCAATCGCTGTATTACCAATCGAACATGCAGTTACCGGGGACATCGCTGGCCCATATATCCCGTACTTCATACTGATTAGCGCAGGTGCCATATTAGATATCATCATAGCTGACAAAGCAGGGCTGACCCGTTGTGGACCACGTGTTTCTTTGATGGCTGCTTGCTCCAACAACGTTTTGATACCACCAGCGGCTGACCCCACATAAACACCAATTCTCTTTCGATCCATTTGTTCAAGAAGCAGACCAGAATCCTCAATTGCTTCATCAGTTGCCGCCAATGCAAATTGGCAAAAGCGATCCATTTTCCTGGATTCCTGTCGCCCGATAAGTGTTTCTGCATGAAAGTCTTTAACGATACCAGCTATTTTTGATTTCATTGTAGATGCTTTAAATTCTTGTAAATCTTTAATGCCTGACTCTCCTCTTATCAAGGAATTCCAGAAGCGATCGACGGAATTACCTACTGGGGATATCACTCCCATGCCTGTAACCACAACCCGTTCCAAGTCGGTCCTCTCATGATGTCTCATTTTCTTCTCCAATCACCCCATAACAATCTTAGACTCTACTTCCAAGCGATCTTGTCTCACGTTCCTCTTTTCCGAGGTAACTATAACAGATAATCAACTTTTTCATAAGAAGGCAATATTTTTAAACATACTTTAAATTAACAAAGCAATACACCATCTAATTGCTACCTTTCCCAACAGGGTAAACTATTTAACGTAGAGGTAGAGCGACTACAGTTCACTAAGCGATAACTTGGGCTGGGCTCTTTTGTTCCTTGTATTCAAACCAAGGGCTGCCAGTAATTACGGCAGCCCTTGGTTTGTCGGTTTCTATTTTTTACAATATTCTGCTTTAAAAGGCTAACATATTTAATTACCATCGGAGGCCCAACATTAACTGTTGTCAGCATTGAATGGAAAAATTACCTTTCAGGGAATGGAGGCCGATTGCAGGAAAGAAATCGCCGATTGCCCCATCACAAACGGAGCTTCAAACTGTTCATTAATTCGTTCGGCTGTACAACTCGATTTTCAAACCTATAAATTTTTATTTATTTTTCCTTCACCACACGGGCATTGGCTGCCGATTGCCGGCTACTCCGACGGTATAAAGCTCTTACACGGGCTACTACCTCTCGAATATCAAAGGGTTTGGTCATGTAGTCATCCGCACCTTCTTCAAGCCACTGCAGCTTGTCCGTCATATTATTCCTAACACTCAGTAAAAGCACGCACGGCCGAGTAGTAACATCCAAATTCCGATAAACCTCGTATCCGCTTAATTTGGGCAGCATCACATCTAATATCATCACGTCCGGATTAAAAAATGACACTTTTTTTAAAGCCTCTTCCCCATCACCAGCAGTCTCTACTATAAAACCCTCCCGCATAAGAGCATACGCAATCGCTGCAGAAATGCTCAACTCATCGTCTACGACAAGTACCTTTTTCATCTTTATCCCCTTATCAGATAACCAGCATAAAATATCCTATGACCATAACTTGTATTCTTCCTGCTGCTTAAGTTTTTTTCCAGAGCAAAGAATGGACTGCTCAACGAGGATATCCATAGCATCGATGCAATATTTTTTAATATTTTGATGTAATGGAATACAGGATAATTCAGTACATGCAATAATAACGCATTGACAGCCAAACTCATTCAGTAGCAGTTCAATAATATGCTCGATTTCAGTAGGATCGGAATCATTCTTTTTTTTTATTTCATTATAGATAACGTCCATTATCTTTGTTTGGAGTTCATTATTTGGTTTAACAAGTTCTAGCCGAAGGTCTCCGGAATCCTTTTGATAAATTCCGCTGTTCAATGTGCCTGTAGTCGCCAATATTCCAATTCGGGCTCCTGGGCCATAACGACTTGCCGCTACCTTGAGTGTTTCTTTAACCATATTTATAATAGGAACCGTTGTCATTTTCTGCATCTCGTGATAGAAATAATGTGCTGTATTACAAGGGATCGCGATATTTGATACACCGGCCTGCTGTAATAGAGCTAAATCCTCAGCAACTGAATTTATGAACTGGTCCTCTTTTACATTGAGGATAACATCCGTCCTGTCTGGGAGAGTTGCATGATTAAGAATGAGCATATTGATGTGGTCCTGGTCCGTATTCGCATCCGTTCTTTGAATTATTTTTTCAAAAAAAACCGAAGTTGCTCTTGGACCCATCCCTCCAATTACCCCTAGGCTTGAAGTCTTCAATTTTTATCCACCTACTTCACAACTAGTGCTAATACTTTTTTTCTTGTGACTCATATTAGAACAAAACATTTGATTTAATAACCATTTGCTTATTACGGTTGGCTTGGATTTGCTTTACGATTTCCGCATCGTTAAACGGAATGCTGTCTTTCCCAATGATTTGTGATGTCTCATGCCCCTTGCCCGTAATAAGAATTACATCTCCAGGAGAACTGGAGCTAATGGCATGTTCAATGGCCTCCCTGCGATCCACAACTGTCTTATATGTTCCGTCGAAGAACTTCATTCCCTCTTCTATACCTTGGATAATGATCTGGTTATCCTGTTCTTTGGGGTTGTCCGTTGTAATAACAGAAAGGTCCGCATGGAGGGAGGCTATCTTAGCCATCCCATTTCGTTTTGCCCTTCCCTCCTCACTATCATCTGCGTAAACACCAAAGACTAATATGATACGACCTTTTGTAAAAGGTCGTATCGTTTTAATTGTTTTCTCCAGCGCATCCTCGGTATGAGCGAAGTCAACGATTATACGGTTATCTTGGTCCTCATAAACCACTTCAAGCCGCCCGCTTATGCTTCTAACCGAGTTGATACCGTCCGCAATTTGTTTCAGGCTGATTTGGTTGCAGTATGCTGCAGCAATGGCAGCCAGACTATTGTAGACATAAATTTCTCCTGGCAAATTAACACGGATTTGAATACTCCCCCTCGGAGTGTTCAGCGTGTAAACTGTATGATCTATGTGATATTCAATATTTTCAGGGTAAAAGTCTGCCGTATTCTTTAATCCATAGGTCAGTAATTTTGTTTTATTACTGCGAAGCCGGCTAATAAGAACACGCCCAAAGGGATCATCCGCATTAATAATGTTATAATCACTTGTCATGCCAAACAATTTAGCCTTAGCTTCGAAATAATCTCTCATCGTGTGATGAAATTCCAAGTGATCTGGTGTTAAATTAGTAAATATCCCTGTGTTAAAATGAGTATAAGCTACTCTGTTCAAACTCAGCCCATGTGAAGAGACTTCCATTACACAATTTTCTACTCGGGACTGGACCATTTCAGAAAAAAGCTTTTGCAAGTTGTTCGACTCGGGAGTGGTATTTTTTGTATAAATCCGCCTCTTTCCAATGACTGTCCCCATTGTTCCAATGACCCCTAAGGGTCTGCCAGCTTGTTCAAATATGGATTGTAGAAAATACGTAATCGAAGTTTTGCCATTTGTACCGGTAACGCCAATAAGATTCATTTTCTCAGATATGTTCCCATAGAAATTAGAAGCAACACGGGCAAGTGCAGTCCGTGTGTCTTGTACCTTGAGCACCGTTACCTGCTCATCAACCCACACCTCATCCTTTTCTACGATGACAACTGAAGCTCCGTTTGAAACGGCCTTATTTATAAAAAGATGTCCGTCCATAGAAAAGCCTGAGATGGCAACGAATAATCCTCCCTTATCAATCTCCCTGGAATCACTCGATATACCGGTTATTTCCTTATCCACTGCCCCTTGGAGCAGCTCATAAGCCAATCCATCAATAACTTGAGTTAATAACATGTTGTCGTGTCCCCCTTAACCTTACATTGGACGGGTCAGATTTTTATTTTAATAAAATCTTCCTGGCAAACTTTTTGGCAATGATGGAAAAATGGGACACTGCTGGTTTAGGGTC
Organism: Paenibacillus sp. VMFN-D1; assembly: GCF_003386155.1. Taxonomy (NCBI): domain Bacteria; kingdom Bacillati; phylum Bacillota; class Bacilli; order Caryophanales; family Paenibacillaceae; genus Paenibacillus; species Paenibacillus sp. VMFN-D1. The sequence goes on along the minus strand of NZ_QRDU01000002.1, from coordinate 1,141,619 downwards.
CTTCCAATCCCATATGGCATAGGCTTTTGGTCTCGCTAGTGATCTCAGAACTTGTAACAATGTCAGCTGCTTGTTTTTGAGATAATCACGAACAGCAAGCAAGTCCTCGTACCCATACCAAAAAGTGTACCGGGTATCTTCGGTTATCGCTTTAGAAGCCACCGGGATTCCTTTAGTCAGCTCTTGGTAAGTAATCCAGGGCATGTTCAAACCTAATTTGTACAGCAGGTTATTCAAATTCGTCATCCGGCAGTTTACCTCGATGAGATAATACTTGCCGGTTTCCGCGTCTTTCTTGAACTCAATCTCAGCGAACCCTTTCCATTTGATTTTTTCAAGGAAAGAGGCCCCGATCTCATGCAGTTCAGGAATATAGCGCTGTCCCGTGTACACAGAAGCCCCAAAATTGATGGGATACTGACGAAATTTCTGACAAGTAGCCCAATGTGTGACATTAGACTGTTGATCTAGATAAGCGTCAAACGTATACATGTGATCATCAAAACCTGGAATAATACGCTGCACGAATACCTCAAGACCTGCCTCACCAGCTTGGTTTAAGGCCCATTCCAATTCATTATGGTTGTTCACCTTAAACAGCTTTCGGCGGAATTTAGAAACAAAAGAAGGAGAGTCGGTCGGTTTAACAATACATGGGAATTTAATCAAACGATCTACTTTCCCTATAAAGTTGTCTTCGTTAATACGTACGATTTCAGGAACGGCTACTCCGTTCTCGGCTGCCATTTCATATAATCTTTCCTTGTTCATCGTATTCGTGTATATCCCCTGTACATCTTGCGGGATAAGATAATACTTCCGAAGTTCCGGCAAATACATGTCTACTACTTCCAGATAGGAGTCGTGACAAGGAATTAATACAGGAGGAGCACTTTCCTTTTGGGCAAAGTCAATCAAGTGGGCCACAAATGCGTCTGGATCCTTATGATAATGAGGAACGATGAGTCGTTCTGACGTGTATTTCGAATCGGCACCATACGCTTGTTTCTCTGAATAATCTACAGCGACTGTATGAACGCCTTCCATGCCCAGGCACCTGATTACACTGAGGCCGATGTAATAATTACAACCTAATATAACTGCTTTATTGCTCATACCTGAACCATCCCCAGTCAAAAAATAAAAAGTGTTGAACATCATGTCTGAAACTACTTAAGCATTATTTTCAAGTTTCAAAAATAAAGATATTGTGCAGCTAAACTGTAAATGATCTTCTCCCCAATTTTCTTAACAAGGGGGTTGTAATTCTTAGATAACATAGGTAGCCACCTTTCTTTGGGACGATGCATGAAGATTCAACTGACCTCGGGGTTCACTATAGCAGGTAATAATTTTTGTGATAAGAAGGCTATTTTTTTTAATATGCTTTAGAAAAATAAAGTTATACACCCAGCTTTGGTTAAAGCGTATTTCCTATTTTATCCAGTAATTAGAGTCAATTAGACGCAAGGGCAATCTCCTGGGCTAGACAACTATTGGTGCCTCTATAGTGGTTACTGCGCCACATGGAACCGGATAGAGTCTTCGTAATAAATTGAACAGGCCACCGTCTGCCGGTGGCCTGTAATCAGTGAGATATCATTTTTCAGGGAAGTCTGTACTTCGAGAAACACTTCTCCATGCTCTATACTCAGCCTTTAAGTTATCAATTTTATCCATAATTTGGTCATAAGCAGCATTTCCTAGTATAAGCCGATGAGGCTTGTCCTCTTTCTCAACCATTTTAATAATCACCTGGGCAATTCGCTCCGGATCCCCAGCTAATAAGGAATCCCCATGTTTCTCCAACAAGTCCTTTACAGCGCCTGACGTTTCATCGTAAGCAGGATTCCGGACACTACGACGATTTTTACTCATAATTCCCGTCCTCATACCGCCTGGTTCGATGAGTAAAACTTTAATGCCAAGAGGCTCTACTTCTTGCCAGAGAGCTTCTGTTAGTCCTTCGACTGCGAACTTACTCGCACTATAATAACCAAGTGAAGGCATCGCTACTACCCCACTGTTAGAAGAGATGTTAACAATGGTCCCCTGCTTTCTTGCACGCATGCCCGGGAGGACAGCACGTATCATCGAAGCCAGGCCAAAAAAATTTGTATCAAATAAGGATCGAATATCAGCTTCTTCTCCTTCTTCGATGGCTGAGCTGTAACCAATCCCCGCATTGTTTACCAGAATATCAATTCCACCAAACTTTCGCTCCGCTTCATCAACGACTTCAAGGATCTGCTTAGAATTTGTGACATCTAGGGCAGCAACGTGGGTTGAATCTGGGTATTGTTCTGCAAGCTCTTTTAGAGCTTCAGGATTCCGTGCCGTCAATACAACTCGATGTCCGTGATTTAGAACAGCTTCTGCTAAAACTCGCCCGACACCACTTGATGTTCCTGTAATTAGCCATACTGGATTACTTTGTTTTTGCATAATTGAATAACCTCTTTTCTCTAGGATTAAAGAACGCCTTAATTCAAGGGTGGTCTGTACTGCCAACTATTGAAAACGAACATTAGTTTTATAAAATTCATACTTTCACAATAATTACCAGTGACTTTTCATATCTTTTTTACTATGCTTTAAATATGAAACTAACTTTAACTATTAATCCGATGATAAAAAAGAAAGTGAGCTGATAATATTGGAACAAAAAGAGTTTGAAAGTCATTGTATAGAATCCATTTCTGAAGTTCTGCAATTTCTTTCAGGTAAATGGACCTTTCTTGTCCTAACTGAACTTCTGAAACAGCCTCAACGCTTTAATCAGCTGAGACGAAATCTAGATAATGTCAATACAAAAGGGTTAACCGATACACTTAGGAATTTAGAAGAGCAACAAATGATACAACGTCAAGTGTTCCCAACCGTACCCGTGACAGTCGAATATTCCATTACTGAAAAAGGTAAAGCATTCTCAGTAGTGTTTGAACAAATAAATCGCTGGAAACGCGAATGGGATTCATTTTCTGTTCAAAAAACTTCTTAAAATTCATTTAGTTTGGCCGTCAAGCTGCTGAGAGTTTGACGGCTTTTACCTATGAAAAATGGAGTAGCTTTTTTCAATCGAATAATCTTGATCAAGCATCAAACGAATTGCACAATTTCGTCCATCGGGCTTCTTCTCTTAGGGCGTCCTTCTCGGGCGCGATATCCAAAAGCCGCCATTACACTAATACTATATTCGTCTTCCCCCAGCAGTCCTTTCTTCTGAAGAAGCTCGTTCACACCGTCCAGGTCAAACCCTTCAATGGGGCATGAATCAATCCCAATATGCGCCGCAGCCGTTAGCATGTTTCCAAGTGCAATGTAAGTGGATTTGGATGCCCAGTCCAGTAGCGCTCTTTCAGTGTCTAAGTGCAGATCATTGTAAAATTGTTCATAAGCTGGTTTCATTTTATTAAATATTTCCTCAGGTATCTGCAAGACTTTAGTTTGCTGTTTTACCAAATACGGTGAATCATAGGTAAGGTCTTTCTTCGCTAAAATTAATACAAAATGACTCGATGAAGGAAGCTGGCGCACAGCTCCTGACGCCAATGGTGCTAATTCCCTTCTAAATTCAGGGCTTTGTACAACAACAAACTTCCAAGGCTCATTCCCTCCCGAGCTGGGAGATAACCGGCCAGCCTCCAAGATAAATTGAAAATCTTCATCGGAGATTTTTTTCTCCGGATCAAATTCTTTAGTCGCATGCCGATTATTAAGGGTTTTTAAAAATTCCTCTTTTCTTGTAGAGATATCCATTTATATTCCTGCTTTCTAATTTTTTTTATGGAGCTTGAACTTCATTAAAGTTAGTGTTCTTTGTGGGTATTTAGTTATTCAGCTTTGTTCGGGTCACTGGGTATTCGGCACGAGCCATCTTCACATATAGCAACATCCGGATCAACGGAAGATGATTGAAATGGAATAATTGGGTTTTCTTCTTTCCAAGCTTGCTGTAACGCTTCTGTAAACACCTCGGCTGGTTGTGCTCCGGAAATCGCATATTTGTCATTGATGACATAGAAGGGTACTCCCCGTATCCCTAATTGACTTGCCTCTAATTCGTCAGCCCTTACTTCATCTCCGAATTGATTGCTTGCGAGCATGGCTTTCGTATCCCTGCGGTCCAAACCGGATTCTACAGCAAGCTCCACTAAGGTATCCACATCCCCCAGATGCAAAGAATCCGTGAAATAAGCCTGATACAGCCGTTCCATCATTTGATCCCCTTTGCCAAATTTCATAGCATATTTCAGCAGACGATGGGCGTTAAATGTATTGGTAGGTTTTGCTGTATCATAGTTGAATTTTAGGCCATCCTCTGCAGCACGTTTTGTAATCGTCTCCTGAATGGCTTTCATATGCTCGGGGGTCGATCCCTTTTTAGCTGCGGCTTGCTCATAAACATCACCCGGGGGATTCACTTCGATATAAGGGTCCAACTCAAAGCTCCGATAAACAATGTTTACGTCCTCGGAGTGTTCAAACTTTTCTAGTCCTGCCTCAAGACGGCGTTTGCCTATATAACAGAACGGACATATCATATCTGTCCACACTTCTACTTTCATGGTCCTTCCTCCTTATTTTCTTATTTAACAGCTACCAAGTTCGAAGCATGTGATGAGAGACATCCGAAATGTAAATCCGTAGGAATCTCTTAATTAAAAACAGCTTCTTGTTAGTAACTATTGATTTTAAAGGTATAGAGCGTGAACTGCCCTCTTTCTTAGGGATGGCAAATGTGAATCAATTGCCTCGTGGCCAACTATAGCAGGTAATGATTTTATTGATAAGAAGGTTATTTTTTTCAATATGCTTTAGAAAATTAAAGTTCGTTCTTTCGCCTTCATTCAGTTGAATGTTTTATTTAGCTCTCTTCTAAAGAACTAATCACTGTATGGTAGCTAAATATGTGAACCGTTATGGATCTTTTTCTTAAGATTGCAGTAGTGCCCCTCATCTTCCACTCATTCGAGGCTTTACATTTTTAAAGCAGATATAAAAAAAATGCCTCCTTACGAAAAGAAATAACCCCTGTTATAGTGGGGCTCAAGGCAATGAGCCTTCGTTTTCCATCCTAAACAGAAAGAAGTTGTTATCATATGTAGCTATAGAATATTATTTTCCATCTTTTTATGACAATGATTGTCGTCGTAATTAACAGGCACTTTCAATTTCAACAATATATAGAGGACGTGACCATAATGGTAAAGAACAATAAATTTTTAATCAGTGTGACTTTAGTTTTAGTCCTTCTGATAATCGCAGGCTGGTCGGACAAAAAAATCCAGCCTCCGCAAACAGCAAGTGTTTCTGAACTTGAAGAAAAGATTCAGCATTTGGAAGACATTGAGCAAATTAAACAATTAAAAGCCCGTTATTTCCGTTTTGTTGATGAGAAAAAGTGGTCAGACCTTGCGGGGCTTTTTACAGCTGATGCCCGTATTGTAGCTGATGGCCAGGAATACCCAGGCGGAGGTAAAGCATTCGCGAATATGATAGGGAATCTTGTCGGTAAAGCGCCTACGGTTCACCATGGACATATGCCCGAGATTGAGATAATCGGCAAAGATAAAGCTGAAGGCGTTTGGGCTATGGAGGATTTGTTGACTTTTCCGGATGCAAAAGGCTCGCCACCCGGGCATAACGGTTATGGACAATACCACGAAACGTATAGAAAAGTAAACGGTGTTTGGAAAATCAGCAGCATGGAACTGACTCGTTTCCGCATGGATCCTCTAAAGAACTGGGATCCAAATACAGATCCTGTAACTGGAAAGTAATTTCGGCCGTCGGAACAACACATTGGTCGTAATTTGGAATCATCAGTCCTCAAGCACTTACAGCATAAATAATTCAAGTAAGGAAGAAACTATGCTTAAGAAAAAAACGATTATTACTTTTGGACAATTTCGACAACGGTTTAAATATCAGGAAAATAAAAAAAATCAACCCATTATAATAAAGGACGGGATCAAAATGTCAGTATACACCGATCAACAGCTAGCAGCGAAAGTCGCTGAGCTTGAAGAAAAATATCAACGTTTGGAAGACATGGAACAGATCAGACAATTAAAAGCTCGTTATTTCCGTTTTACCGATGAAAAGAAGTGGTCCGATTTTGCTGATCTTTTTACCAAGGATGCCTATATTGATGCCGACGGGACTGAATATTCAGGAGGCGGGGAAGCATTTGCCAAAATGATTGCAGGTCTGGTGGGTAGAGCGCCTTCGGTACACCACGGACATATGCCTGAGATTCAAATGATTGACAAGGAAAATGCCGAGGCCGTGTGGGCGATGGAGGATTTGTTGACCTTCCCGGATGCACAGGATGCGTATCCAGGGCATAACGGGTACGGTCAATACCATGAAAAGTATAAAAAGGTGAATGGTGTTTGGAAAATCAGCAGCATGAAGCTGACGCGTTTCCGGATGGATCCTCTTGCAAACTGGGATCCTAATACCGATCCTGTAACTGGTGAGCCAGTCACCGGCAAGTAACCTATGATGATGTAGATAAAGTACCCCCTTTACTTCTCTAAAGGGGGTACTTGCTATGCAAAAGGGAAATGTACCGAAGACATATCCTCTTACTTGAGTTAAGTTAGATAAGGGAAATCGATGTATTTGGCCTTTATTATTGAGTGGAACCTTCATTATTAATTGTACATTTGGGTATAACTTCAAATTTTATCTTCGGATATATGCTGCTCCAGGCTGGAATGGAAGGTCCCTGACGAAACGTGCGCGATCGGTACCTCAATCCTAATCCAAGTGGGTCAACATCATTCTTCTGCCCCATTTCCAAGAGCGAAGTAATATCCGACGCCAGCTTTTCTTTTAGAGCCTTAGCAAGTTTCGCGTCAAATCTTTCCGACAAATGGATTTTGTGGTCCGAATTTTCGGCTACACTGCCCTTGATTTGTATGTGAAAAACCGCCTTTTCTTTACCAACCTGAAATCTGCTTTTCCCATGGTTGATACGTATACTATACGTTACCCCGTCATGTACCAAATCGATGACCCCTTCCGTGACCCCCTTGGTTAATAAACGATATATATTTGACTCTTCGGTATTCAATTCTACCCGGACTCTGCGCTTGTCCAACCATACAACTTGCTCTGCATACAGCCCCTTTGCTCTCAAATCAACCACAGGCATAGCCGAGGTTATTCCCTCTTCCGTTATACTTCGGTATGCCTCATACAATGTCAGCGAGGTAATATTCGTTGCAGTATCACTGTATTCGAAGAGTGTGTAATAAAAACTCCCTGTCATCGCCTGTCCCTTAGGTTTATACTCTAACACCGTATGGGCAGTTGGTTTGGCCATACCTAGAAAAGTCGTTTCACGGATATCCAGCCTCTCCTTAAAAAAAATTAACAGTTGCTGTATATCGTCACGAGCCAGTTTTTCCCCGAAAAATATGACCTTTGTCAAACCAAACACTAACTGCTTATCCGTCTGGGCATTCATATGAAATAGGGCATCAGAAACAGTTTTATCCTCATATGTGATCAGCTCAAAGTCTTCACCATTGGAGCCCTCTTCGGCAAGTGAAATTTTCAAGGTCACTTTGTATTTATTATTAGGCCGATCAGGTGCGTCAATGCCAATAGCCGTTACGAATGCCCTCTTATCAACATCTCGAAAGGTGCAGCCTGGTTGTGTAAATAGGACGACGAAAGCAAAAGCAGCGATCAGGACCTTCTTTTTTGAATAGCAGCTGCTTGCATAAGAACTAAAAGCAAAAAGAGTTCGGAAAAAAGTCGAATGCTGAATAAACCAACAAACCAATTCACTAACCCGGTTTCGTCGGTGTAATATTCGATAATGAATGTGCTTGCAACAAAGAAGGAAACAAATAACCATTTTACTTTCCCTCCGCCTTTCGTCATGTCATGATACTGTAAAGATGAGTGCCAACACAAGATGACGAATAACAACGACATACCGAGCTGCACTAATAGAAAAACTGAGGTCATTCTTTCCACTGGAAGGTAATTGAACCGCATGCTGTCTAAAACCCCCTGCCAAACAAATACCTCTTCGGCAGCACCATTTAATCCAAGATACCCGATGGGGACAAAATAGCATGCTAATAGATTCGCGACTCCGATCAATGCTGCAACAGAAATATGTTTAATTGGAATGAACTCAATGTGGCGAAAGAAGACAAGCATGTTTGTACAGCTCATAAACACAAATGTTGCCGCAGTTACAGCGTTGAAGTTGGGAAACACGGTAATATATGTCGTTGCCTCTATAATAGAATCGGAAAGCATGGTCTCGTCGGTCAAGACTCGCGCTGTGAACAAAATATAGATGGGTATTGTTATTACTGCTGCAATCTCCATCATTTTTAAAAGCGGAACTGATTCCAGCATGGCCGTTCCCACGATGAGTAAAGAAACAAGGAACAAAAAATGAAAGGTATGCATCTCTGGAGCAATGAATGTTATAGCTACTTTCGTAGTGCCTACCAGCACTAGAGACCCCGTGGCATACAAGAGCAGCTGTTGATACAACAAAAACAGATTTTTAAACCAGCCAGGATATGTTCTGCCCATGATTTCGGCCAAGTTCTGCCCAGGAAATTTCTTTTGAACTCTATAGAACATCAACATTAAGCAAATCACAAGGATGATGGCCGTGATTAAACTTGCCATGCTTCCCCGGTACCGATATTGCAATAGAACTTTAGAGACAACAACACTGCCGCCCATCATCGAACTGATAAAAAAAAGATATAAATAAAACCGGCTACTAAGCATCATATGCCCCCACATCGTATTAAGATTTACTGAACAACTGAAGATAGTGCCTATTTAAACTGCGCAAACTGCTTAAATATGCCAGTAAGGCAATTGCTCCAACTAGTACACCAATCATACCGAACAGACTACCCAACAGGATCAGTGGATACCGGATAATCCGTATCGCCTGATGCATTGCATTCACCGGTATCACAAAGACGGATATGGCCACAGCGGAAATAACAACGATCATGACATTTGCAACTAATCCTGCAGCTGAGGCGGATTGACCCAGGATTAAACCGCCAACCGTAGTAGCAGTTGGACTAATGGTTTGGGGAAGCCGTATGCTTGCCTCGATTAAAAATTCCGCCATGAGCATCATGAACAAAATCTCAAGATATGATGGAAAGGGAACTTGCGTTCTGTTACCGGCGATTAACAACACAAATTGTACTTTTAAAATATCAGGAGAATACGAAATAACCGCAACATACATGGCCGGCAAAAAGAGGGTAATCAGGAGCGCGATATATCTAAGGGATATCAAAAATTTTCCAACTAATCGAAGTTCCACTGTATCATCCATCGATTTGAAAAAGTCAAAAAAATAAGCGGGGCCAATTAGTGCCCATGAAGTTCCTTCTATCATCAAGACAATTTTGCCTTCAGCCAGGCTTCTCACAATCCGATCTGGACGTTCGGTCGCCAAAAGTGTGGGAAAAATATTCCATCTATTGTTCGTGAGATACTTTTGTAGCTGGCCGGCAGCTTGCACGACATCTACTTGAATGCGATCAAGTCTGTCCTTCAAATCGTCAATTTCTTCTTGATTTGCAATTGAATGGTCATACAGCATGGCAATTTTAGTTTTAGACTTCCTTCCTACCGAGTGATGAATGACCTTTAATTCTGGGTGACGATATCGGTTACGGATCAAGTTTAGAGAAATATCTAAATTTTCATTTAACCCGTTTTTCGGGCCTTGCAAAATGTTCTCTTCGGTCGACTCACTAACGGCTTGCGACTTAAAACTATCCATCTTGATTGCATAAGCCTTTGTCCCCCAAAAAATGACTACACTCCCACCAAACATTTTCTCAATGGCCTTATATTCCTCTTTCTCCAAAGTTAAATCAGCAAAGGAGTATAGGTAATCTTTGTATTCATCTAATGATTTGATTTCATAAAATGGGGCAATAAGATCTTTTGCGATCTTTTTCTCATCGCAAACGGACTTGATATAAGCCAGGGTTACAGAGTCATCCTCTTTACGGAGGGTTCGCCGAATATAATCGTTGTCATCTTGTAACTGTCTGAAATCCATTTTTTTCACCTCAAAAGGTCATTATTTCCTTTTCCAATATTCCCATACCTCACTGTCGATGGCTAAGCACACTTTGCCCAATTTAAATACCTCAGCGGATCGGCTCGGTTAGCAAGACGCTCATCCAAACACGGAGGAGTACTTTCAGGCACTAGTTACATTTTATTGGTGCAGGTAACCTCAATTCGTGAACACTTCTTCTAAAGTTTAACTTAAAAGAAACAGGCCCCGTTGTTGTCGGAGGCCTGTTTCTAATTTCTATAATATTGTAAAGTAACAGATGGCCACATAGTTATTAACACCATTGATTTAGATCTACCCTAAATTGGAAGTATAATATTTTTTAATCAACACAAACATCATTCGCTTACAGGTGGATTGATTTGGATCGACCAAATTATTGCAATTTTGGGACGGAAACGCGACTTTCTCTAATTGTGAGTTCGACATTGAATAATTCTGAGAGTAGAGAGTAACAAAACGGTCACTGAGTTTAAAAGTCAGCATCGCGGTGTCACTTGGTGTATGCCATTTAGCTTGCACTTGGAGATCGCGATATCTTTACTTTGGTCGATGTACTTCTGCACAAAGCTTTCGCCGTATGCAGGCATCCAAGCTACATGAGAGCTTGGCCTCTCCCATGACCGAATTTTCACCGGCTACAATGTATGTCCCTCTGGGCATACCTTCAACAAAAGACGCCTTCGAGGGAAGCACTCCCACTCCGATGGCGTCTTTACTCATGCTATGGTTCCGATTAAATTTTGGCCAAATACTCGATCGAGGTCACTTGGTCGTTTTCGATGACGAACCGCAATTGGGACTTGTCTTGGTCATAGACGTACAAATTCAAGTTGTTAGTGAACTTGTCGCCGTACGCTTTGATTACGTCGCTTTTCTTGTTGAACAAGGTGACCCCTTCCTTGGTGGCCACCGTATCGTCGAACAGAATGACGGACGCGATATAATCGACGCCGTCCTTCTCGTAGGCATACACGTCGAAGCTGCTGTATTGGTAAATTTTATTGAGCCCCGGGAAAGCGCAGGCTTGAGATTCGAAATAACTTTGCGGTTTCCCCAATTGCTTCAAGATCGGCGCCGCTTCGGCATGCATCGGAATCGAGATGCCGTTCGCCTCGAACACGAAGCCGTCGCCGCTTGCTTGTTCAGGTGTCTCGGAAGCCGGGGTCGAAGCAGCCGGCGAAGTGGCGGTTCCTTCCGTCTGAGTCAACGCGCTAGGCGACGTAGATCCCTCCTCCGTCGTTTTGTCCCCGCAACCGGACAGCACCAATAGGAGGGCTATCAGCCCTATACTTGCTTTTTTCAACATAAACACTCCTTCATCCATTCGTTATCACGTTTCGACTTTATAGCGTTTCAGGTATCCGTATTTGGCGAGCTCGTCCAATTGCTCCTGCTTCATCCGATCATAAAAGTCGATTTTCTTTTGCCAGATCCCGCTCCAAGTTAGGTCGGTACGATGATCTTGCAGACGGTACGTATCCGCCAAGAATGCTCCGAAGTACGTAGCCAGCTTTTCCGCTCCGTATACATTCAAGTGCAATCCCGCGTCATAGGTATCTGTCTGCAGGTCAATTCCGGCGTCGTCAATGTGCTTGAGAAAATTGATGTAGGTTAAATCGTGGGCGGCGGCGTACTGCTCCATCTGTGTATCCCACTCGTCGTACCAATGCGGGTAGATCGTCGGCGCTTTGACTAATACGAGTTGGATTCCATTTTCTCTGCACAATTCCGTCAATCGATCCAAGTAACTATAGGCGTTGGAACCGAATCGGTAATTGGGCAGCCTGGGAGCTCTCGGAACTCTCCCCGCCGGCTTCACGTCTACTCTCATATAATACCCATTGTGGAACAACTTCTCCTTGCCGAACAAGTTCGTGAAGTCGTCTTCGCTTAATTGATCCCATCTGGAATGAAAACGTAATAAGGGCGCTAGGTAATCGACGAGGTGCTCGTTGTTCATCATGGACGCTTGAATGCTCTTTAGCTTGGTTGCCGAGAGTTTCATCCCATCCAGCGTCATGCGGTTATACTCTTCTTTTTGCGGTTCGTTGTACTGCATGGCGAGAACGTTAAAAACGACGACTTTCGGCTTCTCGTATTTCAGGGTCTCTTCCAGCAAATAGTACGACTGCCAGATCAACTGTTGCGCGCTGCCGCGGATATAGCTTGTAATCCCGTATTTCTCCCACAGCGTAACCGGCGAGAAATTCTCGTACACTTCGCAGTCCCCGAGGAATACGACGTCGAAATCCTTACGGTCTTCTTTGTAATATTCGCCGATGAGCGAACCCTCGACGATGCCGGATGCGTATTTTGGCATCAGTAGGCGTTGCAGCACATACAGCGAGCCCAGCAGCAGAACGATCGCGACAACTCCGATAATAAGCTTCTTCCGTACCAATGTCCCCTCATCCCTCCTTTGAAATCAGAACTGATTATAGATGAATTGCTTCGCGTCATAGCCCACGCCGTAAGCGCCGAAGACAAGGATCGAAAGAATCAGCATGCCGTAAAGCGAATACCTAACGCCAATCGGCTGCCCCTCTATCTTCTCCCTCACGCTTCCGCTTCTTTGAAGCAAGCTGACGATTCCAACGATCGTTAGGCTCGACAGGATCAAGACGTAATGACTAAAAGAGATGCCCAGATGAAGCAACGAACCGTCGAATAAGACTTGATAATTAAAGGTCGTGAACATGGACCCGAACATCCTGAACGTCAGCGGCACGTCCATGTAACAGTCGAACAACCGGATCGTGCTCATCAGCAGCAGCGTCCGCACGACTTGGAAAGATCGGAATGCGAACGTATGATTCACTTTAAATTTCCCATGGAACCAATCGTAGAACGGTTCCAGTTCTTGCGAGATAAGAATGATAACGCCGTTGGCCAGTCCCCAAGCGATGAAATTCCAACTGGAGCCGTGCCAGATGCCGGTAGCGAACCAGGTCGTTAAAGTCGCTAGATACACGGGTGCGCGTTTGCCGATCACATTGCCGAACCGCCGGCGGGAGAACTTCGACAGGGCGAGCATCGGCTTCGAGACGGACATCGGGAAGAAAACGTAATCCCGGAACCAAGCGCCCATCGAAATATGCCATCTGCGCCAGTAATCCGTGATCGACTTGGCGAAATACGGTCTTAGGAAATTTTCCTGAACCTTGATGCCGAGCACCTGGGCAATCCCGATCGTAATATCGATACCGCCTGAAAAGTCGGCCAACAGTTGAAACGCGTATAACAACATACCAACCAACACGAACGCACCATTATAGTGATCGGGATCTTCGAAAATCGTCCGTACGGCAGCCGTCAGTTGATCGGCGATGACCAGCTTTTTGAAAAATCCCCATGCGATTCGTTGCAAGCCGAACTTTACGTTACGGCCGTCGAAGTCGTGCGGGCCGTACAACGTCTTGCCCAATTGATCGAATCGGCTAATCGGTCCTTGTATGACTTCGGGGAAAAAGGAAACGAACAACGCGAACTTGAACAGATTGCGCTCTGGCTGAAATTTCCCCCTGTAGATGTCGATCAGGTAAGCTGCGCTCTTAAACGTATAGAAGGAAATACCGAGCGGAACGGCGATTGTCCAGAAGGAAATGCCGCCTTCACTTCCGAGAGCGCGGGCGATGAGATTAATGTTCGCGATTGCGAAATCGGTGTATTTGACGAAAGCAAGAATGCCTAAGGCCACGAACAAGGCCAGCAGCATCGGGATCCGTTTTCTTGCTTTCATTTTGGATTTGTATTCGTTGATCTCGGGCTTGGTCATTTCGTGCTTATGTTCCCGCAAATACGCGGATTCGCTCTGCACCAAGTCGCCGATTCGACATCCGGCATAATAAACGCATACCGTCGTCGCCGCGATATAAGCAAGAAATTGAAGCCCGGATAACGCATAGAACAAATAGCTGGCGCCCAGAAGCAATACCCACTGGTATTTTCTCGGAATGAGGTAATAAAAGACGAACAAGACAACGAGAAAGAGAATGAAACCGTATGAGGTGAAAAGCATGGTCTCCCCCTATAAATCGTCGGATAGTCTGCTGATTAACGCGTACAACGCTTGGGCGGAATTGAAGTTATCCGGCGTGATCTCCTCTACAGGAATCGTCACGCCGAATTCGCCGTCGATCTCCGCAAGCAGCGTGACGATGTCGAAAGAATCCAACACTTTATCCTTGATTAACGTATCGCAATGACGAAAATCGATGTCAGGGTGCATGTCTTCTAATATTTTCAATAACTCATCCATGTGCTTAACTCCCTTTCTTGACGCAAGCCTCTTTGAGGTAGACGCGATCGATTTTTCCGTTCGTCGTGAGCGGCATAGCGTCTAACCGCTCAATCCGATTGGGAATCATATACTTCGGCAGCAGCAGCTTCAGTTCCTTGACGATCGATCTGGCGTCCGTTTCGCCTACGAAGAATAAAACGATTTTCTCCGTGGTTTTGTCGTAAACGCAGCAAGCGCTTTTGATGCCTTCCAGTCGATTGACATTCGCCTCGATTTCTCCAAGCTCGATGCGATACCCCATATGCTTGATCTGGTAATCTTTGCGCGAGACGAACATCAGCTCGCCATGCTCGTTGTATTTCCCTAAATCCCCCGTCCGGTAGATCAGTTCGGGATACAAAGCATTCAACGGATTTTGTACGAAGACTTCGTTCGTTTTAGCAAAATCCCCGTAGTAACCTAGCGTCAGGCAAGTGCCCCGAATGCAAATTTCCCCCACTTCCCCGGGAGCGGCTTCGCGATCGTTCGATCCCAGCAAGAGGATTTCGGTATTCCGAAACGGCCTGCCGATTGGTAAAGACTCGTGTTCCTCGAACGCCCGTTCCACCTTGTAGTAACATGACATGCCGGTCGCTTCAGTAGGGCCGTATAAGTTAACGAATTTCGCGTTAGGCAACGCTCTTCTCCACAGATTGAATTGTTTCATCGGGAATACTTCGCTGCCGAACACGACGGTATGCAGAAATTGCGGAACCAGCTTGTCCAGCACTTTGAAGGAAGAGATCATCGTAAACGCTGATACGACCCAGCATACGGTGTTTATGCGATACTTGTTCAGGAACTCCACCAATTTGAGCGGGAACATAAACAGGCTCTTCGGGATGATATACGTTGTCGCTCCGAACTTCAGGGTCGGGAATAGTTCTTTAAAGCAAGCATCGAGATACAGCGGCGTCTGGTTCCCGAATATGGTGTCTTCGTTGAGCGAGAGCACGTCGGATAAGTTTTCGATATAATCGATAACCGATCTATGGTTGGCGATGATGCCCTTTGGAACGCCCGTTGAGCCGGAAGTGAAGACGACGTACAAAGGATCCGTGTCCAAGGTGGAAAGGCGTATTCGGGTTAATGCCTCGTCGTCGACAGGACCTTGAATCAGGTCGTCGTACAAATGAACGTTCCCTTGAAAGTCGATAGCATTGGCGATTTCCATCGTCGACTCGTCGCAGATGATCGCGCTGGGATTTATCTTCCGAATGATCGTCTCAATACGGTTACGGGGCATCTCGTCGTCGAGAGGCACATAGAAATTGCCGCTGTAGATGACGCCGTAATAAGCCGCGATCGCTTTCGGACTCCTGTTTATGAACACGATGATCGGTTGCTTTTGCAAATTATACTTGTGCAGAAATGTGCCGATCGCTCTCGACTGTCCGTACACCTCTTGGAACGTAAGCCCGAATTCGTCGTTCGCGTAAGCTATTTTGTCCGGTACTCTTCTTACCGTATGCTCTAAATACTCCATGACGTTGAACTGCATTGGCAAACCTTGCCTTTCTTATTTAAGATACTTGCTTCTTTCTTTGAGTGGTTTGGTCGGCGTCGCCGGATGTTTGGTCTTATCGAATAGGTAGTAGTTCTTAAATTGCTTATTGAATAACGCCAGTTCTGCGTCCGTTAGCAGGAAAGTCGTATTCTTTTTGATCGTAGGAGTGGTATCGAAGTGGTACCAGGCGTCTTCTACTTTGACTAAGCTCCAGAAATGTTTCGTTTTTCTGCCTTTGTCCCGGATCACGGTTTGCGTTTCGAAGCCGCTTCTCTCCATCAGCGTCCTTGCGGTGGCATAGAAGACGAAGCAGTCGCCCGTACCTTGTTTAAACCCTTGAAGCGCGCCTTTTCGCCAATCGGTGTGGCTGGAACTGTCGATATAGCCGATGTTGTACTTCGTCCACTTGAAGATTGCCCATAATTTGTCGACTTCCGTCATGTCTTCCGTCATGATTTTGGCGAGTACGGTATCCGCCAGTTTATTCAGTTCGTCTTCGTTGAGGGGGCTCGTAGGCTTTACCTTGACCGTTACCGTAGCCTCCGCCTGGACAACATTGCCTGCGGCGTCCTTGGCCATATACGTAATGTTGTAAACGCCGGCTTTCTTTAGGTTGACGCCGCCCGTGTCTACAACTAAAGCGACGTTCGTATCGTGATTATCCTTAACGCTTACACCGGTTTTGTAGGACACGCGGTCTCCGATAAAGACGGTTAAATTTTTGACTCCCCTTATTTTGGGCGGCTCCGTATCAGCCTTGGTGTCCGGCGTGGCAGCAGTCGAGGTAATCGGTGTGGCAGTCGGCGTGGTTGCAGGCTTGGTATTTGCCGATATGCTGTCGATCGAGGTCCTAATAATCAACGCGGCAATAAGAATGAAGGCAACTCCTAAGATGACCTTGCTACGTCTAGTGCTTCTAGTTCGTTTAGTGCGCATGTGGCAACCCCATTTCTGATGAAACTTTACGAATAATTTCAATTCATTTCACTATACTTTAGCCAAAACTGGATTTCGGGATTCAAAAATTTTCATTTAAATGAAAATTTATGACCGAATTCTATATAAGGTAGCTATGATGAGACGATCCCAATTAGGCGTGATCGGTGGGATGGGACCAAAGGCGACATCGTTTTTTTCGACAGAGTTATTGAATTCACCGAAGCGGAAGTTGATCAGGACCATATCGACATGATTATTTTGAATCATGCGTCATTGCCGGACCGAATGTACTCGATCCTCCAACGAAAAGATCAGCAATTCCTTCGGCTAATCCAAGCGGACATTGCGCTGCTCGAGCGTGCGGAAGTGTCGAACATCGTGATGCCTTGCAATACGGCGCACCGTTTCTTCGACGACATTCAAGCCATGACGACTATTCCGATCGTCAACTTGGATAGAATTAAGCGAAGCCGTGTGGCCATACTTTATCGACGTCTTGGACGTGCTCGTGCATCGGTACATTACGTTGTCCGGCGGGAAGATCAAGCCCACGCGCGCCAAAAGCTGTTCATAGAAAAACATGAACACCGATCACACACCTAAAGATAAAGACCCATCTATCGAGAAAATAATTGCCTTTTTATTTTCCAGCGCTCCCCAGCCTATGCCCTCGACGCGTTCTCCCTTCGAGCCTAAACAAAAAAGCCGCGATTAACATTACGGGCCAACTATAACAGCTATTATCCCTATCCGTAAGAAGGCTGTTTTTTTATATATGCTTTATAAAAGTAAAGCCATGCTCCTAGCAAGGCATAAGATCTATACTCCAAAATCATACAGATTTTTGAATAGTGAATAAGCGAAGGAAATCATTCCATCAAACAGCCCGCTAATGTTATTTTTCGCTAAGATGATGGGTAACTGGAAAGTCGATCTGCAAACCTTGATTTAACCGTACCTCACCACGGCGTTCATCCCCCATCTAATAGGGTTCCCTGTCCTTTTTATACTTGAATTACAAACTCTACCGGTGTAACGGGATATATACTCCCAGACAAAACTGGGCAAGGCTTCTATATTTGTCTGGGCCACAGGCACGCTCCACCTTCCAATCATTCCCAGGTATGTCTTTCCCTTCATCCAAGCGAAAGTGCCGTTTAGAATCTGAGTAAAACTATTAACGATTGCAAAACTCAATGTCTTTTAGTCATCATACTTAAACTTATAACTTTATATAAATCTATTTGATATAAAAGATGGTTCCTCTTTTAATGGTCATGAACTTTAAAGATTAATACCAGGGATTACACAGGGGATATCGATGCTACAACTTAGGGAATTAGAGGAGGATGGGATAGAAAGTGGAATATTCTTTAACCGAACAAGGTAAAATGCTTTTCTTATCGTTGCATCATGAGAGTTAAGGGAATTTAATACCGAGACGAAAAAGGGCAACCTTAAATCTGGCCCCTTTATTGGTTTACACAAAATATAAGGAACTAAGGAACACTGCTCTTATTCACAGCTGCGCACCATACCTAGATAACGAGGTGGGAACCTTCTAAATCGATATCTTCACTATAAACTTTTATCTCTTTAGCAACGGATCTGTCGTTGCTTTCATATGTATGTCATATTAAAAATCTGGCAAAAATGAATACACAATACACTGCTCATTTATCAGAAAAGTTTCTTTATGATTGTTTAATATCTGAATTTTAAGATGTTACCATCGAGCCATTAGCACTGTTATCATGGAAACATGACTATTTCACTTTTATTTAATCGTATATCTCTGTGCAGCTAAACATCGGTTCGCCAAAGCTCATTATGCTTGTGTAAATGCCCAGTATAATATGTTCTTAGTGGAATCAATAAATATTTTGAAATGGAGCGGAAAGTAAGTGTTATTTCTAAGTGTACCTTATCCAAAAAAAGATGAAGCTTTTTTCAGTTACATCATTAGACTATCCAAGGATAATCGTTGTGGAACGACTCATGTTTTTGAGAAACTCGGAATACGGTCAAGAATGGTGACAAAACAAAAACGATTTAGATTGAACTCTCTTTCAGCGGATGATACTGTTCGATTATGTAACCCTACTTTTCTTGGATCTGATGTAA
The DNA here is from genome assembly GCF_003386155.1 of Paenibacillus sp. VMFN-D1. Classification (NCBI taxonomy): domain Bacteria; kingdom Bacillati; phylum Bacillota; class Bacilli; order Caryophanales; family Paenibacillaceae; genus Paenibacillus; species Paenibacillus sp. VMFN-D1. The sequence continues at coordinate 1,122,659 of NZ_QRDU01000002.1, read as the reverse complement.
TAGGTAAGAGCAATTTTTTAATTCATCACCCCGGCCCTTCACCAGTAACATTTGATTTCGAATTAAATGATATAAAATTCCCGTTTTTTTTAATTAATAAAAATTACATAAAAATTTGTCCACATTGTATGTGCTCTAGACCTTATCTTAGGAATTCTTGGTTTCTAATGCCTATTACGACGTGCCCACTCCATAATAGTATGTTAATTGACCGTTGTACCGCTTGTCAGAGTAATTTCCAATTAAATGACCAACTCTTAGATGGATGTAGCAAATGCTTTGCAACTTGGGCCGAAATGGCTTTTAACACTCCAAATAGTTTGACTGAGATAGATAGTACGCTAAGTAATCTTATTCAATTTAAGCTAGGGATCATTTCTGATTATTGTTCTAATCTATGCTCGGATTTCAAAAATCTTAGTCTTGCTAATATAGGATTTGTTCTTTCACTTATTGCTTGGGTATCACCAAATGAGAAGTCGTTCGTAAGACCAAGTTTTGTAGAACAAGAATCCAATACGTTAACTCATGACCTTCTATTACGTTCAATAGTCGTTTTTAGTAATTGGCCAAATTCCTTCAACTACTTTCTAGAAGATATTATATCTAAACAAAAATACCATAATCCCTCGAAAGATGTTTTAAAATCTAATGAAAAAATACGCGGACGGCGAATGTTATTTGGCGAGTTCGTTAAGAAGCTTAGAGATGAGTTTACAGCTCCAGAATATAACTTTATTAAGAAAGCTCTATTGAATTTTCTTACAGAAAAGTACCCTCATTTACTTTCTAGGTATAATCCAGGCGTTCTATTAAATACGAGTATAAATAAGCAATACTTATCGGCTACCGAAGTAATTAACAAGTTTGGCTTTCGACGTGAGAATATTAAAAAGTTTATTCATAGTGGTTTTCTTGAAGGAACCATAATTTATCAAAATAAAGTAGAGTTCATAGTCGTTACAGAAGATAGTGTAGAATCTTTAATAAGACTTCAAGAGGAAAGTCTTTCAACTAAAGAAGTTTGTGATCGACTGGGATTTTCTAAAATACAATCACGTCATGTCTTTGATTTACTTGATAAAGGGTTAATTAAAATAGTTAGAGGTCCAACTCTTGATGGTCATAAATGGCACCGTTTTGATAGAAACAGTATCGATCAATTATTATTATCTTTTGAAAACAACCTTGTAGAGAAGAGTACGACTACAGGTGTTGGATTTAATTCGGTAACCGGGCCATTGTCTAGCCATTACCATCCTACCTTTGCCAAGATAGCTGAAAAAGTAATGGCCGGCGTGTTAAAACCTTGTAGGAAAGATCCTTTTAAGATTGGGCTATTTCAATATCAGTTCGAAAAAGAAGATCTTCAACAAGCCTTTCTAATTGAAATATCTAAATACAAAGAAAAACGCCTAACAGAGCGAACAAGGGGTGTCTTTAGAACCTACAAATAAATGTGTTCAATTTATGAATTTTCAGCAATAATCAAGGGGAAGCGGAAATTTATGTGGTACATACATTCTAATCCGCCATTCCCCAAGATACTAATGGGATTTCACTTCAAGAGCTGGTTGAGGACAAGGTCAAAAACTTAACAATTTACCCTTTGCCTTTCTCCGAGTTCGTTGTTTATCATCAAGAAGATTTGCCTTAAACCTGTTTTCTTCTGCATGCTCTTTTTTTAACTCCTTCTCCAAATTGAAACCTGCCATATTGAATGGATTTACTCTGAATGGACGAGATACCTGTTTTATCTTTCTTAATGCGATTTGTAAATGCATTTCCGTAATCTTGTCTTCACCGGCCTTTAGAGCAACTTCGGTACCGAACTCAAGCAATTTCATGATGTAAAAGGGAACTCCTAAAGAGATATAATACAGTTTATCCGCCATTTTTCGATCAGCAAGGTTTGAAGCATCTGCAAACGGCAGCTCCTCTTCAACCTTATTGATGAAAGCTCGGAAAGTGACTATTTCATCTGCTTCCGCGTAATTAAAGGCCTCCATCTGCTCTTTGTAAGCATATCTCCGGTCGAGCTGTTCTTCTTTCACAAAAATATTCAATGAATTGGGCATCCCACATAACACAATGGGAATGGCGCTTTCTTCAGAAAAAGTCTTTACCCAGTTCGCAGCTGTCGCCAGTACGTGATCTGTGTCCGTATCTATTAAGTGTTGAAATTCATCCAATATAATCATCTTCATTTTAAGTTCACTTATGAAGTGGTGGATTCGACCTGTTAATTCGACTTCTGTCCCTTTATTAAACATTGGGTCACCCATCTGATGTAGTATCTTGGATGCTAGCGCTTTTCTAGTTGCTTTCGGGGGTACGCGGACATGGAGAACAGGAATATGTTTATATGTCCGATGAGAATCTGATACTATAATTGAGGGATGACGATTGGTAAACTCTTTGGTTACTGTGCTTTTACCTACCCCAGTTGTCCCATAAATGAAGAGTTGATCCGGAGACACTGTCCCATCGCTCATATACAACATGTCTTCAAGTTGTTCGAGAATCTCATTATATTTGGGATGGTGGATAATGATACTTTTCACATGCTCCTTTCGGCGTTTCATCTCTTCTCTATCGGGGCGGATCCCGTTCAACCTCTTAAACTTTTCCATTATCTTTCCTTTCTTCCTGTACTCCAATTAGCGTTAATTTTTTTAAGGTCTACTTCGTCAGATGCGATAACAGACGACATCTCAGCAGCATCCAATTGGTTGCTGTCAAAAGCTTCTTTTGTTGATTCAGAGCTATCTGTTTGAGGGTCCGATTCGACAATAATGATGTTCGGATCATCAGGGACTCTGGCACTCGTATCCCGAGACCCAGTTATAGCGCTCACCAATGATGTCTTTTGAGCTTCCTCCATTCTCCTTTGACGTTTTGTTCGGGAGTACTCCTTCTTGCCTTCACTGGCTAACAACTCAAGTACTTTGAGACCATGTGTAACATTCTCCTGCTCTTTCAGGAAATTGTTAGCCTCACTATTATTTTTATTGCAAAGATGCGCTAGGTGTTCAACGTGAACCGGGTATCTCTGATCTATCTTGTATCTATTTAATCTCGAGCTTTGCTTTAATTTAGCCCTTAGATATTCGTCGTTAAATTCATCGTATACGTAGATATTCCGTACGTCGCTTCCATACCTTATACGTACTTTTCTATCTCTACCTTCACGTTCGATTCTGAGACGCAATTGATTTACTTCTTCACTATAAAAGAACTCCCCCTTGAACTCGATTCCCTTTCGACCAAGAACTCGGTAGGCGGTTTGGGTTGCAAACAAGAGCTCAAGATTTTCTCTTCGATGGGGTAAACGTCTTTGAACCTTAGCATTTCTCAATCCTTCATGCCAAAGTTCTTCAGGTTTCCCCCCCACCCCTCTGTTGTATTTATTTGCAACTAAATCAATAAAATAGACATGGAGCATATGATACAATCCATTCATATCTACACATGCCTTTTTGCTTGAATCGTATTGTCCACGTTCCTCAGGATTTGAAAACGTTGTACCAGGTAAACTATGGAAAGTTTTGTTCATACTACCTAACCCATTCTCGACAGTGCCTTTTTGATGACCAGAACCCTTTTCGTTGTAAATGAGTCCGATCCCGATCTCCCCGCAGACTTCAGCTAATTCTTCACAATCATTGACTGAAGCATTGTCCAGAATAATATTCTCTGGTACACCAAACCCTGACCATTCACTTTGAACATATGGAAACAATTCTCTAATACCTGTCTTGGGGAGCATGATTTGTAGCAGAAGCTGTTTCAAATCGCCGGCATTAGGCTGTTCTTTAAAGATAGGTCTGAAGGCCAGCGGTTCGTCTGAATATTTATCAACTGCATACAATATAACTGGTCTGAACGTCTCTCCTGTTCCGAAGTTTACGGTTATGAAACCTAATGGTGTCCAGTCAAGCTCGACATACTCAAGGGGCCTGTCGGGATTAATGGCTCCGCGAACACCATTTTCAGCTAGATCTGCTTGGGCGATCCCCAGAATATGAACATTTCTGGATCGCGGGTTATGCATCTCCCTGTAAATTCTTCGAAAAGTGGATTCTGACATCAAAGGAATTTTTCCTTTTTCATCACGAAACAGATTATCATTTTTCACTCTATCAATATAGAGAAGCCACTTGTTCCTAATGGTCTGTGCTTCAGCTTTTTTATCTGTCTCTTTTATAAATTCCCTAAGTCTGTCTATTACTTCCTCTGAGATTCGTCTATCTTTGGGGCCTGTAGAAAGAGGTGTCAAGCACATTTTATTTCCATGTTTACGATACATCTTTATCCAACGATAAAATGTGGCTAAGGAAAGCTTAGTTGTTGATTTGGGAAGCAGTTCAGTGGGAAGATTTTCAATGTAATTCTTTACATTTTTTATCGAACCCGAAATATAAGGCTTGATTATCTCGAATCTTTTATCCTTTTCGCTTTTTTCCTCAGAAGTATACAAATCCAAATCCCATTTAGCCGTTATTTTTAGAGGATCATCACTATCTTGGTGGAAAATCAATCTTTTTGATGTCTTTGTCTCGTTCACAGCTATTTTTATCTCTTCAAGACTAATCAATTCTATTGTGTCATAGGACATGTTATAAACCTCGAATTCATCATCTTCCTTTAACTTTCGAATTTCATATTCTTGGTCTCCAATTCGAAAACGAGTGCCGTATTGTAAGGTGGCAAACATCGAATACTCACTCCTTATACTGAATTATTGAATCCTGGCTAACAGGCTGTAGAATCAGCTCACAATCAATCTCTTGAAAATATATCAGCTGGTAGGTGGAACCATAATATTCCTCTTCGGACAAATCCGAACAATGAGCACGCAACTCGGATATGGTACTGCGGTTCACTTTTCCAAGTCGAGATAAAACTGTATCTAAAATCGAATCAGGGATATCTTGAGTTCCAATGCTCCGTAACAGAGCAAGGTTTTGCTGTAAGAATCCTGGCCGTATGTCATCTTCTGTCATCTGAATATACTTCCAGCCTCTTTCTTCGCAATATGCTAGACCTGCCAAAAATTTAATTTGGTTATCTTCGCGGTCTACAAATTTCATTGGTTTAACTTCAACTATGACGACCTGGTGTTCGTTGTTTATCACCTTAAAGTCAGGAAAATGTTCTCTTATTTTTCCGTTATAGAGATAAGTGATACGTACAGGCTGAGCATATATTTCTTCGATACCGAAATCGAAATCCGCCAACCTAATGTAATCCCTTTCTAAGAAGCTTTCCCACGGGACCATTTTACCCGTGGTTAGAAATGGCTCTTTTCCTCGGTATCCCTTAGTTTTCGGCTTTATTTTCCTTGCCGGTTGAAAAAACATAAACTACCTCCGAATTTAATATCTATAATATTCATCTTTCTCATGATTATAGAAAATATACCTTCAAAGAAATCTTCATCCATTTGTATATAAAAGCCCTGAGATGATATCTATGCAAAACAACTAACATACCTGCATAATTCCAAGTTTATTTAGATATATTGTTAACATGAACAGCTGCTTAAAAAAGAAGCCCTGAGCGATTGAAAATACTCTCGGCTTCTTTTTTTAAAAATTGGACTCACTTTAAAAGTTATCAGTTCATCCAATCTTCTGTAAGGTCAAGCACCCTTTTACAGACATCACATTCAACCTTTATGATTAATCCTAATCCCGACGGAATAAAAGTATATGCAAATTTAGCCCCGGACACATCTCTTGAGTTACATGAATCCCATTTCCCGATTTTTCTCTTCATTTCATCAGTAATTTCAAATACCATGATTTTGAACCTCACTTAACATGTATTAATTTTATGCTTTTTAATACTTTCCAAATGCAAGCTCACCAAATTCTTATGTAGATGGTTTACTTGGATTATTGCTTTTGAAGAGATCGGAGCACCATTGTATTTGAGAGCCCCTTCTCTTTTCATAAATATTGATTAATTGGTTCAGTACGAAAATTCTTTGAAGGGTATCAGTACAGAAAAAGTTGAGTTGCCGATAGTAATATTCTAAATCTTGTTGATAATGGTTTTGTGACGATTGGCATCTTTCATAAACCTCAAGCAATTGCTTATGCAGATTGTGTACACCCCTAAGCTCATCCATGATTATTGGACACCCCACTTATAACTTTATTAGTTACCACCATTCATCCAGCGTTGGGTGTATATATTTACAGCTTCTTCTGTGGACAATTGTTTCAAAAAATCCTCAAATTCAAAGATGATTGAAGCAACATTCAATGGATCACTATATCCAATCTTGTCAAAAGCTGCTATTAATGAACCAACTGCCTGTTCTAAAGTATAGGTCTTGAAAGTATGTGTCATTACTTCTCCTATTTTCAAATTTTCGAGGTTATAACAAACTCCATTACAGCGTTTGGTCATTAGCTCGAATTTTCGATATCCTTTCCTTTAAAGAATTAATGGCCTCAAAGTAAGTAGCCTTTATTTCTTCACAGACACATTCTTTGGTCTCTATGCTAGTTGCAACTTCAGCCGTCATAAAGTCAAATAACATTAATTCCTCTGGTTTTTCAGGATTGTAAAAAATCGGAATCTGCCAGGACCCCTGTACTGCAGCCAACTCAAACCACTGATGTCTAATCATATTGGCATTCGAATAAATCCTTCCATTGAACTCTAATCCACAACTAGAAACAGTGGCCAAACCTTGTAAAATTGTTGGCTCTTTCTTATCCATATTGATCACCTCATAATTAATTATTTCCACCATTTTCATTTTGATACTTATATAGATCAAAAACGAAAAATGATATGTTAACAGGCATGTATTGGAGATGAGGCATTGTTTACACTTACAAGAAGAGGTGTAGCAATGGAAACAGCATTACTAAAAAAGGTCGGACGGCGTGTTAGGGATCTAAGGAAACAAGCTGGATTATCTCAAGAACAATTGGGAGAGATTGCCGGCTTTCACTTTTCATATATCGGTGGAGTTGAACGAGCGGAAAAAAACATTACATTAGTGAATCTACAAAAGATAGCTGATGCTTTAAATGTTCCTATCATCGAATTGTTTGCTTACACATCACACAACAATCTCCAAGTGAACGAAAAAGATGAGTTACTTGAAATCATTATTGATGAGTTATCGTCATTTAAAAAAAGTGAGTTAAAGAAGGTAAAAGTATTTCTTGATGAATTTTTCTGATAAAAAAGCACCTGCGAGGTGCTTTTTAACTTTAATCAGTATCTTCTTTTGCAACTGCTGCCTCTAGACCATGCATATGATACAGTAAAATTTGATTAGGCTCAGTTAGGCTATACTGAATTGGGATACTCCATTCGCCGTGAATCTCGGCATGATTAAAACACTTCATTGTCGCCAATTTTGGACTGACAAAGGTTTTTCCTTCGTAATTCACCCCCTCGCGAGTAATTGTAGCTATACCGTGACTTACATCGTCTTGAGATTGCAGAGACTCCCCCAATTTTCCAAAGTAACTCAGCACTGTTTCCAGTTCACTTTTGTCTAATGTAACATCAAGGATGGAAGTCGCCCCGATGGGAGAAATTGGAGTTAGAACCTGATTAAGAATTAACAATATATATCCCAGAACGGTAATCCCATTTTTCCCTTTCATTTCAATGGCTTCACGTATTGGTATTCGATCAAATAACTTTTTAGATGAAAATTCTCCATGACATCTTTTGATTAACTCATTTACCTCGTCAATGATCAGCCATTTCTTATATTGATAAGATACCTCATTCAGAAGTCCAATCCTTACCATTTGGTTTACAGTTGTTATATTTAGCCCCATAACGATGGATGCCTTAAACTTTGATATATTTTTGGAGGATATGTCTTGTCCTAATTTTAATGCTGTTGTCTTTCGATATGCCTGTTTTTGAGCCCAGTAGTTAACAAATTCAGATCGTATGTTTTGATAAAAATCATCCTGGAGCATCTTCTCAAATTTAGTTTTAACTATTGTTTTTCTTGTTGGATCTGCAATATGATCGAATCGGTTCAGTGCCGATACGAAATTTGTTGGGAAATCCTTATACATATCTATGACTTTGGACAACCAATGACCCAAATTTTGTTTCTGGTTCTCAAGCCCTGAACTATGCCTGGTATTTCTCATTACGCCATTAGATCCTTGAAGTAAAAATAAACTATACTGGCTTAACGTCATAAAACGATCCATTTCCAACCTTCTACCGAATAATTCAATTGTTTTAAAGTCAATAAATAAATTTGCTAGCAATCGATGGTTGGCAAAGTTTCTTGATTCCTCATATAGGTTTTCCGTTACTTCCTTCATGAGGAGATTTCTACAGTAAGAGCATTCTCCTTTTATATAGGAAACCAAGTTAATGGAGTTGCTGCAGATGGGGCATGTTTTAATTAGATCTATCCTATGCTCTAGACAAACATTAATCACGCTTAAATTCCACACTTTTTGATGGTAAATGGTATCCGATTTAAAGCACATAGGACAAAATTGGATGCGATTTCTTAAGACCAATTTATTGAATGTACTTTCGTCCATTCGTTCTTTGAATAAGTTATCCGTCATTTGATGGAGTATTTTAGAATCTATCCCACTCAGTTTACTGATGCGATCGATACTCACCTCATGATATATATTTCGCTGGAATTCTCTCAAATTTCCATGAATCATCTTAAGAAGATAATTTTTTTCGGGGTACCCATTTATGAAGTTAGTTCTAAGGAGATAACCGGTTAAGCTCTCGTCTTTATAAGGATTGGGTCTTATTAAAAACATTTTCTTAATCCTCCCAAAGAAAGATTTTTATATAAGCCCGGTCTTAAACATCCCGATAATTAAAATTTCATCATCAATATCTGACACACTAACTGCGTAATTGATTTTTAAATGTTTCTTTACATCCATTTAAAATTATTAACGAATTTATATTTATTAATACTTTTTTTGATGATACTTTAATTATGAATTATATTAGAATAACAATCAGATAAAATAAAAAGCAGACTACTTGTCTGCTCAGGCTGTCGAGAAACCCCCTGTTTTTTGCAGGGGGTTTAAAATTGCCTTATTAGCTATAAAAATGGGGTTCTTAGATCGTTTTATATCCATTTTTGTTTTAAGAGATGAGTCTCCCCATATAAAAAACAGAGTGTCGAAAAGCCTCTGGACTTTCTCGACACTCTGAGCAGACTACTTGTCTGCTTTTTTATCGTAGTAATTAATTCCACCATTAAATGTAAAATTTCCTAAATAAGTATTTCAACAAACAAATTACTGTATTTATACGACTTCATCAAACGAAAAAGTAGAAATTTCTCTACTGTTAATTGCTATAGGACCAAGCCTATTAAAGCCAATACTTATTTTCATACTATCAAAACCACTAATTATGTCCTTTTGTCGTATATAAACTTTAACTGCACCTGGATTACAAATTATCCAAGCAGCTGTAGGACTATTCATAACGAGGCTTCCAGTATATTCTTTTGGTATACCCTTGTTCATACCAGATATATATCTAATATTTTTCACATCAGCTCTATTTAATTTTGAAGCTATGTCTCTACAAATCTCAAATTGAGACATGGCATCTGTAAAACGTTCACTCTCCCACAGCGCTACACCATGCCAATAATGCGCTTCTAATTTATAGTAATTTGCACTGGTTCGTTGAGCATCTATCAACAATGAGACAACATCTGACAAATTCCAGTCCTCACCTAAAATAAGTGATTTAGCCATTAAAACTTGCAACTCTGAATTAGATTTGTATAATTCAATTGCTTTTCTCGAAGCACTTCTAGCTGCTTCGATATTTTTATGCCTTAATTCCCATCTTATATAGTTAGCAAATAATGCAGCTGGTGGAGCTACACCACTTATAGCACGGATAAAGAAATCCCGCGCATCTTCCCCATGTCCTAAAGCTGCTTCTAATTTGCCTTTAGCCCTTAATAGAAAAGCCGTTGTTCCGCAACTTTCTAAAGCTCTTTGATAATCTGCTTCTGCACGTGCTAGTTCAGATAACTGAGCTTCTCTATTTTCTAGACATGCACTAAAATCAATCCTTGACTCAATTAAGCTTACCCAAGCGTAATCATTATCGAATGATTTTTTAGTCAAATCATCAAATTCACTTACTGCCTTAGAGAGGTAAGCACGCTTTTCAAACCCACTCGATAAACTTGCTCGTTTATTGTATAAGGTCCCAGTTGTATGTCTTACAGAAAGAGCATTACGTGTACCTTTTAAAGCACTTTTAAGGAGCCTTTCGGCACGCTCTAAAGATCCACCCTCATTTACTGAACGAATCTCCATTCTCGCTTCATGTTGTTCAATATATGCATCACTAGGATTAGCCTCCTTTAGTGCCTCAAATAGTCTTCTTCTAATATTAATATCTCCCAAATTATATATAAGCTCATCATTATTCATTAAACTTCTAAAAATATGCTTGTCGGATAGAAAGCCTAAATCAAGTCTTTCAATCAATTGGGTTAGTAAATCAATTCTTAAAGACTCAGGAAGTGAAAAGAATACGATTTGTGATACTATTGCATGGCGGGCAGTATATACATCATCTTTAAAATCAATCAAGCCTTCTAATGGAGCTAAGAAATCGTATAATTTACTGAGAGGCGTTTCTAAACTTCTCGCTAAGGTACTAGTACGTATTCCTTTGCCAAATGCATGTAAGCAACAAATATGCAAGTATGCTCTTTGTGCATTAGTATTCGGTATACTCTCATATTCCTCTAATATGAGTTCATCAAAATCTTTTCCTTCTGTTGCTTCACGAAGAGCTACTAATAATTGTCTGTCAGAGTATTCTTTGAATTTTACCAGTCTTTGTTCTTCTGTAAGATCCTTAAGGTTACCTAAGCAGTCAAAATCTTCAAGTTTGTTAATTATCTTCCCAATTTCTGTATCAGATAATTTTCCCATGGTCCAACTGTTTGTAAAAGTGTAGGATCTGCTAGAATAATAATTCCATTCATTTGCCCTATCAGCCATTACAATTGTTAGAGGTATACTTAACGCGTTACTATCTCTTCGAATTGTATCTAAATTTCCAATGAATTTTGAAGCTCTGTCTACGAATATAAAAATCCTTTTATTTGTCTCTTTGAAAATTTTTTGAATTATATCTAAATTAATTCTTCGTTCACCTTTATACCAAAATACTAATTGTTCAAAATCATTAGATAAATCAAAAGCCATTCTTCTTAAGAGTGTCGATTTTCCTGCTCCCGCTTCTGCAATCAAGCAATAGCTTGTTACTTGAGTATTAGTATTAATTGAAATAGAATCCTCTAAAAGTTCTAACATAATTTCATTATATAAATCTCTTTCCGCATCTACTTTATTATGTAAATCAATCCAATTTGCTTCAGAACCTTTATAAAATTTAAATGGATTTAATTTATCACCATATTGGTAGATAGGTAAAGAAAAATAAGTTAATATCTCAGGTATGTCGGTTAGAGTAATTGCTTCATATTGCTTAGAAATGGGAAATTTGAACTCTAATTTTTGACTATAGTCTCGATCTGACAATTCGTTATTTAAGTACTCAAGGAATTCATCAACATCAATATCAAGCAAAGTAACATTCTTACCATTCCATACCTTGTCGTGATGTTCTGTTTTTCCAGGAAATAATGCAAACCCTTCAGGTATATCTCCTCTCATTTGATCGTGGACTTCTGCTAAGATAGTTCGAAAATTCGGATCCTGACGACCATAACCTAGATAAAGAAATGGTTTATCATAGAGCTGGTCAGCTAATCTATTAAATAAACGTGCCCGATATTTTCTAAACTCTGCATAATCATCTGGAGTAATTATTAATTTACCTTCAATTGAATCTGCTTTTGATATACAACCATGCAGTTTATACAAGGGAACATCATTTTCACCTAAATCTATAGACTCATCTGAGGTATGATAAACCTTAAGATTCTGTATTGCATGTGGCTTTTTATAAGCACTTTCTACCAAAAGATCGTAATTGGTAGTGTAAATAGAGTTCCATTTAAAAGTACTAATTAAATTAAATGCATTTGAAGCAACAGCCCCCGTTAAAAGTTCGACAACATACCTATTTAGTTCTTTTCTCGAATAAGTAGCTTCAATTAGCTCAGCCACATCAGTTAAGTTGTCGGATTCAGGAATATCAAATCTATTACAAAGAAGTCGTGAAAGACTGTTCGCTAACGGAATAGCTCCCCCATTGCTCAATTTTCCATGGTAGTTGGCACCTGCACCTAAAAAAAGAACGACTTTTCCGGATTTTATTGCAGAAATTAATCTTTCTGGAACTTCCATATTATCCCTCCTGAATGTTTTAATCCATTATACCTTTTTTTAGGTCAAAAGGTATGGTGCCAACAAACATACTTTTCAATATATCCCTAAAAATGATCCAAATAATTTTCAGGCAAACAGTTTAATTCATTTCATGGTTGTCAACACTATGTATTGAGGTGATAACAATGGAGAGAAAAAATACCTGGTCAGTGGATGACGATAAACTTTTAACAGATTTAGTTTTAACTTGTATGAAAAACGGAGGAACACAAACCTATGCTTTTCAGGTGGCTGCAGTAGAATTAGGTCGAACAATAGCGGCATGCAGCTTTCGTTGGAATAGCACTCTTAAAAAGAAATATGAAAACTCAATAAGGGAGCTCAACCCGAAAATGATTCCCCAAGGGAAAGAAAATTCTACATTAATAACTAATGAACCCATTACACAAGAATTACCAAGCAATAAATTAATTAAAGAAATCTCGGACTATATCAATGAATTAGAAGAAAAAATTGAGCAGCAACAACAAGAAATCGAAAAGTTAAGAGAACAAACAAAAATTAATAGAGATAGACTTATTGCAAGCGATGATCTTCAAAAAATAATTAGTATCATCTCAAGTGCAAAGCAAAAGGGCTATTTAGGGCGAGCAAACTAATATTAATAAAAAAAAGCCGTATGGCTTCTTTTTTATTTGACAAATAAAAGGTATTCAATCTACTACTCGGCAAATTAATATATACGCAACAAAGGAACACGAAATACTATAGTCGAAATTATTTGTTTAGAGGTGACCAAAGTTGATAGAAGAATTAAGAATTGCCGCTGCCTATGCTCAAAAAGTTAGAATTAAATTACAGACAGGAGAAGTAGTAGAAGGTAAGGCCCAATTATCAGGGAATCCGAATCGGGCAAAAGTGCGCACTGACGATGGTCCATTATGGATATCCTATAATGAAATCAAAATTGTTGAACGCTTAATAAAGCTGAATTGATTAAGTGGGACCGCCTAATGGCGGTCTTTTTGATAACTTTTATATGCAAATTATTGTATATTTATTCATTTTCTCATTAATTGTGAAAATATTTCTCATCAATTATGAAAAAATTATCACTAATTATGACAACACACACCCCCTATTGACCTCTCCCCAATTCACGTCTATAATTAGTACCAGATACTAATACTTGATATCAACAAAAATGGCCTTAGTTTTTATATTTCCTAATATACACCCATCCCTCACACCCTAAAGAACTCATTTTTTTAAAAAAAGGAGCGATTGATCATGAACCTTTCAGTATCGACAGCCCGCATTACGGCTATTGGCAGCTATGTTCCAGAAAAAAAATTGACGAACGCGGATTTGGAGCAAATGGTGGATACGAGCGACGAGTGGATCGTCCAGCGGACCGGTATGCGGGAGCGGCGGATTGCCGGTGAGAACGAATACTCCTCCACAATGGCTTATAAAGCCGTGGAAGACTTGGTCAGCCGTTACGGTCAGGACTTGACCGACGTGGACTGCATCATCGTGTCGACGACGACGCCGGATTACGCTTTTCCGAGCGTGGCCTGCCAAATTCAAGGGTACTTTCACATCCCCAGCACTGCGGCATTTGACCTGAACGCCACCTGCGCTGGCTTCACCTATGCGCTGCATATGGCCAACGGCCTGATTACATCCGGTCTGCACCGGAAGGTCCTTGTAGTCGCGGCCGAGACGCTGTCCCGCGTAACGGATTATACGGATCGGTCGACCTGCATCCTGTTCGGCGATGGAGCCGCGGCCGTTCTGGTCGAGAAGGATGAGCAGCGCCCAAGCTTTATCGCGGCCCATCTGGGCACGAACGGCGAAGGCGGCATCCACGTCTATCGCACGAACCTTTCCAAAACGATGAATGGTGAGGATCTGCTAACGAGCGAGAAAATGGTCCAAAACGGACGGGAAGTCTACAAATGGGCGACGCGCACCGTGCCTCAGGGCGTAGAATCTTTGCTGGAGCAGGCGGGAATGACGGCCGGGGACGTGAATTGGTTCGTTCCGCACAGCGCCAATTTCCGCATGGTCGAATCCATCTGCGAAAAAGCCGGCATCCCCGTGGAGAAGACACTGACTAGCATGGAGTATTACGGCAACACGTCTTCGGTTTCGATCCCGTTGGCTCTCCAGCTTGGACTGGACGAAGGCAAGCTGCAGAACGGAGATACACTGCTGCTGTACGGATTCGGCGGCGGCTTGACCCACGCCGGACTGATCCTGAAATGGGATTTGGATGACCGCGGTTGATCAGCGGCAAAGTGTATGACGTAAATGTTTAAAAGGCTTCCGACCATGTCGGAGGCCCTTTTTTTCATAAATTCTTTAATGCATGAGCCTCTCTCCTGCTGCCTTTACGGCCAGCATTTTGCAAAGTACAATAAGAACAACTCATCGATCTGATGGATGCAACATTTCGACGCATTAAAAAAATCGATGATTAGGTCATAAACAGGTATACAACTACAATTAATTGCAATTTGAATACAATCCAACGACAAAGGTGGGAAAAGGATGAATCTGCACGCATTGCGCGTATTCGCGGAGGTGGCTAGTACGGGAAGCGTGACCCGGGCCGCCGGCAAGCTGCTGCTCAGCCAGCCCGCAGCCACCGCCCAGCTGCGGAATCTGGAGCAGGAGCTCGGGATGAAGCTGGTAACCTCCAAGGGGCGCTCCATCCAATTGACGCCAGCCGGCGAGCGGCTGGCTGCCCGGGCACGGCAGCTGTTTTCGCTGGAATACGAGATGGAGCGGGAAATGAACGCACTCAAAATCGGGCTCGAAGGCAGCCTCCGGATCTGCGCCACAGATCTGCCCGGCCGGACGGTGCTTCCCGCTTGGATCGTCCGCTTCAAGCAGCAGTATCCGAAGGTGCATGTCCAGTTGACCCGGGGCAGCTCCCGTATCGCAATGGAGCGGCTGCTCGACCATTCGGTGGACATCGCGCTCATCTGCGGCGAGGGTCCGAAGAATTCCAGTTTGGAATACATCACACTCATGGAAGATGAGCTGATCTTCATCGCCCACCCGGACCACCCCTTAGCGGGTGCCGCCACTACGCTCCAGGAGCTGATGGCAACCGCCTTTATCCTCCGGGAAGAAGGCAGCTATACCCGCAGGAAGCTCTTCTCCCTCTGCGATGCCTACGAAGTACCGAAGCCGCGAACCGGGATCTGCATTGAAGGGATGCATGAAACGATTGAAGCCGTCAAATCGGGATACGGCGTTTCTTTTGTGCCCTCCCTTGCGGTAGCCCGGGAGCTCAAATCCGGCGAGCTGGCGGAGGTGCGCGTTCCCGGGATGCGCGTCAAGGACCCGATCCGGCTGTACACCCGGATTGGCGAAGAGCCTCTGGCGCCGGCGGCTAACTTTATGGCCATGGTTGCACCGCCGCTATCCCAGGTCGGATCATAAATCATCAATTATTTTGATGATATTGCTTGATATATATATTGGATTTATACTCAAAATCTCATTATGCTGAAAGCACAGCACGTTCATGAAACCGCTGTGGAGAAGGCATGGATGAGATTTTTGTTTTTCTGACCGATATCCCAAAGGAGGCACAACCTATGACATCAACACTGTTCACAACATATCAAAGCGCGGTCAAAACCCGACTGGAAGAAATGAAACGCACGGCCGAAGCTGCCATCGGGCAGCTCGAGGATTCTGCCCTTGCTTGGGCCCCGGAACCCGGTTCCAACAGCATCACCGTGATCGTCAAGCACATGAGCGGGAATATGATTTCCCGATGGACCGAACCGTTTACCACCGACGGGGAGAAACCGGACCGAAATCGCGATGCGGAGTTCATTCATGAAGAGCTCGACCGCGCAGCCCTGCTGGATCGCTGGGAACATGGCTGGAGCCTGTTCCTGGGACAAATCGCCGCGCTCCGGGAGGAGCAGCTGCTGACGGAAATCACGATCAAAGGCCGGTCCGTCACCGTCATCGAGGCCATTGAAAAAAGCCTGTACCATAACGCATACCACATCGGCCAAATCATTTATATCGCCAAGCAGTACCGCAAGGATCAATGGGTCAGTTTATCGTGATCCGTGGGCGGCGGTGTCTTTCAAAACAGGGGCATGCTGGCATGCCTCCCTGTTCCTTTCCATACCGCACGAATTAAAGCAGCACATTCGCTAGGTGGGCATACCCGAAACATTTACGGTTACGGCGGCGCTTCCCGTGCTGTTTGGCGTATTTTTGTACCATCAAAGTTCATGACAATAATTGTCACTATTAAGCGATACAATGACAGCAAGAACACCCTCTCTAAAACCACGAAGAAGGAAAGGAGAAGTAAATATGAAACTTACTGCGTTGTTTTTTCTGATCATGTTTATGATAGGGACGGATACCTTCCTCATCTCCCCGATGATTCCAACGCTTCAGGACCTGTACGGCGTCCCCACGGGAATGTCCGGCTGGATGATGGGCTCCTACACGCTAGGCGCCGCGGTCTTCGCCTTGATTGCCGGCCCGCTCTCGGACGGTCTGGATCGGAAAAAGGTCATGCTGCTCGGACTGCTGGGCTTTGCGGTATCCACCGCGCTGTGCGGAATCGCCGCAGACTTCTGGATGATGTGCCTGTTCCGGCTCCTGGCCGGAATCAGCGCGGCTTTTACCGCACCGCAGGTTTGGGCTTCCATCCAAACGCTGCTGCCCGCAGAGAAAAAGGGTAAAGCGATGGGGCTTGCCTATGCAGGTCTCGCGGTATCCCAAGCGTTCGGCGTTCCGATCGGCAGCTGGCTGGCCGCAGCCCGCTGGTCCCTCCCCTTTTTCGCGATCGGAGCCCTGTCCCTGCTGCTTGCCGGCGCCGCCTTTTTCATCCTGCCTTCCATGAAGCCGCAATCGAATGCCGTTCCATCGCGGCAGGCCTTCTGGCGCAGATATGCACCTCTTCTCGGAAGCGGCAGGGCTAGAGGCGCTTTCCTGGCTTATTTCCTGATCCATCTGGGCAGCAATGCCGCGTTTGCGTTTTTGGGTAAATGGTCGGCGGAACGCTTTCACCTACCCGTTGACCAGATCGGCACGATTATGATTTTCCTCGGCGTGGGCAATTTGGCCGGCAGTCTCGTGAGCGGATATGTCAACAACCTGTGGACGCCGTCCAGGATCGTAGCCGCTGCGGTGCCGCTCCTGATGATCGGCTATGCCGCGCTCCCGCACCTGCCGTCTTTCATGGCCGCGTCGATTATGTATTTCGCTATCTTTTTCATCCTGGGCATTCTTTTTCCAATGATCATGGGCGTCCTGAACAACTTGAATCCGTCGCTGCGGGGGACGATTTCAAGCACGGCTACGGCGACCATGAACGCCGCCACGACAGTCGGCGCCTCCCTTGCGGGCCTGCTGTACGCCGGATCGGGAGGGTATGCGGCCGTCGGCCTGTTCTCAGCCTGCTGCTTCGCCGCGTCCCTGCTTATCTTTGGCACGAGCCGCGTGCTGGCGAAAGAGCCGGTACCGCAGGTGTAAAAAGCTATCCACGCACATTCTAAGCATCCATGCCCCTTTCAACGGAAGTTTTTCTTAAGTGACATAAGAAAATCCTTGTCTCTGAAGCTTATGCTCCCTTATATCTAAAAAAGCCCCGCCGACTCTGTCGGCGAGGCTTGCTTTCTTTTACAACGAAACCTAACAGCAAGGGTAGGAACAGGAAGCAAGGGCATAAATGAACCAATCCGTTCGTCCCAAGCTCGATGCTATGGATCAACCCATACCATGCCCTAGCCTCACGCCCCGGACAATGCTGGACTCGGCTGCTGGACGGTCACCCGGTATACGCCGGATCCAAGCTCCAGCTTCAGCACTCCAGCGTCGTCTTCCTTGGCGCTCAGTACACCCGATGCCTGATCCGCCGGCTGCCCATTGACCTGCGTTGTAGCGATCGAGGCGCCCGGCAGTTCAGCCTCAGCCGTCGTGTTCGGCGGAATTTCGAATTCGTAGGACGCCAGCGGGCTGTCCCCGTCCCCGTCCACGTCCGTCAAGCTCCATTCGCTCCGGATCGTGCCGTACATCGAATCCAGCGCAGCTTTGGCATAAGACAGCGCCGAGTCCGTCCGCGGACGAAGCCGGATCCGCTTGTAACCCGGTCCTTCAGCTTCATTCAAATCCAGCCCCGCCACGGCCCGGTACAGCCAGTCGCCGATGGCGCCGAAGGCGTAGTGGTTATACGAGTTCATGTCATCGCTCCAGAACGAGCCGTCCGGCTTGATCCCGTCCCAATGCTCCCAGATCGTGGTCGCCCCCTGCTTGACCGAATACAGCCAGGACGGATAATCCTCCTGCATCGCCAGCTTCACGGCCAGGTCGTGGTAGCCGTTCTCCGTCAGCACATGGCACAGGTACGGCGTACCGACGAATCCGGTGGTCAAATGGTGGTTCTGTTCCTTGACGTACTCCGCCAGCGTAGCAGCCATCCGGCGCTGAACCTCCCCTTCCACCAGCCCGAACATCAGCGGAAGGATCATCGCGGTCTGCGTATGCGCGGCCAGCCTTCCGCCTGGTGTGACGAACTCGTTCAGGAACGCTTCGGCCACACGTTCGTACAGCTGGCGGTAAGCGGCGGCATCCTCGGTACGCCCGAGAACCTCGGCAGTCTTTACGAACAAGGAAGTCGAATATGCATAGAAGCAGGTGGCGATCAAATCCCTTGGCGTCGCCCCGACGTAGCTGCCTTCCTTCGCGTCAAGCGCCAGCCAGTCGCCGAAATGAAACCCGGTATTCCACAAATATTCATTGTCCCCTTGGGCGCGGATATGGTCGACCCATGCCTTCATGCTGTCATATTGCTCCTCCAGAACCCGCTTATCGCCATAACAAAGATAGATCGTCCAAGGGCAAATGACGGCGGCATCTCCCCACGCTGCGGACGAGCAGGCGTTATCGTCGAGAACCTGCGGTATGACATGCGGCACGCCGCCATCCTCCCGCTGGTCGGCCTTCAGGTCGTGCAGCCACTTGGAGAAAAACGGTGCCACGCCGAAATTAAACGCGGCGGTCCGCACAAACACCTGAGCGTCCCCGGTCCATCCCAGCCGCTCATCGCGCTGCGGGCAATCGGTCGGAATGTCCAGGAAGTTGCCGCGCTGGCCCCACTCGATGTTATGCTGCAGCTGGTTCAACAGCTCATGCGAGCACTCGAACCGCCCAGTCTGCGGCATATCCGTGTGCATGACACGGCCTGTAAACCGGTCCGGATTCAGCGGCTCGGCATCCGGCCAGCCCTCGACCTTCACATAACGGAAGCCCTGGAAGGAGAAATGAGGCTCATACGTTTCCTCACCGCCGCCTTTGCAGATATACGTTACGGACTGCTTTGCCTTGCGGAGATTGCCCGTGTAAAAATTCCCGCGGCTGTCCAGCACCTCTGCGTGCTTTAGCGTAATCGCCGTTCCGGCCGGCAGGTTCAGGCGCATATGCATGCGGCCCACCATGTTCTGTCCCATATCGAGTACGGTATCCCCTTCAGGCGTCCGCAGAACTGTAACCGGTTTCAAATCTTGGATGACCCGCACCGGTTCATTTTCCTGCATGACGAGGATGTCCTTGGCGTGATCCAGCTTCACCATCCCTGTCCAGTCTGCATCATCAAACCCGGGCTGGCTCCAGCCGCCCGCCTCCAGCCGCGCATCATACGTTTCGCCGTGGTAAATTTCCGACATGCGTACCGGACCGGTCGACGCTTTCCAGGAAGGATCGCTTCCGATGATTTCTGTACTGCCGTCCGCATATTCAAGATGCAGCTGAAGCAGCAGCGCCCGCTGGTCACCATACAGGTTGCGATGGTTCTCCCAAGCCAAATTGCCCTTATACCATCCGTTGGCCAGCGCCGCACCGATGGCATTGTCAGCCCGGGATCGGATCAGGTCGGTGACGTCATAGGCCTGAACCTGCAGCCGGTGCCGGTAGCTGGTCCAGCCCGGTGTGAATGCCCAGTCGCCCACCCGCTCGCCGTTCAGCTCCAGCTCATAGAAGCCTAGGCTTGTCGCGTATATTCGTGCCTTTCGGACGTCTTTAGTCACATGGAACGCTTTGCGAAGAAGGAACTCTTCCTCCGCCTGGGGATCGATTCGTCCCGGTTCGGGCGTAATCCAGTCCGCACTCCAGTCCGCCGTCCGCAGCAGCCCCATTTCAAAATAGGACGTGTCGCTCCATTCCGACTCCTGCCCCTGCTGGTCCCACACTTTGACGCGCCAGCTGCAGCATTGTCCGGATTGAAGCGCGGCACCCGCATATTCGACAAGCACCGATTCGTCCGAGTCCACGACGCCCGTGTCCCAGATCAGATGATCCCCGGCAAAATCCCCTTCCTCTCCCGCCACCTGAAGATGATAAGCCGACTGCAGCACATGCATCCGGCCGGACGTGAGCAGCCAGCTGAAGCGGGGACGCTCCGTGCCGAGCCCAAGCGGCTCACTGCGGTATTCGCAGGTCAATTTCGTAATGCCTAGCGTTGACATAGACTTCCCTCCCGTTTTTTGCGTTGGATGCTAACCAGGGTCTTTGGCCATGTGTTTCAAGAAAACGTCTATCGACGTACCTTCAAAGAAGACAGACCGCATTCAAAGGTAATTTTTCTTGCAATATCAGGATGTAATGCCTCTGGTGTTTATACTTGCTGATATTATAAGAAAAACGTCAATCGACGTACCTTCAAAGAAGACAGACCGCGTTTAAAGGTATTTTTTCTTGCAAATCAGGAAGCTATGGCTCTGGTGTTTATACTTGCTGATATTATAAGAAAAACCTCAATCGATGTACCTTCACAGAAGACAGACCGCGTTTAAAGGTAATTTTTCTTGCAATATCAGGATGCCGTGGCTCTGGTTTTTATACTTGCTGATATTATAAAAAAGGCTGCTTGGCGATACAGGCGGTGATCTGGACGAAAATATAGGCTGATCTGGACTTATCGCGAATGATCAACTAGGATAGGAGCAAAGGTTGATTTTCAGAAAATCCACCATCGAGGGGTGAAGGCAAGTGAGCATAAAACGAAGCCAGGCCTTGCTGCGGATGGAATACTTTTTTGAGCCCGGTGTGCCCTTCTACGTCAACCGCGTGTCCGAATCGTTCGACATGCTGGAACACTCGCACGAGTTTGTGGAGCTGACCTATGTCAGCGAAGGGTCGGGCGTCCATTATATCGGCGGAGAAGCCTGGCCGGCCGAGCAGGGCAGCCTGTTTCTCATCCCGGTCGGACTCTCGCATGTGTTCCGGCCGAAAACCCCGCGGAAGGACCGGCAGCTGGTCGTGTACAACTGCATCTTTCCGGCCGATTATCTCCGGGAGCTTGAAGCTGCTTTTCCGCGCGATCGGGAGGTGTTCGCCGCCTTTCTGGATCCGGCTATGCCCTGGCTGGAAATTAAAGATCAGAGCGGCGAATACCACGCTTTGTTCCGTGAGCTTTACCGGGAATATGCCGGCCGAAGCCCCGGCTGGCTGCTGCTGCTGGCCTCGCTGCTGGTCCGCGTGCTAACCGGCCTGTACCGGCACCGGCTGCAGCTGGATCCGCAAGCCGTCAGGCGCC
The DNA here is from genome assembly GCF_003386155.1 of Paenibacillus sp. VMFN-D1. NCBI lineage: Bacteria > Bacillati > Bacillota > Bacilli > Caryophanales > Paenibacillaceae > Paenibacillus > Paenibacillus sp. VMFN-D1. The sequence goes on along the minus strand of NZ_QRDU01000002.1, from coordinate 1,100,750 downwards.
AAGGCTCGCTGACGATCGACGAATCGATCGCTTATATGGAGCGTCACTTCGCCTCCGATTTGCGGCTGGGCGAGCTGGCGGCGCAGGCCAGCCTCAGCCCGAGGCATTTCAGCCGGCTGTTCACCCGCCAGACGGGAATGAGCTTCACCGCCTATTTGCAGGGTATCCGCATGGACGCCGCCTGCCGCATGCTGATCGAAAGCGACGGCAGTGTGAGCGAAATCGCCGCCCGGGCCGGGTACAGCGATTTGAAGTTTTTTCACCGGCTGTTCAAGCAAAAAACCGGCCTCACGCCCAGGCAGTACAGGCAGCGGAGAAAGGGCTGAGAGACGGGTGTCAACTGGAATTCATTGAATAGTTAGCAGAGGCCCCGTACCTCCCTTTTCAAAACGTTATTACCGTAACATTCCAGGGTACAAAAAAGCCTCCTCAAGAGAGGGGGCTGAAGTACTTCATTAACCTTTTACTTTTATTTTCCTCCGGTAACCCGAATCAATTCGCCGTTAATATTCCCGTTTGCCTCAGACCCGAGAAAGACGACCAGGTTCGCGATATCCTCAGGTGCGCTATGTTTGCGCGTAGGCACGTTCTCCCGCTCCTTCTCGATCATCTCCGCCGGAAAAATCGCCAGGGCTTTCTCCGTCATCGTCCAGCCCGGCATCACCACATTCGTCAGGATTCCGGCGGGTCCCAGCTCTTTGGACAACGTCGCCGTCAAACCGTGCAGACCGGCCTTGGCCGCTGTATACGCCCCGCCTCCAGCCATGCCGTCCTCAGCCAGCTCCGAAGAGATATTGATGATCCTTCCCCAGCCGGATGTCCGCATCAATGGCAGCACTTTCTGAATGGTATAGTAGTATCCCTCAAGATTTGCGCGTATGGTTTGTCTCCAACCGCTTGCATCCGTGTCTTCAAAGGCCAGGCCCATGACGCTGCGGTCTCCCCACAGGACAGCATTGTTAACGAGTACCTGAATACCTCCCCACCTCTCGGCAATCTGATGTACGGCTTGATCCATGGAACGGTCGTCCGTTAAATCATAATGGACTGCAATGGCCTCTGCGCCATGGCTTCTGATTTTCTCTGCCGTACGTTCCGCCGCTTCCCGCCCGCTCGCATACGTAACGGCAACCTTGGCCCCTTCCATACCGAATTTTTCAGCCGTCGCCGCTCCGATTCCGCTTGAGCTTCCAGTGATGACTACAACCTTGTCTCTAAGTCCCAGATCCATCCCGATCTCTCCTTTATAAATGAAAATGAATCATAAATTGAGCTGTATTTTATTTAGTTACTTAAATATTTAGTTATCCTAAATATATACCCAAAAGAAAAACGTCACGAATCACGATGCGTGCTTGCATCCCCGATTCTCCGACGCTTCCTGCCGGCTGTCCTTGATGGCAACCGCCAGGATACCTCTGATGCCTCCGCTGCTCTGCTACCTCTGTTATCCCCGCTACCTTCGCTCTCCGCTACCTCTGTTATCCCTGCTACCTTCGCTGCTCTGCTACCTCTGTTATCCCTGCTACCTTCGCTGCTCTGCTACCACTGTTATCCCTGCTACCTCCGCTATCTTCGATACCTTCGCTTATTCCGAATCATTCTCAATAAATAATGAATGCAAGTCTTTCCCCCGATCCTCTCCTCCTTCCATCACGCCGCTGTGGATCTTTCTCAGCCAAACAAGCATCAATGCGCTCTCCTCCGGGGTCAGCTGCTGTTGGATTCGTTCTTCGATGTCCTCCACGATACCGCCGCAAACCTGTTCTAACGACCGGCCGGCGTCCGTAAGAAATATACGCTTCACCCTGGCATCCTCTGCATCCTGTTTACGGATAACCCAGCCTCCCTTGACCAGCGGATCCAGCAGGTTGGTCAGCGAAGCTGGCCGAATCCGAAGCCGCTCATGCAGCTCTTTCTGGGTCAGCCCATCCCCGACGTTCCACAGCTGGACAAGGACCCCAACCTGCGAAGTGGTAATGCCATATTGGGCCAACCGCTGATCGTAAAGCCTGCTGGTCTCCCGGAAAATTAGTTTGATCCAGTACCCGATATTGTTTTGATATGAGTGCGACATTTATTTAGTCTCCCTAAAAATATATTAAACTCATCGTCGTCTGTCAATATTTCTATAATACACCAACAGTTTAGCACAAACAGGCGGTTCAGACACAACCATGCAGGTCTCATTTCGCGGTGACGATCCTGCGCCTTTTTAAATGCCTCCCCAAACAATCCGATCCAGTTTCCTTAAAATGATATTACCGTTCATTCGCCCCGGACCCGCAAAAGACGACCTGGTTTCACGTGGCCATCTCCCTTCATTTCTCCCCTAACACCCGACTGTATTTTGGAAACGGAATGGTCTAGAATGGCATGTAGACTTACATTTCCGTGAACTATCGCTTATGGCTGTTCCACCCGCAGCTTAACACAGCATCTTCAGAGTTCACCCATCATTCCAAAGGAGAAACGCCTGCCATGACGATCCAATCCGTTTTCCGCCGGGCCAACCAAATCTGCAACCGCGAACTGACCCGGCTGGAGGAAGCCGGCCTGTCCATCGCCATTATGTATTGGGGGTTTATGCCCACGCACTATGATAATTCCATGCACCGCCACTCCTTCTTTGAAGCCTGTTACGTTGTGAACGGCGAAGGCGCATACATCGAACAAGGCAAAGAATACCCGCTGAAGAAAGGCACCGCCTTCCTGTCGCTGCCCGGCGTCTGGCACCAGATCCAAAGCGAGACCGGTCTTACGCTCGTCTATGCCGCTTTTGAGGTGGATGAAAAGCATACCGGGAGCCCATACCTGGAGGCTTACCGGCACTTGGCCGAGCATGGGCAGCCGGTGGTGGATGGTGCGGATGAGCAGCCCGCCGGGCATTTGTGGGATGCGCTCATCTCTATGTTTCAGACTCCAAAACCGGCCCTCCAACCGGTACTCAGCCACGTCTCGATGTCACTGATGCTGTCCATCCTCTCCCTACACGGAACACAACAGCAGGATACGCCGGACGCCGGCACGGATGTGGCAGCCGCCGAAGAGAACTCTCTGTTCCGGCAGGTCAAGCTGTTCATTGACGACAACCTGGGCGAAGAGCTGACACTCGCCTTGGTTGCCGGGCACCTGCATATTTCCTCCCGCCATTTAACGAGGTTGTTTCAGGCCAACCTGAGCCAATCGTTCGTCCATTATATTCAGGAACGCCGGGTGCGCCGGGCTTCCCAGCTGCTGCTTCAGAGCGACCTGCCCGTCAAGGACATTGCATCGCAGTGCGGTTTTCAGTCGGTCCATTATTTCACACGAATATTTACCCGCCGGCTCGGTGTATCCCCCGCGAAATTCAGACGTTCCCAGTTCACCGAAGGGCGTTCGGGCAAAGAACATTTCCCTCCGAACATGTCCTGATTGTACAAAAGCTGTTCTGGATCGTTTAAAGACGCTCCCTCTCTCTCGTCTTACAATGTTACACATAACGACAGACAAGAGGGAGGAAGCACCCATGACTGCATCAGTACCCCCATCCTTTAATCCGTTACCCGTCAATTCCATTCCCGTTCACAGCCTCGAGGAACCTTCTCTTATTCTGGACGGCTTCTCTAAAGATTACGATACCTTAGTGGCCCGGCTGACCTCCATGTACAAAAATCACGGCGGAGAGGCTTTTGTCGTCGCGATCGATGCGGCGAACGGGGCCCAGTACGGCCGCTGGATGAACCGGCTCCGCACTTACTGCGAGGAAGAGGACGTTCCCTGGATCGGAATCGATACTGCCCGTTATATGAAGAAACCGGAGGATCTTCTGCGGCAGTTTCATCCCTATCTGACCGATAACCGCGCGTTTGGCAGAATCGCCGCCGACGTTTCGGAAGACGGCTATTTTCAGGAAGGAGCCGGGAAAAAGTGGCTCCAGGACGTTCAGCAGAAGCTGAAAATCTGCAGCGAAGCGGTCAAAGCCGGCGAAACTCCGATTCCGATGGTCGTGACCGCCGGTCCCGGGGCGCTCTTCCTCTGCCCCTCTCCGGATGTTTCCGTCTACTGCGACCTGTCCAGGGAGTATCAGCAGAAGCTCCACCGGATGGGCATGGGCAGTCTTGGCCTAGGCGAAAGCGCCGATCCGGTGGAGACATACAAACAGGCCCTGTTCCTGGAATGGCCCGTGTGGGAGAACTATCGGAATCGGCATCTGTATGATTTCGATGTGTATATCGATATGAATCAGCCGGAATCGCCGGCCTGGGCTACCCTCCCGGCGCTCAGGGAGCTGCTGGCCGCCGCCGCCCGACGCCCGTTTCGGGTCAAGCCGTTCTTCGCGCCAGGCATATGGGGCGGGCAGTACCTGAAGGAGCTGTGCGGACTGCCTGAAGATTGGCGCAACTGCGCCTGGGCATTCGAGCCGATCGCCCCGGAGAATACGCTGTTGATCGAAGCAAATGGCAGCGTCATCGAAGTGCCGTTTCCGCTCCTGCTTACCTCCCACCCGGAGGAAATCATGGGAGGGCGCAACGTGGAGCTGTTCGGGGATTATTTTCCGATCCGCTTCGATTACCTGGATACGATCGACGGCGACAACTTGTCGCTGCAGGTCCATCCGCAGCAGGCATACATCGAGCGGACGTTCAACGAAACGATGACGCAGCAGGAATCCTATTACATTATGGAGCAAAAGCCGGGGTCCTCCCCCATCGTCGCCTTGGGCTTCCGGGAGGGAACGGGCGGCAGCGACCTGCTTCAGGCGGTGGATCAGGCTCATGAGACGCGACAGCCGCTGGACATCGGTCAGTATGTTAACGTATGGGAATCCCGCAAAGGGGATCTTTTTCTGATCCCGCCGGGCGCCGTCCATTTTTCCGGCAGGGACAATCTCGTGCTCGAAATATCGTCCACCACCTGGTGGTTTACCTTTAAAATTTACGATCACCTCCGCCTTGACCAGGACGGCCTGCCCCGTCCGATCAACCGGGACCATGCGGAGCAGAACATGATCGACACTTTCGACACCACGTATGTCCGGGAGCATCTGATCGCACAGCCGAAGATCAGCCGCGTGCAGGGAAACAGCACCGAGGAGCTGCTCGGCGAGCGGGACGACCTGCTGTTCCAGGTCAAGCGGCTGCGTCTGGACGGACCGTGGGAGGATCATACCGAAGGCGGTTTTGTCATGTACAACCTGGTCGAGGGGCAGCGCGTCCGTCTGATTCCGGAACGCGATGAGGAAGCCGCCGTGGAATGGGGGTATGCAGAAGCCTACATCGTTCCCGCCTCGATCGGCGGTTACCGGCTCGAGCCGGTTGGCCCCGGGCCCTGCACCTTGGTCCGTGCCCAGGTTTCGCCGGGCTGGAATACGCCGCTCCTTCCGCACCACTGGAAGCCCGGTGAGCGGGCATGAGCGGGACCCCCGGCAAAACGCCGGCTGGGAGGGTCGCCACATTGGCCATCGACGCCGGCGGAACCTTCATGAAAGGCGGCGTGCTGGAGAACAGGATCCTTCTGGCCGAGCCGTATCTGGAGCAGCCTTCACGCTCGGAATCGGATGCCGAAAGCTTCATCGCCCATTTCGCCAGCCTGATCATCCGGCTTGCCGGAGCATACATGAAGGGAAGCGGCACCCCGGAGCACGATGTGACGTTTCGCATCGGGACGGCTTTTCCGGGCCCCTTCGATTATGATCACGGCATCAGCCGCATCCGGGGGCTGGGCAAATACGAGCAGTTGTACGGCGTGCCCGTAGGTCAGCTGCTCAAGAAGGAGCTTCGCCGCCGCGCCGGGCTGCCGGGCAGCGCCCCATGGATGCGGACACTCGCGGAAGCAGACATTGCCTTCGGCAACGATGCCGTCCTGTTCGGCATGGGCGCCGCCAAGCGCTACCCCGGCGAGCGGCTGCTCTGCCTGACCTTGGGCACCGGTCTCGGCTCGGTCTTCATGGACCGGGGCCGGACGGTCAGCGGCTCGGACGGCGTGCCCGAGAGCGGCATGCTGTATGCCGAGACGTACGAGGGCGCGCCGGTCGACGGCCAGTTTGGCAGGCGCGGCGTGCTGGCGCTGGCGGACGCGCTTCAGGCCCGGCGGCAAGGCGCTGATGTCATCGACCTTGCCGCCGCGGCCGCCCGGGGCGAGGCCGCCGCCCTCCGGGTCTGGCGCACCTACGGCGAGCGGCTCGGACGGATGCTGCGCCCGTATGCCGCCAGCTTTAAGCCGGACCGCCTGATCCTGGGCGGCCAGATTGCCAAAAGCCTGCCGCTCTTCGGCGCTTCCCTTACGGACGCGCTGCTGCCGGTACGGCTGCCCGTGCTGTATGAAGACGATCTGCTGCGGCTGGTCTTTTACGGAGCCGACATGCTTTTTGACTAATACGGATCCTTTTTCCCTACATCGGCTTTCGCTGGAAGGCCAATACAACTCTCCCCTTAAGGAGGATATACGATGACACTAGAACAACAGTTAAAACAGGCCGACGCGCCGCTGCCCGCCCGTAAATGGACGATTTACGCCATTCACCATTCCCACACCGACCTCGGCTATACCGATCGTCAAGAGAAGATCGAGCAGTACCATGTCGATTTCATCCGCCAGGCGCTGCGGATCGCCAATGCCGCTCATACAGGTGCCAAACCCGAATGGAAAGGCTTCCGCTGGACGTGCGAAACGTTCTGGGCAGTGGAGCAGTTTCTGAAGGCGGCTTCGCCCGAGGAGCAAAAATCGTTTGCCGAAGCCGTCCTCCGCGGCGACCTCGAGCTGTCCGGCACCTATCTGAACATGACGGAGCTGCCGGACGAACAGCTGCTCAGCAGCCTTCACAGCAAAGCCCAAGCCTACGCCGCCTCCATTGGCAGCCGTGTGGACAGCGCCATGACCGCAGATATCAACGGGTACGGCTGGGGGTATGCCGACAGCCTGCTGAACCATGAAATCGAGCATTTGTTCAGCTGTATCCATACGCATCACGGCATGTACGCCCTTGGCCGCAAGCAGGCTCCTTTCTGGTGGGAAACGCGCGACGGCCGCCGCCTTCTCGTCTGGAACGGGGAGCATTATATGATCGGCAACGAGCTGGGCCTGTGCCCTGGAGCGCTCGGCAAATATATGATCCGCGACGAGTTCAATCACCAGCTGGTGGAACCGGAAGCGATCCATGACGCCATCGCCACGGTCCGCATCCGCCGGTACTTGGCGCAGCTGGAAGCCGAGCAGTACCCGTATGCGTTCGTCCCCGTCATGCTCTCGGGACTCGGCACCGATAACGGCGCGCCGAACAGCCGGATCATCGAATGGATCCAGGCCTGGAACGAGCAGCACGGCGATCGGATTACGATCGAAATGACCAGCCTGAGCGGCTTTTTTGCCCGCCTGAAGCAGGAAAATCTGGCCGAACTGCCCGTCCACCGGGGAGACTGGCCGGACTGGTGGACGGACGGCGTCAGCTCTACACCGATGCATACCCAGGTCTTCCGGGATGCCCAGCGGACGCTCCGCAAGGCGGTCAAGCTGGACCCTGAAGCAAGCGTATTGAGCCGGGCCGAGATCGATGAGACTGAGGAAGCGCTGGCGCTGTATGCCGAGCATACGTGGGGCTACCATTCCTCCATTTATGAACCGTGGCATAAAAACGTCCAGCTGCTGGAGGTCCGCAAGCTGGCGCACGCCGCCGAAGCAAGCCGCCGGGCCTACCGCGCCTTGGACAAGGTGCTGCTGCAGCAGGGCAGTGCCACGCTGTACCCGGATCGGCCGTACCGGTTCCGGGTCAGCAATCTGGCCGGGCGCGAAGTGACAGAGCTCGTCACGCTCCAGCTGGACGGCTGGGAGCCCGGCGCCCTGCGCGAAGGCGTCGAAGTCGTGCGGGAGGATACCGGCGAAGTGCTGCCGCAGCAGTCCGTCCATCCGCACACCATCGTCACCGAGCTCAAGCTGCAGGCGCAGGAAACCTGCTTCCTGCTTCTGCGCCCGCTGGCTCAGGGACGGCAGCAGGGCACGACGACGACCAACACCCGCCTGATCGGAGCAGACCAGGTATACGACATGGACGACATGTTCCAGGGGACTTCCGGCGCTGCCGGCCATCCGCCGATCCGCATGACCCGGAACGGCCTGGAATCCCCGTTCGTCCGTCTGGCCTGGTCCGACAGCGGCATTCATTCCTGGTTCAACAAGGAACTGGACACCGAGATGCTGCGCAGCGGCAATCCGTACGGTGCGTTCACACCGATCTACGAAGTTACCCGGCCGGCGGATGAGACGGACGCCTCCCAGGTATGGAGCACCCGGGCACGGATGGGCCGCAATCGCAAGGGGCTCCACGCCGAGCGCTCCGCCGGGCGCATTACATCGGTGCGCACCATGGAGAACGGACCGCTTTATGCAACGGTAGAAATCACGTACCAGTTGAACGGCTTGTCTTACTTCGCCTTGTTCCTGCGGGTCCATGCCAACCGGAACCGGGTCGACGTGTCGGCCCGCTTCCATAAAGACAGCGTCTGGAGCCCGGAGAACGTCTACCTCTCGCTTCCTTTTACAAGCGGGGACACCTTGCGGGATACGCTGTATGCGGATAAACCGGGAGGCTTGGTGCGTCCGTGGAAGGACCAGATTCCCGGGACCTGCCTCGATTATGCCTGCGTCCAGGAAGGCATTGCCTGGCAGGATGACCGAAGCTCGCTGCTGCTGGCTTCGCCGGATACGCCGCTCATGCAATGGGGCCCGCTGGAGTACGGCACAAGACGCCTCCACACCCAGCAAGCGGAGGACGAGAAGCCGGAATCGTACGCCTGGCTGATGACCAACTATTGGGAGACCAATTTTAAAGCGACACTCGGCGGCTTTTACGAATTTCAATACCATGTCAGCTCGGAGCCGGCGCTGCCGGAGGATGAGCTTGCGGCGGCTATCCGGGCGCTGCACGAACCGTTTGTTGTGTGCCGGATGCGTCCGGAAGGCGTGTAAGCGGCCAACAAGGCGCAATATTTGAAGGACGTCCATCGACGCCAGATTCAAAGAAGACAGACCGTATTTAGCGGAGGTTTTTCTTCCATATAAGAAAGATCACTCTCTGGAGCTTATACATTCTTATATCTACAAAAGGAGCTGTCCCTCATGGGACGGCTCCTTTCTTGTTTGTTCTTCCGCCCATGCCAAAATGTACACACCGATCCGGCGGAACTGCGGCAAACCAGCGCTGCAACTTCGCCCTTCTTCTTCGCTCTTTAAGTCCGCACCATCCCCTTCTTCCCTTTCTCTATGCACTTTAGCTCGTCACGAACAATCCCCTTTCTCCCCCACACTTATACAGCAAAATAATGCTATTCCCCGCCAACTCTCTTTAGCAGTATTTTCTTCTTCCCCCTTCAATATTTAATTTGTTATTATTTTGTTATATAAATAACACTAATTTTTATTGTGATTAGTATAATAGAAGACAATAAATAACAAATGAGTACATTTAAAAAACGCATTCAAAAAGCTATAATAGCAATGCAAACGCTAACATATTCGAAATGGGGAGAGTAGAAATGAAAAAGAAATCTGTTACGTTGTTAGGATTTGTTATGATCCTGATGCTTTCCATGTCCCTGTCCGCCTGCGGATCAAGCGGCGGCAGTGATGATTCGGCCAGCAGCGGAGGAGGCACGGACACCACCGGCACTTCGTCCGGCGGATCTACCGGAAGCGGAACCGAGCTGTCAGGCAAAATCACCTTTTTGACCAACCGCACCGACATGATCGGCAAAGAGTATGACGATTATGTAAAGCGCTTTAACGAGAAATACCCGAATATCAAAGTGGAATTCGAGGGTTCGCAAACCGATTATAACCAGCAGGCCAAAGTGAGAATGGCCGGCGATGAGCTTCCGGACGTCATGTTTATCCCGACGATTCCGAACTCCGACCTGCCGAAGTATTTTGCTCCGCTTGACGATCTCGGGCTGGATGACAAGATTACGTTTAAAGACTTCAGATCTTATGAAGGCAAAGTATACGGGATCACAACAGGCAACTCCACATCCGGTATCGTGTACAACAAAAAAGCGTTCGCCGATGCAGGCATTACGGAAATCCCGAAAACTTGGGACGAGTTCCTGGCGGCTTGTGAAAAGCTGAAGCAAAAGGGCATCGTGCCGCTGGCTTCCAACTTCAAGGATAAGTGGCCGCTGAACAACTGGGTGTATGACCTGCCGCGGCTGATCGAGAACAATGCGGACTTCCCGAACGCGAAGCTGAACACGGACACGCCGTTCACGATGGACAACGGTTACGGCAAGGCGTTCAGCCTGATCCGTGAACTGAATGAAAAAGGCTACCTGGAGAAGGACATCAACTCCACCAACTGGGAGCAGTCCAAGAAGGATGTGGCATCCGGCAAGTTCGCCATGTACTTCCTTGGCAACTGGGTCATCAATCAAGTCGTCGGTGCAGGAACGACTTCGGACAACGTCGGCTTCTTCCCGCTGCCGTATGACAACTCCGGCACGCTGCGCGCCGCCCTTAGCCCTGACTTCTTCTATGCCGTATCCAAAAACAGCAAAAACGTTGATGCTGCCAAAGCTTTCGTGAAGTGGATGATCGAAGATTCCGGTTACGAAGATTTCGCCGGATTCATCCCGCCGCTGAAAGACAAAGAGTCCAAGTTGGCTCAGCTGAAAGAATTCCAGGCTACCGGCGTGGAGCTTCAGGAAGGCACACCGGACGACGCGACGGTTACCGACATCCTCAATAAAGCCCAGATCGATTTGCCGGCCATGGTTCAGGAATTCGTCCTTGCCAAGGATCCGCAAAGCGTCCTGGATAAATGGAACAAGGCGTGGGCCAAAGCCAAGAAAGACCTCGGCAAATAACGCCTGCTTACAGAAATAGCTCGGCAAAGTGGATTATCCGCCTTAGGAGGTAATCCGCTTTGCTGTCGGCTTGCATCCAAGAAACGCCTATAAGCTTGCAGAAAGAAGGTATAGCATGTTCGGAACGCTCTCGTACCGCAAACAGAAGACGATCATTATCGTCTCTTTTTTACTGATTCCTTTAATTCTACTAGCCACCTTCACCTACTACCCGGCGATCAAGCTGATCTATTACAGCTTTACGAACTGGGACGGCTACAGCCCGGAGAAGCCTTGGGTCGGCCTGGACAATTACCGGGAAGTGTTCTCCAATTCGGATATTTTCAAAGTGTTTGAGCACAATTTCGCTTACTTTGCGATGGGGATCGTCCAGAATATCATCGCCATTTACTTTGCTGTCGTCCTGAACAGCCGGCTGCGCGGCCGGAACGTGTTCCGGATTCTGCTGTTTCTGCCTTACATCATGAACGGCGTGGCGGTCGCTTTTATGTTCGGATACGTGTTTGACACGACCAACGGCTCGCTGAACCTGTTCCTCTCCAGCCTTGGACTGAAGCATCTTGGCGAAACGAGCTGGCTTGGCACGGAAGGGCTTGTCAACTATGCGCTGGCCTCTACCGGACTGTGGCGCTTTATGGGCTACAACATGGTCATTTACATCGCTTCCCTTCAGGCCATTCCGAAGGATATTTACGAAGCGGCGAAAATCGACGGTGCCGGCTCTTTGCAGACCCTGTGGAAAATCACGCTGCCGAACATGAAGCCGGTCATTCAGCTGAACCTGTTCCTGACCGTGACGGGCGCGCTCGAAGTGTTCGATCTTCCGTTTGTGCTGACCAAAGGCGGACCTGCCGGAGCGAGCCAGACCTACGTGCAGCGCGTCGTGGAAACGGCCTTCGCCTACAACAACTATGGATTGGCCTCGGCGATGAGCGTCATCTTATTGTTCTTTGTGGTCATCGTACTGGCCGTTCAGCAGCTTGTGCTCAGCAGAGGAGGAAATAAATAATGCATTCGTCCAAATTCCGGATCCAGGATCTGATTAAATACTTGACCCTGCTCATCGGGGTATTCGTCGTCCTGTTCCCTCCCTATGTCGTCATCATTAACGCATTCAAATCGAGGGATGAATTTAACAGCAGCAGCTCAATGTCGCTGCCCCATAACTTTTTGAATTTCGAAAATTTCAAGGTCGTGTTCGAGCGCGGCGGCCTGCTCAGCGGGTTCGGCAACATTCTGATCATTATCGTCGTCTCGCTCGCGCTGAACATTTTGTTCGGCACGATGGTCGCTTATGTCCTGGGCCGGTTCGATTTCAAACTGAAACCGATCGTGTTCGGGGCGTATCTTGTCGCTACCATCATCCCGAGCATCACGACACAGGTTGCCACATTCGGCATTATCAAAAGCCTCGGGCTGTACAACACGATGGGTGCCCCGATCGTCCTGTACATCGGAGCCGACGTGATCCAGATCATTCTATACCTGCAGTTCATCCGCAACATCCCTTATGACCTGGATGAAAACGCCATGGTGGAAGGCGCATCCCTGTTCAAAATTTACCGTTCGATCATTTTCCCGCTGCTGACACCGGCCACGGCAACGCTCATTATTCTGAAAACGATCAGCATTTATAACGATATGTACATTCCGTATTTATACATGCCGAAGCAGAGCCTCGGCGTCGTTACCACTGTACTGATGCGGTTCCAGGGCGTCAACACGGCCGATTGGAACCTCATCTGCGCCGCGATTCTGGTCATCCTTTTGCCTACGGTCATATTGTACTTTTTCCTGCAGCGTTATATCTTTGAAGGAGTAACCAGCGGAGCGGTTAAATAAGACAAGCATCAGGGAGTGGACTATCGGTTATGAGTACTGCAATCGGCCGCATCATTCGCAGGGGATGGCTCTTTCTGGCTAATCTGTCATTGGAGAAAAAGCTGATTCTCGTATTTGTCTTTCTGTTATCGCTGCCCATCACTTATGTCAGCTACCTGTCGGCAAGGTCCACGTTCAATTCCGTGCTGCAGAACGCCACCAACAACGCGGGACAGATGGCCGACAACGCCTCCGATACGATCGACCGGTACGTGGACGACCTGAAGCGCTACACGGCGCTTCCCCTGTATAACAAGGATGTGCAGTACTATCTCGGACAGGAACACACCGACTGGTACAAGAACGAGAGTATGGGCATGTTTCTCAGCTATCTGAGCCATACCAAAAAAGACGTCGTGGCCGTCTACCTCGTTGACCGGTATGATCATATTTTTTATGACAAGAACGGGAACATCAACGATCTGTCGGCCGAAAATCAGCTTCCCGGCTGGAAGAAGCTCTTAGGCGAGGCGGGCGGAGCCCGTCCGATCCTGGAAGGCCGCCACCCGATCACGGTCAACGGCAGCAGTACGATGGATGTCATCAGCGTGCTGCGGACCATTAACTCGGCCAGCTCGCTCCAATATCTCGGCATCATCGTCCTGGATATCGATATCCGCCTGTTTCAAGGCATCGTCGAGCCAATGGATCGGGTGACCCAGGGCAGCTCGCTCATTATGGATGAGCAAGGACAGTTGGTGTACGCCAGCGGTGATGCGAATTCGGTTCAGGATCGGCTGTCCGCGCTGATGACGGCGGCCAAGGGTCAGAAGGATGGCCATTTTGAATCGACGATACACGGAACCCGTTATCTGACCGTCTACTACACGTCGGATCAGACCGGATGGACGACGTCCGTCACGATTCCGCTGTCCAAAATTTTGTACAAGGTCCAGCAGAACAGCCGGGCGCTGATGGTTACGACCTTAATCCTGCTGGCGATCGCCCTGTTCGTCGCAACCTTCTTCTCTCACGCCTTGACCAAACCGCTGAAATCCATGGTTCGGCTGATGCGCAAAGTTCAGCACGGCAACCTCGACGTATGGATTTCGCCTAAATACAATGATGAGATCGGCATGCTGGGCAGCCATTTCAACCGGATGATTTTGCGGGTCAAAGACCTGCTCACCGAAATCAAGCTGACGGAAAAACGCAAGCAGACCGCCGACATGAGGGCGCTGCAGAGCCAGATCAACCCTCATTTTATTTACAATACGCTCGAGTCCATCCGCATGCTGGCCGAGAGCAACGACGATCCGCGCGTCGCCAAGCTGACCTACCTGCTGGGAAACCAGATGAGGTATTCCATCGTCCGCAGCGGGGACCCGGTGACCATCCGGCAGGAGCTGGAGCATGTCCGTAACTATTTCGACCTGCTGGCCATCCGTTTCCCGGATAAATTCCGGCTCATCATGGATGTGCCTGAGCCCTACCTCGGCCTGTCGGTGCTCAAGCTCGTGTTCCAGCCGATTGTGGAAAATTCGGTCTTTCATGGGCTGGAGCGCAAGCCCGGACTCGGCACCATTACCATCACCGCTTCGCGCGAACAGGACCACGTCGTCTTCGTGATCGGCGATGATGGGGTCGGCATGGATGCCGATACCGTCCAGCAGCTGAACCGCAGCCTGAAGCACGGCGACGCGGGCGGTGCATTCGGCATCGGGCTGCATAATGTGGCCGAGCGGGTACGTCTGCATTACGGCGGCACCTGCGGTCTTGAAGTGGAGAGCGAGCCCGGGCACGGAACCCGGGTCATTGTGCGCATTAAGGAAGAACTCCCCGACGAAGACCAAGAGTAAACATCATTACAGCAAAGGCGGGAGAGAAATATGCTTCGAATTGTGATTGTGGACGATGAAGTTCTGATTCGCGAAGGCCTGTCGCGCATGATCGAAAAGGAAAGCGGCCTCTTCCGTGTGGTCGGGCAGTTTCCGGACGGCAAGGATGTACTGGACAGCCTTCCCGGCCTGGAGGTCGATGTGGTTATTACCGATATCCGGATGCCGGTTGTGGACGGTCTAGATCTGATCAAGCAGCTGAAGGCTGCCCGCCCGCACGTCCGTTCCATCCTGATGAGCGGTTTCACTGAATTTAACTATGCCAGGGAAGCGATCCGCGCTTCCGCGGTCGACTATCTGCTCAAGCCGATCAACAAAGAACAGCTGTTTGAGCTGTTGTACCAATTGGACGAGGAGCATCAGTCTTCGCTCGAGAAAGAAGCCTTGAGCCGCAAGCGGCTGCTTCATTCCTGCTTTCTGAGCGAGTCTCCCCTCCCCTATCTATCCGAGGATACCGGGCTGCCCCTGTCCTGTTATGCCACGTTCGTTCAGAAAGGCGGGTCGCTGGAAGCCGCAGCCGGGCGGATCCAGCAGCACCCGGAGCTCGTCTGTGACTGGATCTCGGTCCAGGAGCGAATGCTCGCCTGGGTCTTTTATTTTCCGGAAGCTCCGGGGCAAGAACAATTGGACCGGATCGCCCGTCTGCTGGGCGGCGCGGAGGAACCAAGCGAAGAGGAAACGGCGGTTCATATCGGATTCAGCCGCATCCACAACGGCACTGCCGAACTCAGAGCCTCCTATGAAGAAGCCATGCGAGCCTGCGACCTGGGCTTATACTCAGATTCGGCCCTATATTATGCCGCCGGTTATGCCGGGGAAGCTTTCGGAGACATCGTCGAAGCGGAGGATGCCGTCCGCGGCATGAACCTTGCCGAGCAGCTGCAGCTCCTCCATATTCCAGCCGTGCTGGAATGCGTCCGTCAGGGCTTTGAGCGGCTGAAAGAGCAGCGTGCAGGTACCGGGACGATCGTCCGTGTCTGCAGTCTGCTGGAGGATATGGCATGCCGGGAAGTGCAGGAGTACCGGGAGATCCGGGGCAAAGAAGCCCGCGCCCGGCTGGAGACGCAGCTGCGAGCCTGCATGAGCTTCTCCGGCATGGAAGAATGCTTTGTGGAGGTGTTCAGGTCGGCGCTGGAGAAAGTGTACGGACTGCGCAGCGAGATGGGCGGTAAAGCCGTAGAGATCGTCAAGCGCTGGATCGCCGAGCATTACAGCGAGCATGCCGAGCTGAACACCCTGGCGGCCATGGTGTATCTGACACCGAGCTACCTCAGCAAGCTGTTCAAACAGGAAACCGGTCTGACGCTGACCGAGTACATCACCGACGTACGACTGAAAAACGCCAAACGCCTTCTGCGAACCGAGACGAACATGAAGGTGCACCAAATCGGAGCGGAGGTAGGATATGCGGATCCCGCTTACTTTAATAAGCTGTTTAAGAAAGTGGTCGGCGTCACGCCAAATGAATATAAAAAGTGGAAATAGCCGCCAATAAACAAGCGCCCTGAATGATCAGGACGCTTGTTTGTTTTTAATATGTTCATACGGAAATCAGTTGAAGTCGGTTGAAAAAGCGAGATCTTTTTGCTGTTCCAATTCCGCCAGCCGCTCGGTAAGAGCTTTGTGAATCGTTGAATATGCGTCGCTGCCCAGAACGATTCTTTTAGGTGCCGGATTCCGGTCTACACTGTTAATCATCGCAGCAGCCATTTTGGCAGGGTCCCCTAGCGAGGGTGCCTTGGCTTCTTCGATAATCCGCCGCGCATGGATGGCCGGGGAGGCCTCATAAGCATCTATCTTTGGTGCCAGGGTAGAGCTTTGATACCGGAAGTTCGTCCTTGCACTGCCCGGCTCCACAATAGTGACGCCTATATTAAAAGGGGCAACTTCAGCCATGACGGATTCGGCAAACCCCTCAATTCCCCATTTGCTCGCATGATACAAAGAACTTCCCGGGAAAGCGGCCTGGCCGCCTACGGTCGACAGCTGGAGGATCCGCCCATAGCCTTGTTTCCGCAAGTGTGGAAGAGCCGCACGCACCACCTGGATGGATCCGATCAGGTTCGTTTCAAGCTGATGGCGTATCTGCTCATCTGTCAACTCCTCTGCTGCGCCGAAAAGGCCGTATCCCGCGTTGTTGACCACAACGTCAATGCTGCCTAGATCATGAAAAGCGTTGTCCACAACCCGGTGTATGGCGAGTGTATCGGTGACATCCAGCTTGGAAACCCATAATAGGTCGCCGTATTTTGCTTGCAAATCATTCACAGCCTCCATATTGCGGACCGTTCCCGCAACCCGTTCCCCGCGTTTCAAAAGCTGCTCCGTCATTTGACGTCCAAAGCCGCTGCTAATGCCGGTGATCAGCCAAGTACGATCATTCATTTCGAATCCTCTCCCACTCTCTTAGTATACGCCATTAGCTTTAATAACTAACTGGTTAGTTATAAATTACACCTATCGAACGATATTGTCAAATGGAAATGACTCATAGACTGATCCCGATACTATAATGCCGTTTCTTCGACGGAAGTTATGACCCCGCCCTGTTGAACCATGCCCGTTCCGGTTAAATACTATTGTAGTCATTTTGATGGGACGACAGGAGGGAATGATTATGTACAAAGATCTTGAAGGCAACACAGCCATTATTACCGGAGCTTCTTCCGGCATCGGACGGGCAATGGCGCTGAGGTTCGGTCGGGAAAAGATGAATGTGGTCATTAACTATCGCAGCGGGGAGCAGGAAGTGAATTCGATCATCCAGGAGATTGAACAAAGCGGCGGTCAAGCGATAGGCGTGTACGGCGATGTCACTCGTGAAGAGGATGTCAAAAAGCTGGTAGCCGCCGCGCATGAGCATTTCGGCTCGCTGGACGTCATGGTCAACAACGCGGGCATCGAAAACGAAGTTCCCTCGGAGGATTTGACGCTGGAGGACTGGCGCAAGGTGCTGGACGTGAATTTGACCGGGGCTTTCCTCGGCTGCCGCGAGGCGATCGATTACATGCTGGAACACGGGATCAAGGGACGGATCATCAACGTTTCGAGCGTGCACGAGATGATTCCGTGGCCCCATTTCGTGCATTATGCCGCGAGCAAGGGCGGGATCAAGATGATGACGGAGACGCTGGCGCTGGAATTTGCGCCGAAGGGAATCCGCGTCAACAGCCTCGGTCCCGGTGCGATCGATACGCCGATCAATGCCGCCAAGTTTTCCGATCCCGCCGCCAAAGCAAGCGTTGAGGCGCTGATCCCGCTCGGGTATATCGGCAAGCCGGAGGAAATCGCGGCTGCAGCCGCCTGGCTGGCCTCCTCCGAATCCAGTTATGTTACGGGCATTACCCTGTTTGCGGATGGCGGGATGACCAAATACCCCGCTTTTCAAGGGGGACACGGTTAATTCCCGTACAACCCATTTCATGCACGGACAGGAGGAATGCGCACATGAACGAAACCTGGTGGAAAGAAGCCGCCGTGTACGAGATTTATCCCGTCAGCTTCATGGATACCAATGGAGATGGCAAAGGCGACCTTCGCGGAATCATTTCCAAGCTGGATTATTTAAAGGACCTCGGGATCGATGTCATTTGGATCTGCCCGATTTACGAGTCTCCCGGCAAGGACAACGGATATGACATCAGCGACTACTACGCGATCAATCCTGAATTCGGCACGATGGAGGATTTCGATGATTTGCTGCAAGAAGCCCATGCCAGAGGAATGAAAATCATGATGGACCTCGTGCTGAACCATACCTCCGACCAGCATCCCTGGTTTAAGGAATCGAAATCGTCGACCGACAACCCCAAGCGAAGCTTTTATATTTGGCGCAAAGGGGTCAACGGCCTGTACCCGAACAACTGGGAGTCCTATTTCAGCGGCTCGGTGTGGGAGATGGATCCGGAGACGGACGAATACTATATGCATCTGTATTCTAAGCATCAGCCGGATTTGAACTGGAGAAACGAAGAAATGGTACATGAATTGTACCAAATGATCCGGTGGTGGCTGGAAAAAGGCGTGGACGGCTTCCGCTTTGATGCCATCGCCCACATCGTAAAGGCGAAAGGACTGCCGGATGCCGACAATCCCCAGCATCTCCCTGTCGTGAGGGCGTACCAGCTATTTTCCAACCTGGAAAAAGTCCATTTTATGCTCAAAAAGCTGAACGAGGAAGTGCTGATGGACTACGATATCATGACCGTCGGCGAAACCTCGGGACTCGGCCCGGAGCAGGCTTTGGAGTATGTGGGAGACCAGCGCCATGAGCTGAACATGGTGTTTCAGTTCGAACATATGACGCTGGACTCCGCCTCAAACGGCACCGGTAAGTGGGAATCCCGAGCGTGGACGCTGCTGGAGCTCAAAAAAGTGATGAGCCGTTGGCAGACTACACTGCATAACCAGGGCTGGAATGCGAACTACCTCGGCAATCATGATCAGCCCAGAGCCGTCTCAAGGTTCGGCAATGACAAGCAGTACCGCGTCCAATCAGCAAAAATGCTGGCGACCTTCATGCTCACCCTGGAAGGGACGCCATACATTTACCAAGGCGAAGAAATCGGGATGACCAATGCAGCCTTTGACCAAATCGGCGACTACCGGGACGTGGAAACCTTGAATTACTATGAGCAGTCCCATCTTCAAGGCAAGCCGATCGACCAGACGATGCAGGCCATCCAGGCGAAGAGCCGGGATAACGCCCGCACCCCGATGCAGTGGGACGACGGACCTCAAGCCGGCTTTACGACCGGCGAACCTTGGATCAAGGTTAACCCCAATTATACGGATGTAAACGTGGCTTCGGCGATAAAGGACCCGGATTCCATTTATCATTACTACAAGCGGATGCTCTCCCTGCGTAAGACCCATAAAGCGTTGATCTACGGAGAGTACAAGCTGCTGCTTCCATTGGATCCGGATCTCTATGTTTACACCCGTACGCTGGAGCAAGATACCATCCTGGTCATCCTTAACTTTTTTGATGATACGCCGATCATGGAATGGCCGAAAACGCTGCGGGGCATGTCGCGAGACCTGCTGATCAGCAATTACGATCTGCCGCCTGACGCGGAAGGAGACCGCATTGAGCTGCGCCCCTATGAAGCCAGAGTATACCGGTTGTCCTGACCGGGGTTTGGGAACAAAAAAAGGCACCCGCTGCAAGCCTTACGGCTGCAAACGGTGCCATTTCCTTGCTTCAATGATCTTTTCTCCGTGTTCTTTATACCCGTTAATCGTTCAACAAGGCCAGGTCAAGCTGGCGCAGGCGCGCCGGATCGGCAATCATTTCGATTTCGGTGATTTTATCATTCTTTACCGTAAATACGAGTACGAACAGGATTTGATCAAGCGGACCTATCACGGCGCCTACGGAACCGTTCACGAGCGCAGGCTGGGCGCCTTGGGCACGGCCGGCGAATTGCTTGGCCGCAGCTTGCGAACCATGAACAACCGGCGCGTTTGCGGCCGGCGGAAATGCCGGATCGTTTCGTGTCACCACATCCGGATCCAGGATAGAGAGAAGTTTCTCAAAATCTCCGGCGCGCGATGCAGCAAGGAATGCATCTACCAGCTCCTGTTTGCGCCTGAGCTCTTCTGCTCTCGAAGCCGATTCATCCCCCTTCACCCGTTGACGTGCACGGCTGGCAAGCTTTCTGGCTGCCGCCTCGTTTCTCCCCAGGATGGAAGCGATATCCGCGAAAGACATGCCGAAAATATCGTGCAGCACGAACGCGATTCGTTCGGCGGGACTTAATGTTCCCAAGACCACAAGCATGGCATTCCCCACAGCGTCGGCCATCAGCGCTTCATACTCCGGGTCGCTTCCGTCACGGAAGTGGGTAACCGGCTCTGGTGCACGATCTATCGTCAGATCTTCATGCCGTGATTTACGGGCTCGGAGCATATCCAAACAGACCCGCGAGACGATCGTCGTCATCCATCCCCCGATATTTTCCACGCTGCTCATATCCGAACGGCTAAGACGTATCCATGACTCCTGTACGGCGTCATCCGCCTCATTCTGTGATCCCAGTATTCGGTAAGCCACAAACTGAAGGTGATTCCGATGCGATTCGAATTGTTCTGCAAGCCCGTTGTGATTGTTCACGCGCCCCAACCTTTCCTTTTCCTTATTACTCATATGTCGTAAGAAATCTATCGGATGTGACCGAAATCGTAAAATAAATCGCAAAAAAATATATTAACTTTAACGGTCACGTTTACCTGCCAGCGAACGACATGGGTAGTGAAGGGAATCCCGCTGCCAAATAAAAGGTCCGTCGGTATCCCGGTAAAAAACATGTACAGGAGATGAGTGTTGTGAGCACGAGTTTAATCCCTTTTATTGAAATGAACGGTCAAGCAAATGAGGCCATCGATTTTTACGTCAAAGCGCTGGAAGCCAAGATTGTCTATGCACAGCGGCTGGGCGATTTACCGGAAAATCCGGAATCCCCGCTGCCGCCGGAGAAAAAAGACTGGATATCCTTTGCGGTCTTGGTCATCGGCGAATCGCAGCTCCAACTGTCCGACCTTGTTACCGGCAGCAGCTACCAGAAGGGCTCGCCAGTGACCATCGTTGTGCAAACCGATGACAAAGATCAGGCCGCACGATACTTTGACGCCTTGAAACAGGGCGGTCAAGTGAACACGCCGCTTGAAGCCAGCTTCTTCAGTCCCGCTTACGGCAATGTGACGGATCCATTCGGCATTACATTCCGGATTCTTGCCAAAGGACAGCAGTAATCCATGGGCACAGCTCTCCCTTTTCACCAAGGTTAACCAGTTTCAGGAAGAGCGTACCGTATAACAAATCATAAAATAACGCATCGAATCCGCCTTCGATGCGTTATTCAGTCTATCAATATTGTATCCTGGAACTAAAAGCGGGCTCAATGCCCTCTTTTAGTTCGCAGGTTTTTGTTGTGATCGGTTTGCCCTGGATAGCATGAACTCCAGCGACCACTTAACAAAACAGGCTTTAGCTATATATAGCGGGAACGAATAAATAGATTTCCAATGGTCCATGTCATAAATATCAATCCAGACAAAGAAAGGCTCTGCAATGAAGGCAGCTCCTAGGGCCAGTATGACGTTGGCAACAAAGAATGACTTCCAACTTCTGAAATACTGATAGATCAACATATGAATGACAGGCAATACGGAGTAATCAATCGGGCTTAAGCGAGGAATCAGCCTGAAGACTTGATGAGGGTAAGACCATAATCCGAGCTCACTTCCAATATCATCCAGAAGAACAATAACGATGGTTATTGCAAAACCGTAAAGTAAAATATCCTTCAGTCTTGATTTATCAACCACTTTCCACCAAATGATCCACGGCACAATCAAAAGCACCAACAAAAACCACCATTGAATCGAGAACAGGTCATGGCGATAATAATACAGTCTTCTCATTTCAGTAAGTTTACGATCTACATCTTTGATTTCTTCAAAGGAAGGATATCGGTCTGACAAAAGTAATGCAGCTCCTTTTTTTGCACCATTCATCGTCCATGGATTGACCTTAAACTTCCCCAAAGTCATCCCGCTAATTCCATGTCTTCTTTAAGCCAATCGCGTTATATCTCCCAAAGAAGAATAATCTTTCGCCAATTGACAAAAAATTCGATTACACTGTATTCCATTGGAGCGTTGAAAAGTGGATAACTTTAGAGCCAAATATAGAAATCGTTATTATCATGCCTTTGTCACGACGTTCGGCACCATCCAGCTTCACCAGCGTAATCCCCTGGTCGTAGCGTTATGGTCCGTAGCTTTTCCTGGATTCGGCCACATCTTATTACACAAATTCATTTCCGGCTTTGCATTGTTTTTTTGGGAATTTTATATCAACCAAAAGACTCAGCTGAATACGGCCATTGTTTATTCTTTTAACGGAGATATCGCCCACGCAAAGGCTGTATTAAATGAAAAGTACATATATCTCTATATCCCCGTTTATTTATTTGCCATATGGGACAGTTACCGGACCACAGTCGATATCAATAAGATTCACCTGCTGGCGAAAAGGGAAAATGCCAAATACCCGAATTTTTCGATGAGCCCCTTCGAGGTCAATTATCTGGACAAGAAAAAGCCATGGATTGCGTTAGTCTGGGCAATGACAATTCCAAGTCTTGGACAACTATATATTCATCGAATCTTAGCTGCTGTTCTGACGCTTGTTATGACTATGATGATTGTCATTCAGTCCAATATGATCGAAGCGCTGCATTACGTTTTGCTGGGAGACTTCCCGAAATCTAGAGAAGTGATTGGAGTTCAGTGGTTCCTTTACTTCCCCTCGGTCTATTTCTTTACCATGTATGATTCTTACACGAATGCCGTAGAGCTGACAAAACTGTTTGATTGGGAACAAGCCAATTATTTGAAAGAAAACTATCAGCCGCAAAATTTTGTACTGCATAAGGGAGAAAAAGTCTAATGGGAATCCAATTTTTCTCTACATTTCAGCATTCACACTACGTTGAGCTGGCTATAAGCAAGCTTAAGGAAAACGATGTCGTCCAGATTTACGCTGTACCCCTGGATAATCGTTCGATGGATATGAAGTTGGTTGATACGATGCATGGTACGGACGGAACCTCGTTAATCGATATCGGGCTTATCCTAGCCATGATGGGCGGGACCATTGGGGTATCCAGAGGATTTGTTCTCCATTGGGGTCCGGTCTATTGGGGGCTAATTGGAGCGGCTGTGGGATTTGCTATTGGCTTTGTTTACGATTTGATCAAAAACCTTGTGAAACGAAAAAAGATCCGAACGGTCAAGACCACAGCCGGTGAAGTGATATTGATCGTCCAATGCAGAGCGGAGCAAGCCCCGTTTGTTGAGCAGACGCTGTGGGGGAACAGGGCACTCGGAGTTGCCAAAACACAAATGCAAACCGTTCCATCCGAGCCCGTAACAACAGACTTATGATTTGTCCAAGCCCAGAAGGAAGTTGCGTGTATATTCGTAAGCGTCGGTCCATCCCATTTTGGCATAGAAGCGAAGTCCGTCCAGTCCTTTGAAGTAATAAGCGCCCTTTAATCTCTCATTGAAATCGGGGATGACGATACCCGCTTGCGCTTGATGGTTCTGATAAGCCTGTACGACGTTGTGCCCGTCCATGTGCCGGTCCAGAATGGCCAGATCCACAAGAAAGTCGCCGTAAGCGCAGTTGCAATCCAGAATTCCCGTAATCCGGCTGCCGTCAGATAAGATGTTCCACTGGTGAAAATCCCCATGTATAAAATAGCGGTGCGGTTCGTTAAAGTGTGAATAAGCCGTTAACCGGCTGTAAATTTCATCGAATACCTCTTTCTCCAAACAGGAGGTATGGAATAAGGCGTACCAATTCTCCCAGAAGCTGCCCGTTTGGTCTTCCGCATAGACGGATTCCCAATAATCCTTCCAGGTTGGGAACGCACCGTCACCGCCCGCCCCGATCCAGCCGTATCCACGGGCTCCACCCAGGTCAATATGGTTCAAGCGCGTCAAAATCCGAATAAGCTCCGGGAGCCGGCGGCGCTGCTCCTCAGCCGAAAAATCCGCCAGATTGCGGCCTTCTATCTTTTCCAAAATGGAATAATCCAAATTCCCTGTCTTTCCATGTCCGATGCACCGGGGGAAAGGTATGCCCTGGCTGGACAGCAGATCCGATACGAAGATTTCCGATTGGTACGCCCCCTCCAGGTCGCTGAACTTGATCACGTACCCTTGACCTTCATGGTTAAAGGAAAAAACGCGGCTTAAGTTCCCCCCTTGCAGCGGCGTGATTTCTACCGCTCCAACACCCAGATGCTCACTGATCATCTCCTCGACCAAAGTGATGTCCACGATTGGTTTTTCGTATTCGGTCATGCCGTCCGCCTCCCTTTCACTTCCATATCGTTCGATCGGTTACCCGCGATTCCGGATTGAACCCATTATATCCCGGATTGTCTCATAGAAAAATGGGGTCGGGCAATAAAAAACAATCCTCAAGCCAAGGGCCTGAGGATTCATCACCATGCTGCCTTACATCACCGGATCTCCGCCTTCACCAGGCCATGTCATCTCTACAAATCCTGAAGGCGAGGCCGTCGTCGCGGTATTAGAGCCTGATGCATACAGTCCGCCGGCAACGCCTGTCATCGTATAATCGGTATAGAGCTTATTGGACGAATAGTTCGTATAGATCATGGCGCCCGATAGGTTGGAAGCGGTCACGTTCTTAAGTTCCAGGTTGCTGCCGTAGGAGACGCCGTCCGAAGCCGTCGTTTTGCTCGTCCGGAACGCCTGACCCGTCGAAGCATTGTTTTTTACCGTCGTATTAATGATCTGTACCCCGTTTGCTCTCATAAAGATTCCATTGTTGCCCACGCTCGATTCAGGGACCGTGTTCTGGAAGTCGACCGTGCCGCCGACCACTTTGATATGGTGGGTGCCTTCCTTGAAATCAAATCCGTCATTGACCGTCCGGATGGCACTGCAGTTCAAAAATGTAATATACCCGCTTTGGTCGGGATCAGGGCTGGTCGTCCAGTTTTGATCGGCATCCCCCACATAGAAGCCTTCGCCAAATTTTCCGCCCGTTC
The DNA here is from genome assembly GCF_003386155.1 of Paenibacillus sp. VMFN-D1. NCBI lineage: Bacteria > Bacillati > Bacillota > Bacilli > Caryophanales > Paenibacillaceae > Paenibacillus > Paenibacillus sp. VMFN-D1. The sequence continues at coordinate 1,075,607 of NZ_QRDU01000002.1, read as the reverse complement.
CCGTGCTCTGCGCCGTGCTGCTCGAAATCAGCCAGTATTGGCTGTTCTTGCGTATTTTAAAGCCTTCTCCCTTCGTGTTCTTGACCGTCACGTTTGTGACGTAACCATGAGAGGCCTCGATGAGCAGTCCTTTATTGGATTGGGAGTTGGAATTGATCGTGATGTTCTCCAGCTTATAATAGTTATGTTTAATATGGAAAGCAGCGTTGCCCGCCGAGGCCGTAAAATTAAAGGTCGCCCCGCCTCCCGCACCCCGGATCGTGATGTAGCCGCCCGCTAAGCCGCTTACCGTTGTCGCAATGGTTCCATCGGACACGTTATAGGTCCCCGTCACCTCGATAATGTCACCGGGACTTGCGCTGGACAAATAGCTGCGCAAGGTGGCGACATCCCCGGCGGGAACGGATTTGGTCGCTGCATGCACCATCCCGTTGGGGTAACAGGCCAAGACGAGAATGAAACCACATAAAAACACCAAACTGCGTTTGAGCGATAATCTCAACATGATTCAACCTCCCATTCATCTTACGTTAATACTGCCTTTCGTCCGTTATCCTATTTGTAACCCATGAATTCCTACCCTGCATCCCACCTCCGTTAACTAAAACCTCTGTTGTTAAAGCGCTTTAATTATAATTCGGCCAACGTAACAAAAAGGGGCCAAAAAATATCACTTTTCCATACTCATTCGGTACCTGCGGGGTGTTAACCCATATTTGGCCTTAAACAGGGAGATGAAGTAAGACGGATATTTGAAACCTGCCCTTCTGCTGACGTCTTCGACGGTAAGTGAGGGATCGGCCAGGAGCATTTTGGCCTGCTCCAGCCGTTGTTCATTGGCATAAGCGGTAATGCTGACCCCCATTTGCTCTTTAAACGTCTTGGACAAATAATTCGGAGAGAAATGCAGTTCGGCTGCCAGGTCACTCAGCGTAAACGACTGGTTCAGATGCCTGTCGATCCACTTCACGATCCGGCCGATGATCTCCGCCTGGCTGGCGTGCCCAAGCATCTGAGTTTCATGCGTTGAATCCGGAATGTAGATCCGGCTGACGAAGTATTCGAAAAATTGAAATGAAAACAACGTCACTGCATCCATCCGGAGATGAGGCGGAACGATCGCCAGCGTGTGGCTTAATTGTCTGAACTGTTCTTCCAGATATGAGGCGTCCGGAGGTGCCAGATAAAAAACCTGGCTGGGCTGACGATGCTCCAGAAACAGCGCAAAATCGGAGGCAAGCTGCGGCAGCACGGTCATGAACCGTTCCACGACGGAGCCTTTAATCTTCAGTAAAGTCCGCGTATAAGACGGTGGAACCTGCACCTTGATTTCGTGCATTTGAAATGGCTTGACAAGGATCAAGGTAGACGGCTTCAGCGGATACAACTGATTGTTGATCACGTACCGCCCCACTCCCTCATGGACGAACAGAATTTCCAAGCCTTCATGTGCATGAAAATATTCAATGGGAGCCGTATGTACGCTTCGAAAATGAAACAGATACAAATTATCCTGCCACGGTATCGCGTTGTGAATTTTCATGTTGTGGCACCTCCATTGCTCATTGATCATCTTTCAGGGTTCACGTTCCTTATTTATGTGGTTCCATAACAAGTCATGCCGCTGTCATGAACGAATACCTGGCCATCGGGCTGTCTTTCTCAACCAAATCTTAACCTGCTCCATTTTCAACTGCCTGTTTCATTCAGTTCGCCCAAACCAGAGCATTAAGTTTTTGTGTTGATCATATACTGTTTATATAATATACTGTTTTCAAAAGTTACTGTTTATATAATAAACAATAAGGAGAGGAATTTTAAATGAGCATTTCACCCCCCGCAGCGGCCAAATTGGCCGGCCGCAAAGAATGGATCGCGCTTTGCATCCTTTGTCTCCCGCTGATGGTCGTCTCGATGGACGTGTCCGTCCTGTTCTTCGCGGCACCGGCCATTGCCGCGGATCTACTGCCGACCGCCACCCAGCAATTATGGATTTTCGACGTTTACGGCTTCATCCTCGCCGGGCTGCTGCTGACGATGGGCGCCGTCGGCGACCGGATTGGACGGCGGCGCCTGCTGATGATCGGTTCCGTCGGATTCGCCCTAAGCTCTTTGTTCGCAGCGTACGCCCAGTCGGCCGAAACGCTGATCCTGGCCCGCGGGATTCTGGGAATCGCCGGTTCGACCCTCATGCCGTCGACGCTGGCGCTCGTCCGCACGATGTTCCAGGACCCGGCACAGCGGACGAAGGCGATGGCCATCTGGAGCGCCGTCATGGCGGGCGGCGTCACCGTCGGGCCGATTATCGGCGGCCTGCTTCTCGACTCTTTCTCCTGGGGATCCGTGTTCCTCATCAATATCCCTGCCATGGTCCTGCTGCTCATCATCGCGCCGTTTTTGCTGCCGGAGTCCCGCAGCACGGCAAAAGTCAAAGTCGATGTATTCAGCTCAACTCTCGCGCTCGCCGCGATCCTTCCCGTGACTTACGGCGTGAAGACGCTGGCGGAAGACGGCTGGGCCATCCTTCCCGCTGCACTGCTTGCCGCAGGCTTGCTCATCGGCATTCTGTTCGTACGGCGCCAGTTGACCATCTCTAATCCGCTGCTCGATATCCGTGCGCTGATGGAGCGGCGGACCGGCGGTTCGATCCTCGTAAACTTTATCGCTACGTTTACGCTCATGGCCAGCTCGCTCATCAATACCCAGTTCCTCCAGTCGGTTCTTGGATACTCCCCGTTCGTCGCTTCCCTCTGGAGCGTGGCGCCTTCCGTTGTGGTCGGCGCAGCGGCACCGATTGCCGGTAAACTGTCGCAAATCTACGGAAGACCGCGCGTCATGGCCGGCGGCTTTCTCCTGTCGGCAGTCGGATTCGGCGTACTGACCCAGGTCCGCCTGGAAGGCTTCTCGCCGCTGACCGTGCTGCTCGTCGGCGCCGCCTTGGTCGCCGCGGGCATCGTATCCGTCATGACCCTCGTCACCGATTATGTCGTGGGCGTCGCTCCGGCCGACCGTGCGGGAGCCGTCGGCGGCCTCATTGAAACGTCCAACGAGCTCGGAGGCGCATTCGGCATCGCGCTCCTCGGCTGCGTCCTTGCGGCCATCTACCGCCATGCGGTCACCCCGTTCCTGCCCTCAGGACTCGCGCCGGATGCGGCCCAGGCAGCAGGGCAGACCATTGCTGGCGCATCGGCCGCCGCCCTGCATTTACCGGCGGATGCTGCGGCGCAGGTCATGAAGGCTTCCCGTGAAGCGTTTATCACCGCCATGCACGCCACCTGCCTGATCTCCGCCGTCATCCTGCTCCTGGCCACCGTAGTCACGCTCGGAATGCTTCGCGAACAGAAGAAGGCCGTCCACACCGCTGCGTAAGATCAGCGCAAGTGAAATGAATAAAGGCTGCTTCCAAGGAATTATCCCTGGAAGCAGCCTTTTTTAGCGGCAGCTTTATTTGTGTATGCTGCCGCTAATTTTCCGGTTCAAATACTGTTCAATCCCGTCCAGCATCCGCTCCAGCCCGAATTCCAAATCATCGCCTACCGTATTTTCGGCCTCGTTCTCGCCCGAATAAACCCCGGACATGACGATCGGGTACAGGTTCGGATATTGTTCAGGCTTCACCAGCGTCTGAAGCGCCACCGAATAATTGATTCCGCTGAACTCCTCCTCGCTCGAACCCGCCTGAACGGCCCGGTCGATGTCGCGCTGGAGCATCCCGCAATGACGGGCATAGCCGCTCAGCAGAAGAACGATCGACATTTTCTCGAAATCGTCCAGAGGCATGTCCCGCAGCGGCCGGAGCGCCCAATCGACGATCCGTAAATTGTTAGGCGTGATCGGAATGCCGAGGATCGGAATATCCCCATACCATGGGTGTTTCCGAAAAATAGCGACCGTTCCGAGTACATACTCGCGCATACTCTCCCGCCATTCATGCGGGGGACGCTCAGGAGTCAGCGGAATATCGCATGCCGCATCCTGCATGAGGATGAGCAGGTCGTCTTTGCTTGGAATATAACGATAAAGCGACATCGCCGTAAAACCGAGCGCCGACGCGATCCGGTTCATCGAAACGGCGGCGAGGCCGTCCTGGTCCGCGATTTCAATCGCCTTCGACACGATCTGGTCGATGCTCATTTCCCGCTTGGGCCCCCGCTGCGGAGGCTTCACCAGTCCCCAGCTCAGCGCTGCGCCAGCAGGAAGCATCTTCGCCGCTTCTTCCGGTGTCACTTCTTCATTACTCATCAGATCTACCCCCTAGTCGTCCTAAGCCATGATGCCCAAAAAAATGTATATGCCATAAACAGTATATCACATTTGACTGCATTTTAAAAAGTCACGGGAGTCATTCCCCCATACTTCTGTCCCCCGCCTTTTTCACTCACCGGGCCGATTCGTTCTTAGGCATCCCCTCCAGGAGGCTTCGGCGAAATTCGTTCGGAGTCATGCCGTATTCCTTTTTGAAGACGCGGTAAAACGAACGCAAGCTGTTGAAGCCGGAGTCAAACGCAATCTCGGTGACCGGATTGGCGGTGGACAGCAGCAGCATGTGGGCGTAGGCCGCCCGCTGGCCGTTGATATAATCGCGGAACGAGACGTGAAGCTGCTCGGAGAAAATTCGCGAAATGAGGAACTTGCTGATCCCGAGTTCTTTGGAAAGCGTGTCCAAGTTGATCGCCTCCAGAAAATGAAGGTCGATATAAGCAAGGATCTTTTGGAAGAGATCCATATCTTTTGTGTAATCCACCCTTTTCAGGGACAGCAGCGGCAGCACATGCCCTAATAATACCGAAATGTATGCCTTGAGCAACCGGCTGTCGCCAGGTTCGCGATACAGCTTGTACAAGCTGGTCAGGGTGCCTGATACGACCGGATGTTTGTGGACGATCGGGTGGTCCGGAACATAATGAAGCAAATCTCCTGTGTAATCCCCCGGAAATGAAGCGTCAAAGAAGATCAGCAGGATTTGGCTGTGGTCAATCGTTTGATAGCCGTGCGGCTGATTAGGGAAAATGATCGCCATGTCCCCTTCGGAGAGGACGTACTCTTGTTGATCGATGTGGACACGGATGCCGCCGGACAGGACCATAGCAATTTCGACGTTTTTATGCAGATGCAGAGGATAGGTATTGTTGGTGGAAATGAATAAATGAAACTGCGGGTCCCTGTGCTGGTATTTGATTTTCATTGCGATCCCCCGTTTCGGTCTGATGTGAACCCTGGCAGCCAAGCTTGGTTTGTTATGAAAAAGATAATATGGATGTCTGTATCTGCACAAGCACCGGGCGCAACTTCTGGCACAAAAAAATTCGTTTTTGGCAGGTAAAAGCAGCCTAAAAGATTTAAAGTAAGAGCAGTAAGCGGCTCCATGGAGCGGAGGACACAGCATTCCGCCGGGCTTCCTGCTCCATATGCCGTTAAAGGGAGGAAGTGTGATCGAATGACAAATCGAACAGTAAGGGGTGCATTTATGTTACACGGCAAGCGGATGAAACAGAAGAACAAAGGAATGAAAAGCATGGCTGTTGTGCTGAGTATTATGGTAGCGTTTCCATTTGTGGGAATGCCGCATTCCGGTTCGGTTTCGGCCCAGTCGGCGGATGAGCAGAAGTTTGCGGGCGCATCGATTCCCGCTTTTCCGGGGGCGGAAGGCGGCGGGGCTTATACGAGCGGCGGCCGCGGGGGCGACGTTTATATCGTCACCACCTTGGAAGATTACGGCGCCAACGAAAAGGCGGTCCCGGGATCGCTTCGCTACGGGATTATGTCCACGCCGAAGGAAGGCCGCACGATTGTTTTTAACGTATCCGGTACGATCGAGCTGGAAAGCTCCCTGCTGTTCAAAAACATTAAAAACCTGACCATCGCCGGGCAAACCGCGCCAGGCAACGGCATTACCCTCGAAGGTTGGGACACCAACATCAGCAACTCGGAGAACATCATCCTCCGGTATCTCTCCTTCCGGCCGGGGGCAACCAACGTGTTCAACGGCAGCGATTCGATGGATGCGCTCTGGGGCAGGGACAACAACTATTTTATTATTGACCACTGCTCCTTCAGCTGGAATACCGATGAAACGCTGTCGCTGTACAGGGGCGAAAATGGCACCGTCCAATGGTCCCTCATTTCGGAGAGCCTCACCCTGTCCGGGCATTCCAAAGGCAGACACGGCTACGGCGGCATCGCCGGCGGAGACAAAACGACGTTCCATCACAATCTGTATGCCAGCCACACTTCCCGGAATCCAAGGCTCGGCGGCGGGTATGCCGGCGCGGCGGATGCCGATCACGTGGCGGTCGTGCAGCTCTCCAACAATGTGATCTATAACTGGGGCTTTAACGGCACCTACGGCGGAGGGTTCACCTTTACGAATTATATGAACAATATCGAAATCGCCGGTCCAGGCACACGGGATAATGTAACCGGCCGGGTCATCGATGCGGGCGAATCCAAAAAGCTTGGCGGCTTCTACATCGCCGGGAACCGGATCAACGGCAAGCTGACGGGATGGCTCGACGGATCGTCCCCATTGGTGAAAAGCTCCGGTGACACCAGCGGAGACCAGCCGACGTCTTTTGCGTCCAAACCGTATCTCTCTGCGGACAGCACGGGAGTCAATCACGGGGTGACCAATCCGGCGTTTGACGATTACGTGCAGCACGGCGTGGAAAAAGCGAACGAGCCGCTGCTGAAGGCCATTTTGCAGAAGGCTGGAGCCACCTCCCCGCGCCGCGACGCCATCGACGCAAGAATCGTCGCGGAAGTGGAGCATGGCCTTGGAAGATACATCAACACCGAAAATGAGGTTGGCGGGTATGTCACCCCATTCGGCGTGATCGAGGAGCAGCGCGGCGCCGATTTTGATACGAATCGGAACGGAATCGACGACCAATGGGAGAAGAAAAACAACATCTGGGGCATTCAAGATGCCTATAAGACGGTAACCGGCACGGGCTACACCTGGCTTGAGCTGTACCTCAACAGTCTGGCCGACATGGACCATGCAGCCGAAAATCCGGATGCCACGCTTGCGGCGCCGGCGAACAATGCGCAGTTTGCTCTGGGAGAGGACATTGAGGTCAACGTCAAAGCCTCCTCCAAATTCGGCAATAAAATCAACAATGTGGCCGTATACAACGGATCGCAGTACCTTGGAGAAGCGGTGAAAAAAGGCGGCGCCTATGTGTACACCATCAAGGGACTTCAGGATGCTTCCTACAATATTTCGGCCAGAGTGACAGACACGGACGGAAATGCGACCCAAACGACCGCAGCCACGATCCATGTCAACGCGGCTCCGCGCTCGCTGGCTGATGCAGGCTGGGCATCGGCCGATATCGGCCGCCCGGATATTAAAGGAACCGGAAGTCTGACGGACGGCGTAATCACTGTTAAAGGCAACGGCAAGCTGGGAACGAGCGAAGGAAGCACCGAGCAATCGCCGGAAAACGATGCTGCGAAAGACGATTTTCATTTTGTATATAAGGAAATGACCGGAGACATGGAGCTCACCGCGAAGCTGGAAGCCATCGGAGCCGTTGACAATCATGCCTTTACCGGACTGATGATCCGTGATGATTTGCAGGATAACAGCGCCACTGCAGCCCTTGGATTATCCTGGGTGAAGCTGTCCAAAGAAACAAGCTGGTCGGCTTATCTGACGGGTAGAGATCAGCAGGGCTCAGGCTTTGATCCGTTGACCGAAACATTGGACAGCGCATCCAGCGCGCAGGAAGCCGGTATTCAGCTGGTTCCCGACATTCCGTTCAAAATCGGCGGCGTCGAGCAGGGCTACTGGCTTAAGTTCGGCCGGAATGGCGACACCTTCTACGCCTACGGATCGACGGACGGCAAGGAATGGAAGCCGATCGGTCAGAGAACCATCGCGATGAAGGATTCGGTCTATGTCGGTTTTGCCGTGGACAGCAACGATGTGGCCAATGCGATCGAGCAATTAAACTTTGCCAAATTCTCGAATGTGAAACTCGAGGATCACTTTGCTCCCATTAGCAACTAAGCTTAAATCTGCGGGATGTGTGCATGTGGGCGTCCCTCTGAGATAACCCTTTTTCCGGAATGTAAAAATCGCCCGGCGGCCGTTTCCGCTCGGGCGATTCCTTTTTTTATCACAACTTAGGCTTCGATCGTTTTAATGACTTTCGCCGGGTTGCCTCCCACGATCATGTTGTCCGGAACATCCTTGGTCACGACCGCTCCGGAAGCGATGACGACGTTGTTGCCGATCGTTACGCCCGGGTTGATGACCGCCCTCCCGCCGACCCATACATTGTCACCGATCGTTACGGGTTTGCCGTATTCCGGTCCCTTGATCCTTTCATACGGATCCACCGGGTGAGTCGCGGTATAGACGTGAACCCCGGGACCAAACAAGCAGTTGTCCCCGATCCTCACTTCGCACACATCCAGGATGGTACAGTCAAAGTTGGCGTAGAAGTGTTCACCGACGTGAATATTGTAGCCGTAGTCAAAGCGGATGTTAGGCTCCATCGCCAAGAAGTTCCCGGTTGAGCCCAGCAGCTCCTTCAGGATTTTCAGCCGCAATGCTTCATCCGTTTCGGTCGTCTGGTTGTACATGCGGGTCATTTGCCGGGCATATGCCCGCTCCCGCGTCAATTCAGGGTCGGCAGCGACGTACAATTCGCCGTCCAGCATCTTTTGTTTTTCTGTTTTCATCTCAGGAGTGAAGCCCCCTCTCATCTTGATGTAATGTTTGGTTCAGCTGCACGGGCTTGGCTGCTCTAGACAGAGAACCTGCGATCCCAATGCCGATCAGCACTGCGATCAGTGCGTGCAATAACCCGAAATGCTCTCCAAGGAACCCCAGCGCAGGCGGGCCCACCAGAAAAGCGATGTAGCCTGTGGTCGCCACGGCTCCGACTCTTGCGGCAGCGCCTTGAGGATCGTCCCCCGCCGCCGATAGACCGACCGGAAAACCAAGGGAAGCTCCAAGTCCCCACAGGACAACGCCTATGGAGGCCACAACGTCATTCGGACCCCAGATCACCAGCGATAACCCCAAAATGGCCGCCACGGCGCATCCGGATAACACCGGCACCCGGCCATAACGGTCCAGAACCCATCCGCCCATAAACCGTCCCAGCGTCATCGCCGCAACGAACAATCCGTAAATAAATGAACCTGTCAGCGAGCTCACCCCGTAGCCATCCACCATGGTGAGCGGCAGCCAGTCATTGGCGGAACCCTCGGCAAACGCCATGCCCAAAACGATGATTCCAATCAGCAAGGTGCGCCTCTCCGTCCACATCTTTAACTGCTGCTGAATCGCCGATCCTTTAGGTGCTCCAGCACCCGCCGGCTCCTTCCCTGACTCCTCAGGCAGGTAACGCCAGCTATAGAGCACAGCTGCCGCCATAATTAAGGCAAGGATCGTGAAATGGACCATCACCTGAAGATGGATGGCGACCGCGGCGGCGCCGAGTGCTGCGCCCACAAGCGTCCCCACACTGAAAAAGCCGTGAAACGCCGGTAAGAGCGTCCGGTTCAACGCCTTTTCCGCTGCTGAACCCTCCACATTGAGCGCAACCTCCGCCGTACCATAGCCGCCGCCGAAAATAATCAGGCCGATAATAACTACGGGTACCGAAGCCAGCGACGTACCGATTCCCGCAACGACAAAGCCAATCACAATCAGCAAAGAGCTGATGAGGATGACAAATCGTGCGCCTTTCCGGGCTACGATCGAACCTGACGTAAGCAGACCGAACAAAGAACCGGCGGCAATCGCAAATATAATCATGCCCATCCCGGCGGTGGAGACTTGAAGCGTGTCCCGAACGTCAGGCGTGCGGGAGACCCATGACGCAAAGGATAGACCCGGCAGGGCAAACAGCAGAAACAGAATATTCCGGACCGTTCCCGGATGCGGTTTACTTTTCACAGATGTCATTGGGCTGTCCCTCACCTCCGCTTCTCTACCAATTGCAGGGAATAAGCCAGGCTTTCCAACGTCATGGTCGTCAGCCCGTACATGTAGTCCTCATCCGGATGCTCCAGCAGCGCCAGCTGCGGCATATGCATCTCCGGGATATACTTCAGGCATTCCTGGCGGATCAGATGGATATCATCTGCCTGTACCAGACTTCCCGTCAGGGCGATCGTCTCCGGGTTCATGACCGCTATCAGGCTGGACACCGCATGCGCAGCCAGGGAATGGAAGGTCTCCCGGTCGTGCAGCTGCCGCAGCTGCTCCGCCTGCGAAATACCATACGGTAAAAAGGCGATCTCTCCGGCAAAGCGGGTATTCCCCCGATGAATATGTCCATCGACGATTAGCCCGGCACCCGGCAAGCTCCCTTCGAGAAACGTCGCAACCGCAATCGACTTCTCGCTGTCATATTCCTGCTTCCGGTAAAAGCCGTACACGGTCGAATTCATGTCGTTCTCCAGAATGACCTCGATCCCGTGCTTGTCGCGAATGATCGCCTCCAGCGGGGCATGAATCAGTTCAGGTATATCGCTGACATTGATCACGCCCTGATAAACCGCACCCGGGACACCGATCCCAACCGCCCGGATTGGCGGGTATTGGGAGATGAGCCCGTCGATCAGTTTCTCAATCGCTGCTACATCGATCCGGCCCGCTTCCTGCTGCCCCTCCTCTACCGCTTCACCGGCCAGGTTAGCAACCCTGTACGTGAGGGAGTGCACCTTCACGCCGGCCCGGATGATCACGCAGGCGATATAAGCATAGTTCACATTATATTGATACAGTCTAGCCGGACGGCCGCCGCTCGATTCCTCTCGATCCAGCTCGAGCAGTTCACCGGTCTCCAGCATTTCGTTCAGAATGCTGCCGCAGGTCGCCACGCTTAATCCGGTCATTTGTGCCACCATCGACTTGGTACCCTGCTTCATCGATTTGAGCGCTTGCCGCACGAGCTCCTGATTCATCTTTTTGACTCGCATCGTATTGTGCGTCACGGGATTCATGGCCGCCACCCTCCCCTTCCGGACTTATTAAAATACTTTTAATAAGTAATAACATAAATGATTTTGCTGTATCTGTCTACCCATTGATCCTGATCGGGTGCTAAAGCTGGATGACCTTTTACCAAGATACGGGACGCTGCAAGTAATTAACGCCATGCAAAAAAAGCCGACCGATTTTTAAAATCAGCCGGCAAATTTATTTTTAGTTCTTCGGACGCGGGGAATCGAATAAGTACGATACGAGGTTATCCACAAAAGGATCTTCCAGGGTCGAATGCCGGTTCAGAAGCCGATACCACATCGGTCCATAACACAAGTCCGCGATAAGCTCCAAGTCTGTATCCCTGGGCAATTCGCCACGCTGCTGTCCCCGCTCCAACAACCGAATCAAGGCTGCTCTGCGCGAAAAGATAAAGTTGTCACGAAAGGCTGCGGCAAATTCAGGGTTAAATTGGGCTTCCGCCATCAAACTGCATACGATTTCATCCTTTCCTTCTATCAGGGAACGGAAGGTCCGCTTTAAATATTCAAGCACATCGCTCTTGAGATGGCCTGAATCCGGCAGGCCGATCTCCGTGTCCGCGTGCAGTTTCAGCGCCTCCATTACGATAAAAGGAACGCCAGGCCACCAACGGTATAACGTAGGCTTTCCTACACCAGCCTCTTTTGCGATTTTTTCCATCGTTAAGCTCGGGTACCTGCCCGATTTGAGAAGGTCAAGAGTCGCCTTCATCACGGCTTCATACGCTTTTTGGCTTCTTGGCCGACCTACAGCTGTTGTTTTGTCTTGCTCAGTATCCATGATAGCTCCCTCAAAATAATTTATTTACAGAACGTTACGTAATATATTATAATTCAAACCAGAACTTCAATCAAGCACAGTGAGGAGTCGATCCAATGGAACAATCTTTAAAAGGTCAACGTGTCATTATTATGGGTGGAACATCGGGAATGGGGCTGGCATCAGCCCGGTTGTTGGTCGAATTGGGTGCTGACGTCATCGTCACGGGGCGGGATCAGGCCAAGTTGGAGACCGCTCTTCAACTTCTGGGGTCTGGCGCTAAAGGAGAGCAGCTTAATGCAGCTTCTTACGAAGATCTGAAATCTTTTTATGAACGTCAAGGAAGCTTTGATCACCTGGTCATTGCGGTCTCGGGGGCTAAAGGTGGCGGAAACTTCCGTGAACTCTCGCTCGATGAATTGCGCAGCGGCTTCGATGCCAAGTTTTGGCCGCAAGTGACGTCTGCCCAGCTCAGCCTGAATACGTTGAGCGGCAGCGGCTCGATCACCTTCCTCACTGCGATTTCGGCCCGTTCCCATGCGCCAGGCAATGCTGGACTCGCTGCGATTAACGCCGCCCTGGAGTCTATGGTTCCCATATTGGCACAAGAGCTGGCACCTGTACGCGTTAACGCCATATCTCCTGGCGTCGTAGATACGCCTTGGTGGAATTGGCTGCCGGAAGATCAAAAAAACGCTGCGCATGATTTTTACAAGGAGAAATCCCCGGTTAACAGAATAGGCCAGCCGGAGGATATCGCCAAAGCGGTCCGTTACTTAATTGATAACACGTTTGTGACCGGAACCGTGCTGGAGGTGGACGGCGGGCTGCGACTTCGGTAGCACCGACGCATCCGACAACGTCCTCATCATGGAATCATGCAGATCTTTTTAACGCTGAACAGGCTGCCGTTAATGAACGGCAGCCTGAGTCATTTCGAAGCAAAAATATGATTCGCAATGAGTGTATTTTTTGCATTCCAAGGGTGGAGTAGCCGCTCCATTTCAATATCTACTCCTTAAACTGCGATTGGGGCTTCATAAATGATTTTTGAACGTTTAAAAGAACTCATCAATCAACGACATTCCCTTCGTGATCCGCATCTGACTATCCTGCAAAAAGTCTCGGGTCCAATCGTCCGGTTCACGTAAATCCCAGCTCCGGTGCATACCGACGAATACAATGATTTCACGCATTCTAAGGAAGAGCGGCAGAAGGTCTTTCCAGCCATCAGGCATAGTACGCCCATCCGCGGTATAGCCACGCACGAAATGTTTGATAAAAAGTTCATACTGCGCCTTCCGTTCGGATTTCGAATCTTCACCAAAAACATACAGCAAGTAATATAGCTGAACGGCGATGTCTTCGACATACCAGCTGTACTGGCATTCGTCGAAGTCGAAAAGTGTGATTCCTCCAGCTTCATCCACCATAAAATTCCCGACATTCATATCCCCGTGAATCAAACCAAATTGATCTTCAGCAACAGGCAGGACAGCCAGCTGTGCTTTAAGCTCATCCAGGGCCAGAAGAATCGGTTGATGCTCTGAGAGCAGCACATTTTGGGCCTGCAAGAGGTATTCATTAGACTTCCAAGTATGTCTTCTGAGCGTTGGGTTATAACGCTTCGACAGTTCGTGAAGATGTCCGGTAATGCGTCCGCATTGTTCATAAAGCAAGGCATTTCCTAAGCACTCCGGGTACCCAATTTTACGACCAATCGCGTGCCTGAATGACGTCACATAGAAATCAATGGCATTTCCTTGCACCTGTTCGATGTCTTTCCCGTCAATTGAAGATACCGGTTCTGAAACAGAAAGTCCATTCGCTGAAAGATAACGAATCCATTCAATCTCAGCCGCAAGTCCTTTCCATGTGCGAAGCGTACTTGGGGTGAAACGGAGGATATATTTTGAATCACCCTTCATGTAAGAATAAACAAAGTTCTGAAAACCGCCGATGAAAGACAGTTCCTTTGGGCTGACGCCAAATCGGGCGGCACCTTCTGCGGCATGCTCGTTCAAAAACATTAATTTTATTTGGGGGTCCATGAATTCTCCTTGGTAATATAAAGGTTCATAAGATATTAGGAAACACGTTAGAACTTTGCCTTAAAGGTTATTACTCCTCAAACTGTAGGGTGAATACGAGTGCCCACTCCGTTTGGCTTAACGATTCCGTTGAAAGATCCGATGTACGGATCGTATTGGAGCTTGTGGCTTGCATGCCAAACACATACACGGCCTGATCGGCCGTAAACGAACGGGGCTCCGCATCCTGAATCAATCCTCGGGCCGCCAGCTTCTTCTCCCAAGGGATATGAAAAGTGGTTAGGTCTGTTCCCGAGCGATTAACAATGCCTACCTTAATGATTGCGGACTCGTCCTTCTCCCCAATAGATACCATATCCGTGGATATGATCACTTCTATTTCGTTATTCTTCTGCTCATCCGGACTGTAAAACACATCCCCTATCCAGCCTATAGAATCTTCTCTCTGACCGTCCTTCCAAATGTCTATGTCCAAATTAGCGATCGGCTTGCTTCCTTCATATTTCAGCTTAAATGCACCGGACATCGCCCCGAGGAACGGCTGAAACTTGGCTGCCTCCCCCTTGAACAAATCAACAGGCACCAGCTCTATTTTGGCAGGGCTTACTTCCCCTTCCGGTGCGGTTGTCTCTTTACTCTCTGCAGTACATCCCGTTAAGACGAATAAGATGATCAATATGAATGCATTTAAGCGCATGTTACCTCCCCAAAGATGTTCTCATAATCCCAAATTGTACCATAAATTGCGTTATAAATGAGGTTATCCGCGCGGTTAGCGAAAAAAAGCAGCCGATCGTTGGGATCCGCTGCTTTGATTTGCTTCATAGTTTTGGTGGGGCACACTTCATAACGTCCACGATTTTGACGCCGGTCCGTACAGATCATACATCGAAACCGGGATGCCAAGCTGCTTCATATAGGTAAACATTTGGCCGCGGTGGTGATAGATATGCGTCGTAATCTCGATCAACCATTTGATCTGAACAGAAGGCTGGTGCTTGGCAAAAAAAGGGGCGGTCGATTTGTTCAGCAGATCTGCCTCATCCAAGTTGTTCATGTAGTCTTTTAACGCTGAGACTCCGCGATGCATAACCTCTGACAGGGCAGCTGCGTCTTTTACATGCATAACGGACATGACCAGACTTCTAACCTGCTCCATGGGTTGTTCCTGCAAAATAGCCAGTTCTTGCTCGGGGACCTGAACAAGATGGCGGGCAAGCTCGATTAAGCTCCGCATGTTCTCGCGAGGACGATACTCCCAGTGTTCCTCCTCAATCATGGAGAGCAGCGAGACGATTGTCGTGAGCGCCAGCTCCATCTCTTCAAACAGCAAATCCTTGATGCGGGATACTTCCGGATTCATGTCTCTCATCCTTTCTTCGGGGCAAAGAATCATTACGAGCATGAATATAACACCTAAATAAGTCAGAACTTGGCTTATTTTATGTGATAATATGGATGAAAAATATGTGGCGAGGGATGAGCGTGTATTGATCAAATCACAGCGCCTGATTCAATTAATGATGGTGATTAACGCCAAAAGGTCGTTTACGGTCAGAGAGCTTGCCGACGAGTTTGGCTTGTCTCCGCGGACGATTACCAGAGATTTACAGGAACTGAGCGAAGTAGGGTTTCCGATTTATTCCGTGCAGGGGCGCGGCGGCGGTTACCGGCTGCTCCAAGAAAGGATGCTTCCGCCGATTGCCTTTTCAGAGAACGAAGCGGTCGCCGTATTTTTTGCCTGCCAATCCCTGCAGTACTTTGGTTCCGTTCCCTTTGACGAGAGTGCAGCTTCGGCGATTCACAAGTTTTATCACTACTTGCCTGCCGATGCGAAAGAGCAGATCGACCGGCTGCGAAATCGGGTCGTCATCTGGAATCCTCATCGGACGATGTCCGCCGACTCCCTTCAGACCCTGCTGCAAGCGATCATGAACGACAGCGTCGTGACCATTGCGTATAAATCCGGCGATGGCGTCACGCAAAGAGATATTCAGCCCATCGGTCTCTATGCGAGCGAAGGATACTGGTATTGTCCGGCCTATTGCTTCCTCCGCCAGACCTACCGACTTTTCCGCGCAGACCGAATCAGCTTTGCGAGTCTGAATGGCGGCTTTCCTGACCGGAAGGATCTGGGTGGCCGATCCGTATTCGATTGGATCACACCGGATTTGACCCGCTTTGAGCAGCAGTGCGATTTGATCGTCGATCTAACAGAGGAAGGCGTACGTTCGCTTGAAACCAACGTCTGGTTCAGTTCTCACATAGAAATTCATGAAGATGGAAGAGGTACTTTACGCATGCGGATCCCCGTTCAGAAAATCGAATTTTTTACGGATTTGATTTGGCCCTTAGGGGGAGAAGCAAAGATCGTGGAGCCTATTGAGGCTGTAGCTTATATCCGGCGAAAAATAGAAACGATCACAAAATGCTATTTTGATCCCATGAGTTAAAAAAGAAGGTAGCCGTTCGCACTGACCGGATACCTTCTTTTCCTGATGAAGTCGGGACACTTCACTCATCTGTCGACGGTTGCACCCATGACGGCTGCTTTTACGTAGGGTTGGCCCTGCAATGCTTTCAGGCTTTCAGCCGTTCCCGTTACGACAACGCCAAACAGGCGCACGTCGCTTGTTTCCGGTTGTTCCTTATCCTTGCGTAAATAATCATAAATCCGCTTAAATTCCTGCTTATATTTTCGATTGTGATGCACTCCATATTCCAGGGCGTCAAGAAAGTTCTTTTCTGAAATATCATCACTATCTGGATGAATTCCAAAACCGTATACGCTGCTCGCCCAGTCAGGAAACGGATCAACAACGGATCCATCAGGCATTTTAGCGGCCGTATAGGGCTTCATATCCGAGTAAGTATCTACCCAATACCACACGGGATGGACACCTGGCGGAAGCATCGCCTTGATCTGCTCTACCGAATAATTTTTATCAAAAGAAATGCCCATTTCAACCCGCTTCCGTCCATCCATGTCCTTCAGCTGCGGAAGCTCGTTAAGATAGTTCGCGTATTTTACGCTCGGAAGATAGAACAGCATCTCTCTTTCTCCGTTATAACGGTTATAGGGGCGTGAATAATGAAATCCTTTGGCCTTCATTTCTGGGTCCATAAGCGACAGGTCAGAATAGTCGCCGGGAGGCAAAGAGAAACTTCCCCAGGAACTGAACTCGTAGTTTTCTTCCCCCCAGATGACCGGGACTCCATCCACAAGCTTATATGTCCGGTACCCGAGTGTACCGTGAAGAAAGCCGTAGTTAATTTGGGAACTGATTATATACTGATTGGGACCACTGATCGCTTTAAGCATCTCAATGTCACGTATTGCATGTTCTGCGCTTCTGTACTGAAGCTGTAAATTCGCAAACCACCCGCCCGCAAGGATAAATAGCGTAATTCCCAACGATATGATTGCGTTCCTCAGCATCGTTCTGCGGCGTGCCTTCCTGACGAGAGCCGACAGCTTCGCCCCATCATCAAAGCTGGATTCGTTATCGTTCATCGTACAGTCCTCCATATTTTTTCTGAAATAGTTTGCGTGCCCGATATAGGTACGTCTTCACCTTCTCCTCACGAATGGCTATGAGTTCAGAGATTTCTTTATAGCTAAAACCCCGTTCGTATTTTAAAATAAGCAGCTGTTTATAGATCGGAGCCAGCTCTTCCATCACCTTTTCGATCTCTTCTCTCCGTTCCTTTCGCAGCAGGATTTCCTCTGGAATTTCACTGCCTTCCACAGTCGCCTCTTCCATCGAAATCTCGATTCGTTTGCGTTTTCGGAGCAAATCGTAATATCGATTGAGTGCGACCCGGTACAGCCACGCCGAAAACTTATCAGGCCCGATGGAATCAATATACAGGAGACCTTTATATACCGCGTCCTGGACGATATCCTCGGCGTCAGCCCTGCTTGCCCCCAGGCGAATCAGGTACCGCTGAATCTGTTTCATTTTATCCTGCATCAGCCGCAGCAGCTGCTCGTTATCCACTTTCAACCTCCCTCCAAGCAGTACAACGTTTGGGTAGGTGCATATGTATACAAGCGCGGCAAAAAAAGATTTTTCCTCTCGTAGAATCGGACCCATCGGTGAGTCGCAACAGCCATGAATTAAACAAAAAACAGCCGATCTTATCGATCAGCCGCCCGGCTACTTATTTGTAAAATTGAACACCTTTGCCGCACCGATCTCAGCCCGCAGTTCCTTGTCCTCTTCCGTGAACCTGTTGTTCGTATAACGCGCGAGGGTTTTTCTCCAAAAATGAATGGTCCTTGAATTCCTCTCTGTCGGGGTCGTGTAGATCAGCCATTTTCCCTGGAACCGGTTGAAGATTTGGGTTATGGCCTCCTCGGCAACGCCCTGACCCCGGAAAGGCTGCAGTATAAAATATTCGTTCACCAAAAGGTTGCTGTCATCCTCCACATAAGGAGGTGTGGCAATCAATGCGAATCCTGCGGGCACTTCGTCGACCCGAATCAAGAAAGGAAAAAGGCACTCCTCTTTTTCCCACCAAATATCAAACTCGGGCATTTGCTGCTGAAGCGTTTGAATAGCATCGCTGTCTTCAAAGACGCCATACCGATTGGGAAGCACGTTACGGATCCCTGCTAAATCGTGAAGATACAGGGGGTAAAGGTTATAGATGATTGATTGTGTATCACGCCTGCTTAATTCAACCGTTATTTCCGCCATGTTGGATCCTCCTCAAAGAGCCTTTTATCTTTTACCGAAAAGTATATCGGCTGGCGCTTTGAAACAATAGGCAGAGAATACACATAACCATTCAGGGTACAAAAAAAGGGCTCGCGCTGGTTGGGTCACACGCAAGCCCCTGGCATTATTTTTTCTGGTATACGATCTTTCGGATCGTTTCTACCGCGAGGCAATAGGACTGGGAGAGCTGCTCCACATCAATTCCTTTACGGAACGATTGCCTGATCTCTAGATTGCGTTTCCGCAGATAGTCCCGCTGTCCCGAAAGCTGGCCCCATTTTTGCGGCCATCCTCGCGAGAAGGAATATAGATCGTCCTGCCTTGGACGTATTTTTGAATTTCCTGAAGCAGCTGTTCAGGTAAAATGTCGCTCGCAGATACATATTTCATTGGCTTCGCCCTTTCATCCAAGTGAGTTGCAGATGGTAAGGTAGCAAAGCCTTCATGACAAACATCCTGCTAATGAATTGAAAATGATGCGGTTAATAGATAAGGCTCCATGCAAAACAACCGCCGCTGTTTGTCATATAGACTCTGCATGGAGCAAAGATGTAAACTTTGCATCGGGTAAGCTTTTGGATTCAGTAGGTCCTGAACCGGCATCATCGCGATATTCCTCTCTTTCGGTTATTCATCTGCCTAGTAGTTTCCACATGATATCTGTGGATTCCTTTGACTCTAGCAAAAAAATGAGACAAATCACTGCAATTCAGGTATATTCAAGGAAAAGATTCAAATGGAGGAAGAATTTTGAAGAAAATTGTCATGATATTGCTGGCTTGTGTGCTGGGGATTTCGGTAATCACGAATGAACAAAAGGCGGAGGCTAGTGGAGAGACAGAATCAGAGCTGCCTACCATCGAATTGAAAGATAAAGGAGTTATCCTATCAGGTCAAACCATGCTTCCCATTGGCCAGCTATTTAAAGAATTGGGCCTGCAACTGCAGTTTGATCCCAAACAGGGAAACATCGGCTATACCATCGGGGATATCAAGGTCACCGCTAAGCTGAATGTTAAGTCCGTGTCGATTAATGGAGCAAAAAAGCTGTATACTGTCCCACCTCAGCTCATCGAGGGCAAGCTGATGCTTCCCCTCCGGATGATAACGGACACGCTGAATGCAAAGACAACAGTAGATTACACCAGGCCTATAAATGAAAAAACAAAGCCGATCAGCTACGTTATGCTCACCACATCAGCCAAGAAAGTTATCATTTTTATTAATAACGCCTATGAAACCTATAAAAAATATATAGGCAAGACTGTTTGGATTCACAGCTACCGGGTGCAGATGAAACTAACGGAACTTGACGGAACGCCAACTAAATCGGTTCACAATTTGTCGCAAGTTAAGATCATCAAGGTAGAAAGCGATGAACTAATTACCGGCTGGGTGGACGTATACTTTACTTATCAACACAAAACATATAAAATCAAGAGCCTTCACACCGAGGATTTCCAAAAGGTAATTTCGACCGTTAACCCTTATAAAACCTTTGACTTTCCAAGTTCATCTTGGAAGCTCATCGAAAATAGCCAGGTTCGTGTAGGGATGACCGGCAAGATGCTCGAATTATCCTGGGACAAGCCGGACCGGATCCTTAATTCGGGGAATCATACCGTAACCTGGATCTACGACATCGCACCACCAAAATTGTTTATCTACGTAACGCTGAAAAACGGCGCTGTAACCTCCTATTCTTTGGAGGAGAAATAAGGTTCTCTTCAATCTCATATTAGAGTTCGGAAAAATACGATCCAGAAAAGGGAAGCGCAAGAATTAGCGCTTCCCTTTTCTTATACTAAACACTCATCAGCTATAACAACTATCTCCAAATGTCACCATTAGTCATAGCAGTAATACCCGTGGACAAAACGCTACGGAAACCAAGACTCCACTTTCAATCCCACAAAATCGTATCCGTCGTAATATAGGCCGCGCCCGCCTCCTCAAACGGCCGCGAGATCTCCCGCTCGTTTACGGTCCAGATCGACACGTCAACTCCGGCCTTGCTGCAGTTTCGCACGTCATCCGGCGTCGCCGAACGATAGTCGTAATCCAGAAAAGCAGGCTGCAGCCGGCCGATGAGCTCAAGGTCTGCTTCGCTTGGCGGCTTCGCCGATAGAAAGCCGAGCGGCACCGCCGGATCGATGGCACGCACCTTCAACAGATCGTTGGCATTGAAGCAGATGAAGCTCATTTGTCCCATCATGCCGGAGCCGCGGACCAGCTCAACGAGCCTTTCCAGATCGCGATCCTGGTGATATTCCTCGATCTCGACGAATGCATGCATGCCGTATTTGACGCATACGGACAATACTTCCTCCAGTGCCGGGATTTGCAGGCCGGAATAATCGCTGATCCCGTTTCCGGAGGTGATGCTCAGCCCGCGGATCTCGGCAAACGAGAAATCTTTCGTCCTCCCCGATCCGTTCGTCATCCGGTCGACGGTACGGTCATGATGGACAATCCAGCGGCCGTCCGTCGTGCAGTACGTATCGCATTCGATGCCCCAGAATCCCAATCGGCCCGCCAGTTCAAAAGCCGCGACGGTATTCTCAGGCGCCTGCATACTAAGCCCCCGATGGGCTACATACTTCGGTTGCTGATTCACCTGTCTTCACCCCATGATCCGAATTTTTGTTGCTGTCCTCATCCTTTAATCGAACCGAGCATAACCCCTTTGTTAAAGTATTTTTGCAAAAAGGGGAATATGATCAGCAGCGGCAGCGCCGTTAACATGATGGCTGCCATTTTGGCTGCAGGCGTATATTTATACAATACAGTGGACGCGTTGGATATGGTAGGGTCATCCTCAACGAGCATTTGCCTCAGAAAGACCTGCAGCGGCATAAGCTTCGCATCGTTTAAATATATAATAGCGGAAAAATACGTATTCCAGTTGCTCACCAGATAAAACAACGTAAAGGTCGCAATGACCGGCATAGACAACGGCACGATGATTGATAGAAACAGGCGCCACTCTCCGCTCCCGTCGATCCGGGCCGACTCCTCCAGCTCAAGCGGCATGGACTGAAAAAAGCTCCTCATCACAATGACGTTGAACGCGGCAATCGCCGAGCTAAGCCAGATCGCCCAGAAGCTGTCCAATAGATGGAGCGATCGAACGACCAAATAGGTTGGAATCATGCCTCCTGAGAACAGCATCGTGAAAAATACAATAAAATTCATTGTACTGCGCAGCTTTAACCATCGCTTGGACAGCCCGTAGGCCATAAGGGAGGTCAGCACGATATTCAGCGCCGTCCCTCCCAAGCTGATGATCACTGCATTGCGGAATGCTAGGGTAAAGCCCGGATGGGCCAGCAAATACAAATAACCGTCCAAGGTAAACTGCTTCGGAATGACGAAGAATCCCCGCGTTAAATACTCGTACTCCGTCGAGAACGAAACCGCAAGCACGTAGAACAATGGAAAAATCGCAATCGCGGCCGCCAGGAAAAGGATGAAATAAACAAGACACGTGAAGAACAGATCGGGCCCTTTTGCCTGCCGCATTTAAAATACCCCCTCCTGGCCGAATCTCTTGGCGAGCCGGTTCACACCCCATACCAGCACCAAACCGACCACGGATTTAAATAAACCGACGGCCGTCGAGTAGCTGTAATCGCCTTCGATCAGACCCTTTTTGTATATAAAAGTCTCAAACACCTCGGACACCTCTTGGTTCATCGGGTTCTGCAGCAGGAAAATATGCTCGAAGCCGAGGTCCATCATGTGCCCGAACCGTAAAATAAACATGACGACAATGACGCCCCGCAAGCCGGGTAGCGTAATATGCCACACCTGGCGCCATCGGTTCGCGCCGTCCATCTTAGCCGCTTCGTACAGCGTAGGGTCGATGCCCGACAGGGCGGCCAGGAAAATAATCGCTCCCCACCCGGCCCCCTGCCAAATGTTCTGTAACAGCCACACCCACCGGAAGTAGCGGGGATCCGTCATCAGTTCAATTGGGCCCAGCCCCCAGTCCTCCAATAGCTGATTGATGCCTCCGGAGCCGGTGGCGAAGAGCACGATCGTAATACCGACGATCACGACCCACGATATAAAGTTGGGTGCATACAGAATGGTTTGGACCGCCGCCTTCATTCGTCTGGCTCTCAATTCATTCAACAGCAGAGCGACGAGGATCGGGGCTGGGAAAAAGAACAGCACATCCAGCAAATTGAGCAGCAGCGTGTTTTTGAGAAGCAGCAGGAAGTCGCCTTCAGCAAATAATCTGCGGAAATAATGAAGACCTACCCATTCGCTCCCCATTATTCCCTTGAAGGGACTATACTTCATAAAGGCGATCGAGATCCCGAACATCGGGATATATTTAAAAATGATAAAATAGAGCAGACCCGGCAGGATCATGAGATAAATGGGAAATGCCCTCTTCCAGTACGCTTTCATGTCTTCAACCTCCAACTCGCTGTATAGCCAGCCTGGAAATAAAAGGCCCCAGGCGGCCGCAGCCGCCCGGGACCTTCAGGCGAACGTTATGGATTCGCCGTGTATGCGGCATTCACTTCCTCGATAATCTGGTCTCCGCCGCTGCTCTTCCATTCTTTGATCGCTTCATCGATGCTCTCCACCGGCTTTTTGCCTGCGATAATTTCAATGACGGTTTTGTGGAAGCTTTCGTCGAGTGCCGTTCCTTTCTCCAAGTACGTATTGGACGAGAACAGATAGGCGTCGGACGCGTTCTTATATGGATACTTGCCAGCGTTATCAATGGATTGCTCCATCTCTTTAGCCCATGTGGTATCGCTCCACTTGTAGGTGTTGAATGTATTGGAATTGTTCCGCAATACCCAGTTCCACAAGAGACTTTGCCGCCCCTCGCCTTCGGCCTTCAACTCATCGGTCATTTCATAGGCTCCGCTGCTGTTTTTCTTGTAATGGATATTTTCAATCCCGTTCTTCAAGATGTCTTCCCCTTCCGGCGATACCCACCAATCAAACAACTGCAGGATGCGATCCCGCTTCTCGGCATCCACGTCCTTGCTCAGGACGACTTTGATCGTTCCGCTCGTTGGCGTCGATGTTCCCCGCATCCCGTCCTTGCCCATCGGCGGCGCCAGCTCCACAAATTTGGCTCCAGGAGCAATCGTCTGCAGCTGCTGATTGGTTTGCTGGCTGAACTGGTAATGCATGTCGGCAAAGCCCACTTTGCCCTGCGCGTATTTCTCGTTAAAATTCGTGTTCGTAACAAAGTCTTTGTCGAGCACGCCTTCTTTATATGCACGGCTCATAAAGGTCAGGAACGCCTTCCATTCGTCCTATTGGACCTGCATCGGAATCAGCTTACCGTTCTCCTCCTTCCAGCCATTCGCGAGCCCAAATGGCGCGAACAGCTCCGGCATGCCCAGCAGGCTTGCATTGCCCAGCGCCGAGAATCCAAACGTATCGTTCTTCCCGTTGCCGTCCGGATCCTGAGTCGTGAAAGCTTTGGCCATATCATAAAATTGGTCGATGGTGAATGTATCAGGAGTTGGTACGGGAATTCCCAGCTTATCCAGCCAGTCCTTGCGGACGTAAATGGTATTCTGGGCTGTGGCATAGATCGGAATGCCGAAAATTTGGTCCTTCGGGTTCAGCAGCGCCCATTCTTCCGGTTTTGCGATGCTTTGCAAATGAGGATATTGGGCTAACTGAGGCTTTAAGTCCTGAAATACGCCCTCCTCCACCCATTTCAAATACTGGCTTGGACTATCGATCCGCATCACGTCGGGCAGTTTGCCGGATGCCGCAATCACGTTCAGCTTTTCGTAAAAATTCGCATTCGGCACCCATTGAATTTGAAGGTCCACATTGAATTTGTCATCGATGTACTTGATGATCGGATGATTGTTGTCCGGCCAGCCCCCTCCTTTCCATGACGCAATCATCATGTCAATTTTGATTTTTTTGGGCTTGTCCTTGTCTCCGTTCGTTCCAGATGCGGTCCCCGTATCCTCCGATCCCGCGGATGAACATCCAACGGCCGCTAAAAATACGAGACTCATAACCAGGATGATTGAGAGCATTCGTTTCACTTCAGGTGACCTCCATTACCCATTTGATTTTGTCCTCTTCCATTTCAATATATCTTGCTGACAGGGGTCACTTTTTCACAAAATGATGATCTTTTTATCCAAATTTCCGATCATGGATTTATCTTTTTTGGGAATTTCAGCGTGACGACGCTTCCTTTACCCGGTATTGACTGTACGTGGACGCCGTAAGCTGAACCGTATTTCAGCACCATTCGGGCATGAACGTTAATGATTCCAACCGATTCCTCCTGAGCGAACGGCTCTGACTGCTGCTCTACCAGCTTCATTCGATGCATGATCCGCTCCAGGTCTTCCTCGGGGAATCCATTTCCGTTATCGGTGACGTCAATGACGAGGTCGCCCGCTCTCTCATAGGCTTCCACCGTAATTTGGGCATGGCCGTTTTTGGGTTCCACCGCGTACTTCACGCTGTTCTCCACGATCGGCTGCAGCGACAGCTTGATCATGCGGCAGTTCATGCAGGACTCCGGCACCAATATGCTGCTGTGAAAATGATCAAAGCGAATATGAATGATATCCAGATAATTGTGCAGATTCTGCAGTTCATCCCGCAGCAGCACTTCCGATCCGGGCATTTTCGAGGTATACCGGTAAACGCCCGCCAGGCGGGTCGCCATTTTTTCAATGGTCGGCACCTTCTCGATAAAAGCGATGCTCTTGATAATTTCCAGCGTATTGTACAGCAAATGGGGATTGATCTGGTTCTGAAGCGCCTGAATATGCGCATCCCTTTGCCGCAGCTGCAGCTTCATCTCATTGATCTCTAGACGATGGACGGTGTGGATGAGCTCATTCAGCCTGGACGTCATCTGATTAAAGCTCCCGTTCAGCTGCTGTATTTCGTCCCTGCCGGGAACCACGATCGCACTGACCTTGGTATCGCCGGTCTCCACGCGCTGCATCAGATTCCGCAGGTGAAGAATGGGCTGGACCACTTGGCCGACCATCCTGGGGATAAAGAACAGCGATAACACAATGATGCCCGTCATCACCCACAACGTAGCTTTGCGGGCGAAGTCCAGGCCGCTGGCCATCTCGTGCATAGGCACGGAGGCGACCATATTCCAGCCGGTCACTTCCGAGCGATTGCCGGACATCAGAATTTTTTCCCCGTTTCGTTCGATGACGGCATCCTGCTTACCAAGAGGAAGGACGCCCAGAGCTGTGTCCTTCACGTGCCGGCCCGCCAAACTCACGTCCGGGTGATACACGATTTCGCCGCTCGAATCGACGATAAAAAAATACCCTGTTTTCCCAAGCCTCGTCTGCCCAAGAATATCCTGGACTTCCGTAATCGATAGAGCAATATTCAGATTGCCGATGAGCTTAAGCGAATTCGGATCAAATACAGGGACGATGAGCGTAATATAAGGGTATGCGGGCACAACCGCATCTTCATGGCGGTAATAGGAGGGAACGATTTTTAATTGATCGGACAAGGGGCCCACCATCCAAGGCGAGGATTCAATCATCGGATGGCTCAGGGAGTGATCTTTCGAATAAATCAGCCGGCCGTCCAGCGAACGGAGAACGATGCCCAGGACGTTGGAGTAATTGATCGCGATATATTTCGACATGATGCCTTCGACCAGCGCTTCCTGTTCCCGGTTGAAATTCTCGCCGCTAATGAGCCATTTCTGAAGAAGACCGCTCTCCGGATTGTCGCCAAGCAGCGAATTCGAGGGCAATGGACCAGCAATCGAAGCGTAGGTCGATTGGGCCATTTGCGTAAAATACCGGTCCAGCTGATGATTGATTCTTGCGGTTGAGTCCTGGGCAATCGTGTAGAAATCATCCTTGGCTGATTCCGTGTAGTAGTAGGATGTGAAGCCCGCCATCAGTGCAATGGACACAAAACTCACCGACAGCACCAGCCCGAGGATCTTCGTCTTGAACGAAAATCGGTAATGCCAATGGCTCCATTTCATGATCCCATCCTCTTTCTGTATTCGAGGGGCGCCACCCCGGCAAGTGCCTTGAACACCCGCGTAAAATAGGGCGTAGACGAGTAGCCGACGATTTCCGCAATTTCGGATACGGCGTATGAGGTCGTTCGGAGCAGCTTTTTGGCCTCATCAACGCGCAAACGGTTGACGTAGCTGACAAGCGAGCTGCCCGTATGCTTTTTGAACAGTGCGCTGAAATGGGAGACGCTGAAATTCGTCAGGTTCGCCATGTCCGTGAGCGATAAGTTCGTTTTATAATTGGCGTCGATATACCGGCACGACTCGGCAATGGCCGCGGGTATGCTCGTTTTCGGTGTTTCCGGGTATCCAAGGTACCACTTTTCCAGCAGTGTCATGTAATATTTCAGGGTGGACGCATCATCGCCTGACTGATATTTCGGAACGTCCGTGAAGTCCAGGCCGAATTCATTCATCAGGTTCTTCAGCTTGTGCTCCATCATATTCAGCAGCCCGACCCGGGCATTTCTGTTCAGCAGATGCAGCCTTAAGATGGACTCGATGAATTGGCGCTGCTTTTGCATCACGACATCGACCGCCAAGCCCTGGCTGTTATCCAGTAAAGACTGAAACTTGACGATATAATCGTTCAAGTCCTTTAGCGACTCCAGCTTCTCCTTCGATCGGTTTAATGCCTCGGTCAGCGTTTCAAACTCTACCGGCTTCAGCAAATAGTCCGATACGCCATACGTCATCGCCTTCTGGGCATATTGAAAATTGTCGTATCCGCTAATAATGACCGATACGAGCGGAATGCGATGCTCAGCTATTCTTTTGATCAGAGATAACCCGTCCAGTTCAGGCATCATAATATCGGTGATCACGAGCATGGGCCATAGTTCTTGAATCATGCTCCACGCTTCTTCCCCGTTGCTGCATTCTCCGACGACCTCGAATTCCTCCCCGGCCGTCTTCACCATCTGGACGATTCCTTTTAATACCCACGGTTCATTTTCGGCGATCAGAACGGTGTACATATTGCGCTAAACCTCCATTGTTGGCAATTATCCAGGATGCTTGGGATGTCCTTTCTGACATCTTTAAAAAAACCATTCGTGAACGAATGGTTTTTTCCTGCTACATGACGGCCGGGTAATTACATCCGTTCCATGATAAAATATCCGGTATATCCTAAAAAAAAGGTAAGGAGGCAGGAAGCTGCAATGGATGTAAGGCTAGCAGAACGACTCATCGAAAAATGGGCAGTGGCGAACGCCGGTACGATCGGTCTAGAACCTAATCATATCCAGGCTTCATACATCTATAATCCGGGAGGCTTCGGCAATTTGTCCCTCCGCTTGTCGGACGGCCGCACGCGGCTTCATGTTAAGCTGGCTCCGCCCGATCGGAGCGAACGGCTGCAGCAGTGGGCGGGCGTCAGCGATTATCTTGCCGAACACTACGCCGCACCCAAGCTGGTCCACAGGATTGAAAGCGAGATCGTAGACGGGTATCCGTACGGCCTTGTGTTCGAATATATCGAGGATGCGGTCCCGCTGGCGGAAGCGCCGAATTCGGAGGCTATTCTGACGGGCGTCATCGAGACCGCCTCCAGGCTGCATCGCGACGGCATTCTCCGCGGAATGCTGCCTGACGCGGAAGGCCGCACTTATGCGGATGCCTTTGAAGACGAGTACATATCCAGGTTTACGGAAGACTTGGAAGGAATCCGCGGATCCCGGGAGCTGCTGCGGGACTTCGTATCGGATGAGACCATTTTGTGGTTTGGAGAAGAGATCGAAAGGCTGAGGGAAACCGTCCGGCAGACCCCGGCATTTGGACTCCCTGCGCGCGATGTGGTTCATAACGATCTGAACGGAAACAACGTGCTGACTTGCGGCAAGGACAGCTTTCGGATCATCGACTGGGACGATCTTTCCGCCCAGGGAGATGCGGCGATGGACTATTCGGTTATGTTATGGCCGCTAAGGCATGGCCCATCATGGCCGGTTTGGAGGGAAAAGGTGTTGGCCACGGCAGGAGATACAGTTGCCCAGCGGCTTGAGCTGTATTTTCGGGCAAAACTGCTGGACGACGTCATTGACGTACTAGCCGATTACGTCGAGTCGGAGGAGGTCCCGGAACATCGGGAAGAGGCCCAGCGCAAGGCCAAAGCGGTCCATCTCCGCTCTTATCCGCAGTATCTCGCCCAGTATGGAGCCGGATAAGCAGGCAACGTTAGAGGCTGGAAACGGATTGCTGTTCTTGAATAAGGAGAACACATCATAAAACTCTTTCCACCCGCCTTGATAGACGGGTAGGAAAGAGTTTTTTCACGATGTACAAACTGCGTTTATTTCCGGGCAACGAGCCGCATCAGCATGTCGGCCTTCGGAATTTGATACACCTTGCTTCCATTCGAATTGATGACCATCACGCCGGATAGGACGGATAAATAACAAACGATGAGCTCACGCGGATCTCCTTCCGCCAATTCCCCTGCCTGCTGACCCTCTTCGAATAACGGAAGCAGCATATCTACATACGTATCCATAGAATATTGCTGTTGGAGCTGCTTGACTTGTTCAGGCACCCCGTCGGACGTGGCTGCCTGGTGAATCAGCATGAAGTATGGAGTGCCGTCTTCATTGAGGATTTCCGCCGTTAACGCCCTAAT
This sequence comes from Paenibacillus sp. VMFN-D1, assembly GCF_003386155.1. NCBI lineage: Bacteria > Bacillati > Bacillota > Bacilli > Caryophanales > Paenibacillaceae > Paenibacillus > Paenibacillus sp. VMFN-D1. Next base: position 1,046,437 of record NZ_QRDU01000002.1, on the reverse strand, counting down.
TCTCTCGAGCGGCGTTCCCGGCATGTCATAGACACTGCGCAGCGCCGCTTCCGATTCGGCCATCGCCTCCTGAACGAGTGACGTGAACAATTCGTCTTTGGATTTAAAATAATGGTACAGCAGCCCGTTGCTGATGCCTGCCGTCTCCGCGATCATGCTCATCTTTGCGCTGAGGATGCCTTTGCGGGCAAACACCTGAAGCGCTGCCGCCTTGATTTGTTCTTTTCGTTCATCGCGAATTTGGTGCAATTGCTCTTCGTTTAATGGTGCCAATGTCAAGTACCCCTTTACCGGAAGCTACCGTTTTTTCTACCAGTATATCAAATCCATCTTGGCTATCGCTATGGTCTGACCAGCTCGAACGCCGATTCCGGGAACTGCGGAAGCATTTCTTCGAGAATCGTTTCAACGGGTTGGCTGTTGTCCGCTGTAAGACTGGAGAGCAGTTCCCTACCTTCTTCCGAATCGGTTAACACTTGGACTGCTGTTTCAGGGTTGAAAATGTTTCGGGGGGAAACCGCTAACGTATTGACCGCCCAATAGAGTCCATAGAACTTCCAATCGGGTTTGCTGACCGCATATCTCAGGAACAGCTCCATATATTCCCGGCTGAAGGCGTTCCTCTTGCTCGAATCCGTCCCATGGTATTCGACTCCCTCCCACCGGAGATCGGCCGTACAGTTCAGCCAGAACGCCGGCTCGATGGCCTCCTTGATGCGGCAGAGTACGCCATGCTCCCAATCCGACCGCTGCTCGGGGCGCTGTTCCCGCAAACAAGCCTCCAGGATTTCGACAGAGATGGCAGCCACGGTCATGCCCTGGCCGAAGATCGGGTCATAGATGCAGTAAGCATCTCCCAGGACCAGCAAGCCTTGCGGCCACTGCGGCATCTGTTCGTATCGATGGCAGTACAATTCCGGAACGCGGAAAGGTCTGGGTGACGCCATCGGTTCGAAATCGCGGACGAGTTCTGCGATCTTCGGGCTCGGAAGCTGCTCCAAGGCGCTCTCGAATTCGGCGGCATCCGTCGGAGGGTAATTCCCGCCCGGACGGGCGAGCAGCACTTCAGCCGTATCATTCTCGATAAAAGAGAAGACACTCGTATACGTACCGCTCGCCGGCTGCCCTTGAATGTTGATGACATCCCATTCATCGATCAAATGAGTCAGGTGCGGCGGTACTTTATAGCGGCGGGTGCTGTATCCGAGCGAAACTTTCAACAGATCCGGCTGGGGAACCTCGTAGCCCAGGTCCGTAAGCCAGCCCGACAGCTTTGAAGATCGCCCGCTTGTATCAATAACCAGGTCGGCCATCAGAGCTTTCTCCTGGCCGGACTGCTCGCGGTCTCTGGCTTGCACCCCCATTACCTCGGATCCGTCATGACTCGTTAACAACCCCGTCACCTGGTGTTTCGTCAGAAATTTCACGTTGGAAATGGCTGCCGTCCGCTGCCGGATGACCCACTCCAGAATCGCTCTGCTGAATTTAAGATCATCCCGGTCGTACTTCATTTCCAGGGTGCCGTACTGGTTCATGAAATACGCGTTTTTGTTCAGTGAAGATGGGCAGCCGTTCGCGATCATATCCTGCTCATAACCAGGAAAGAGGCGTTCGATGACCGCTTTCCCCCGCGCCGTAAAGCGATGCGGATGGAATGCCTGAGGCGTTCCAGGCCGGACGTCCGGCCCTGTCGGATAGGCATCATTTTCGACGATCAGTACCTCTTTGAAATGTTCCGAGAGCACGCGTGCGGTCATGAGTCCCGCCATACCTCCACCGATGACGATGGCCTTGCTTGTGTTCCCCTTGGTAACCATAAAATGATTCCTCCCTAGTTTAGATTGACTCATTCAGTCGATAATATTCCAAAAAAAATATGAAGTTCCGTAATTTAGATTGACTCAGTCAGTCAATGTCATTATGCGGTGATTAACAGTTATTGTCAACCCCTTTTTTCATGCATCAGCATTTGCCTGTTCAGACATTTTCGGGCACAACAAAACGGCGGCCGGCGAAGACTTGAAGAATCGCAGTCTATCCCTGCGGCAGCCGTTGTTTAACCATGCATTCCGTTACATTCCAATATGAACGTGAAACCTGTCATGTTGGATCACTCCTGCGGCAGTATCGGCCGGATCCTTTTGATTCGTATCCACAAGATAATCCGCATTGACTGCTGCAGACTTCAGTTTATTTAGCAAAAACAGCGAACGGTCCAGTAAATGTATATCCCCTCTCTTATGGAGACGCTCCTTGATCGTTTCTTCGTCTGCGTGCAGTACCGCATATTTGAGCTGTACGTTTAAATCGGCGATCTGCCTGCAGAACCACTCGAATTCATCTTCGACGACAAAGTCGATCACGACATGAAAACCGCTTTGGATAAAGTTTCTGGTGACGGAAAGGATATTCATCCAGGCCAAGCTCAGACGCTCCTCCCATGTCGGGGCAGGCTCCGTCATCTGCATGTGGAGTAAATCGTCGCCCTCGATCAGCACACAGCGTTCCACGAGCCGAGCGAGCTCTTTCGACGTTGTCGATTTTCCGACCCCGAGCGGACCGGAGATCAGATAGATTTGCTTCGTATCACCGTCCATATGTAATCTTCCTCCTCTCTATACAAAAGCCATCAGCTGCGTCTAACCTTTCCAACTCGGCCGGGTTCAGACTTCTGTAATATGCCAGAGAACGCCGGCGGGATCCAACAGATGGATGGCCCGTCTGCCGTAAGGCTGGATTTCAGGAGGCTTGGCTTTCACGCCGTATTTTCCGATGACACCGGAGTGTTGAAGGTGGCTCCACCACGCATCCAAATCCTGAACGCATAGTTCCAGCATATAGTTTATCTGCAATTCAGCGTTCTGATAGTTCTGTAGATGGAATTCCGTTTCGTCCATCCGGAATATCGTCAGCTCATCGCTGGTGAAGATTTTTTCAAATCCCAAATCCTCATAGAACTGCACAGCAAGCGGGTAATCCTCACCGGACGGAACAAAAGGCCTCAGCTTAAGCGCTTTCATCGTCATCATCTCCTTAACAAGAGTTATTAAAAACGCCCCACGGCATCATTATAACAGCCGCAGGGCGTAATCCAATGAGTATTATATTTTTATACTGATTATATGCCTAACTCAGCCAGCGATGCCGGTCCAAATGGATCATCGAGCGTGTCACCCGAGCTCAATAGCCAGGCAGTGGGCATGATTTGTCGGCCTATGCTCCGGAAGGGAAACAACCAGAGCTCCGTAAGGCTGTTCGAACGGTACATCGCCCACACCCAGCAGCCGCACGGACTTTACTTTGTCAGCCGGGGTCAACGTACGAATGACGGCCAGACGATCCTCCGGCCAGCGCATTTGGAAGGCGTAGAGCATATTCCCCTTCTGCGTAAATCGGTAATCTGCCGATGTCCATTCCACTTTGTTTTCGGTGAAATGGTCAATGACCACCTGTGAAGGGCCTTCGCCTGACACGCGGAACGGGCGGGTGCCAAATATTCCTTCGCCGCAGACTCGAATCCACTCAGCCATCTCTCTGAGGATATGCGTGCACTCGTCGTCGATTGTACCATCCGGCTTCTGCGGAATATTCAAGAGAAGATTACCGTTTTTAGAAACGATATCGACCAGGATTTCGATGACATGCCCCGGCTTTTTATACACAGACCTCACATTATAGAACCAGTCCCCTACGCATGTGTCGGTCTGCCACGGCTCAGGTTTAATGTCAGGCTCTTGGCTCCGCTCGATATCCAGCACGCCTATCGTGTATATTTCCTTGCGCCGATCCTTCTGGTTATAGACCGCACGGTTCACGCCGCCGTGAATCGCAGCGCTCGTATTATACAGGTGTGCGACAGCGCGCAGTCCAGCCTCGTAGGCGGGATCATCCAGGGAGAGCTCCGGCTTTTCCCAGTAGCCTGGTGTGAACGGCAGCCCGCCGTCCGAGTACAGCAGATCCGGCTGATACTTATCAATGATTTCCTTCATCACGGAAAACCAATGACGATGCCACCATGGATTGGATGTATACCAAGGCGCAATCGAATCAGCCTGTATCCTGCCTTGATGGTGTTCCTTATTGGGCAGGTACAAATCCTCATTCGCCGGATCGTTCCCATCGTAAGGAATGCCGGCATATGGCCCCTCCTTATCGCTGCCTTTATTCCAATGGAACCAGCTGAATGTGGCGCCGAGATGCTCCGTTAGGCCAAAAGGCAGCCCACGCCGTGCGGCCGCATCCTTCCACAGAGCGACAATATCTTTTTTGGGTCCCATATTGACCGAGTTCCAGCGATGGATGCTAGAATCATAATTGAAGAAGTTATCATGGTGCATCGCCTGCGCCACGAAATATTTGGCCCCGGCTGCCGTGTATAGGTCCATTAAGGCATCCGGGTCAAACGCCTCCGCTTTCCACAGCTGCACAAGATCTTTATAGCCAAATTTCGATGGGTGACCGTAGTGACGGATATGGTATCGGTATTGTTCCGAACCTTCGATGTAGATGTTCCGTGCATACCAGTCTCCGTACATCGGTACGGACTGGGCGCCCCAGTGCGACCAGATCCCGAACTTGGCGTCCCGGAACCACTCCGGACATTCGAATTGGCGGAGGGACTCAAAGGTAGGTTGGTAGGGGCCTGCGGCGATTTCGTTCCAGTTCATCGGTATTGCCTCCTTTGCTCGAATCAGGAATTGATTTTATCCTAGCAATCCTCATGCCATGAATGAATACAGAATCCTAACCTTCTGTTGGATAAAATTATCTACTCTATTTAGAACGGGGAATATATATATGGGCAACCAATCACTAGCAAGGCTGTATATGGAAAATCTGGACGTACGGGTCACATCGATGGGTTATAACCAGGTATGGACGGATTGGCGGGAGCTCGACTACACGCCGGACTTTAACAAGTTTTATTTGATCTGTGACGGGGAGGGATGGCTGAAAATCGGCGATTCGGAATTCAGACCCAAACCCGGACAATGGTTTCTTATGCCTCATGGGGTTAAGCAGTCCTATTCTTACACTTCGGGCCCCAGATACACGAAATATTGGTGCCATTTTACGGCTCGGATTGGAGACCGCAATCTCTTTGACCTGATTCAAACCCCACTGTATGTGGACACAAAAAATGACAGCGAAGCGATCCGGCTGTTCCGCGAATTGCTCGACAGCGATGCTGCGGCTTCCATTAGCGGTCCGCTGCTTGTGAAATCAGCCATGCTAAGATTGGTTTCTTATTATATTGAGCATGCCGTTTCCTCCGAGGTCAGCCTCCATCGTTCGACGGAGCCCGAACCTCTCGAACAGGTGATTTCGTATATTCAGAGCAGCTACCGTCACAACCTGACTATTACGGATTTGGCCGAAAAGGCTCATTTGCATCCCAACTATTTCATCCGTGTATTTAAACGCCAGTTCGGGATTTCCCCGATCCAATACATCAAGAAAAGAAGGCTGGAGGAAGCAAAACTGCTGCTTGTGACGACGAACCTCCCTTTATCTGAAATCGGCGACCGGATCGGAATATCCGATATCTCCTACTTATCCAGAATTTTCAAGGAATCGACCGGCTTCTCGCCGACCGCATACCGGATGACCTTCAACTCCCATCAAACGGTATCGCCTTAATGAAAAGCTGGTGCAGCTGCCGTTAACACGAAAAAAAAATGGTGCTTGTACAAGCACCATTCCAATGAAAAACATGCCTTGCCTAAAGAGTCAAGCCCACGGTCTTCAGCACTTCCGAATAAGACGGTTTGGGCTGATGCTTCGCATCAAATAAGAACGGCCAATTCTTTCGGCCCCGCACAGGGAAATGGTCCAGCCAGGTATAATCATCGGCAGCGCCCCAAAAAGTGACGGAAGTGATATATTCGCTGTATTCCTGGAACAGCCGGAAAAATTGACCGTAACGTTCCGCTTGAAGAGCCAGCATCTCTTCTGTCGGAGCCGTGAGGTCGGTCCGCCGGTCATCGAACGCAAACATCGAAACGTCCAGCTCCGTAATATGCAGCTTCACGCCCAAACTGGCGTATTTCTCGATCGCCACGCGGATATTATCCAGCGACGGGTGATACAGGCTCCAGTGCGCCTGAAGCCCGATGCCATGGATCGGAACCCCCTGCTCGAGCAGCGATTTGACGAGCGTGTAGATTTTCTCGCTTTTCACCGGATCGGCCTCGTTGTAATCGTTGTAGAACAGCAGCGCCTCCGGATCGGCTTCATGGGCGTACTCAAACGCCTTGGCGATGAAATCCTCGCCGATAATATCGAGCCACTTCGAAGGCCGCAGCAGCTCGCTGCCGCTGTCGGATACCGCTTCGTTCACCACGTCCCAAGCATAGAGTTCTCCCCTGTAACGGGATACGACCGTGTTGATATGAGATTTCATGCGGGCCAGCAGCGTCACCCGATCCGTTTGGCTGCCGTCTTCATTTTCAAACACCCATGTCGGCGTCTGATTGTGCCACACCAGCGTATGGCCCCTTACTCCCATACCGTTGGCTTTAGCCAGGGCCACCATACGGTCTGCCGCCTCAAACGTATACCGGTCCTCCGTGGGATGCAATCTTTCGAATTTCATTTCATTTTCGGCAGTCACGCTGTTGAAATGCTCAATAAGCAAATCACGCTGCGAGTCCAACGTCACCGGATTGACGGCGGCCCCGATCAAAAACTGTTCTTTAAACGCTTCGCGCAACCTCATCATACCTATCCCCTCCTAGAGAAGTTCTAAACGCCAATGCTTTATGAAAGACACCTTCATCCCAAAGTGTAAGCCTCCTCATGATCACGCAACAACCTGCCGTTGACCGTGTCCTCACCCGGCAAAGTATGGTTGTCTTTGACCACACCTTGCGACTTTCAAACAGCCAGCGCAAACGAGGACATTCCCGGAGGAACATCCCCTTTGCATAAAGAGCGAACGAAGTCGGATTACTTCAGCACCTGGTATTGAAAATCGGAAAAACCCGCCGTCCCTCCGACCTCTCGGGTGGAAAACAAAAACAGACCGATGCGGCATCCCATAAAATGGTCCAGCTTGTATACCATCTTGTGCGTAATCCCGAGCTGCCTCCAGTCCGCGCCATCCCGGTAATAAAACATGCACTCATCCGCATTGTTCACGAAATTTCCAATCGTCTTGAGTGTGACGACGTTTCCGGAAACGGGAATTCTGGCGAGTTCGGTCCCGGGCTCTTCGTCGACCAGTTTGCCGAATATGGAGCGGTCTTTGGCCTCTCTGGCCAGCATCACCAGGTAGGATCGGCCGGCCTCCTTGGTCAGGGCAATCAAGCCGTACGTACCGATCAAAAAGCATAAGCCTGCATAATCGCCATCTTTCAGCCCGCTGCCGTCCAGCGTGACTGTCACCTCGCATGCCGGTCCCATGGCGCGCTGCGTCAGCGTATTGACCGCGAACGTCAAATTGGGGCTGATCTTGCCGGATGTGACCCGGTAGACTCCCGGTTTGTCCGTTACAGACCACAATGCATCGTCAGGCGTATGATTCCACTGCCAAACATCCTTCAGGCGTACTTTGCCGTCTTCGTCCGGCGTGTAATCAAAGTCGTCGCTTCCAACCAAAGGCTGGTAGGTATACCCAGGTCTTGTGCTTGGCAGCTCGATCATTGGGGGTGCTGCTTTGGCGAATACCGGAAAACCGTTCTCAAAGCGCAGCGGAACAAGCACCGGAATCCGGCCGACGGCGCCGTGGTCCTGAAACAGCACAGCCACCCATTTCCCGTCCGGCGTATCCACGATGCCGCCCTGCGCTACGCCTGAATAGAAATACCCCATATCGTCATTAAAGACCTCTCCGCCCGTAAATTCGCCCTCCAGGGAATCCGCTGCAAAGCAGGCCTGCGTTCGGCGCCCTGAAGCCTTCGAAATATGGATAAAGAAAGCATAATACCTGCCGTCGATCTTATAAAAGTGGGCACCCTCGTACCCGAGATGATACGGCTCCCGTTCTTTCACGATAACGCGGTTCAGCCCGCCGGGTTTGGGACCGGAAAGATCCTCCTTCAATTCGAGCAGGTGAATCTCGGCATTCCCGTAAATCAGATACGTCCGGCCATCATCGTCAAACAGCAGGGAGCAGTCGTGATAAAAACCCTCGATGTATTGCTTCGTCCATGGACCGGTTACGCTATCTGCCGTGTACAGGTAAGTCCGGCGGGTATCGTTCGCCACGAAGATGACGTAGAATTTACCCTTGTGGTAACGAAAAGATGGCGCCCACATGCCCTGGCCGTAAATATGTTGGCCGTCTTCGAGCCGCTGTGCGGGCGTATTGTCCAGTACGTCGTATACATGTGAAGCCACCTCCCACTGAATCAGGTCGTATGATCGCAGAATGACGCAGCCCGGCATCATGTGCATCGTCGTGCTCACCATATAGTAGGTATCCTCTACCCGGATCACGTCAAGGTCCGGATAATCGGCCCATATAATCGGATTTGGAAACATGTTCTCTCTGCCCCTTCCTAATCGCGTTGTACAATGATTTCGATCGACACCTCGGCCAAAGCCGGGTTCAAATCCCTTTCTTCCGTTAAATCAAGCACCGGATATCCGTCCATGCCGAAATGAACGCGGCGGATTCCGGAGCCTCTTGGCCCCTCTACTCCAGGTCGGGCATGATATACGTTCCAAGTGACGCCATCGTCATCGGTAATATAAGAATTATGGCCCGGACCGTATTCGCCCGGGACGCTTCTCGACGTCAGCAGCGGATAATTGCCCTTCGTCCAGCTGCCGGGATCCAGCAGGTCCGCATTCGCATCGGCGGTCAGCAGGCCTACACAATAAGTAGCGTCTACCGCCGCGCTCGAGAAGGTTAGAAAAATCCTGCCGCCCCGGATCAAAGCAAACGGCCCTTCATCGACAAAGGTATGGTTATTGGCCCAGCCAAAGTCCGGCTTGGTCAGCAGCACCGGGTCGCTCGCCAGCCTCCACGGCTCCTTCGGATCCAATTTCGCGATATAAACCCAGGCGCCAAGATCTGCAGGCAAGAACTGCCGCTCCGACCAAGCCGCGTAACAATCCCCGTTCACCTGGATGACGGTCATATCCAGTGAGATCACCTTGCCCGCCTCGCATAACTCGGTACCGTCTTTCCTGACGACGCGCCGGGGCATCGACCAATCGGCGGCACAAGTGGGGTCCCCGCCCTCGCGCAGCTTCATCACGTGGCACTCTTCATAGAAAAATTCGCCTGTCGTTGCCGCATGAAAAATGTACAGCCCGTCCTCGATAATATGGAACTCGGGCGCCCATAACAGCCCTTTAATGTGATCATAGGTTTGTGTATCCAAAATTAAAGACTCGCCGGCCTGAACCAGACCGGATATCGTCTCTGCTTCCCGGATATACAAGGTTCGGTTGCCGTCGGCGTCGTTGGTCGCAATGAAATAATACTTGCCTTTCCATTTCGCGATGCAGGGGTCCGCCCGGTTCGGCGCGATCGGAAACGCATAATGCTCCTGACGAACCCTTCCCTTAACCCGATAGGTTCCCGCCTGATCCCAGCGAACCGCTGCCGCATCCCAGTCCACGGCTTTGGGGGCCGTGGTGCCGTCACTGTATACCGCGGTCGCTTTGAGCGCTTTCAAATCCTCGGCCGATGCCGCCTTGATGCCATCCGGAACTTCAATGGCGACATTCTCGGGAACCGTAAGCCGGCATACGAGCCGTTGTGCCGTTACCCGCGGAACGCGGATCACATTACGGGGCTGGACGCCTTCAATGTCTGCCGATACGGCTTCGAGCGTAAACGCCTCCGCTTTTTCCGGAGTCCCGGCGCCAGCCAAACCATAAAGGTCCTGAATCTTATTTTGGTAGCTGCCGCCCTTCCCGTCGCTCCACCGGATGACGTATGCCTGGCTTGATTCATCGTACTCGCAAGCGACATCATGGGCGTAAACATCGCTTTTCAAATCGACAAGCCCGATTTCTTGATACTGCAGCAAATCGTCGGAAGTAAAGAACAGCACCGCCCCTCGGCTCTCTTCATCCTGCTGTCCATCCGCCTCCGTCCGTACGGCAACGACACCGAATTTTCCGTCGGCCATGCGGAAGAGGTACGGATTTTTCAGGCTTTTGGCCCGGAGCGTCCCGTTTTCATGATTCGTTGCCTTGGCGAACAGGACGCCTGAATTATGGTTCAAGGCTTGGAAGTCCCTGCCGTCCTCGCTATAGGCAAGATGCATGCTGTACGCCAGTCTAGGTGCATAGATGATGTCCTCCTGCGGAGTGCGGGTATAGCATAGTACTTTGATAAATTCGCTTTTCAATATCATGGCATGGTCCTCACCTTTATTGATCATTTCAAATACGGATTTGCTGACGGAGTAACGCCATTTCTGATTGTTCTATTGACTTTATATTGGGTTTACTATGAAATTATAAATTAGGACATCTTAGCAATGAATGATCTATGCTGACAGAAACTTGATCTATTCTAAGATTGGAGATCGTGATGACGACATCCATTTACTATGTCGGATATGATGCCGCCCATCCCGGAGACTTTATTTATGACATTCCGGATGGACATGATTTTTGGCTGCTGATTCTTACGCAAACGCCGGCTGAGTTCTGGGTTCAAGGAGAAATCCGGGAGTACCCGGCAAACTGTGCCGTTCTCTTTCCCCCTCGGCAAAAGATTATGTACCGCGCCTGCTCAGGCCAATTTGTGAATGACTGGGTCCGTTTCGAGACGGACGAATCCTACGTTCTGGAGACGACACTTCCGCAGGGCGTTCCGATTCCGGTCCCGGATCCCGGATACTGCCGCCAGCTGTTCCAGCTTCTGGCCACCGAAAATTTTTTCAGCTGCGATTACCGGGAGCTCTCGATCGACTACCTGTTTCGGATTTTGTTCAACAAGCTGCTCGAAGCTTTTCAATCCAAGGAAAATTCGCCGCATTACCAGAAACTGTTGAATCTGCGCAAGGCGATCCATAACTGTCCCGGTGCTGAATGGAGCGTCCCTTCCATGGCCGATGACATACACTTGAGCCCCGGGTACCTGCAAACGCTGTATAAGGCGACTTTCGGGATTTCCTGCATGGACGACGTTATCCAGTGCAGAATCCGCCTCGCCAAGGAAAGGCTGATCCACGGATCGCTTCGAATCGCTGATATCAGCGAGCTGTGCGGATACAAAAATGTCGAGCATTTCTCCAGACAATTCCGGCGTATCGTGGGCTGCACGCCTCGTGAGTACCGGCAGTCGGGTGATTTACGGCTTTGAGATTAAATCAAGCAGCTTTCTATCCGTTTCCAATAGAAACCTTCTCCTTATAGATAACTAAAATAGAGCAGCAGCATGCGGGACCGCATGCTGCTTTTTCGTGTAGTTTTATCGCGAAATAGAATTAATACTAAATCGGACCTTACCCGACAATGCCGGTCCGTTCGATGCTTTCCACAAAGTAACGCTGCACGAACAAATAAATAATGATCAGCGGCAGGATCGCCAGCAAGATGCCGGTATCCTGGACCATGCTCATATAGAAAGGATCCTTGTTGGTCGCCACCCCGCCCTCGAGCATGATGGAAAGGTTGTGCGGCAGCGACGCCAGTTGGGTGGACATCACTTTGCCCGACGTTAAATACGTTGTCGTAAAGAAGCTGTCATTCCACTGCCATACGAATGAAAACAACAGCACGGTAACGATGGCCGGAACGGCATTCGGGAGCATGATGCGCATAAAAGTTTTGCTTACGCCCGCCCCATCGATATAAGCCGCCTCCTCCACTTCTTTCGGGATCCCCCGGAAAAACTGCCTGAAAATAAAAATGTAGAGACCCGCCTTCAGCGAGTTAGCGGTGACCGAGGTTAGAAAGAAAGGCCAGTACGAGTCCAGCAGGTTCACCGACTTCCCGGTCAGCAGCGGGATCAGCCCCATGAGACTGAAATCCTTCAAATTCATGTAGATCGGTATCAGAATGGTCGTTGGCGGCACCAGAATGGTCAGGATGACACCTCCAAAGAGCAAATTACTGCCTTTGAATTTAAGCCGCGCGAAGGCGTAGCCTGCAAACGCGCAGGACACGGCCGTCAGGATCGTCGTCATGGCCGATAACGTAAACGTATTGAACAGCGTGTGCCAATAGTCCATGATCGAGATGGCTTTTTTGAAATTGTCCAGCGAATAATGCTCCGGGATAAAGACGACGATCGGCGAATACAGATCGCTCTTGTCCTTGATGGCCGTTGAAATCTTTTGAAGAATGGGGTACAGAATGACAAACGACAGTCCTGCCATCAGGACCAGCCGCACGACGGTCCATAGCCAGCGCTTCCAGCTTTCGAGCGACAACAAACGGGCGATGATCAACGCTGCTCACGCTCCTTCTACTCTTGATAGAAAATTCTTTTGGAAATGAAAAACGTAATGATTAGCAAAATAACCATGATCGCCAGGAAGTAAATCCAGGCCATCGCCGAGCTGAGACCGAAATTAAAATTCGTAAATCCCGTTTCCCTGATCAGCGTCGTCATTTCGCTCCGGGAGAACGAGTCGATCACCGTATAAATCACGTTGACCAGGATAAGCGGGCTGACCATGGGCAGCGTGATTTTCCAAAACGCTTCGTAACCGGTCGCTCCCTCGATCTTGGATGCCTCATACAGCTGGGGGGATACCGACTGGATCCCTGCCAGGAAGATCAGAATTTGCACGCCCGACTGGCTGACGATCTGGTAGATGCGATCCACGGCGCTGGTCAGGTACGTGACGATGTTATCGCTGACACCGGAATTGACCATGATCCGCGTCAGCTCGCTGGTCCCCAGGCCGCTCACGGCACCGCCGGCGTTCTGCTCATTGATAGCCTGAACGAGGCTGGACGTCTCCAAATTTGCAATGACTCCGGACGCCAGGATGACCGGAAGGAAAAAGATCGATCTGGCAATGGCTCTGCCGACAAACCTTTGGTTCAGCAGTACAGCCAAAAACAGGCTGAAAATCACAATGAGCGGTACGTTGATGACCATGTTTACGATCGAGGTCGTCAGCGTACGGTTAAAGCTCGTATTGACCGTAAGGGCTTCCACGTAATTGGAGATGCCGATAAAGCTGATGTTCATGCCGTTAGCATTGGCTTCGATGGAGCTGAAGCTGTACCTTAATGAGGAAATTAACGGTATCAGGAAAAAGAGAAGGAATCCGAGCAGCCACGGCAAAACGTAGATAAAGCCCCAAAGCGCCTTCTGTTCGGCGTACGTCCGCCGCTTCGCGCCGATTTTCATGATCGACTTCAAGATTGCACACCACCCGTCAAATAGCTCTCGGCTTTCACCGTTTGGCCGTCCACCGTCACATCCGTACGGTTATAGTTCACAATGACGTATATGCCGTTCCCGTACACCGTCTTGAACACGCCTTCGCCAAGCTTCTCATGGCCCGTAATCGGCTCGTTCCGGACGTTCTTCAGCACATCGTTCACCTCGCGGTACATTTCGGCGGCCTGGTCGATCCACTGCTTGTAATGGACGGCATACAAGTCGTTATAATCCGTATCCTTCACTTTGTCATTCGGTTCATGGATCCATTCGAAGTACACGCCCGCTCCGTATTCGAGGCATTTCAGGATATACTGCCGTTCATCCGTATAGGTTGACAGGTTAAACGGGCTTCCCGTGTAGTCGATGGACCCCCGAATGACCATTTGATAGAATGGGATCTCTTCGTCCTCGATCTTGAATCGGCTGCCGGACATCGGCGCGTTCGTAATATCCGTCAAGAAAGGAAGCGCATAAGCGTTGCCGCCGTCCGCCATGACCTTCAAATTTTGCTGCGAGATGCTGCCCAGCGCCTGAACCGAAAGGTTCTCGGACTGCGTGCGATCCAGTTGATTGTGCTTGCGGTAATCGCTGTTGAGCTGATCGGCGAGATCCCGGAGTGAAATGCCGCCCGTTTGATACCCTTTCAAGCCCTTCAGCACCGACTCGGTATAGGAAACGGTAAGGCGGGGGGATACAACATAAGACGGCGGCTTATCCCGGTCCCTCCGATTGAGCGCCTGATCCAGCGGATAGAGAGCGGCAGGAACGCCTCTCAGCGTTCTCGCAGCATTCGCGTTCTCGTTGAATCCCTTTCCCGTATTCGCGGTCAAAACGGCTACATCCGGAAAGAAAGAAACCCCTTGATCCTGCGTGAACGATAAGAAGCCCCGCAATCCATTGCTGCCGCCGACCGCCTTGTCGACCGAAATATGATCCGGAACCTCATGATCCAATCCGCCATTAAACCAGCCCGAATATTTCAATTTGATATTGGAGATGTCGCGGCTCTTCATCTGGTTGATGATATCCTCCGACTGTTCGAACGTCGTGAGAGGCTCGATCGTCCGGTAAGGAATGCCGGCGACATGCTTCTGTTTGGCGATGCCGCCGACCAGCTGCAGGTAGAACGGCGTATCTGTCGTACCTGCGGCCGTCTCCGGTTTGGGGAGACCGCCATGCTGCTCCAAATAACGCTGGTAGTAGCGGGCCAAGCCTTGGTAAGAGGCCTCCTCTTTGTTCAGGAACGCGTACCGGACCGTAAAGTCCGTTTTCATCGCCTGTTCCTGGAACCTGGGCAGCGTACGCTCCTGGCCGTTCGCTTGCAGCGTCACTTCTCCTTTGTTCATGACATTGAAGCTGGGATATACATAGTTATAGCTGTTCAGCTTTCCGCTGATATCGGCATGGATGGCCGCAGCCGCTGCACCTTCCTCGATGATGCCGAGGATCGCACCGCTTTCCCGGATGATGCCGAACACCGGCAGCCGAACCGCCTGCTCGGTTTTGGCATCCTCCGTCGTCTTCATCGTCAGGTCTTCCCCGTACACCGGCTGCTGGTAAGCGGGATACTGCTTTTTCCCGTTGTTGAAATGGATGAGCGCGCCGGAGCCGTCCGGCACGAAGATCGCCCCCTTCTCCTTGGAGCTGCCGGCGCCAAAAAAGCTGAGAAAGGAAATATTCCCGATCGGATATGCGCTCGGATATTGGATACCGGATGCAGGGATTTTGGCGACTAGGCTGCCGCCGTCCAGGGCATATTCGATCGATGCGAGGAATATCCGCGGTTCCGGCTTCTCCTGTGTAAAATGCAGCTCCTCCATGTCCTTCATCAGGTCCTCTTCGGTATATCCGGCATCGTCGAATGCCTTGAAGGCGCGATCGAGCTGCAGTCCATTTAAGGCGCTGTCGTTACGGACATACGCCTTTTTATCCGGATCTTCCTTATAGGCGATTTTCAGAGCCCGCTGCCCCGTTTTGTCCAGCTTGCCCAGCATCGCCTCGATCCGCTCGCTGCTGAGCATCATCGGCAAATCGGCCGCCGACTTCACGGCGGTTCCGAACTGGTATGTGACCCTTACCCCGCTTGGGATCGGTTCGAATTTGATCTGCTTATGCGAGACGCTGTCCGTGAACGTATTGATGGAATTCACCTGGCCGAAATTGTTGTAATAATCGATCTTGAGCTGGGAAGAAAGGTTGGCTTTGTTCACTCCCGAGGCGAGCGGGTCCTTGCCCTGCTCCGGCGGGTTGCTGTACCACGTCTCTCCGGTTTCCTTATTTAACACAGCGATAGCGCCCGTACTCTCATCCACGAACAGCCGCAGCCGTTCATTTTCGGCTACGCCTTTCATGCCGGCTGCGCGGGCGTCGGTGAAAGCCGCCTTCAAAGGCTGACCCTTGGTGAATTGGGCTGCAGCCGGTGCTTCATTGGCCCCAGAGCGGGCCACGTTCGAATCGGCACAGCCGGCCAGCGCGATCCCCGCGATCAGTACCGGGAGCCACAGGGCGATTCTGGCTTTGCGCATGGTTTCTCCTCCTTTCTTTAGTTTCTCAGCATGATTTCCTGATAAATGACGTGAACGAACGAAATCATCTGCTGAATCAGTCCGAAAAACAGCAGGCAGATAAAAGCCATAAATCCCATCGCCACGATCGTCAGCAGGATCGTCCCGATGGTCTTCGACGGCGAGTATTGATGTACGGTCATGTTGCCGACGAACAAAAGATACGCCGACCAGAGGAAGGCCGCGGTGCTGCAGAAGTTATAAAACGCCGTCTCCTGCAGCGATATGACATTGCTGAGCCAGATCCACGGGAAGTTGATGATCATCATCGGAACGAGGGCAAAGCACGTCGATGTAAAAATGTCAACGAACTTCCCTTCGCCGTCCATGAGCGTCGTCAGCGACCAGTTGGCCACGCACCAGAACAAGACCGGGACAACGATGTACACTACTTCCATCAGGCTGTTCATATCATCCGGATTGGTGATTTTGACCAGGAAGCCGCTGTACTGGTTGCTAAGGACGTTGGTGATGATCATCAAAAACAAAATGATCAAGGAAGCGATCAGCGTGTGCCGCTTGTTTCGTTCGTATTTCAGGTCCCAATAGGCGTTAAACGGATGCACGATGAGATAAAACGGGTATTTTACGAGCTCACGATTCAATCGTAACACCTCCTTGTCTCCTCATCCGCTTCCGGAGCTTTTTGAAGAGCAGGAGAGCTGCGGCAAGCACAATCAATCCGGTCATGACTGCCGGGAAGTATTCTCTCATCACCTCTTTGCGGTAAAGCAGGTACGCCTTTGAATAATTGGCTTGATCATAGCTTTCCTTGAAGTACTGCATCGCCCCTTTGTAGTCCCCTTTCCGAAGGAGGGCTTTGCCCACGCCGGAATAAGCAAATTCCAGGTTCGCATTCATATTGATCGCCTGTTGATAGAGATCAAACGCCTTTTCCTCATCGCCCCTGTAGTAGCTCCGGACCGCTTCGTTCAACATCCGGCCGTACGCTGTTGTCTGAAACACCGTTATCTCGCCGAATGCCTTATCCAGCACAAGAAAATCGTCCCCGACCCGTTCAATCGCCGCGGGAGTGTTGAATTGGCCCATTTGATTGCCCAAGCCGCCGAATATGTACATCAGATGTCCATCCCCGCTGTAAGTGAAGATTCTGCCCCGCTTGGAGTCGAGGACCGAATACATTTCGCTGTCGGTGACATCGATATCGATGAGCCGTGAAGGGCCGACATCTTTTGAATACCGGATATCCCCCACCAGGCTGAGATATCCCGTCCGCCGGAGAATATCGTTGCCCTGAGCGTTCAGTTTTTTGATCGGGTTATTCGAGTAGTCCCCGCTTGTTGCGTAAATGAAGCCTTCGTCATCCATATCCAGATTCGTGAATTCAGTAGGCGTGAACATCACCATTTGGCTCCGCTGCGCCTGCGTAGACATCCTTTTCCAGAACAGCTCCACCGGATCAACCGTCACCCGGTTGGCGCCGATGAACGAGGTGAACGCCCCATCCGGATTGAATTCCATAAAACCGTCAAATACGCCGGTCGACATGACGTAAATCCGCTGCGCCGTGTCAACAACCACCCGAACCGGCTGAAAATCGAAATTGGCCTGCAGCAAATCGGACTTCGGCGCTTCAAGCAATCCCGCCACCCTTAAGTTTGAATCCAGATGGACCACCCGTTTATTGCCCGTATCGGCGATAAAGAGCTCCTTCCGGTCGGTCACGAAGATCCCTTGCGGGTTATTGAACGTATCTTTTTTTCCCTTGTGGTCAAAGGAATCTACCACCTTAACCGGCTTAAAATGCTCGTTGAGGACGACGATGCGGTTGTTGCCGGAATCGAGCACGTAAATCTCTTTGTCGGCCGTTACGTGGATGTCACTTGGGTTTTTGAAGGGGCCTACGCCAAGCTGCGCACCGTTCAGCAAGGACGTGGCCTCATAGGCGGCAGGAGCCGGCGTCGTGTCATTCCAGAAGGAATAGTTGTAGGAGGCGCTGCCTTCGGCGTGAGCCGCATTTACGCCTATATTCGACCCCAGCAGGCAGCAGAGGGCAACCACCAGGAGGTACTTTTTCACTTTCGGTATGCTCATTCGCATCGTGCTAGTCTCCCCTCTATTCTTTCATTCCGGAAGTCGCCATCGTCTGAAGGACGTTGCTCTGCGAAATGATAAAGAGTGTAATCGGCACGACCATCAGAATCAGCGCGACGGCAGCTCCCACGCCGGCCCGGGCAATCCCGCCCGCGGTGATTTGGCCTAAGGCATAGTGAAGCGTCTTGAGGTTCTCACTGTAAATGAAATTGCCCCCGTCCGAGCCCCACAGCATCGGAAACTGCAAAATCATCAGCGTTAGCCAAGCAGGCTTCACGTTGGGCATGACGATCGTCCAATAAATCCGGTATTCGTTCGCCCCGTCGATTTTGGCCGCTTCCAGCAGGGCATCCGGAATCTGCTCCATGAACTGCTTCATCAGGAATAAGCCTAGCGGGAACGCAAGCGACGGGACGATAATCGATGCGTGCGTATTGATCCAGCCGAGCCACGACATCACCATATAGTTGGGAATCGCCGTAACATGCCCGGAAAACATCAAGGACATGACGACGATCGAGAACAGGATCCTGGACCCGGGAAAACGGTATTTTGCCAGCGGATAGGCCGCGGCAGAAGACAGAAGGATATGGCCGACGGTCCCTACAATCGTAATAAAGAACGTGTTCACGATATACCGGGACAGCGGAACCCAGGAATTTCCCATTAACGCCACCAGATCGTAAAAGTTGTCCATCGTCGGATTGTTCACGAAGAAGCGCGGCGGAAACAGGAACAGTTCGTTCAGCGGTTTAAAAGCATTATTAACGGCGTAGATCAGCGGCAGCGCCATGAATGCGCCGAATACGGCCAGGAACGCGAACAGCATAAAGCTGACGGTAAAAGAGCGGTTCAGCCTTCTCGGCATGCGAAAGGCGGCCATCATTCTCGTCACCAAATCACTCCCCTACCTTTCTGAGCAATCGCTGCGTCAATTTGTTGGCACCGAGCATCATGGCGAACAGCACCGTCGCAATCGCGGACGCATACCCCATTTCAAAGCGGATCGTTCCGTAATCCATCAAGTGCGTGACGATCGTATGCCCCGCGTAGTTGACGCTGGGAAAACCGGCGAGCGCCACCGAGATATCGGCCACCGCAAACGAGCTGGTGATCTGCATAACCGCGCCGAACATCAACTGCGGCCTCATGGACGGCAGCGTAATGAACCACAGTTCCTGCCAGCGGTTGCGGACGCCGTCGATCGCTCCGGCTTCAATCAGGGATTTGTCGATCGTCTGCAGGCCCGCAATAAAAGCCAGGAAGCTGGTACCCAGGCTGAGCCACAGCTGGACGATCATGATGATCGGCAAAATGTACTTCTCGTTCGTCAGCCATTGAATCGGTTCCAGCATAAAGCCGAATTTAATTAAAAAGCCGTTCAAATAGCCGTATCTGTCGCCTGAAAAAATAATGAGCCAAATAAAGAAAACGTTGCCGGAAATCGACGGCGCATAGAACACAAGCGTCATCAACGCGCGGACCTTCGGGGACAGCTCATTGATTATCCATGCAAACAGAAAGCAGGCAAGGTAGCTGATCGGTCCGCAAATGACCGCAAACAGCAGCGTATTTTTCAAAGCGATCATAAAGACGTCATCATTCAAAAACAATCTGGAGTAGTTCTGCCACCCGACAAACCGGGGGAATTCCAGCATATTGAAATAAAAGAAGCTGAGAACGATCGAGAAAACGACCGGAACCACCGTAAAGGCAAAAAAGATCAGCATGTACGGACTCATGAGGATGTAATAATGCTTGTTTTTCTTCAGCTCTCTCCAGACGTTGGCCAGCCGCGACTGCTTTTTCGGCTGCACGAGGCTCGATACGGCGGACGGGCTGGTTGTTTCGGCTTGCATCCGATTCCCCCCTTACTGTTCAGGTAAATTGAATTCCTTCCGCTTGACCGCAATTTCGTCATTGATGTACAAGAGGTAATCCGACAAAGCCTCACGGGGATTCTCGCTGGCGTTGACGACTTTGCGGAATGCGTTGTCCAGATGCCGGCCGGTAAAATAGCCGCCCGGAACCTGCGGGATTCCCCGGACCCATTTCCACTGATTCTCCAGATTGCGATAGTCTTTGACCGGCCAAGGCAGCTCCTCGAGCGCCTCGACGTTAGCTGTCGGATAACGGGCAGCTTCGCCCATCAGCCCTTCCATCTCGCGGCCGTATGCGATTTGGGTATCCTTATCCGTCCACCATTTCATGAACTCCCAAGCCGCCTCTTGATCCCGCGCGCCCTCGAGCATCATCACGCCGGTCGTGTGGCTCGCCACTTCATGATGGATCGTGCCGTTCCTCTCCGTGCCGGGCACCATGGTAAATTCCCAGAGCCCCTTGATCTCCGGCGCCAGGACGGTCAGCATGTTGTATGTCGTATAATCCGCGATGCCGATCGGCATTTCGCCGGTCCGGAACCGGTTCGGAAAGTCGGCCAGCAGCGGGAACTTGTAGCTCGTATAGAACTGCGTCCATTTCTTGAAGGCATCCATGGAGATTTCGGAATCCAGCGCGCTCTTTCTGCCGCCGTCCCGGTAGAATTCGCCGCCGTTCTGGTACAGCAGCATGGAGAACGTCGGGTTCGGCACCAGGCTCGCGTTGGCAGCCTCGATCGGCAGATAAAATTCCATGTTGTGTTTCTGCAGAACCGAAATCATGTTGTAAATATCCTGCCATGTTTGGGGCGGCTCCAGGTTAAGCTCCTTCAGGATATCCTTGCGGTAAAAGAGCATCGGGAACGACTGCTGCTCCGGCAGCGCATAGACGCCCCCGTCATATTCGTAAGGCACCAATCCGCTGTCGCGGAAGCGTGATGCGACTTCGTTATAATCGGCAAATTTCGACAAATCGGCAGCCGCCCCCCGCATGGCATAGTTCACGGGCACGTCTTCGCCGATCTGCATGGCCACGTCCGGCCCTTCCCCGGCGAGCGTCGCGGGCAGAAGGATGTTGGCGGGTACGAGCTTCAGATTGACCGAAATGTCCGATTTCGGGGTAAACGAATCATCGATCAGGTTTTTCAACACCTGGGCCTGATCCCGCCCCGTCGTAATCCAAACGGTCGTCGACCGCTTCTGCTTGCCGGTATTGCCGATGCTGTCGTAATCCTCGGTATAAGAAGCGGTGAGCGCCCCGGCTTCATGCTTCACCACTTGCAGAAACGACGCATCCGCTTTCGGCAGCTTGTGATCCGGTGAGGAAACGACCAAATAATCCAGCGTAAGCGGCTGTTCCCGGACGGTCAGAATCCACGTACCCAGGCCGCCGACGTTGGTCTTGAAGGCCTCCAAACGGTTCGCAACCGTATCCGGCCGCTTGGCCATCTCTTGAAGCTGCTTGACCATTGTGTGCAAAATGGCCACCTTGTCGCTCTGTTCGCCTGTCGCTTGTTCCAGGTAATCGGCCACGCTTTGGATCGTTTCGGCTTGTTTGCGGAATACCTCCGCCATTTCTGGGATCCGCTTCTCCAATTGGTAGTCCCGGTACGGATCGGGCGAATTGGACGTGATCATCAAAATTTTGCGGTACATTTCGTTCAGCTGCAGCACGCTCGACTCGATCGTCTGGATCAGCGGGGCCAGCTCGCCAAGGGAAACCGTCATGCGAATCCGGTGCTTGCCTTGGGTCAAGTGGAACAAATACGGCTCATCCTCTCCCAAGACGTACATGCTCCAGTCCCTGCTGAATTCAAAAGGGATCCGCTTCATCTCCTTGAACGGAACTTTTCCGTCAATCGTCAGGCTTCGCGTGGCGAAGACGCCGCGCAGCTGATCCTGCTTCTCTTTTAAAGCGATCTGGTACAAGCCGTCCTCCGGCGCTTCGAATTCCCACTCGATCCATTGTCCGGGCAGCTTCCAGTTCAGCCCTCCGATCGTGTTGATCCGAATTTTGGACACATCGTATGGAATAACCGTCGGGCTCGATCTGTCAGAAACCGGGTACAAGGTCGGAGAGGACTTATACACCGCATCCTCTGCCTGAATCAGGGTGTATTGGTCTTTGACCGGCTGCAGCCCTTCGGTTGAATAATCGCTCTTGATTTCTGCGTATGTCTTTAATGCTTCTTCCTGGTACAGCTCGATATAATCGATGGCCATAGGCTCACGCAATGCCGTCAAGGTCACGCTTTGATTGCCTTTGTCAAAATAGAACAAATAGGGTTCGTCATAATAACCGCTGCGGTCGGTGACGGATTCGACCTGCCAGATCGGCTTCTCTACCTGACTCGGACGCAGATCGTTCCCTCTGTCATCGCGACCGATCTTGTCGTCCCGGTTGCCCCAGACCCGGTCAAACGTAACCAGGTCGGCGCCCTTAAAGGGCAGCTGTTGATTGATCGTCAACCCGCGTTCGATCGCGGAACTTTTACCTTCTACCGGCAAATACCGGATTCGGATGTTGTACAGGCCCGCTTGTTCGATGGGCACGTTCCAGCTGATGGAACCCGACTCCGGCGTGAGGACGGCGGTTTCCCCTGACGGATGGACAACCTCGAATCCCGGCCCGTCGGTTTGGGTAAAGCTCTCGCCCTCGATCCGGATAACCTGATCCGGGCGCTTAGCAGCCGAATGGGCTTTCACATATGCATCGTAGCCGCCGTCATCGCCGCCCGATCCCGTAACAGCCGCAAAATCGGCCATGGCTTGAACGCTCCGCACTTCGGATGAACCGGAAGGGTAGAATGCCCAAATGGACACTAATATGGCAAGGACGAGCAGGACAGCGACGTAGCTCTTCTTTCGGTTGTTCACGCTTCTCCCTCCTGAGGCAAGAGACATGTCATGTCAATAACAGTCCCCGTTAGAAATAAATTTCTAATAGGGACTGCTGCTTCAACATGTGAAATTATTTCGATCCGTAGACCTCATCAATGGCTGCCTGGAACGGCGCTTTGTACTTTTCCACCACCGTAGACACCGAGGTTCCGCTGGTGATTTCTCCGAGGAAATCATAGAACTTCAGGTTAGGGAATGTGAAGTGGTCGAGAACAATCAAATTGGCGGCGACTTCCTTCGCATTGTTAATGTCGTTTTCGTCCGTGAACGAGGTTTCATAGGAAGCCTGGTCCGGATAGTCATACATCGAATCGATGTCGTTGATTTTCTCCCAAATATAGAGCAGCTTATCCGGATCCTTTACAGCCTTAGGAATGAACAAGGATTGATAGAGACCTTCGTAAGAGTGGTACGAGCTTGCACTAGGCCCTTTAGGGAATGGCACAAATCCGATATCCGCGTCAGGCATATCCTTCTTGAAACCGCTAAGTTCGTAGAGCGCTCCCGTGTACATCAACGTGTTGCCTTGGCGGAAAAATTGGCCCGGCTCCGTCCAGTCGCCGCCTTCCGTTGGTCTGGCCACTTTTTCGGTCGCAATCTTGGATATAAAATTAAGCGCTTCGGTCGTTTTCGGATCTTCCAGGTTTTGCTTGTTATCCTTCGTCAAGCTCGTTTCGTTGGAAGCCAACGCAAATTCGAGCGGCGCCGGGTTAGCGAGCCCCCAGGAATCAAGCTTGCCGTCATTGTTCGTATCCTTGTTGGCTTCTTTGGCCACTTGTAAAAACGTATCCCAATTCCAGCTGTCTTCATTGACATAATCTTGAAGTGACTTCAAGCCAAGCTTGCTCATGAGCGTCCGGTTGTAGAAAATACCCATGACATTGTTGCCCTGTCCTTCCGAGAATCCGTAACCCCTTCCGTTATATTGCATGTATTGATTGGTCACACTTTGGTTAAAGGCTACCGGATTTTTCGTATACTCATCGACGGGCCACAACAAGTCCTGTTTCACAAGTGCCGGAATCGTGTAGGTTTTGCCCAATCTGACGATGTCGCCAAGCGGTTCGCCGGCCAACAGGGAAGCCGTCACTTTTTGCTGGTATTCGCCGTAATCGATCGCGACGTATTCCATTTTGAAGTTATGCTTCTTCTCCAGCTCCTCCAGATTTTTTTTGCGCTGGATGTTATCCGGGTTATCCTCCGGAATCGTCATATCCCACCACGATACGACCTTGATCGTTCTTCCGCCCATGTCGAAATCCATGTCAGGCGTCTTGTACGTTTGCTCTGCATCCTTCTCTTCCGCACCTTTATTGTCGGTGTTGGTTGCTGCCGTCTCGGTATTCGTCTCCGTACTCGTCTCCGCCGTACCGGCGCTTGACCCGCTTTTGGAGCCGCCGCTGCTGCACGCCGAAAGCACAAGTAACAGTGTGCAGAGCAGCAGCATCATTTTTCCCATACGCATTCCTCTAATCCCCCCCGTTAAAGTGATTTGCATCCCAATTACATTCAAAGTGTAGCGCTTACATTGAAAGGGCAACAACCTGTGGTAAGTTAGATATTCTACCCGTCAAAATATAGATTGCTTGTAACCCCTTACATTACAAATGGCCAATAAGTAAACAACGGATAGCAATATAAAGAAAAGCACATTGTTTGGGTACCGGGTTCTTTTTCATAATGAGAGATAAGCAGCTTCACCGGAGCCAATGATTACGAAAAAGAAACAGGGGGGAATATCGTGTATAAGGTGCTGCTTGTTGATCCCGATCATCATGCGAAGGAATGGATAAAGCGTATGCTGGACAGACACCAAGCGGAATTTGAATTGGAGTGCCATGCCGCTGCAGCTGGCGAGGCGATGTCGATGCTATCCGCCCAGGATCATCAGCTGGTGCTGATCAGCATGAGAGCCTCGGAGGAAGAAGGACTTCAGCTCTGCGGCCGCATCCGGGAGAAAAGCCGTGTCCCGATCGTTCTGATCGGCGGGCGCAATGAGTTTCAGCTTGCCCGGAAGGCTTTGTATTATCAGGTGAACGACTACCTGCCCGACCCCGTATCGCCGGAGGAATTCGCGGCTAGCCTGATGACCGTGAAGCGGGAAATGGATGAAGCGCCGTATTCCGCACATCAACCGGTCCCATGGGCAGGAACCGTTCAGGAAACTGCCTCCGCCATCTCTTCGGCCGGTATCATCGACAAGGTGAAGGCGTATGTGGAAGAGGCCCTGCATCAGAACATCACGCTGAAGGAAATCTCCCATGTATTTCACTTCAACTATTCTTACCTCGGCCAGAAATTCAAAGTTGAAGAGAAGATGACCTTCAAGGAATATCTGCTTCAGCAGCGCATGGAGAAGGCAAAGTTCCTGCTGGAAAATACCGACATGAAGGTGTATGAAATCGCTAATGAAGTCGGTTATACCGAGATGGACTGGTTCTATAAGAAGTTCAAAACGTATACCGGTGTAAGCGCTAACAAATATAGAAAGACCCTGATCATAACGGCTTGATTTAAGCATACTTTGTCGTACATGGCGTACATTCGATGAAGCCTGACCACCTGATCCCTTAAACCAAAGGCCGCTTCCCGGTTGTTTATCCGGGAGCGGCCTTTATTCGTTCCCCCACTCGCTGGGGTTATTCCAATGTTAACAGTCCGATGTTAGACAGGTTTTGCCACGTTCTGTCCGACGTATCATTCCAGATCGCCACGCTGTCGCGAACCCCGTCGTCATTCCCATCATTATTGACCTGTACGTCAAACCCGATGAGGCTGCCTGTCTCAGGAGGTGTTCCGACCCAATCGACAGCGGCCTCAATAATGTAGCCGGTAGGGGTCCGCTTTGCGGCGGATGTCAAATTGGCGATGAGCGATCCGGGGCTAACCGACGGCTCGTTATCGAAGTTCACACGATACTGCCCGTCGTCGCTGTCATAAGAAGCGGCTCGTGCGTTGTTCTGATCGATGAAGATTTCGACCGAATCCTGCTCCCACGCATTGGCGCTCCGCTTGGTCACCAGAGAGTCGGTCACCTCGGCCAGCACGTACAGACGGTGATCGTCCCAGAGCGTCCGGACTTTGGCCGTTGAGCCCGAAGATCCGCTGACCCAGCGGTCGGTTACGATCTGCTCGGCCTTGTTCCAAATGTCATCGATGTCTCCGTCGATGACCGCCGTTCCTTTAACAGCCTTGGCGGTTCGCGGACCTTCCACCATCGTCAATACGCCAAACCCGGACGTATCCGTATCCTGCCTGTGATGAATATCGTTCCAGGACGCCAACTCTTCCGCTGAACCGGACCGGTCGCGAATGCGGACGTCAAAGCCGATTTCCTTTCCGGTTTGCGCACCGTCAACCGGGATCGAGGCTTCGATCCGGTATCCCTTCTCCGTTTTCACCACGTTATACTCGGCCGGTTTATGCGGATTCGCGCCGCTGCGCCGAAACGTATACTTTTTGTCGTCCGCTTCATAAGCATTCGTTTTGCCGTTATTGCCGTCAATGTACACTTCGACGGAATCATTGCCGTTGACTGTGGCATCATCGACATCGACCCATAGGTACAGATGTCCTGCGTCCCATAATGTCTTATATGTGGCTGCCGCTTTGCCGCCTGTCTGGATCGGTACCGCCTGCGCCACATTCCATACCGCTTCCGCCTGGCCGTCAATCTTCACGCTGGCCTCCAGGGCTTTCGTGCGCTTCGTTTCAACCGGAACCTTCGCCGGATCGACGAGCGCCCAGTATGCGTATTTGGCTTGCAGCCGTTCATCGAACAGCAGCGGCCAATTGTTGCGAACGACCGGGAACGTGCGCAGCCAGGTGTTCAGGTCATCCTTGCCCCAGAATATGACGGCGCTGAGCTGATCCGAATGCTTCCTGAAAACGTCGAAGATCTCCCTGTAGCGGTTGGCCTGCTTGATTTGCAGCTCGGTTGGGAACGTCTCATAGGCCTCCGTGTCATTCGTATAGATGCTCATGTCCATTTCGGTGATTTGCTGATCGATGTCAAGATCCCGGAACGCCTGTATCATATCATCTAATTCCTGCACCCGGGGATATTCGATCCCGATATGCGTCTGGTGGCCGACACCGTCAACCGGAATCCCCTTGGCCTTCAAACGCTTAATCAGATCATGCAGAAACTGCCGTTTCACGGGATCATTCGTGTTGTAGTCGTTAATGAACAGCTTGGCGTCCGGATCGGCCTCATGTGCATAAATGAACGCCTTTTCAATGAACTCCTCGCCTGCAATTTGATACCATAAGCTGTTGCGGAGGCCCCCCGGCTTCTGATCACCGGGCTCAATGACCTCGTTTACAACGTCCCAAGCGTAAATTTTTCCCTTGTACCGGCCAACGACGGTATCGATATGCTTTTTCATCCGCGCATATAGCAGCTCCTTGCTGGCGAGGTTGCCGTTGCTGTCGTAAAACACCCATTTCGGTGTTTGGGAATGCCAGATGAGCGTGTGGCCCCGCATGGCGATCCCGTTATCCACAGCAAAGCTTACGATTTTATCGGCTGCTGTAAAATTGAATTGACCCTCCGCGGGCTCGGTGGCGTCCCATTTCAGCTCGTTGCCGGCCGTCAGGCTGTTGAAATGCTTCCGGACCAGCTCCGCATCAGGGCTGTTCGGATTCTGGATTTCATTGACCAGCACAGCCGTCCCCAGCTTGAATTGGCCGGCAAACACGTCCTTCAGGCTCGGAATGTCCTTCTGAATCTCGATCGGAACCGGATCCGGAGCGCGCTCAATCACGACATCGTCCACGTAAAAATCAAGCGTCGGAACATCAAAGGATTCGATATAGACGGCCAGGCTTTCAATCGGGTGCTGCAAGGTATATTCTCCGCTGAGCTTGACCCATCCGCTGTCGCTCGCCTGGACCGATTTGACGAGTTCATAGGCATTGGCGCCGTCCGTCGTGCGTTGGACCACAATCGATACCGGCGAGCTTGCCGTTCCGGCAGGCAGCTTGATCCAAGCCGATAAATGGTACGTCTTTCCCGTTTCCATGATTGGCGTCACGTCGAGCTGCGGGCCGTTCCAGCCCTGGGTTCTACCGGTGACCTGCAACCCGTAAGATCCCGTATGGGCTGCATTCGGGGAAACCGTCAGGACTTCGCTGCCGCCCCGCCCGTACCAGCCTTGAAGCGTCCCGTCCTCAAAATCTTTTGAGATGCTTACCGGAACGCTTGATGCCGCATCGCTCGTTCCGGCTGTTCCCATGCGGCCTTCAGATAGCAGGCCGGCCGGCTCCTGCTCAGCACGGGCCAGACCCGGGCGTGTGCCGAGCGATAAAGGGGTCAGTACGAGAACAAGCGCGAGCATCAGCAGGATAGAACGTTTGATTCGATGCTTTTTCATGAATCCACCTCTCCTCATGTCATCTATTCCATTAAACCGCCGCTTAACGGCGTTCCATGGCCATGTTATGGATCACTTTATTCCATAAATAAAACCAGGTTAAGTTCAGACCGTCTGCCTTTCGTTTGCCGGGTACAGAACGATGCGCCCGTCTTCAAGTTCGACGCGCACCTTGTTGCTGTCCTTGAAGCTCCCCGTGTCGAGATACCCGGCAGGAATTTGCAGCCGGCCAGCCTTGTCGAGCACCGCATACTCGATATGGCTCTCGGCTTCCCGCCGGGCGGTGTCGGCGTCCATTTGCGTCAGCACATCGGAATAAGAGATCCTGCGGATCATCTCGGCCGACGTCTTGCCGTCGCGGATCTGAACAACCCGGTCGACCTTGCGTGCCAACTCCGGATCATGAGTCACGATCACAATCGTAATGCCGATCGACCGATTCAACGTCCGGAACAAATCGAGAACCTGATTCGATGTGCCCGTATCGAGCGATCCGGTTGGCTCATCGGCCAGCAGCAGCCGCGGTTCGTTCGCCAGCGCGATGGCGATAGCCACCCGCTGCTGCTCACCGCCGGACAATTCGCTGAGCTTGTTCTTCACCCTGTGGCTCAGGCCGACCGCTTCCAGGAGCTCGAGCGCACGGGCCCGGCGTCTTCGGCCCCGCAGGAGGATCGGCAGTTCGACATTTTCGATCGCGGTCAAATAGGGAATCAGGTTGCGCGCGTTATTTTGCCAGACGAACCCGACCGACTCCCGTTTATATTGCACCAGGTCGCGCTCGCTGAACGCGAGCAGGTCCTTGCCGTCTACGAACAGCTTGCCGGCCGAAGGTTTGTCGAGGCCGCCCAGCATGTTGAGCAGCGTCGATTTGCCGCTGCCGGAATTGCCGATGATCGCCATGAATTCACCGTTCTCCACCTGAAGGTCCAGGCCCTGAAGGGCGACGACTTCCAAATCCGCCGTTTTATAGATTTTGACGAGCCCTTCGCATTGAATCATGCTCTATTCCTCCCCGAGCTTCAGCGCCTGTGCGATGCGGATTCGTGTCAGCCGGTACCCCAGAATGAGCAGCCCGGCCGCCAGCGTGAATCCGATAATGCCGTACAGCTGCAAATAATCGCTAAGCTGATATGTAATCGTGAATGGAGGGACCTGTTCTTTGGACGCATACGACATTTCGAACAGGGGCACGAATTTCATGCTCGTGACGTTGCCGATGAACACGCCGATGAGGACCGCGGCCCCCGACGTGAGCAGCTGTTCGCTGACGAGCATGCCGATCATTTGTGGGAAAGAGATGCCCATGGCCCGCAGAACCCCGTATTGAAGCGTCCGGCCGGACAAGGTCAGCACCCAGAACAGCAGGAAACCGATGAAGCTGACCAGCATCGAAATGGAAAAACCGAGCGTCATTACGCCGTTCATCGCCAAACGGAACGGATCGTTCCTGGACTGGACCAGCTCCTGCGTCGCGTCCCGCAGGCTCGTCACCTGCAGCTTCTTCTCCTGCAGCTCCCTGTAGATTTGTTCGCTGTTCGTGCCGTCCGCCAGCTTCAGCCATACTTCATACGGCTCGACGGCCAGCCTGTTCTGAATCGTGCCCAGATGTCCGACAACGAGATGGGGCTGCTCGGGTTTTCCGCTTCCCTGATCGGACGGCAGCGGGCTCCAGCTGGGCCAATAATCGATGATGCCGTACACCGTGAACGTCGCCCCGTCCAGGCTGTCCCAGTAAACCCGGATCGGATCGCCGGGCTTCAGTTTGGCATCCTCCGCGAGCGACCGCGAAATGAGCACGGCCTCCGGATTCGGGGCGATCAGATTCAGGTAGCTGTTGATCGGATACTGCAGCAGCCCCTCCTTCATCCAAGCGGTACTGCCGAAATCCTTCGTGTCGATGCCAAAGAGAGCCGTTTTGCCGGACTTTTCATTACCGACGGCACTGAATCTGGCCTCCTGCTTCTTGAACACCTTTGCTGTCGCTTGCACGCCGTCCAGCTCCTCAAAGGGCTCGAAGGGCGGCTCCGTATACTGAACCCGTTTCTGCACCGTTGTCGTTGCCTGCTCAGACTGAGGCTGCCCTCCCGCCCCGGGGGATACAGGTGGAGGCGCATCGCTTTCCCACTTTGTCGTCAGCGCAATGTCCGTGCCGACGGCATACCGAACCTTGCTGTCCATGTTGTCGTTGATCGTCCTGGCCGCGTTTGCACTGAACAGGCCCGTCGCCACCGTCATGATCAGGAACACCTGAATGGTCAAATACTGCCCGGACGAGCGGCTGATCTGAACGAGCGTATGATACAGCGCAGGCGGCCATCCGTTTCGGCCCAGCCAATAAACGAGCCGGACGAACCAGGGGTATACCCGCAGCACCAGCAGGCCGCCTCCAAGCGCGAAAAGAGCCGGGGTCAGGAACAGGAGCGGATCGACCTGCAGGTCGGCAGATCCCAGCGCAAGCCTCCGCAGATCCTCCTGGCGCTGGTTGAAATTGTACAGCAGGTAAGCTGCCAGGCAGATAAGAACAAGATCCAAACCTGTCCTGTGCCAGATCGACAGCCGGGTGAGGCGCGCCGTCTGCTGCTTGTGGCTTACGATGCTGACCCGCGTTGCGAGGAAGGCCGGAATGAGGATCAGGATGATCGCTCCCGCCACAGCGGCTGCAGCCACTTGATAGGCGCTGCTCGTCATGCTGACCTTCAGCGCGGAGCGCTGCACGAACTCCAGAAACCCATTGGAGGCGCCAAGCAGTTTGGTAAACCATACGCCGAGAAACGGCCCGGCCGCCAGCGCGCTCAGCCCGAGCAGCAGGCTCTCCAGCAGGTAGGCAGCCATGATCTGCAGCCGGCTTGCTCCCCGGCTGCGGAGCACGGAAATTTCCGTTTTTTGCCGGTCAATGATCAGATTGGCGGTCATATATAAATAAAATGCCAGCATCAGCATGACAGGGGTATACAGCGAAAGCGTCACCGTATCGAGCTTCTCCTGTTTGCCCTGGTACGATGCGATGGTCGGGCTCGCCGGAATTTTGATTTCGGCTACCCCAAGCTTGCCTTTGAAATAACGCCGGACCTCCCGGTCCGCCTGGGTGAACGCATCGACCTTGCCCAGCGACAGCTGTTCGTAATTGAGCGCGAGCCGCCATTCCATGTTGGAGACCCTGGCTTTGCCGCCTTGCGTAAATTCTCGCTCGAACTGCTGGAAGGGGATCAGGAATCCGTCCTCGTTCTCCGTGGTCAGAAACGGCAAATACCGGTCCGCCTCCGGATTCGTCTCTACGATGCCGACCGGGATGACCCGAAAGCGGGTACTTCCGCCATCCTGCGGCTCTACGGTCAGTTCTTCACCAAGCTTCCGCTTGGTCGCCAGCTGAAACTTCTGCGTGACCAGCGCCTCGATGATCCCGTCCGAACGATCCGCAGGCATCCGCCCCTCGATCAGCCGGACCCGCTTCTCCAGATCAGACAGCGACATAAAGCTTCCTAACGTCTTTTGCGATTGCTTCTCTTGAGCCGAAGCATCGGCGCCGTATACCTTCATCTTCGGCGTGAACCGCTGCTGATAGAACGACAGAGCATCCAGCCCCATGCGCTCCGGAATCGTCTTCACGAATCGGTCGGCGCTTCCGATGGCTTCCTTCGTCTTTGCGTCCATGGATGATGCGGAGACCGTCGTACTTATTCGGAGAAAGCCCGGATACACGCCGTTCCCGGTCTGCACGGACTGCAGCTCCTTCAGTAATGTCCGCTGCAAAATGGCCTGCGAGTAGAGCGGCATGGAGCTGAACAGGGCCACGCATACGGTAAGGCCGATCCACAAATTCAGCTGCAGCCACTTGTTGTTGGCCATCTTGCGCAGGATCATCGTCCACAAAGCCAATACATACACCCCATCCCTAAATGCCCGGTCGGCCCGGGCCATAGCTCTTCGGTTAATTGTTCAGAATGACCTTCTGGCCTTCCTCAAGTCCTTTGACAATCTCGACTTCCGTCGGCGTCGTCAATCCGATCTCGATGTCAACCTCCTTGCGGCGTTCTCCTTCGGCGATTTGAACATAGGAACGCCCCATATAGGAGCGGATTGCCGAGCGGGGTACAATGATGGCGTTATCCCGCTTCTGAAGCTCGATCGTCAGCTCGGCGCTGTCGCCGACCTTGACGTCTCCCGGAGCGTTGTCCATGCTCATGAAGATCGTTACCCCGTTCTTCTCGGCCTTCGAACTGTCGGCGGCTGCCGGCAAATCCGAAGGGGCTTGAAGGACCTTTCCCTTATAGTCCTTGCCTTTATACTTGAGACTCACAGGCATGCCGGCTTTGACCGGGTTCAGATCCTTGCTGTCTGCTGCAACATAAGTCAGCTGCACTTTGGACGGGTCGGAGACCGTGACGATCGCTTGATAAGCGTTCACGTTGTCTCCCGCATTGAGCTTCTCGACAAACGTCACCGTTCCCGAGACGGGAGCGTACAAGCGTGATTGGCCAAGCTTGGCCTTCATCTCCTGCAGCGACATCCGCTCGCGCTCCAGGTCGATTTCCTTGAGCCGCAGGTCGACGGCGCCTGCGTCGGCATCGCGTGCCTGTTTGTACAGCAGCTGTGCGCGCTCTACATTCAGCTGCTGCAGACGCACCTGAAAATCGAGGTCGCCCGTCTCCAGCTCGGCCAGCAAATCGCCCGCCTTCACTTCCTGGCCCACCGTCACCGGAATCGATTTGAGCCTTCCGCCCATCTCCTTGAAGGACAGCGCTTCGGATTGGGCCGACACAAAATAAGCCGTCCCCTTCAGGAAGGTCTGAATCTTCCCGCGGCTGGCCTGCACGAGGTTAAACTGTTCTTTGGCCGGCTCGACCAAGGGCGGCTGCAGCGTTTCCGGTTCGACCGGAAGGAGCGAACAGCCCGAGAGCAGCATCAGCGCCGTCAGAAGCGCGGCTATTCGCCGCAGACGCCGGTCTATTTTAGATAAGGGGAGATTCGTTCGTTGTCTGCGATACAATATTTCCATCCTCCAATGCGATAACGTGATCGACAAGCTCCATCATCCCGGGGTCATGCGTCGTGAGAACGACCGTCATCCCCGATTCTTTTACCAGCTCGCGAAAAATGCGGACGACCTGCAGCCCCATCCGGCTGTCCAGTTCGGCGGTCGGCTCATCCGCAATCAACAGCTCAGGCTGGTGCACGATGGCACGGGCAATGGCTACGCGCTGCTGCTCGCCGCCCGACAGTTCGGACGGCCGATGCTTCATCCGCTCCCGCATGCCGACGCGGTCAAGCGCATGCTCCACCACCTCCCGGTTACCCTTCAGTCCCGCGATACGCAGCCCGAATTCAACATTTTCGTAAGCCGACATCAGCGGAATCAAGCCATACGACTGGAATACGAGGCCAATCTCCTTGCGCCGGATCTGGCTGCGTTCGGAGCCGGATAAACCGGTGATTTCCCTCCCTTTGAAATACACCTGTCCCTCCGTCGGATCGTCTAATGCGCTGAGAATGTTCAATAGCGTGGTCTTTCCGGAACCCGAGCGCCCTCTCAGAGCCACGATCGTTCCAGGCGGAATGTTCAGATGGATATTTTCCAAAGCGGTAACGGCGGTATTCCCCCTGCCAAAAATCCGTGTGATCCCGCTTGCCTGCAGAATCGGTCCGCCGCCCGTATCCTTCGTCTCCGTTTCCTTACCGTTCACTGTTACTCGCCCCTTTGTTCTGACCCGAATCGCCTTCACCAACCTCATTGTAGCGCTTCCATTCAGGGGGAAGTACCCGCCGTTTCCCGTTCGTTTACCTGAGAAAATGTAGATATGTGCAGGCTGCAAGCTCTGCGGCTGCATGTTTGCAAAAAAATGCCGCCCGATGAAACGGACGGCATTTCTTACAACGACCTTACCTCTCACATATTCATTACCGGCACATTATCGAAATTGCCAATAGTCGATCTGGAACAGCTCGATATCCGGCTTCCCTTTGAAGATCAGGAACAAATCATGCACGCCCTCCGCACCGCTGACAGGCGTCGCCATTTCGCTCCACAATCCGCCGGTCGAAGACACTTGAAGCGTACCGATCGATTTGCCTTCAGGACTGTCCAGGCGGAGCTCGATGACTCCCCCATCATTCGCGCACGATACAGACGCTGAAAACGCTGAGGCCCCGGCGCCGAAATCAACGCCGGACACGGCGGTCCAGTCCCCATGATGAATGTCTGTTAAAACCATGAGGTCTTCGGCCTGTTCCAGTCCATCCGTCTGAAGCTTACGTACATTCACGCCTGCGCACCAAGCGATCGTCTCCGCTCCAATGCGGTCATATGGATTCAGCGGCTTGATCTGCTTAACGCCGGCCATGTCCGCTTCAATGGATTGAATCGCACCATCTTCGTCCAAGATCACCCGGTTAAGGTGGGTCGACCGATACCCCTTCACCACGCCCATGGCCTTCGACAAGGTCTGGGCGTGATAAGCGATATACCAATCACCATGAAACTGGAACATGGCATGGTGGTTGTTGCCGCTGACACCGAAAAAATGGCCGGGATTTTTAAGGATCGATCCCTGGTACCTCCACGGCCCCATGGGGCCGTTGCTGGTCATATAAGCAATCTCCCCTGCCGGAGGACTTCCCTCCGGCCGAACGCCATTGTAGAAGTTGGAGCAATACGTATAGTAATATTGGCCGCCTTCCTTATGAATGCCGGCATCCTCGAACATGAACGGAGCCGGGATCGGCTCGGCTTCGCCGATCACGCTGATCATATCGTCACCCAGCCGCATCATCCGAGCGGTCCCGGGATTCTCATCCTGGCCTTCCGGCACGCCCCCGCCAAAGTAAATATAGCCTTTGCCGTCATCGTCCACCAGCACGGCCGGATCGAAGAGCCATACGACGCCTTGAACGCCAGGCGTGTCCCTTGCGATAAGCGGCCTGCCGATCGGATCGATCCATGGGCCGGTCGGACTGTCGCTCGTCAGCACACCGATGCCGCTGGCGTTGTTGGCAAAGTACAGGAAGAAGCGGTCTTTGCCGTCTATTCTTTTGTGAGCCGCCGCAGGGGCCCAGGATTGCGTCGCCCATTTGGCTGCTCCATCCGGACCTGCCACTTGAATGGCGCCATGGTCCGTCCAGTTCGCCAGATCATCCGATGAAATTACCGATATGCGGTTGATGGTGCTATAGCTGTTGTCCTTGACCGCTCCTTGCTCGTCATACTCTAATACATCATCTGTATTGTAGAGGTATACGCGCCCGTCGAACACCAGTACATAAGGGTCTGCTCCAAATTTATGGGCGACAAGCGGATTTCCGTTTCGCGGCAGCTTGCCGATCGGTGCATGAACGAGTTCATTCATTTTTGTGTCAACTCCCGTATTCAGCATTTTTTGGTATAACCAAACTCTCTTAAAAAGAGTAAGGCTTGCGTTCAGCGGGAACAACCTGTCTGATCCGTCCGGATCACCCGCCAAACTCTAGTTTCCAGAGGTTCAATTCAAAGAAAGTGTATCCCGGTATTCCTGCGGCGTGAGCCCCGCTGCTTTTTTGAAAAAACGGGTGAACGAATGGGCCGCCTCGTAACCGACGGATAATCCCACCTCGCGCACTTTCAAATCGTTGTCCCGCAGCATTTCCTTGGCTTTCTTCACCCGGCACTTGTCGATAAAATCGGATAAGTTGATTCCTTTCTCCTGCTTGAAGAACCGCGACAAATACGAGGGATTGAAATAATGGATTTCCGCCAGGCGCACCAGGGACAAATCCTCACTCAAGTGCTCTTCGATGTACTGGCAGATCCGGTCGACAATCAGCGAGGCCCTGTCCCTCTCTTGCGTTTGTTTGCTTAGGAAAATGGATTCCGCGACGCGTTTCAAATAACCGAAGGCCTCCTCCATTGAGGGATGATCGTTCAGCCGCATCAATTTTCCGGTATCGCCGATATGCCCGTGCATTCCCATACGGCCTATGCAGGAATGCAGCATCAGCGCAATCGTATAATACGTCTCGATCGTTAACTGAACCTTACAGCTCATCTTCAGTGCACTGGCCGTTACCTCCTTAAGCGCTTGGATAAATTCATCGTGTCTCCCCGACTCCAGAAAAGCCCTCAGCACCTCCGCTGTCTGACTGTCCGCAAAGCTCGCTTTGCAGTCCAATCCATCGAGCGGCTCGAAGCCGTCGCGTACAATGATGGCTCCCCCGCTGCCGCTCCTTAACTGCTGCAGCTCCCGCAGCCTTTCGTATTGGCGCGTCAAGCTTTCCCACCTGCATGCTTCGCTGCTCAGCGCCAATCCGATGCTCAATCCAAGAGAACCGATGCAGGATTCCTGAACCAGCTCCAAGGTCCCCTCCACGAACCGGATGAAATGGCTGTCGGTCCCGCCCTCGGCCGGTTCAGACGGCTGCAGAAACCAAAAGGCGTCGCCATGCTTGTCGGTGATCCCCATACTCCGGGCACGGCCCGAAAAGTAGTTATCCCATATCCTTCTGACGGACGACAGGATTTCGCATCTTTCCGTATACGTCCTGCCCTCCGGATACGAGATGCGGCCAAGGACGAGCACGACGGGCTGGGCGGGATCGAGGCCGATGCCAAGCTTGCTGAACTCGCGAGCCAATATGTCTGTATCCTCGCTCAATACACGGCTGTTCTGAAGAAGGTGCCTCATATAATCGCCCTGCGCCATGAATTGGAACGCCAGCAGCTGCTCGCGGGACTGTTCCAGCAGCAGACTGTCGTGATGCGCGCGTTCTATATCGTCCAAGACATCCTGCACGGTGTCGGTCACCTTGGCGTACCCTTCCGTCTTCAGCACATAACGGGCATTTGTCATTTGGATCGCGCGGTACGCATATTCGAATTCACTGTGGCCGGTCAAGAACACGACTCTGCATCTGGGCCAGTACTTCCGGATTTCCTCGGATAATTCCAGCCCGCTCATGCCGGGCATGGCTATATCGGTCAAGACGATGTCGATTCTCGTGCGCGACATCCAATCCAGCGCTTCCTTGGCGGAATAGGCTTTGCACACATCGAGCCGCTCCGGTTGATAGCGGTTGAACACTTCATACAGTCCGTCCGTAATGATATCTTCATCGTCAACGATTAGCAGTCTGTACATCCCCGTTCTCCTCCCTGATCTTGATACGAATGGCGGCCTGAAGCCCGCCCAGGCTGCTTCTGGACAAGAACAGTCCGCTGCCCTCGCCGTAAGTAAGCAGGATCCGCCGATGGATGTTGATTATCCCGGTCATTTCGTGGGATTCGGCAGGACCTGTTACCCGATGCTGGAGGGCTTCGAGCCCGGCATCGTCGATGCTGTTCCCGTTATCCTCCACCTTGATGACGCATTCGGAGCCGGTTCGCTCAAACGTAACGCGGAGAAACCCTTCATTCGGCATGCTCTCCAGACTGTGCTCATAGGCGTTCTCGATCAACGGTTGGACGATCAACCTCGGCACCTTGATGCGCTGCATGTCCACTGGCAATTCGTCGAACTGGACACGAATGCGCCGGGAGAAGCGGAGCTGCTGGATTTCCGTGTACATTCTCGCATGCTTGATTTCTTCCGACAGCGTGGCATGGTCCTCGCCGTTGCGGGCGATGAACCGGTAATACTCGCCGAGCATGATCGTAAACAGCTCGATCCGGTCCGTATCGCCCGTCTTGGCCAGCGAGTTCAGGATAAAGAAGCTGTTATACAGAAAATGCGGTTTGATTTGCGACTGCAGCTGCTTCAGTTCCGCCTTCTGCATCATGAGTTTTTGTTTGAAATCTTGATCGATCAAGGTCTGCAGCTTGACGAGCATCTGATTAAACCGGTCATACAAATAGCCGAACTCATCCTTCTGCTCATGTTGGATCGGAATATCAAGGGTCCCGCCTTCCATCCTGCGAAAGCTTTGGACGAGCGAGAGCAGCGGACGATGAACGTAACGGTACGTGGAATAGGCATATACGATAATGGCAAAAACCGAAGTTACCGCAAACACCCATGCCCACAGGTTGAATTTGATCAGCGGTCTCTTGACCGTTCCCTCCGGTAAGTACGAAACGAGCGAGAGGGCCAGCTTGTCAGAATTGGCGATATTGAAATGGTACTCCCTTCTCCCGATATCGAGCAGCATCGTACTGTCGTCCACACCCTTGGACGCCTTTATAAAATCCTCCAGCAGTTCTGGCGGCGTGCCGGTGCTGGACAATGTGAATCCAGCTTCCCTCGCGATCAGAATCGAGCCGCTTCCGGGATACACGCCGAGCGGTTTCAATGAGTCCTTCAGCTTGTCGTTATCCAATTCGATTTGAACGAGATACAGCGGATCCTTCACATTGTTCCCGCCAAACTTCGAGGCGGTAAGCTGAAGCGAATCCCCCTGCCGCATCAGCCGGGCGCCGCTTCGTTCTCCGATGGAGCGTATTTCATCATATCTTTGCTGGTCCAGCGTACGGACGGCATTGCTGGCCGAAATCGTTTTACCGATCGAATGAATATGGACATAAATATCTTTGATGTACGGGCTGCTGTTTTTTATGGAAGTCAGACGGTGGAGCAAGTAATTTACGCTGGACCTTTTCTCGGCGCTGTCCATCATCCCCCAGGTGACGGCAATTTTATGGAGCTCGCTTTCCTGCAAAATGTCGAACTGCTGAATTTCAAGCCATTCGATTTCCCGGTTCAGCCCCTCGAGATAGGACGATAGCTGTGCCAGTGAATTTCTTGATATTTCTTCGCTTGCGTTGGTATAGCTCCAATTGTACAGGTATACGCCGAGCAGAATAATCGGGAGGATCACCACCAGATACATCAGAACGAGCCTGGCCAGGATGGTATGACGCAATGAATTCACAGGAATCCTAATCAAAACAACGCCTCCGATGCACTAATCTTTCTGTTTGTTCGAGTACCATTCATTGACTTCGGCTGTCATTTTATCACCGCCCAGACGATGCCATTCCTCGACGAAACGGTCAAATTCATCGATGGGATGCCCGAGGATAATGTTGGTGAACGTATCCATCGTCAGAGAGTCGAGAATCGATTGTTTTTCGATCATCGTATCGGTTGGCGCACCTACAAAGCTCTCATACAATAACTGGTTGTTCCTTTTATACCGGTCAAGGATGGAAAACGCTCCCGACGGGCCATAGGTTCGTTCCCAGCCCCAGCCGGACGGATTGCCACGGGTCAGATAAGCCTCGATGTTCTTTTGAATCGACCTTGCCTCATCCTTAAGCACATTAGGGTTTCCGGTTCGGCGTGCCTCTTCAATTTGGTAGTAGGCGTCCAGATTCTTCAGTGCAGGATACGGAGTAACCGGAGAAAGCTGCCAAGCCGGATATGGGGTGCTGTAATAGATTTCGTACTCGGCCGTCGCTCCCCAGTTCTTTTCCAGATGCAAATTGAACAGCTTTACGATGGCCTCGGGATGCTGGACTCCCTTACGGACGGCAAGAAATTGATGGGTAGCGAAGCGGAGCGGCACTTTCGCCGGTTTCCCTGTGGCCGAAACAATGGGAAAAGCCTGCCATCTGGCTTCCGGATCCTGCTCATGATTGCCCTGTACGACAAACGATCCCCACTGTTCGCCGTACATCATCCCGTATTTACCTGCGATAAGCTCTGCTTTGGCCTTGATGCCGTCTTTAAACATAAATTCCTCGTCAATTTCTCCGTTCCGATACATGTCCTGAAGGACTTTCAGCGCAGTCTTGACTTCAGGTTGAACGGCTCCGTATACGAGCTTGCCGGATGGATCGCGAATCCATATATTAGGGAAGGCGTCGTAACCGGCCATAAATGCCGACAAGCCCATCACGGGATCCCACAAATATTGGGTCACCGGGAGCCCCAAAGTATCATTTTTTCCGTTTCGGTCGGGGTCATTTTCTGTAAACGCTTTCGAAATGTTCAGGACGTCATTCATCGTTTGTGGCGGCTGTAATCCGAGACGGTCCAGCCAATCCGTCCGGATCCAAATATACTGTGCTCCCTCGATCGATGAGCTTGTCTCGGGAATTCCCATCAATTTACCGTCTACCGTGGCCGCTTCAAACGGCCCGGTCCCCTCCTGGCCCAAAATTTCCTTCGTGAACGGCGCCGCATATTTCTCATAGGCTTCGGTCAAATCCTGAATCAGGCCTGCATTGCTCAGCTGACGCAGCTGATCTGCATCGACTCTCACGACATCAGGCAGGTTTCCCGAGGCAAGCGCAACGCCCAGCTTCTGGTTATAGAGGGTGCCTTTGGCTGTCCAATCATACTTGATCCGGATGCCCAGAACTTGCTCATACAGCCGGGTCCACCGGTTATCTTCCAGCGTTTCTCCCGGAAACGTTTTGATCAGGTTGTCCAAATCATCGCTCGTCTCCCGCACGAAAGTGAGCTCAATCGGGGGATCATACTTCTCCAGGCCGGGTTCCGAG
This sequence comes from Paenibacillus sp. VMFN-D1, assembly GCF_003386155.1. Lineage (NCBI taxonomy): Bacteria > Bacillati > Bacillota > Bacilli > Caryophanales > Paenibacillaceae > Paenibacillus > Paenibacillus sp. VMFN-D1. The sequence goes on along the minus strand of NZ_QRDU01000002.1, from coordinate 1,005,947 downwards.
TAGATGTACTGACCATCGGTCTTCCCTGTTACCTCCTCACCGTCAGACACCCCGACCCGGTCGCACGACGCCAGCATGGACAAGGGCATCGTGACCGTCAGGACTAGACCAACTACACTCCATTTGGGAATACGCAATGCGCCAACCCCATTTCGATTAGATTCATTAAAGCGTATCAAGACTATTATCTTGATGGCGTACGCACACACACAACCCGCATCTTTTTACTTGCTCACCTGTTTTTTACTTTTTTAATGTAAGCGCAAACATTTTCTCTATTTATTTTAAATCAGTTTTTATGATCCCTCCTATTCATAAACTAAAGAAATACCCCCAATAAATGCAGGACTTTGCGTCACTCAATTCCACTTCATTTCCTGCTCGGCCAGCAGTTTCTTAATGGCTTTCGCGGCTACTACGAAAAGTTCAGGTTGGCTGAGCCCCGCAAGCTTTCCGGTTGCTTGCAGGTGCGGTTCCAAAGACATAAATCCGGAATATCCCGTCTGTTTCAATTGCTGGAGAAGCAGACGCAGCTGCCCGTCCCCCTCGCCGGCAGGAACCACTGAACCATTGTCCATCCGTGCGTCCTTCACATGAATATAAGAAATGTAGCCGGCGAGCAGCGGGTATGCCTCAGACATGGGGTGTACCCTGCATTGCACGAAATTTGCGGGATCAAAAGCCGCTCTCATGCCGGGCGACGAGACGGCCTCCAAAATGTCCTTGCAGCGTTCTCCGGTATCGCCGTAAATGTGGCTTTCATTCTCATGCAGCAGTACGATTCCGGCATCATTCGCCAGCTGAACGAGCCGCTTCATTCGACGGAATACTTCCTCTCGAAATCTTTCATGTTCTCCCTCCGGAATATAAAAGGAAAAGATGCGGACAAACTTGGCTTCAAAAAACGCTGCCAATCGTATGGCGTGCTCAGCCTTCGTAAAATGCGGATCAAAGTCATCGGTGATCTTGATTTTTCCCAGTGGAGAGCCGATCGCGGAGACGCCGAATCCCCGCCGGATCAGCCGTTCTTTAATCTTCACCGTTTCCTCTTCGGTTAAATTCAATACATTTTTCCCCCAGACTCCCCGCAGCTCCAGATAACGAATATTTTCCGATTCGAGGACATCCAGCTGTTCTTCCAAATCCGATGAAATCTCATCTGCGAATCCCGTTAATGTTATCATAATAAATCCCCCTTCATTTGCTGAACTGAAATACTTCATCATGGTTGAGTCATACAATCTCGATTTTCTCTTGAAATTTCTGGAGCGAAATCTATGATTAGCTTAAAGGAGGCGGTGTACTTGGAAATTGAGCATCATCCTCATCTTGTTCCGAATATCTTTCTGTTCATCGACCGTAGATGCTTTCCCGAGTGGACGATCCAAAAAGCGAAAATCGGCTTCCACGATCTAACGTTTGTGGTTGAAGGCATGGCGAATTACTATATTAATGGAGAGAAATTCACAGTAGAAGCAGGTGACATGATCTACGTCCCCGGGGGAAGCATCAGGGAAGCCCATACGTTCAAGGAGTCCCTCATGCATTCGTATCCGTTCAACTTTTTTTGGGCCGAACCGTATAATCATATCCATCTCCCGTTTAAAGGCGTCACCAAGAAAGTGATCACCAAGGAGATTCTGGGGTATATTCGTGAATTCAACCATGTTTGGATGAGCAAGCAGCCGTTTTACCACATCCAGGCACGCGCTTTGTTCGAGCTTATCCTCCACCGCCTGCTCACCAACTATTACCGGAAAGCGCCCATGCCGATCGATCCGCGGATCAAGAAATTAACCGAATACATTTCAGAGCATTACTCGGAAAATCTCTCGATCGCCGAATTAGCGGAATGGCTGCATCTGAGCCCCGTCTATTTGGGAAGGTTATTTAAGCAGAATACCGGTACGACACTCAAGGAGTACATCAAACGCATTCGCATCAACAATGCCGAAATGATGCTGTCATCCGGTGACTTTACCGTGAAGAACGCGGCGGAAATGTGCGGGATTGACGATATTTACTATTTCAGCAAGCTGTTCAAGGAGATGAAGGGCTATCCTCCATCTGCTGCAAGGAAGCAAGCAGGGCAGTAGCACCTCCTTGAATAAGGAGTCCCCACTTCGGATATTTTTCTTCGTGGGGACGGTACATATCACCGCTACTTTTTCCAAACCTCATCAATCGAAGCCTGGAACGGCTCTTTGTATTTTCCAATGACCGTGGAAACGGAATTTCCGTCAATAATGTCTCCGACCAGCTCGTAGTAAGGCATGGAAGGATACCCGTCTTTGCCGTCGACGACATTGATGCTTTCCCCTGCCATTTTTGCATTGTTGATGTCGTCTTCGTTCTTGAATAACGTTTCGAGCGAAGCTTGTTTCGGGTAGTCGTAGATGGACTCGATATCGTTGATTTTTTCATAAATGTAAACCAATTGCTCGGGATGTTCGACCGCCTTCGGGATCGTCAAGTAATTCGGAATCGTAAGATGGGAGTGGTACTCTGTAGCGCTGGGCCCTTTAGGGAAGGGCAGGAAGCCTATATCCAAATCAGGCATATCCTTTTTGAATCCATCCATTTCATAATCGCTCCCGGCATACATCAGTGTGTTCCCTTGACGGAAAAATTGGCCGGGTTCGGTCCAATCACCGCCTTCGGTCGGTCTGGCGATGTTTTCCGTTGCGAGCTGGGATATGAAGTTTAAGGTTTCTTTCGTTTTCGGGTCCTCCAGATTTTGCTTATCTCCCGACACGATATTTGCGTCGTTGGCCGCCAGAGCCTGAACTAAAATGGAAGCGGAAGCGAGCCCCCAGGTGTCCAGCTTACCGTCATTATTCGTATCTTTGTTCGCCTCTTTGGCTGCTTGGATGAAGGTCTCCCAATTCCAGTTGTCTTCGTTGACGTATTCCTGCAGCGGCTTGACGCCCAGCTTCTCCATCAAGGTTCGATTATAGAAAATACCTGATGAAGCACCATTGATGCCTGCCCTGAACCCGTAGCCCCTGCCCTCAAACTGCGAATAATCGTTCGTGTACTGCTGAATAAATACGTTCTGATTTTTTGTGAATTCGTCAACCGGGGAGAATAAATCCTGCTTCACGAGCGTTGGAATCATCCAAGGTCTGGCCATGCGGATGATGTCGCCGAGCGGCTCTCCCGCGAGCAGCGATGACGTCACTTTATTCACGTACTCGCCATAGTCGATCGTGACGTATTCCATTTTAAAGTTATGCTTCTTCATGAGTTCGTCCAGGTTCTGCTTCTTTTTAATATTGTCCGGATTATCTTCCTTGATCGATTCGTCGTACCAAGATACCCATTTGATCGTCCGGCCACCCATGTCGAAATTCATTTCCGAAGTACCGCTTTCTTCTTTTTCGTCCGGCTTCGCGGGTGTATTCGTGCTTTCTTCAGCGGCATTTCCGCCGCTTGAATCCGTGTTGGATACGCCTCCTCCGGAACCGCTGCTGCAAGAGGCCATCAGGATCAGAATCAAACACCAAACCAGCACCATTGACTTACGCTTCCTCATAAAATACCCCCCTTTGGATTTCGCTGTCTCCATAGGACAGCGCTTTCAAAACATGAGCTTGCACGCGTATGCCTCCATGATGACCGAAAGAATCGGTTCCGATGCCGGTGGTTCCTGATGAACTGCAAGCACACGGATCATGTTAAATGGATTTCCGGCAAACCACCATAGATAATCTAAATGGCATTTGTAAGTTTTAAACATCATTTCGGAAACGGAATATGCGCTGAAATTTTAAATTCTATAATCTTCAAAAAAAAGAAACCTATCCGTAAAGGAAAGGTTTCTTCCTGATCCATGATGCTAAACTCGAAACAGCAGCTGCGAGAAATGGTACAGATCGTTTTTCCAAACCGGCCAATCGTGACCGCCGCTTTCCTCGTACCAGACATGAGGAACGCCGTGCTCTGACAAATACGAGTGCGTCCGGTCACTGATATGCTTCAGGTCATCCTGGTCTCCGCAGGATAGCCAGAGCAGTCTAAGCAGATTGGCTGCCTCTTCAGGATTCGGTACGAGCAGCTCGGGGACCTTGGTATTCGGGGCCGGAGAAAAAGCTCCTACCCAGGCAAAGCGGTCGAGATGATTCAATCCGATATTCAGCGCCTGCCCTCCGCCCATGGACAAGCCGGCGATACTATAATTCTCTCTGCCTGTGAATACCGGGTATTTCGATTCAATAAAAGGAATCAGATCGTGAAGCAAATCGAACTCGAAGGTCTCGAAGGCCTTCACCTTGTCGGGATCGAATATGTCTCCTTCCGCCCTGTCGTTCGGCATCGCACGGCCATTAGGGAGTACGACGATCATGGGCTCGAGCTTGCCGTCGGCGTAAAGATTATCGAGCACGACCTGTATATTGCCGTGATTCTTCCATTCGGCTTCATCCCCGCCTATTCCGTGCAGGAGAAAGAGCACATTATACTTGTGTTGTTCTGAGTACCCGGGTGGGGTGTATATGAACGTTTTGCGGTCACAGCCGACAGTTTCTGAATCATATTCCACAAGTTCGATTTGTCCGCGGCTGATATGTTCCCTATATTGGTCAAAGCCCGTTGGCGCTGTTTCTATCAATTTCGTTTCCTCCCCTGTTATGGACTCACATGATTAAATAGAACTGTACCAAGTACAAACAAGCTTTACAGCACGTAACCAAACCCAAGAATAGTAAACCGTTTATGTTCGCTGTCCGCCGCCATACGGATCTCGACGGTATGCTGCCCTGATTCCGGCTCATCGTACAAAATAACCGCGCTGCAGTGCGTCCAGTTCACTTCATGCGGATCAGCGGTCAGCTTGTGCTTTCCGTCCACCCAAATCTCCGCGGATCCGAAATCGCTGCTTCCCGAGTCTTTAAATACGAGAATGAGACGCTTGCTCCTGATGGTCATTGTAAAATGGCCCTCTCCCGATCCGGCTGTATGCATCCAGTTATGAGGAAACTGGGGCGTGCCATAATCGTGATCGTCCATTTCCGCGAGCTGCAGATCGGTATCGGTCTCCTGAAAACCACCGGTATCGATCTGAGCGATACGGTCACCGTTCTGGCGATCCAGCAGCCGGGTCTGGACGTAATCGTTGCCGATCAACGGCGGTTTATCGGTCAGGACATCCTCCTCGTCAGGAGCAGACTGGTCCGTGACTTCGAACAGCCAGTCCAGGCAATCCGCCATGATCTGATGGCCGCTATTCGTCGGATGATAGATATCGTAGAAAAACTGCCTTTTGGAGATCACGCCTCCTTGGTCCCTGGCCAAACTGAACTGCTCGACGACGGCATCCTTTATGCTGACCATGGGAAGGTCGTAGTGCCACCCGACCGGAGCCAGCCGATCCTGAAGATTCCAGTCGTTCAGGAACACGCTGAACAGCAAGATCACCGCAGGCCGGCTATCGCCGCCAAGCGCCTTGAGCACCAAGCTTTCGTAGCAATTGCCCCGCGTCTCGTCGCCGGCGTCATTGACGGCAAACTCCACGACCACGATATCCGGATTCTCCGTACCGTCCCGGAGCACATCCCGATCATAACGTACGATCCCCAGCTCTGACGGCGTCCCGCCTACTCCCGCTTTGATCAGACGGATCGGACTGCCTTCGGAGGAGGCGAACCGCTTCCTAAAAAGATCGTACGACCTATAGGCGTAACAATTTGCAGGAAGCGGGATAGCTCCAGCTCCATGGGTGATGGAGCCGCCGATGTAGGCGATGGTGACCGGCTCCCCTCTCTTCGCTTTTTCGATGGCCGCTTTCAATCTCTTGTTGTTGCCTCGATTCAAAAGAGATTTGGCGATCATGTCACGGTAGGACTGCCCTTCAAAGTCAACCGGAGGATCGATCATGCCTTCGGCAGCTTGATCATCTTCACGCCGGTTCTCCGGGTCCCGCGGGGCCGCAGGGCCGCGAGCTTCGTCCGTGGATGCAGCTGGATGGTCTGTCATGGGAAATCCCCTTTTCATTGTGATTAGGAATTTGCGTTTCGATTTATCAAATTTCATTATCCCTGCAGCGGACGGATAAACTCAATCCGCATCTCTTTACATACCCACCCGATGTTTACTGCTTACGGGGCAGAAATACCTAACCGATCTCCCGGTTGATGCCGCTTTCTGTAAGCTACAGGTTTGAGAGCCGTCCGCTTCTCGAATTCTCTTAAAAAATGGTGATAGTGGACATAACCGAGATCCTCTGCGATCACCCGCACCGTTTCTTCGGTGTCACACAATCTTCTTTTGGCTTCGGCAATCCGCAGATCGTGGATGTATTCCAGAATGCCGACACCGTTCTTTTTGATAAACGCCTGCCCCAAATATACCGGATTGATAAAAAATCGTTCCGCGATCTTCTTGATCGTCAGATTCTGATGGAAATTCTCTTGCAAATAACGCTCGATTTGCACCAAGGGATGCTCGGAATTCATTTCTTTGTAGTGCTTGACGGTACCCATGCATAATTCTAAAAACGTGTGCAGCGACTGCTTTAACGCAGCAACGGAACCCGGCTTCGTTTTTAAAAAATGGAACACATCCCGCCATAAATCCGTGGTCCCGCCGAATTCCCTGAGCAGCTCGATACTTTTCATGACGATCTGAATGCTTGCCATGTACGCCACTTCAGGGGCAGTCTTGTTATCCTTAAATGTGTCGAACAACTGATGGAGCATATCGCAAACTTTCTGCTCCTGTGATCTCTCGACAGCGATGAGCAATTCATCCAGGACAAGGGACGGAGGAAGAACGTAACTCATTTCATGCGAGGAATCGGGGTCACCGTCAATCACCCCTCCCTCCTCCGAACGAAAGAAGTGCTGAAGGGAAGCCTTGGCTGCCCTCATATAAGACTCAGGCAAGTCATGAAGGGTTTGAACCGGAGGACCAACGGACACGGAGCAGTCAAGGCCATGCTTCAGCAGTTCTTCATGCACGCGCCGCGCAAGCTCTAATGGTTCACGGGCACTATCTACGATAAGACCGGCTTGATTGCAGTACATATCTACATATAACGCATGCCCGGACTGGGACAGCGACCGGCAAATTTCCGTTCCCTCGCATGTCAGCCCTTCAATGTGGATATACCGCCAGCCGGTGGCTTGCTGATTCATCTGATCCATTAAATGCGCAATATCCCCGTCAATTTCGGTCAGTTCTCCGCGGAGCATTCGGGAAAGGGCGATGGCCAAAACTTGTTTGGAGGTGGCCTTTTCTTGCTCCCTGGTGCGTGATTTGGCGTCAAGTTCACTAACAATCGTCGCAATCATCGCATCCCACTCAGGCTCAATGACCGGTTTAAGCATATAAAATCTCACCCCGTACCGAAGAGCCGTGCGGGCATATTCAAAGTCGCTGTACCCGCTGAGAACGACAAAGATCGGATCATAATGTTCTACGGAACGGACTCGGCGTATCAATTCCAATCCGTCGATCCCCGGCATGCGAATATCGGTGACCACCAAATCCGGCAGCGTGTCCATAATCAGAGACAGGGCATCTTCGCCGTCGTCGCATGCTCCGCAGATTTGAAAACCAAGCCCTTCCCAATCGCTCAACATCTTCAGCCCCTCGAGGGCAATCGCTTCGTCATCCACAAGAAGCACGCTATACATGAATTTCACCTCCCGCTTGTGCATGAACCTGGTTCAACGGGATTTGGATTACGATCGCCGTACGTACATAGGGATCGCTTTCAATGACAAGCTTGGCCTGACCGTCGTAGTACACTTTCAGACGCTTGTACACGTTGCGCAGTCCGATATTTTTTCCGGTGTCATCGTCCGAATGAAGATTGCGGTTGATCCAATCCAGCTTGTCCTTGTTCATGCCGATCCCGTTGTCTTCAACGGTAATGATAAGGTCCTCATAGGACCGACGGATCCCGATCCGGATCAACCGCGCTCCTTTGACCGATTGGAGTCCATGCTTGCAGGAGTTTTCTACGAGCGCTTGGATGCTCATTTTAGGGATCCGGTACTTCATCAGGCCGGGATCAACGTCCAGCTCATAGGCAAACCGGTCCTGGAACCGGAACTTTTCGATCTGGAGGTACATTTCAATGAACATGACCTCCTCTTCAATCGTCACCAGGTCATCTTTCCAGCTTAACAATCTGCGCAGGATCTGGGCCAGATTGCGAATAATATCGGTCACCTGCTCGTACTTGTATTTTTTGCAGATGACCAGCACCGCATTTAATGTATTAAATAAGAAGTGGGGGTCCACCTGGCTTTGCAAATAGTTCAATTCCGCCCTGACCCGTTCCAGCTCCAGATCCTTCTTCTGGATCTCCAGCTTGTAGACGTCGTTAATCAAATTGCGGATTTTTTCGGTCATCATGTTAAAGCTCCGCAGGAGCCCGCCGATTTCGTCTTTTCCTTCGTACATATGAATCGTTTCGAAACGTTCGTAGTTCACAAGTTTCATATGCTTGTACAGCTGCTTTACTCTTAGATTGTAGGAACGCAGAATGACTACAAACAAGATGGCCGGGATCAGCGTGGTGATCAGAGCCAAAATCAGAATAAAACGAAGGATATGACGGAGCTCGCCGCTGATATCTTTCCTTTCGGGCGTTCCGACCAGATTCCAGCCCTGTGTATAATTTGCCGGTCCTAATGGCCTGATAATATCCTTTATCGCTCCATCTCCGGAAGCTCCGCTCTCAACAGAGAGGCTCAACAGTTGACTGTCATCCGCCGCATCATGCGGCTGATCGGATGCCAAAACGATTCTGTTTTTGTCATCGATCAGCTTTAATGTCATATAATCCCGTTCCTTGGCGAACAATTCCTTCAGACTGTCCAATCTCAAATCGATCCGCAAATACTTTGTATGCTTTAATAGTCCGGGGTAATTGTCCATTTTCCGAATGATGCTGATGTATACCTTCTTTTGATTCGGGTACATCGGGTTCGTATCCAAATACGAAGTGAGCAGCACTTTTTCTTTGCTCCCGGCGATTTTTTGATACCACTCGCTGTTCTTATCGCTGTCCTGCAAGACAAAATAGCTGTTGCCGCTTTGAATGGTTGGATTCGTCGTATACACGCCAAGCCATAAAATATAGGAATGCAGGTTACTGTACTGGCGCAGCCGATCTCTTAATACATTGTCGTAATTTTCATAGTACTCATCATAATCCGCATAGTTATAATCCAGCATTTCATTCAACGTCCGGTCCGCAGCTACCGTGTTGCCGATGGCAACGCATTCATTAACCATTTGCATAAAATCGTAGCCCGCCCGCTCTACCGAAATTTGCAGATTTTCCTGTTCACGGGTTTCGGCATTTTTGCTGGTTTGCAAATAGAACAGCGTATTGATGCTGATGATCGGAATAAGCACACCGAGCAGGATGATTAAAAACTTGTATCTTAAAGGGATATCGTCCATGAGAGCTGAGGTCTTCCACTTCACGTTCATGCACCTGTCTCCTGCATCATATTTTCAGCCCTTCTTATAAACCGAAGGGGATATGCCGTTGATGGCTTTAAATTTGGCCGTAAACTGATCGGTATCGGCATAACCGACACGAGCCGCAATCTCGCAGATGTTCAAGTCGGTTCGCCTAAGAAGCTTCATAGCTTCTTCAATCCGCACGGCATGATAATATTCGTTAAAGGAAATGCCGAGTTTCTTCTTGAAGCGCTGTCCCAGATAGGCCGCATTGACATGCAGAACCTCGGCGATATCCTGCAGCTTCAGTTTCTCGGGATAATGATCACGAATGAATTCTACCGCTTTCGATATGTTCTGATCGGTCTGAACCCCATCATCTTCAGCAAACCACTCGGCCGCTTCGCAAAGCTCGGCCAGGGTTTGTTTTTCAAGGTCGCTTTGCATCGTCAACGCCGGTGAGCCGGTAAACCATTTCCTCTCCCAGTCCGCTGTGCTGCCTCCCCTTCCGCCGATTTCATGGAGGAGTTCAACCTTGATATTGGCTGCATAAGCGCTGATCCACGGTTTTGAAGCGTGGTCTCCCGAAATGACGGCGAAAAACTCGCGCACACGACCGGGCAGCTCATCCACCCTGCCTTCCACAACCGCCTTTGTGAGCGATTTCATAAACGCAGAGGGAAGAAGGAGCTGCTGTTCCAGATTCTCCTCCTCATAATAATAAACCTCTTGATGACGGTTATCGAGACGGGAAACCCCAGCGGCAACGGCTTCTTGGAAAACGGTGTTGAGGGAATACGGTCCTCTATGCTCATCGCTCACCGAGAAGGTGACATTCTCCTCATAATCGTTTCTAATGCATCGGATGAACCGGGTAACCAGAAGGGGAGTCAATTCCGGTCCGTCGGGGCCGGATATCAATACGTAGCCGTGCTTGTCCTGCCCGATCACGAAAGGAAGCACGGTAATATGCTCTATTTGCTGTTCGGCCAGACGGCTCAGCCGATCCAGCAGCTGACAGCCGCGAACATTTCCGTGCTCCAAAGCAGCTCCATACACGAGCATGCAGCGGATCCGCGAATCATCGCCGATGGGGAGCTGCCTAACCGCCTGCTCCAGCTCTTGCGGAGCGTATTCTCTTGTAAGAAGCTGCGAGAGCAGTTCTGTTTGGACATAGGCAGTCTCAGCTCTGCGGTACGCATCCGATTTCCGCTCGGACCGGATCTCCGAAGCTATGTTTTTCACGGCCGATTCCAACTCGCCCTCATCCAGGGGCTTGGTCAGGTAGTTGCAAACGCCATATTGAATGGCTGTCTTGGCATATTGAAAATCAGCATATCCGCTTATAATAATAAATTTCGGTTGGAGAGCCCCGCCCTGCACCTGCTTAATCAGCTCTAATCCATCAATGACGGGCATACGAACATCTGTAATGACCAAATCGGGATTGAGACTTTGGATTAGCTGCAAGGCGTCATCCCCATCCATAGCCGTACCACAAATCTCAAAGCCTAGCTCGGTCCAGTCGACCAAAAAACACAGACCTTCCAGCATTAAGGGTTCGTCGTCGGCAAGTAAGACTTTAAGCATTTGGCATCACCGCTCCACCGATTGAATTTGCTTCATCATACACCCATGGAATAGGAGAAACCGTTCCGGCAGGCTGCCGGAACGGTACTGTTCTCGTCTGAAACGATCACACGAAATTTTCTATTCTTTGACACTTCCCAAGTTCAAGCCTACCACAAAGTACCTTTGCAAAAAAGGATAAACGAATAATATCGGCATCGCGGTCACGATCGTAATTGCAGCCTGAATGGACGCCGGCGTTACCATGGCCTGGGTTTGGTTGGTATTTGCCCCTGCCATCATGGACGGATCATTATTTGTGCTCATGGTCGACCCAAGCAGCTTCATCATTTCATACTGGAGCGAACTGAGGTTCTGTTCGGAAGAAGCGTACAGGAACGTGTCGAACCAGGAATTCCAGGAGCCTACGGCGATGAACAAGGCAATGGTCGCAAGGACGGGCGTACACAGCGGAAATACGATCCGCCAGAAAATCCGGAAATCACCGGCTCCGTCAATTTTGGCGGATTCAACCAGGCTTCCCGGGAGCGACCTGATGTACGTTCGGATCACGATCAGGTTAAATGCGCTGACCAAACCCGGCAGAATATAAACCCAGAAGCTGTTCCGCAAACCCAGGTCTTTGATCAAAAAATAGTTGGGAATCAAGCCTGCGTTGAAGTACATCGTCAATATAAACAGCATGCTTATTTTTTTGCGGAAAATATAGTGAGGCTGGGCCAATGTATAAGCCAGCATGGTCGTCAGAAATACGCCGAGCACGGTCGAAATGACGGTACGGGACACAGAAATGAACGCGGCGTGATAGATCGTGCCCGATACGAATACCGCTTTATAATTTTGCAAGGTCCAGGTGTGCGGCCAAACGTACACGCCCCCCTTCAGCGAATCGCTTCCGTCATTAAATGAAATCGCCATCGTATGAAGAAAAGGGTACAGCGTGACAATGACGACAATCAGCATAAACAGCGTATTCAGCGTATGGAAAACGACGGGTTCCAGGCGAAACTGACTCTTGACTTCTGTTTTCATTTCCCCGTCCTCCTCTATACCAATCGTTCTTCGCCAAAACGCTTTGCGATGGAATTCGCAATGAATACGAGTATGACGCTCACGATCGTTTTAAATATGCCTGCAGCCGTGGCAAGGGAATAATTCCCCATCGATATCCCGTACTTCAGCACGAAAATATCAATCGTTTGCGACCAGTCCACGACGAGGCCGTTTCCCAGCAAATACTGAACCTCAAAACCTGCATCCAGGATATGCCCGATATTCATAATGAGCAGGATGATAAAGGTGGACTTGATCCCAGGGAGCGTTACATATCTCATTTTATGAAACCTGCCTGCACCGTCGATGGAAGCGGCTTCGTAAAGGGACGGATCGATCGAGGTAATGGCAGCCAAATAGATGATCGTATTCCAGCCAACCTCTTTCCAAACGTTCGACAGCCCGACGATTCCCCAAAAATAGTGTCCTTTACTCAGCCACATTACGGGCTGATCAATCAGATGCAGCTTCATGAGTACGGTGTTGACGATGCCGTCATCCACAGATAAGGAAGTGGCAACTATGCCTGCCGCGATGACCCATGACAGAAAATGCGGCAGATAGGATATGGTTTGTACCGTCCTTTTAAAGAACCGCACCTTGATTTCGTTCAGCAGCAGTGCCAAGGCAATCGCCGTTACAAAACCCAAAACCAGGTTGATGAAACTCATGGCAATCGTATTTCGCAGCACCCCAAGGAAGGCATCGTCCTGAAACAGAAAACGGAACTGCTGCAGTCCAACCCAATCCTGTTTCCAGAAGGACAAAGCCGGACGATAGTTTTGAAAAGCCATCAGCCATCCCCAGACGGGGACATATGAAAATATGATTAAGTAAATGGCAATTGGAACCGACATGAATATCAGCTGCTTTTGGGCTTTCAGGGTTTTCCAGCTCAGGCTGACGCCAATTTCCGGGTCCACTCTCTTCTTCTTCTTGCTCTTGACCTCCCCGGTCAGCACGATTTCAGACATCTCGTTGTTCCCCTCCCTTATGACATTTCCAATACGGGGCGGGGAATAAATTCCCCGCCCCGTTTGGATTTCTACAGCTCTTACTTGCTGCTCCAGTTCTTAATCCGCCATTGAATTTGTTCATTCATGCGGTCTTCGTAAGCCTTAATATCCAGCTTGTGGATCTGATTCACATAATCCTGCCATACACTATCAAATTCCGAAGGGGAAGCCATAATCGCTTTCGGCAAATATTTTACCGACAGGTCGTTTAATTTGGTGCTGGCCAGTTGAGCGGCCGAGCCGTCCTCCAGAATGATGGTATAAGCCGGGAAATATACCGGGTTCGGGCCGGGCTCCTTGAAAAATTCCGCCCAGGTTTTATGATTGTATGCTTTCAAGATCTCTTGATCATAAGGCTTCAAGCTATCGTAAAATTCCTGCGGCTGGGTTCCGGGATCCGTCGCGTTGCCATCACTGTAAGATCCCTGCATTTTAGGCATGTATCCAAAGAACGAATCTGCCTTGTTCGCTAATTTCCAGGTATTGTTGTCCGCATTTTTCCGCTGCTCCGGAGTCCGGTAGAACGTGCCGTCCTCTTTTACCTCGTAATCTTCTCCCTTGATTCCCCATTGCAGCGTCTTCTGCCAATCCTCTGTCATCAATGCATCCATAAACTTGATAATCCGGACCGGATCTTTGGCTTTTACGGAAATACCGAACCCGCGATTGAGATTCAGCCCCCCGCGATCACGATAGTATTCCTTTGCACCGGGATACATGAGCGGAAAGCCGACGTAAGTGCTTCCAATTTTCCCTTGGGAAATCAGAGAGTTCTCCGCATCCTGAAAGTTCCAATGCTGATCGAACATGCCGATCACTCGTCCGCTGGCGATTTTGGCCAGGTACTGGTCATAGTTCTGCACGAAAGCTTCTTTATCCAGCAAGCCCTGCGCGTTCACTTCATTCAGCTTCTTATAGTAGGTTTTCGCGATATCCTTGTCCGCAAAAATTTGCGCCTTGTTGTTGTCCACGATCACGCCGCCGTCATTAGGATGACCGGATAAATGCTCCGGCGCGTTCTGGAGCGGAAATACCCTCCAGTCAAAGTTCAAGGTTTCAAATCCGATCATATCCGGATGTTTGGCCTTATATTTCGCGATAATATCAAAGTACTCTTCCAGCGTTTTCGGCGTAGGATAGCCCATTTCTTTTAAAACATCCTTTTGCAAATAGAACCCCGGTCCCTGATAGGTCGTATCGTGAACCGAACCGGTGTACACGCCGTAGCTTGGGAGTACATAAATATGTCCGTCCTTCGGATCCTTCATTTGATTCCATACTTCCGCATAATGCTTCTTCAAATTGGGCGCATACTTCTCAATTAAATCTTCCAGCGGAATATAAGCTCCCGCATTGATCAGTTTGTCGTTGCCCGAGATGAGATCCGGGTAGTCGCCGCCTGCGATCATAACGCCCAGCTTCTGTTGCAGATCCCCGACCAAAAATTCCATATTCAGACTGACGCCGGTTTTTTCTTTAATCAATTTATAAATTTTGTTGTCGGCCGTAGGCTGCTGGCCCGGGGCGTCCATAAACACAGACAGGGTAATGGGTTTCGTATCGTCCCCGCTTGATTCAGCCGCCGATCCCCCGCCGCTCGTTTTTCCTGATCCGCTGCAGCCGGATAGCAGCAGTGCCGTAGAAATCATGCCGATACACAAAACGATGAGTGAACGTTTTACCTTTTTGCGCATTTCTTTGTGCCCTCCCCTTTTTCATCTATTGTTACACATTCTCACCCGGTGATAACTAAATTATATCTTGCTAGAAATCGCTTACAATTCACAAACTCAAGATGTTCCCCCTAAAAATATAGTCGCCCAAGGCTTGACACAAACAAGCGCCCCGCGGCGAATTGACGGCAGCCGCGAGGCGCTTGCATACGGTGGATCATCTCATGATCCGTTCACTGAATATATTGACTGATACAAAGGTAGAACTCATAGGGTTTCGTTCATATTTTCCTTGTTATAGTATAGTAGAAACATCATTCCAAGGAGGGATAAGGATGGCCCATATTCATTTTGTTGAGTATAACACGACGCACCCAAGCAACTTTGTGATCGATGTTCCCGTGGGTCATCACTGGCTTCTTGTCATCACCAAGACTCCCGCGCAATTCTGGGTCAATGGTGCGCTGAAGGAATATCCTACACACAGCGTTATCCTCTACCGCCCGCAGCAGAAAGTATATTATCGGGCCTGCGCCGATCAATTCATCAATGACTGGATCCGCTTTGAATCCAATGAACCCTATATTACGGAATCGCCGCTGCCGCTCGGAGTCCCCTTTTCCCTGGATGATCCGGATTACTGCCGCAAGCTGTTTGAACTGTTGACCATCGAACACAACTTTCATCGGGATTACAAGGCTTCGTCCATCGACTGTTTGCTGCGGACGCTGTTCAACAAGCTGCTGGAATCTTATTTTCATGAACCGATTACGCCTCAGTATTATAAGTTGTTGAAGCTTCGAACCGCGATACAGAACGATCCGGGCGATTACTGGACGATTGCGAAAATGGCCGAATATCTCGGAATCAGTCCAGGCTACCTGCAGAGCATCTACAAAAAAACCTTTAAGGTCACCTGCATGGAAGACGTCATCAACAGCCGAATCCGGTTGGCCAAAGAATATTTAATTCACAGCACCCAAAGCATTGCTGAAGTCGCCTCCCGATGCGGGTATCAAAATGTGGAGCACTTCTGCAGACAGTTCAAACAGTTGACAGGCTATTCGCCAAGAAAATTCCAGGCGCATAAACAAGCTTGATTTCCATATCACATCATACTAAACCTCTGGTTGCAAGACGGGTCTGTTCTTCTTGAAATATTGGTGCACCAGAAATTTCATGATCTCGCTCGGCTGCTCCTGGGAAAATTCGGCCTGATCAGCAAAGAGCATTCCATACGGCGCTTCCGGGGTATAAGGCTCCCATCGCGGCAGTTCCTCTCCCGTTGCATCGAGCCCGTTCGGATCACCGTTACGGATGAAGTTCGCCCAGTAATTGCACATCTGGCGGGCCAAATCGTAATGCTTGCCGACAAACGGCCGCCAGCATTTAGCCAGCGTTTCGAAGAAAAACCAGAGATCTACCGAGTGGAAGGTGCCCGGATCATCCCAGCCGGGGATCTCGGCATCAAAATTGTAATAGTACAATGGGGTACCGGAGCCGGTCTCGGCATTGGCCTGTGCGGCGATGCGGATCGCATATTCGATGCTGCTCACCGAGGCCTTCTGCCGGCTCTCCTCCACGTTGGCCGATGGTGCGCCACACAGCTTCAGGAACGCCTCTGCGTCGTCTCCGAACATGTCTTCGGCCAGCTGCTTGAATTCTTCAGGTGTATGGACATCCGGAACGCTGAAAAATTCGGAGGACGTGTGGCCAAACATGACCGGCACGTTCCAGCGCTTGTTCTCAAGGAACAATTCAAACGGGCTGCCTACGCTGAACACCTGATCGGCGACGGTGCCCCAGAATCCCTTGTATTGCACAGCCTTGTCGCGGAGAGTGACGGCATCCAGCTGCCGGGCTTCCGCAAGTGAAGATACGCCAAGGTATTCAAAAAATTTTACGCCATCCTGTTCGGCCTCAGCCAATTGATTTCGAAGCGGGGGCACGCGAGTCCCCGGATACAGCTTCGTATAGATTCCGCTTTGAATGATCGCTTTCTGAAAAAGCCCCTCATTCTGAGGCGAAGTCAGCTGGGTCATCACGCTGCCGCCGCCGGCGGACTGACCGCCGATCGTGATGTTGTCCGGGTCGCCGCCGAAAGCCGCGATATTACGCTTGACCCATCTGGTGGCCGCCTGCTGATCGAGATTGCCGAAGTTAGCCGGTGCTTCGGGCGCTTCCGCCGTAATTTCCGGATGGCATAAAAAACCGAACACATTGAGGCGATAATTGATCGTGACGACCACGATCCCTCTTCTGGCAATGCGTTCACCATCGAACTCCATTTCAGCCGTATGGCCGACCTGAAGACCTCCGCCAAAATACCATACATAGACCGGCAGCTTCTCATCGGTACGTTTGGCCGGTGTCCATACGTTCAGGTAGAGACAGTCCTCGTCCATGGCGATGTCCGGTTCCACGGCCCATTCCCGGGTATAGATATTGTTTTCGTCGATCTCCTGCCTTACCTGCATCGAGATCGGCGCGAATTCGTACGCCTTAAGCACGCCATCCCAGTCCTGGGCGGGCTGTGGGGCACGCCACCGGTTGTCGCCTACGGGCGGAGCGGCAAATGGGATTCCTTTAAAACTGGTGATTCGGGGGTCGGCTGCCGGCAGTCCCTGCACCAACCCGTTTTCAACTTGTACGATTCGAAGCATGTGTAACGTCTCCCTTCATTGTTGGAATTCACCGGCCTTCACAGCGGCTGCTCTCATTTGCCGGCCGAAGCCTCGGCACGCATTTGAACGATTTTTTGCGCTTTTGCCGTATCCGCAGCAAGTACGTCATTCCAGCCGAGACCGGCCACATCCGTTTTCATCTTTGCCCACAGCTGGTCAAACTCCGCCTGATCCTTCGCAAACACCATCTTCCAGGATGCATTTTTTACATAGTCCGAAATCTGGCTGCGTTTATTTTTAATATCCGACGAGTCGACGCCGAAGCTTGTATTGATATTCGGTACGATGTCGATCATCTTATTTTTCTGATAGTAGTCTGTTGCGTTCTTGGCGTTGTAGGTGTTCTGCCAGTCCGTGGTCAGGGCGGTCTTGTTCGCTTCTATAGTAGAACTCCAGTAATTGTTGTTATAGAATTCGCCGGTGTCCGGGTCCTTGACAAAATCGCTCATGATCATGCTGTTGATCTTGCTCTGTCCGTCCTGGTATCCGCCGCCTCCATATTGATCCGGTACGGGGGTGTTCTTCTGGAAAGCGGTTTGCCCTGTTTCGGTCAGCTTGAACTTGCCGTCATCCGTCTTTTCATAATTGAACCCTTCAAAGCCGTTCGTGTAGTAGCGCAAGCCCTCGGGAGAAACCGACCAATCCAGGAATTCCATGATCCTTTCGGGATTTTTGGCCTTTGAACCGATGGCAAAAACCCTGCCGTTGCCGTAATAGGCATCACTGGTCTGAATGATCCGGGAATCCGCGATCGGGACTGAAACATAGCCGTCGCCGTTTTTGCCCCTTTCAATGGAATTGTAGAACCCTCTTTGCCAGGAATACCATAAGAGGAGCACCTGTTTGTTGGTCAGTTTTTCGGAGACCTTGTTCCAATCCTGCGACGCGGAATCCGGATCGATCAGCCCCATCTGATTGGCCGTGAAATAAAATTGCAAAATCTTTTTGTACATACTGTTATCATCAATGAGCGGAACGATATCGCCTTTCGCATTTAGCTGTAAGGTTGAAGTTCCGTCAGGCTGCTCATAGCCGTACCAGTTGCTCAGCCAGCGTACATTCTCCATCCCTCCGCCATCCCAATCCTTCCACAGGGTGATCGGGACGATCGGTTTTCCGTCCGGAGTCTTGGGATACTTCTCCTGCATTTTTTTCAGTACATTCAGGAGGTCGGTCAAATTGTTCAGCTTGGGTGCCCCTACCCCCTTGTAGTAATCCCAAGGCAAAATAGGGCTTGAATAAGGTTGGTCTTCCGAGAAAGTCGTTGGCGAAGTATCGGCTGTAAACGTCGGTAGCGCATAAATTTTACCGTCCGGATTCACTTTGTCGAAAGCCTCGTTAAAGGGTTTGAAGTGATTATCCACATACTGGGACAAGTACTTGGTGTTCTTGACTCTATCCGTCAAGTCCATAATCAGACCTGCCGGAATGAGCTCTTCCAGCTGACTGTTATCGATGATCAGGAGATCCCCCAAATTTCCCGCTGCCGACCTCGTCTTGTATAACTGGTCGCCGGCAACCTGCGGGGCAAGAATGTTCAGCGTCAGATTAAACTTGTCTTTAAGCAGCTTGCCATACCATCCGGTCTGCTCGCCCTGGTAATTCGCCGCGTTATCGAACACCGTAATCGTCAGCGGCTTGCTGTGATCGATGGCTGTGTTATTCTCGGAAGTCTTTGCATCGGTACCCGACTCCTCATTGGATGCGCCTCCACAGCCGGCCAGCCCGACCGAGGCGATGAAGAGGCAAGCGAACAATAGCATGACCGATTTTTTTGCTGCTTTCCTGCTTTTACTCATTGGCCATCCTCCTAAATCCATTTTAATATCAAGTGAAAATCAACCTTTGACCGCCCCGATCATAATTCCCTTGACGAAAAACCTCTGGAAGATCGGGTAGATGAGCAATATGGGGGCAACGACAATAATGGTAACGGTCATGCGAATGGAAGTCGTGGTTTGCTCTGTGGCTAGACTGGCTATGGCCGTCGAACCGGCATTTTGCAGATTAACCATGGTCGATAATGAGCTCGCCTGATTGATATAGTTATAGAGAATAAATTGCAGCGTGTATAATTTGCTATCCGTAACGAGCAGCAGCGTATCCTGAAAAGAGTTCCACTGATCCACTGCAGTGAATATCGCGACCGTCGCCAATATGGGCTTGCTTATCGGCAATATGATCCTGAAGAAGATCATCATCGTTCCCGCTCCGTCGATGCTTGCCGCCTGCTGCAATTCCTTCGGCGTCGATTCCACGAAGGTCTTGACCAGAATGATGAAGAACGGGGCTACGATCGTCGGCAGAATGTATGCCAAAAAATTGTTGGTCAAATGCAGAGAGCGCATGGTGAGATACCACGGAATAATGCCGGCGTTAAAGAACATGGTGATCACGGTGAACCGGTACCAGAATCTTCTCCCCCACATATCCTCTTGGGAGAACATGAATCCCAAAAAGGCGGAGGCCCCTACCGTCAGCAGAGTTCCGATCACGGTTCTGCCCAGGGAGATCAAAGCCGCATTCCCCAGTCCCGGTATTTTAAAAACGTCCAAATAATTCTGGAAATGGATGTTCCGCGGATAAAAGACGACGTCCCCCCGGGCACTGATATCGTTTGCGCTTATCGTATTAATGATGATGGAGTAAAACGGATAGACGCACACGCAAGCAAACAGGGAAAAAAGGACATAGATCAATACAGTGATCATTTTGTCGGTCGGGCTTACCTGAACTGCTTTTCTCATACGATACTCTCTCCTCTTAACAATTTGGAGAATCCGTTTACCGAAAAGAGAAGGACAACACTAATCAAACTCTTCAGCATGCTGATCGCGACTGATACGGAGTAGCTGCCGCCCCCCATCGCCAGGTTATAAACATACAGGTCCAGAACTTGTATATTTTCTTTGTTGAATGCATTTTGGAATACGAAATATTGCTCCAAGCCATTATTCAGAAAGCCGGCGATCTGCAGCATCAGCAGAACAAAATACGTCGGGAGCATGCTCGGCAGGATGACGTTCCAAATCACCTGCATTCTCGTTGCCCCGTCGACATGGGCCGCCTCATAAAGGGAATCATCAATTCCCGTAATCGCCGCTATGTACAAGATCGCGGACCAGCCTAACGTTTTCCAGATCGTCCACAACCACATGGTGATCCAGACATGATCGGAGTTCTGAAGGAATAAAATCGGGGAATCGATCAGTCCCAGCTGCTTCAACAGACCGTTGACGATGCCTTCGCTGGAAAACATGGAAAACGCCAAAGAATATACCAGTACCCAGCTGATAAAATTCGGCAGGGTCGTTACCGTCTGCACAAACTTCCGAAACCGCACGGCCTTCATTTCGTTCAGGAATATGGCAAAAATCATGGGGAGCCAGGAGAACAGCAGCCCCAATCCGCTCATCCCGAACGTGTTCTTGATGACCTGGAGCAGCTGGTCGATCTTGACCTGGTTTTCGATCAAGGAACGAAACCACTGTAAGCCGACAAACGGAGATTTGGACAAAGGAATCGGCGGCGAGTAGTCGAAGAATGCATAGACCCATCCGTATAGCGGATAGTAGGCAAAGACAGCAAGCAAAAGCATGAACGGAAGTATGTAGAGGAATTTCCTGAAAGATATGCCTTTCGTGCTGTACTCTCGTATGCGCATCGTGTCACCTTCCCTAAAAATTCGTAGATTTGACGGGGGACTACAATATCCACTCCCAGCCAATTATTCGAAAACGCTTTCAATAATAAGCAAGAAACGCTCTGACCCCATCCATTTCTCCGATCACAAAGGCCTCATCTGTTTTTTCGGAACACCTCCATACATCTCTCGAGATATCATTGTATTTCTATATGACTTGCACTAAATTTAAAAAAATTGTAAATGACTCCCCTGATTTAAACAATGATCTATACCAACATCTAATTGATATATCATCACATCGGGCAGCCAGGCCGCACAGAGCTTTATAATTTCAATCATCTTAACAAAAAGGAAGCCTATCTATAAAAAGATAGACTTCCTCTCATCATGTCTGCATCAACAAAAGGGTTGTTATTCCGCTATAAGCCGGAACAAAGCGGCTCCATGCGGCGGAACGGCAGAAACCAATGCGCCGCCCAGTTCCCTGCGTTCCTCTCCGGTCCACAGATTTCGCGCATCCGCCGAGCCGGAAATGCCCAGCTCAGCCAGCGATACGGAAACTTCGGCAGCCTCCTCGCCGGTATTGAACAGCGCGGCGTAACGCTCGCCCTGAGGACCCTCAGCAGCCCATATCACTCGGCCTTCGCTCCGGCTCACCTGGCGGGCGCCGAAGCTGTGCTGATGCATGTCCAGGACGTCCCGGTTCGTCAGCAGCGATAACGTCCACTCGTCGTTGTCACGCATCTCCCCGCCGAACATGAGGGGCGAGCGGAAAATCGTCCACAGCGTCATCATCGTCAGCTGCTCATCACGCGTAAAGTTCGTCATCCGGTCGGGATGGCTGCACCGGACACCGATGCGGCCCAGCGGGAGCATGTCGCAATCCGGCCAGCAGCCGGGCTTCGGCCGTCCCTGCCAGGTCTCGCAGCGGTCGAACATATCAAGCAGCAGCGGCCAGCGGTCCCAGAAATCGTCGGTCATCCGCCACATGTTGGCATGTGCTTCAAGGAAATCGGCATGCTTCACAGGTGCGGGCCCGGGCGAAAGGCTCAGCACCATCGGCCGGCCGGCATGGTCGATCGCCTTGCGGATCAGCTCAATTTCCGCCAAATGCGGCCCTCCGTGCAGCCAAGAATCCGCAATGTCATCCACCTTGACGTAATCGACGCCCCATTCGGCGTACAGCTCAAACAAGGAATTATAGTATTCCTGAGCCCCTTTTTTGCCCGCGTCGACGCCGTACATGTCCGTGTTCCACCCGCAGAACGAGCAGGTATGAGCGATATCCCGGGCCGTAACGTTCATGCCCTTGATCGGCGTATTATCATGTACGGCCTGCCGTGGAATGCCGCGCATGATATGGATGCCGAATTTTAGTCCAAGGCTATGTACGTAATCCGCCAGCGGCTTGAAGCCCTGGCCTCCCTCCGCAGACGGAAAGCGGTTCACTGCTGGAATGAGGCGTGAGTAACCGTCGGTTTCCAGCCGGACGAAGGGCCTGTATAGGTCTGAGACCGCTCCCGGCTCGTACCACTGAATATCGACGACAACGTATTCCCAGCCGTAATCCTTTAAATGACGCGCCATATATTCGGCATTGCCCCGAACTTCCGCTTCCGTAACGGTTGCGCCGTAACAATCCCAACTGTTCCATCCCATAGGGGGTGTTGGTGCAAACGAATGATGCTGCATGACGTTCCTCCCGAATTGATTTCGTATAATAAAATTGCTTTTACGCCTCCTATATTACGTCCGGGAAGAACAACGTTTCCATAGTAATCTTTCTTCTATTACAGCAAAATATTGCGGTTTAATAGCCGGCTAATCAGAAAAACGTCTGTCGACGTTATAATCTTCAAAAAACATCCGGCTGAACGTCAGCTGCCCCTCTTCGGAGCGGAAGCCTCCAGGCGTCAGCCCGGTCATTTTGCGGAACACCTTAATCAGGTAACTGCCGCCGGAATATCCGACCTGCTCCGCGATCTGTTCAACGCTCATATCCGTCTGCCGGAGCAGCCGCATCGCTTGTTCAATGCGGACCCGGTTTAAATATTCGCTCGGCGTCTGGCCGACCGCAGCTGCAAACGTGCGCAGCAAATGGTATTTGGACCACCCGAGCCGGTCCGACAGCTGATCCAGGCTGATCATCGAGCGGTAATTCGCATCCATATACTCGGCGGCCTGGCGCACTTTCTCCGGCCAGTTCCGGCGCTCGTCATGCGGCGCTACCGCATACCGGCACAGCTCAGAAATGAAAGAGTATACACAGGAAGAGGCCGTGTACCGGTCGGTAATCCGACCGTGGCCCGCCTGATCCCAAATCTCCAGCAGCGCGCGGACAGGCCGGCTTGTGGGCGGCAAATAGGGAGCCTCTCCCAATCGCAGCTTTGCTTCCTCCCAATTCGGCAGGATGAGCGATGGGCGTATCAGAATAAACACGAAGGACCAGTGCGACCCGCCCGCCGGAAAATAGTAGCGGTGATCACCCGGGATCTCGGTCATAATCGCCCGTCCCTGATCGATCCGGTACGTCTCCGTCCCCGAATCAAACATACCCTCACCCTCCAGCGTATACTGGAACAGCAGCAGCGGACCATCCTTCCGCTCCTCCCCGTCCCATCGGTACGACGGATGCCTGATCTCGTCCCGCCCGACCGCAAACAATTCGCACAGCGCCAGGTGCGAAGGCGCCGTGAAACGAAAGCCGTATGTGCCTGTCTCCGTACCGGATGCCATGCGTTTCCCTCCTATTCAAGCATGATCTTTTATATGATAAGGCTTCATTATAACTATAATCCTTCACCGTTCATGCGCAAACTAAAAAGCCCGATCCTTTTCGGATTCAGGCTAAGTCTAATGCGTATGATGATCAATGATTCCTTCCTAAACAAATATCTCTGTAACCAGTCTTACAGCATCTTTAGTGATTATGAATGTATCGCAATTCAGAATATCATATACATTCAGCGAATCGGCTTCTGTGGTTTGCACACCCGGAATGTTATTTGCGCTTTTATAGATCATATGATCTTTTTCAGGTAGGACAATGAGCACTTTTCGATCGGCACCCAGAGCGTTCAGCATGGCAACGATGGTCTTTGTCCTGTAACTCGCTAAATGAATGCGGTCGACGACGATGAGCTCGTTATTTTGTACTTTAGCCGACAATGCCGATTTGATCGCCAGACGCTTGACCTTTTTATTCAGGCGGTAACCATAGTCGCGGGGTTTGGGGCCAAACGCAATCCCTCCATGCCGCCAGTGCGGCATACGAATCGAACCCGCTCTGGATCGGTCGATTTTATTTTGTTTATAAGGCTTTCGGCCTCCGCCCCTAACTTCGCCGCGGGTTAAGGTGGAGTGCGTCCCGCTGCGCTTATTCGCGAGATAATTGACCACCGCCTCATGTAAAACGGATTCGTTCGGGACAATGCCAAAGATGGATTGTTCGAGTTCCATTTCACCGGTTACTCTACCATCCATATCATATACAGAAATCTTCAACAACCTAACTACCTCCTGATGATCCTCTAGACGTATCGTGCATTATATGCGTAGGTACGATCAGCCTTAAGCAAGCATAAATAGCGATAATTAGTTGTTACCCGTTTGATTTATCATCTTACTTTTATGCTCACTTAAACTACAACCGAAATATTTACGATGGCATTCATGACTTTGACCCCCTCTTCCCTGCCTACATTTATACGTTAACAGATTGGATTTTCCTGATCTATATACCGAATGATGCTGTAGCATTTCGTAGCAACAACGTAAAAACCCCCCTGCAATTCACATCATGCTTTCCTTTAGCACGATTTGCTTGAGGGGGGGGAATCCACTTCTACTTCTAGTTCTACTTCTACTTCTGATAAATTATTTTTCTGATCGCATAGGTCGATAAATGGAACGATTCCGAAAGCTCCTCGACGGATGCTCCCAGTACATATGCCTTCAGTATTTCATGGTTTCTTTTATTGATCTCTTGTCGGGCGCCGGATAACTCTCCCCAGCTTCGATGTTGATTTTTTATAGCCGGTATATAGAGGTATTCCCCTTGTACAAATTCCTGTAATTTTTCAACCAATTCCTCCGGCAGGACAGCAGAGGCGTTAATGTATCTCACAGAGACTCACTCCTTGAAAAAATGGTTCAGGCAGCAAAATTTCAAAATCTCACTGTGATCCGTACAGCTGACCGCATGCTGCGTTGATATCGGAACCGAACTGGGTTCTGACGGTAACATGGACTCCTTTGGTCTTTAAGATTTTAAGGAACATGCTGATTCCGCTGTGATCCGATTCTTTATAACTTTGCGGGGTGGCCGTGGTGGCATTATAAGGGATGAGATTGACGTGATATAAATGTTCCCATGGTCCTCTTCCCCGCAGTAAATCAGCAACCGCTTCAGCGTGTTTGGCCGAGTCGTTGATTCCCCTCAAAAGGATATAAGCAATGTATACCTTTCGTTTCGTCGTTTGAATATGCTCATCAAGCACCTTCATCACTTCTTCCAGCGGAAAATGATGATTGATGGGCATGAGCTCGCTTCTCTGATCCGGAAATGGGGAGTGAAGAGAAAACGTTAGATTCATCTGCGGAAAATCCTTCATCAATTTCTTTACTCCAGGCAGTATGCCTATCGTAGACACCGTAATCCTCCGATGCCCCAGGCCGAAAAGCTCAGGATCCGTCAGCACATGCAAGGCATCAAACACATACGGATTTGCAAGGGCTTCGCCCATCCCCATAAAGGACACGCTGTCCAATGGGTAGCCGTTCAAGTGGAAATAAAGAAGCTGGTCCGTGATTTCATCCGCTGTGAGATTTCTCTTCAGCCCCAGCGTTCCCGTAGCGCAAAAGGAACAGCCAAATCCGCAGCCGCACTGGGATGAGATGCAATAGGATTCCCACCCGTTTTTATAACTTAACTTTACGGATTCGATATGCTCGTCGCCAGGGATGGCAAAAAGAATTTTGCTAACTTGCTTGGACTGCTGCACGATTTTGGGCGTAATGCTCAGCACAGGGTTGCCAATCTCCTTGATGAATTCGTTTCTTACGGCTTTTGGCAAGCTCGTCATTTCTTCGAAATGTCCGATTTTCTGCTTGAAAATAGCCTCTGTTATTTGCCTGTATCTATAATCCGGTTGTTTCAGGATGGATAGGATCTGGCGGATTTTTTCATATTTCGTGATGTGCTTCAACGTTAACGATCTCCTTTTACACGGAGACAACGCAAAAAAAGCACCAGCTTACCGGTGCTTTCTTGCGATACATTAACCAAGCTATACACAAACAAGCGACTATTTTAAAAACAAGTCACCTGCAATATTTATGCATAGAAGGATAAAGCTCCGGTATCCGATTTGTGATTTGGTGAACCTTGCCCAGCATTGCTCTCGAAGACAGGTTCACCTGATCATCTACAATCTCAGAAATCGTCATCGCTTTATCCCTCCCTGTTCATTTGATATGGATGAAACTATCATAAAATGCCACTCCACGTCAAGTGTTTGTCTGTCTTGCTGCCTTTGAAGAAAAGCGACGCGGGTTCAGGTAACGGACAAGCCCTGCTCATGATGCAGCATCGCTCGTTCGTTATTTATGCTAGTACCCTACGCTATCAGTCCATACCTCTTCCTTCCTTGATCATAGGATACATAGAACTTGATTAAAGGAGGACTTATGATGGCGGAACAAGTAAAGGTTAGCCCGCAGTTCAAAAGACTTTGTACCCAATTCGGAAAAATATTGGGAGGCGAATCGGAAATTGAAGCAGGTCCGGTTTGCTTTGTTACGCGGATGACGAATTTAAGAGAAACCATTCTGGGAAAAAGAACGCGTTCCCCTTTGGTTCAAATGCAAATGTTTTCCTTCGAATCTCTCGATAAGTCGGGCCGCGCGCTTTGTTTGGGTGAAACGGCCGTTCATCAAAATCAGGTGAATCGGTTGATGTCGAACCTCCGTAAACGCGGGATTAAAGTAACCGCAGTCCATAACCACTGGCTGAAAGAGCAGCCTCGCTTAATGTATATGCACTGGGAGTCTATTGACAATCCGGTTGCGTTCGCCAGAAAAACAAAAGAATCCATTAAATTCCTGGGCTAACACGGTTAAACGGGCAGGCTGTATTATATCATTTCATGGGAGGATGATTTCGGATGGCGCAAGTTAAAGTAAGTCCTCGCTTTAAAAAACTTTGTAACGAATTTTCAGCTATTTTAGGTGGAACCGAGCACGAAATTACGAAAGGTCCGGTTTGTTTTGTCTCCAGAAATCGGGTCATTAGAGCCTCGATTTTAGGAAGACGTACCACTTCTCCTTTGGTCCGCTATCAACTTTTCTCCTTCGAATCCCTGAACAGTTCAGGCAAGGCACTCTGTTTAGGCGAAACCGCTCTCTTCCAAAATCAAGTCAACCGCTTGCTGAGCAATCTCCGCAAAAACGGGATTAAAGTAACGGCCGTCCACAATCACTGGTTATTCGAGAATCCGCGCTTGATGTACGTTCACTGGGAGTCGATCGATGATCCCATTGCATTTGCCAGAAAAACCAAAGAATCCATTAAGTTTTTGGGCTGAGGAACAACAAGGAGCAAAGCGCTTCATGCACCGGCTGCACCGCATGTAGAAAAAGTCCCCGGGTTTTCGAGCTCGGGGACTTAGGCGTTACTTATGAATACGTTGGGGCCATTACTCTTCGTCGCCCTCGGACGGCTGTCTTCTGCCTTTTTTATCCGGGGAGACCAATTGCCTGGCAATCGTATAACCAATAAGGAAAGTAGCGGCGGATGTATTACCGTCCACCGTAAATGGAATGATGGAAGCATCGGCAACGATCAGATCCTCTACCCCATGCACATGGCCCGTTCGATCCACGACCCCTCCCTTTTTTAACGGAGCCATACGAAGGGAGCTTTGCTGGTGATGATTATGGCCGAAATTTTGTTTAATATACTCCTCCAATTGGGCGTCGTCCTCAATCATATCCAGTGTCGGTGAAACAAGCTGGTACGACGGATCGATGGATGCGAGTTCTGCGGCTATATTTTTTACATAGGTTCTAAAAATATTTTTAACGGCTTCCATGTCATCCGGATTGGCGAGAAATCCTTCATCCGCAAGCACGATTTTAAGCGGATCCTTGTTCTGGATCTTAATCGAGCCGCGGCTCTTGGGGCGCAAGTAAAGAACCGCTAAAGTTAACGTGCTGTCAGAACCAATGCCAATCAGTTGAACCGCCCGGCGATTGCTGTTTACACCCGTCGGATCAGGCAAAAAGGCTCCCCCTGTATAAAGTGCATCCGGGTCATTCGCAGGCAGGGCAGAATCGTTCGGATTCGTGGTGAACACCGCAGTGTTAAGCGTGTGATTTCTCAATCTCTTCCCTACGTTCGGGTTATTGAAAACCACTGGGATCCCAGCTTCTTTAAGTAGAGCAGCCGGGCCTATTCCGGACAGCATTAATAGCTGAGCGCTATTGATGCCCGCAGATATAATGACCTTTTTTTGGGCGTAAGCACGAAGGCGTCTTCCTTCTTTCAGGAATTCGACCCCTGTGGCGCGTTTCTTGTCAAAAAGCACGCGCAGAGCCGTTGAATTAAAGAGCACTTTTAGTTTCCTGCCGTCTACACCGCGGCCGGAAGGCGTCATGATGTCGGGTGAGAGAAATGCTCTGGAGGAACTTACTCTTCGGCCTTTGGGATTTTGATACAGCTGCCAGCGGGTAAATGGGCCCAGGGGAGTTTTAGGATCGTTATAATCAAGGATCTCGGGATAGCCTGTAGCCCTCTCAATAGCCGTCGTGAGCTTTTCCGCCATAGACGTAGGGTTTACCGGGGCCTGCCTGATATCGATCCGTCCATTGAATCCACGGGCGTTCAGATCATCGGTTTCTCCGTTATACTTCTCTAATTTCTTGAATCGGCGAATGGCCCGTCTAGGTGACCACAGCGGACCTAAGAGCTTTTCCCATTCCCTGAAAACGGCTGATGTAGGACGTACATACTGCTCACCGTTAATCGATGACCCTCCGCCTAAAAGGCGTCCCGTTGTCCATTCAAATGCCCGCTCATCCAGCTCCTCTTGCGGAACCCCTTCCCCCTGCCAAAAATATTGAGGAAAGAACTGTTCTTCCAATTCCAGTGCCAATGTAGAGTCCCTAATGGGGGTGTCTTTATCGTTGTTCCCACCGGCCTCCAGGACAAGAACCGATACTTCTTTATGATCACTTAATGTTTTGGCGATGACGGCGCCAGCAGGACCCGTTCCTACGATAATATAATCAAAGGTTAATTTCCGGCTCATCTAAGCTCTCCTTGTTATATGGTCTAATGTAAGGATATTACATTGACCTGTACCATGTTCCTGAGCGGAGTTATAGGAAAGCTCGAACCTCTATTTACTAAAAAAGACATCCGAACATATATATCTAAGTTTATCGAAATCAACATCTGGACTGGTATCTGGATCCCACTCTGAAGTTGTTGTGATGCTTCTTACTGAATACATACTATCAATATCAGCTTGATTCGCTAATGACTCTTCTTCCGAAGGGCATGATATTGGACTCGACGTGGGAATGCCGCTACTAGGAGCTGTTAGTAAATGTGCAGTTAGGACTACTCCGGTCTGAAAAAAAGAGTTCCATCTGGCGATTAGCCTTGTTCATCTAAAATAAAAACGAAGCGTTAAATACCGCTTCGTTTTTTTGTAAAACTTTTTCAATTAATGAAAAATAATGTAATAATCTTTTTCAATCTTTATGATTTTGAATAAAGCTTACGAGCACTTACTATACCCGCAGTTGCCGCAAGTTTTGCAGCCCTCGATATTGATCAGCGCCGCAGCCCCGCAGGACGGGCACAGGTCCACCGACGCCTTCGGCGCATCATGGCTGTGCGAGTGTGTGCCGCCATGGTCTGCCGTCTCCGGTGCCAGCGTAGCTGCCACGGGAGCAGGCTCTGGGTGTTCTTCGTCGATGCCGCTCTGCACATGCGCTTCCAGCGCCTTGGCGACCGCGTCGGCGATCGATTCCACGCGGTTGACGCCAAAGCCGATCGCGCCGGAACCGCCGATGCCCTTCAGGTGCTTGATCAGCAGCTCCACTTTGTGTCCATGGTCGCCGTAGCGGAGGAACAAGGAGCAGACGCGTCCCAGCGCTTCCGCCATGGCGAACACATCGGAGCCTGCCTTGCCCACGTTCAGGAAGATCTCGCTCGGAATGCCGTCGAGGTCGTTGATCGTAATGTATGCCATGCCGAACGGCGTATTGATCTTATAGGTTGCGCCGCGCAGCACCTGCGGCCGGCGCTTGTACTGCTTATCCACTACGGAGCTCTGGCTGCTAGCCACAGCAGCGGCAACCTGGGCACCCGCCTGCTCTGCGGCAGCCGGTACGGCAGCCTCGGCGGAGGCAGCTGTTTCCGCAACTGGAGCAGCCTTCGCTTCGCTCTTGTCTTCCTTCTTCTCCGTTTGCAGCACCTGCACGTCGCGGCTGCCGTCACGGTAGATTGTCACGCCTTTGCAGCCAAGGTCAAACGCCAGCTCATACAGCCGCTTCGTTTCTTCGACCGTGAAGTCGGCCGGGCAGTTCGCAGTCTTCGAGATGGAACTGTCCACCCAGCGCTGAATGGCCGCCTGGGCGCGGATATGGTCTTCCGCCGTCAGATCCATCGCCGTCACAAAGTAATCCGGCAGTTCTTCGCCCGGATGGGCGTCCAGCCAGTCCTGGGCAATCGGCACAAATTGTTCGTCGAAGCCGAGTCGGCTCTGACGGAAGTATTTAAACGCGAAGTATGGCTCGATGCCGGTCGACGTGCCGACCATCGTCCCCGTGCTGCCGGTCGGCGCCTGGGTAATGACGGTCACGTTGCGCATACCCTTCTCACGGATGGCCGTGCCGACTTCCGGGAACGCTTCGGTCATATTTTTCATAAATCCGCTCTGCAAATACGGATCCGCGTCAAACGCCAGGAACGAGCCTTTCTCTGCCGCAATGTCGGCCGATGCCAGGTACGCTTCGCGGGCGATAAACCCGTACAGCTTGTCGAGGAACTCAAGCGATTCCGGACTGCCGTACCGGATGTTCAGCTTGATCATCAGCTCCGCCAGACCCATAGAACCGAGGCCGATCCGGCGCTCCTTCTTCTGGTTTTTCTCGTTTTCTTCAAAGTGGTACGGCGTCGTGTCGATGACGTTATCCAGGAAACGCACGGAGTAACGCGTCACCGTCGCCAGTTCGTCCCAATCCACATCATGCTTCTCTTCATCATAGAATTTGGAGAGATTCATCGCTGACAGGTTGCAGACGCCCCATGCCGGAAGCCCCTGCTCGCCGCACGGATTCGTGCAGATGATCGGGTTGAAGTACCAGCTGTTGGACATCTGGTTGTAGTATTCCATAAAGACGACGCCCGGCTCGGCCGATTTCCACGCCGATTCGATAATCGTATGCCAGATTTCGCTCGCCTTCACCGTCCGGTACGGAATGACGGCATGGCCGCCCTGCTTCCATTTCTCAAGGTCGCCGTCCCACAGCTCGTCGTAATCCGGATCCGTCGTATCCGGGAATACCAGCTCCCAGTCCAGATCCTCCTTGACCGCCTTCATGAAATCATTGCTGACACAGACGGAAAGGTTGGCGTTCGTCACTTGTCCCATCGTCTGCTTGACCGTAATAAAGTCGAGAACGTCCGGGTGCCAGTCGTTGATCATGAGCATCAGCGCGCCGCGCCGGCTGCCGCCCTGTTCAATCAGGCCGGTCGTGTAGCTGAACAGTCCGCCCCAGGATACCGCACCGCTCGAGGATCCGTTCACGCCCTTGACCACGGCTCTGCGCGGACGGAGCGAGGACAGATTGATGCCGACACCGCCGCCCCGCGCCATAATTTCGGTCATCTCGGACAGCGTCGCCATGATACCGCCGCGGCTGTCCTTCGGCGAAGGAATGACGTAACAGTTAAACAGCGTCAGCTCGTCACTGGCACCCGCTCCGGCGGCGATCCGCCCGCCCGGAACGAGCTTCCAGTCTTCCAGAATGTAGCGGAACTTCTCTTTCCACTCGGCCTGCAGCTCCGGCGTCGGCTCCGCCGATGCCATGGCTCCGGCCAGCCGGTCCCACATTTCCTCCGGCGTCTTCTCGATATTCAGCGTCAGCTTCTCAACGTCCGTCTCCACCAGCTCGCCGCGGCGTGTTTTTACCGTCGCCCGTTTCCCCTCGCGCGATACGATCTCGCCGACTTCCTTTGTCGGAAACTTCGGATCATCCTTGGTCAGTACAAGTACAACGTCCCCTACTTTGGCGTGATTCGGGTCCGGGTCCTTCCAAGCATACCGGTCCAAAAAGATTTTTTCGCTTAACCCCTCAAGCTTCTGTTTGCTCTGAACTTGATTCACTGTTACATTCTCCTCCCATGACTGTTCTGCCGAACGTATCGGCTCCGGTTCCGATCAGCGGATGGTGTCGGTCTGCCGACTGCGCTAAAAGTGCCGGTTCACTTCCAGGAAAAAGGCCTGTATGTAGCCGGGTTCCTTCCATTCAATAAACGAAATAACCCCATTTAAAACGCAAATCCGCTCGTCATGTACCATATATTGTGTTCATTGATGATTATACTATACCACATATTGTTACTCCACGCTTTAATCCTGAAATTTAGACCATGAAAGCTCTTCACTCTGGGACAACCTTTGCTTTTCTCCGCCAATCTCACTTTTTTGCTTCGGTTCCTTTGAAAAAAATTGTGAAAATCAGCGGATGCCTTCATCCATACGGAGGTTATGAACTCTCCGGTTTACGTGCATACTACTGTTACGCGAGATTACGAACCTATGAAGGAGGTACAAGGCTTGAAAACTTCTCATCTCGGTAGCGGGGCGCAGGCCGGGGACCTTCCCGTTCCCCTGAATATTGACCGCAGCTGGCTGGATAACCTGGAATCCCGCCTGGATAAAGGCGGCCCCTGGGGTGACTTCCGGCTGTTTCAGCTGGCCGTTCAGGGCGAAGAGGCGCGGCTTGTGACGAGCTTTGACGAGCTGCAGTGTGTGAAGCATTTGCAGGACCTGTCCCCCCTTCCCCATCAGATCGACACGGCGCGGAGGGTGCTGTTTGAGATGTCCGGCAGAGCTATTCTGGCCGATGAGGTTGGACTGGGCAAGACGATCGAAGCAGGACTCATTTTAAAAGAATACATGGTCCGCGGGCTGGTATCCAAAGTGCTAATTCTGGTGCCCGCCTCCCTGGTGCTTCAGTGGGTACGCGAGCTGAACAGCAAATTCGGCATCCCGGCAGTCGCGCAGAAAAAGGCTTATTCCTGGCATTCCGACGTCGTCGTCGCCTCCATGGACACCGCCAAGCGCGAGCCCCACAAGGACATGCTGATGGAGCAGGAATACGACATGCTCATTATCGACGAGGCGCACAAGCTGAAGAACAAGAAAACGACGAACTATCAATTTATCCAGAAGCTGCGGAAAAAGTACTGCCTGCTGCTGACCGCGACGCCCGTTCAAAACGATATGAGCGAGCTCTTCAACCTCATTACGCTGCTGAAGCCCGGCCAGCTCGGGCGGCAGGGGGATTTTGCGGCCAACTTCGTCGTCGGCAAACGGCAGGCCAAGAACGAGGACCAGCTCCGGGACGAGCTGGCGAAAGTGATGATCCGCAACCGGCGCGGCGAAGGCCCTGTGCAGTTCACCAAGCGGACGGTACGCAACGTCAGCCTGCAGCTCTCTCCTGAGGAGCAGGCGCTGTACGACGGTGTGACTTCTTTCGTCAAGAACCAGTACAAAGCGTCCGGGGGCAACCTCAGCAGCATGCTGTCCCTGGTCACGCTGCAGCGCGAGGTGTGCAGCAGCCGGGACGCGGTGTTCCTGACCCTCGTGAACCTGTCCAAGAAGATTCCGGACGACTCCCCGCTCACCGCCGAGGTGTGGGAGCTGGTGAACGCAATCCGGAACATCAAAGCGAACACGAAGGCCGAGAAGACGATCGAGCTGATCAAGGACATGAACGAAAAGGTCATCGTGTTTACGGAATACCGGGCGACGCAGGAATACCTGCTGCAGTATTTCCAAAAA
Source organism: Paenibacillus sp. VMFN-D1 (assembly GCF_003386155.1). Classification (NCBI taxonomy): domain Bacteria; kingdom Bacillati; phylum Bacillota; class Bacilli; order Caryophanales; family Paenibacillaceae; genus Paenibacillus; species Paenibacillus sp. VMFN-D1. The sequence continues at coordinate 971,783 of NZ_QRDU01000002.1, read as the reverse complement.
CACGGCTTGTCCTGTGTACCGTACCGCGGCGGAATGAACCGGGGCAAAAAGGACTGGATGATGGACCTGTTCCGCGGCCGGGCCCAGGTCATGATCGCCACCGAAGCTGGCGGCGAGGGCATCAACCTGCAGTTCTGCCACCATATGATCAATTTTGACCTGCCGTGGAACCCGATGCGGGTAGAGCAGCGGATCGGCCGCGTCCACCGGCTCGGGCAGCAGAACGACGTGAAAATCTACAACCTGTCCACCACCGGAACGATCGAGGAGCATATCCTGAACCTGCTGCACGAAAAAATCAACATGTTCGAGACGGTCATCGGCGGCCTGGATGTCATTCTGGAGCGTTTCGAGAAAAAGGAATCGTTCGAGAAAAGCCTGTACAAGCTGTTCCTCGAGTCGGAGTCGGATGAGGAAATCCGCAACAAGGTCAGCTCGCTCGGGCAGTCGCTTGACCAGATCAAGCGCGAGATCGAATACGAAGATGCGGAAACCGTCATTGAGGAGGAAGCTTGATGAGCCTGTCCCCGCAGGAAGTTCAGAAGCAAGTGCTAACCTATTTGGAAACGACCGAATGCAGCATTATCGAGAAGTCTCCTTATCACGTGACCGTCAAGCTGTCACCGCAGGCGGACAAACAGCTGACCAACCGCCCCTACTACTGGGGCTTTATTGAGCGGACGGGGGCGGAGCCGGAGACTCTCTCCTACACCTTCGTCTTTGACCCGGAACAATATAACGAACAGGCAGCCAAAACCCCGCCGCCTTCGGCGCAGCCTCAGCCGCAGGACAGCATTCTGTCCAGGTATTTCGGGGTGAATCCGGCAGGACCGCGGATCGGCCCGGGGCGGATTCCCCGTGAAGACGTCACATACGGCAGCAGCCGGCTGCAGCAAATTTGGTCCGTTGCCCGGCAGGAGGGCTCCTGTGTGTACCTGTTCGAGCAGCCGGGCCCTTTGCAGCGGGAGACGCTGTTCTCCGCCCCCTACGAGCCGTGGCTGGGCGTCTGCTTCAAGGTCGAGATGACCTGCGACGTGAAGAAAGAAGCGCTCCACTTCATCGGCATCTCGCTGGTGACGGGGCAGATCGACCAACAGTTTGCCCGGCGTTTGGATAAGCTTCAACTCGGGCCGCGGCTGCCCGAAAATATCCATATCCAGCCGGGAAGCCTCTCGCTCGCAGGCGCGGCCAATCTGCTGGAGAAGCATATGAAGGATCAACTGGCGGGCGAGGATTACAGCTGGGCGGAAGCCGCCAGGGAGCGCCTTAGGGATGAGCTTGCGGTGATCGACATGTATTACGAAGACCTGCTGAAGGAAACCGAGGAGGAGAAGCTTACGGCCATCCGGGAGCAATACGACAACCGGCGCAGCGAAATGACATGGCAGTATGAACCCAAGGTGAACCTGTCCGCCATAACCTGCGGTCTGTTTCACTTAAGATCCATCCGTTCATGAGCATTTGACCTCCCTCGCTAAAAGAAGGCAAAAAAAGACCCGTGCCCGCGCCCCAAAGCCCGACACCTTGCAACAGCCTTTTTACGGCTTGTCCGATACAATGATGTCAATAAAGCTCTGAAATCTAGGAGGGTGAATATGGTGAGGATGGTATCTCTCGCTTTAAAAGTGACGGCGTTGACCTGTGCCGTCAGCTGCGCCTGGCCGGCCTGGGGTTCTGCGGTCCCGCAATCGGCCGCAGCGGCCGGCATCGCTGCCGCCAAGGCGGCAAGCCCAGCGCGGACGGCCTTGCTTCGGATCGCATCGGGATCGGACATGCAGGCGGTGCCCGCGCCGCTGGAGAGCTTTGCCGGCGCCGTCGTCCGCGAGCTGTCTTCGCAGTCCGAGTTTCAGCAGTGGGACGGCGCCGCCATCGACTATTACCCGCTAGGGCCCGGCACCCACAGCTGGCTTGCGATCGTTTCAAAGGACAGCAAGCAGCTGGGATATTTAATATTCACCGCCAGGGAGGAAGGCGGATATATGCTCAGCGAGTACGGCAGCGGTCCAGCCATCCCTTACAGCAGCGATGCGCTCCATGACCGGCTGGCTGAGGATGGCCTTATTCCCGCTCACCCCGGCCTCCCCGCGAACGTTCAAATCCAAGCTCAATATTCGGCCATGCTGCCGGTTTGGAAAGTGACCCTGCCGGGCAAGCCGGCCATGTACATCAATGCGCTGACCTTGGAGCTTCTGCCGGCAAATGCCGTTTCCGCCAGCACCGCCTCCGTTTCTAAGACGGCAGTCGTTACCAATCAGAACGGTCTCCGGCTCGAGGCATCTTCTCCTGCTGCGAAGATAGATGGCAACGATCCTTATGACGACCTGCTCTGGATGACCTCCCCCCGGCTGAACATCCGCCGCGGAGACGATCTGCTGAAAGCAGTCGCATCCGGCGGCAGCCTGATCTTCACCGCTCCTGGCCGTAACGCGTCCTATGGGGCGCCGTTTGCGGTAAGCGGTATTCAGACATGGTCCCCGGCTGCAAGCGCTCCTGCGGTCAGCTACGCGGCCACAGGACGTGCCGGAACCCGGTACCTCCCTGTCTCCATGCTGATGGCTGCCGGAGAATTTCATGCCCGCCCCTAGATCCGCTGCATGATTAGCTGTTCTTCTGCCCTTATCGCGTTTCATTCCCAAAAAGAAGCGGACCTCGTGTGGATACGAGGTCCGCTTCTTCATTTCTGTTCAGTCATGAAGATTCCGCATCTTGATTTTTCGCCGCTTGGGATGGCGTTTGTCAGCCGCCCGGCCTCCCCATTGGGACAATCCGAACGGGATCATACCGAACCATTTGACCGTCCACGGCTCTTTATATTTTTGCTTCCTTCGTTCTTCCTTGGGTGTTTCCATGTAGTTGACGACGCGCTCGGTAATGTATTTTACAAGTTCATCTCCACTGGCCATTTCCATTCCTCCCACATTGCCAAATTACAGCTCTGCTATGCTCTTAGTTTGCACAGAGATACGGTAATCTAAACGGAGGAATGCGGACGGTGCATTTTTTACCGTTTATTGCACATTCTAACTTCGACATCAATTTTTCGTTCAAATCCCGTTTAACGAAAGGAGGGCCATCCTTTATGCCTATCAAAAGCTTGATCGCCGCCATCCTCTTCATCCCGGCAATTTTGTGCGCAGGCAGCTCGTCCGCTTGGGGCGCTGGCCCCGGTGACCAAAGTACGAACGCCTATCCGGAGCATCCGGCTTTTCCACATGAAGTGATTATCGTGGATGCAGGACATGGCGGTGTCGACGGAGGGACTTCATTTCAGAACATTCTGGAAAAGGACATTAACCTCGCCATCGCCCAGAAGCTGTTTATGCTGCTGCGCAGCCAGGGGTACGACGCGGTCTTGAACCGGACGGCTGACTACGCCCTCAGCGACGACAATCACTGGCTCCGCAGCTCTTCCCGCCATCAACGAGATCTTGCGCAGCGCAAGGAGCTAAGCCATCAGCTGCCGACCCTGATCGTCGTGAGTCTTCACGTCAATTGGGGCCGCAATCCTTCAAAGAACGGGGCGCTTGTGCTTCACCAGAACGAAGGGCGCAGCGTCCTGCTTGCGGACAGCATCCAGCAGCAGCTTAACCCGCTGTATCAGACGAAGGGAAGCGTCCGGTTGGGAAGCCCGTTTTACCTGCTGAACCAGATCAAAGATCCTGCGGTTATCGTAGAGACCGGATTTCTCAGCAATGCCGCAGACCGGGCGATGCTGTGCAACCGGCGCGGGCAGCTCAGGATCGCGCAGGCCATCGCGAACGGAATCAACTATTATTTGACGGCAATATAGGCGCCGGCTTCCAATCCCAGATATCCCGGACGAGATCGCTGATTCCTACAAAAGATACGGAATTCTGCATACCAGTGATGCTTTGGCGAATGGCCTCCGCCGTCTTTTTCCCCTGCACGCCGACATGCCCGATCGTTACACAGTTCTGATGTTCGCTCGCCCAGGTTTCAACGGCTTTCATTTGTTTGCTGACATGGCTGACGGTGTGCCGGTCGTCCAGAAATATGTTATTGGCCACCGGAGGCATTCCCATCTGAACGGCCAGCTTGCCGACAACGGAATGGTAGTTGGTCTTGCTGTCCACGAAGAACAACCCGCGCTCGCGGCAGACCTCCAGCACGATGGACATGATCCGTTCGTCTCCGGTAATCTTCGATCCCATATGATTGTTCATACCGACCGCATACGGCACGTTGTCGATGGCCTCCTCCACCCGTTGGCGAATCTCCTCATTGCTCATATTGGAGGTAATGGCGCCGGGACCCAGCCACTTGGGATTGCCCTGCTTGGGCTCCATCGGCATATGGACAATGACGTCATGCCCCTGTTTATGGGCCAGCTCCGCGTCGGTTTTACTGGTAGGAAGAAACGGCATGATGGCCACGGTCAGCTTAATCGGCAGGGACAGCATTTCTTCGGTCCCCCCTTGCCCGTTCCCAAAGTCGTCGATGATGATCGCAACCTTTTTATCCGGCTTCATGTCACTTTGCCGCTTGTCTGCCGCGGGCTGCTCCGCTTGCTCGTTAAAGACCCGTTCCGCCGCCAGTGATCGTTCCCCATCCGCGAGGGCGGTTTGACCAGAAAGCGCAACCGTAAGCGCCAGTCCCGCTGCCGCAATATTCCGCCAGCCGTGATGCAGCTTATTGAAAGATGATGTACTCAAGCAACTTCCTCCTTTACTCGGTATCTCCACGATGTGGTTTCATTGTTTGAGGAAGTTGGAGGAATTATGTATAGCAAAAATCCCCGCTACTCCCCTCTCAGGAAAGTTACGGGAAATAACAAATAAACACAAAAAGGCGTCCCCGCTGTTCAAAACGGGAACGCCTTATGTATGTATGCGGTCGAGAGGACTCGAACCTCCACGGGGGGTTAGCCCACACGGACCTGAACCGTGCGCGTCTGCCAATTCCGCCACGACCGCAAATCGGTCGGTCACTCTTTGAAAGATTCAATCTTTCGCGGCGACAAGATAGATCATACCATGCTGGACAGGTATAGTCAACACTTTTTCATAAAAAGTTTAATCTCCTCTTCATTCTGAACAATTTCCAGTTCCTATCTATTGAATAATCCAAGCATTTGCGGGTAAAATAAGAACATAAGTTCGTAAAGGTGGTGATATGTATGGCAGCACCCGGCATGACGTCGGAAGAGGCATCGCTGATTAAGAGTTATCTGCTCCTGATTTTTATTCATAAAGTTTTCGAACGGGACATTCGGATTATGGAGGAGAGCGGCGTATTCAAGACGCCCCAGTTGTATTCGGAATTGATTGTGAACGGCGACCGGCAGGCCGGCACGCTGCTCGCTGAAGTCAAGCGGGAAATGAGAAGACGCAAGATCCGGATCCTTCGAATCTTACAAGATGATACCGGGGTCAGGGCGGAATATTCCTGCAGAGGCTACACCGACGAAATGAATATCCTCTGGCCGGCTTTTCGTAACGAGATGCTCGTCCGGATGAGAGTTTATCTCGGGCTGGATCCTTTCTCTCCCGAAGACCGTTCTCTCCTTCCCGTCTCTTCTTTTACTCACCATATGGACCACCCCGCTGCTCCCTATTTTCAGGAGGGCTCCAAACCATAAGAGCCGCCTGGAGTCCCCCGATATGAACCAATGGGAACCGAACCAGACGGCTCTGCTATTATTCCAGAGGGCTTTGACGCGGAGCGCTCGCAGGCTGGAACAAGTAGTTCCGGTCCAGCTTGACCACTTTGCGGTTGCGGCGGCGGATCAGCACCTGGCTGCCGTCCCAAGCTACAACAATCCCGGTCACATCATTGCTTTCGATGCCGTCGCGAACCACCCGGACCTGCTCTCCGGATTGGCGGTACACATCCAATTCCTCATCGCTGATCATCTCCAATCCTCCTTTGCTTCTGAAGCAATCTCTTCATGTAATAAACATGGATAAGTATATGCTTTTCCCGCATATCTTACAATGGAATCGGTGTTTACCGACCTTTATTATACACAAGACTGAGCGGGTTCAATGGCATTTTTCGTTAAAGTCATCCCCCATGATTAAGAAAACCTCTATCGAAGTATCTTCAAAGAAGACAGACCGCGTTAAAAGGTAATTTTTCTTGCAATATCAGGAAGCAATGCTCTGGCGTTTACACTTTTCTGATATTATAAGAAAGGACCAGCAGCCAATCGGCCGCTGATCCTGAATGTGTTGGTATAAAGGTGTGTATATTAATCAACTGAACCTCTAGGCGACGCTCAGCAATTAACGTTGTGCGTGTTCTTTACTGTCGTTCTTCTCGTACCAATAATCGAGCACCGTCGACGACATCACTCGTTTTTCCAGATATTCAACTTGATGAGGGGTAAACAATTCCTTCCAGGAGAAGTCTAGCTCATCACACATGCCCACGATGGTCAGCAGTTCTGACCAGGCCACGTAACGTTTATACCAAAAAAACTGAGGATGCTCTATAATATAGGGATAGAGGTCATCGAATTCGGTATGCTTGCAATCAAGCGCTCTTTCAAAGTGATCCTTTGCTTTGGCCAATTTATCAATGAAATACTGTTCGGTTACCGGTTCTTTCCCCATTGTGCTGCCTCCCCTCATGATCATCTAATACATATTATAAGCCAAAAGACGGCCGGTTGAAAGAAATTGTTTCGATTTATCCGCGGAAAATGCGGCGAAACGGGCTTTCATCCCGGGCTTAATCGGCAAAAGTGATGACGCCGCCTTCGAGCGACTGGATACGGACGAGCGGTTCAATACTTATGCCCTGCTCCCGGATGGTCCGGGCCCCTGCCTGAAAGCACTTCTCTATGACGACACCAAGGCCGACCAATTCCGCGCCGGAGCGTTCGATAATTTTGATAAGCCCCCGCGCAGCATCTCCGTTTGCGATGATGTCATCGATAAAGAGCACTTTATCCTGTTCGCTGATATAATGACGCGACAGCATAATATCCGTCACGATCCCTTTGGTAAACGAAGGAACCCGTTCGCAAAGAGCGTCCGGATCGGCCAGCAGCGTCTTCTTGCGGCGGGCGAACACCAGCGGTACGCCAAGCTCGTAAGCCGTCGCAAAGGCCACCGCAATCCCGGACGATTCCACGGTAACGACCCGGGTCACACCGGCTTCGGCAAACCGGGATGCAAACTCTTTTCCCATCTCCATCGTCAACTGCGGATCCACCTGGTGATTAAGCAGACCGTCCAAGTTCAGCACCTGATCCGAAACGATGACGCCTTCTTGTAAAATTCGTTCTTTTAACTTATCCATTTCAATAGCCCCCTACGCCGTTCCTTTGACGTAAAAGTAACATAACTTGGGCCCCCACTTCAAGGGGAAACTCCATACATAACTTCAAATGTCAGCGTTTCTTCCACCTAAGCAAACCAATGGCCGCTCCGAGTGCAAGAAGGGCAGCAAGCAGCCCGATCCGGATCGTGGTGTGCGTCATCCTCCCGGCAATTTCGTTCCAATGATATCCAACGGCATGTCCGATCAGCATAAACGTGGTGCACCACAAGGCGGCACCTGCTCCCGCATACACCACATAAGCCCTGACAGGAAGTTTCGTCGTCCCCGCGATATACGAAGATAAATGCCGGAGTCCCGGCACGAAGTAGCCGACGATAATACTTAACGATCCATAACGCCTGAACCACTTCTCCGCCCCAGCCAGCCGCTCCGGAGTCATTCTTACCCATTTTCCATACCGGTGAAGCAGGGGTTCCCCGATCAGGCGTCCAAGAGAATAGCTGATCATCATCCCGGTCATGCTTCCCAGAAAAGTAACGGCCAGCGCGCCGGCAAAGCTGAACTCGCCCCTCGCGGCCATCCCCCCGAAAGCAACAATCAGCGTTTCGTCAGGCACCGGAATACCCAGAATGCCCAGCGCCAGCAAAAAGTACATGGCGGCATACCCGAAATGGGCAATGTAAAAGGTAATCCCTGCCATACCAAAGCCTCTCTTTCCTATCGGTGTATCTATTCGTCCATTCGAACGCAGCCGCTCACGGGAAACGCCTGATGGACTGCCTTCATGAGACATGGACAGGTTCCAGTCATGTCCTACCCCTAATCATCATAACCTGTAGTACAGGCAGGACACAAACCGGACTGCCTGGAGCAGGGAGGAGAACGATGAAGAACGGGATCAGGGTGCTTCAAATTGCTTTTACATATATCGGAACCATTGTGGGTGCAGGCTTTGCGACCGGACAGGAGATCCTGCAGTTTTTTACCCAATACGGCAAATGGGCGACGCTGACGATTCTGCTGTCCACCGCCCTGTTTATTTGGCTTGGGACCAAGATCATGATCATTTCACGGCGGATATCGGCCAGATCCTATGAGGATTTCAACAAGCATTTGTTCGGGGACCGGGCCGGGGGAGTGATCAGCATCGTGATGATGTTCGTGCTCGTCTGTGTAAACAGCGTCATGTTGGCGGGAGCCGGCTCCGTTTTCGTCGAGCATTTAAACCTTCATTATCAGACAGGCCTGATCATCACTCTGGTCGGATCCTATGTCTTGCTCACCCGGGGAATGAACGCCATCGTGCAGATGAACAGCATTGTCGTCCCCTTGATGCTGACGTTGTCTTTGGCCATTATTTTCAATACGATCCGCATGCCGGGGGCAGACAGCTTCCTGCGGATTACGACCGACCATCATTTTACGGCGGTATGGACCTCTCCGCTCCTGTATACAGCCTTCAATCTCGTCATGGCCCAAGCGGTGCTGGTCCCCCTTGGAAGCAAGACGGACAGCCATACGGTAGTTAAATGGGGAGGCATTCTGGGGGGCGTCGGCGTCGGGTTCATGCTGCTGGCCGCGCATGTTGCCATGTCCGCCCACATGCCGGGCATCCGGCAGTACGAAATCCCGATGGGCAGCATCGCCAGCAACCTGGGCACCGCGATCCAGCTGATTTATGTGATGCTGATCTTTTTAGAGATTTTCAGCACCTTCGTCGCCGATATTTACGGGGTCACCCTTCAGCTGCAGCAGCATATTCCTCTGCCGCCAAAGCTTCTGATCGTCTGCGTCATGTTCATCTGCTTTCTGCTGAGCCAGATCGGATTCAGCTCCCTGCTGTCTGTGCTGTACCCGATTATCGGCGCGCTGTGCCTAATATTGGTGCTGAAGCTGATGTTCATATCCAAATGACAGAGCCATGACATAGAAAAAAGGCGGGAGCTGAATTTCTCAGCACCTGCCTCTTTGAGTTGAACGGCCAGCACGCTACACTTTTTGATAAGATAAATAAATTTTCTTCAGTTCATTCACCGCATGCGTCAGGGAATATTGGCTCTTCGCCTTATCCCAGGCCGTCCGGGCGAGATCGTAGCGGTACATCGGGTCGGTGATGACCTTCTCAAGCGCTTCGCAGAGCGCGATCGGGTCCTCCGGCGGCACGAGCAGGCCGTTCACTCCGTCTTCGATCTGCTCCGGTATTCCGCCCACGTCGGTTCCTACCAGGGCCAGGCAGCTGAGCGCCGCTTCTGCAAAGACCGAACCAAAGGCTTCCGCTCTGGAAGGGAGCACGAAAATATCAAAAAACGGCATAAACTCTTCCGGATGCAGCGTGTATCCATAGAAAATGGTTTCGTTATAGATGCCAAGCTCTTTGGCAAGGCTCTCCAGCTCCGTGCGGAACGGTCCGTCTCCGATGATGTGCAGCACGTAGTCATGACCCTTTTTCTTAAGCTCGGCGCAGGCCTTCAGCAAAATATCCAGCCCTTTGGCGGGTACCAGGCGGCAGACCGTAATCAGCTGCGGCACCTCGTTCTCATGGGGAACCGGCTTGAACCGCTTTTCGTCAAAACCGTTCGGAATGACCCCAATCTTATCCGGATAGTCCACATAGTCCGATAAATAGCCGGCGAACGACCGGGAAACCGTCAGCATGCGCTGGCTCTTCTGCTCCAGCTCGCGGTACAGCGATACGAGAAAACGGTGCTCCGGCCCCCCGCTCTTAATGCGTCCGTTCAATATTAATTCCCGTTCATAACTGGAGTGAATGGTCTGAATTAACGGCGTATCGGGAAAAACCTGCTTGGCGGCCAGCCCGGCGATGGGATGGTGCGCGTGGATCAGGTCATACGGCTTCTGGATCCGCAGACGCGTCCACCACAAGTAATCCTTGTACGTCTGAATATATTTTTGAACGACAGGGGAGTCCTTGAACTCGGTCCAATCGAAGGTGTCAAACACGACCTCCTCATGCCCCTTGTTGCGGATCCGTTTAGGAAGCCAGAACAGCTCCATATCCCATCTTGATGATTGGAATCGCTCCTGCATATACGGAATCATGGAGGATACTCCGCCCGGCTGCTCGGGTGGGAAAAAGAGGGCCTGTAACAATCTCATAATGGGAAAACCACCCCTTTCTGTAGGTCTCTTAGCTTTTCGGCATCTTGTAAATTATGATATATTAGAACATATGTTTCAGTAAAGTAAAACCGCTGATCCAAAGAATATTCAAGAGAGCAGGAGAACGATCCATGCCCTACTCTTCATTCTTATCCCCCATTGTACCGGGGATTGCTGCCGCATCAGGTTTATATATCATACTCATCATGCTGCTGATTTGTCTCACGATGTACAGCAGGCAGCGCAAAAAAGCCTATCTCTACATGGTGGCCGCCTTTTTGTTCATTATGGCATACGAAGGGGTGAACATCCATTTCGCCTTCTCCGGATCGCCTAGGCAAGGGAGTTACCCGGAAGGAGCCGATTGGCTTCAGGCCTTCTCCTTCCTCCTCCTGAACTTCGCCGTGTACCAGCTGTACCACCGGATGAACCGAAGGCTGCGGGCGCTCCTGATCGTCATGGCGCTTCTGTATGTCGTTCCGCTCCTGTCACCCGGTTTTCTGGAAGGGACCGGAAGCTGGCAGGCGGGTTATATAGACCTGTGCCAATTGGGCACTGTAATGATAGGGCTATTCGGCATGGCGCCGCGGGTCGGCCAGCGCAAGAAATATACCGCCGGTTTGGCCGTCTATTTCGTCTACATTTTGGTCCATCTGCTGAACAACCTCATCCCCCTGGAAGAGACCTGGATTCCGGCGATCTGGATCTGGCTGCCGCTCTTGTTTTACACGCTCCTCTTTTTTATTTTGTTTACGCGAATCGTGGAGCAAATGCAGTCGATCTACCGCTCCTCCATTACCGACGGCTTGACCAATTTATACAACCGCCGCTTCTTTACGAGGCAGCTGAACCGTTACGTGGATCAAGGGCTGAAGGTCTCGCTGATTTTCTGCGACATCGACAACTTCAAGAAGCTGAACGATACCGAAGGCCATGCCAGAGCGGATCAGGTGCTGAAGCAGGTGGCCGCCATTATCGAGGAGGAAGTCGACGAAGCGGGCCTTGCCGGGCGGTACGGGGGCGAAGAGCTGGTTGCCCTCATCGTCGATAAAAGGGCCAAAGTCAGCCGGATCGCCGAGCAAATCCGAGCCCGGGTCGAAGCCGAAACGATCGTGACCCTAAGCGTCGGATACAGCGTCCTTCGTGCAGGCACGAACGCCGGTACGCTCATTTCGCAAGCGGATCAGGCCATGTACCGCTCGAAGACGACAGGCAAAAATAAAGTGACCGCATACCGGTCTTCAAATCCGCCGGCAGCCGTCGGGACCTCCCCTTCGGCGGAAAGCACGAATACATAGAAACCGCATCCATGATGATGTTGAATAAAGGAGTATGTAACGAATGGGTAAACAGGAACTCCCCGCAGCTTTTGTCAGACAGATGGAACCCCTGCTGGGAAGCGATACCGAAGCATTTCTTGACAGCTACGAGCGGCCGAGAACGCATGGGCTCAGGTTCAACGGCTTAAAGCTTGCGGGCGTGCCGCAGCTGAAGGAGGCCGCCATCCGGGAGTTTGGCTTGACCCCGGTTCCTTGGTGCAGCACCGGCTATTATTACGGGGAGAACGTCCGGCCCGGCAAGCATCCGTACCACACGGCCGGTTTATATTACATCCAGGAACCGTCGGCCATGTCGGCTGTGGAGCTGCTCGATCCGCAGCCCGGCGAGACGATCCTGGACCTGGCCGCGGCGCCGGGCGGCAAGAGCACCCATATCGCCTCGAAAATGAAGGGCGAAGGGCTGCTCGTCTCGAACGAAATCCACCCGGAACGGGCGAAAATTTTGGCCGAGAACATCGAGCGTATGGGCGTTACTAACGCTGTGGTTACAAGCGCGGCGCCGAACGAGCTCTCGCGCCGTTTCCCGCAGGCTTTTGACCGGATCATGCTGGACGCCCCATGCTCTGGCGAAGGCATGTTCCGCAAGGACTCCGGGGCGATCGCGGAATGGACGCCGCAGCTGGTCGAGCTTTGCGCCGCCCGGCAATGGGATATTTTGCAGGAGGCATATGCCATGCTGAAACCCGGCGGTAGTATGGCTTATTCAACCTGCACGTTTAACCGCAGCGAAAATGAAAACATGATGGAGCGCTTTACGGCTCATTATGCCGATATGGAAATTATCGCCATGAAGCGGTTATGGCCTCATCGCGAGGCGGGTGAAGGGCATTTTGTCGCCCTCCTCCAGAAACGGAGCGAACCCAGCAGCGGCGGGCACACGCTGGAGGCCTCGCCAAGCGAGCGGCAGCGGCAGCGAAGAAAAGGCCGCAGCGGTAACGGCAAGCCGGGAACCGGCCTCCAGGACGCACAGTCTGCGCTGAAGGCGTTCCAGGCCTGGGCGGATGAGGAGCTGCCGGACTTCGCGCTGCCGGCGGGTACGCCGATTCTGTTCGGCGAATCGCTGTACCTGCTTCCAGGCGGGGAGCTGCTGCAGGAACAGCAGCTCCAGGGCCTGAAAGTGCCGCGGGCGGGCCTCCATCTGGCCCACCTCAAGAAAAACCGGATCGAGCCGGCGCATGCGCTCGCCATAGCTCTCTCCCCGCAGCAGGCGGCCAAGCGCATCACGCTGGCCGCGGAGGACCCGCAGGTCTCCGCCTACCTGCGGGGCGAGACCATTCAGGTCGATGCCTCCCTGAAGGGCTGGGTGCTCGCGGCCGTGGACGGCCTGCCGCTCGGCTGGGGCAAGGCCAGCGGCGGGCAGCTCAAGAACCACCTGCCCAAAGGCCTGCGGCAGCACTAGCCGCCTCGCAACCGGCCCTCAACAGCAAAGAGCCTTCCTACGCCAGCGTGTACCAAGCTGAAGCCGTAGGAAGGCTCTTTTTTTCATTACGACAAACAGTATTTCAGCAGCGCCGCGTGCACGCCGTCCTCATTGTTCGAAGCCGTCACCTCATTAGCTGCGGCCTTAACTTCCAGCGGCGAGTTGTCCATCGCCACGCCAAGGCCGGCGTAGGTGAGCATCGTAATGTCGTTATAATAGTTGCCGATCGCCAGAATCTCCTCCTGCCGGTAACCGCGCCGCTCGGCGAGCTGCTTGAGGGCGTTCCCTTTGGACGCTTCCGGATGCATCAGGTCGACGAAGTATTCGCCGCTCCGCAGGATGTTAAATTCCGGTGTCCACGCCGCGATGTCCTGATGGACCCGGTCCATCGTGTCCGGCTGCCCAAACGCCGTGACCTTGACGATCGGATCACTCAGGTCATGCAGCGGCGGCAGAACCGACGGCAGCATCAGATAGTTTTCATACATGCTGCGCACTTCCACAGCCAGTCCCTCAACGTCGTCGACAAACATCTGAAACGCCGTATTGACGTCAAAATGCACGCCTTCCTTCCGGAAGTAATCCAGGTAAGGCACGATCGCCTTGGCATCCATCGCGTATTGGTGAACCACTTCCCGGGTATCCACCTTCACCGTCGCTGCCCCGTTATGGCTGATGACGTAGCCGGAGAGCCCCATCTGTTCCATAAACGGAATGGAATTTTGCGGTCCTCTCCCGGTGCACAGCACGATTTCAGCGCCTTGACGCGCGGCCTCCTGAATCGTCTTCTGCGTCTGTTCGGTTACTTCATGCTCATCATTAAGCAGTGTGCCGTCGACATCCAATGCAATCAGTTTGTATTTCATGCTCCATCCATCCTTTGCCGTAATATCTCTATCTGTATCTGTTTTAAAGCGAGCCGGTCTTTGATCTATTGTAGTATGCCTATGTTATCGGGATGTTTCATCCTTCCCGAGCTGCAGCAGCTCATCCTCCGTCAGCTCACGGTAAGTCCCGATGCGCAGGCCTTCGTCCAGCTTCAGTTCCCCCATCTGTACGCGCTTGAGGTAGGTAACCTTTTTTCCGACAGCTTGAAACATCCGCTTCACCTGGTGAAATTTCCCTTCATGGATCACAAGGGAGATATGGGAGACGACCTCGTCCCCCTGCTGCTCTTTGCGCAAAATGGTGAGCTCGCCGGGCAGCGTAACATAACCGTCGTCCAGCGTGACCCCGGAGGCGAACTGCTGTACATCAGCTTCGGTCACGTCGCCGGATACGACGGCTTCGTATGTTTTGGGAACATGCCGCTTGGGCGACAGCAGCTCATGCGCCAGCTTGCCGTCGTTCGTGAGCAGCAGCAGGCCTTCCGTGTCCTTATCCAGCCGCCCGACCGGAAACGGCTCGAATGCCAAATGCTCCGGTTCCAACAGATCCAGCACGGTCCGGTCCCGTGTATCCTCGGTCGCCGATACGACGCCCGGCGGCTTGTGCAGCATGAGATAGATAAATTCCTTATACTGCACCTGTTCCCCGTCAATCCGGATGTCATCCTTATACGGATCGACATGCATGCCACTGTCCTTGGCCCGGACTCCGTTGACGGTAACCCCCGCCTGTTTGATTTTCTTCTTGATATCGCTCCGGGAGCCATATCCCATATGCGTTAACACCTTGTCCAACCGCAGTGTCGTTCTGCCCTGCTTGCTCATCCGGATGTCCACCTCCAGCCTGCCGGATATTCGTTCTTCAGCATGCCCTCCTGCCACTTACCCCATCCGGCTGAATAGCCGTCGATGCAGACCAGGGCGTAGCCCTTGGGCGAAGCTTCGCCTCCGCATTCCACGCGATCCTGGGGAATGCTCAGCGTTTCGCCCTTCAAATAACGCACGGCTTCGCCGCTCCCGGAGTCGAGCCGGATGACCCGGATGAACTCACCGGGATGCAGCGCCGTCGCCAGCGGATGGGCCGGAACGAAGCGGCCGTTCTTGGCATCGCCCATGTACCAGCCCGGGCGGACGACCTTCAGCCCGTCGAGAAGGCTTGGCGGCAGCGGCGATTGATAGATATGGGAGCCGTAGACGACCGTATGGCCTCCCGGCACGAAGCCAAGGAGATGCTCACGGATGAAAGCTTCATACGCGGCCGTTGGTGCGGCTTCGCCCTGGTTCCCCGCACCTTTTTTCGACGGGTTTCCTTTCATGGGCTTGGCGTTTCGCGTCGGCCGGTCTTTGCCCTTAGGCCGGTCAGCGGACTCCGCCGGAGCCGTCCTGCTCAGCAGCGCGCCTCTGGCCCGTTCCGCTTCGGCGGCAGACTCGGGGTCCGCCTCATGCTGCAGGACAGCCAGGAAATGCCCTTCGCCTTCAATCCGGTGCGGCCACAGCCGGGCCGTTCCCCGAACCTGCTCCCAAACCCGATCCGGAATATGCCCGAATCCAGAGGCTTGTTCCTTCAGCCAATCCGTTTCCCCTGCGGCAAAAGAACCGGTCCCTCCGACCGGAAGCACGCGGAATTCAGGATGACCTGCCACGAATTCCGCTATCATCCCCTCGTTTTCTTCCGGAGAAAACGTACAGGTGGAATACACGATCCGTCCGCCGGGTCTGAGTATGGTGGCGGCTGCCCTAAGAATGCCGCGCTGCATGTCCGCATACTTCAGCGGCGAATCCCCGTCCCATTCCTTGATCATCGCTTCGTCTTTGCGGAACATCCCCTCGCCCGAGCAAGGGGCATCGATCAGAATTTTATCGAAAAAGGCCGGGAACTTCTCCGCGATCCGGTCGGGATGCTCATTCAGCACGACCGCGTTGCGGACGCCGTACAGCTCGATATTTTTGGCCAGCGCCTTGGTTCGGTCGGCATTCAAATCATTGGAGACCAGCATGCCTGTCCCCCGCAGCTTGGCCGCGATTTGCGTCGATTTGCCTCCAGGGGCGGCGCACAGGTCCAGTACGGCCTCTCCCGGCGTTACGTCCAGCAGCTCCACCGGAGCCATTGCGCTTGGCTCCTGGATATAATAAAGGCCCGCATGGTAATACGGATGCCTGCCGGGCCGTTCACCCGCTTCGGTATAGAAGCCTGTCCCACACCAGGGGATCGGCCGCAAATCCCACGGGGCGATGGACAGCAGGTCTTCTGTGGAAATTTTCAGCGTATTGACCCGGATGCCGCTGCGCGGCACACGGTCATACGAATCCATAAAATCGGTATACTCCTCTTTCAGCAAGGAACGCATCCGTTCCTGAAAGGCAGCCGGCAGCTTAAGTGCCATGTGCTTCATCATCCTGTCTTTAATGTAAAATCGTTGGCCGGACCCCATTGTATCAGCCCTCGTCCATACAAACAACCCGCTGCACATGATCGGCAGCGGGCTGAATCCGAATGTTATGCCTCATCGGAAGGATCGTTTTCTTTAGATCATGGCTGTAAGATTTCAGGGATACTGAAACATCCCATGATCGCAAGAAAAATTTCCGCTAATCTCGGTCTGTCTCCTGTGAGAATACGTCGATAGAATTTTTCTTATAGGCCGCGATCAGTTCCCGTACCTCGTCAAGGAGCTGTCTCATGCTCTCCATGTCATGGGGCTTGCCTGGCTCGGTCTGGGACCAGATTTGATTGAACCGTTCCTGGAACGCCATCGCCTCGTTCACCAAATGATAGTAGTAGAGCTGATGGATCATCGCCAGCACCGTAGAGGTCACGTTGGAATCGTCCTCAAACTGCTTCTGCGCCTCAAGGATATCCTCACGGATGCTCGACATTTCATTATCCAGCACGGATGCCGCTTCGGCCGCGGTCTGCAGCCGCTTGCGGATGTTCTCCGGAAGGCTCTCCCGGTACTTATAGCTGAGCGAATGCTCAATCGTCGCCCAGAAATTCATCGCCAGCGTGCGGATTTGGATCTCCGCCAGCACCGGTTTTTGACCAAGCGCCGTCTGAACCGGGTACTCCACGATCATATGAAAACTGCGGTAGCCGCTTTCTTTATAATTCGTAATATAATCCTTTTCATACAGCACCGTCAGATCCTTCCGCTTGCGGATATATTCGGCCACGCGGCGGATATCCTCGACGAACTGGCACATGATCCGGATGCCGGCGATATCCTCGATCCCTTGCTCCAATTGGTCCATTGGAACGTTAAGCCGCTTCGCCTTGTCCAGAATGCTCGATATTTTCTTGACGCGTCCGGTCACGAACTCGATCGGGGCATATTCCTCTCTCTTCTTCAGTTCCGCACGCA
Organism: Paenibacillus sp. VMFN-D1; assembly: GCF_003386155.1. NCBI lineage: Bacteria > Bacillati > Bacillota > Bacilli > Caryophanales > Paenibacillaceae > Paenibacillus > Paenibacillus sp. VMFN-D1. The sequence goes on along the minus strand of NZ_QRDU01000002.1, from coordinate 954,409 downwards.
TCGTCTTGAATTTGACTTTCAGTTCCTCAACGGTTTGTTCATACGGTAGTAGAAACAATCCCCAATCTCTGCCGTCCATTCACATGCCTCCTGTCTGTCTCCCTCAGTGATGGTCTGCCCCCACAGCCTCGGAGATATGGGCAAAGCCGTCACGACGCAAAAGCTCTCTCAGCCCGGCGTTGATTTTCCGGTTGATTTCGGGTCCTTCATATATAAGGGCAGTATAAATTTCCACCAGGCTTGCACCCGCCCTGATCTTCTCATAAGCATCTTCAGCCGTAAAAATGCCGCCGGAACCGATGATCGGCAGCTTGCCGCCCGTCTGGCGGTATACCCGGGATACGACCTCCGTGGAACGAATACGCAGCGGTTTGCCGCTAAGTCCACCGGTTTCCCTGGCGTTCGGATGGCTCAGCCCTTCCCGCCCGATCGTGGTGTTCGTGGCGATAATGCCGGAGATCCCGCTCGGAGCCAGCGCGTCGACCATTTCTTCCAGTTCGCCGTCGCTCACATCAGGCGCAATTTTCACCAGAATATGCTTGGACTCCCCGTGCTTGGCGGCTTGTGCCCGCATCTCTTCCATAATATGCCGGACCAATGTCGAAAGTTCGCTGCCGTACTGCAGATTGCGCAAATCCGGCGTGTTCGGCGAGCTGATGTTAACCACAAAAAAATCCCCGTACGGATACAGGGTACGCAGGCATTCCTGATAATCCTTATAGGCTTCCTCGTTCGGAGTTACTTTATTTTTGCCGATGTTCACGGCGACCGGGATCCGGCGGTTCTTGACGGCCGCCAGCCGCTTGGCCATGGCCTCCGCTCCCTCGTTGTTGAATCCCATCCGGTTCACAAGCGCCTCATCGGGCGGAAGGCGAAACAGGCGGGGCTGCTCGTTGCCCGGCTGTCCCTTCGGCGTCACCGTGCCAACCTCCATAAAACCAAAGCCGATGGAAGAAAAACCGTCGACCGCTGCCGCATTCTTGTCCAATCCTGCTGCAAGTCCAACCGGTGTCGGAAAATGTATGCCGAACAGATCCACTGCGAGGTCTGCCGTCTCGTTCACACCGTACATGCTTCGCAGTAGGCCCGTTCCTCCCGGAAACGCGCCCGCGGAATGAAGTCCGCCGATGACCAAATGGTGAGCTTTCTCCGGATCCAATTTGAAAAATATCGGTTTTGCCAAATTTCGGTATAGCACCAGCCAATCTTCCTCTCCATGCACATTGTTGTCTCTATCCTTCAGTTTATCCTTAATCGGTATAAAAATAAAGTTTTTTGCCTGATCGAACCGGCTGGCTCTAAGCCCTTCCCCTGCTGGTATTTTACATTGAAAGCCATTACAATGAGGGTAAGATTGAATCTGATTAGGAAAGAAGGTAGAACGTCATGGCAACCAAGCGCAAACCGCCGACGCTTCAGCAGAAGAAGGACGAAGTCAACCGGAGGGCGTTGCTTTGGGTCGGGATCGGCCTGCTTTTGCTCATTCTGCTCATTTCGGTTCTGATTATTTTCAACGTGTAAATTTTTAAATTCTATAATCTAGCGCATTTGTTTGGGACAAGCCTTTCTCCAAGGCTGCGGTTCACAGCCAGTGATACGTCTGATGGGGGTTCGTCTGATCCTGCTTCGGCTTCGTAAGGAATCTTTCCTTCGGCACGAGCGGCAGATCAGGCAGAACCCCCTTGCTTATGAGTACAGGAGTACCTAACGGTACGAGATCAAAAAGCTCCTCAATGTCCGCCCTGCTCATGCGGATGCAGCCCTTGGATTCGTCCTTGCCCACGCTGTCCGGTTCGTCCGTGCCGTGAATCGCGTAATTGGTATCCGACAGCTGCATGCCCCGGCTTCCAAATTCGCCGTCATCCCGGCCGTTCGGATTCATCACCTTGATCGAAATTTTGTATTTTCCCTCCGGCGTACGCTCTCCCCCCAGCCCAACCTTATAACTGCGGATGAGCTTATCCCCGCTGACTACGGCCAAACGGTGCGCCGCTTTATCGACGATGATTTCGAGCCGCTCCTGCAAAAAGGGCTTCTGCCCCCATGTCGAAGCAAACGGAGACGACGCCGGATTGGCGCCGGATACCGTTTCACCGATCCCGCCTTCTTGTCCCTTAGAGGAACTTCCGCCGGATTGCATCCATTCGTTCATCGGGGCAAACGCCTCCTGCATGCGCGGCGTCCGCCCCGAAACCCAATTTTCCGGAAACGGCCGCGTCAGATCGTTCACGGACTTCGGCAGGGCTCCGTTCTTCTCCCGGTAGGCAGCCATGGCGCTGTACAGCAAAGCCAGCTCTTCCTGCTCCAGGGTCCATTTCGCGGCAGCAGACTGCAATGCTTCCTGATCCTGCGGTTTGCATGCGCAATCTTTGGCATTATAGGACTGATAGGTCATCTTTCCTTTCCCGCCGGAAAGCATTGTATAAGAGACTGGCAGATCGCGCGACCACAGCAGCCATTTTCCCTGCCGTTTCATCGTCAGGACCGCCAAGCGGTTCCTGGTTTCCTGCGCGCTTGACATTTCAGCCGCTAGCAGGTGCGCCTTGCCGTCCCCATCGTCCTCGCCCAGTGCGGTAAACACCGTGCCCGATGCAGGCTGTCCGTCTTCTGCCGCAGCCCCCTCGCCTTTACCCGTATCCTTTTTCTCCGGCATATCATCTGCTCCTGCAGCCGCCTGCACTTCTTCCCCGGAGTTCGTAGATTCTTCTGCCAGGCTCTGCCGCTGCGGCGATTCCACCGATGGAATCAGCACCAGAATGAGAATCATCAAGGCAACCGCCGCCCGGCGGATCCGCCGCCGCTTCCGCTCCGAATCCTCGGCCTGCTTCAGCAGCTTCTGTTCGTATTCCAACCAAATATCCGAAGGCACCCGGCTCGTTTCAAAGGCTTCATAAATTCCGCCCGACTGGTTAAAGCAGTAGTTGGCTTTCCCCTGCTGCCCGCTTTTTTCATATTCCTTCCCCAGCAAATACCATCCCATTTTATTGTCCGGATGCATCTGAACGTATTTTTTGAGATAGAGCGAATTTTTCAACGGTAACCTCCATGCGCAAATGTTCTTTCTATTTATATCGGCACGCGGAAAACAAAAAAACATCCCCCTCGAGGCCTATTCGGCCGGGGGATGCTTTCAGACAAAGGCGTACGCATGAAGCGTTGCTTCAACCTTCTTTATGAAAAGGGCAGTCCGCGATCTTGATGGAATCGGTCGGACAGCCGTCAACGGCATCCTGCAGGTCATCGTACATCTCTTCAGGAATTTCGGTGTTGCCTGTGTTGTTGTCGCCGCCGTACACGACTCCGGCCAGCCCCTCGTCGTCATAATCGTAAATATCCGGAGCGGTTGCGCCGCAGGCGCCGCACGCGATGCAGGTATCTTTCTCAACCCAAGTATATTTGGCCATGGCTCTCCTCTACCTTTCTATTTATCTATATAAATGATCTATCCAAAAAAACGAAATGTTCTCCACCATAACAGCAAAACCATATTTATATGGTAACGCAAATTTCGCCGTCTCTTCAATGACAAAAATCACATAGTTTCGTTTCGTGACTTTCGCCCTAACCGCTTACGGAAGATCCTCGTCGCGCTTATCGGCAAAATCCATCTGCAGCGACGTTCCCCGCACCCGGTGGTTGCGCAGCAGCGCCGACGGATCGTCGCCGAGCATCCCCGCGGTAACGACGGCGTTCTCCCCGAACTTGTTCCGCAGCTCGTCCATGATCTTCGTCAGGTTCTCCTTTTTCGGCTGCTTCTCGTAGCTGAACAGATCGAGCTGGATCGCCGACTCCTCCTTCGGTACCAAGTGCTGCAGCGTCACCCCGAGCAGCCTGACCGGCTTGTCCCAGCTCCAATGCTCCGCATACAGCTTGCGCGCCGCCTCGTAGATGTCCTCGGCATTTTCGGTCGGGGCAGGCAGCACGCGGGCACGCGTGATCGTCTTCATGTCCGGCGTCCGGATCGTGATCTGCACCCCGCCTGCGACCAGTTCCTTCCTTCTTAAGCGCCGGGCCACCTGATCGCTCAAATTGAGCAGCACCCGGTTGACATCTTCCTTGGCGCTGATATCGTGAGGCAGCGTCGTCGTATGCCCGACCGATTTGCTCTGCTCCCGATCCTCCACCACCGGAGAATGGTCGATACCGTTCGCCGCCTGCTTCATCCAGGCTCCCACGACCCCGAACACGCGGATCAGCGCTTCTTCGTCCGTACGCGCCAGCTGGCCGATCGTATGGATGCCGATTTTGCGCAGCTTCTCCGCCGTTTTGCCGCCGATTCCGAACAGCTCTCCGCAGGGCTTGTTCCACAGCACGTTCGGCACATCGCGGATGCGAAGAACCGAGATACCGTTCGGTTTTTTCATATCGGAGCCCATCTTGGCCAGCAGCTTGTTCGGGGCGATCCCGATAGAGCACGGCAGCCCGAGCTCCTCATAGATCCGCCGCTGGATTTCCTCGGCGATGTGCTGGGGCGTTCCGAACTGCTTCGATCCGGTAATATCGAGATAGCATTCGTCAATCGAAGTCGCCTGCATCAGCGGCGTATAGGAATAGGCGATTTTCATAAACGCCTTGGAGTATTTGCGGTATAAGTCAAAATCAGGCTTGATGACGATCAGCTCCGGGCACAGCTTCAGCGCCCGTGTGACCAGCATGCCTGTCGAAATGCCCCGTTTCCGCGCAGCATAGGAACAGGTGACGATAATCCCCTTGCGCAGCTCCATGCTTCCTGCAACCGCGGTGGGCATGCCCCGGTATTTCTCCGGCTCCTCCGCCTCATGGACGGAGCAATAAAACGCGTTCATATCGACATGCAGAATGACCCTTCCATTCTGCGGGTAATAGGCATCAACGCTTGGCTTGTCCATCTTTCTCACCCTTACCAAATTCATAAATCCAGCATACCCCTCGCCAGAAACGAGGTCAAGAACCCTGGGAACCTACTTGCACGAGGAATTCTTTGTTACATTCCCGCGTAAAAATGATATAATAATGAATTATACAAATGACGTAGTGATCATTCCAAGACTTCCAAAGGAGGACTCCCATGTCTAAGTCCATTTCCATCTTCGATACGACCCTGCGGGACGGCACCCAAGGCGAAGGTGTCAGCTTGTCCGCCGACGATAAACTGAAGATTGCCAAGAAGCTCGATGAGCTTGGCGTACAATATATTGAAGGTGGCATTCCGGGAAGCAACAGCAAGGACATCGAGTTTTTTAAAAGGGTTCAGCAGCTGGGCCTGAGCGCCAAAATTACCGCTTTCGGCAGCACGCGCCGTAAAGACAGCAAAGCTGAGCAGGACGGAAACTTAAAGCGCATTCTGGAATCCGGTGTACAGGCCGCCACGCTCGTCGGCAAATCCTGGGACTTCCATGTCCATACAGCGCTGCAAACCACGCTGGATGAGAACCTGGCCATGATTTACGACTCGATCGCCTTCTTGAAACAGCAGGGGCTTGAAGTCATTTTTGACGCCGAGCACTTCTTCGACGGCTATAAGAACAATGCAGACTATGCCGTTTCCGTGCTGAAGAAAGCCAAGGAAGCCGGTGCCGATTGGCTGGTGATGTGCGATACGAACGGTGGAACCCTCCCGCATGAAATTCACGGGATCGTCACCAGCCTGACATCGCTTATCCCTCAGGCCCAGTTCGGCATCCATACGCATAATGACTGCGAGCTCGCCGTGGCCAACACGCTCAGCGCGGTGGAAGCCGGCGCCCGCCAGGTTCAGGGAACGATCAACGGCTACGGCGAACGCTGCGGCAACGCGAATCTCTGCTCCATCATTCCAAACCTGGAGCTCAAGCTCGGTTACGAGTGCATCGGCGAAGATCGCCTGAAGCAGCTGACCAACACCGCCCGCTTCGTCAGCGAAATCGCCAACGTCAACATGCCGGTGAACCAGCCGTATGTCGGCAACGCGGCATTCGCCCACAAAGGCGGAATCCACGTCTCCGCCATCCTTCGCGATTCCCGCACGTACGAGCATATCGTGCCGGAGCTCGTCGGCAACAAGCAGCGCGTGCTGGTGTCAGAGCTGGCCGGCCAGAGCAATATCGTGTCCAAGGCGCAGGATATGGGCCTGGACTTCGACTCCACGAGCGAGCATTCGCGCAAAGTGATCGAGAAGATCAAGGATCTCGAGCACCAGGGCTATCAGTTCGAAGCGGCCGACGCTTCCCTGGAGCTGCTCCTGCGCGAAGCCGGCGGCGAAATGAAGGAGCTGTTCACCTTTGAATCCTTCAAAATGCTGGTAGAGAAAACCGCCGGCAGAGCCGTCGTTTCCGAGGCGTTCGTCAAGCTGAACGTCGCCGGCAATAACGTCTATACTGCGGCCGAGGGCAACGGTCCGGTCAATGCGCTTGACAATGCGCTGCGGAAGGCGCTTGTGCAGTACTTCCCGGCAATCAAGGAAATGCACCTGTCCGACTATAAGGTCCGCGTGCTCGATGAGAAGGATGCGACCGCGGCCAAGGTTCGCGTCCTGATCGAATCCCGCAACATCAACCAGTCCTGGAACACCGTCGGTGTGTCCGAGAACGTCATCGAGGCGAGCTGGGAGGCGCTGGTCGACAGTATGCGCTACGCCCTGCTGGGACAGATCCTTCAGACATCGGAACCTGAAGCGGCTTCACCTTCGCAAGGACTGGTCAATCACTAAATCATTCATATCAGCTTAACTGAAGCAGACCGTCCGGGAGCTATCCTGGTCGGTCTTTTATGTTCTAAATCAACACAAAAAAAGAAGACCCCCGTTCTACGCGGAGGGTCTTCCATTCACCCTAAACTAGGACTCGATCAGATGCTTGATCTTCTTCTCCAGATCCTTGGACGGCAGAATGCCCAAGATCACATCCTGCACGACGCCGTTTTTGTCGATCAGCACGTTTGTCGGGAACACGGCTCCTTTGTACTGGTCGTAGATCGTTCCTTTCAGGTCCAGCATGACCGGAAAGTTTACGTCGTATTTCTCGACGAAGCTTTTTGCGTTTTTCTTGTTGTCGTATTTGGTGACATTGATGCCGTAAATATTCAGGTCATCCTTGTATTTTTCCGCCAAGGCATGCAGCTCGGGCGCTTCCTGCTGGCACGGGTCGCACCAGGAAGCCCAGAAATTCACCAGAATCGCCTTGTCCTGCGCCCCGCCGACACGGTATTCTTTTCCGTCGAGCCCCGTGGCCGTGAAAGCCGGTGCCAGATATCCCGCTTGCGGCTTCGTTTCGGTCGGCATCGGCTTCTCCTGCTGAAAGGCAGCCTGGATTTTGTCGCCTGCACTTTGGTAAACTACAACACCCGCCAGCACCAAAAAGGCGAGCAGAATGTACAAATTACGTTTCATTGATGTCGTCCCTTTTTTTTATAAAGTGGTATCCCTTATATTTTACCCTCTTTTCACGGGAACTTACAAATGAACTGCAAAATTTTTCCCACCGCCCTATTTGGCTTGTCCCACAGTGCGATCTGATGAACACGTCCCTTGCGATTGTACAGGCATCCCGCTACACTTGACATGATATGAATGCACAAAAAAAGAGCCCCTGCCAAATGCAGAGGCCAAAGTGAGAGGGGAGAATACGGTTGACAGAGCTTCAAATACACGACGAAGAAATATGGCTGGATGCTGCTTGCGCCCACGGATTGGCGGAGCAGCTATTTCTTCATCGGCCTTATGAAGCCTGCGGTGTACTGCGGGGTAATGCTGCAGCGGGCGGCATGCGAATCGAGACGTTGATCCCGATCCGCAACGTAGCGCCTGACCCGCTGCACCGCTTCGCTCTGGATCCCCAGGCGTGGGTCCAGCAGTGTCTGAACCCTTCAGGACTGCTCGGAATCTTTCACACGCATCCACACACCGTTCCCGCTCCGTCCGAGGAGGATTTGCGTCAGCTCCCGCTTTTCGGAGATATGCTCCGTATCTACTTGATCAGCTCCCCCGACCAATCGGGATCTTCCATCCTGACCAAGGCTTACTTCATTGAACGATCAACGGCAGGCGATTTTCATCTCCGCCCGGCCCGGTTACGCATGGCTTAAATAGGCGTACAGGTCGCCCAGCGTCTCTACCTGTCTCCTGCGCGAAATGTCCCGCAGATACATAACCCACAGCTTTGCGGTCATCTTGGCATCCTCCAAAGCGTGATGCCTACCCTCGATCGGAATATTTTTCGCCATCAGCAGGTCGTCCAGCGCAAAGCTCGCGCGCTGCGGCTCCAGCCAGCGGGCAATCATCATCGTATCGATCACCCGGTGGCTGAGGTTCACCTTCGAAGTTTTCCACAGTGCCGCATTCAAAAAGGATTTGTCATGGGCGCTCGCATGGGCGACCAGCACCCTTCCCCCAACAAAATTCATAAAACCGTGCAGACCGTCCATCAGCGGCGGCGCTTCGTTGATCATCGCCTGCGTAATCCCCGTCAATCCGGTAATGTGGGACGGCACCGGGCGTTTGCATTGAACGAGGCTGTAGAACGACTCATCCTCTTTGATTTCGCCGCCTTTGACGCGAAGCGCCCCGATCGACAAAATTTCATCGCCCTGCTGAACGTTAAATCCCGTCGTCTCCAGATCAAACACGACGGTTTCCAGCTCGCTGAGCGGAGTATGCAGAACCTCCGGCCGCCGTTGTTCTCTCATCAGCGAGCGGATAAACGCCATCTGCTGTGCGGAGGATCCTCCCATCACTGAAGCAATCGCCGAGGGCATGCCCCCCTGCCGAAGCAGGCTCCAGAACCCGCTGTTCCCCCGCTCCGGCGTCTTCATGGTCTTCTCCTCTCCGCGAAACGAAGCTGACGCTGCAGCGCCCGGTGAGTCCGTCTGACGACGGTCAGGCTTTCGCGAAGCTCATACATCAGCGGCCTTTTCTTGAGCTCCTTCTGCGGAATGTAGCCGCTGCTCATGAAGATGCCCCTTTCTTCGCGGTGGGGGGCGGTCGACCTCAGCATCAAGGCGGTCAGAAAGGCGCGCTGCACATTCTCCAGCAGCATGTTGCCCCCGTCCAGCACCATCAGCCTCTCCAGCCGCTTCAGCGTGGATGATTCCTTGACTCCCTGCTGGAGCGCCATATATCGGACGCTGTTAACGATCGGGATGTACACCCCGTATTTCACGTCAAAATCTCCGGCATGTTCTCCAAACCGTTCGGTAACGACCTGGCCGAGCAGATTTAACGTTGCTTTATGTCTGACCGTATTCCGCAGAATCGCGATCGCCAGCTCCGGCGTTTCATCGAGACATTTTCCGAAAAAAGCCTTCCACGACTCAGAAAGTGTGCGATCACCAGAAATATAGCGCATATCTGTAGCGATAATCAGGTAGCGAACCGGTTCCCAGCTGAAGTCATTGCGCCAGCGGGAGAGCTGCGTTTTCCATCCCTCCAGCGTTTTGCGCCACAACGGCTCGGAGCACATGACTTTCCCCTTGCATTTTTCATAGCCCAAATATTCAAACAGGTCCGACAGCCGTTGGCCGAAGATTTGAAAGTAAGCTTCCTTATATGCGTCCGGCTCGTCGCTGATAATAAGGCCGTTATCCTGATCGCTCCACAGCGTCGACTCCCTACGGCCTGCACTGCCGAATACGACGAAGGCGTAGGAGACGGGAGGCTGGCCGTAACCGGCCTCCTCCAGTTCCCGCTCGCAGATATCGACGGCTCTGGCCGCGATCAAATCATGCATTTCATTGACGAGTGCAGACCAGGCCCCGATCGGCATGTCAGCGAACATTTCCTGAAGCTGTTCCTGGCAGTCCAACCGCCGGCTCCGAAGCTCTTCACGCGAGTTCGCATAAGCGATCGTACCGAGGTCCAGATCACATGATTCCGACTTCAGCGGTTCCATACGGTTCACCCCCTCCATGGTGAATTATATTCATTCATATTTCTTTAGACTTAGGTAAAGGACTCGTTGGTTCCCGCAGACGGCTTAGGAGCCGATGCGGAAGACGCCGATGGTCTGATCTCGGAATCAACGAGCAGCCTCATTTGCTCCGGATAGCCGTAAGTGCCGTGTTCGCTGATGTCCAGACCCATCATTTCTTCCTCTTCGGTAACGCGAATTCCCATCGTTGCTTTCATAATAGCGATGACGATAAAGGAAATCACGAGAACGAATACGAACGCCCCGAGGACACCCAGCACTTGAACGCCCAGCTGCGAGAATCCGCCGCCATAGAACAGTCCGGGTTTTCCGACGCCAGTAATCTCAACAAGCTTCGGCGTTGCAAACAACCCTGTGGAAACGGCACCCCAAATCCCGGCAATACCGTGTACGGAAAAAGCGTAAATCGGATCGTCAAGTCCCGCTCTCTCAAACCATTGAGCCGTGAAGAAGGTAATGATACCGGCAACCGCACCGATCACGATCGCTGCCCACGCATCTACGAATGCACAAGAACCTGTGATAGCAACGAGAGCGGCCAAAACGCCGTTCAGCATGCTAGGGATGTCGGCTTTGCCGAATATTGCCCAGGAAATCAGCAGGGCGGCAACAGCACCTGCGGCTACAGCCAGGTTGGTGGTCAAGGCCACATATCCGAAAAATCCGTCCATCAGCGGTGTCAGCGCACTGCCGGGGTTAAAACCGAACCAGCCGATCCACAGAATAAACACGCCAAGTACCGATAACACCTGATTGTGACCCGGAATGCTGTTAGGCTTGCCGTCCTTGTTGTATTTGCCAAGGCGCGGCTTCAGCATGTAAGTGATGACCAGGGCTGCGGTCGCACCTGTCAGATGCACGACGGTCGATCCGGCGTAGTCCTGCATACCCAATTGGCCCAACCAGCCTCCGCCCCATACCCAGTGGGCAACAACCGGATAAATCACGATCATAAAAATGGTTCCAAATACGATATATACACTTAATTTAGCGCGTTCCGCCATACCGCCGCAGGCAATGGCCAGCGATACGGCCGCAAAGGACAGCTGGAACAAAAACTTAACCGTCAGCGACGCATCCGATGCGGATAAGGAATCAAAGGACGCTGCCATGGAATCGCCGGTCAGGAAAAATCCCGTCGTTCCGAATAAACTGTTCCCATTGCCGAACCCAAGGCCAAAACCGACTGCCCAGAAAACGACGATGGCAATTCCGAGTGTCAGTACGGTCTTCCCTGCGATATGACCCGCGTTTTTCATCCGTACCGTACCGGCTTCCAAAAGCGCGAAACCCGCCTGCATAAAAAATACGAGCATAGCAGCCATAAATACGAAGAAGGTGTTCAACCCAGCCTGTAGTTGAACGTTTGTCGCCCCGTCATCGGCTGCAAAAACCGTTACGGGAAACGTCAATAATGTAAGCATTAATAACATGATTCCTAACCATTTCCTTTTCATGTACCCCATTCCCCCAATGTCATTATTTCTAACACAAAGTGAAATTCTTAATGACATTATAAGCCGATGGTCCTGAAATTGACAAGATATTTTTTGAAAATACTGAAAAAATGTTTCTGATGTAATATTAACTTACAATGTCAGCTTTACAGGAAAAGCATGACGTTTGACTGTACGGTTCGGATTCATGTATCATAATTTAAGTAATATAATATGGAAACGAGCATTCGTTAATTTCCTGCGAGGTGATATAGGATGGGGATATGATACTGTATCGGATCGGTGAATTAGCTAAGGCTGGTGGTGTCAGCGAGCGTACAATTGATTATTACACCAAGCTGGGATTGATTTTTCCAGAGAAGCGCACGCTTAAGAATTACCGTTTGTACAGCCATGAAACCTTGGTCCGGCTTAAACGTATTAATGAATTGAAACAAGAGAAATATAGTTTGGATGAGATTAAAGAGATGCTTGAGAAGTGGGATTCGGTTCCGGAAGAGAAGCAGGTGTCCGACAAGCTGTCTCACCTCGAGCTTCATATGCAGCAGCTGCAGCGCGAAGTGAAGGAGCTCGAACCGCTGATTAAGCAAATGAAGCCAAGTCATGCGCGGCTGGTGCTGCTGAATCTCCTCCCGCAAGGTGCGGCGTGCATCGAGGCTATTCGCCTCTTCCTTGAACAGCACGGCCCAACCCTCTAGTTTCCCGCAAAATAAAGCAGGAGGTATGGAAATGTATTTCGACGGAATGTATATACTTATCATTATTGCATTTCTGTTTTCACTCTGGGCACAATTTCGAGTTCAGGGTACCTTCAAGAAGTGGTCCACGGTTCAGGCGAACAGCGGCATGACCGGTTATGACGCGGCCCGGCATATGCTGGATACCCACGGGCTGCACGACGTGCCGATCGAACCGGTACGCGGAGCCCTCTCCGACCACTACGACCCGATTAACCGCGTCGTCCGCCTGTCGGAACCGGTGTATTACGAGAGCTCCATCTCGGCGATTTCCGTTGCTTGTCACGAAATCGGCCACGCCATTCAGCACAAGGAGCACTACCCGATGCTGGTACTGCGTCATCGGATTTTCCCGATCGTCAACTTTGCATCCGGACTTGCTCCGATCCTTCTGATTGCCGGTTTCCTATTCCAATGGCTTGGACTGATCGGACTCGGCATTATCTTCTTCTCCGTTGCGGTTGCTTTCCAGCTGATCACGCTGCCGGTCGAATTTAACGCAAGTAACCGGGCCCGCGAGATTATGGTTTCGGAAGGATACATCACGAACGAAGAAGAACGCGGCGTGGCCAAGGTGCTGAATTCCGCAGCCCTGACCTATGTTGCAGCAGCGCTGGTTTCCCTGCTCGAACTGCTCCGGTACATTTTGATCTTTACGAACAGCAACAACCGTGACTAATACAAACAGGTATGTAGATATCCGAGTTCAATATAAAAATACCCCGTGTCGTTAACCGACCGGGGTATTTTTATTGTTCTGGTGTAAGCCGAAATATTTAAGCAGAAAGGTGCGGAAAGACTGGGCCACCAGAGGAAGCTTATCGTCCGAACGATGAATCAGCCCGATCGTACGGGTGACTTTCGGCTCCGAAATTTTAACGCGTGCCGGCTGCAGCGGATTGGTCTGGAACAAGGCCAGCTCCGGCAGGATGCTGACACCCATGCCAGCCGCCACCAGTCCGCGGATCGTGTCGGTCTCCTCACCTTCGAAGGCGATCTTCGGCGTAAAGCCCGCCTCGAGGCAAGCATGCCAGACAATCGGCCGTAAAGAATAGCCTTTGCTGAAGAGAACGAACTTCTCATCCTTCAGTTCGACGAGCTTGATGCTCTCCTTTTCGGCCAACGGATGGTTCGGCGGCAGAATCGCATACAGCTCTTCGGTCAGGATCACTTCGCCTTCCACATGTTCATGCTTTTCCGGGAAAGGTGAAATGAAGGCCAAATCGACTTCCGCCGAGATCACATCACGGATCAAGGACGGGAACATCCCCTGCTTGAAACGGAATTTTACGTTCGGATACCGGCGTTTAAATTCGGCCACCACGGAAGGGATCAAATGAATCCCCAGGCTGTGCGGAAATCCGATACGAATTTCTCCCTGCTCCGGATCCAGAAATTCATGAACCTCCATAACCGCCTTATCCAAATCCTTCAGGATGCCCTCCACCCGTTTGCAGAACAGCTGCCCTACGGGGGTTAACTGCAGGTTTCTTCCTTTCTGCATGAATAAGTGGACTCCGAGTTCCTCCTCCAGCTGATGAATCTGCCGGCTCACCGCTGACTGGGCGACATGCAGCTCCTCTGCAGCCTGCGTGACATGCTCCTTCTGTGCTACCTTCAAAAAGTATTGCAACTGTCTTAATTCCACTACTTTCGCTCCATTCTGCTTATACGATACCTGTTCATCCGAGCTTGGCTAGCGGCGCCTTCTCAGCACCCTGGCCATCAGTCCATAAATAAAGAAACCGCCGATCAATCCGCCCATATGGGCCACCCAGTTAATGTTGGATTGCGAAATCCAGGTTACAATGACACCCACGATCAAAATGCCGTACACGGTTTTCCGGGAGGCGTCGTCCATCCACTGCCGCTGAAGCAAGGCGATATACAGATAGGCGCCGTAAATGCCGTAAATCGCTCCTGAAGCGCCTATGGAGATGAGGATCTCTCCGGTACGGTTGTAATGAGCCACTGTCATCAAATTGCCCAGAATACCGCTTAACAAGTACAGCAGCGCGTATCGCCATGGACCAAGCAGCCTCTCCAGAGGCGGGGCAAACACGAGCAGCGCGAAGCTGTTAAACAGCAAATGGGAAAAACCCGCATGCAAAAACATGGAGCTGACATATCTCCACCACTCATTATATTGATCGATGTTCGTCAGTGCTCCAAACCGGATTAGCGTTTCATTGTTGGTGGAGCCCCCGTTAAAGGCCATAATGAGAAACATCACCAGGTTGATGACAAAGAGCAGCGTCGTGATCGGGTAGTACTTCAAATAACTTTTCAGATTCTCATAACGTACAAATAACATGTTATCCTTCCTTCTATAACCGAGTAAACCGCAGACGAAATTGGACAATGCCTTTTTAAAAAGATTATAATGGACTTTGTCACGAATCACCAATTTTTGATAACCAGGAAGGAGATTTCATATGGCACAAGAACGTACCAATGCAGCTACATTCAAAGGCAATCCGATTACCCTCATTGGCCCGGAACTTCATGTGGGCGACGCCGCTCCGGATTTCAAGGTCAGCAAAAATCTGCTTGAAGAGGCTACTCTTAAGGATTATGCCGGCAAAATCAAATTAATTAGTGTCGTTCCTTCTCTTGATACGGGAGTATGTGACGCCCAAACGCGCCGTTTCAACGAAGAAGCCGCCGGCCTTGGCGACGACGTGATCGTGCTGACCATCAGCGCCGACCTTCCATTCGCCCAGGAACGCTGGTGTGCCGCTGCCGGAATCGACCGTGTCGTGACCCTTTCCGACCATAAGGAGATGTCGTTCGGCGATGCATACGGTGTTCATATCAAGGAATTCCGTCTGGACATGCGTTCCATTTTCGTCGTGGACAAAAACGACAAGATTACATATGTCGAGTACCTGAAGGAAATGGCCGAGCATCCGAACTACGAAAATGCCGTAGCAGCCGTTAAAGAACTGCTGTAATTCGGCTTAAGCCGCCATGTTTCCATAAAAAGCGGGAGAAAGAGCTGATCTTTCTCCCGCTTTTTCCTTACTCATTGTGTTATTTTGTATTTAGCCAGTTTCTTATCCAATATGCCGAACAAGTTTAAAATAATCCGGTAATTATACCCCAGATCCCCCAGCGAGCCCCGGGAGGCGGAATACATATCAACAGCGGTGCGGACTGGACCAACCGATAGCACCGAAATGGTAATATCCACGGTACGGCCAAGCGAGGTTCTCTTCTCCAGCGTGATTTCCCCGACGGAAGACACCTCGTGCAGCACTTTGTAGCCAGGAATTTTTTTAAGTGTCGAGGAGATTTCCTCCCATGCCTTGTCTTTCGATAAATTGTAATAGCGCGTTTTCATTTTAGGATCCTTCGCGCGGTCGCTTGTTCCTTCTTGACTGCGAATGACCCCCACTAGAACTCTCTTTAGCGACAAGACCTTTCCTCCTTTATAGTAAACATCATCAATACTTAACAGTTTATCATTGTTACGGTCAGAACAAAAGAGTAAGTACGGAATGATGCCGGAGATTCAACAAAAAAACACCCCAACCCGGAAATAGAACCGGCTGGGATGTTCTCTATTCTGCACCATAATGGTCGCAATGGGTTCGTCGACAAAATAAAAACCCGCCTATGCCGTCCGGTTAAATTGTCTTCTGAACCTGCTCTAGCAGGTGGGTGATCGCATAAGCGGTTTTGAAGTCCCCATGTCATATAGACAGGGCGTTTCAGCTGCGCTTCATATAGATCTCCCTCAGACATTATCATTGGTTCAAAACAACGATTAACCGTGGCGAACATCGCAGGATGTAGTCTTATTATAGACCGAAATCGTCAGCATGTAAACGAAATGGTAAAAATTTAGAAGAAAATATCGCTTGCTGGCTTAGTTTCTTTTACCCGGCCCATCGCCATTTGAAACGCTTTCCTCGTACCATTCATCTTTCTTATCCGGATCGCCCTGCAAACTTACGGAATCATCTGCGTCGGCGGCTTCCTGCTGCGCCTCTTCTTCCTTCTGTTTGAGCCGCTCCGCTTGCTCCTGCATCTTCATGTAGGTGCCGTAGAAGTTGAAAAACGCCCACAATGCGATGACGCTTCCCCCAAAGAAGAAGATCAGCGCTGGATACTTGGACCCGATAAACAGGACGACCGCACTCCCGAGCACGGTAGCAAGCACCCGGAAAGGCCGGATGATCGTAATCAGAACCGCGTTCTTCAAAATCTGCCCGATGGACATATGGTAATGAACGATCATCGAAAAAAAGTTGAACATCGACAGGAACAGAACGATCAGCAGGATCAGCATCACGATCCCGATCAGCTGCATATTGCGGAACTGGGTCATATAGACCGTATAATCCACCATCATAATAACCAGCAGCAGCACGTAGAAAATACCGCCGACCATACTTTGTTTGTAGTTTTCCTTATACGCTCTGAAATAGGTGCTGAAAATTTTAATATCGGTATCGCCCATCACCCATTTGCGCACCACTGCAAACAGCGCCGCTGTTGCAGGGAACAATGTAAACGGTGCCACGATTCCCATGGCCCAGTTCATCTGCAGCGACTCGTTAGCCCCCGTTACCAGCAGCTTCGTCACCAGAAAAAAGAAGAATGGGATCGAACACAGCATCCACAAGATATTGCTGTAAGCTATCCGGGTAATCCACTCTGTAATTTTGTAAATTCCACCCATTGCACCTTTGAATTCCAAGTAAAAGTCTCCTCCTCCACTAACATGCCTGTACCTTAATAATACCGCATTAGGGACATACATTGCCAGAGCCTAATTTCCGGCATCTGGGTGTTGGTCTATACATGCGGGCGAAAACCGTCATAAGATACACCGTAATCCAAAAGAGTTCAACTTTTTGAAGGAGGTTATGTTCAATGTCTCACGCTGTAGGCGGAGTTGGTTATGGTTACGGTCATGGCCTTTGGGGTTCCACAGGCGCCATTCTGGTGCTGTTCATCCTGCTCGTTATCATCACTCGCGCATTTATCTGGTAATTGATGATATGAAAAAAGAGGCGAAGTGCACGCGGCACTTCGCCTCTTTGTTATGTTCTTACTTCTCGAAAGAGTCTTCGCGTTTCGTAGTACGGCGTCCCTCGCTGCTGCTGGTCCGCGGTTTGCGGTCGCCGCGGTACGAATCACCGCGTCCGCTGTAGCTCTTGCTGTAACCGCCGCGTCCGTCGCCGCCGCGGTCACGGTTGTACCCTCCGCCGCTCCGGTTGCCGCTGCTGCCGCCGCGGTAGCCGCCGGACGGTTTGCGTCCGCTGCGCAGGTCCGGTTTGCCGCTGTGACGACGCTTGACGCGGATCGGGTCTTCCGGCGTCAGCTGGATATCCGAATCCTTCTTCTCGCCTGTCAGCATCTTCAATGCCGCAGACAGCAGCTGCACGGAGTCGTACTGCTCCAGCAGTTGGATGGCTAGTCCTTTGTATTCGTTCAATTCACCCTTCTCCACGGTTTCAAGCAATCTTTCCGCCGTCACGCGCTGTTTGCCTTCGATGGCTTCAGCCAGCGTAGGAAGAGGCTTACGCGGAATCCGGTGACGGGTTACGCGTTCGATCAGGTGCAGGTGATCCATTTCGCGCGGAGTAACGAAGGTCCACGCGGTACCTTCTTTGCCGGCACGGCCGGTACGTCCGATCCGGTGCACGTAGCTTTCCGGATCCTGCGGAAGGTCAAAGTTCACGACATGGGTAACGCCGGATACGTCCAGGCCGCGGGCCGCAACGTCTGTAGCTACCAGGACGTCGATGCTTCCGTCACGGAATTTGCGCATTACGGTGTCGCGCTGGTTCTGGGACAGGTCCCCGTGCAGGCCGTCCGCGGAATATCCGCGCTTCTGCAGGGCTTCGGCCAACTCGTCGACACGGCGCTTCGTGCGTCCGAAAACGATGGCAAGCTCCGGAGATTCCATATCGATCAAGCGGCTGAGCGCTTCAAACTTCTGGCGTTCCGGCACTTCGATATAAGCCTGGTCGATCAGAGGTGCGCTGACTTGTTTCGGAATAACGGAAACATGCTCCGGATTTTTCAAAAATTGCTGAGCCAGCTTCTGAATGTTCGGCGGCATCGTCGCGGAGAACAGCATCGTTTGGCGTTCTTCCGGTACCAGCTTCAGGATCGTTTGGATGTCTTCCATGAAGCCCATATCCAGCATTTCGTCAGCTTCGTCCAAAATGACGGTTTCGACGTCGTCCAGGCGGATCGTTTTGCGGTTAATGTGGTCAAGCAAACGGCCTGGCGTACCGATAATAATTTGAGGCTTCTTCTTCAGCGCACGGATCTGGCGTCCGATGTCTTGACCGCCGTAAATCGGCAGCGAGCCAATTCCTTTGAAACGGGTCAATTTTCCGATTTCCTCTGCGACCTGAATCGCAAGCTCCCGGGTAGGTGTCATAATGAGGGCGACGATTTTATCCGTATCTTTGGAAATTTTATTAATCAGCGGAATACCAAAGGCAGCGGTTTTGCCTGTACCCGTCTGTGCTTGGCCAATCATGTCCCGTCCGCTCATTGCGATCGGAATGGATTGTGCCTGAATCGGTGTCGCTTCCTCAAATCCAAGCTCCGTAATGGCCTGCAATACCTTTGGTTCGAGGCCTAATTCTGCGAAATTTTTCAAATTTTTCATACTCCTTCTATAAAGTGGACATACCACAATCTTGTCTGTATTCTTAAGTAGCGGTAAACATTATATAGGGTAGCCAAACTTCGATCAAATGTTTCATGGCTTCGATTCTCTATAGCGTTTATCCGGGCAAACAAAACAGCCTACAGAATTTAGTAAACGGTAATTATTCTCCTGAAACAATGCAAAATAATACTATTGTACAACCGTACTCAAGAACATCTAATACATTATATCACAAACCAAATTACAAACACCAGTCAAGCTGAAACAACTTTCACTCGTCTTGCAGAAAATTACATAATGAGGTGATGAGCTTGGAGCTCAAAAATATTTGGAAGTATGTGGTTGTAGTCCTTGGTGCGGCTTTTATTGCCTGCGGATTCAATTTATTTCTCGTTCCGCTTCATTTGCTGAGCGGGGGCGTGTCGGGCCTGTCCATGCTCGTGAATTATTTTACACCGATCAGTCTCAGCGTTCTTTATTTCGTGTTTAACATACCGATGCTTGTCGCCGGCTGGTTCCAGCTCGGCAAACGCTTCATTGTTCTGAGCATTCTTTCGGTCGTCGCCACGACGTGGCTGATCGCGGTAGTCCCCGAAACGTCCCTCGTGTCCGATACGCTGCTCGCTGCGGTATTCGGCGGCGTCCTTGTCGGGATCGGGGCAGGCATCTCTTTTCGGGCCGGCGGCTCCTCCGGCGGGTTCGATATTATCGGGTCCATCGTTACGCGTTACCGCGACTTCCCGATCGGAAACATACTGGTGGCCATGAACGGGGTCGTCATTCTCGCAGCCGGTTACTTACAGGACAATTGGAACCTGGCGCTCGCCTCCATCGTTTCCATCTTCGTCACGGGCAAGGTCGTGGACATGATCCACGTCAGCCATTTCAAGGTCACCGTGTACATCATCACGAACGAGACGGATGCCCTTCTTCAGCAGCTGCTGGAGCGGCCGCGCGGCGTAACCAAGATCAAGACGCAGGGCGCTTTTTCCAATGTAGAAAAGGATATGCTGATGACCGTTACCACACGGTACGAATTGGCCGAGCTGAAGCGCATCATCAAGCAGACCGACCCCAAAGCGTTCGTCAACATTGTCGAGACCGTCGGGGTCATGGGTTCCTTCCGCAGAAGCTGATTTTTGTATGCGCTGTGTAAAAAAAACACCAAATGTGGTATATTAATAGTGCGCGCTTCCTACAATAGTTCCATGAGATTAGGATAGACCCGAATTTCCCAAAGCACCAAAACGCTTTTCCGATTCGCCTTGCGTTGGATCATCTGACTGTGAAGATTCGAAGGAGGAAAGGGTGATTTTTGTGGAAATGGAAATGGAAACGGTAAAGTTGTCCCAAATCGTCATGAAATGGTTCCCGGATATGATGCCATTCTTGAAGCAAAATGAACTGAATTCCCTCATTGTGCTGCGGGACGGACTTAGCATTCTGGAACAAGAAGATGCCATGGAGATCATCCAGTACAGCATCTGTGAACATCAGAGCTCCGCGCTGCTTCATTGATTTATAGCAAGTAGCAAGTGCTTGAATAACATGCCATTCGCGAATGGCCGCTTTCAGCGGCAGCGCGGGTGGCATTTTTATTATCCTGAAGCGGCCACCGGGCACGGGAACTGCAATTTTGTCAAAATGTTGGAAGTCGCTTTTCCCGCAAGTATTTAAGCATCCCGGTGGCAACCCTACGGAAGAGGGAGACCGTTTGATTCCAAGTTTATTCGTTTAAGAAAAGGAAAGGCGACCAGATTTCAGCCGCACAGCCTTCGCCAAATGATTACAAAGCTGTTGCACCAAACAGGAGGTCGTTCCGATATAATTGACATGTAAAGCCATTCAAGGGGAGAGAGGATTATGAATATTATTTGGGCGCTGCTGCTGTTGCTCGGCAGCAGTGCCGGTCATCCGCAGCAGGACAGCAATCATCCGTTAAGCCAATTGTTTCAGGCAACCGTTCATTCCGCAATGATCGCATCCCAACAAGACGTTCCGGTCAGCGCAGACCACCCGCCCGTCAAGGTAGATCCGCAGGTCACCGCCCCCAAAGTCAAAGGGATTTACGTTACCGCATACAGCGCCGGCGGCTCACGCATGAATCAGCTGCTGGATCTCATCGACAAAACCGATTTGAACGCCATGGTGGTCGACATCAAAGACGATGCAGGATACATAACCTATAAGACGGACAATGCCACGTTGAAGCAGATGGGCAAACCGCAGCCGTTCATTCACGACATCAACCAGCTAATGCAGCGCCTGAACAAGCATAAGGTGTACCCTATCGCCCGGGTGGTCGTATTCAAAGATACGGTCCTTGCCAAGAAGCGGCCGGATCTGTCGTTCAAAAATCCGGACGGAACCCTCTGGGAGAACGGCAAAGGCGACAGCTTCGTCAACCCGTACAGCAAGGAAGTATGGGATTACAACATCGCGATTGCCAAGGAAGCGGCCAAGCTTGGCTTTAAAGAAATTCAGTTCGATTATGTACGTTTCCCGGAAGGATTCGAGAAGCGGGCCGATACGCTGAAATACGTCAAGAACGGTAAATCCCGCGTGGATACGGTCGCAGAGTTCGTCCAGTATGCCCGCAAGCAGCTGGCCCCTCTCGGCATTCGCGTGTCGGTGGACATATTCGGCTATGCGGCGTCCGTTCCGGCGGCCGAAGGGATCGGTCAGGATTTCGGCAAAATCTCCGAAAACGTGGACGTCATCAGTCCGATGGTGTATCCGAGCCATTACACGACGGGCTGGTTCGGTGCCCAGGATCCGGACAAGGAGCCTTACAAGACGATCAAGGGCTCTATGGCCGATACGCACAAAAAGCTGGATCCGCTCAAAGACCGCAAGCCGATCATCCGCCCGTGGATTCAGGATTTTACGGCAAGCTGGCTCGGCAGCGGCCATTACGAGAAGTACGGCAAGCAGCAGGTACAGGATCAGATTCGCGCCTTAAAAGACGCCGGCGTAGACGAATACTTGTTGTGGAACGCTTCAAACCGTTATTCCCAAGGCGTGGCCTACAAATAAGAGGTACCGTCTAGATCAAACGGCATGATTATATACGCACTTCCTTATCCCGGCGGCTTTCGCCGGGTTTTATTTATTTGGAAATGCCCCTGTTCAAACCGGTGTGCCATGGTTTACAATAATAGTCTTGTCACCTTTATGTCAGAATTCAAGATATCTGTGAGGCTCATTTTATTATGAAAACAACAATGTCGCTCAAGCAAAAAACGATGCAGTTTCTCGTCATCCTGCTGCCGATTCTGGTCACGCAAATCGCACTGTCCGCGATTACGTTTTTCGATACCAACATGTCCGGCCGGGCCAGCTCGACCGATCTCGCCGGTGTAGCGATCGGCACAAGCCTGTGGATCCCGCTGCAGACCGGCCTGAGCGGTATCCTTATGGGCATGACCCCGATCGTGTCGCATCTGGTCGGCGGCGGAAGCCGCAATAAAGTAGCGTATCACGTCGTGCAGGGCCTGTATCTCGCCGTATTGCTGGCCCTTGTGATCCTTGGAATCGGCTCGCTGCTGCTTCCCGTTATTTTGGACGGGATGAACCTGGAAGGGAATGTACGGGACATCGCTTTCCGCTTTTTGAGCTATCTGTCCATAGGCATCGTCCCGATGTTCGGTTATACCGTGCTGCGAAGCTATATCGATGCCCTGGGACAGACCCGGATTTCCATGCTGATCACGCTGATCTCGCTGCCGATTAACGTCGGCTGCAATTACCTGCTGATCTTCGGCAACTGGGGCTTTCCCCGCTTGGGAGGCGCAGGCGCGGGAATCTCATCCGCCATCACTTATTGGTGCGTGTTCCTGATCGCGATCCTGTTCATCCACCGGCTCCATCCGTTCACCGATTACGGCATTTTCCGGAAGCTGTACGGTGTATCGCTTTCTGTGTGGAAGGAGCTGCTGAAGATCGGGGTGCCGATCGGCTTCTCCATCTTTTTTGAAACCGGAGTATTCTCCGGCGTTACCCTGCTGATGAGCCGCTTCGACACGGTGACGATCGCGGCCCATCAGGCGGCGATGAATTTTGCGTCCACGCTCTATATGATTCCGCTCAGCATCAGTATGGCGCTCACCATTCTGGTCGGCTACGAAAACGGGGCGGGCCGGCTGCGGGACGCCAGACAATACAGCAGGCTCGGGATTTCCACCGCGGTGGGCCTTTCACTGGTTACCGCCGTCGTTTTGCTCGTAGCCGGACGTTATGTGGCCGGATTTTACTCAGAGGAGAGCCATGTGATCGAACTGATTCAGCATTTTCTGATCTATGCGATTTTCTTCCAAATCTCCGATGCCGTAGCCACCCCCGTTCAGGGCGTACTGCGCGGATATAAAGACGTCAATCCGGCATTCATCATTACGTTTATTTCGTATTGGGTCATCGGACTGCCCGTGGGCTACCTTCTGGCCGAGTTCACCCCGCTTCAGGCCTACGGCTATTGGGTCGGCCTAATTACGGGACTCGCGGTCGGCGCGGCACTTCTGCTCGGACGGCTCGTTAAGGTCCAGCGGCGGTTCGCTGCCCTAAGCCGAGCGTAACCGCCCAGGTTCCCCCGAGCAGTTACTTAGACTTGGCTGCGCAAGCGAACCCGGCATACCACTCCCCCACTTTCGCTCACTACAAAAAGGCGCTGCAGGGTTAACCCCCCGCAGCGCCTTGTCTGTGTTACCGTTATGTTTATTGCGAAAGCCGTGAAGCGAGCTCATACAGCTCCCGGTTAAATTCCTTCTTCGTGTTGACGACCTTATCGATGTCTGTCAACACGAGCTCGCCTTTGATGATCCCGCAGGCCTTGTCGGATTCACCCGCGATCAGCATACGCACCGCAAAATCGCCCAGTCGGCTCGCCAGATTCCGGTCCGCCGGAGTCGGCGTTCCGCCCCGCTGGATATGTCCAAGCACCGTTACCCGCGGTTCCAGAGTAGGGCAGCGGTCGGTCAGGGCTTTGGCAACCTCTTCCCCGCTTCCCACACCTTCAGCCACGAGCACGATACTGTGCCGTTTGCCATGAGCAAAGTTCTGCTTCATCCGCTCCGTAATTTCATCCATGTCATGCGGCATTTCCGGCACGAGGATCGTCTCCGCACCCGAAGCGAGGCCCGCATGCAAAGCGATATCTCCGCAGTGTCTTCCCATGACTTCCACAATGGAGGACCGCTCGTGCGAGGACATGGTGTCGCGCAGCTTGTTCACCGCATCAACGACGATGCTGACGGCGGTATCGAATCCAATGGTGTAATCTGTAAACGCGATATCGTTATCGATCGTTCCGGGCAGCGCCATCGTATTGATGCCGAGTTTGCTGAGTTTATTGGCACCCTGGTATGAGCCATCGCCGCCGATGACGACAAGGCCGTCGATTCCGTGCTTGCGGAGGATTTCCGCACCCTTCTGCTGGCCTTCCGGCGTCATAAATTCCTTACAGCGTGCCGATTGGAGAATGGTGCCACCGCGCTGGATAATATCGCCCACGCTGCGCAGATCCATCGAAAAGATGTCGTCGTTCAGCAGACCGTGATACCCGCGCTGAATGCCGTAAACCTCAAGTCCGTGATACAAGCCGCTGCGTACGACGGCGCGTACGGCTGCGTTCATCCCTTGCGAATCTCCGCCACTGGTTAATATTGCGATTTTTTTGACTGCCATGTTATTTCCTCCTCTTATCACTCGTACAAATGCTTGCGGATCCACCGGCTGTTGAAGAAGAAGAATAAGCGGGTAAGCGGGCTTCCCTTCATCAAACGTTTGGATACGGAGCGAACTTCCTGCTGCTCGCTGACTTTGGGATCGGATAAATAGATTGCCAGCAGCCCCTCAATGATCATCCGATGGAACGGGGGCACCGGGATGGCTGCAACATCCTTCCGGGCCGATTCCACAATAAAGGCAATCCGGTCCAGCATGACTTCGGGGCTCTCATAGTAATTGCAAAAATTGAGGTCTCCGCCAAGCCGATCCTCTTCCTGATCAATCAGGTAATCCAGCATAATATGCAGACAGCAAACATGTGGAAAATATGACGCATGAATGGAGGCGGCGGCAGAGCTGCTCAAATGGCGGTCGCTTGCGGCCAGAAAGAGCATGAACACGCCCAAGGTCGAACCGGTTGCCGCGGCGAACTCGTTCCATTGAAGCTGGGGAGTCCGTTCACGATGAAGCTCCCACCACGCAAGCAGCGCCGGTTCTCTTAACTCCGGTTTGATGTGCTTGTAAACCTGCAGGTCGGTATACAGGCCCGCTAAATCCCGGATAAAGGGCATCGCGGCAGCGTAGCCGGGCAGCTGGCGTATGCAGCTTTGGCAGGTTGTCACCAACCCATGCAAATAACCTCCGTCATTTTGCTCCTGACGAAGTGCATAGTAATTGACAGGTTCAGCCGCCGGGTCGATCGCATCCAGCATCGATTGATGAAGCAGGCGGAAATCTTCGGCTTCCATGGATGTGCTGCGGTCACACAGGTTATCCAGATAGTCGCTGATCGTCTGATAGGCCACGATGAGCTTGGTAAGTATAAGCCGCTCCGGCAGCGGAACGGCGGCGTAGACGCCTCCGCCCTCACAGTGAAATTGCTTCGTCTCTATACTCGCCAAGGCTTGCTTTCTCAGCTCGGGATCAGGGATGTTCCCTGCCTTCCTCCGCCATCCGTCCAGTTCTTTTCGCACTTCCGGCAATATATGCTTGTACACCCGGCTCATTAAACTGACAGGATTCCGGGGAACTTGATATCGAGTTTGCCTATTTTCATTCAAGACGGTGCCTCCACATTGTTGTCTACTTGTATCGATCCTAATGTCCTTTATTATAATATGGTCCTGGAATTTGCACAAATAAACCGTGCATGAATCCTCCCTTTTTTTACAACAATATGTGTCCAATTAAAGGAGTGTGCCGGGATCTCCTCGAAAAGGTAAGCTGAAAGATTCCACTGCAGCAGCATATGCTCATCTATAGTATAGCGGGCGGTATCCTCCTGCAGGGTGACTTTTTGCACAAAAATCACAAAAACATCGGGGTATTGATCATGAAACTAGAACAATCGACACCAGACGTCAATTGGCAAAGGGCATTCACCTTTACCATCTATGGGACCAGCGTTCTGGTCGCCTCCTACTTCCAGCTTTACTTCAGCCACCTGGGCTTCAGCAGCTCGCAGGTCGGCTATCTGTACGCCGTCGGGCCCTTCATCTCCATCTTCTCCAACATGTTTTGGAGCATGGCCAGCGACCGCTACCGGACGACCAAAAAGATGATGCTCCTGCTGTTTGCCGGACAGCTGGGCATGGGCCTACTCCTGTCGGCCACTTCTTCCTTTTATGCGGTATTCGCATTGATTACGGTCTTCTACTTTTTCTACTATCCGGTATTTCCGCTGTCGGATACGATGTCGATCCAAACCGCCCAGAGGCACGGGAAAAACTTTATCGTCATCCGGGTCTTCGGTTCGATCGGCTATGCCTTCTTCGCCCTGTCCATCGGCTATGTTCTTGGCAACGTCGGTATTTCCCGAACGCTGCTTCTGGCCATCATCATTGCTGGAGCCTGCCTCCTGCTCGCCACAAGGCTCAGGGACGGCGTCAAAACGAACGGTCAGAAGATGGAATGGAGGGGCTTGTGGAACGTGCTTCGGCAAAAAGAAGTGTTGTGGTTTTTCGCAGGCGTATTCTGTCTCGCTCTCCCCTACCGGATGAACGAAGCGTTCCTGACCTTGACGCTCAAAAGCATGGGCGCTAGCGAGGGGCTGATCGGCTGGTCCCTGCTCGCGGCAGCCCTCAGCGAAATTCCGGTCTTCTTCCTGCTCAGCCGCTTCGGAGAGCGTTTCAAGGAGCTGCCGCTCCTCGCCCTGGCCGCGTTGATGTTCGCTCTGCGCTTCTTCTTGATGTCGATTGCCGATCACCCCGGAACGGTCATCGCGGTCCAGACTTTACACAGCGTAACCTTCGGCATCTACTATGTGACAGCAATCCGGTACATCACCCGGATCATTCCGGATGAATTCCGGGCGACGGGACTTGCGCTGTTTACGATCGTATGGTCGAGCGCAGCCGGGCTCGTCAGCGGAACGTTCGGTGGCGTGCTGTATGAGCAAACCGGGCGCACAACCTTCTATTTCATCGCCGCAGGGCTGGCTTTGGTCGCCTGCGCCGGTTTTTTGGCGAGACACCTGCTCGGAAATACCAAGGTTCCGGGCGTTTCAATGGACAGCCGCAAGATGTAAACCTTCAAAAAAAAAGCCCATTTTCTAACCGCGGAGAACGGAAGAAAACGGGCTCTTCTTATTTCAGAAAAATATATGGTAACAAAAAGGCACAGTCCCCGCATGAGAACTGTGCGTAATAAGCAATTGTTAACCAAAACTTATAAGAAATCCGTTACCGGAGTCAATCTTATAATTTGATTACGTTAGCAGCTTGAGGGCCACGGTTGCCTTCAGTAATTTCGAATTCAACTTCTTGACCTTCGTCCAAAGTTTTGAAGCCGTCTCCTTGGATTGCGGAGAAATGTACGAATACGTCCTCGCCGCCTTCAACTTGGATAAAGCCATAGCCTTTTTCTGCGTTAAACCATTTAACTGTACCTTTCAAATGAACAACCTCCTAAAAATACCGCCATCTGTGGCGAATAAATACATTATACTTCATGAACTTTGACAATGCAATCGCTCTTTTTCGTCCGAAGCTTCTTTTTAAGGAATGGCATTTGTAAATCTCATCCAGGCTGAACCATTCCGTTATCGCAAGAAAAACTAGCGCTAATTGCGGCCTGTCTTTAATGAATTATGCGTGGATGACGTTTTTCTTATTTGCTTTTACACAAGCCTCTGCGGTATCATTTTACCAAAAGACCAAACGGAGAATGCGACATGATCAAAAAACATGAAATATACAAAAAAGACAAATGGAACATGATGACTGTCGAGGTCCAGGGCCGCTACATCGTCCTGCGGGAAATTTCCGATCAATGGGGCGAAGAGACCCACACCTTTATGAGCCGTCCGGCCATGATGCAGTGGGTGAACAACCGCTTTCCGAAGGAAGATTACCAGGGCAACGAGGATGAATGGCGTCAAATCATGAATGCGTTTAAAGAGGTATAATTCAGGATGGAATACGGCAGCGTCCTGGTCTTTGTTATTTTGGCCTTCTGTTTAGGCGCAGTCTTGATCATGAAGAAGGATACGATCCCGCCGAAGCTGAAGCGCGGTATGGCCATCATCGCCCTCACCATGATCCTGGTTGCCTTTTTCCTTATTGTATACAATTTGCTTACCATGGGTTCCAGCCCTAATGGAGGATAAATAATCTTTTTCGGGTAAGGTCATACTAAGGGGTATATTTCTTCAAGACAGACCGTCAGAGGAGGCCCCCTTTCGTGAAATACTCGAAGACCCTGAAGCTTGCCGTCGCCATCAGCATGCTCTCGGTCCTATTTGTTCCTCCTGCGGCTTCTTCACACGGAGCCCGATTCATATTAACCCAACAGTCAAGGAGGATTCCGATGGAACAATTACCGAAACGTTCAGAAGTACCCGCCGAGCACAAATGGAAGATTGAGGACCTGTTCGCCAGCCAGCAGGCTTGGGACGAAACGTATGCCGAGCTTCAGCAGGAAGTGAAAAAGGCCGCCGATTTCCAAGGCAAGCTGGATAATGCGGCAGCGGTGAAGGACTGCTTCGCCCTGGAGGATGAAATCTCGCTGAAGACGGAACGTTTATACGTGTACGCTCACCTGCATCACGACGAAGATACAGCCAACCCTACATACCAGGCCCTTTCGGCCAAAGCCAAAAAAATGAGCGTACAGGTGGGCGAAGCCCTCTCCTTCATCACGCCGGAAATTTTGTCGCTGCCGGACAGCAAGCTGGACGAATTTATTGCCGATCCACAGCTTGCCGAATACAAATTTACGCTGACCGAAATGAAGCGCGAGAAAGCGCATGTTCTGTCCAAAGCGGAAGAAGCGCTGCTGGCCCAGGTCGGCAACCTGTCCCAGGCACCGCAGACGATCTACGGCATGCTGAACAACGCCGATCTGAAATTTCCGAAGATCAAGGACGAGAACGGCAAAGAAGTTGAGCTGACCCACGGCAGCTACATTCAGTTCCTGGAGAACCCGAACCGCGAAGTCCGCGAGCGGGCGTTCAAAGCGGTGTACGAAACGTACGCCAAGCAAAAGAACACGATCGCGTCCACACTGAGCGCCAACGTCAACAAGAACATGTTCTACGCCAATGTGCGCAAGTACCCTTCCGTGCTGGAAATGTCCCTCTACGGCGACAATATTCCGAAGGACGTGTATACGAACCTGATCGACACCATCCATGAAAGCCTGCCTCTGCTGCACCGCTACATGAACCTGCGAAAGAAGCTGCTGGGCGTGGATGAGCTGCATATGTACGATCTGTTTGCCCCTCTCGTCGACGAGTACAAAATGGACATTACGTATGAAGAGGCGAAAAAGACCGTATCCGAAGGCTTGAAGCCGCTCGGCAAGGACTATCTGGCTTCCCTGCAGGAAGGCTTTGACAACGGATGGATCGACGTTTATGAAAATGAGAACAAGCGCACTGGCGCTTACAGCTGGGGCGCCTACGGCACGCACCCTTATGTGCTGCTGAACCACAAGGAAAACCTGAACAGCATGTTCACCTTGGCGCACGAGATGGGTCATGCGCTGCATTCCTATTATTCGGACAACGCGCTGAAATATCGCGACGCGCAGTATACGATCTTCCTGGCGGAAGTGGCCTCCACCACTAACGAAGCGCTGCTGATGGATTACCTGCTCAAGAAATCGACCGATCCGAAGGAAAAAATGTACCTGCTGACTTATTATGCAGACCAGTTCCGGACAACGGTATTCCGTCAAACGATGTTCGCTGAGTTCGAGAAACTTGTCCACGAACGTGCGGAGCAGGGTGAAGCATTGACGCCTCAGGCGCTGTCGGAGATCTATTACGACCTGAACGTGAAGTACCACGGCAAGGACATGGTCGTCGACAAGGATATCGAGATGGAATGGGCTCGCATTCCTCATTTCTACACCAGCTTCTATGTGTACAAATACGCTACGGGCTTCTCCGCGGCGACCAGCTTCTCGAAGCAGATTCTGGAAGAAGGCCAGCCGGCCGTCGACCGTTACCTCGGCTTCCTGAAGAGCGGAGGCAGCGACTTCTCGATCAACATTCTGAAGAAGGCCGGGGTCGACATGTCTTCGCCACAGCCGGTCCGCGAAGCGATGAGCGTTTTCGAGAGCGTCATCGAGCAAATGGAACAGCTGACAAAATAAGTTGAACGGCCAGGCTTATGAAAATCCCTTGCCCGCGGGGGCGGGGGATTTTTCTACTGTCTGCAGGAGAGGGTGTTTTCAAAGTGAAAATGCAGTGGTCACTCATATTCGGGCTTCTGTTTGCGCTGCTCACCGCGATTTTTGCCGTGATCAACGTCGATCCCGTAAAGGTCAACTTTATGTTTGCCGAGGTGAACATTCCGCTGATTCTGCTCATTCTCGGATGTACGCTGATTGGCGGGATCATCGTCGGATCCTACGGAATTTTCAGGCAGTACAAACTTCAGAAAACAGTCAAACATCTGTCGGCCCAACTGGCTCAGGTCCAGGCCGAAACGGGGTATTACTTCCCGGATCCTGCCGCTAACAAGGCGGGCTCTGACGAAGATGCCGGCGGCTTGAAGCCGTCGTAAATGAGGAATGCAATTCTAACGGAGGAGAACCGTGAACATGTCGATACAACCCAATGAACAATACGTTTTAACCTTTTTGAAAAAGCTGCTCGACACGCCGAGCCCTACAGGATTTACAGGTCACATTATGAAGTTCATCGAAGAGGAAGCCGCAAGCCTGGACATTCCGCTGACCCGGAATCATAAAGGCGGGGCGATTCTGGAGGTACAGGGCGAGGATCCTTCCCGCACGGTCGCACTGAGCGCCCACGTAGATACCCTCGGGGCGATGGTCAGAGCGGTCAAGCCTTCAGGCACGCTGCGGCTGACGTCCGTCGGCGGCTTCATGATGCACAGCATCGAGAACGAATACTGCGTCATCCATACGCGCAGCGGCAAAACCTATACCGGCACGATCCTCAGCACCCATCCGTCGGTGCATGTCTACAGCGACGCACGCGATTTCAAACGCCAGGAGGACCACATGGAAGTCCGCATCGACGAGCTGGTGGAATCCAAGGAAGACGTGCTGAAGCTGGGCATCGGGGTCGGCGACTTCGTCTCCTTCGATGCGAGAGCGACGATTACGGACAGCGGTTATATCAAGTCCCGTCATATTGATGACAAAGCCAGCGTTGCGGCGCTGTTCGGCCTGCTGGAGTCGATGAAACGGGAAAATTGGAAACCGTCCACCAATGTCAAGCTGCTGATCTCCAACTATGAAGAAGTTGGACATGGCACCGCCTATATTCCTTCGGACATCGATGAGATGATCGCCGTGGACATGGGCTGCATCGGCGACGACCTCAGCTGCAAGGAGACCGACGTCTCGATCTGTGCGAAGGATTCTTCCGGTCCGTACGACTATGAGATGACAAGCCGGCTGATCGAGCTGGCCAAAGCCGAAGGCATTCCTTACGCCGTGGACGTGTATCCACACTACGGCTCGGACGCTTCCGCCGCCCTGTCCGGCGGGAATAACATTCGTGCCGCGCTGATCGGGCCGGGCGTTCACGCTTCCCACGCGATGGAGCGCACCCATAAGCAGGCGGTGCTGAATACGGTCAAGCTGCTTGCGGCTTATATCCGCGGGTAACGCGCCTGCTATTTTCATCAGCCATATGCCGGGCTCTCGCCCGTCAAAGCCAAACCGGCTGTCCATTCGGACAGCCGGTTTGTTCTGTATGGTGCTGAATCACAATATCAGCAGCGTTTATACATTGATTTCGTTCACTAATGCGAAATCTCGATCCGCACGCCAGGCTCACGCGTGTATCAACGTCCTCCGCCGGAAGGTATTGCTGCCTGCACGGGGCCGGATTCCGCGACCGGGTTATTGCCTGATGCTGCCTGCTCGGAGGGCGCCGAAGCGTTTCCTGCTCTCTCAGCCGGGACAGCATCAGCTTGAACACTGGCCCGCGCTTGCGTGAAGATTGGTGCCGTCTCACGAGGGGCCTGCGCCCCGGCCCGTACTGAAGCGGCGTTCTCGCTTGCTCCGGATTGCGCAGTCGCATCGCCGCCCATGGTGGAGCGGGCTGCTTTCGGCGAATAGACCGAAATGTGATCCAGGCGCTTGGTGGCATGCGGCCCGACGAATTTCAGCTCGTAATCGCCCTCTTTATAGGTAAGTACATCATCCGATCCGCTTGTCTTGACGGAGCTTGGTTTGCCTAAGGTTTTCTCGATTTCCTGGAAGCTGATTTTGCTTAGATCGGTGCTCTTATCCGTACCCGATCCGAAATAACGGATGTCGTACACCACTTCGCCCTGCCCGATGCCAAAAGCATAGCTGCCCCGGCCCGCTCCCGGCGAGTAAGAATCATAGGCGTAACGGTCGGTCGGCTGCCATGGCCGGTCCGGCTCACCCCAGGCGGCATGCACGTCCTCAATCGTTGTTTTGCCGGATACAAAGTCAGCGCCCTTTACTCTGCCTTTCTTGGCTAAAGTGGCGATATCCTTGATTTGCTGCTGGTGTCCGCTTGTTGCACTGCCGGTCCCGGATGTGGCGCCTGGTCCGCCACCCGCAGAACCGGTGTTGTCACCTGTAGTGGAGCCTGTGCCTGCGCCATTGCCTGCATTGTCAGATCCGGAATCGGAGTGGCCGCCGGACTCGTTCTGTCCATCCCCATTTTGGGTCTGCCCATTCGATCCATTACCGTCATCCGAGGGGGTCGTGCCCGAATCTGTATTGGTGCTTCCGGCCGGCGGAGACGCCTGATCCTGTGTGGATTTTCCGTCGGTCAAGGCACATCCGCCTAAGGCGAGCACAAGCACCAGACCGATCACCGTCCAGCGGATAGAAGCCGGTTTAAACGTTTTAATCATGAGTATCCTCCTTCTCAGCTGCCTGCGT
The DNA here is from genome assembly GCF_003386155.1 of Paenibacillus sp. VMFN-D1. Taxonomy (NCBI): domain Bacteria; kingdom Bacillati; phylum Bacillota; class Bacilli; order Caryophanales; family Paenibacillaceae; genus Paenibacillus; species Paenibacillus sp. VMFN-D1. The sequence continues at coordinate 921,630 of NZ_QRDU01000002.1, read as the reverse complement.
GAAGCAGATAGTCTTGCGGTTCCCGGAACATAGGCATCCGTCCGGTATTGTTCCAAAAGCGTCAGAATCGTATGCCCATACTGGGCGATTTGGTTCGGATCCATCCGTCTCAATGCCAGCGCATCGGCGGACAGCTCCTGATCCTCCCGCATCCGGTAGAACCCATACCACAACAGCGGATTATACCAATGAAAGGCGAGGAGGATCTGCGCAACCCAGTTCAGCAAAATATCCCATCTTTTCGCATGCGCCAATTCGTGCAAAAAAATATGCTTTTGCTGCGCCTCTTCAAGCTCCGCAATGCCCGGCGGCATGATCATCCGCGGACGCAGCACCCCAAACAGCGTGGGCGAGGAAACGGCGGGTGATATCTTCAGCCCGATGCTTCGCCTCACGCCCATGCTGGCTTTAACCTCTTCAAGCATTTGAACCATTCCCGGGTCTGCCGCTTGGGCATGTCTGCCGAGCAGCCGTGCGTAACGGATATTCGCGATGGCAAGCCGGATCAGCAGGAGCGACGCCCCGGTCAGCCAGACCGCCATCAGGATCGAACGGACGGATAACCCGCTATCCTTTTGCTCTAGAGCTGGAGTTCCGGATTCATGGCCCCCCGTAAGTTCTCCAGGGAATAAATCGGCCTCGTCCCCCACCTTCACCGGTGGCAGTGCTTGGCCGGAAGAAGGGGGTTCCGGCGCCTGCTGCCCAAACAAGGCGTTTCCCTGCCCTGCCATGGAGAAAAGGTTCCCCATGCTGAATGAACTTTCAGGCCCGCCCGGGATGATCAATCGGAGAATTAACAGCAGCCACAAGGCGTAATGCCACTCGGTTTTCAGCCATCTGCCGAACACCCGCTTCATCAATAAAATCAGGACCACCATCATACCGGCCAGCAGCGTCGTATGGATCATCCAGTCAAACAAATCGTTCAGCAGGGGGTACAGGTTTCCCGGCATGCTTATCCCCTCCCTTCCGATCTGCCCGTCTCATCCAGCAGTTTGCGCAGCTCGGCGATCTCCTCCTGCGACAGCTTCTCCTCTTTGAGAAAATTCACGAGCAGCGGCTTGAAGGATCCGCTGTAAATGCGCTGTAAAAAGTTCTTCGTCTCCGCCCGCTGGCATTCTTCCTCCGAGACTAGCGGGAAGTACCGGTATGGGCGGCTGTCCGGATCGAATGAAGCGGCCTCCTTCGCGACGAGACGGTTCAGCAGCGTTCTGACCGTCTTCGGGCTCCAGTCCATGCGGCCGGCCAGAACGTCAATGACCTCACCAGCCGTCAGCGGGGAGCCGGCCCACAGCACCTTCATGACCTCCCATTCGGCCTCGGAAATGACGGGAAGTGGTTTCACGGTTTACTCTCCTTTCTAGTGATCACATTTGTAGTCATCGTATGCATCCAATATTACACATGTAATCCAGGATGTCAATCCGTTCTTTGCCCTGAAAATGCCGCTTGCTGAAAATACGCAGAAAAAGGGCGCTCCCATCAACTTTTATGGGAACGCCCTAATATACTAACCTTCAGCTCCTTGAGCCGCTTCAATCTAAGCCTTGCTCTGTTCAATTTTCTCCGCCAGCTCGTTCAGATACGTCCAGCGGTCCATCAAATGCTCCAGCTCCTGCTCGGCTTCCTGCTGTGCCTGCAGCAGCTCCTGCAGTCTCGCCGAATCGCTGAACGCGGCTTCCATCTCCTTCTGTATGCCCTCCAGCTTCTGCTCGCAGGCTTCAATCAGCCCGTCGATCTGCTCAAATTCGCGCTGCTCTTTATAGCTGAATTTCAGCTTTTCCCGCGTCGCTTCTTTCGCCTGAGCCGAAGGCTGGGCCGCCTCCTGAGAGGCGCCTGCTTTCTTCGGACCGTCTGTAGGGGAGCCACCTGCGGCAGACGGCACATTCTTGCTCATCCATTCCGCATATTCCGTGTAAGCCCCCACATGGACGCGAATTGCCCCTTCGCCTTCGAAAGCCATAATCTTCTCTACGGTGCGGTCAAGAAAGAAGCGGTCATGGGAAACCACGAAGACTACGCCCGGAAAATCGTCCAAGTAATCTTCCAGCACGGACAGCGTTTGAATGTCGAGATCGTTCGTCGGCTCGTCGAGCAGAAGGACGTTCGGGGCTGACATCAGCACCCGGAGCAAATACAGGCGGCGCTTCTCTCCACCGGACAGCTTGGAGATCGGCGTCCACTGCATAGCCGGCGGGAACAAAAAGCGTTCGAGCATCTGGGAAGCGGTGATCTGGCTGCCGTCATCGGTCCGGATCACTTCCGCTCCTTCCTTGATGTACTCGATCACCCGCATATTGCCGTCCATTTCCTGATGCTCCTGGGTAAAGTATCCCAGCTTGACCGTCGGTCCGACCACGATTTCGCCCTCATCGGGCTGGAGCCGCCCGGCAATCAGGTTCAGCAGCGTCGATTTGCCGCTTCCGTTCGGGCCGACGATGCCGACGCGGTCGCCGGGAACGGCAATATAGCTCAGATCGCGGATCAGCGTCCGGTCACCGGCCTTTTTGGCCAAATGCTCGATCTCGAGGATTTTCCGGCCGAGCCGGGTCGATAGCGCGGCCATGTCCACATTCCCGGCACGCTGCGGCCCCTTCTGATCCTTCAGCGCCTCAAAGCGTTCGATGCGCGCTTTCTGCTTCGTCGATCTCGCTTTGGCCCCGCGCCGGATCCAGGCCAGCTCCGTCCGCAGCAGGTTCTGGCGCTTCTGTTCGGAAGCCGCCTCCCGCTCTTCACGCTGGGCCTTCAGCTCCAGAAAGGCCGAGTAATTGGCCTCATAGCGGTACAGCCTGCCCTGGTCCAGCTCCAGCATGACATTCGCAACACGGTCCAGGAAGTACCGGTCGTGCGTAATCATCAGCAGCGCACCGCGGCGCTTCTGGAGGTACTGCTCCAGCCAGGCGACCGAGTCGTTGTCGATATGGTTGGTCGGCTCGTCCAGAATGAGCAGCTCGCACGGCTGGATCAAGGCGGACGCCAGCGCGACACGCTTCCGCTGGCCGCCGGAAAGCGTCCCCATCAGGGCATCGAAGCTTGAAATGCCCAGCTTGGACAGGATGGTCTTGGCTTCGCTCTCCAGCTGCCACGCCTGGAGGGCATCCATTTCCTGATTCAGCTTAAGAAGCTTCTGCTGCAGCGATTCGTCCGAAGGATTCAGCTCGACCCGTTCCATCGTCTCCGTATAGTCACGGACGATCTTCATCTGTGGATCCTGGCCCTGGAACACCTGCTGAAGCACCGTCATGCCCGGGTCAAAATCAGGATTTTGCGCCAGATAGCGAACCCGGACGCTGTTACCGATGGAAATCTGGCCTTCGTCTGGAGGCTCAAGTCCGGCGATGACCCGCAAAAAGGTGGATTTGCCGGTGCCGTTGACACCGATGATCCCGATTTTATCCTGATCCGCCATCCCGAAGGACGCGTCCTCAAACAATACCTTCTCTCCGTAGCTTTTGGAGATATGTTCAACTGTCATTATGTTCATAGCTATTTCCCCTACTCATCCAGCGATTTTCTGCTTCCTTTATATTAACACAAAAACCGCCCAAAGGCTGGGCGGCATGTATGCTGTGCTTCTGTCAGATGTTGAGAGCGGGTTGTCCAGGGCGAACTGCGCTTTCCCAAGACGCGGGGTAAAAGGGGAGCGGGGCTGCCTTAAGCGCTTTAAGCCCTTAAACTCCCGAAAATCATGGGAAAAGCAGCAGCGCGGCCGCGAGGGCTGCTCCCCCTCCGATGAAGGAGGAGACGATATTGACGGCGTCGTTGTTCATGAACCGCCATCCGCCCATACGGCGGGTCGGGCTTCCGCAGTGCGTCATGACCTCGACCTCTTTGCCGCACACCGGGCACTGGTACATAATCTGCACGGATGCGCCGAGGATGGAATCGGCGAAAGCCCCGGCCAATCCGCCGACTATACCCAGCACCAAGTCCAATGCCAGCGAATGGGTAACCGGCCCGGACAGCCGTTCAAACAGCCAGGCGAAGAGGCCGATCAGCGCCCCTCCTCCCGCGGCGGCGGTGCTGCCGAGCAGCGACACCCCTCCCGACGTACCGGGAGGGAGCACGCGCCCGTTCAGGACCGAACGGGGCGGCTTGCGGCTGAGGCTGCCGAGCTCCGTAGCCCAGGTATCGGCCGTTACTGCCGCCATGACGCCGATGAAGGCAAACACCCAGCCCTCATGCGGCCAGAAGGCATTCATCACGCACAGCAGCATGCCGGCGCCCCCGTTGGCCAGCACTTGTCCGGCGTCCCGGTTGCCCGTTTTAGCGTATGATTTTTCCAGCTCAGCCTTCCGGCTTGCCTTCACCTTCGACAGCGCCGAGGAGCTGATAAAAAAGACGAGCAGGGTGCCGAACCACAGCAGATTCCCCGCTCCGAAATAAATCGTCCCCATAACGAAGGCGCAGATCGCTCCCGATATGGTGAGCGACCGCTTCCAGTACGCAGCCCCGGCAACAATGAGCGCGCACAGCGCCCCGATGATCCACATCATGACGGTTTAGCCGATGCGGCAGCTTCCAAGCTGCTCTTCGCCCCAGCCTAGAGCGAACGTATCGCCTTCGGATGCCGGGCCGACGCCAGCCGGCGTACCGGTAAAAATCACGTCGCCTTCGCCCAGTCCGTAACGCGCGCCGATATAATCCACGATTTCCTGGAGGGAGAAAATCATATCCCGCGCATTGCCGCGCTGCACTTCCTCATTATTTTTCAAGACGGTAAAATCCTTCTCCGTCACGCTGCCGGTTCCCGGAAAAGGAATGAAGCCCGTAATGGGAGCGGAATTTTTAAACCCTTTGGCCGCTGTCCACGGGTGGCCCTTCTTCTTAATGACCGACTGCACGTCCCTCAGCGTAAAATCGATGCCAAGCGCCATTTGGTCCACCAGATCATCCACCACGGCTCCAGGCTCATAATCACGCGCGATGCGGATGACGATTTCGCCTTCGTAATGAACCTCCCCCTGATCCTTCGGGAGAGCGAGAACGGCATCTTCAAGCGGAACGACCGCATGGGACGGCTTCATAAAGATCATCGGCTCGGTCGGAACCTCGTTGCCGAGCTCGGCGGCATGCAGTTTGTAATTTCGGCCAACACAGTATACGTTGCGAATCATCTCGATCATCCTTTGCTAAGATGGATTGGGTGTTGCATCGAGCAAGGCGACAATGGTTGCCGAGTTCGAACATTGCCGTTTCCGGCAGGGTTCAGCCGGGAAAGGTTTTCCGCCAAACGTCCGGCCGGTTGGTACAGATCAATATTTCGGGCGACATTGCTGCGATCCTTTTCATGCCTCTGGCGTCATCGATCGTCCAGGCCATGACCGTAATGCCTTCGGAGATCAGCAGCGACGCGAGGCCCGTATCGAGATTAGGGTGACCGATCGACAGGAACGAGCACTGCAGCGCTTTGAGGCGCGATGGCAGATCCTTGGGCCTGCCGTCGAGGATCAAGCCCGTCTTGAACGCCGGGTTGATCTCCTTGACCCGCTGCAGTGCACCGGTATCAAACGAAGTGATCACCACGTCCTGCTCCATATGATAGCGCGATACGCGTTCGAGCACCGCCTGCTCCAGTCCCGGATAGATATTGCCGGATGTTTTCAGCTCGATGTTCAAACGGACCCTGCCGCAGCTTAGGCGCAGCACTTCGTCCAGCGAGGGAATGCGTTCTCCTTGAAAATCGCGCCCTTTCCAGCTTCCCGCGTCCAGCCGCTGCAGCTGCTGCCACGTATGGGCCTTGACCTTGCCGCTGCCGCTGGTCGTCCGGTCCAGGCTGAAATCGTGAATGACGACGGGAATGCCGTCGGCGGTCAGCTGCGTGTCGATTTCCATCCACTGGACGTAAGGCTCCGCCATCGCCATCCGAAAAGCCGCCATCGTGTTTTCCGGCGCCTTGCCGGAAAATCCCCGATGGGCCACACACAGGTTGTTCATTCCCTCTCCCTCGCTCTCCTCAGTTATGGTCAACGTGCCGAGCCGGACGTTACGGTTCCGTCGCCGGATACCCGAACGCCCCCAATGGACAGCTGCTGCACTTCCTGAAGCAGCTTCTTCCCTTCTTCGGCGTTCATCGGAACCGGCAGTCCCAGCTCCGTCTTATACGGGATCAGCTTCATGCCACATCCGCCCTTCGGACTGCACGACGCCTCAAATACCGCGGTTTTCCAGGTCGCCGGAACAGTCGATTTCGTGAAAATAAAGTTGCCCGTACTGTAAGCAATCCATTTGCCCTTGTACTGCTCCAGCCCCTGCAGCACATGCGGATGCGCTCCGATAATCAAATCGGCTCCCGCATCAATAAAGGCGTGGGCCAGCGCCTTCTGGTTGGCATCCGGCGTGCTCTGCCGCTCGATGCCCCAGTGCGCCATGACGATGACCAGATCAGCGTTGCTGCGGGCTTCGGCAATGGATTTCAGCACCTCGGGAGCCTGCCCGTAAGCACTGGCCACACCCGGTTTATTGGTACCTGCGGCCCAGCTTGATTCCGGGTATACGCGGCTGGCACCGACCAGCGCCACCTTCATACCTTTGATAGAGAAGTATTCCGGCGCGTAGGCACGGGCTGCGTTCTTCCCTGCACCGACATACTTAATGCCGCTGGCACCCAGGTGAGTGATCGTATCCAGCAGCCCTTCCTCCCCCTGGTCGAGGATGTGGTTGTTGGCGAGCGTAACGGCGTCCATGCCTGCGGCTCGCAGCGCATCAAGCGCTTTAGGGGATGATTTAAATACAAACGTTTTGTTTTTGGCCCCGACGCCGCGGGTGGTGACCGGTGTCTCCAGATTTCCCAGCGTCAGGTCGTCCTTCTTGAACAGATCCCCCAAATATGTAAAGGGGTATGAATAGCCCTTGCTTTCAAGCAGCGTTTCCACTTTGCCCGAAAAAATCATGTCGCCCACAAAATGAATGCGAATCGTTTGGCCGGATGGCGCATCCGACGTCCCCCCGGACGCTGTTTTCTCCGGGATTTGATCCTGCTGCGGCTTGGCTTTGCCGGAATCGGGATCCTTTCCCGTCTCCTGCTTTCCTTCTTGCGCGGCCTGCTCCTTCCCGCTTCCAGCAGGCTGGTCCTGCTGCACGCCGGCAGCCTCCTGATCCGGCGGAGTTCCCGCTTGATCCATCGGAGGCGGGTCCCCAGCTTCCTCAGCCGCTTGTTCCGAAGATGTCTCCTGGCCGGAATCTCCCGCCACTTCTCCGCTTCCCGGCACCGTTCCTTTCGGGTCAGCAGGCGGCTGCTCTGCGGTCTGCTGTGCAGGCTTATGGGACTCCTGCGCAGAGCCGCCCGTTTGCGCCTTTTGCGTCAACAAATAATATCCAATAAGTAGTGCAATGACGGCAAGCAGACAGAGATTCACGTATCCCCACTTCCGCCCCTGCCTTTTTCGCCTGGCTTTTTTTCCAGCCTGGTGTTTCTGTGATCTTGGCGGGTACATGATTCACCCCTCATTACAATTTTTCTAAAATACTCTGCGGCCCTCCCCTGAAGGCCCACTCCATTATATCAGGTTCCCGGGAACAAATAGAACCCCCGGTCCGTGACACAGGGGTTCATCATCGTATATAGTGATGCAGTCGTATTCGAGAGTTTTACTCCGCCTGGGCCATTTCCCACTGCCCGATCACCGCGTCGGACAACGTCTGCATATAGAGCGGATCGCTGTTCAGAGAATCGATGCGCATCAGACGCAGATCCAGCTCCTTCGCTACCTGCTGGGCTTCGATGTCCAGATCGTACAGCACTTCGAGATGGTCGGACACGAAACCGATCGGAGCGACCAGCACGTCCTCGACTTCCTCTTTGCTCAAGTTGCGGAGCGTGTCCAGAATGTCAGGTCCGAGCCATGGCTCGGCGGTACGGCCCGCACTCTGCCAAGCAAACTGCCAGGAAGTGATATCAGCCTTTTCCGCCACCGCGCGGGATGTTTCCAGAAGCTGCTCCGGATACGGATCACCCAGCTCCAAAATTTTCTCAGGCAGGCTGTGCGCACTGAAGAGGACGCGCACTTTGCTGCGGTCCGCACCGGCTTCCTCGAACAAAGCCAGCTTTTCGTTCACACGGCGGGTAAAAGCCTCGATCAGCTGCGGATGCATATGGTAGCTCTGCACAAAGGTCATCTCAACCCCGACCTCGTCAGCTTTCGCTTTGGCCCGCTTCATATAGCTTCCGACGCTCATAGTCGAGTAGTGCGGCGCCAGTACGATCCCGACCGCTTTGCTAATGCCGTCTTTGGCCATCGCCTCCACGCCGTCCTCAATGAACGGGGAAGCATGCTTCAAGCCTTGATAGCAGACGAATTCTACCTCGGGGTGGCGGCTGTCCCGGTTCAGGGTCTCCTGCAGGCTCGCCACCTGCCGGTTCGTGTTCTCACGAAGCGGGAATACGCCGCCCACGATCGCCTCATACCGGTCGGCCAGCTCTTTGAGCTGCTCCGGCGAAGGGGCATGCCCTCTGCGGATATGCGTGTAATACGCCTCAATGCCTTCCATGCTCTCCGGTGTGCCATAGGACATCACCAGTACGCCTACTTTATTTTTCACGAAACGCTCACCTCTTCTTTATATATCGGTTCTTCCATGAAGAAACGGTCTCCTAGCGGAGAAGGGTTGCCGAATATTCATGAATATATTCCGTCAATTCCTTCAGCTTATCCAGCGAAGCTTCGGGGAACAAGCCGTGGCCCAGGTTGAAAATATACCCCGGCTCCTGAACGCCCTGATCGATAATCTCTTTAGCATACTGCTTGATGACGTCCATCGGCGCGGTCAGCACATAAGGGTCCAGGTTGCCCTGAACGGCGAATTTGCCGCCGATCCGCTTCCGTCCCTCGGCAATCGACACTCTCCAGTCGAGCCCGATCACGTTCGCCTGCAGTTCCTTCAACGTCGGCAGCAGTTCGCCTGAGCTGACGCCAGGGAAATAGATTTTCGGTACATGTAAATCTGAAAGTTCGGCAAAGATACGGGTAATGGTAGGTAGTACGAATTTCTCGAAATCCTGAGGCGCCAGCGCCCCCACCCAGCTGTCAAACAGCTGGAACGCCTTGCCGCCGTTCTTGATATGCGCACGCACATAGGTTATGACCATGTCGCCCAGTTTGTTCATCAGCTGATGCCAAACCTCAGGCTGGCTGTACATCATCGTCTTGGTGAGAATATAGCTTTTCGAAGGACGCCCTTCGATCAGATAGCTGGCAATCGTAAACGGAGCTCCGGCAAACGTAATCAGCGGAACATCCAGCTCTTTGTCCAGGATCCGGATCGTCTCCATGATGTGGCTGAGATCCTTGTCTATGTCGATCGGACGCAGGCGCTCCACATCAGCCGCGGTCCGGATCGGATTGTCGATCACAGGCCCGACATTTTTCACGATATCAAAATCGACTCCCAGGGATGCGACCGGATTCATGATATCCGAATACAGAATGGCTGCGTCCACGCCAAGCTTGCGCACGGGCATCATCGTTATTTCGGCAGCGAGCTCGGGCTGGCGGCAAATTTCCAGGAGCGAATATTTCTCTTTGATCTTGCGGTATTCCGGATCATAGCGACCCGCCTGTCTCATATACCAAACAGGAACATGGCTGACTTCCTGCTTGTAGCTGGCGCGGATCAACGTATCGTTATAGGTCACGAATAGGCCTCCATATCTATAAAATTCTCTGCTTCCTATTATGCCCTTTTTAAAAGTAAGTAACAACCGCCGTACCCTGACATCTGATGACAATCGTATGACATCTTTAACATAAGACATTCAGGAAATGTGCTATACTGGTAAAACTGTGTTTTTTTCAATCATTTATATCAGTCAACTTAGAAAGGAAGTGAAAGCACATTGAAACCGTGGAAGGTCAACCTCATTGTGCTTTGGTTCGGCCAATTTCTGGTCAACTCCGGAATGACGATGATCACGCCGTTCCTGTCCCTGTATCTGGCTAAAGATCTGGGGGTGCAGGGCGAGCATGAAATCGGCCTCTGGGCGGGCTTTATTTTTGCGGCCAACTTCATGACCTCATTTATTTTTCAGCCATTATGGGGCAAGCTGTCGGACCGGTACGGCCGGAAAATCATGCTGCTGCGCTCCGGCTTCGGGATGGCCATCGTCATCGTGCTGATGGGCTTTGCCCGGAATCCGTGGGAGCTGCTGCTGCTGCGCCTGCTGAACGGCACGATCTCCGGCTTCAACCCGGCATCCATCTCGCTCGTATCGAGCACGACCCCGAAGGAACGGATGGGCTTTGCAATGGGGATCATGCAGTCGGGCTCGGTGGCCGGAACGATTCTCGGGCCGCTGATCGGCGGCGGCTTGGCCGACCTGATCGGCTTCCGCCCGATCTTTTACATTATCGGTATGCTCATCTTCGCCGCTTCCCTGCTGGCGCTGTTCCTGGTCAAGGAAAACTTCAACCGGGAAAAGGCCGCCCATGCGCCGCAGGTGTCGGTGCTTGAAGGCTTCAAGGAGCTGGCCCGTATTCCGCAGCTTCCCGCGCTGTTCGCGGTAACGTTTCTGCTGCAGTTTGCGATGATGAGCCCCATGTCGCTCCTGCCGCTGTACGTGGAGAAGCTGCACCGCTCCTCGGTTGACATCGCCTTCTGGGCGGGCGTGGTCAGCGCCGTGACGGGATTGTCGAATATGATTACCTCCCCGATCCTCGGGCGCTTCAGCGACAAGGTCGGTGCCCACCGTATTCTGACCTACGCCCTGATCGGCGCAGGACTGTGTCTGATCCCGCAGGCGTTCGTGCAGAGTGTATGGCAGCTGATCGTCGTCCGCTTCCTAATGGGTATCTTCATGGGCGGCCTGCTGCCCAGCGTCAATGCCCTCATCCGCTCCTACACGCCGGGAGGTATGGAAAGCCGGGCATTCGGCTTCAACACAAGCACGCTCGCACTCGGCAATATGCTGGGCGCGCTCGTCGGCGGATTCCTGTCGGGATTTATCGGCATCGAAGGGCTGTTCATCATTTCCGGCAGCCTGCTGCTGCTGAATATGGTCTGGGTGCGGCTGAAGCTGTACAAGCGCAGCAACACGCCGCAGTACCGCTGAACAGCCGCCGTTGGCGGGAAAAAGACGGCCGCAGAGTCACACAAGTGACCTTGCGGCCGTCTTTTTTCTTGCCGTATGACTACAAGAATAAGCCCCTATCGATCCGGAAAGTAACCTCACGTGATAAATGACAAACTCCTTCTTATATATTCCGTTTCCCCTAACTAAAGCCCCAAAACTTGAAGATATGTAATGTAATGTAATCTAACATAATATAATATCCACTAGACTATTTCTACTCCATTTCACAACCTAAATCAAGCTAGATTATTTTATGAAATGTATCAAATCACCAACAAAAACGGTTATTATCTATCATTTTCTCCGATAACAAACGCTTACACGCCAACCTTTTTCATTTGTCATATAACCTAACACCATATATGATCATCTTAGATTTTATTACATAACCATTACATATACATGAGGAGCTGATCGATTAATGGAGAAAAGAAAATTCGGCAAGTGGTCCCTGATTCATGCATCTGCGCTGACGGCACTGTCCCTCTTCGCCGCACCGGCAGGCAGCGTATTCGCCGACGCGGCAGCGGTAACAAGCAGCTCGGTGACAGCATCGGCAACCGTAACGACAAGTCCCGCTGTAACGACAACCGCACCTGCAACCACAACGACAACCGGCACAACCACCCCGGTTCGCAACACGGCCATCCCGCCGATCACCGATGCCGACAAGGCCTCCAAGCTGCCTAACGTGCTGGTGATCGCCACAGGCGGCACCATCGCCGGGCAGTCCGTCGACCAGACCAGCTTCCAAAATTACAAGGCGGGCAGTATTCCTATCGCGCAAATGGTGAGCGAGCTCCCGGACAAGCAAAAAATCGCCGACGTCGAAACGCTCCAATTCGGCAACTCAGGCTCCTCCGCCTATTCGATGGCCGATCTGTACGACCTGTCCAAGACCGTAGACGAAGCGCTCAAATCCTACGACGGCGTCGTCGTCACTTCCGGAACCGACACAATGGAGGAAATCGCCTACTTCCTGGATCTGACCGTGCAAAGCGACAAGCCGGTCGTCATTACAGGATCCATGCGGCCGTGGACGGTCGTCGGCTCCGACGCCAAGGCGAACCTTTATAACGCCATCAAGCTGTCGGCAAGCGGCCGGACCGCCTCGTTCGGCACCGTCCTCATGCTGAATGACACGATCAACCTCGCCCGCGGGGTCACGAAAACGAACGATTACCGCGTCGACACTTTCGAGACGCCGATGCTCGGGGCCGTCGGATATATCGATGAAACGACGATCCGCATTTACCGGGCTCCGGAACGGGCCCTGCTTGGGCCGGGCAAAGGCAAGCCGGTCTTCGACCTCGCCAAAATCAAAAAGTCCGATCTGGCGAAAACCGAAATCGCCTATTCCTATCAAGACGCGGGCGGCGAAGCCATCGAAGGGTTTACCGCTGCCGGAGCCAAAGGCATTGTTACCGCAGGCACCGGAGCCGGAGGCATTTCATCCGCGATGAGCAAGGCGCGCAGCAAGGCGGTTGAGCAGGGTGTGGTCTTCGTCACCACGACCCGGACCGGTTCCGGCAGCGTCTACGGCGGCGGAAAGGGCATCATTTCCGGGGACAACTTGAGTCCGCAGCAGGCCCGCATCCTGCTGATGCTCTGCCTGTCCTTCAGCAGCGACTTTGAAACGGTCAAGTCGTGGTTCACGACCTACGGGGTCACGGAAATCGAATAAGCTGTCATTCAGGGAATCATGCACTCATCATCTTTATTTCATTCCAAAAAAAGCCCGATCCTGGACTGCATCCGGATCGGGCTTTCGTTTGCTGTTTTACTTGACCATGGCCACCGCCAGCCCGTCATAAGCAGGGAGAATGGTTCCGATCAACCGGTCGTCGGTCGCCATCGCTTCGTTAAAGCGGCGGATCGCCTGCACCGAAGGGCCGTTTTTGTCGGGGTTGAGGGTCCGCCCCCGCAGAAAGGTGTTGTCGCCCGCAATCAGCGCGCCCGGATTGGCCAGTTCGATCGCGTACTCCAGGTAATTCGGATAGTTCTCCTTATCCGCATCGATAAAGAAGAAGTCGAACCTCTGCCCCTCCGCCTTCAGCTGCGCCAGGCTCTCCAGAGCCGGTCCGACCCGGTATTCCACCTGGCCGCCGAACCCGGCTTCAGTCACATTGGCCCGCGCAACGTCCGCAAATTCCTGCTTCAGTTCGAGCGAGGTAAGCGTTCCTTCCGGCGCAAGCCCCCTGGCGAGACAAATGCCGCTGTATCCGCCCAGCGCCCCGATCTCCAGGACACGGGCCGCTCCCGTCGCCTTGACCAGCAGCGTCAGCAGCCGTCCGTAGCCCGGCGCGATGGCGATTTCGGGCATGCCTTTCTCGGCAGTCACCTGCTTGACCCGATTCAGGATCTCGTCATTTTCGATAAAATGGTCTGCATATTGTTCTGGATTCACTTTCCTACTTCCCCTTTTTCCTACCGGACCCGGCAATTTTTACGTAACGAACACAAATGTTTGTGATTGACTTTACATTATCCTATAATGTGAGGATGAACAAAGATCCGCACCCGAACGCCGCTGCGGGATCTACCATCATTGTATGAATTTTTACGGTAGTCTACAAGAATAATGGAGTTGAACACGCACCATGCCAGAGCTGCAGTTGATTGCAACCGCCCCGATGGGCCTTGAAGCCATCGTCGCGCGCGAGTTAAAGGAATTAGGTTATAACGACGTTCAAGTCGAGAACGGAAGGGTCAATTTTACCGGAGATTACAAAGATATTTGCCGCTGCAACCTGTGGCTCCGGACGTCCGACCGCATCCTCGTCAAAATGGGGGAATTCCCCGCCAAGACGTTTGACGAATTGTTTGAAGGGACCAAAGCCCTGCCCTGGCAGGACTGGATTCCGGCGAACGGGGAGTTCCCCGTGGAAGGCCGCTCCCACCACTCCCAGCTCAGCAGCGTGCCCGCCTGTCAGGGCATCGTCAAGAAAGCGATCGTTGAAAAGCTGAAACAGAGCTATCATACCGAGTGGTTCCAGGAGAACGGTCCGCGCTATGTCATCGAAGTCAATCTGCTCAAGGACGTGGCGCTGCTGACGCTGGATACGACCGGGCCGGCCCTGCACAAGCGGGGATACCGCAAGCTGGTTACCGAAGCCCCGCTGAAGGAGACAATGGCCGCCGCTTTGCTGCAGATAAGCCGCTGGAATCCGTCGCGGCCGCTGTATGATCCCTGCTGCGGCTCCGGCACGATCCTGATCGAAGCGGCTCTCCTCGGCTGGAACATTGCGCCGGGTCTGCGCCGTTCCTTCCCTTCGGAGCACTGGCCGGCCATTCCTGAGGAGCTGTGGAGCGAGGCGCGCGAGGAAGCGTTCGATGCGGTGCAGGACGATGAGCCGCTCCAGCTGACCGGCAGCGATATCGATCCGAAGGCGATCGAAGTCGCCAAAGCAGCCGCCAAGAGCGCAGGCCTCGCTGGCGAGATCGATTTTCAGGTGCTCCCTGCCTCCAAAGCCCATCCGCAAGGGGAATACGGCTGCCTGATTACCAACCCGCCGTACGGGGAGCGGCTCAGCGAGAAGACCGAAGTCGAGAAGCTTGTCCGCACGCTGGGGCATACGGCCAATCAGCTGCCGACGTGGTCCTTCTTTGCCTTAAGCCCGACCAAACAGTTCGAGCATTACTTCGGCCGGAAGGCCGACAAGCGGCGGAAGCTGTTCAACGGCCGCATCGAGTGCCAATATTATCAATTCCTGGGGCCTCTTCCGCCCCGCCGTTCGTAACAAACGCTGCCGCTTTGTCAGGAGCTGTCCACTTTGGACAGCTCCTATATGGTTTTGGGGTATTTCTTATCATGACCTATTTACAACGCTATAGCAGGAGGTTGTCCAATTTGAACTACTCATACAGCATGTCCAGTCACGCTTCAAATGGCGGCTTCGGGCGGTTCATCCGCTCCCGTTACTTCACATACAGCCTATTTTTGCTGTTCATGATATATAAGCTGCTTCTTTTCCATTTTAAACTTCATATCAGCAAAATCGATTTCAACCCGCTGGACTTTTTTATCGGCCTCGGATCCCTGATCCTCGTATCGTTCTGGACCTTATGGCTTCCCCGGCGCGGGCAGCGGATCGCGCTTATCGTCGTTAACCTATTGCTTACGGCGCTGATGTACACGGACTTGGTGTACTACCGATATTTTCAGGATCTGGTCACCTTTACGGTGATGATGCAGGCAAGTCAGGTGGACTCCCTCGGGGACAGCATTATGACACTGCTTCATTGGAGCGATCTATGGTTTGCCGCGGATTGGCTGCTGCTGGCCGTCATCGCGATATGGAAGCCGTCAGGATGGCGAAGTCCGGCACGGGGGGCACTGAATTTTACTATCGGAAAATCACCATCCCGGAAGGCCGGATTCGCCCGCCGCTTCTCATCCGGGATCGCCGCCCTGGTGATCGGCTGCGTCGTAACGTTTGCGCCGCTCAAGTTCTACATCGATTACTACGCTGTCGGCCTTTTTACCGGAAATTGGTGGAACCTTTCGCTTTATAACGTAACCGGGCTGCTCGGTTTTCATGTATACGACGCATACCGCTTCGGTAAAGAGCATTTGGGTCCAAAGCCCGTGCTCGCTTCGGGCGAAGTCGACAATGTGCAGGAATGGTTTGATCATAAAGATACAACGCGTTCGGAGAACGACGCCATGTTCGGCAAATACAAGGGCAGCAACGTCATGGTCATCCAGACCGAGGCGTTCATGAATTTCATGATCGGCAAGCAGATCGGCGGACAGGAAATCACGCCGAACTTCAACCGGCTCATGAAGGAAAGCATGTACTTCAGCCATTATTATCATCAAACCGGCCAGGGCAGAACCTCCGATGCGGATTTCTCGTCCCAGACTTCCCTGCATCCGGTTCCGTACGGCTCGGTATTCATCCGCTACGCAAACCATCAGTTCAACTCGCTCCCGGCGATCCTGAAGGAGCACGGCTACACGCCAAATGCGTTCCATGCTTATGACGGCAGCTTCTGGAACCGGAATGCAATGTACGAAACCTTGGGCTACGACCGGTTTTTCAGCAAAAAGGATTACGATATCGACGAGCCTCTCGGCTGGTCGCTCGGGGACAAATCCTTTTTCAAGCAGTCCATGGATCAAATTAAGCGGCTTCCGCAGCCGTTCTACTCGTTTCTGATTACACTCTCCTCCCACCATCCGTTCTCGCTGCCGGACGACGTGCAGGAGCTGAATGTCGGCGAGTTCGACGGAACCGTCTTCGGAGATTACCTGCAGGCGATCCACTATGTGGACGCAGCGCTCGGTCAGTTGGTGGAACGGCTGAAGCAGGACGGCCTTTGGGATCATACCATCCTGTATATCTACGGGGATCATGACAATTCGGTGAAGGACAAAGCCGTCTATGAGAAGTTTCTGGGCAAAAGCCTGACCGATTTGGACATGGAGCAGATCATGAACGAGGTGCCGCTCCTCGTGCATCTGCCGGACGGGGAAGGCGCAGGGGTGTATGACCAACCAGCCGGACAGCTGGACATGGCGCCATCGCTCCTGCACCTGCTGGGTATTTCCACCAAGTCCCAGTACATGATGGGAAATGACCTGTTTGACGGCCAAGACCGGTTCGTGGTCCTGCGCAGCGGAGCTTATACAGACGGCAAACGCTTCTACATTCCCTCCCAAAGCGGCATGTTCGAGGATGGCAGCTGCTATAGTCTGGAGAACGGCAAAACGGTTGATGTCAGCACTTGCCGTGCCGGCTACGACCGGGCGAAAAAGGAGCTGTACACCTCCGATGAAACCTTGCAGTATGATCTGATCCCTAAGCTCAATCAAAATGAAAAACCCGGAACTCCTTAAGGAGTCCGGGTTTTTGCTGCTTATATCGAAGATTATGCTAGAACAGAAGCTTGTCCGGATCGCTGCCGACGCGGCGGTTCTGATTAAGGCTGTCGATCTTCTTGATTTCATCGGACGACAGCTCGAAATCAAAGATGTCCGCATTCTCGCGTATCCGGGAAGGTGTAACGGACTTCGGAATCGTGACGATCTTGTTCTGGAGGTTCCAGCGCAGGATAACCTGGGCCGGCGTTTTGCCGTATTTCTGGGCGATGCCCGCCAGCGTCGAATCGTCGGTAAGCTTGCCCTGCATCAGCGGGCTCCACGCTTCGAGCTGGATTCCCTGTGCGCCGCAGAAATCCTGCAGATCCTGCTGGATCAGCCGCGGGTGCAGCTCCACCTGATTCACGGCAGGAACCGTCCTGCTGTCCTGCAGCAGGTCCTTTAGATGATGAACGTGGAAGTTGCTGACGCCGATGGCCCGGATTTGTCCTTCCTCATACAGGCGCTCCATCGCTTTCCACGTATCTTTGAATTTGTCTTTGCCAGGCCAATGAATCAGGTACAAATCGATGACCTCGAGGCCTAGCCGCTTCTGGCTCCCTTCGAAGGCCCGGAGTGTGGAATCATAACCCTGGTCGTCGTTCCACACTTTGGTCGTGACGAAAAGCTCGCCTCTCGGAATGCCGCTCTCGGCAATCGCGCGGCCCACTTCTTCCTCGTTGCCGTAAACCTTTGCGGTGTCAATGCTTCGGTAGCCGATCTCCAGCGCCAGCTTTACCGCCTTATACACATCGTCCCCTTGGGCTTTGTAAGTGCCCAGTCCAAGCCATGGCATCGTAACTCCGTTATTCAGGATGGTGCAATCGGTAATGTGCTTCATACTCTCACAACCTTCCTTATGAAATAATGAGGAGACTAAAGAAGACAATCCTCATTATAACATAATCAGGGACGGGCCCCAAAAAAGCCCTTTCAATATAGTCGGCACTCTCGCTGTATGGATTTGACCCGAATCCAGAATGATGACATGCAAAAAAACCCGCAAAGCGCAGTGCGCTTCACGGGTTCAGACAGGAACCTACGAATTCGATTTCCCTTCTTCGGACGTCAGTGACGCCAAACGGCTCTTTTCCTCGGCCAGCATTTCTTCAGCCAATTCGACAGCTTGACGGTTCTCCGCCAGGCCAGCTTGACGTACGGCTTGTTCCGTATGAGCCAGACGGTTGTGCGCCTGCTCGATCATTTGCCCGGTCGGATGGGACAGAGCCGAGGAAACCGCGTTGTGGAGCTTCTCCACCGCGTTTTGAGCCTGGGATACCGAATTTTGTGATTGCAGACTGGAATCGTAACGTGTTGTCATAAACAGTTGCTCTCCCTTCACTACAAAGTTCCTACCCGTCCTTAGAATGGTATGGAAGGAGCGGAACTATGCAGCAATCCGGGAATCCACCATTTTCCACCAGATCCCTGCACGCAGGTTCGCAATAGAGCGCCTTAGTGATCGCCGTGATTGCCTTGGGATGGATTGGTGATCACAAAGCCTTCCTGCGGAAAATACAAATAGTCGATTTTGACGCCGTCAAGAAGCGGCTCATTCTTGTCCAGAAGCACATCGATTTCCTTATCAGTGCTGACGATTTCATCCGAATCCTTGGGCTTGTCCATATCCAGGCCGTAGTGCGCATGGTCGCCATGGGCGTGGGTCACGAGCACGCGAAGCTTCAGATCGCGGTTTTCTTCCTTCTCGAGTTCTTTTTTAAGCACCTTGGCCGCATTGCGGGTAATTTTGCATTTCATCGGCTACATCTCCTATAGGTAAGGTCAGTTTTACATACGGTATAGATTGAACTCAAGTTCCGAATTGAACCCCTGTTGTAACAGCTTATCCAAGCTCTCCAACATAAATTTCTTGAGTTCATTCTATTTGTAACTATTGATTGTACAGTATCGGATATAGGATGGCAAGAAGCCTCAGCGCACCGGACCCTTGGGCGGATGAATCGCGCTGCCGTCCAGCAGCCCGGGGTATTTTTTATCCATCCGGGAGACAAACCATCCCGTCATCAGCATCGTTACTCCTATATCGTCAATCGGGATAAACGGCATAACGTCGGGCAGCACCCAATACAGCACCACCGGAACGAGAAACAGCAGCTTGTCCGTAATGGCCACTTGAGGTGAAACCAGGTAGCGCCAAATCCGGGAGAACATGTGGGACCAGCGCCGCAGCGACAGCAATCTTCTCCATTTCATGCCTTTCCCTCCTCTTCTTGTATATGTGTGGTACGGATCCATCCGGACCCGGACGAGCTCTTACGCGAAAAAGGAAACGATCGCCGGTCTCTACTTAAACCTAACACAGCGTCCGCTCCCTTAATCATATCATACGTAATCTTGCAGAAAATGTTTCAATATTTTTTTCACAATGACATGAGTTCAGCAAGAATCAAACCGACGTCCAGGCTGATTTGATCGTAATCCTCAAGCGGAAGCGGGTTTTTGCCCAACCCGACCTCGACCGTAAAGCCGGGACGGCGGAAATGCTGGATAAACCAGTCTTTATAGCCGGCGTCGCTGCCTTCCAGCTTCACGGGACGATAGCCGCTGACCTGGCCCAGGCGCCTTGACCATTCCCGGCTCTCCTTGGGCTCATAGTTGCGGTAATTCCAGTAAATCTCCTGCCCCTGGCTGTGCAGAGATACGGCCGCATCGGGCGAAGTTTCCAGCGTAAAGGCCGCCAGCGCCGCCGCTTCCGGCTCCGTCAGCGGGGCGGTACCCGGGTAATCCCGGGGGGACGGAGACCGTTTGCCCCGCCTTTGCACCTCTTCCTCCCAATGGGCCGGGAACTGATCGCCCAGGTCCACGCCGTGAATATTGGCCTTCCAATGCCGGAAGTCGCGGCGGCAGCCGTTCCACTCCGTCAGCTGCCTGTAATACGGATGTCCGGGATGAATCCCTTCCTGAACCAGCTCCACGCCGTCCGGATTGACCATCGGAACGACCCAGAGCGTGCACTGCTGGTACCACTGCACGGGATCATAGCCGTTCCAGCGCTGCCCGCGTTGCAGACTGCAGACGTATTCCTCGATGAAACGCATGACGGACGGCGTCGTAATCCATTCGTTAGCGTGGATGGAAGCGTTCACATGTATATGTTTGCCGCCTTCCCCGATTTTTACATACGGAAGCGGTTTTCCGAGCACGCTCTCTCCAATCGATCCGGTTTCGATCTTAGAATAGAACGCCGCCAACTGCCGGATATCATCCTTCATCTGACGGTAACCGTATTCTCCCTGAAGCTGGACGATACCCGCCCGTTCGGACGGAGGAAGCACCAGGACGCGCCCTTCGGGAAGAACATGCGGCGAGATGCCGGGATTCATCTCCATGATCGCCTCTTCCCGGGTTTGAAAGGCCGCAGCGATGCGGTCCAGTGTATCGCCGGCCTGAACCTCATACCTTCTACGCGGAGAAGAGGGAAGGTACAGAATCTGCCCCGGAATTAAATAGGGCTGGTTGGAAGCCCAAGGGTTGGCATTGATAATATGACTCGCCGATAACCCCCTGCTTGCGGCGATGCGTCTCAGGGTGTCGCCTTTCTTCACAGTATACTGCTGCATGGCATCGTTCCTTTCCGCGGGACTAGGCCGCAGTCATCATCACCATTCGTAACATTGTATGCCCCTGTGAGCTTGGCCCATGCGGTAAAAACGGTCCCTAACGCCCTGTTGAAATCGATGATAAGGGCATGTATGTAAAATGTTCCTCGATCACTCTAAGCCAAACCTCAAGGAAGCCAGACTCCATTTAAACGGAGTTTTCACACGATAGGAAAGCCGCGACTTCCTGATATCCAAAAAATCCGTAAGTCACCTTGAAGGCGGCTTACGGATTTGAGACCATCCAAAATCCTTATTCATCAAATTTGGAGACCTGCCATACGACCGGCGTCCGCCGGATTTGCTCCCCCAGCCACAGCTTTGCGATCCGTTTAAACATTTCGGGGTCGCCGCTGCAAAAAAACTGATGGACCGGGCTCTCCTCCCGGCTGGCGAGCTGCCCTTGATTATACAGAATGGTGCTGATTTCACGGGCCGTCTCGTTCGCCGAGCTGATCAGCTTGACACTGCTGCCGATCACTTCCTGGATCGTATCCTTCAAAAAGGGATAATGCGTGCATCCCAAAATCAGACAATCGATGTCGGATTGGCGGATTCCCGCGAGCGACCTTTCCACGATCGCCGTTGTTTCTTCTGAGCGGAACAAGCCCTGCTCCACGAGCGGCACCAGATCCGGACAAGCCTGGCTGACCACCTTGACATAAGGCGACAGCTGCTGCAGCGCGGTGGTATAGGCCCCGCTGCGAATCGTACCGACGGTCCCGATGACACCCACCTGACCGGTTTTGGTCGCGCTGATGGCGGCTCTGGCTCCGGGATGAATCACCCCGATGACCGGAATCGGCACTTTCCCGGAAATATAGTCCAGCGCCGCAGCTGTCGCCGTATTGCAGGCGATCACGATCGTCTTGGGACTGAATTGGATCAGAAAATCGACGATCTGCTCCGTAAATTTTCTCACTTCATCGGACGAACGGGGTCCGTAAGGGGTGCGGGCGGTGTCTCCAAAATATATGATTTTTTCCCGTGGGAGCTGTCTCATGACCTCTTTGGCCACGGTGAGCCCGCCCACACCCGAGTCTAAAATTGCGATTGCCTGCTGCACGAACACACCGCTTCCTTCTCGTTTTCTTCTCTCTGTAGCTACCATATGAAAACCGTCAACAAAACGTACCTCATATCTTAACCCATTTCGTTTTTTCGGACAACCGCGGCATCGCACCCGAAAATATGGAAAAACAGGCCCTGCTCCCGGGTGACACCAGGAGTGGGCCTGCGTTTTACGTTTCTGAATCCATGCCTGCTTCCAAATTAGTCCCGCTTCGCTTCGGCATCGGTCAAATCGAGATCTTCGAACTCATCGGGCTCGCCAGCGGTTTCTTCCGAGAAAGAGGAGATCTGGGCCAGTTCTCCGGCTTCTTCACCGTCAGCCTTGGACTTGCGCCAGGATTGGATATCGGCAATGACGTTGCCTGCGGTATCCTTCACCTTGCCGGCCCATTCCTGGGTTTTGCCGCCAACCGTCCGTGCGCCCTCCGCAATATCCTGACGCAGTTCTTTCCCGGATTTCGGCGCAAGCAGCAGCGCGGTTACCGACCCTACAATACTTCCGACCAATGCGCCCCACAGCAGGCTTTTATTCTTTTCCTTCATATCTCATCTCTCCTTTTCGCTTGTTGGCACCGTTCCCGGCGGGTAAGCCTCCTGCTTCCAGGAGTGCCATACCGACAGCCCCACATCCAGCCACCGGAACGCTTCCGCGAGCCGAAGCTCGTTGTCACGGTGGGCTTTCTCCAGGCGCTCCATGGCGGAATCGGTGACGAGCTTCGAAATCGAATCCACCCGCTCCAGCGTGCCGGTTAAAGTTTCGCCAGCCAGCCGCAGCGATGAACTGAACGGTTCGATGTCTTCCACCCGCTCATGCAGAAGCGACAGTGTTGAAGATGCCTGTGTCAGCAGCTCCCTGGATTCTGCAGCCAGCTGTGTCATGTCGGCTCCCGCCTTCCCCAGAACGGATTCCGCCCGCAGCAGTACTCTCCTCAGCGTATGTAGAAGGATCATTGCCACAACAGCGAACATGATAAATCCGCAAGCGATGAGTATATAGCCCCATTCCGCCATGATGTTTCACTCCCTTCGCCCAGCCGGGCTAATGCCTAGTTGATGGTGTATTATAAGCAGGGCGGGGTTGTCTTGACACAAAATGGGCGCTATTTTTTTAAAAAATCTGCAGAAACACAAAAAGGCCCGTCCATTCCCATGGACGGGCCAATAACAACCTATGCCGCTGCGGCGGAGAACCGGATTACGCACCCAGCTCCTGCTTCAAATAATCACGCACCTGCACGGAAAACTGTTCGAGAATGTCCGGCAAGACCGGGGTCAGCTTGTGCAGGCTTCTCCGGTTCCATGCATAATATTCCTGCACCAACGGTTTGCGGAGACTGACGAGCTCCGCCAGCACGGCAAACACTTCATCGTCAAACACGCGCTCCTCATGCGTAATTTCTACGATATCCTCGTAGCTGCTTGCGTCGCGCATAATAAATCCATCAATTAAATAGCTGCCGACATCGGTTACGACCTCGATGGCCAAATGCAGCGCCCGTTCCTGAACGAAACCGGACACAATCCCGCCATCCCAATTCCCGGCAACCTGCTTCAATGCTTCCACGATGTCCGGAATCGCTTCCAGACGCCGCTGAATTTGTTCCTGGTTCACGTAATACACGGCCTTACCTCCATGATGTGGAAATTTATTTGTCCCGTTTTCCGCGGCGCTTCAGCCAGAATAACATGACAAACAAGGCCGCAATAAATACGATGAGCAGGAATAAGGTCTCCATTGGATATTCTAAATCGCTCATGTCCCATTCTTCCTATTCTTTAGAATTCGTAGTCCACACTCACGGATACGTCTTTCACTTCGTTGATGTGGCGGATCACGATCTGGTGCTCAGGATGAACCTGGTAAGCCTGCAAATCTTCCAGCGATGCAAGCTCCGTCACCAGCGCGATATCAAAAGAACGTTCCGAATGGATGACGTCGAGCCCAACCTCAATCGATACGAGTTGCGGAATCTTCCCCTCCATATTGCGGAGGACCGCGGCGGTGCGTTCAATACTTTCCGGTGATCTGTCCTTTAATTTAAAGAAGACGATATGCTTAATCATGTATCATGCTCCTTGTCCCATTCGAAAAGTGTACTGAGAAAAATATACCATATCCTCCCCCTCAGGGAAAGGAAACATGAAGAACCGTCACAGATCCGGACCGTTACCTTTGTCTTTATTTCGCAAAACGGCGATGAGCTGGCGGATTTTATCCGGCAGGGGCAGGCCAAGCCGTCCGTAATTTTCGGTAATCGATATGAGTTCGTTGGACATGTAAAAATAGATCGCCCCCGTCTTGATGACGTCGCTCCCGCTGCCGATCAGCACGTCCATCTGGTGCGCAAGGACGATGACGAGCAGCATCAGCGCTTTCCGGGTAAGACCCCAGAATCCGACCTGGCTGTCCAAGCCGGATCCTTCCTTGATGGAGGCCAGAACCCCTGTTGCATAGTCGATGAGTATGGTGATCAGAAACACCGTAAGCAGCTGATCCCACCCTCCCAATACAACGGTAAGAATTCCTCCGGCGACCGCACTGATGCCGTTAACAGCCAGATGATTCATCTCACAGCCCCTCCTTTCCTACCATCTCTTATATGAGTATGAAAGGAGAAAGGAATCTGCGCAGCCGGATATCTTCCCTCACCGGCCTATTTCATAGATTTGCCAGGCGATTGGTCTTACCGTTTGTCGTTCCAGAAGTTGACCGGCGGCGTGCTGTTGGTCAGCGGCTTGAACGTGTAACCTTCGGCTTTCAGCGCTTTGATCAGCTTGTCCAGAATCGACGTGGTCGCCGTCTGGTCATGGAAGAGCACGATCGGGGTAACCCCTCTCTTCTTCATGGCCTTCACATCTCTCAGCACGTTGTTATAAATCGTCTGCGGATTACTCTTGTAGCGCCAGTCGTCCGAATCGATGTTCCAATCCCACAGATGGTAGCCGTACGAAGCCGTCAAATCCCGGTAGCTCTGAGTAAAATACGGCTTGCTTCCATAAGGCGGGCGGATCATTTTCGTATAAACGCCAGCAGCGGCGTGCAGCTTGTCGTTATCGGTGTTCATCTCACCCAGCGCAGACGAAGGTGATGCGTAGAACGTATTCTTCTTGTGGCTCATGCCGTGCAGGCCGGCCCCATGCCCTTCCTTCACGATTCTACGGACTGCGGACGGATGCGAAGCAATGTTATTTCCCAGCATAAAGAAGGTCGCCTTCACCTGATTGCGGTCCAGCACGTCGAGCAGACGGGTCGTACCTGCATTCGGACCGTCGTCGAACGTAATGTAGATCACTTTGCTGCCCTGCTGCGCCGTCGTGCCGTTCCCCGTAGAAGGTTTTTGGACAGCCGTCTTCTTATGTTCCTTGATATACGTGCTGTATTTCAGCGCCAGCTGATGGTCCGTCAAGGAGGCGGAGCTGTTCACCGCACGATACAGCGACTGGGCGGCGTTGTAGGAAATTTGATAGCCGAACTTGTCGGTCAGCTTCCGCAGGGAGACGAGCGTTCTTCCGTTTTTCAGAATGGCGTCCTTCCCGGGAACCGTCAGGACAAGTGCCTGCTTTCCGCGCGAAATGGTCAGCTTGCCTGCGGCGTACTTCGCCGACGCATTCATTTGGGAAACCGTAGAGGCGACGGGTACAAACAATGTACCGTTATGTATAAGCGGCTGGGGCTGGTCATAAGTGATCAGTTTGTCATTGACTGCGACAAAGACGGAAGCCTTGACGGAGGTTGCCGTGCTGCCTGCGGCCGTAGCCAGCCCCCCTTCTGCCGAAAGGACGGTGCCAAAAATAAGCAGGAATGATAAGAGCCATTTCGAGTAGTGCAACTTCTTTTTCAACATAATCTACCAACCTTTTTCTCTCGGATTTGGCTAAGATGTCGTAGATACGCGAATCTAGTAATCTAGCACCCTTGCATTGTACCCTTCCCGGCTGGCGAGTTCAATTTCAATTCGGTAACAGTTTGATGACTGAATTGGAAGCATTTTGGGGTTGAAGTGAAAAAATAGTTCATATTATTCACTTGACAACGGGATACCGTAAATTCCCGGGTCATTCGGCTGAAAACTGGGACCTTGCAGAAACAGGCGATAGCACTATTGAAAACGTAGCCGAAACTATTGTAGAATTTTAAGAAAAATCATCGGAGGAAATATGCCTAAACAACAAGAACCGCATTCCATTCAGGCGTGGTCTCTGATCAATCGCAAATACTTAGGAAAAGGAATCCGCGTCAAACGCTTCCGCAAGCCATCCCGCTGCCAAATCCGCAACCGCGTGCTGCTGGCTGTCCTGATGGCCAACGATATCAAGCTGTCCCAGCTGGCTGAGGACATTTCGGTTTCTTCCCGGAGCGTGAGCGCCTGGGTATATGAAGGACGGATCCCTGGAAAAAAGAATTTGGACAAGGTATGCCAATACCTGGGCTATCCGCATCACATTCTGTTTAATCATACCGTCACATCCACGAGCCCGATCATCTGTCAGCCATCCTCTTCGCGCTTCATGCGCCGGACGCTGACCCGCTCGCCTGTCAGCAACAAAATACTAACAGGGCTATGCATGGTTCACGACCTGTCCGTCAGCGACGTCAGCGAATGGATGGACATCCATCCCGGAACGTTTCGGAAATGGCTGCACCAAGGGACGCTGCCGTCAGCCAGCTTTCAGGACCGGGCGGAACAGTTTTTCCGCATCCCGAAATTCATTTTGTTTGCCGACTGCATATTGCAGGACGAGGAATCATGACACTTTTGGCTTATTCACCGCATTGATCATACAAGGTACGCCCTGCTGTTACGGAGACATTCCGGACGGCAGGGCTTTTTTCATGCTTCGGGAGACCCGGGGCCTCGGTTTTATCGCAAAAAAGTTTCCGCTAAATGTGCCACACTCTTCGAATGTACATCGATAGACGTATTTCTTTGCCTTCCAGCCGTTTTTTTTCGCCTCAAGCAAGCCGAAAGGCCGAACCGATCCTTCTCTCAAACCTTTTTCTATATACTTACGAAAAATAACTGAAAACCTGTTGACAAGTGTTCCAAGTGGGGTATAATAAGGTCAAAGAAAGTCAAAGTCAGATCAAAGGATCAAACTTGTACTGCATGAACAACCTCTTTAGGAGTTTGACTTTCGGTGCAGCCGTCTTGTCCTGACGGAGTTCTGACTTTTATCCCTTTATGCCGGCGGCCTGCTCCCGTAAGGCGCGGGCAGCCGTTTTCCTGATTAGGACATCCAGATGAAGTATCCAAAGATTGATTATTCCATTAACTAACGAAAGGGGCATGCCTTCATGCGCTGTCAACAATGTAATCATAACCAGGCAACCGTAGGTCTGAGCCTCACTGTCAACCATAAATCCGAGAAATTGTTTCTTTGCGAAGATTGCTATGCCAAAGTAAACGGCGGCGTGCCGTTTGCGGCCGGCTTTGGTCCTTCCGGCAGCTATTCTTCTCCGCTGGAAGATTTGTTCCGCGGCTTCATGCAATCCGGCCAGCCGGTATCCGGCGCGGCGCAGCAGCCTCCGAGAGCAGCCGCTCAAGAAGGCGGACGGCGCGGCGGCGGGCTGCTGGATCAGCTCGGACGCAATCTGAACGACGCGGCGCGCGGCGGCAAGATCGACAACGTCATCGGCCGCGATGAGGAGATCGACCGCGTCATCGAAATTTTGAACCGCCGGAACAAAAACAATCCGGTGCTGATCGGCGAACCGGGCGTCGGCAAGACGGCCATCGCCGAAGGGCTGGCGCTCCGCATTACGGAAGGCCGCGTGCCGGCGAAGCTGCGGAGCAAGGAAGTCTATTCGCTCGACGTCGCCTCCCTCGTAGCCGGAACCGGCATTCGCGGGCAATTCGAAGAAAAAGTCAAACAGCTGATCGCCGAGCTGGAGCAGCGTAAAAATGTTCTGCTGTTCATCGACGAGATCCATCTGCTGGTCGGCGCGGGCTCCGCGGAGGGCTCCATGGACGCCGGCAACATCCTGAAGCCGGTGCTGGCACGGGGCGAGCTGCAGGTCATCGGCGCCACGACGCTTAAGGAATACCGTCATATCGAGAAAGACGCCGCGCTGGAGCGCCGCTTCCAGCCGGTGACCGTCGACGAGCCGACCGCCGAGGAAACGGTCGAAATTTTGAAAGGGCTGCGTCCGAAATACGAGCAGTTCCACGGCGTACGCTACCCGGACGAAACGCTTGAAGCGTGCGTGCGTCTGTCCAGCCGCTATATCCAGGACCGCTTCCTGCCCGATAAAGCGATCGACCTGCTCGACGAATCGGGCGCCAAGCTGAATCTGCGCGCTCCAGTCGGCAGTGCGGACGAGATCCGAGCCCGTCTGGAACAGATCACAATCGAGAAAGACACGGCCGCCCGCGATGAAAACTACGAGCTCGCCGCCAAGCTGCGCGACGAGGAAGCCGAGCTGCAGCAGCGTCTAAACGGGAATGCCTCTGCCGGAGAGGTCCTCGAAGTAACTGTCGAGGATATCCAGAACATCATCGAGCGTAAAACCGGCATCCCGGTCGGCAAGCTGCAGGCGGATGAGCGCGGCAAGATGAAAAATCTGGCCGCCCGCCTCGCAAGCCGCGTCATCGGCCAGGGCGAAGCCGTCGACAAGGTCGCCAAAGCCGTTCGCCGCGGACGCGCCGGACTGCGCAGCGACTCCAAGCCGATTGCGTCCTTCCTGTTCGTCGGGCCGACCGGTGTCGGCAAGACCGAACTGTCCAAGGCGCTGGCCGAAGAACTGTTCGGCAGCACCGATTCGATGATTCGCCTCGACATGAGCGAATACATGGAGCGGCACTCCGTCTCCAAGCTGATCGGTTCGCCACCAGGATACGTCGGTCATGAAGAAGCCGGCCAGCTGACGGAACGCGTACGCCGCAACCCGTACAGCATTATCCTGCTCGATGAGATCGAGAAGGCGCATCCGGACGTTCAGCATATGTTCCTGCAAGTGCTGGATGACGGCCGTCTGACCGACAGCCAGGGGCGTACGGTAAGCTTCAAGGATACGGTGATCATTATGACTTCTAACGCCGGCACGGCCGCCGATAAGAAAATCATGGTTGGTTTCACCGCCAAATCCGAGCAGACCCGCTCGATTCTTGATTCGCTCGGCAGCTATTTCCGGCCTGAATTCCTGAACCGCTTCGACGGCATCGTACCGTTTGCCTCGCTGAAGGAAGAAGACCTCGTAACGATCGTCGACAATATGCTCAGCGAAGTATCGGCTGCCCTGTCGGAGCGCGGCATCTCCCTCGACGTGACCGGCGAAGCAAAACGCAAGCTGGCCGAACTGGGTTACGATCCGGCCTTTGGTGCCCGTCCGCTCCGCCGCGTTATTTCGCAGCATGTGGAAGACGGCATCACCGATTTGCTGCTGGACGACGAAGACGTTAAGGAGATTCGTGTCGAGCTGGAAGCAGACCAAGTTCGAGTCGTTCGCGCATAACGTCCGCCGAATAGCCAACTTATCAGCCTTAATTTAACAAGCTGTCCCTCAACCGCTGCGCGGTGTGGGGCAGCTTTTTTATGTGTACAGACAATCAGGCATCGCACAACACGGCCAGCTTGCCCTTCTCCCTTCGCTGTTCCAGATGCCCGATATATAGCACTATTCCCTCTTCTCCCCCTCACCCTCTGAGCACTCCGAAACGCGCAGCCATGCCTTTCGACCGTGAAACATAATGAAATGTTCAACGAAAAAACCCGTCACACGGCCACGGACGGACGCCGCACATAAACGGAGGATGCCGGGCATACTAAGCCGACAACCACATTCCACGATAAATAGGACATAAGAAATATATTTTCCGTTTCATAAATTTAACGTTGACGTTAACGTTAGTCAGGATTACAATGGGTAATGTTACCCGGGAATCTTTGTGGGAGGAAGGAAATGGATGAATATAAAATCGACGATGTCGCCCGAGAGTGCGGCTTGACGAAGCGAACGATCCGCTATTACGAAGAGATCGGCGTTTTTCCGACCCCTGAACGGAGCGAAGGAGGCACCCGCCTCTATACCCGCGAGGACATCGAGTACTTGAAGAAGATCGTCAATGCCAAAGAAATTCTCGGTTTCAGCCTGCAGGAGCTGGTTTCGTACTTATCCGTATCGGACGCTTACAAGCTGCACCACCAGACCTACCATGACATGACCAGCCGGGCTCATCGGAGGCAGCAATTGACCCATATGAGCGAGATGCTGGAAGAACAGCTTCAGATGCTGCGCACCAAAGTGGAAAAAATGCGCCTTATGCAGCAGGAGCTGGAACAGACGCAGACACGGCTGGATGATTTCATCCGCAAATTCGACGAGGAAACCGATTCCCAGGAAAGCTGAAGCCGCTGCACGTGTCTATGCAAGGGCGTCGACAGACGTTTTTTTGTTGTGGAGATTCATGAAAATTTGAAAATACATGATTCATCAAAATGGAGGTAATGTTACTTATGAAAACCAATGCTTCGCAGCCTCTTGAGCTGGAACAGCGACAAGGTGGGCTGCTGTCCCAGCCGAAGGCGGTATGGGCGATCGCTTTTGCCTGTATCATCTCCTTTATGGGCCTCGGCCTGGTTGACCCGATTCTGCCGGCCATCGCCGAGCAGCTGCACGCATCCAAGAGCCAGGTTTCGCTCCTGTTTACGAGCTACAACCTGGTAACCGGCGTAGCAATGCTGATTACCGGCGTCATTTCCAGCCGGATCGGCATCAAGAAGACGCTGCTGACCGGGATGCTGCTCATCGTCATCTTCGCGGCGCTGGGCGGCCTGTCGAACTCCATCGGCGGCATCGTCGGTTTCCGCGGCGGCTGGGGACTCGGCAACGCCCTCTTCATCGCCACCGCGCTGTCCGCGATCGTCGGGTTGTCCACGTCCGGCACCGCCAAAGCGATCATTTTGTACGAAGCCGCGCTCGGTCTCGGGATTTCTGTCGGACCGCTGCTTGGGGGCGAGCTGGGCTCCATCTCCTGGCGCGGACCGTTCTTCGGCGTGGCCGTTCTCATGGCCATCGGATTTATTTTCGTTACGTTTATGCTCCCGAACGTGCCCAAGCCGAAAAAAGCCAGCACGCTGGCCGACCCGTTCAAGGCGCTGTCCTATCCTGCCCTGCTGATCCTTGGGATTACAGCATTCCTGTATAACTTCGGCTTCTTCACCCTGATGGCGTACTCGCCGTACGTCATGGACCTGGATGAGCACGGCCTGGGTTATGTCTTCTTCGGCTGGGGCATTCTGCTTGCCTTCACGTCGGTATTCGTAGCTCCGAAGCTGCAGAAGCGCTTCAGCGTCGTGTCGTCCATTGCAGCGGTGCTTACGCTGTTTACGATCGTGCTGCTCATTATGGGCATCGGCACGTATAATCACTCGCCACAAACCGTTATTGTCTGCGTCATCGTGGCCGGGATCTTCCTGGGCATCAACAACACGCTGATCACCACGGCCGTCATGCAGGCCGCTCCGGTGGAGCGCTCCGTCGCTTCCGCGGCGTACAGCTTCGTCCGCTTCCTCGGCGGTGCCGTCTCTCCATGGCTCGCCGGCAAGCTGTCCGAGTGGTACCATGCCGAGACGCCGTTCTACTTCGGTGCCGTCATGGTCTTCCTGGGCGTCGTCGCCCTGCTCGTATCCCGCCGCAAGCTTGCCCATGTTGACCGGGCAGAAGGCCATTAAGGAGGTTCTTATATGTACTCACGTATTCTCGTACCCGTCGACGGATCCCAGCATGCCCGGCATGCGCTGGATTCCGCTGTATCGCTTGTGCAGAGCCTGAATACCGCTCCCGAGCTCGTGGTCCTGCACGTCAACCCGACCGTTTCCATCAATGAACCGCCGGTCGGCGTAGACCTGGAAGAGCACATCCGCCAGGAAGGTGAAAAAATTCTCGCCCCGGCCACCGAAGAAGCGAGCCGCTCGGGAGTCGCCTTCCGCACGGTCAGCAAAACCGGCGATCCGGCCAAGATCATCTGCCAGACGGCCAAGGAAGAGTCGGCCGACCTGATCGTGATGGGCAGCCGGGGCATGGGCCTTGTGTCGGAAATGCTGATCGGCAGCGTCAGCCACAGCGTCGTCCAGCATGCGCACTGTCCGGTGATGATCGTCCGCTAACCCTCCTCACAAAGTGGAGTTTTTGCTCCAACATGGTTTCAAATCCTTGCTGGGACCCCGGACCGTATTAACCTTTATAAAACAAAAAAGCCGTCGCCCATTCCTGATGGGAGACGGCTTTTTGCTGTGCGAACAAACGGCGGCTCATCCAAACCGTCCGGAGATATACTCCTGGGTCATGGCATTGGCCGGGTTGGTGAAAATAATTTCGGTATCGTTATGCTCCATCAGGGTGCCAAGGTAGAAATATGCCGTATAATCGGAAATCCGTGCGGCCTGCTGCATGTTGTGCGTCACGATGACGATGCTCAGCTCTTTCTTGAGCTCGACGATCAGTTCCTCGACCTTGGAGGTCGAAACCGGATCGAGGGCCGACGCCGGCTCATCGAGTAGCAGAATCCCCGGGTTGACCGACAAGGCGCGCGCAATGCACAGGCGCTGCTGCTGGCCGCCCGAGAGCGACAAGGCGGACTGCTTCAGGCGGTCCTTCACTTCGTCCCACAGCGCCGCTTTGCGTAGACTCGACTCGACGATCTGGTCGAGCTCTTTTTTATTTTTTACGCCATGGTACTTCGGTCCAAAAGCGATATTTTCATAAATGGATTTATAAAATGGATTCGGCTTCTGCCATACCATACCGATTTTTTGCCGCAGCTGAATGACGTCGGTGGAAGGATCGTTGATGTCCTCCCCGCCGATCCAGATCTTTCCCTTGATCACGGCTTGGGAGATCTCGTCGTTCATTCGGTTCAGGGACCGCAGAAACGTCGATTTCCCGCAGCCCGACGGGCCGATGAGCGCGGTAACGCTCTTGTCCGGGAAGGTCAGGCTGATGTTCTTCACGGCTTCGTACGCCCCGTAAAACACGCTCAGGTTTTCAGTGCGGAATGTAGTCGATGATTGTTGCATGCTCATTTCTCCTATCCCATTCGTTTGGATGCCGTCATGATCTTATAGAGCAGGTTGCCGAACCAGCGGGCAAACAGGTTGAAGACAAGCACGAGGATCACGAGCACCGCCGATGCGCCGGCGGCAATTTCCGCCGCGTCGGGCGCAATGCCCTCACTGTTGATTTTCCAGATATGCACGGCCAGCGTCTCCGCAGGACGGAACGGATTGATCGGCGACGTCGGGCTCAGCGGGTTCCAGTTGGTAAAATCAAGGCGCGGCGTGGACATCCCTGCGGTGAACAGGAGCGCCGCCGCTTCCCCGAATACACGTCCTGCCGCCAGAACCGTACCGGTCACGATGCTCGGAAGGGCGACGGGAAACAGCACGGACGTGATGATTTTCCATTTCGATAAACCGAGCGCAAGTCCCGCTTCCTTCTGCTCCTTCGGTACGCTGCGGAACGCCTGCTCCGTAATGCGGACCATGAGCGGCAGATTAAAGATCGTCAGCACCAGCGCGCCTGAGAAGAGCGAAAAACCAAAGCCGAACGTGTTGACGATCAAGAGCAGACCGAACAAGCCGACGACGATGGACGGAAACGAGGACAGCACCTCGACGACGAGGCGGATTGCTCCGGTAATCTTGCCTGGCTTGGCGTACTCGGCCATATAGATGCCGGCACCCAGGCCCAGCGGAATTGTAATGATAAGCGTCAGCACCAGCAGGAACAAGGAGTTAAACAGCTGCGGACCGATGCCGCCGCCCTCCCGGATCGTTTGGGGCACTGAAGTAAGGAAGTGCCAGCTGATGTGGCTGAGTCCCCGGTACAGAATAAATCCAAGCAGTCCGAGCAGAACCGCCACGATTAATAAGGAAAACACCACAATAATGGCTGTTGCAATTTTGTCAGCGGCTTTAGCTTTCAAATCCGATTTCTCCTTTCGAGCAGGCGAACGATAACGACGAAGATAAAGGTCATGAACATGAGTGCGAGCGCCATACTCCACAGCGCGTTACTGTGCGCGGTGCCCATGACGGTGTTGCCCATATCCAGCGTAATGACGCTGGTCAGCGTTGAGGCGGATTCGAACAGCGACCGCGGAATATGCGGCGCATTCCCGATGACCATCTGTACCGCCAGCGCTTCCCCGAAGGCGCGGGCCATGCCGAGGACCACCCCGGTCAGAATAGAAGGAAGCACGGTTGGCAGAATAACTCTGTAGATGGTTTGCCAGCGTGTTGCGCCGAGTGCGTACGAGGACTCCTTGAGGCCCCGCGGCAGCGAGGACAGGGCGTCGGTACCGATACTCGTAATCGTCGGCAGGATCATGACCGACAGCACGATCGAGCCCGCGGCGATCCCGATCCCCTGACCGGGAAACATGTCGCGCAGGGCGGGAACGATGACCGTCAGGCCGACAAATCCGTATACGACGGACGGAATTCCGGCAAGCAGCTCAATGACCGGCTGCAGCAGCTTTTTGCCCCAGCCCGGTACGATTTCCGTCATGAACAGCGATGCGCAGATGCTGAGCGGGCTGGCGATGACCGCTGCCAGAATCGACGTCGCGAATGAGCCGAAAATAAACGGCATGACGCCGAACTGCGGCTCGCCATGGTTGCCGTCCGGATCCCATTTGGAGCCGAACAGAAACTCGCTGAAGCTGACGCCGTCTTTGAAGAAAGTCGCCAGTCCTTTGGAAGCGACAAAATAAACGATGGACAAAATAATGACGATCAGCAGAATCGCGCAAATCGTCGTATAGCTGCGTCCCGCGAAATCTTCCATATGATGTTTTTTAAACCGTCCGGGACGGGGATTGTCAGCGATGCCTACAGGCCTTTCATCTATAGCTTTCATCGTTGTCCTTCTTTCTAAAGTGAAAATAGAGGCAGAAGTTGGTCTCTCCGCCTCTTGTCGTACATATTCAGTGTTTCATGAGAGCTCAAGGAACCTGATGTTATTTCGTGATGTTGCCGTCCTTGTCGCGTTTCACTTCCATTTTGGAAGCCGGAATGTATCCGAGCTCAACCACGTCGCCGTTTTGCACGGCATCCGAAGTCATGTAGTCCAGGAACGCCTTCACTTCCGGAGCAGGCTCACCTTTGGTGTACATGTGCTCGTAAGCCCATACTGGGTATTTACCGGAGGCTACGTTCT
Source organism: Paenibacillus sp. VMFN-D1 (assembly GCF_003386155.1). NCBI lineage: Bacteria > Bacillati > Bacillota > Bacilli > Caryophanales > Paenibacillaceae > Paenibacillus > Paenibacillus sp. VMFN-D1. The sequence goes on along the minus strand of NZ_QRDU01000002.1, from coordinate 886,849 downwards.
CTTCCGTTGCTTCCACACCGTCATATTTCAGAGTTTTCACTTTGTCGTCCAGGTAGGACAGAGCGAGGTATCCGATGGCACCAGGCGTTTCGGAAATGATCTTTTTCACTGTACCGGAAGAATCTTCTTGGATCGAACCTTGCAGGTCTTCCGTCTTCGTTCCGAGTGCATATTTTTCAAACGTTGCGCGGGTACCGGAGCTTGCAGGACGGTTGACAATTACGATCTTTTCATCCTTGCCGCCAACGTCTTTCCAGTTCGTCACTTTACCTGTGAAAATATCAACCAGCTGCTGCTTCGTCAGACTGTCTACGCCTGCGTCAGGATTCGTTACAGCCGCCATGGCTACAACAGCCACTTGATGGTCAACGAGTTCTTTGGCTTTGTCTGCATCCAGCTTTTCTTCAGCAAATACGTCGGAGTTGCCGATGTTGGCTTGACCGCCGGAAACTTGAGTCAGGCCGGTGCCGCTGCCGCCGCCTTGCACTTGAACTTGGATTTTAGAGTATTGGGATTCACCCATGAACTTTTGTGCGACTTGCTCGACGAGCGGTTGGAGCGCCGTGGAGCCTACAGCCAGAACGGATCCGCTAAGCGTTTCCTCTGCAGCCGGTTTATCTTCAGTTGCGGTTCCCGAACCCGTAGTGCTGCCGCTATCCGACGCGTTTTTGCTGCCGCAGGCAGCCAGCATAAGTACCAGGACCAACGTACAAAACATAAGTAACGGTTTTTTGAATTTCATAATCTAATGTTTCCCCCCATTTTGGTTTGCCGTGTAACTCTATGAAGTTTACCGACAAGTTCATTGTAGTTCTCTATCATTTTGTAAAATGATGCGTTTTGTAAAAAGAAAGATAAATATCAGAATATAATCTTTATGAGTCCATAGATTAATTCTATAATGAAGAGGAATCGGACGTGACCGAGGGGGAATCATCGTTGAATTTGTTAAAATTGCAAATCCTTGTTTATATTGAAAAATACAAGAAGGTAACCGACGTAGCCAAAGAGCTGGATATGAAACAGCCGACCGTTACCTTTCATATGAAAAGCTTAGAGGAAGAGCTGGGCATCGCCCTCTTCGAGTCCAGGCGGGGCCGCATCCTCTTAACCGACGCCGGCAAGGCGCTGTACCCCTACGCCGTCAAAATGACGGGACTGGCCGCTGAAGCGCGGAAGGCCGTGCAGGACTACGCCGATTTGGGCAAAGGCATTCTTCATATCGGCGCCGACAGCCTGATGGGGACGATTCACCTGCCCAGGCTCGTCAACCGGTTCTGCCGGCAGTATCCCGGCATCCAGATCGAGCTGACCGTTCAGCCCAGCCGGACCGTTCAGGAGCTGCACTACAACCATGAGGTGGACCTTGCCTTTTATTATTCGCAGGACGTTGCGGCTGCGGGCATCAAGGAAGACCTGCTGCTGGAAGATGAGCTTGTCGTCATTTTTGCGCCGGGACACCCTTTCTCCAGCCTGAAATCGCTGAGCGACCAGCTGGTCGCCCAACACTTCTTCATCCAGCATGCCGAAGGCTCTTTTATGCGGGACTTCACCCGGACCTACGCGATCGAGAGTGGAATCCATTTGTGGGAACGCATGATCATCAATTCGCCGGAGTCGGTCAAGCACACGGTAGAGGACGGGGATTTCATCTCCTTCTTCCCCTTGTCCGGCATCGCAAGCGAGCTCGCCGCCGGAAGTCTCCAATACTTGCCCGCCCCCGGTCCCGCAGGCAAATCGGTCAAGGCCTATATGGCCTATCACGCCGATCAGCCCTATTCGCCGCTCAGGGAGCAGTTCAAGCAGTTCGTCAAACAGCAAATCACCAAGCAGGATATGAAGCCCTGATTCCGCGGAATCGGGGCTTTTTTTGGCTCCGCCCCCTATGATCGTCCCGCATACTAACACTGTTTCGACCTCGTTTACCCCACGAAAAACGGACAACCCAGCTAAAAAAACACTTTACAATTCTCCCCATCTGTTTTAGCCTATACTCAATAAAGTTTCCTTAGGTAAAAACTTTTATATATGTGCATTAATTTGTCCCAAGGGAAACTTATGTCAAAGTTTTCATAATCCAAAGGAGGTTTATGCTATGCTCCCCCGTCACCGCGACCCTTCGGTGTCCGTCGACAGCCTATTCGTCTCCTATCACGGCAAGGATGCCCTTCGCGGCGTCAGTTTTACGCTGCTTCCCGGCAGTATGACCGGTATTATCGGACCCAACGGGGCCGGTAAATCCACGCTGATGAAGTCGCTCCTTGAGCTGATTCCGCGGGACCACGGCGAGGTCCGCATCCTCGGCGGCAGCGTCAAGGAAGCCCGGACCCGCATCGCCTATGTTCCGCAGCGCAGCGAAATTGACATGACGTTCCCGATTACGGTAATCGATACCGTCCTGCTCGGCACCTACCCGAAGCTCGGCCTGCTCAAGAGGCCGCGGCGGCAGCATAAAGAGCTGGCCTACCACTGCCTGGAGAAGGTCGGCATGGAGGATTTCGGCTCCCGGCAGATCGGCGAGCTGTCCGGCGGGCAGCAGCAGCGCGTATTTCTCGCCCGGGCGCTCGCCCAGGAGGCGGAGCTGTTCTGCCTGGATGAGCCCTTCGTCGGCGTAGACGCCGCCAGCGAGGAGACGATCGTCGCCATTTTGAAAGAGCTGCGGGATCAGAACCGCACGGTGCTCGTGGTCCATCACGATTTGAGCAAGGCGGAAGCGTATTTCGACGGGCTTGTGCTGCTTAACGGCGAGCTGGTGAAGGCAGGTCCGGCCCGCGAAGTCTGCCGTCCGGACATTCTCAGCCAGGCCTATGCGGCGCAGCTGACCTTTCTCGAAAAGAACGGAGTGGGTGTGTAATGGAATTTCTGAGCGGAATCCTGGAATACGGCTTTTTGCAAAAAGCGCTGCTGACCTCGGTCATGGTCGGAATGATCTGCGGCATTATCGGCTGCTTCATCATTCTGCGTGGCATGGCGCTCATGGGGGACGCCATTTCCCATGCGGTCCTGCCCGGCGTCGCCCTGTCCTACATGCTGGGCATCAACTTCTTTTTCGGCGCCGTGGTGACGGGCGTGCTGACGGCGCTCGGCATCGGATACGTCAGCCAAAACAGCCGGATCAAGAACGACTCGGCTATCGGCATCGTGTTTACGTCCTTTTTCGCTGTCGGCATCATCCTGATTACCTTTGCGAAAAGCTCGACCGACCTGTACCACATCCTGTTCGGCAACGTGCTTGCGGTCCGCGCCTCCGATATGTGGATCACGCTGATCATCGGCATCGTGATCGCCGCGGTCGTCTACCTGTTCTACAAAGAGCTGCTGGTCAGCTCGTTCGATCCGGTTATGTCCGCGGCATATGGGCTGCCTGGGCGGCTTATCCATTACCTGCTGATGACCCTGCTCACCCTCGTGACCGTCGCCTCTCTGCAGACCGTCGGCATCATCCTCGTCGTCGCCATGCTCATCACCCCGGCCTCCACTGCTTATCTGCTGACCAACCGGCTGTGGGTGATGATTTATCTGGCTGCCGGCTTCGGCGCGTTATCAGCCGTGGTGGGGCTGTATTTCAGCGTCAAATACAATCTGGCCTCCGGTGCAGCCATCGTGCTCGCGTCAGCTATCTGGTTCATGCTGGCATTGGCCTTTTCACCAAAACAGGGCGTCCTGTGGCGGCATTTCCGTTCCCGGCGCAAAAAGGCGGCTCTGAAAGGACTTTGACGCCGTCTGCCCGGAAGGCAGCAGGGTTCGCGCCGCAATGATTCTTTTTAAATAGGAGGGAATCTGTATGAAACATAAAAGGAAGGTTTGGCTCGGAGCCGTACTTATGCTGGTCCTTGCACTTGCCGCCGGCTGCTCCGGTCAAACCGGGAACAAAGCCGGCCCTTCCGGGGAGAAGCCGGTCGTGCTGACCACGTATTCGATCCTCTACGATATCGTGAAGCAGATTGCTGGGGACCGCGTAGAGCTGTATTCGATCGTGCCGGTCGGCACGGACCCCCATGAATATGATCCGCTGCCTGCAGATCTCAAGCATGCCAGCGATGCCGATGTCATTTTCTATAACGGGCTTAATCTGGAGACGGGGAACGGCTGGTTCGCCAAACTGCTGGAGACGTCGGGAAAAGCGGGGGATGACGCCCCTGTCTATGCACTGAGCGAAGGCGTGGAGCCGATGTACCTGACCTCCGCCGGCAAGGAATCCGAGCAGGATCCGCATGCCTGGCTGAGCATTGAGAACGGGATCCGTTATGCAGAGAACGCCCTAGCGGCTCTGACGAAAGCGGACCCGGCCAACCGTGAATATTATGAGCAGAATGCCGGGAACTATATCGAGGAATTGAAGAAGCTGCACGATGATGCCGTGACACGCTTTGCCGACATCCCGGAGGAACGCCGGGTTCTCGTTACAAGCGAAGGGGCTTTTAAATATTTTTCTGCAGCTTACGGGCTGAAAGCCCAATACATCTGGGAGATCAATACGGAAAACCAGGGCACCCCTGAGCAGATGAAACGGATTATTGATATCGTGAAGGCGGAGCAGGTGCCTGCATTGTTTGTGGAGACCAGCGTGGATCCGCGCAGTATGGAGAGCGTCTCCAAGGAGACCGGGGTTCGGATATTCGGCAAGGTGTTCACCGATTCCACCGGCAAGCCCGGGGAAGAGGGAGACAGCTACCTCGCCATGATGAAATGGAACCTCGATACGATTCATGCCGGATTGACGAAGTAACGGGTCCCGCCGCCTTTTTCCACACAGCATCTCCCCTTCTCACCGATGGAATGATCCTGTCTCTTCCTATATATAATAGAGTGATGACATCCTTCTTCATCAATCATCGGCCCGGTTCGGGAGGCTATGCCCAGCCGGGTCCACCCCCTCTTTCGCATCCCGGGCGATTCTTGCAATTCCCTGGGCCCTGTGCTTAAATTGCAATAGTGTAATAGTTACTATTAACTTCATTGTCCCGCGTATGGCCCGGCTTAGCACAGGTGTCCAAGCCTTGTGTTTGCTGTGGCCTGATGGCGTTTTTGATAAGGGGTAATCCATGATGCTGAAGAGGGAACGCGGGCGGCCCGCCGGCAGGATAACCTGCGGATGACAGACCGTACGCTGCTAATTCCTATACGCCCTTGAATGGGCTTGGCGATCTGTGTGGAAATTACGAAAGGGGCGTCGATTGATTTTGCATAACCGTTTTTCATGGAGAGCGCTGATAGGTAAACCTTTTATCTTCTTCTCCATTGTCTTGATTTTAAAAATGCTTTTGGTCTGGACGGTCGTGTTCAGGGAAAATGCCGGAGGCTTCGGCATGATGCTGCTGACGGGCATACCGCCCGTATGGCTGCTCTTCTGCCTGATCGAAACGCTGGCCTACCGCAAGAAGCTGGTCACCTACCTGATCGTGGACCTGGTTCTGACCATTATTTATTTTGCCGTCATTATGTACTATAAGTATTTCGGAGTTATCGTTACTTATCATGAACTTCGCCAAGTAAACCAGGTATCCGAGGTCAACAGCAGCGTCTTTTCGCTCATGGATCCGTATTACTTGTTCATTTTCACCGATATCGTCGTGCTGTTCATCCTTATCTGTTCCAGCCGGCGGTTCCGCGCCTTTGGCCGCAGCTTGTCCGTCCGAACGGGCCGCCCGTGGTTTGCTGGTGGAGCCGTCCTGGCACTGATCGCCTGTGCCGCGTGCATTTTTCCGTTCCGGAGCGGGATGAACGAATTCCAGCAGGCCCGGGATATGGGGATTCTCAACTATGAAGCGTATGTCGGCTTTGCCCCTTCCAAGAACATCAAGGTCGACGCCAAGTCGGTCACGCCTGAGGCGGTTGCCCAGGTGAAAGGAACGACCGAGCCGGCGCAGCCGGCATACTGGGGTGCCGCCAAGGGCAAAAACGTCATCGTCATTCAGCTCGAAGCGTTCCAGAATTTCCTCGTCAACCTGAAGATCGACGGCAAGGAAATTACCCCGAACATGAACAAGCTGGTCAAAGATCATATGTATTTCCCGCATTTCTTCCAGCAGGTCGGTCAGGGAAATACGGCGGATGCCGAATTCGTCGTGAACACCTCCCTCTACGTTCCGTCCAACGGGGCTGCTTCCGAGGTGTATGCGGACAAAGCGCTGCCGAGCGCGCCCAAAACGTTTGCCGCGAGCGGCTATCAGACGGCGACGTTCCATACGAACAGCGTCGTGTTCTGGAACCGGGATCAGCTGTATAAAGCGCTCGGTTGGGAAAAATATTACGACGACAAGTTTTTCGGCAAAAATGACCTCGTTTCGTTCGGTTCATCGGACGAGCTGCTATATGCCAAGACGGCCGACGAGCTGGCACGGATGCAAGGAACCGGCAAGCCGTTCTACGTGCAGGTCATTTCCATGTCGGGCCATCACCCGTTCCGCATCCCGGAGCGCAAGTTCAAGATGGAGCTTCCCGACCGTTATAAGGGAACCCTTGTCGGGGATTATATTCAGTCCCAGAATTATGCCGACTACGCCCTCGGCCAGTTCGTGGATAAGCTGAAGAAAAACGGCGTCTGGGACAACAGCGTCATCGTCCTGTACGGCGATCATCAGGGACTTCCGATATATTCCCTCAATAACAAAGAGAAAAAGCTGATGAAGGAAATTTACGGACGGGAGTACACCCTCCCCGATATGATGAACATCCCGCTCGTCCTCTCCGTGCCGAACCAAAAAGCCCAGACGCTGGAGCAGGTCGGCGGGCAGTCGGATATTTTCCCGACGCTGGCCAATCTGATTGGCGTCTCGCTGAAGAACCAGGTGCACTTCGGCCAGGATCTGCTCAACCAGAACAGCCCCGTGCTGCCGCAGCGGTATTACCTCCCGTCGGGCTCGTTTATTTCGGCTAATGGAGCGTTCGTACCGGGCTCCGGTTACGCCGACGGGGTGACCTATCCGCTGAACGGAGGCAAGGTCACCAAGCCGCTGGATTCGAAGGAAACGTACGAGCGGGCGCACAAGCTGATCAGCATGTCGGATGCTTATGTGGCGGCGCTGCCGGAGTGGAAGGATCAGGAGAAGGAGCATGCCAACACGGATGCGAATACGGATTCGAATACGGATGCAAACACGGGGGCGACTTCTCCTCCGGCCGGATCCGGAGCAGGGACTTCCCCGGCAGATGATCAAACGAGCAGCACGAAACCAGCCGATGCCAAGACAGATGGGACCAAACCGGCAGATGCCAAAGCTAGCAGCACTCCAACAGATACCCAGGCTGGCAATACACCAGCGGGCAGCAAACCAAGCAATACCACCCCTGCGAATGATTCGGAAAAGCCGTCCAAGCCGGGCGATGCTGCAGGCAAATAAAACTTACGCTTTAGAAACCAAACAAGACCGGAAGGAATCTTTGCGATTCCCCCGGTCTTTTCATTTGCTGGCAGCACAGGATCATTTTGCCCAATCGTTAAACGAATTGTGAATTTTTCTTTTACCCCCTTTACAAAATGTAAAATCGGAGTAAATTTTATAGTATAAGCTTTCTCTTAACGAGACGTGGCTCAGCTTGGTAGAGCGCTTGCTTCGGGAGCAAGAGGTCGCAGGTTCAAATCCTGTCGTCTCGATCCTTTATACAATCAACGGTTGCGGGGTGTCTGACCGCAGCTTTTTTGTGTTCAAAAACAACAGATGTCTACATTCGGCCTCATTTTCGTGGTAAGCCCCTCTCCCCTTTATTCCTTCGCAAAATGTAATCTCCTCAACGTACGATAACCCTATGTTTTCTACTGTACTAAACTCTCCATATCGGGCTGCAATTTGTTCCGCAAAACATACAGCATAATGGCCCCAACCAGGAACGCGACGGCATCCGCGATGACGAGCGACCAGACTACCCCGTGGAAGCCGTTCATTCGATTGGCGATATAGAGCACAGGAATCAGCGTAACTCCTTGAATAATGGACATAATAAACGCAGCGGTTCCTTGTGCGGTCGCTTGGAAGATCCCCGTAAACAACGTGGTCATACCTGTAATGAACAAGGATAAGAACGTCACATGCAGGATATAGCTGCCCATTTCGATTAACTGCGGGTCATTCGTAAATAAACCAATCAAGTGGTCGGAAATCAAATAGACGATGATGCCAAACGCGACGGCTAACGCTACAATCGTTTTGATCGTAAATCCGATCGTTTGCTTCATACGCAATTTATTCGCTGTAAAAGAGAAGGCAATCAATGGCACGACTCCCTCACATAAACCCATCAGAATAAACTCGGGAAACTGCAATAAGCGCGATGAAATTCCGTAAGCTGCAACGGCCGGATCTCCATATTCTACAAGAAAACGATTAAAGATGAGCGACATGGCCCCCAAAAAGATACTCATGATAAAAACGGGCACTCCAATTTTGATGACATTGCTCAAAATCTCTTTGGACGCCTTAAACCATTTAACGGAGATCGTTAAAAATGAGCTCTTGTATCCCATATGGTAGGCGTAGAATACGCTGGCGACCAGGTTGGAAACGACCGTAGCAGACGCAACGCCGATCACGTCCCAATGAAAAGCGAAGATGACCAGCGCATCGAGAATAATATTCACGACAACACTCAGAATCATCCCCATCATCGACGTCATTGCCGCACCCTCCGAGCGTACGATATTTTCCAGTGTAAAAAATAAGATGACGAATGGTGAACCAATAAGCATCATCGTCACATAGTCCTTCGTAAAGACGAAGGAGTCGGGCGTTGCCCCCAATCCATGGACAATGGGATCAATCAGCGGGATACCTACGGCCATCACGATAAGACCAATAACTAAACTGCTGTAAAAGGCGAATGATGACACATGCTTGACATCATCAAACTTTTTCTCCCCCAGTAAACGGGAAATGAAGGTACCGCCGCCGATGCCAATCAAGTTGCCCAGTGCCATAATGATGGCGAACAACGGCAAGGTTAACGCGAGAGCGGTTAACATCGCCGTATTGTGGAGTGTGCCCAGGAAATAGGCATTCAATATGGAATAGATGACACTCATTGACGTGCCCAGCATCATCGGTACGGCGAAATGAGCTACGGCTTTGGCGACCGGTGCCTTTTCAAAGTAATAAAGATTTTCTGTATCCATGCGGGTCCCTGCTTTCTTTATTGATTTAGGTCAACCGTTTAACAGTGCAGATGTCATCTTACAGTGTTAGTTTGAACCTTACAGTGTTAGATGATATCATGGACTTATGAACATGTAAAGCATAAACTTACACTGTTAGGTAAAAGGATGGATTCCCGATGAAAAAACAGCAGCCTCAGATTTCGGAGGATCGGATTTTGGAAGCCTCATGGGAGCTTCTTGGCGAGGAAGGTATCGAAAAGTTCAGCATGAGACGATTGGCCGACCGGCTGGGGATTCAGGCTCCCTCGATATACTGGTACTTCAAGAGCAAACAAAATCTCTACCAGCGTCTGGCCAACCAGGTATCGAAAATCATTCTGGAGGAGTACCACGCCGAGGGGGACTGGAAGGAGCAGCTGAAGGGGCTGGCGGTAACGGTGCGAAGCGTGCTCGGCCGGTATCCCTGCTCCACGCAGCTTATGATGTTGACGCTGCCCCACGAACCGGACATCATCCGGTTCACCAACCGGATGCTGCTCTGCGTGGAATCGACGCCGCTCGAGCAGGAGCAGAAAATGCAAGTGGTTCTTACGCTTATGAATTATATTTTCAACTTCGTTCTGGACGATTATGAGCACCAGCGCAATGTCTCCGCGATTGTTAAGGAGCATGGAGAAGGAGCGCTTCCGGGTGAGGAGATGATTCGTCTTCTGGACTCCATGAGCGAGACGGATGCCGGACTGTTCCGGAGGATGTTCAAGAACGGGCTGTTCGAGCTGATGGGGACAGACAAGGCGTTCGAGTTTGGACTGAAGCTGATTCTGCTCGGGATCGAGCAGGTGATCCAGGAGCAGGAGAAATAGAATGCAACGTGAACCGCCCATCCGGTTATCGGATGGGCGGTTCACTAGGGTTACCTTTTACATGGCAGAGACGGCTTTCTCAGGAGGGATTCTCCTGAAGGGAGTTATCTTTTTTACTATGAATCACCCTGCCTCTGTACAGGGTAACGATGGCTGAAACTATAGCCAGGATAACAAACAGACCTCCGATCCAGGCATTGGCCGTAACCTCATAACGGCTGATCACCACGCCGCCGATGGCAGATCCCGCAGCTACGCCGAGATGCAGCGAGGAGGTATTCAGGGAGAGTTGGATGTCCGCCGACTTTGGTGCAAGCCGCACCAAATAGCTTTGAATAGCCGGACTTGGCGCCATGTTAAACGCACACCAGACGATGACGACGGGCAGCAAGCGCAGCATGGAGGCAGCTGCCCAGGGCAGAAGCAGGATCGCCATGGCGTGGAGCAGCAGCGTGACGATCATTGTCCGGGCCGCCCCAAAGCGGTCGGCCGCCCACCCTCCAATCCATCCCCCTGCAATGCCGGCGAGCCCATAAACCAGCAAGACGAAGCTGATTTGACCGGGAGACAGGTTCAACATGGTCTGTAAAAACGGCGTGATATAGGCATAGATCGTAAACTGGCCCGTCATTTGCAGAATGGAGACGAGATGGGCGAACACAATTTTAGAATTTCCCAACGTACGCAGCTGTTCCCGCATCGGAAGCTTAGGCGGGGACACCGCTTGGGGCAGAAATTTCATGATGCATATCGTCACAATGAACGAAAGTACACCAATAAAAGCAAAGGTTGCCCGCCAGCCCCAAGCCTCGCCGATCAATGTCCCCAGCGGAACGCCGAGCACGAGGGCGCCGCTGATTCCCATAAAGATCATTCCAATGGCACGCCCTTTTGCTTCAGGTGTCACAATCCCCGAAGCCAGGGTGATCGACAGAACGACAACAATGGAGCAGCTTGCCGCCAGAATAACCCTGGATAGCAGCAGCATCGTAAAATTCGGACTTAACATAGACATGATATTTCCAGCCGTAAACACCAGCATGGCGATGACCAGCAGCCTTCGGCGCTCAACCTTCGTAGTTAAAGCGATCAAGACGGGGGATCCTAAGGCGAAAACCAGAGAATACACCGAAACCAGTTGGCCGGCCACACCGACGGAAACGCGAAGGTCCCGGGCGATCATATCCAAAATCCCGGCAATGACCAGTTCAACGGAGCCTACTGTAAAGGCAGCCAGCGCCAGAATGAAAATGCGCTTATCCATTCCTCTTCCTCTCCTTTCTTTCAACCTGATTATGAACCAGCTGAAAAAAGCAGAGGTAGTCTAAAAATCGCAAATGATTGCCTGATTCTCTCAAAACGATTCATCGCTGGACCCAACAGGGTTTATAATGGACATAGATAAGGAGGGGAAAACAATTCATGCGGGATTTATCCAACCACGCCAATTCCCTGGTTTCGTATCAAAAGGAATTGTCCCTATTGATGGAAAAACATACGGACGGAGACGGCATTCACGAGACGCTCATTCCTTCCCTTTCCCTGATTCGCAGTTCGAAAACGACGTTCCCTTCGTTTTCGGTCCATGAACCGGAGCTGTGCATCGTCACCCAAGGTTCGAAGGTGGTCATGCTTGCAGACGAGAGCTTTACGTATGGGCCGTCCAGCTATCTGGTTATCTCCCTGGATTTGCCCGTCTCCGCACAGATTATTGAAGCATCGCCTGATGTGCCTTATTTGTGCTTCAGGCTTAAACTAAACCTAAAAGATGCTTTGGACTTAGTAAACGAGGCTAATCCGGTATCCCGGAAGAAGCTCCGTTCGAAACGGGGGTTATTCGTAGAACAATCGACTGCTCCTCTCTTGGACGCGGCTGTCAGGCTTACACGCCTGCTCGATAACCCGGAGGATATACCGATACTGGCACCGCTCATCGTTCGTGAAATCTTATATCGGGTTTTGCAGGGAGAGCAAGGAGACGTATTAAGGCAAATGGCCTTGAGGGGAAGCAGCTCGAACCGGATTGCCGTGGTGGTAGAGCAGCTGAAGCGGGAATACATGGAGCCGCTGCGGATCGATGAGCTGGCGGCCGCTGCCCATATGGCCCCCTCCTCCCTGCACCGTCATTTTAAGGAGGTCACGGCCATGAGCCCGCTGCAGTACCAAAAGCAGCTGCGGCTGCAGGAGGCCCGCCGTCTCTTGTTATCCGAATCTGCCGATGCAGCGGATGTTGCTTTTCGAGTCGGTTACGAAAGTCCGTCCCAATTCAGCCGCGAATACGCCCGGCTTTTCGGCCTTCCGCCGATCAGCGACATCACGCGGCTTCGGGAGCAGTTAGGCCGGGTGCCCTGATCCAAAAGCCCCCGGCTCAGTCTGTAATCACAATCCTGAAGAGAATAAAAAAAACGCCTATCGGCGTAAATAAACATAAAAATAGGATCATGCATTGCCTTTCAGCAATCACATGATCCTATCAACGATGCGGTCGAGAGGACTCGAACCTCCACGGGGGGTTAGCCCACACGGACCTGAACCGTGCGCGTCTGCCAATTCCGCCACGACCGCATATTCAGTTGGTCACGTTCGAAATGTTTTTTTCTTAGCGACAAGATAGATCTTACCATGGATCCATTATCATCGTCAAGCGTTTCGCCAAACTTTTTTTATAAAGTTGAAAAGCGGAGTTCCGGGACGAATCTGCCGGGTGATTCCCCGGTGTCCTTCGTTCCAAAACTCCGCCGTGTTCCGTTACCTTCTGACCGTTTTCCCTGCCTCAAGGGTCAGCTCTTCCCCCTTGTGGCGGATCTGCAGCGGTTCCCCCTCCAGGAGTCCGTATCCCGTTCCTTCCGCGTCGACAAGCACCTCCAGAAGCCGGCCCTGGTTCATGATCCGGAAGCGGTAGCTGTCCCACTGCCCCGGCAGCGCCGGCGCAAATTCCAGCATGCCGTCTACCAGGCGCATGCCCGCAAACCCGTATACGATGGACATCCAGGACCCGGCCATGGCCGCCGTATGCAGCCCGTCCTTGGCATTCCGGTTGATGTCATCCAGATCCATGCGCACCGTCCGGTCGAAATAAGCATACGCTTCTTCGAGTTCGCCGATCTCGGCCGAGACGATGCTGTGAATGCACGGCGACAGTGAGGAATCATGCGTCGTCAAAGGCTCATAGTAGCGGTAGTTCCGGATCTTCTCCTCCATCGTGAACCGTTCGCCGAGCAGGAAAAGCGCCAGCACCAGATCGGCCTGCTTCAGCACCTGGTGGCGGTAGATGACGAGCGGATGAAAATGCAGGAGCAGCGGGTACTTGTCGGCCGGCGTGTTCTGAAAATCCCATTTGGCCTTCGTCAGGAACGTATCGTCCTGCGCATAGATGCCGAGTTCGGCATCATACGGCACGAACATGTTCTCCGCTGCCCTGCCCCAAAGCGCGATTTCCTCGTCCGTCAGGCCGATCGCCGCCCGCAGGCGCTGATCTTCCGCCGGATGTGATTCCGCCAGCCAGCCGGCTACCTGCACCGCGTAGCGCAGCTGATCCTGCACCATAAGGTTCGTATAGGCGTTATTGTTGACGATGGCCGTATACTCGTCAGGTCCGGTCACGCCGTCGATGCAGAACCTTCCGTCGCGGGCGGGGTTGAAGTGTCCAAGGTCCACCCAGAACCTCGACGTCTCAAACAATATTTCGGCGCCCTCATTCAGCAGGAAATCGGAATCTCCGGTGGCGGACACATACTGCTTGATCCCGTAGGCAATGTCCGCGTTGATGTGAGCCTGGGCCGTACCGGCGGGATAATACGACGAGTTCTCTTCCCCGTCGATGGTCCGCCAAGGGAACAAAGCACCCTTCTGCGACATGACCCGGGCCCGTTCGCGGGCTTTGTCCAGCGTGGCGTAGCGGAAATGCAGCAGCGCCCTGGCAATATCCGGCCGGGTATAGGTGAAGAACGGCAGCATGTACATTTCCGTATCCCAGAAGTAATGGCCCTCATATCCTTCGCCTGTGAGACCCTTGGCGCCGATATTGGTCACGCCGTCCCGGCCGACGGACTGCAGCAGCTGAAACGCATTGAAGCGGATGCCCTGCTGCAGTGCAGGGTCGCCGGCGATTTCCACGTCGGCGGTTTTCCAGAACTGTTCGAGAAAAGACTGCTGCTCTTGGGCAAGCACCTCGAACCCCGACTGCCGAGCCATCCGCTGAACCTCTTCAGCACGGACAAGCAGCTCCCCTTCGGCATAATCCTTGGACGTATGGTACGTGACGTATTTGGTGAGGGCTGCGCTCTCCCCCTGCCGGAGTGAAACGGTAAATTCGGATGCCGCATACTCGTTCTCCGACCACGCCGAAGTCTGGGAGGGCTGACTCGTCTGCAGATCATGGCTCATGGCCGTCAGGAGAACGAATCCCGAATGCCGCGTACGCTGTCTCATCCAGGTCAGCTCTCCGTCACGGCCCGCATCTTCGAGCAGCAAGCTCGGCTCAGCCTTGACGGCGCCCAGACGGGGATCGCCGTTGTTGTTCTGCGATGCGATCTTACCGTCCAGCGCGGAGATCAGGCTGATGGCCCCGCTGAAATTAAGGGCGGTGACTTCATAATGGATCGCCGCCAAATGCTTGTGCTGGAGGGCGGCGAACCGGCGGATCCGGATCCGGGCACGCTGGCCGCCGGGTGCTTCCCACTCGATCTCGCGCGTCAGCATTCCCTTTTTCATGTCCAGCTCCCGCCGGTAGTCGTGGACGACGCCGCTGTTCAGATGGAACAGCTGGCCCTCGATCCGCAGCTCCATCCGCTGCGCGTTGGTCACGTTCAGCATCGCGTGATTCCGCTCCGGATACCCGTACGCCCCTTCCGGATACACGATCGGCTCGGAGTCATAGAACCCGTTCAGATAGTTGCCGGTGACGGAGGTGCCCAACATGCCGTAAAAGCCTTCCTCGAAATTGCCGCGCATGCCGATATATCCGTTGCCGATGGCAAATAGGCTTTCGCTGCGCTGGTTGTTTGCCTCGTCATACGTTTCCTCGGACAGACTCCATGCCTCATAAGGGTACAACGGCTGCGGCCTCACATACGTTTCCATTCTCATCTTCGACTTCAGCTCCTTACGCCGCAAGGGCTTCATTATATGTTCATGTTACCCAGCGGTACCGTTAACCTTTCACCGATCCGCCCATCAGTCCTCTGACGAAGTACTTCTGGAGCAGGAAGAAGATCGCAAGCGGCATCAGCATCGAGATAAAGGCGGCGGACGTCAGCAGGTGCCAGTCGTTGCCGCGGGAGCCGACCAAATCGGCGATTTTCATCGACATGACCTGCACTTCCGGCTGGTTGCCGATAAAGATCAGCGAGACGAGGTAGTCGTTCCATACCCACAGAAACTGGAAGATGCCGATGGAAGCAAGCGCCGGGACCGACAAGGGCAGGATCAGCCGGCTGAAAATCGTGAAGTGGGTAGCTCCGTCCATAAAGGCCGATTCGAACAAGTCCTTTGGCAGCTGGCTGATGAAGTTGTACATAAAGTACGTAACCAGCGGCAGGCCGAACGCCGTATGCGCCAGCCAGATTCCGAGGTAGCTGCCGTTCAGGCCGAGCGAAGTATAATCTTTCAGCACGGGGATGAGCGCCACCTGAATCGGAATGACCAGCATCGCGATAATGACGACGAACAGCGTCTTGCGCCCCGGAAAACGCAGCCAGGCGAAGGCGTAGGCGGCGAAGGATGCGATCAGGACCGGAATGACCGTCGCCGGAACCGCAATCGTCAGCGTGTTCCAGAACGCCTGGGATAAGCCGGTTCCCTTCTCCTTCGACTCGCTGCCGTCGGCATTTTTGATCGTATATTCCTTGCCTGTGATCACGTTTTTATAGTTATCGAGCGTCAGTTTGGACGAGCCGACCCAGCCCTGATCCTGCACGCTGATTTCGCGTGCGCGGCGGTTTTCCCAGGTCAGCCGCTTTCCGTCCTGCATGACGCCGCTCTTGAGCTGGTCGTCCGTATACGTCTGGCCGTTCACTTCGATCGGCCCGCGCAGGTCGACATCCTTGGACAGCTGAATCGTGTCCTTCGTTTTCCATTCCTGGTGAGGGAATACCTTCCACCATCCGGTCTCCAAAATATCCGCAGCCGGACGGAAGGACGAAATCAGCAGCCCCAGCGTCGGCAGCAGCCATACGAAACAGATGATGCCGAGCACGATGTTGACGATCCACTTTTTGCTTCTTCTTTTCTTTTTGCCTGCCATGTCAGAATCCCCCCTGCTTGCGGAACTGGCGCAAATTGATGATGATGACCGGCAGGACGGCGATCAGGAGCACGATGGCCAGCGTTGAGCCGTAGCCGAAGTTCCGGTACATGAAGAACTGCCGATAGAACTGGGTCGCCACCACTTCCGTGCCGTACTGTCCGCCCGTCATGACCATGACCACATCGAAAATTTTCAGGGTGAACACGATGATCGTCGTCGTGACGGTCAGAATCGTCGTCGAAATAAACGGAATGATGATGCGGAAGAAAATGCGGATTTCGCCGGCTCCGTCGACGCGGGAGGCTTCCAGAATATCGTCCGGCACGCCCTTGATGGCCGCCGAGAAGATGACCATGGCGAAGCCCGTCTGCATCCAGATCAGGATAATGATCAGGAAGAAGTTGTTCCACGGCTGGAGCATGCTGACCCAAGCCTGGGGCTCACCGCCGAGCGCCATGACGATGGCGTTCAGGAGGCCGATCTGCTCGTCTCCCGGCTGGTAATAGTACACAAACTTCCAGATGACGCCGGCCGCCACGAAGGAAATGGCCATCGGCATGAAAATGATCGATTTTGCGATCCGCTCATAACTGCTCCGGTCTGCAAGAATGGCAATCAGCAGCCCAAAGGCGACACACGCCAGTGTTCCGACGAAAACCCACAGCAGGTTGTTGCGCAGCGCGGTCGCGAGCAGCCGGTCGCTGAAAATGGCGATATAGTTGCCCAGACCGACGAACTTATCAGAAGACGCATTGAAAAAGCTCAGGTACAGCGTACGCAGCGCCGGCAGCACGAGCAGCCAGCCCAGCACCAGAACCGCCGGCCCGATAAACACATACGGGAGCACGCTGCGGCTGATCCGGTCGGGAAACTTCTCCACCGCCCAGGTAAACGTATAGTAAATCAAGTAAACGCCCAGAACGCCCCATAGAACGGCCAGCACTGCGGTAAGCAGCGGGTTCAGGGACGAATCCCGGAAAAAGACGAAAATTACGCCGTTGACGGCGATATTGGCGATCAGGACGCCCAGAAAGATGAGCAGTGCCTTGATGCTGAATCCCGGTTTCGTTTGCGTATTCATAGGTATCCTCCTAAACAGACGACTTCATGGGTAGATCAAACGCGGGGAGGAAAAAGAGAGGCCGACGGATCGCTAAACCCGATCAGCCTCTTTGGTTGCCCATCCCTGCCTCTCCGCTGCCAAAAAGCTAAGCGGCTGCGGTTAGTTGTTCCAGCCGGCCTGAATTTGCTTCAGCGCCTCATCCAGCGTCGCGGTGCCGCTGACATAGTCGGTCATGCCCTTCCAGAACGTGCCGGCGCCCACTTTGCCCGGCATCAGGTCGGAACCGTCAAAACGGAGGGTCGTCGCATCCTGGACCAGCTTCGCCATGCGGCGGTCGGACTCGGATGTGTACCAGTCGAGCGAAGCGTCGTTCATCGGAGCAATCACGCCGCCGGACTGCACCCACGACTTGATCGATTCGCCGGTCGTGAAGAACTCCATCACCGCACGGACCTCCGGACGGTCGTTGAACATGGCATAGATGTCTCCGGCCACAAGCACCGGTTTGCCGTATTTCGAATCGATCGGCGGCAGGTAGAACCAGTCGTAGTCCTGGTCGACCTTGGCCGTTTCAGGGAAGAAGCTGGTAATAAAGTTGCCTGTCAGGTTGAACCAGGCTTTCGGAGGATTCTCGAACATCGGCTTCGGCGCATCGCCGAAAGCGGTCGTCACGATCGATTTGGTGCCGCCATAGACATAATCCTTGTTCATCCAGATTTTGGACATGAGTTCAAACGCGTTCTTCACTTCAGGCGAGGTGAAAGGCAGCTCGCCTTTGACCCATTTGTCGTAGTTTTCAGGTGTTGTCGTGCGCAGCATAATGTTTTCGATCCAGTCGGTTCCCGGCCAGCCGGTAGCCGCACCGCTCTCGATGCCAATCGTCCATGCCGGGTCTCCGTCCTTGGCGATCTGCTCGGTCAGAGCCATCATTTCATCCCAAGTTTCCGGAACTTTGTAGCCGGCTTCCTCAAACTGCTTTTTCGGATACCAGACCAAGCTCTTCACGTTGCTGCGGTTCCAGATACCGGCCATAATTTTGCCGTCCTTGCCGTCCATCGTCCCCATGTCGAGCCAGCTTTGATTGTAGTTCTTCTTCAGTTTCTCCTGGTCCAGAACTTTGGTCAGATCCACCACTTTGCCGGTCTTGGCGATCGAGGCCAGCAGGCCTGGCTGCGGGAAGTCGGCGATATCCGGCGCGTTGCCGCCGTCCACGCGGACGTTGATGGTCGCCTCGAACTCCTTGGAGCCTTCATATTGAATATCGATGCCCGTTTTATCCTCAAAGTCTTTGATGCTGGACTCGAATTTCTTCTGGTCTGCATCCACAAACGGCCCGAACATCGTCACTTTGGTGCCTTTATATTTGCCCTGAAGCGCCTCCTCCAGCGGCGAACCCGGTGTAGCCGCAGGCTCGGTTGCCGTTGCTGTCGAACCTCCGTTGTTAGACGCCGTACCAGCTGGTTCTGTCGAAGGACCTGCATCCTTGCTGCTTCCGCAGGCGCTCATCACCATTGTAAACGACAGTCCCAGCACCATCAGCAGCGATAGTTTGGGCTTTGATGTTTTTTTCATTTTGGAACATCCCCTTTTCTTCATTTAGAAAACGATTCATGATTCCTGATTCAGGTTACGGATGCCATCACGGGTTCCTAGCTTAGCGGCCGCTCACCCCCTTCACAGAATTGAATTCGGCGCCCTCCTGAAACATCCAGTTCATACAGCATTGAACATATTCGTCAAATACAACGCTTACATGAATCCGGGAGGAAATCTCCTTCTGAAAAGCTTTTCAGTGTCGTGTAAAAAAAAGAGCTATCGACATATCTTCACAGCAGACAGACCGCACTTAGCGAAAGTTTTTCTTGCGAGATCTGGAAGCGGAAGCTCCGAAGCTTTTACTTTCTGATCTCTAAAAAAAGATCTGCTTATCTCTGGCGGGATGACTCCCTTACGATCAGCTTATGCTTCATCATCTCCTTTGGGACCTTCACGCTGCCTGTCGTAAGCAGTTCATGAAGCTTCTCCGCCGCGCGGTATCCGAGCTCGTAAATCGGCTGGGCCACCGTCGTCAGCTTTGGAATGAACATATTCGCCATCCGCAGATTGTCGAACCCGACGACCGACACCTGACCCGGCACGAGAATATTCCGGTCCTTCAGATACGAGATCGTCCCCATGGCGAATTCGTCCGCCACGCAGAATACAGCCGTAATGTCCGGATGGGCGGAAAAAAGCTCGTGCGTCGCATGATAAGCCTGCTCGAACCGGTGTTCCGCGTACGCCACCTTTTCGATGTTGTGGGTAAGCCCGCCTTCCTTCATGGCCCGGACGAAGCCTTCATACCGCGGCGGCCCCGATACCGAGTTCACATGGTTGAAGCCGATCATACCGATTTCCCGGTGGCCCAGCTCAATGAGGAACTTCACGGCCTCATAGGCGGCCTCTTCGTCGTCGACCTCGACGCTCGGAACCTCGAATTCGTCCGAATGCGAGGACAGCAGCACGAACGGGATGCGGCATGCGGTGAGCTTCTCATAGTACTCCGGATACAGGATATCGCTGGCGAAGACGATGCCGTCCACCTGCTTCTCGCGGAAGGCGTCGATGTACGACAGCAGACGGTCCTTGTCGCGGTCGGTGTTGCAGATCATTAAGCTGTATCCAAGCTTGACGCAGGCGTCCTGCATCCCCCGGATGATCCCGGCAAAGTACATGTTCTCGATATCCGGGATGAGGAGCCCAAGGGTGAAGGACTTTCTGTAAATCAGTCCCCTGGCAAAGGCATTCGGCTGATACTGGAGCTTCTCGATCGCTTCGAGCACGCGTGAGCGCTTGGCCTCCACCACCGATTCGGGCGAGTTCATAACCCGCGAGACCGTGCTGATGGAGACACCGGCCATCTTGGCAACATCTCTGATTGTTGGTTTCATGTAGGCAACTTCCTTTTTAAGAAAACCTTTTCAAGGCGATTATAGCAAGGGTATTTCGAGTTGGCAATAACTTTTTTTTAAGCGCTTACATCAACTTTTTATGCCGAAACGTTTTTACTCATTGAAGGTGCCTATAGCTGCATAGGGAAAGGTTCTTCGTCCTCTCAGCAAAAAAAGCCCCATCAGGGCTTTTAGGTACATCGCCAAACGTTTGCGATTTCTTTCGGGAAGGTCATTGCTCTGCATCTCCATTCTTTATTCATGAACTGCAGCGTCCTGAATCCATATTTTACAAAAAAATAAGACCGCCCTTTTCTTCCCAGGCCGTTTAGGCGATCTTATTTTCCTTGCTTGGTATTCTTGTTACTTGGTCACTTCCCAGTCCCGGCTCAGGACTTCGCCATCCCCGTGTAGACTAGAATCGCGTCCCGCAGAAACTCCGCCGCTCCCGGCTGCTTCGCATCATAGTAAGCCTTGAAGCGCTCGTCGTCCACATACATCTGGGCCAGCCCGGCATGCGCCTCTTTACTGTAATCGCTCCAATAGTACGTCAGCCACTGCTTGTGGAGGTCAGCCGCCTTCTGAGCGAGCTCACCGGCAGGATCCCCGGTTTGATAAGCCTGCCCAAGCGTGGACAGCACCTCATCGGCCAGGCGCGACACCTCTTCATACTGCTCCTTGGTCATGTTTTTCACCTTGGCGTTGGAACGATCGATGGCCGCATCTCCGTACTTCTCACGGATTTCCTTGCCGTACTTCTGTTCGTTATCGTCAATGAGTTGTTGTTTGAATCCTTCAAATTTTTGCTGATCCGTCATGTTTATTCTCCCTTCCTGATACTGGATCGACCGTTCCACGTTGGCAATCAGCCGGTCCAGCTGCCTGCGTTTGTCAAGAAGCTTCTCACGATGTTCCTTCAGAGCTTCGCTGCTGTTAAAAGAAGGTGAGGACATCAGCTCCTTAATGCGGTCGAGGCTTACGTCCAGCTCTCTGAAAAATAAAATTTGCTGCAGCCTGTTCACCTCATCTTCCCCATAAATCCGGTACCCTGACGAATTGATCCTAGCCGGCTTAAGAAGACCGATTTCGTCATAGTACCTCAGGGTCCGGGTGCTGACGCCCGCGAGTCGTCCCAGCTTCTGTACGGTGTATTCCATGGGATCACCTCCTGACGGTTTCACTGTACACCTTTACGTAACGTCAATGTCAATGTCAAACCTATTTTGTACACAACAAAAAGGGCTTACCAGGCCGACCCTCAGACGAAAGCCATGCCGTGCAGCCCTTGAAGTAACATTTGACCAATTGCTTTGTTTCATTACTCGGCTGAAGCCGGGTTCCGTCCGCCCCATTTATCCACCCATCGCTCCATTTCCTTTAAGGCGAGCTGAAAATCGGCGCCCTTCTCCGTCAGCGAATATTCGACGGTCACCGGGACCGTGGGGAACACCTCGCGGTTCACAAGTCCCATCCGTTCGAGATGCCGGAGCGTATCCGTCAGCGACTGGGTTTTGATCACGGACGCATTGCGCTGAAGCTGATTAAACCGCTGCGGGCCCTTCAGCAGTTCATCCAGAACGAGGAACGCCCATTTGGTCTTCAGGATTTGCAAAACCTCGCAAATTTTCGAGCCCGACTCTTCGGGATCATATTTCAAAGCATGATCTTCCAAAGTGCTTCACCTCCCTCGTGTTCGAGAAAAATAGTACCGACGTTATCCCGCCTGGCCGGCAGGATGCTGCCCTGAATATATAGCTTCAGCATGCCCGTGTCAATGAGCGGATGGTACGCTTGCCGGATTCCTACGGCCGATCATAAAGCTCGCCCAGTGCCGCAAAGGAAGATTTCGTATCCCACGGCATCCCGGGATAGGCCGCCCCTGTCCGCCCGTCTTTGAACGTGCGCACGACGCTGTAGCTCGCCGTATCCAAGTTAAAGGACGGCTCTTCGTCATACGGATAGCTTGGCATGGCAAACGTAAACCAAAAAGCTCCATCCACCCCTTCTTCCTGAAAAATATCGAAAAGCTCCCTCATGTACCGGACCTGCACCTGTTCGTCCCTTACGATGCCCTCCCCCAGCCGCTTGGGCGAATGTCCATGATCTACGACGTTCCAGCCAAAACCTCCCCGGTCCTGCGCCCCTTCGTAGGTGCAGCATCCGAATTCCGTGATGACGACCGGTTTCCCGTGCTTGAAATAGGCGCGCAGCTGCTCCCGGTAGCGCTTATTGTTATACGCATCGCGGTAATGATCGGCCGAAACGATGTCAAAGGGACCCCAATTCACATGTTCCCACGTACCGGAAGCATAGGTGACTTGCCAGTGGAAATGCTCCCGGATCACGTTCACGGCTTTGCTGAGAAAAGCGTTCAGACGCTTATGAAAAGATCCCTTTCGAATGGTGTATTTGAGCAGCCGCCAAGGGCTCATCAGCACCCCGATCCGGTCGAAGGACGAAGCTCCTTCCAATATCCCTTTCATGAACAGGCTCAGCTCACAGCCGGCCACAAACACGACGCCCGCACCTTGTCGCCGCAGCGTCTCCGCAGCGATTGCACATTCCCTGTAGTACTCGAGCATCGCTTGTTCTTTCTCATCGATCAGAGCCGGGGAGAACCACACCTCGAGCCCCTGATGGAGAGCGTATTCCGAAGCCGCCACCAGTCTGTCCACGTCCCTACCCGAAATGCGGATACTGTTGCAGTGCAGTTCGCTTCGGATGATCTCCATTTCCTTCCGGACGGTCTCCGGATCAAAAAGTTCTCTCGATGAGGGCTGATCCGGTCCCCGGGTATACGTTCCGACATCATAGTTGATTCCCCTCCGGCGGGGACCGCCGCTCCTGCGATTTATTGGATCATTGGCCATGCTGCGGGTCATTAGGGTTCCCCCTCTGTCTCGTTTTTAATTAATATTTATTTACTATTACTGTTGATATTTTGCATTAATACGTGAATAATATAAATAAATATTTACTACCTGTCAAATGGATAGGTATGAAGGAGAACACGCCATGAATTCAGACAACTCCAGGCTTGCGGCAGCTTATATTCAGCTGATCCCGCTGCTTCACCACGGCTTTGACATGCCTTCAGCGCGGCAATTGATGCCTGAGCTGACGCATTTGCAGTACCACGTGCTCGAGGCTTTATATCATCAACCGGATAGTTATTCGATGAGCCTTCTGGCCAAACATCTGCATATATCCAAGCAGCAGCTTACGCCTCTGATCGCCAAGCTTGAAGAGAAGGAGTGTCTCACCAAGCAGCCGGACCCTCAGGATAAGCGTCAGATCGGATTGTCCTTGACCGAGAAGGGCCGGCGAATCGTAAGCAGCCGATGGGAGTCCTTCCACCACGAGCTGAGCCAGCAGCTGGACCGTCTTAGCGAGGAGGACCGAGGCGATCTCGGCTTCTGCCTTGAGAAGATGACCCGAATCCTGCGCCGGTTGGATCCGGATACCTCAAAGGCGGATTAGCCCGGCCTGTCCGGCCGGTTTTGATCCGTTACTCGGGCCGGCTTGCGGGAGCGGATTCCCGCTGCCGGTACAGTGGGAGCACGATAAGCAGGCCGATCAGCAGGCACAACCCTGCCAAGCTGTAGATGATTCCGAGCGGTAAGTGTCCGGCGAGCACGCCAGACAGGCTCATCATCAAGAGCATGGCACCTGTCATAAGCGGCGTGCGGATTCCGCTCACCCGCCCGATGTATTCGGGCTCCGTATGCTGCATGACCAGCGTTTGGTTACCGATGAATATCGCCGGCTGCAGCAGGGCGATAACGAACTGGGCCAGCATCGTGAGCCACAGCATACCGGACCATCCGGTGACGGCAATCCCGGCTGCATTGACGATCAGGCCGAGCATCAGCAGCGTCTGGGGAGCCATGCGGCCGGCCAGCGCAAACGCGGCAATCCCTCCGGCAATCTCCCCGGCGCCATACGGGATGGACAGCCATTTCAGGTGATCGGCGGGAAGACCGAGCTTGTCGGTCACGATGAAGACGCTTAGCGGCGAAATGAGGCCGATCCCCAGACCGACAGCCGCAAAACAGAGACTGAGCCGACCCAGTACGCGGTTCGAAGTGACATAACGGATGCCGTCCCTCATCTCCCGGAATACCGAGGTTTCTTTTCTTCGGCCGCCCCCTTCGGCCTTGGCATCGGCTGGAATCCATCCCAGCACGGCGGCGGACAGCAAAAAAACAGTCCCGGTCAAGCCCATGGAAACGCCGATGCCGAAAGTTTGGTACACCCATGTCCCAAGAACGGGGCCGAGCACCATAAACACGGCAAACATCGTTTGCAGCACGGACATCGCCGGCTGGATCAAGTCCGCTGCGGCCCGTTCTTGAAACAGCCTCATTCCTGATGGCTGCGACAATTGGGACAGCACGGCGGATACCAGCGTCGGGAAGAACACGGCTTCCCAGGCACCCGATTTCATGGCCGCGAGGACGATCCAGATGGAGACGGCGGCGAGCAAATCGCACCAGATCAGCGTTCTGCGCGGCCGCCACCGGTCGGCGAACACGCCTCCGATCAAGGCAAATACCAACATCGGAGCGTACTCGGCAACCGAGATCATAGAGACGGCAAAGGCGTCGCCGCCAGTCTTGTTCACCACATAGAGCAGCACCGCGAAGTTCCGGACCCAAATGCCGGTTTGCGTCAGCAGATTGGAAATGAGGACGATGCGAATCCATGGATGATGTAACAGCCTTAACGAAGCGAACATTTATTAGACTCCCTTCCTGGTTTGGATTTCATCATGTGCGTTTCGGATTCGATGATGCAGCCTCCTCCAAGGGGAGAGTCAATGACAATTTTTTTCGGGTTCCCTGCTTGACTCTGACCTTAGGGGAGGCTATACACTAACCGCGAAAGGAGGAAATGACCAGGTGTACACCGTGAAAGAAGTATCGGAGCTGTCGAATGTCACGATCAAGACGCTCCACCACTACCACAAGATCGGCCTCCTGATGCCGAGGGAGATTACCGATGCGGGATATCGGTTATACGGCATGGAAGAACTGGAGCGTCTGCAGCACATTTTGTTCTATAAGGAGCTCGATTTTCCGCTGGAGCAAATCAAACAGCTGCTGGAGGATCAGCCGGGCAGAGCCGAGATTTTGTCCGGTCAAAGGGAGCTCCTCCTAGGCCGGATGAGCCGGCTCGAGCGGCTTGTCCATACGCTGGATGAGTCCATTCAACATACACGGGAGGGAAAAGCGATGAATACGAAAGATATGTTCCAAGGATTTCAGAGCGAAGAGGAATGGAAAGAAGCGTTGGCGGAGCAGAACCGCCATGTCCAGGAGAATTACGGATACGACATGCTGGAAGAAAACCGGGTGGATCCGGTCGAAATGAACGATCAGGCCGCGGAGGCGGTACGCTTTATGAACGGAATGGCGCAGGCGCTGAAGGATGGCGTCAAATACAACGACGGGCAGATCCGGCAGCTGATCGCATCGCATCTGGAGGCTTTGAAAAAGCATGGACATGACACCGGACCGGACGCATTTGCCGCGCAGGCGCGTTTTTTCCTGCAGGACGACTTTCACCGGAACATGCTGGAGTCCCAGCAAACCGGCCTGTCTTACTATCTGTGTACCGCAGCCGAGGCATTTGCGCAGAACGCTTAACAGGCGTATCGGAAGACATCAAGATCCAATGCCTTCGGGATCGAAGGATGCAAAAAGACGGATCAGCTGCAGCTGGTCCGTCTTTTTTCCTCTCTCAGGGTTTATTCATGGGAGGAGGCGATTGGAGAATTCCCGCTCCCCCCTTTGGTGCCGCTGACGCCGGCCAATTACGTTTTCTTTAACGCTCCGAGCCGGACGAGCGCATCACCTGCACGTCTGCCATGACATGGCTGCCTTTATAAAAAGCATAAATCGTCGTGTTCCCTGCCCGCTTCCCGACCAGATTTCCTTCCGCATCGATATCCGCGATATCAGGGTTCTCGCTTCGGAACTTCGCCTGCTTGGTTACGTCGGTTTCCTTGCCGGTCAAGTAATCCAGCACCGTCAGACGGATATCGATCTGCGTGCCGGCGGCCAAAGAATACTCGTCCGAATCCAGCTGAAGCCGACCTTTGACCTTATCGAATTCGTCGCTGTCCTTAGGCAGCACATGGACCTTGATCCTGGCGCTCAGCCCCTGGAATTCTGCAAGCAGATAGGTTTTCCCCCGCGAGACACCGATGACACGCCCGGAAGGGTCCGCCTCGGCAATGGACGCATCTTCGATGCTGTACACCGCCGCTGTGGACAGATCGCTGTGCGATCCATCCTCGTATACCGCCTCAAGCACGGAAGGAACGGTTTCCCCTTCTTTCAGCTTCAGTTCCTTTCCGGAAAAAGCAATGCTTGTCGGCTTGCGGTCATCCGCTGGCCCCTGCTCCTGAAAAGGGGCAACCTTAATGAGCTGGAACTTCGTCGTTTCCTCGCGCAGTACCGTGCCGGGAACGATGACGCCTCCGTCCGGACCGGCGGCACCGATGCCGTAGCGGGATAAAGCAGCCTCCTTGAACAAATGGCGGTTCAGAAGGTTGCCGTCCCTGTCCACGGTCAGTACATCGTACTGGATTTTCCGGTTCGAAGGGCTTCCCGAATAGTGGCCCCCCAGCATAGCGTAGCCATCGCCTAACGGAATCAAATTGTTAAACACCTCATAGTCCGAGCCCTCCGTCTTGAACGTCTTCTCCCACTGCGGCTCCCCGTTCAGATCCGTCTTCGTCAGAATCGTAATGCGCTGCTGGTCTACCACCCGCTGGCTGCCGATCAAATAACCGTCGTCACCCGCGGGGATGACCGCAAAAGCGCCCCGGTCCGTGTGGGGATCGCTGATCTGCTTAGACCAAACCTCCTGCCCATCCGCATTCAATTTGATGATCAGCAGCGCGTCCGGATCCCCTGCCTCGTATTCCGGAGTATTCACCGCGCCTACCGCGATCAATCCTCCGTCGACCGCCGGAATCAAATCGTCAAAATACTGGCTCTCCGCATAACGGTATTTGTTATACCACAGCTCCTGTCCCTGCCCATCGACCTTAAGCGCGTAAGCGGTCTCGTATCCCATCTTGGAGATGCCCTTGCCGCCGATAACGAAGCTTCCATCCTCGAGCTCCACCGCTGCCTTCGGCGTGCTGTAAATATAAGGATCATCCTGGGTCCGGTCCCACTTCAGACCGCCGTCGGCATCCAGTTTGGCCAGGTACATCTGGCTGTACGGCTCACCGGCCTGATTGGTGGATGTTCCGTACACGAGATACCCGCCGTCCCGGGTTTCAATCGCGGACAGCGCTTCATTGGTGCTAGAACCGCCGTAGGCCAACCTTTGCTCCCATTTCACCTCTCCCTCCGGGCTGAGCTTCATGATATACGCCTGTTGCTCATAATCGTCCCACTCCCCGGCAGGCACGACTTCCGTATAGCTGCCCAAAGCCAGGTATCCGCCGTCCGAAGTGGGAAGAACGCCTTCACCGGCAGACCAGCTGCCGTATTCCCGGGACCATTCGATATGCGTCTGGCTGTCGCTTTCCGCGCGGACCACCCCCGCCTTTCCCCCTGGCATCATAATCAACAATACCAGCATCATGCCTGTAAATCGCAGTAAAAACCTGGACATATGCGCACCCCTCACGTCTCGTCTGATTAAATTCCATAATATTTCAATCTGCTCTAATTATGGGTTCAAATCATCCAGGTGGGTATCCCCCTAATCTCTTAAATCCCTGTGTCGTATGAACGGTTTTCCATTCGCCGGTCAAGGTCCTCGGCAACCCTCAGGACCTAGTTCGATGGAATGAGCCCGCATATAGCGCCATTGCATTCGTCATGATAGTGTGCTAATAATTGTATGAACTATTTTACACGATGTAAACGAAATTATCTAAAGCAGGATTCGTTTACACTTTATATTGGGGAGGCAATCTGGCATGAGATTACAAGGCAAAGTGGCGATCATCACCGGGGCAGCAAACGGAATGGGTGCGGCGGAAGCGAAATTGTTTGCCAAAGAAGGCGCAAAGGTCGTCGCAACCGACTTAAACGAGGCGAAGCTCAATGAAATCGTTGCCGAAATTACCGCAAACGGCGGCGAAGCAGTGGCGCTGAAGCAGAACGTCACCTCGGAAGAGGAATGGAAGGCGGTCGTAGGAAGAGCGGTTGAGCTCTACGGGAAAGTGGATGTATTGGTGAATAATGCCGGCGTCGCAAGTCCCAAAACGATGGCTGATATGGAGATGGACGAGTGGAACAAGGTCATGGACATCAATCTGAACGGCTGCGTGCTTGGCATGAAATACTGCATCCCTGAAATGAAAAAGGCCGGCAGCGGATCGGTTATTAATATTTCATCCATCGGCGGCATTGTGGGCATGGCAGGCTCTAGCCCTTATACGGCTGCCAAAGGGGCGCTGCGCGCGTTGTCCAAATCCGCTGCCGTCGAGTACGGCAAGGATCGGATCCGCGTCAACTCCGTCCATCCCGGCATCATCGTCACGCCGATGACCGCTCCTTCAATGGCATCCGCCATGCCTTATTATGAGGCGCACACCCAGCTTCCTTACATGGGCGAGCCGGAAGACGTTGCTTATGGCGTCGTATTCCTGGCCAGTGACGAGTCCAGATTTATGACGGGTGCGGAACTCGTCATTGATGGCGGCTGGACGGCGCTGTAACGGGAGCATTTTTATCTATCCCCAAAAAACAGGGACTGCTTCTCAAATGGTGCGAACCTTTGAGGCCAGTCCCTTTTTTCTCGGCTATTCGGTATCCTGATATAGCAAGATAGATCATCGACAGGTGACGTCTGGCTGCCTTGAATATACGTCGAATGACGTTTTTTATGCTAGTATAGAGTTACCAAAAGATAGGTGTGATGTGGGTGGAAAGAAAAGATCCAAGGCAAGTGCATTCGATGAAAAAAATACAACGGGCTTATTTGTCGCTGATGCTGAAGGAAAGCGAAAAGAGCATCACCATTCAGCGCATCTGTCAGGAAGCTCATGTAACGCGGCCTACGTTTTATAAATTGTATAAAGATATTCTGGAATTGCGCGTCGACCTGCATAATGCGATTTTAAACGATTTAAGGCAGTCCTTGACCATTACCCATCCCAAAAGGATTGACGAGCTGCGTTCCGAGGACCTTCCGGAAAACATGGTCGCCCTGTTTGAGCATATCATTCAGAACCAGCTAGCCTATGAAGTCATGCTCGTGTATAAACCGGACGACTTATTCATTCAGGAAGTGAAAAACATCATCAGGCATTACGTAGAAGACGGTATTCGCGTATCCCAAACGTCCGAAGATGGGCTTCGCATGGAGATGTCCTTCGTCATTGCCTACACAACGGGCGCTTATTTGGAAAGCATCGTCTGGTGGGTTCGCAGCAACTATAAATATTCCGCCGTCACCATGGCGTCCAAGCTGCTCGAAATCTCCTTCCACGGGCCATACAAAAACCCGATTTTATGGAATAAGTAACACTTATTTCACGATGCCAATCATAAACCCGTCGTACCCCTTGCTCCCTACCGTCTGCAGCGCCGTGGCCGAAATATTCGGATCCCCGCTTAGCATATCGAAGAACGTCCGGACACCCTGCACCCGCGGGTCAGTGCTGTGCCGATCGGCAATTTCCCCGTTGCGGATTACGTTGTCCCCGACAATGACCGTTCCCGGCCGGGAAAAATGCAGCGCCCAGCGGAGATAGTTCGGATTGTTCGGCTTATCCGCATCGATAAAAATGAGGTCAAACGGCTCCACCCCCTCTTTCTCCATTTGGGCCAGCTGTTCAAGCGCGTCCCCGGTGCGTACTTCGATCGTCTGTTCCAGCCCCGCCCGGGCGATGTTCTTCTTGGCGACCTCGGCATGATGCGGACTCAGCTCCAGTGTGATGATCCGCCCGCCTTCCGTTAAGCCTCTTGCCATCCATATCGTGCTGTAGGCCCCCAGCGTCCCGATTTCCAGGATCCGTTTCGCCCCTTTGATCTGTACGAGCAGCTGCAAAAACTTCCCCTGATTCGCCGTTACATCGATTTCCGGGAGGTCCGCCTTCCGGTTGGTCACGATCACTTCTTCCAACACCCGGTCATTCGGGCAAAGCCGGTCGACAATATACTCATCTACTTGTTCCCATACAGGATTCATTCCCCGTCACTCCTTATCATTTGGTTTCATCTTTAGGATAGAAGCGCTTCTGGTTCTATTGTAGATCGTCTATAATGATATGAATAATATATCTTTCGCCGATTTTCATACATTAAAGATATGAATGGATAAGGAGTTGATACATCTTGAACCTGCACGCCCTGCGCTTATTTCATGTGATTGCTTCCACCGGGAGCGTGACCCGGGCATCCGAGCTGCTGAAGATCAGCCAGCCTGCGATTACCGCCCAGATCAAGAAATTCGAGAAGGAGCTGTCCCTGATCCTGCTCGAACCGCAAGGAAGGGGCATCCGGCTGACCGATGCGGGGGACAAAATAGCTGCGCTCGCCAAGAGGCTGTTCGCCGTCGAGCAGCAAATCGAGCAGCTGGCGCGGGATTACGGGCAGGGTACGGCCGGCCACATCCGCCTGGCGGCGACCTACCTGCCTGCGCACTTTCTCCTCCCGACCTGGCTGGCAAGGTTCAAGCAGCAGTACGAGCAGGTCGAGATGAGCATCACCACGACCAACTCCAGCGGGGCGCTCCGGCAGCTGCTGAGCGTCGAAGCCGACCTGGCCATCTATGGCGGGCTGCCGGAAGAATATCCGGACACGATTCAGACCGAGGAGCTGTTCCAGGACGAGCTGTGGTTCGTCGTCGCGCCGAATCATAAGTTTGCGAACCGCCACCTGTCGCTTGCCGAAATGATGAGCGAGCCGTTTGTCATGCGCGAGGAAGGCAGCTCCACGCGGGAGCGGCTGTTCGCGCTATGCCGCACCTACAACGCCCCGGCCCCAAAGGTAGCGCTGCAGTTCAACGGTCTGCACGAGGCGATTACCGCCGTCATTGCCGGATATGGCGCGAACTTTGTCTCCTCGCTGGTCGTACGCGAATATGTGGCGCGGGGAGAGCTGTGCCGGGTCTATGTGGACGACGTCAGTTTGACGAACGTCATCGCCATCTGCACCCGCAAGGATGAGCCTCTGTCCCCAGCGGCCGCAAACCTGGTCGAGCTGATCCGCAGCAGTCCGGTGTAATGCGGCAAGCACTGTTGGCGCGCTGCATTTCGCTGTATATTGCCTGAAATCCAGTTCAGCCGTGCGACAGGGCCGGACTAATCTTTTTGCAGCAAATAGATGGACGGATGCAGTCCCTTCAACCGGAGGTCGGCTACCGTGGCCAAACGGAGATCGGCTTTCTCGGCAGCCGCCAGCAGAGGACCCCCCGCATCGGTTAAACAGACGATCTGACCTCCTGGTTTCAGCACCCGCTTCATTTCTCTAAGCACTCCTTCATACAAAACGGGAATGCATGCTATGGACGAAATTTGCTTTCCAAAAGGAAGATTGGTCACCACTTTGCCGGCATATCCCGGATCCAGCGGCAGGCGCTGCGCATCCCATTGCTTAAGGTGCACACCGGAAGTGTGTCCCACATTGGCACGGGCAGCTGTGACGGCTACCTCGGAGAGGTCTCCGCCGTAAATGCCGGCGTGAGGATACGCACAGCGCTCGGACAGCACGGTCCCTGATCCGCAGCAGGGGTCAACGAAAATGTCGTCCTTCTCCGGACGGGACACCCACACGAGCGCGTGGGCAACGGTCGGCCGCAGGGCGGCCGGCGTAAATTCCCGCGTCTTCCCCCTATACCTGAACGCCGCATCCGTTATCCTGATGGCAAAGACAGCCTCTCCCTGAACCAGATCGAGCCGAAACTCGAGCTGATGCCCGCCGCTGTGATCTTGTCTAAAATGCCGATAGCGCCGCATGATTCCCAATTCCGCAGCCTCTGACGCATCAAACCTGCTGTAGGTATGGTTTCCCGCTCGGCTGGCATTGACCTTAAAGCTAATCTTTTCGGAAGAATCCGGTCGGATCATGGATAAATCCAAACGGGAGATTTCTTGTTCGATATGGTGTAAATGCAATTTATGAGGACCCACCGGGAACCGGTGGATGAAACGATACAGATTGTCGGCAGTCCGCAGCGTCAAAAAATACTCTACTGGCAAGTCAGAGTCAAAATAAACCTTTCCCCTGGCCTTGTCCCTAATACGTACCCCGGAAATTTTAGCCTGCATTTCATCGGCGAGAATTTCTTCCAGCCCAGGCAGTACAGTAAAAAAGTAGCGCGGCATACATCGATCACCTCGTCATTGATGGTAAGCATAGAATGAAGCCCGCAAAGCGCGGTTTTGCTCCGGCGGCCGGTTAAATGTGTTTCGAACATTGGCCCCGGAAACAACAAAAACGCGAATGAACCAAAGTCCATTCGCGTCTTCTATGCAAAAAGGCACAGGCTGCCCCTAAGGCTGCCTGCATAAGAACGTGATTAAGGAATTCCGTTTCATGACCATTCACTGCATCTCCGGAAGCTGCATATCAAATATACCCAGCCCCTATCGGGATTGGATACCTCATGCCTCCGGCGAGCTATTCAGTTTAGTTCACTGAAAGAATGGTCAAGAAAACGGTCATCATCATCATCGTTCCAGCCTCCATCAATTACGAAATTTTCCCTATTATATTACAGACCGCCGGCTGGGGCAAGAGATCTGCGCGCCAACAAGCCTATCCCCCTTGCGGCCCTCAAGAAATTCAGGCTTTTGCGACCGGCAGGCTCCATACCTCTTCTCCCCCGTATACCGTCCCGGTTGGCGCAAAACCTGCCGACGCATACAGACGCTTGGCGACTCTGTTGTCCCCATGAACGGTCAGACGGATTTCCCTGCAGCGGTCCCACCGGCTTACGATCCAACGGATCATCTCCGTCAAGGCGGCCCGGCCGTACCCTTGGCCCTGGTAGCGTTCATCAATCAAAAAGCCGTTGATCCAGTACATATCCTCCGTGTTCTCTTCACATGCGTGCATTATAAAACCGACCATTCGCGGCCCATCGTATATGGCGAAAGGGATATAGTCGACATTGTCCCCATCGGGTTTAACGTAGACTTTGGCCAGCGATACAGCAACCGGCGGGGTGAAACCAACCTGTTCCTCCGCAGCCCTGAGGGAAATGGCTTCCTCCCAATTTTCCCTTGTCACCTTTTGAAGCTGAATTTTCATACCGATGCCTCCTGCCAGGTGACGGGTTTTTATCGTGAACCCCACCTCTTTTAACCCCCATTATACCGAAACCTTATCACTTGCATAAAGGTCATATAATAAGGGGGTAAGCAAAGAAAGTCATCCCATTTTGAAAGGACGCGGTAATGATGAAAATCAACCATTTGAATTTAACGGTGACCGATGTGGCGGCGTCACGGGCCTTTCTGGAAACTTATTTCGGACTGGAGTGCCGGGCGGCCCGCGGCGACAACTTCGCGGTGCTCTTCGATGATGACGGGTTTGTGCTGACGCTGATGAAGGGCCGTGAGGTGCAGTACCCCAAAACGTTCCACGTCGGCTTTCCCCAGCAGACCGAGGAGCAGGTCGACCGCATCAACCAAAAGCTGCTGGAGGACGGATACGACGTCAAGCCTCCGCAGCATGCGCACGGGTATACGTTCTACGTCGAGGCACCGGGCGGGTTTACGGTCGAGGTCCTCTGCTAAAGCCTGCCCCCATCCCGATCTATACTGCCAGCCGGCAGGCTGATGCTGCGTCATCGACGGCCCTTTCCTTACTCTGCCAAGGGAAGGGCTGTTTCCTTTTCCTTCGCCCGCTGCTTGTTTAGCGCCTTCGCCGCTTTAGGCTTCGCGGCCAGCTGCTGAACCCCCGCCATGGCCAGCGTGACGGCCAGCAGCACCGGGATGAGCAGCGTATAGCTGCCGGCAGCGTCGTGGATCACGCCAAGCAGCATCGGTCCCATCGCGCCAATCACGTATCCCACCGATTGGGTCATGGCCGACCAGGCCGTCGCGTGCTGAGCATCGCCTACCGCTTCGATCGGCATCATCAGATTGACCGGGAACAGCACGCCGGGGCCGATGCCGATCAGAATCGCCGCCAGCCACGGCGTCACGGACATCCAGAGCATCAGAAAGCCGGCGGACATCGACAGTGCGCCCAGCGCCAGCCAGAAGCGTCGGGAAGGCAGACGCCGGAGCAAGTGCGGAAACAGGAGGCCGACGGGAATCTGCGTCAGGGAGAACAGGACAAGCATGTTCGCCGCATAGGCTCTGCCGTATCCCATATGTTCCACAACCGGAGGCATCCAAGCCGTGACCGAAAAGAACAGAACAGCCAGCAGGCCAAAGGACAGCGTGAGAAACCATGCTTTGGCGCTGTTCCAGGGAAGTCCGGCCGCCCTTGCCGAGCGCTCCGCACGGGCAGGCCGACGGGTATGGCGGAGAACGGACCACCACCATACCGGCAAGGCGACGGCAGCGAGGATAGCCCAAACCGCCAGCGATTCCTGCCACGAATGGGCCCGGACCGATAAAGGCAGGGACAATCCCGATGCGAGCGCGGCTCCGACCGCCATGGATACGGTATAGAGCGAAATCATGACGGGCACCTTGGCGGGAAAATGCTGCTTAATGAACCCGGACAGCAGCGGACCTGCCGCAGCGATCCCGAGCCCGGACAGAACGGTGGTTAGCAGCAGGTATGCTGACGACCCGGTGAACCATCTCAGCACCGTACCGGCGCCGATGACCGCAATCGACCAGCCGATGACGCGCTCCAGCCCGGCACGCTGGCCCAGTTTGACCGCAAAAGCCGGAAATAAACCCATGCACAGCACCGGAATGGACGTAAGCAGACTTGCCGACAACGCGCTCATGCCCAAATCCCGCTGGATGGCTTGCAGCATGGGCGAGATGGAATTCATTGCGGGCCGCAAATTTAAAGAGGCCAAAATGAAGGCGACAGCCATCATAAACAGTGAAGGTTTTCTCATTATTTCTCTCTCCCTCAGATCGATTTGATCACATCTTAATGGGAGAGGGATCATTTATCAATTATATTGAAATTATAATAATAATTTGTTATACAAATGATAAATCCGTGTTTCCACACACTCAAGGGTTTACTTCCACTTCGGTACGCCGCGATCTATTGTTCATGAACAGGAGGAATTAACATGGAACTGAGACAACTGGAGTATTTCGTGGCCGTTTGCGAGGAGCTGCATTTTACGAGGGCCGCAGATAAGCTCGGCATCTCCCAGCCGAATTTAAGCCTGCAGATTAAAGCCTTGGAGGAGGAGGTCGGCATGCCCTTGTTTGACCGGATCGGCAAACGGATTGCGGTAACTGATGCGGGCTCGGTCCTGCTTAAGCAGGCAAGGGGAATATTTCAAAATTTGCAGAACGCCAAGCTGGAGATCGGCGAGCTTCGCCATCACCAGGGCGGTACGCTCGGCGTCGGCGTGCTGCCTTCCGAGCTCGATTTCCGCCTGACCCCGATGTTCATCGATTTCCGCAACCGGTATCCGAACGTCCGGCTCAAGATCGTCTCAGCCGTCGATGTAGCGGACCTCGTCCTTAGCACGGAAATCGATATCGGCATCTCGCTCAAGCCGCTTTACGACAACCGGCTGGTGGTCCGGTCCCTGCCCCGGGAGGAGTACGGCGTGGTGGTATCTGCCGAACACGAGCTGGCCGGCAGGGAGTCGGTCTCCCTGACTGAACTGAACGGCCTGCCGATCATTATGTATCCCAAGGGTTTCTGGGGAAGGGAGCTCGTCGAGCAATACTGCCGGAAGCACGGGTTTAACCTGGACATCGTCGTGGAAACGACGTCCAACCCTTCGCTCTTCCGCTTTGTCCGGGAAAACATGGGGGTTACCGTTCAGACGCCTACGCTCGTCGAAGCCATCGGCGATCCGAAGCTGCGGTTCCTCCCCATCCATGATGATCCGCCCTACAGGGAAATGAGCATCATTTACCGGGCGGATAAATATTTGGGCCATGCTGCGCAGGCTTTTATTCATCTTGCCGAGGAGCGCCTCAAATCATAGTGCGAGTTAGAGGCGCGCAGCATGGCCGGCAATCGGCCCAATTTTGACCCTTGGGAAGTTATATGTATCTTTCCTGGATCACATTATAATGGTGGATTTCATGTCCGGTCAGAATATACGCCCAAGCGGCGGCGGTGGATTCATAACCGTTCACGACACCTCTGCGGGTCCAGGCCTCGTCCGGAATGCTCCGCAGCAGCGTCAGCGTGGAGCGGCGCACGGCGGCAAAATCCTCGAGAAGCTCAGCGATGGAGAAACGGTCGAAGGCTGCGCCTTCCATTAGCACTTCCTCGTCATAGCCGGTCAAAGGCGTGGTGTCCCCCCTGGCGATGCGGAGCAGCCTGTAGCACATGATGCGCTCATTATCCGTGATATGGCCAAGCACCTCTTTCAAGCTCCATTTGCCTGGCGCATAGCGGTAATTCGCCTTTTCTTCCGTCAGTGCAGAATAAAACGCGGTCGTCCGGTTCAAAGACCCGTTCAGAATCTCCTCGAGGTTCCCTTCAGGTACGAGAGAGACATACTTGGCGAAACCTTCGTTGTAGTCTTCCTTTGTTGGGCGCAGAATCATCGGTATCCATCCTTTCATTTTGTAAAATGTTCAAGCAATGGGCGTGCCGTTGCCGACAGGCACATCAGGGGCCAGCAGCACCACATCGCCCTCTTCCGGAACTCCGCCGAGAACGAGCACTTCCGATTCATATCCGGCTATCCGCCGCACGGGAAAATTAACGACGGCGGCCACCTGGCGGCCGACCAGCTGCTCCGGGGTATACCTTCTCGTAATCTGGGCCGAGGAACGCTTGACTCCAAGCTCCCCGAAATCAATGCTCAGCTTGATCGCCGGCTTGCGTGCCTCCGGAAAAGGCTCCGCCTTGACCACCGTTCCGATGCGGATGTCCAGCTTCATCAAATCTTCGATGGTTGCCACAACTTTTCCTCCTTCTTATGCCATGATTGTATCTCTCCATTATATCCCTGCCTGTCAATGGCACAAGCACTTTCACCAACCTAAAAAAAGGCTGAACACCGCAGCCCAGATTCCCATAACGTATTTTATCGATATAGCCGCAACTAACAAATTAGCCATATGCCTAACTTTCAAGTGTGCCTTTTCATTGATTGCAAAAATCAATCGTTCATCCTCAAATACGACAGTTAATGACGTATTACTTTAGTATGATGAAATAAATAACTGCGAAGGAGTAGATGAACTTGAAGAGACTCGCTGGGAAAATCGCTCTCGTAACCGGAGGAAGCCGGGGAGCAGGACGTGGGATTGCCGTTGAGCTTGGGAAAGCCGGAGCAGTAGTTTATGTATCCGGAAGAAGTTTACGGGGTACGACTACACACGGTTTTCCAGGCAGTATCGATGAAACTGTGGAGGAGATTCGAAGTCATGGAGGAGAGGCTTACGCATGTCGTTGCGATCATACCCGTGATGAGGATACACAAGCTTTGATCGAGAGAATCCGACAGGAACAAGGACGGCTCCATATCCTAGTGAATAACGTCTGGGGACTGCATGACTTGGAAGTGAATTTACAATCCAAACCATTCTGGGAATATCCGCTGAGCATGTGGGATGCTATGTTTCAGAATGGAGTACGCCTACAAATAGCGACAAACCATTATGCGATCCCGCTTATGCTGGAAGCTGATTCTGGATTGATCGTACATACCACATTTCAGGACCAGGATAAGTATTTAGGAACTTTCTATTACGACCTCGCCAAAAATACCATTAACCGCTCAGTGCTCGGATTAGCTCACGATCTCAAAAGCACTGAAATAACCGTGGTAGCGGTCTCCCCTGGCTGGATGAGAACAGAACTGGTATTAAGGAACTTCGGTACAGATGAAGCTCATTGGAAGGAGGTTGAGGCTCTGAAACACACGGAGTCTCCGTATTACGTAGGGCGGGCGGTGTCAGCCCTGGCTGGGGATGATGAAGTGAAACTGAAAAACGGACTGGTATTACAGGTTGGTGATCTTGCCCAGGAATACGGATTCACCGATATTGATGGACGGTTCATCCCTCCCTTTTTAATATAATCAGTCTCATTGAAAAAACGAATACTCGCTAGAGCTCAGTTAACCGCCTTCTTATCGGGCGGTTAACTTGCTGCCTAATACAGCGAGTAGATCGTTTGGTTAGGGCCAGTGTGACTCAAGATGCGATTTTCTTTCCAGGAGGCAAATCCCATGACCGCGGGCTATCCTCCATAGGCTTCCCGGGTCCGGTAAATATGCTGGTCCATCAAAAAGTTCAGCAGCATGCGGTTGAATGCATGGGGCTGGCATAAATGGGTCGGGTACATCGCATCCTCGATCGTCGCCAGCTGCACATGCCGGAACAGGGTGGCCGCCCGCTGCATTTGCTTGACGAACCACTCGCTTTGGCTGCCTGCGACGCACAGTACAGGCATCGGCAGCCGCGCCAAATTGGCGGGCATCTCCATACGCAGCAGCTCCATGCGCTGCTTGATCGACTCTGTCGGCCGCTTGTGGTACAGCTCCTTGCGGAGGATGCTGTAGACCGGTCTCCACCGGTTATACGTCACCCGCAGCGAGCGGAGGAAAAACTCCGCAGGCAAATAATAAGACAGCCAGCTGCATGCCTCGCAAATATTCAGCAAATGGTTCTTTTTTCCGAAGCATCCCGCGAAGTAGCTATCTACGAGCACCAGGGCGCTGACCCGGTCCGGATGAAGGGCGGCAAACGTCTGGGCGAGCACGCTTCCGCTGGAACAGCCGACCAGCGTCGCCTGCGAAATATGCAGCTTATTGAGCAGCTCGCACAGATCGCTGCATTGGGTTTCCATAATGTGCCCGACCTCCACGTCAAGCTTCCCCGAATTGCCGTAACCCCGGAGGTCCAGCACGATTACCTTCGCCCGCTTGCTGAAATATTCGACCTGGGGCTCAAACATATGATGGGACGACAAATGCCCGTGAATGAACACGATGGGCGTGCCGCTGCCGTGAATTTCATAATATAACGTAGTTCCGTTTACTTGTATCTGGGGCACTTCAAGTTCTCCTCTCTCCCAAATAACCTGTTTTCTCTGTTTGTACAAAATCGCGGGCGCCGCCCGCTTGGGAATCCATGCTTCTCCTTTTTTAAACAACAAAAAAGAAGCACCGGAAAGAGGACACTCTTCCATGCTTCCAAATCCAAGGCTGAATAAGCCTTGCCATCTGCATGAATAACAGCTGCCTCTCTTAATACGCTTGCGTGGTTAGCTGACGGATTCGGGCCAAAGAGTAGCCCTACTCATCACTTTCGAGATTCACCCCATATGCCCGCAGCGGATGCTGCAGACACGACCGGTTCCCCCGCTTTCCGCCTTCGGCGGAAATTCAGCGAATAGACATATTCCATGTACACGCTTCATCCTTCAAAATGAGCGCACAGAAAAACACAGAGCAGATACCCTGTGTTGATGCGTCAAATCACAGTTTCCTCCGCTCTCAACTACGCTTACGAGGTTAGCTGACGGATTCGGGCCGTGAGAGTAGCCCTACGGAAACAGGTGTTATCCTGCCTCCGATTCACCCCTGCAAGCCGCAAGCCCCAGCATAAAGCTCCGTGGGACGAGGACTGCGATTGGTTCCCCCGCTTTTCATCGGAAAATTCAGCGTTCATCAAGTCGCAAATTTTACTCTATTGGATGATGAAATGAATATACGCCTGGGACGGCGAACTGTAAAGCAGGGAAACGATACGATTCCCTGCTTTATTTGGGGATCTGATGGGAAAACGGGTCCTAATCCGTAGGAATCATTGTTTTACGGCCTTTCCTACCGCTTTCCTTAGCTTTGCTGGATAACTGAAGGCGGGAAACCATTCAAATGGCTGAACCCGCCCATTGGATCGGAAAATAATGCCGGAATAGGGCTGAAGCCGCTAGGCTGAAAAAAAGCGGCTTTTTGCCGGGATTTTGGACTTTGCGCTGGAAAGATGCTGGTTTTGATCCGAAAAATCCGCCTCGTCTTCTTGCCAAAGATATCCCTTGGACGTATGATGCGGATAGTTTACCAATCGGACACATGTATGGAACCCTACTTGCCGTGACGATCCGGAACAAGATGGCAGGGAGTATACATGAAATCACGGTCAAGGAGGATGTCGCGATGAACCGGGCTTTGATCTCCACCATCGAACTGTTTGAAATCGATCTTCCAAGGTACCAGCACCACAGCCTGGGCTGGCTGGAAAACTGCCGGATCGGCATTATGAAGCTGCCTTACTCGGGAGAGGAAGGGCTTGCCGAGGGCCTGCTGTGCTCAGGCAAGCAAGCCTTCGATCTGGTACGGTGGGGCTGCCGCCTGCGTTATATTTGCGGACTGACGCTGGAAGAGGCCATCACCGCGACGGCCATGAACATTCTGAAGCAGCCGGACCACAATCAGTACCCGCTCGCGCTGATGGCGCTGCTTGATGTCAGGTCACGCTTGGAGCAGCATACCGCGCGCACAACAGCCGAACACATGGGAAGATCCCTTGATGCCGGCCTTCTCGAGCGGAACCGTACGGCTTACGCCGAAGGAGCTGCAGCATCGCTGCGCATCGGGGGAGGAACGTCGCTAGCGATCTCCGGCCTGACGGCTGACCTTGGTACGGAAGTCCAGGCGAAAGCTCCCGTCAACCGCCTCCCGCTGCTCGGCCGGGAGTTCCCGACGGATACCCGCGCCTTGATCCGCCGCTCCTCGGCATATCTGTCCCTGTTCGGCGCCAGCACAAAGAACCGCCACCCCGGATAATCCCCGAGTGGCGGTTTTTTTGTGCTGCCTGCGCGGGCGGCTACAGCGCCTGCTCCTCGCTGCGAAGCTGCACCAGCGCTTTTCGCTGCCAGGCCTTGCTCCTCCAGCGGACCCAGAGCAGGATGCCCCGCAGCCATTCGTCGGCAATAAACGCCGCCCAGATGCCGTACAGGCCGTATCCCCAATAGATGCCGAGCAGGTACGTCAGCGGCACGCTAAAGAGCCAGGTCACCGTGATGGACACGATCATGGCGGACCGGGCGTCGCCGGCGGCCTGCAGCGACCGTTCCAGGATGACGTTGAAATTGCGCCCCGGCTCCAGCAGAAAGCTCAGCAGCAGCAAGGCCGCTCCCATCGCGATAATGTCCGGGTCGGTCGTGAACAGCTTCATCAGCGGCTGCCGGAACAGCGTCAGCACGGCGACGGCCGCCAGCGTGATCAGCTCGCTGCGGATCAGATTCCGGATCACCTGCTTGTAGGCCTCTTCCCTCTGGCCCGCGCCGACCAGCTGCCCGACGATGATCTGCCCGCCCCGGCCCAGCGAGACAGCCAGAATCATGACGAAGAACATGATGTTCTGCGTGTAAATTTTCGTTGCCAGCACGCTGGCCCCAAGCGACGAAATAAAGGCCGTGGTCACAAACTGGTTGGCGGAGTAAGACAAGGACACGGCCGAGGACGGCACGCCGACGCGCAGCACCTTCCCGATATGCTCACGGCTCCACACGAACAGGTCGTTCCAGCGGATGTAGACGCCCGCCGCCTTGCGGAGCAGCACCAGATTGACGGCCAGCCCGACGCACTGGGCAAAGGCGGTGGATATCGCCACCCCGACGACGCCCAGCTTCGGAAAGCCTCCAGGGCCGTAAATAAACAGGTAATTGCCGAAAATATTCAGTACGTTCATGCCGATTGTGACGACCATCGTCTGCCGGGTTAATCCATGAGATTGAATCATGGCCGTGACGGCGGTCAGCAGCGCCTGAATGACCAGGGCGCCCCCGGCGATGAGCAAATACTTCTCCGCCTGCCCGAACAGGGAAGGATCGAGGTCGAATATCCGCAGCAGCGGCCCGCTGAGCATCATGACGATGACGCTCACGACCAGGCCGAACAGGAAGTTCAGCGCCAGCGAGGAACCGGCCAGCCGGCCGATTTCATGCTGCCTGCGGGCACCCAAATACTGCGAGATGACGACCGCGGAGCCGAGCGCCACGAAATTGAACATCAGCACCGCAAACATGATGATCTGGTTCGCGACACCGACCGCCGCAACCGCGCCGTCCGACACCTTGCTCAGCATGAACGTGTCCGATGTCCTGAGAAACATTTGAAGGGCCGATTCCACAAAAATCGGCCACGTAATCGCAAGCAGCGACAGCTTGCTGACGGGGTTGTCTCCCGCGATGGATCTGGACATTACAGGCTGTAAGCCTCCCGGATCTTGGCAATACCAAGCTTCGCGGTCTCCAGGGCGGTCAACCCGCCGTAGCTGTCCATAAACAGCTCCAGCGACAGATAGCCCTCATATCCCGCATCCGCCAGCGTTCTGGCGAGCGCTCCGGACGAAGCGATGCCGTCTCCCGGAAATACCCGGTGGGCGTCCTGGATCTCGGAGCGGGACGGCGCCGCCGGATAATCGTTCACATGGACGATGCCGATCCGGTTCCCAGGCAAGCCTTCAAGGTCCCGAAGCTCGCTGCCGCCGGTGTACATGTGGAACGGATCGATAAGAATTTTGGCGTCCGCCACTCCACTGGCTTGAGCTACGTAGATCGCATCCTTCAGGCAGTTCAGCAGGGCCGCTTTTCCCCAGAATTCAAGATAGGGCTCTATGCCGATCCGGCGGGCCAACTCGGCCAGCTTGGCAAAGGAAGCGGCAAATTCGTCCAGCGTGACGTGGGCAACCTGTCCGAAGGGGGGCGCAGCAGCCGCGAGACAACCCAGCTCCGCCAACATCTCCATTTCCTTCTCCGCTTGGTCGAAGCCGCGCTGTCTCGCTTCAGGATCACGGTCGGCCCAAGCCCAGAAGGCGATGGCGTTCGCCACCTTCAGTCCATGATCTTCGATATACCGTCTAAGCTCCTGCAGCTCGCCGCCCTCTGCAAGGTAAGCTTCAATGTCCCGTACCCACAGCTCGATGCCCTCATAGCCTGCTTCCGCCGCCACGCGGACCTGCTCTTTGACGCCGAGTCCGTAAGGCAGGAGTGTAGATGTATTCAATGACAATTTGAAAGGAAACAAGCTTGATCTCCTTCTTTCCGTAAGTAGTTAAGGGGTAAATGGCACCCTTCTCTGCTCGGCATGACTCTGCATGCCCAGCTCGATGATACGGATCGCCATCCGGGCCTGCTCGGGCTTTACGCCAAGCTCTGACACACCATGGATAGCCTCCGCCACGTTGCGGTAATAGGCGTCGTAGCATCCCGGAATCGTCTTCAGACGCCCCGTAAACTGCAGGCCGTCCCGGTTTGCCACGAGGCTTCCCCACATCTCCTGAGGCTCTTCGCCCCATCCGGGCGATCCCGGCAGCCTGCCGGCCTTCAGCAGATTTTCCTGAGGATCTTCTCCATACTTGACAAACGAACCCTCCGTCCCGTACAACCGGTATCTCGGAGCCGGATCCCGGGCAAGCAGGGTCGATTTTACCGACAC
Source organism: Paenibacillus sp. VMFN-D1 (assembly GCF_003386155.1). NCBI lineage: Bacteria > Bacillati > Bacillota > Bacilli > Caryophanales > Paenibacillaceae > Paenibacillus > Paenibacillus sp. VMFN-D1. The sequence goes on along the minus strand of NZ_QRDU01000002.1, from coordinate 843,165 downwards.
CTTCAGCCCATCCGGATACCCCAGCGATACGTCAAAATAGTCCGGGGCCAGCGTCCGCTCCCGCTGCGTCCGCACCTCCGCCTGCACGCTGTCCGGAAGCCCGAACAGCGTCAGCGCCTGGTCGATCAGGTGGACGCCCAGGTCATAGAACGTCCCGGACCCTTCGGCCCCCACATCCCGCCAGCGGCTGGGATCGGCATTCGGGCTGAACCGGTCCCAGCGGAATTCCGCTTCGGTGATCCGGCCGACCAGACCGCGGCGGACAACCTCCTGCAGCGTCAGGTAATCGCCGTCCCACCGGCGGTTATGGAACACGCTGAGCACCAGCCCTTTACTTTGGGCCAGCGCGATCAGTTCGTCCGCTTCCTCCGTCGTCGCCGTGAACGGCTTCTCTACGACGACATGCTTGCCGGCCAGCAGGGCGTCCTTGACAAACGAGTAGTGCGCCGTGCTCGGCGTCGTAATGACGATCAAGTCGATGTCCGGATCCTCATAGGCTTCCCGGACGTCCTGTACAGCCCGGACGGATGGGTAAGCCTGCAAGCACGAATGGCCGCTGCGCTGGACGATCATCGCCAGCTCCAGCTCCGGTACGGCCGTGATGACCGGGCAGTGAAACGTCCTGGCGGCGAATCCGTAACCGACCACCGCTGTCCTCACCTTCTCCTTCATTCGCATCACTCTCCTATATAGCCAGGCGAAGGTTTAACCTTCGCCGGCCCCGATGTTATACAGAATCCGGTTGACCGGATACAGTGATTCCGACTCCTTGACCGGAACCAAATCCCGGTACATCGGATTGTAATATTTTTTGCGGTACTGGCTGGCGGTGAGTCCCTTCACGGCTTTGAACACCCTGCTGAAGTAATTTTCATCCGAGAATCCGACCGCAAAGGCGACCTCCTTGATGCTGTGCTCCTCGTACAGCAGGAGCTGGCAGGCGCGCTCGATCCGCCGTTGAATAATCGCGTCGCGCGGCGTGCGGCCCATATACTGCACAAAAGACCTGGAGAAATGCTCATGCGACCAGCCGATCCGCCTCGCCAGCATTTCCACCGAAATGGCCTCCCCTAAATGCTTGTCGATATAATCGAGCGCCTTGACGATTTGGGGAGGAATCCGGTTGGCCGGCGTCGTCAGCGGCTCGTCGAAGAGATGGCCGCTGATTTCCGTCAGCAGCGACCATAGAAGCGAGCTCCCGCGGCTCTGCATCCGGTCCGTATGGGCATGGGCGATATGCATGATTTGCTTCATCATGCCGACCGGAAGCTCCTCGTCCAGCGGAATAACGCTCGGGCCGCCGGGCGCAAGGAGCGGAAGCGCCGCCTCCGTCCCGAAATGAATGAACAGATGGCGCGCCGGCTGCTGCGGGTCGTATTCATAGGCATGGTATTCGCCCGGCCTGGTCACGATAAAGCTCGGTTCCTGCAGGACGTATGCTTCCCCCTCCACCCTGTAGACGCTGCGCGTCCCATCCGGAAAATACAGCAGCTCGTAATCGTGAATCCGCCGCGGGCCGAGGGAGGTGCCGGGCTTCTTGACGATGTCCCCGACGATATGGATCCTCGGGAGGTGCAAAAGATGCGAGGCCGCCCGGCTGGATTGGCTTTCCGTTATATTCATGGCAGTTCCCTTCCTCATCCCCCACGAAGTGGAGTCTTAGCTTCGGTTCCTTTTCAGGCCCATTCGATGTTCGTTCGTAAGAAAATAAAGGATTAAATCAGTCCGAGTCCCTGCAAATTGCGGTAGCTGATCGCCAGGCTCTCCAGCGGATCGCGCCGGCTCTGATCCTGTTCGACGACGAGCCAGCCGGTTCCTACCTCCCGCGCCGTTTGGGCGATGGCCTTGAAATCGAGAATCCCCTCCCCGATTTCGGCGAAAAACTGCTCCTCGCCGGCTTCCACATCTTTGATATGAAGCAGCGGGCACCGGTTCTGAAGCTTGGCGAGGTACGACGCCGGATCTTCACCGCCCCGCTTGACCCAATACGTATCCAGCTCCATCTGAACCAAGGAAGGATCGGTTTCGCGGAGCAAAATATCGAGCGCGTATTCGCCGTCGAATTTGGCGAACTCCCAGTCGTGGTTATGGTACAGCAGCTGAACCCCGCGCCGGCGGAACTTCTCGCCCGCTTCGTTCAGCTTGGCGGCCTTCGCCAGCACCTCGTCCCGGGACGCAAAACGCAGCGACAGCGCCACGAATTTACCGCCGTCCACCTCCTCGAGATAATCCGCGATGTCGTCCGGGTTGAAATCAAACGTATCGAATCCGGCGTGGGTTCCGATGACCTTAAGGCCGATCCGGTCCAGCAGCGCCTTCTGCTCTGCCACGGTGATGCCTTCCGGCGGACGTCCGAGCTCAATGCCCTGATAGCCGATGGCGGCGATTTTCTCCAGCGTGCCTATGTAATCCTTGCTTAATTGTTCGCGAACCGTATAAGGCTGTACGGCGACGGGAAATTGGGTCATGATCTATGCATCCTCTCTTGGTTTGAAATGGGACAGGTTCTCCGTGTGGTGTTTACAGATCCAGCATGTTGTATTTCAGGCCGAGCGGCAGCGGAGCCGGACGTTCCACCGTGGATTCCAGGTGAATGTGGCGTTCCTGCTGGGACGCTTCGAAGATGCCGAGCGAAATGTCCAGCACATGGCGCGCCAGCTTGCCGCTTGCCCGGTTCGGACGTCCCGACTGGATTGCATAAGCCATGTCGGCTACGCCCATGCCGCGTCCTTCCTCGGCATACGGATGGGAATGCGGGATCTCTTTCGTCTGCCCGTTCGGGAACTGGATGGATACGGCGCCTCCGAAGAAGTTCGGATCCGGAACGTACAGAATGCCTTCCGTGCCGTACACTTCCAGCCGCGGCGAATAGCCGAACGCCTCTTTGGCCGCCTGTAGGGTTGCCACAGCGCCGCTGTGGAAGTCCAGCACAGCCGATACGTTCGTCGGCGCTTCCACCGGCACCGTCTGGCCGAATGCCGGCGATTTCGGATTGTCCACCACGACCTCCTGATGCAGCTGGCGGGCGGATCCCGTTACCCTCTGTACGGGTCCGAGCAGCGCGATCAGCGCCGTCAAATAGTAAGGCCCCATATCCATGATCGGATCGCCGCCCAGCTTCAGGAAGTTGCGGAAGTTCGGATGCATGCCGCCCGCGGCGTTCCCCATGATAATTGTAGCGCTTGCACCGTAAGGCGTGCCGATCCATCCGTCATTGATCAGCTTGACGCAGGTCTGGATTCCGGCGCCGAGGAAGGTGTCCGGCGCACAGCCGACAAGCAGGTTTTTGGACTCGGCCAGAGCCAGAACCTCATCGGCATCCTCGCGGGTGAGGGCAAACGGCTTCTCCGTGTACACATGCTTCCCGGCCTCAAGTGCCCGCAGGTTCAGCGGGGCGTGCGCGGCGGGGGCCGTCAAATTGAGAACGATTTCAATTTCCGGATCGGCCAGCAGCTCCTCCACGGTGTACACGTTCGGAACACCGAACTCTTCCGCTTTTTTCTGCGCGAGCTCCGGAACCATATCCGCTACGGCTTTGACCTCGACGATATGGTCGAGCATGCCGGTCAAATTTTTCAGATATACGGTGCTGATCATGCCGGTACCGATGACGCCAACCTTGACTTTACGCACGAATACATCAACCTCTTTTCGTTTGGTAGTGATCTTGTGCCCTCATTATCACGCATCGCCCGGTCGAACTCAATGGACTGCAGCGCAAATAAACTGGATTTATTTGATATTATCCATCCCTGTCCGCAGCAAGCCGGTTTGTGTTCAGGAGTAAAAAAACCTCCCGGCACCCAGGACATCCCCGAAGAGCAAAGAGGCATTCTAAAGCGGTTTTATGATCAATCCCTTGGGGCGTTACTCCACCCTCGGCTTTGCCGGGTCGCAATCAGGACGCGGCACCTCGCCGAATTGGGACAGCTTCTGCAAATAATAGCATTCTTCCCGGAACATATGGTCCGGCACCAGCCTGTTCAGCCTGCTCAGCAGCTCGGCGCTGATGTCCAGCTCCTCGACCTCCAGCAGAAAGTTCATAAACGCCGACATTTCCAGGTCCACGTCGCTGTGGAACTTTTTCACCGCCGGATAGGTCGTCCGCAGCGTACGCAAGTATCCTACAAGCTCAAGCGCCTTCAAATAAAATTCGTTGAAATGCCGCTCAAATTCCTTGCTCCTCTGGATCAGCCTCCGCTCCACCCCGTCGAGATCCGAAGCGATCGATGCCGAGTGAAAAGCCGCGTCAGGCAGCCACAGCAGATCGTGATGCAGCGGGTGATAGCGGGGAACCGGATTTCCCTTTAACAGCTCAGCGAGAATGCGCTCATATTCCTCCAGCTCGTTCACCATATGATTGATAAACGTGGGCGACAACCCGATGATCACCTTGCGCTGCAGCACCCGGTCGAGAAGATCCAGTTTAAACGCCCGCAGTTCATGTACCGCCTGATTCGCCTGTTCGTTCAGCTCCGTCAGCGGCTGTCCCTCAGGGAACGAGCGCGCCTGTCCCAACAGCCGGTCAAACCATTGGACGAACGAAGCCGCCGTCTGTACGTCCTTGACTTCCTTCGACGCCAGCGCGTTGTAGATAAAGCGGGCATGATCCCCCAAAATCTGCAGCCAAAACCTGTGCTCAAAGAGCGCCTCTTCATTCATTGCAGGCATATCCCTCCCTTCGATAACGATCCGTCACTGGACAATATATGAGATGGAGCACCCAACTTATGCGTTACAAAAAACCACCCCCGCCGCATACAGCGGCAAGCGTGGCTGCAAAAAAATCATACCTTGGGACTACGTCCCGGCACTTCATCCATACTTTTCAAAATTACGGATCAATCGGAAATCGCCTGGTGCAGCGCTTCGATATACTCCAGGGCCAGCTTGGACAGCGCCGCATTCTGATGGCAGATCCAGCCGACATTGATCGTCTCGTCGCAGTCGAGCGGCACAGGAATAATCTCGTTACCATTCAGGTCGGCGCTGAGAACTCCGGTTGAGATCGTATAACCATTCAGTCCGATGAGCAGGTTGAACAGCGTGGCGCGGTCGTTGACCCGGATGCTTTTCGGATGCGTCAGTGTGCTCAGAATTTCCTCGGAGAAGTGAAAGGAGTTGTACTCACCCTGCTCAAACGACAGGTAGGGATAATCCTGCAGCTGGTCAATCGTCACGATGGACTGCTTGGCGAGCGGGTTATGGACGCTGATAAAAATATGAGGCCGGGCCGTAAACAGGCTCGTGAATTTCAAATTGGCGTCCTTCAGCAGCCGGTTGATGACCTTGCTGTTGAATTCATTGAGGTACAGAATGCCGATCTCGCTCCGCTGGCTTTTAACATCCTGAATGATTTCATGGGTCTTCGTTTCCCTCAGCGCCAGCTCGTATTCGTCCTGCCCATACTCGTTGACCAAATGCACGAACGCATTGACGGCAAACGCATAGTGCTGGGTCGATACGGAAAAATGCTGCGGCGACGGCTTGGCGTTCAAATAGCGGCTCTCCAGCAGCTCCGCCTGCTCGGTCACCTGCCGGGCATAGCCGAGAAATTCGGCGCCTTCCTTGGACAGGGTAATCCCTTTGTTCGTCCGTTCAAAAATCGTAATGTTCAGCTCTTCCTCCAGATCCTTGATCGCATTCGACAGGCTTGGCTGCGAAATAAACAGCCGTTTGGCCGCTTCATTCATGGACCCGCGGTTGGCGACTTCGATGACGTATTTTAACTGTTGTAAGGTCAATGCTACAGCCCTCTCTTTGAAACAACGATATGATCTTCATTTATTTCAAAGTATACCCGGGCACCGGTCCCCTCCACAACTGTTCGGGCATAAATTCCCCATTACTGCCGCCGTGTGCTTCGTAGTGCGGTGTACAGCGACAGCAGGATAAGCACGAGGGCCATCACCGGATGGATGGCGCCCAGCGCAGGCACATGCGCCGTCATGTACTGCATGTCGATCAGAACAAACATGCCCAAACTGAGCCACGCACTGCCTTTAAAGCATTTTCCCGTAATGGCAAAAATGATCATCAGAAGCGGGGCAAACCCAAAGAAATGAACAAAGTTTTCGTGGAGCCGCCAGTTCACCGGATTTTGGAACACAGCCGACCCAGCGATGTATACCTGAACCGTGATACAGGCGACCAATATCCAGGACAGCCCTATAAAGATGCCCCGGGAAATCCGTCTGCCCCCTGAAATTTTATCTTGTGACGGATTAAGATCGATGCTTGTCATGTGGTTTTCCTCCCTTATAATCGGACGTCAACGCGGCGATCCCCGCAAACAACGCAGCCATGATCAGCGGAAGATAAGGTGTCCCGGCCGGACGGTCATGGATCAGATAACCGAGAGCGGCAATAATGGTTGACAGAAAGATACCGCAGGCAGCGCCACCGACGGCAGCCAGCAGTACTTTGATCACATAGTGCTGCTTCAGCATAATCACCCCTCCCCCGTTGAACTGCATTCCATTGCATGGACCGCAATGAAGGCAATGAATTGCGATGGTCTGCGGCGCAGCCCGTGTTTTGCCGCCTGGAGTTTATTGTAGCAGCGACTTGTTGTGAACCTGTGAAGTTCTCTTGCTGTTGTGATGAAAATGCATCGGTTTTTTGCGGCTTTTTCCCAGGTCCATGCGGGGTTGTCCGGGGTTTTCCTTCAGGAATGTTGCGAACTTGTTGCGGTTCCTTACGGCTTTGGTGAATTGTCCCCGCATCCGCGGGAACCGGTATATAATGAGGGGGATAAAAGCCGGAAAGGCTGCAACGGCCCGAGGCTCTCGAGATAAAGGAGAATGAACACATGACGCATACTCTGCTGCTTGTCGATGATGAAAAGGAAGTGCTGGCCTTTATGGAGCCGTTTCTCCAGCAGGAGGGTTACGAGACGATCACGGCTTTATCCGGGCGGGAAGCGCTCCGGATCGCTGGCGAACGGAAGCCGTCCCTGGTCGTCCTCGACTGGATGATGCCGGGAATGAGCGGCATTGACGTGTGCCGGGAGCTGCGGAAGCTGCCGAAGCTGGGAATCATCATGCTGACCGCCAGAGTGGAAGAAACGGATAAAATCATCGGGCTGGAGGTCGGCGCCGACGATTATTTGACGAAGCCCTTTTCCCTGCGGGAGCTGGTCGCGCGAATACGCTCGGTCCTCCGGAGAATCCATGGGGACGAGACTCCGGACGACCGGATCGTGCGGGGAGATTTAACGATATCCGAGGCGCAGTGCCGGGTGTGGAAACGCGGGGAGGAAGTTCTGCTGACCCCGACCGAATTCAAAATGCTCGCCACCCTGGCTTCGCGGCCAGGCATCGTATACAGCCGCCTGCAGCTGCTGGCTGCGGTCGATGACGACCTGCTGAACGACGAGCGGACCGCGGACGCCCACATCAGCCGGATCCGCAAAAAGATCGAGGACGATCCGTCCAACCCGGTGTTTATTAACACCGTGTACGGATTCGGATACCGGTTCGGTGACCGCCGTGAACGTTAGCCGGAAACTGTTTTGGGCTATGGCCGCCTTTATCGTGGTCATGAGCCTGACGTTTATGCTGATCACAAACGCAGTCGTGCGCGGGCTGCTGGGCGAGCTGACACCGTCCTCCGACCAAGAGCAAATCAGCGGCCTGTCGCGTACGCTCGCCGAATATTATGAGCAGCACGGCAGTTCCTGGAACGGTGTTGAAAAGCTGGCCTCTGGCGACTTACTGGAAGAAGCTCAAGACAGCGGCCTGATCTTGTACGACGTCCACGACAGGAAGCTGGCCATCTTCGGCAGCGTGGCCGAGCCCATGATCAGGGGGCTCGGGGTAAAATACAGTATCGAGACGAACGAACGGGTCGTCGGATCTTTCCGTTACTACGACCCGGAAATCAGCGTGATCTCCAAGGTGAAGCTGGGCATTTCACATGGCGTCGGCTTTCTGCTGATCGTCAGCGCGGTGGTGTTCATTGTTGATGCCCTGCTGGCTGCCTATTGGATTTCCCGCCGTCTGACTTCCCCGCTTCGCCGGCTGGTTTCTGCGATCGAGCAGATTAAGGAAGGCCGGCATGGGGTGCAGGTTCCGGTCACGACCAAAGATGAGTACGGCGAGGTCGCTTCCGCCTTCAACCGGATGTCCCTGCAGCTGGGCCGGGCCGAGGATGCGAGGCGCAATCTCGTGGCCGACGTCGCGCATGAGCTGCGAACTCCCCTCTCCATCATGAGGGGAAAGATGGATATGCTGCAGCAGCAAGGCGAAGCGATCGAACCCGAGCAGCTGCTTCCGCTTCAGGATGAGCTGATCCGGCTCACCCGGCTCGTGGACGACCTGCATCAGCTCTCACTGGCCGAGGCAGGCAAGCTGTCGTTTGAGTTCAGCATGACGGACGTCCGTGCCCTGCTGGAGCAGACGCTCGAGCGGCTTCTGCCCCGCGCGCAGGATGCCGGCATTGCCATGACGCTGGTGAGCCAGGCCGGCTCCACGATGATCCCGGTCGACTCCGGCCGGATTACCCAGGTCTTTCTCAACCTGCTGACCAATGCCGTCCGGCATACGCCGCATGGCGGTTCGATCCAAGTGATCCTGTCGGAGACACAGGATGCAGACGGACGGCCATGGCTGGAGATCGCGGTGAAGGACACCGGCACCGGCATCGCCCCCGAGCATCTCCCGAACCTTTTCGACCGCTTCTACCGGGCCGATGCTTCCCGCTCGCGGCACAGCGGCGGAATGGGGCTTGGGCTCGCCATCGCCAAGGAGTTCGTCGCGGCGCATCAAGGCACCATCGAGGCCGAGAGCTCACCGGGCGAAGGGACCACGTTCCGGGTCCGGCTGCCATACAGCCGGGATGAGAATGCCTGAACGCGGCTGACTGCCCTGTCTTGCCTCACATCGAAACAACCCCCGACGCTGTCGGGGGTTGTTTGCGCTTACGGATAAGGGGCAGGCACCAGCTGATCTGTCTCCAACCCCCCGCTCCGCTTTCCTATTCATACAGCCAGCTTAAATCTTTCGTGAACTGCTTCAGCCTCTCCGGCTGCAGCGAGTAATAATGCCGTTTTCCCTCCCTGCATTCCTTGATATACCCCTCATCCTTAAGCTCCTTCAAATGGTAGGACAGCTTGGACGGCGACACGTCTCCCAGCTTAAGCTGCAGGTCCGCGGGGCATACGGCCGCAGGCTCGAACGTACAGACAGGAGACTGGAAATCCGACTGCCTGCCCATTTTAATCATCGTCAAAATTTTCATCCGGATCGGGTCGCTGAGTGCTTTGGCCGCTTTGGCCATTTCGGTTTCGTAGTGGGGTCTCATAGAAAATATTATACACGCTTTGTATTGACATTTCAATTTTTATTGAAATATAATCATTTCAAAACATTTTGAAGTGAGGTGCTTTTTACGTGTCATCACGAGACCCGTTGTCAGCTAGTCCAAGGGGCGAGGTCATTAGCGCTGCCCATTCTGCCGCCACTCCGGCGATGTCAAAGAAAGCCTTGGGCTGGAGCCTCGCCATCCTCGCTTTCGCCCAGCTGATCTACTCCCTTGACATTAATATCGTCTTTGTTGCGCTCCCCGAAGTGGGCCGTGCACTGGGCTTTTCGGAACAATCCCTTCAGTGGGTCGTCAGCGCCTATACGATTTTCTGCGGCGGCTTCCTCCTGCTTGGCGGACGTGCCGCAGACCAGCTCGGGCAAAAAAGGATGTTCATATCAGCACTGCTCCTGTTCGCGTTGGCCTCCTTGCTTGGAGGGCTGGCATGGAGTCCGCTGGTCATTATCCTGGCCAGAGCGCTGCAAGGCATTGGAGCCGCTTTTCTTTTTCCGGCGACCCTATCCCTGATCAACCGGCTCTATGAAGAAGGACCTAAACGCAACCGGGCCCTCGCAGTCTGGGGCGGAGCGGGAGCCAGCGGATTGACCTTGGGCTCTCTCCTCGGCGGCATTCTGACGAACGCCATAGGGTGGGAAGCCGTCTTCTTCATCAACGTATTGTTTGCCGGCGGTGCAGCTCTGGCGGCACTCGCTGCCATTCCGCGGGACTCCTTCCGATCCGGAAAAGGCAGCTTCGATCTGCCCGGTGCGCTGAGCTTTACCGGCGCTGCGACTTTACTCGTGTATTGCCTTGTTCAAGGACCTGAGGCAGGGTGGGGCTCCGCCGGCATCCTGATATGCGCCCTTCTGTCCCTGCTGTTATTTCTTACTTTTGCCTGGATCGAAAACCGCACCTCCAATCCGCTGATGCCGCCGCGTCTTCTCCGGAGACGGAGCCTGGTCACGGGCATGATCATTACCTTTCTTTACATGGGTACCTTTGGAGCCATCCCCTACTTCCTGACGGTACTGTTCCAGAATGTGCATCAATTCAATGCCCTGCAAACCGGTCTTGCCTTTATCGTGCCATCGCTATCCATTGCCCTTGGAACCCAATGGGGTGAAAGGCTTGCCACGCGCTACGGCATGCGCAGCACGATTCTGACAGGCACCATGATCGGCATCGCGGGCACCGCCCTCATCCCGCTGGGGGCGTATGCCGACTCCGGCTATCTGCTTATCGTGCCCGGATTGATCATTTCCGGCCTCGGCCAGGGCGTCGTATGGACCGGCATGTGGATCGCCGCTTCCGCGGGCGTGGCTCCATCAGAGCAGGGCGTGGCCTCGGGTATGGCCTCGACGACGCTGAATATCGGCAACGCCATCGGCATGGCCTTCCTGATCTTCATCGCCAATTCCGGTATCGCCGGTCAAAGCGGCGGCTCGCTTCTGGCCGCGCAGGCAGCAGGCGTCCGCACCGCCATGTATCTGGCGACCGCCGGAATGATCATCGGGGGAGTCGCTGCCTTGTTCCTTCCGCGAAAAAAATAAGGATGTTTTTATCGATCCGCCGTGCTGCTTACACGAATAATGATCTTCCCCCTGGCTCGCCGGCTTTCGCTGAGCTCATGAGCCAGGGCGGTCTCTTTTAGAGGAAACATCCGGTCGATGACCGCTCGAAGCTGACCTTCCTCCACTAAACGGGATATCCGGTCCAAATCCGCTGTCGTGACCGGCAGCATCGCAACTTCGTGAACGTCAATCTGCCCGGCGGCCGCCTGATCGGTGTCATAATTCCCCCACGTGATCGGAACCAGCGATCCTCCAGGCGTGATCACCTCCAAGAGCCGGTTTCCTTCGGTTCCGCCGACCGTATCGACCGCAAGCTGGACCGGATCAACGGCCTTCGTCCATGAACCGGACGAATAATCGGCAAATCGATCGGCCCCAAGCTCACGCAAAAAATGCTTCATTTCTGCCGGAGGCTACGCCGATCACCTCGGCTCCCTTCCATTTGGCGAGCTGCACGGCGAAGTGGCCGACGCCGCCGGATGCACCGTTGATCAGCACCCTTTGGCCGGCCTTCAGGCCTCCCTGAACGAACAGCGCGTTCCAGGCCGCACAGGCCGACTGCGGAAGGGCGGCCGCCGCTTCATGGCTGATGCTGCGGGGCTTTCGTGTAAGCTGCGCTGCAGGCAGAGCCGCATATTCCGCACACGCGCCGCTGTTCGCCGTCATGCCAAAAACCTCGTCACCGACCCGCAGAGACGTGACGTCCGCTCCGATCTCTTCGACGGTGCCGGAAATATCCCACCCGGGAATATACGGCAGCGGAAAACGGTCTCCCGCCATCCCCGAGCGGATCTGCCAATCTCCCGGATTGATCGATGCCGCATGCACGCGGACCAACACTTCGCGCTCGTTGACTAACGGAACCGGAACATCCTCATACTGCAGCACTTCCGACCCTCCGTGCCGGTGATACCGGATCGCTTTCATGCTTTCTTTTCGCTGATAACCAGGCATGTTCACCTTACCTCCATGGATTGATTCTTTTCCTGCCACCCCCTACAATAGGGAAAACACGGGCCGGAGAAAATCGTCAATCATCCGCGTTTGACCGTTATCCGACATCTGTGCCTCATTGTTGAATATTACATAGGTATAAAGGAGGCGGCACATGCATGGAAAACAGAGGCGTTCCGCAGGACCGGCGAAGCAGGCGCTCAGAGAATCTGCTGAAGCAGTCGTTCGCCGAGCTGATGAAAGAAAAGGGCTTTACCGCCATGACGGTTCGAAATATTACCGAACGTGCGGATGTCAACAGGGGCACCTTTTATTCGCATTATCCGGACAAATACGCCCTGCTGGAACAATCGATCCGTGATAAGCTCCATACCCGCCTGCAGCAGCATCTGCCCCCGGATGCCGGATGGAACAGCGATCATCTTCAGATGCTGGCCGTGAACCTCCTTGAGCATTTCCGGTCCCTTCACGGTCGCTGCAGTCCGGTGGAAACGATCAACCCTGTCTTTGAACGAACGATGCAGCAGGAAATCAAATCGCTCCTCACGGCCTGGCTGCAGCGGCTCGAACCGGAGGATTTTGGCTGGAACGTTCCATTGGATACCGTAGCCCTTGCGGCCAGCTGGACCCTTTACGGCGCTGCCCTTGAATGGAGCCGGGGAACAGCTGCGTGCCCCGCAGAAGAAACAGCCAGTTATATTGTCCGGTTGATCCTCCGAGGAACGGCCTAGCGGTTGCTCACATTAAAAATAAATAAATACAGCAGCATTCCAAAAATCACTGACCGAGACTGTCAGTGATTTTTGTGTATACTGCCATTAAACCGAACAAAACTTCAAAAAAAATGGAGGAATGCATGATGTTTACAAGCATTAAAGATTTTGCAGCGGAATGGACCAACGAAGCGGAAATGACCCAGAAGATCATGAACGCGCTGACCGATGAATCGCTCGGGCAGGCCATAACGGACAAGCACCGGACCCTGGGCGGACTGGCATGGCATCTCGTTGAATCCGTTCATTATATGACATCGCTCGGGCTGGCGTTTGATGCACCCGATAACAGTGACGCAGTAAAAAAATCGGCCGCTGCGCTTGCCGGCCAGTACGAGCGGGTCAGCCGGGCCATTCTCCAAGCGGTCGAAACGCAGTGGACGGACGCCAAGCTTCTGGAGACGCAAACCATCGCCGGCCAGGAGTGGAACAACGGAGGTTCGCTGCGCTTTACCCTCATGCACCAAGCCCACCACCGCGGACAGATGACCGTCCTGATGCGGCAGGCCGGATTGAAGCTGCCGGATTTGTACGGTCCGACTTACGATTCATGGGTGGAACAAGGAATGGAACCGCTCGCCTAGACGCGTTACAATGGAGCTGATACCCGGGATCGTATCCCGGGTAACTCTCTTTTACGAAAGGATTTCTCCGATGTCCAAAGCTGATAACATGCTCTCGATCCTCTGGATGCTCCGGTCCGGCAAAAAAATGACGGCACAGCAGCTGGCCGACGAGCTGGAGATCCATGTACGTACAGTGTACCGGTGCATTGATTCGCTCTGCGCAAGCGGCGTCCCGATCATTGCCGATTCCGGCCCGAACGGCGGATTCCAAATTCTTGGGACCTTTGCCGATTCGCCGCTCATGTTCGATGCGGAGGAGCAGAAAGCCCTCGTCCATGCTTCGGTGTTTGCCCAGGAGGCAGGGTATCCTCACACCGATGCCCTGGGCAGGGCCGTGGACAAACTAAAACGGTATACGAACGAGAAGCAGCTCACGCAAATTGAACGCCACAGCAGCGGGCTGTCCGTCCTTCAACCGCCCATCGATCCGGAGCAAAAAGGGCGGCTGCAATGCCTTGAGGAAGCCGCTGGACAAAGACAGACCCTCCGGATGGTGTACGGCGGCTCCAAAGGAGATCCCGGAACCGGGTCGGTACGGGAGTTCGATCCTTACAGCATCATCCATTGGAAAGGGCAATGGTACACCACCGGATACTGCCATCTCCGCAAGGATTTGCGGAACTTCCGTGTTGACCGGATTGTGAGCCTGGACGTAACGGATCGGCATTTTGAGCGCCCTGAAAACTTTTCGGCCAAGGACGTTCTGCTGGAACAGCTGCTGCCGGACCCGGCTGGCGACCCTTCCCTGGTCACGGTCCGGATTCAGGCTCACGATCATGTCCTGAACGAACTGAAGCAGCACTGGCTGCTCGGACATGCACTGATTGAGCGAAGCCCAGGGGAAGCGGTATACCGGCTTGATTCCACCTCCTTGCATTCATACGTCCCCTACTTTCTTCTTCCCTACGGAAAAGCGCTGACCATCGCCGAGCCGGAATCGCTGGTGCTGCGTATGGCCGAAGTCAGCCGGGGAATCGCGGAACACTACGGATCGATGCTGTCAGGATTGCCCTCAGAGTAACCTCACCATCCTACTGCATAATTTGATGCATTAATTGGAATAATTAGGGTGATTGAAGGCAAAGTGTCATGCAAAGGATGATCGACCGTGGAACCCAGCAAAGGTACAACGATGCTTCAGCATCTCCAGCATACGTCCTCTGAATTTCTTCTTCCCCGGCTCCAGGAGGCTTTTCAGCACGCGGCCGACTTCCAGGCCGTCTGCATCGGTGAATCGGACGCCGGCAAGCTGTATTTGCTGTACCTTACGACGCTTGTCGGCTCCGATCATTTCATATTCAATTTGAACCGGCAGCCGCAGGATGGTGTACTGACCACACTGCACAGTTATTATGGCACCAGCTATTCGGCTGGTGATTTTTCCGCTTGCGAAAAAGCGGTATGCGCCGGCAAAACCGTGCTGTGCACTGCGGAGTCCGCCAACGGCCTGATTCTGGCAACGGAGAATCCGCAGCAGCGGGGGCTGCAACAACCGCAGACGGAGAACGTGATTCAGGGCCCGATGTACGGTTTTATCGAGAACTATCAAACCAATATCGCCCTCATACGCCAGCGGATGCAAACCTCCCGTTTGAAAATCTGGGAGAGCAGCGTCGGAGACCTGACCAATACGAAGGTGGGCGTGGTTTACCTGGAAGGGGTGACCGATCCGGGTCTCGTCCAATACACCTGCGGTCAAATCAGCGCCATCCAAGCGGACGGGATCCAGGATTCCGGCGAACTGCTGCGGTTCATGAACCCCGGATCCTCCCGCCTCTTCCCTGCCGCCGTCACGACGGAACGCCCGGACCGGGTAGCGGCTTCCCTGTTAAACGGCAAGATTGTCGTCTTGATGGACGGAACGCCGTTTTCGATCGTCGCCCCGGGGTCCTTCTTTGATTTCTGGGAATCCCCCGAAGATCAATATTTGACGCCGCTGATCGCGTTGTTTTTAAGGTGGCTGCGGTTCATCGCACTCATGATCAACCTGTTTCTGCCCGCCCTCTACGTGGCGGTCACTTCGGTGAATATTGACCTCAACCGCCTGGAGATCAGTCTGGCCGCCGCCGGCAGCAGGGAAGGGGTTCCTTATCCCGTGTGGATCGAGTCCCTCATCATGCTGTTTCTTCTGGACTGTATCGTTGAGGCCGGCATACGCCTGCCAAGGTCGATCAGTTCCACCGTTACGATGGTTGGCGGGGTGGTGCTGGGACAGGCGATCATTCAAGCGAATATTGTGAGCAATTTGCTGGTGATCATCGTCGCAACGACGGCGCTGACCAATTTTATCGTCGTGGATTATCAGATGGGCCTGGTTCAGCGGATTTTGAAGTATTTCACGCTCGCCGGGGCCAGCGTCATCGGAATTCTCGGCATATTCATCTGCTTTGCCATTCTGGTCATCTGCCTTTCCCGTATCCAATCGTTCGGCGTCTCCTATTTGACTCCGATCGGTCCCGGTGCCCGGATCCGGTCCATGAGTCTTGGGCTGATCGGCGGCTCCCGCAAATTTTCACTCAGCTACTGGATTACCTTCGGAAGAGGGTCGAGACAATGAATCCATCGAACGAGGAACTGAAGATCTCCATGCCCCAATACTTCGTCCTGCAGATGATGGTATTCGGGGCGATCTCCTTTCATGTGTACCCTTGGCTCGTCCTGCAGTCCACCACCCAGAGCTACTGGATCCCAATCCTGATCTGGATGCTGCTCGGACTGCTGGGCGCCTGGCTGTTCAGCCGGGTCCTCGCGCTGCATAAAGGAAAAGACGCCTATACGATTACAAAGCGCGTGCTTGGGTGGCCGGGGGTCATTCTCTTTATCGTTCCGCTGCTCTGGTTTATGTGGAGCGCCATGGTGATCATCGTCCGGGCTCACAGCGAAATCATCTCGATGACGATCCTTCACACCACGCCGCAGTGGTTTTTGGACGGGATGATCTTTATTGGCGTCTTTCTGGCTTTCGGAGGAATCGGTTCGATTATCCGCGCTTCCGTCCTGTTTCTGCTTGTCAGCTTTCCGCTGTCCGTCGGGCTCGTATTGCTGGGTTTCGGCGATCTCGATTTTAATCTGGGTAAACCGTGGCTCTATACCAATGGGGATTTTCTGACCAGCCCGAAGTTCTACACGACATCCTTCGTCTGGGCCGGCTATCTTTACTATGCGGCTTGCGGCAGATACGCCAAGCAGCCGAAGAAGCTGTGGCGGCCTTATACCGTGGCTGCGCTCTGTTTTCTGCCTTTACTGGCCGCCTCCGTCTATCAGCCGGCGCTGACGTTTAGTCCGGAGATGTCAAGAATTTTGACGCTTCCTTATATCAGCAAAATGGATTCGGTAAGCTATTACTGGCTGGTGATCGAAAATTTAACCGCCGTATTTATCGTCAGCTCCATCCTTTATTTGTTTTTATTGCTTGCCCTGATCCTGAACTGCATCGTAACGGCAATCAGGGCGGTATTTCCCAGCTGGAACGAAAAGCTGCTGTATGTCCTGGCAGGAGTCACGGCATACGCCGCCATCCGGCTTATTCCTTCATGGGAATGGATCGAAAGAGCCGTGGAGTGGGATACGGTTCTACGCCTTTACTTAATGTATGGCTTTCCTATGGCTGTGCTGGTCAAGTCTTTCATTTCCAACAAAATGAGGGCCCGCCAATGAGCAGACGCGCAGCCCGATGCCTGGCCATCTTATGCCTGCTTCTCTTCCTCCCCGGCTGCTGGGATGTCAAAGATGTCGACAATCGGCTCCTCGAGACCGCGATCGGTATCGAGCCGGCCGGCGGTGACCGGGTGCGGGTCTGGATGAGGTTCCCACTCCCTCAGTCGCAGGACGGAGCCCATAAGGATTTTTTCGTCATCAAGCAGGAAGGCAGCACCGTGATTGAAGCCATAGACCAGCTCCGGTTAAGGCTGCCCAAAAGCCTGGATATGTCGCAGAACCAGTCGATCTTTCTGGATCAGGCACTGGCGAAGAAAGGATTCATGCCCTATTTGGAATTCACGATCAGGGACCGGACCGTTCCTCTGGATTCGTTAATTGCGATTACGACAGGCGGCATGAAGTCGATATTTGAACGTCCCAACCCGACGGGCGAGCTCTCGGGTATCTACACGAAGCTGTTCTTTGAACGCTACGGCGGCGGAACCTCGCAAAAAAACGTCGTGTCGCTATGGGAAATTTTTAGGGGGTACTATGATCCGCTTGAGGATTGCCTCGTGCCTGTATTGGTGACGGATTCCGAAACGATATTCCGGGTCGCGGGCAATGCATTTTTTAAAAATGACGCCATGGTCGGCATGATCTCTCCGGAGGAAACCCTGATTTACGAAATCGTTACGGGCAAGATGTCCCCCTTCGAAATCGAAACCGCGGATAAAATGAACCTTAAAATTCTGAATTCGAGTGCCGATATCGACACGGATATGAGAAGCGGCAAGCCCGTCATCCGCATTCATGCCAAGCTTTCGATGACCCTCATGGATTCCGCGCGCGGGATCGACATCAAGGCAGAGCATCTGGAAGCTTCCATTAACCGCCTGATTGAGCAGCGGGCAGCCGCTGTATTCCGGATGACGCAGGCGCAGGAATCCGACATTTTTGGACTTGGCAACCGCTTCAGAGGAAAGGTCCCGCCCAGCCAATACGACCGGTGGTCCAAGCTGTACTCAAAAGCGACCCTGGAATTCAAGCTGGATTCCGAGCTGAGAAACACGGGCCTTCAGCTGAGACGCAGGCCGTTCATTAATCCGTCCAAGGAAAAGTAAGAACCGAAAACAGGGGCTGCTTCACAATAGAAGCAACCCCTGTTTCATCATTACCGATTAACCCTGCTCTTCTATGCTTCAATTCCCGTATAACGAAAATGGGAAAAATCCGCATAGCTTCCCCCAAAGGTCTGCATATCATGGACGGCGATACCGACAAAGTTGCCGGTGAAACCGCCGCAGAGGAAGCGGATGTCCTGTTCTTCAAACAGCGGGACCCAATCCTGCCCCGGGCTAAACCGGCCATAAAACCGTCCGCGGATGCCATGGACTTCCGCGGCCAATTGAACGGCTTCCCCGGCATTCACCGGAATCATGTCCGGAATAACGGTGAACGCATCGTCCGCGCAGCGCATGAGCCGGATCACCTTGCCCTGCTCTTCGTCCTGCGTCACATAAGCATACAAATAATTTTCATCGTTCAGATAAAGCATCAGCCCGGCCATCTGCAAATAGCTTGCCGGCTCGAACTCCAGCGACGTCTCCGCCCGGAAATGGATATCCGCCTGCCGGACGGCCACAATGTGGTGATGAAACAGGCTTTGCGGCGATTCCCCGGAATGAAGGCGGAGGTGGCCCGGACGCTCCGACAGCGAGCACCAGGATGGATCCGCCGGTATGCGGAGCGTATTCCAGGCTTTGGCGAGCTCCGGTCCGCCGAAGGTATCCTCAAACAAGCTCCGTTCAGCGGCCGTCTTGGCCTCTGCCGGCGTGATCCCTTTCGGACGCGGGACCTCCATCTGCGGGGAATTCCCCCCGGCGGTCAGGCGAAGCCAGCCTTCCTCGTCCCAGTACACCTGCTGCAGCGCCGTTTCCCGGCCAAGGAGTGCGTACTGGCCTTCAACCGGACGCGTGCTTAAATGGGCCATGTACCATTCCCCTTGCGGCGTCTGGATCAGGCTGCCGTGGCCGGCACACTGGAGGGGGAGTTCCGGGTTGTCCCGGGAGGTAAGCATCGGATTGCGGGGGTCCACTTCGTATGGGCCCATCAAGCTGCGGGAACGGGCTACCGTCACAGCATGGCCGCTCCCGGTGCCGCCTTCTGCCGTAATCAAGTAGTAATAGCCTTCATGCTTATAGATATGCGGCGCTTCGGTCTTCTTCAGATCCGTCCCGTCAAACAGCTTGAACGGTTTACCAACAAGCTTCTGCTGCTGCGGATCATACTGCTGAATAACGATGCCGCTCGATTTATTCCCTTCGGGAATGCGGTAATCCCAGATTTCGTTCAGCAGCCATTTCCGCCCGTCTTCGTCATGATACAGGCTCGGATCGAAGCCGCTGCTGTTCAGATAAACCGGCTCGGACCAGGGCCCGTGAATCGAAGGCGCCGTTATCAAATAATTGTGAACGTCTTTAAATGGGCGCTTGGTGCTTTTCACGTCGGTATAAATGAGGTAAAACAACCCTTCATGGTAGCTGAGCTGAGGCGCCCAGATGCTGCAGTTCTTCGGGTTTCCCCGCAGGTCGACCTGATCGGTCAGCACGTCGGTACAGTGCTCCCATACCGCCAAATCCTTGGAGGCATATACCCTTACGCCAGGAAGCCACTCGAAGGAAGACACCGCGATATAATAAGTGTCCTTTGCCCGCACGATGCAGGGATCCGGATTAAAGCCCGGCAGCACCGGGTTTCGAATGGTTCCCGTTTGGGTGGATATGGTCATGCTCTTCCCTCTCCTTTTCGTTTCCAAAAGTCCGTTCCGGCAAAAACTTGCTCCTTCCGCGGAGCCCCTTCCAGCGTCTCCTGATAGACCGCCCACCCGGCCCGCTGTCCTCCCGGAGCCGGCACGGCCGGATCAAAGCGGGTGCCGAATTCCCGGTATTTGACCGTCAGCCGCCGCCCCGGATCGTTCCAATCGTCCCAGCCCAGCGGTTCGATATGTCCGCCCATCCGGCAGTCGACGTAGTCAGTGCGTGCATATTCGCGCCATGGCCTTCCCAGATACACGCCAGACACGCCTGGCTCAGCCGTCAAATAACAGAGGTTAAAGACATACCCGTATTCCTGCCCCGCGGGAGTAGAAGCCGCGGCGATGTAACCGGCATGCCCGCTCGAATGGCGCAGGCTGCGAATCTCGCAGCGGTCAAAGAAGGCGGCCGCGCCGCCGAATATAAAATCCACCGTCCCTTCGATACGGCAGTATTCGTACACCTGACGGTACTCTCGGTGATGCTCCCGGAGCGGGATTCCTCCAAACACGCCGCCTTGCTTGGGCGCAGGCGGAAGCGGTCCGGTAAACAGCGTGTCCTGGTGCCCTTTAAAGGTGCAGTAGCGAAAAACCGTTTCGTCGCAGTGCGCGTAGACCGCCACGGCCTGGCCGATGTCCTCGCCCTGCCCGGC
Organism: Paenibacillus sp. VMFN-D1; assembly: GCF_003386155.1. NCBI lineage: Bacteria > Bacillati > Bacillota > Bacilli > Caryophanales > Paenibacillaceae > Paenibacillus > Paenibacillus sp. VMFN-D1. The sequence continues at coordinate 822,831 of NZ_QRDU01000002.1, read as the reverse complement.
CGAATTGGTCACGACCAAATTCTCGATCAGCAGCCGCCGGCCGCCAAGGAACAGCGTCGGCGTTGCAAATGTGCCAATCTCATTCCCGTTCTCGTCCAGTTCCTTGGCATACCGGCCCTTCGTGATTTCAACATATCCGATGCCGATCACGGCCAGATCGGACCGGTATATCCGTACCGCTTCCTCATAGACACCCGACAGGATGTACAGGGTTTCGGGCCGCTGCGGATCTTGCTTCTCCAACGCATCCACCGCTTCCTGAATCGTCGGATAATCGCAGTGGTCCAGCTTTCCTACAATCATGACCTTTCCCCCTTTCGTTTCGGGCTGCGGCCATCGCTTACAAGTGTTCCGCCAAAAACCGCTGCCAGCGGGCCCGCATTTCAGCCGTCTCCATATGGCCGCCGCCAGTCATGACCGTCTGCCAATGCTCCTCCTGTCCGGCGGCCCGGTATACCTCCCGCAGGCCTTCGGCCAGCAGTACGACGCCTTCTTCCGGGGTCAGCCGGTCGCTGCGCCCGGTCAGGCTCATCCTTGGCCGCGGGGCGATCATGGCTTGGATTTCCAGCGTCGTGAAGTGCTTCAGCAAGCCCGGAACGTAGTAGTAGAAGCCGTGGTGATCCAGCCCGCGCTTCTTCATCAAGGTATGCGCATCCACCTGTCCGCAGATGTCCACGGTCACCTTGATCCGCTCGTCCAGGGCCGCCAGCCACCAGGCCATCATCCCGCCCATGGACATGCCGAGGGTCGCGACCCGCGAGGTGTCGATATCTTCCCTGGAGCACATGTAATCCAGCATCCGCCGGTTGTCATACAGCATCATGCCCCACATGACGCGCCCCTGCCATAACATTTCCTTGACGATTTCGCTCTCCGTCTTACCCGACCGCTCATGGAAGCCCCACATGTCGATACAGCAGACGGCATAGCCCATGCCGGTCAGTGTGCTGGCAAAAGACGGCTGCTGCAAATACGAGCTGCCGCTGATCAGCTCCCTGCGTCCGTTTGTGTAATTGCCGCCATGCGAGTGATTGAAAACGACGAGCGGATAGGGACCCTCTCCATCTACAGGCAGTGCGACATAAGCGGGGACCTGCTCCAGGCCGTTTAAATCCAGCAGCAATGTCTCCAGGCGGTACCCGTCCATCTCTTCCTGCTTGAGCAGCTCCGCCTGGATAGGCCGGTCCTCCGGCACATCGCCCAGCAGCTTCTTCAACCGTTCCCTCATCATTGGTTAAACCTCCTCTTCGCTGAGATCCTCCTCTTGCGGAACTACGCTTACCTGTTTTACAAGCTGCTCCGGCACCTTCGTATCCTTTGACCGGCACTGCTGCCACTCCACATCTTCACCGTTTTCGACGTAGAAAGCCGGCCCTTCGTGGCCGCCAACCGTGACCCGGTCAAACCGAATGTCCCTCACATTGCCTAAATAAAAGCCGCGCGCTTTCATATCCTGGATGCCGGACATCATGGCCGGGCGACCCGGAACGGGGTTCTCCGCCATGGAAATATCGATGTCGGCAAACGTTAATTCCGAAATATACCTTTCCGCAAGACCATAAACAAACCCTGCCGCCGCATGTACGTTCCTTGCGGTAATATTCGAAAAGTGAATCCGCCGGAACGTCGGCGTTTCCAGGGTGACCGGATAAGGCCGCTTATCCCAGACGTACTTGTCCTTGCCCCGCGGTCCGCAAAAATAATACAGGTTCAAAATGAACGGGCAGATGACTTCCTCCATGACGATGCCGCTGACCCGGATATCCTCCACCGTTCCTCCGCGCCCCCGCCGCGATTTCAGCCGGATGCCGCGGTCGGTGTGCTTAAAGATGCAGTTGCTGATCACGACGTTCCGGATGTCCCCGCTCATTTCGCTGCCGAGCACGACGCCGCCGTGGCCATGGATCATCGTACAGTTCGTGATCGTGATGTTCTCGCACGGAACCCGCTGCGCGGTGTCCTCCGTGCCCGCCTTGATGGCGATGCAGTCATCGCCGACGTCGATGTGGCAGCCGCTGATCCGAACGTTCTGGCACGACTCCGGGTCGATGCCGTCCGTATTCGGTGAATCCGCGGGATTGTATATCGAGACGTTGTCGATCGTCACGTTGTCGCAGAGAATCGGATTGACCGTCCAGCTCGGGGAGTTGATCAGCGTGACGTCGCTGATCGTCACCCGGGTGCAGCGGTCGAGGCTGATCAGCTTCGGCCGGGGGTGGGTCAGCTCCTCCGGGCGGCTGCGCATCTTGTCCCACCAGGGCTGGCCGTTGCCATCCAGCGTGCCGCTGCCGGTAATGGACACGTTCTTCAGCCCGTGTCCGTACACACAGGAGGCGTGCACCTCGCGCAGCACCCCTTCCCAGCGGGAGGTCACGACCGGATAATCCGCCGGATCGGTGCTGAAGGACAGGACCGCGCCCGGGTCCAGCCTCAGCTCGATGTTGCTGCGCAGGAGGATGGCCCCGGTCAGGTACGTGCCTGCGGGGACGAACACAGTCCCGCCGCCAGCGGCATCCGCCGCCTCGATCGCCGCAGCGATGGCCCGGGTCGCCGGCTCGGCGCCGCCGGGCACCGCCCCGAACTCGGTGATGCTGTACACGCTCATGGCTGTTCTCCTTTCGCCGCAGCGGCCGGAACCCTGGCCTCGTATTCGCCGCAGGCCTGCAGAAACGCCCCCAGCCCCTTCTGGTCGTTGGTGATGATTGGCTCGCTGATGTAATAGGCGTACGTGCCGTCGCGCCGGTCGGCTCCGCCCAGCCCGGCCACCTGGCAGTTTTTGTTCAGGTTCAGCCAGCCTTCCTTCGTCTCCAGCACAAACTCCTCCAACAGCCCCCGATACGCTCTCTCCAGGCTGTCCTGCCATTCCTGCGGCGCAAGGACGCCGAGGCGAAGCCCTTTCGCGATGGCATAGGTGATCATGCTGGAAGCTGAGGCCTCCAAGTAATTCCCCTTGCGTCCGCCCTCATTGACCACCTGGTACCAGACGCCGCTGCCCGGATCCTGATAGGATCTCAGCGCACGCAGCGTATCGGTCAGGATGCGCTTCAGCTCAGGATAATCGGAATGGCTTCCCGGCAGCAGCTCCAGGCTGTCCGCCAGCGCCATGACGAACCAGCCAAGGGATCTGCCCCAGAAATTTGGAGATAAGCCGGTGGCCGGGTCGCACCACGGCTGGGCTTTTTTCTCGTCCCAGGCGTGATACAAGAGCCCGGTGGCCTCATCCTTCGTATGGAGCTCGCACAGCTTGAACTGCTTCGTCACGTCGTCCAGTCCCGCACCGCCTTCAAACGTCAGCAGATATTCCAGATAGAAAGGCGAGCCCATATACAGGCCATCCAGCCAAATCTGATATGGATAAATTTCCTTATGCCAGAATGCCCCTTCCGACGTCCGGGGATGGGATGCCAGCTGGGATCTCAGCAACCCGGCGGCTTGCTTGTATTTTTCCTCCCCCGTCTCCCGGTACAGGGTGAACAGCAGCTTGCCGTTGTTGATATGGTCGATGTTGTATTCTTCGTGGCGGTACCCGCGGATACTCCCGTCTTCCTGAATAAAATGGTCCATGTTGTCCCGGATATACTCCCAATACCGGCGGTCTCCCGTCTGCTTCCAGAGCAGCTCGAAGCCCTTGAGCACCACGCCGTAATCATACGACCACTTGCCTTCATATCCCTTACCCTCGTACAGCTTCGGCGTCCGTGCCATGATGGACTCGGCCATGCGCTGCGCCGCGTTGAATGTCTGCATGCTGATCCTCCTCGGATAAAATTTCCGGCATTCTCTGATAAAATTTCCATCTACGCCGGAGATTGCTTTTTTACACCCTGCCGTCTTGGAAAAAACACAGTCCTAACCCCCATGCAGGCGGGATAGGACCTGTTGCCGTCTCCTAGCGTATGGCTCAGCCGTTATTTTTGCTGAGTGGCTTTGTAAGCGGCCTCGTACTCCTCGATAATTTTGCTGCCGCCGGATTTCTTCCAGTTCTCCACCGCAGCTTTGAATTCGTCCAGATTGATTTTGCCGAGAATGTATTTGTAAGTCGCATCAGTGATGATCTTTTGCAGCTCGGAGCCCTGCGTTGTGTACGTTTCGGATTCCAGGGAATATGCCGGGTTCAGCACCCCGTATTTTGCGTTTTCCTTGATCAGCTTGTCGGCCTCGGCCTTCAGCGGATCGGCGTCATGGATTTTGTAGCCCGTTTCGCTCGGACGGGAAGAGGCAAACGGCTGCACTTCCTGCTGCCACAAATCGGTATTGGTAATCGTAACCGCGTCATTCGCATCCACGGTATAATGGACGCCTTCGATTCCGTATGTCATGAGGGCGTACACATCGTCGTCCATCAGGTCGTTGACGAATTTCAGAACGCGCTTCAGCTCGGCCTCATCCTTCACTTCGGATTTCGGGAAAGCCAGCAGTCCGCCGATTCCGTTGTTCGCCGCCCAAATCGCTCGGTCGCTTTCGTTGCCTGTCGATGTAATGTTGTTGACCAGGGCGAGCTGCATGTTATCCTGAACGCCCTTGGCCATATTCAAAAGGTTCTTCCCGTCAAACAGGGCGCCAACGTAAATTCCGGCTTTGCCCTGGGCGAATTTTTGCTGCTGGTCGGTCTTGGCGGTCACCGCAAAGTCTTGATTGATATATCCTTTTTCGTATAGTGTCTTCATGTAATCCATCGTTTTGACGTACCCTTCGGTTTCGAATTCGGGAATCATTTTCCCGTCATCCGTCACCCGCCAGTTATTCGGCGTGCCGAAGTAAGAGCCCAGCGTCTTGAAGGCGCCGTAGATCAGATCGCTCCGGTCCATGAAGCCCGTCGTATCCTTCTGCCCGTTGCCGTCCGGATCCTGCTCGGTGAACGCCTTGGCGACGTTCATCAGCTCATCGGTCGTCTTCGGCACGGACAGTCCGAGCTTATCCAGCCAGTCCTTGCGGATGACGACGCCGTTGCGGGCGAGATCCTTCTGGAAAGGCACGCCGTACAGCTTGCCGTCGATCGAAGCCGATCTCCGCGTATCCTGCGAAATTTTCGCCAGGTTCGGGAACTCGTCCAGGAACGGTTCAACCTCCCAGAACATGCCGGATTTCAGGGCGTTGCGTACGGAGGAATTGTCGAGAATGGTGAGCGTAACGATATCCGCCAGGGAATCGGACGCCAGCGACGTATTGATGCGTTCTTCCTTGGAAGCATCCGGAATCCACGAGAATTTGATATCCGCGCCGGTCTTTTCCTCAATCTTGTTCAGCACCGTATCGGTCGGCGGCGACGCCGTGTGCAAAATGTTCAACCACGTAATCGTCGCCTTTTCGTCACCTGCCGCAGCGCTGCCTCCCGAGCCCTGGGCCGTTTCCCCTTTGCCGCCTCCCCCGCCGCAGGCCGAGAGCAGCAGCCCGCAGACCAGCGTAAACGCAGCCATCTTGCTTACCATTGGTTTCATGTGCCATTTCCCCTTTTCTATTATCCTTTGGATGGATCCTACATCCGTGGATGGATCCCACACCCGCCGTGCCTTGATTAGTACACGCCGTCCTCGCCGAACTTCTTCGCCAGCCGGTTGGAAGCCATGACCAGCACAAGTCCCACCAAGCCTTTGAACAAGCCTACCGTTGTACTGAAGCTCAGCTGTCCGTTTTTCAGTCCCGCCGTATAGATGTAGGTGTCGAAAATTTCGGCCACCTCGCGGTTCAGCGAATTGAGCAGCAGGTACATATGCTCGAATCCCAGATCAAGCGTGCTGCCGATCTTGAGAATGAGCAGGGTGATAATGACCGGCCGGATCGCCGGCAGCGTCACGTGCCACGTTTTGCGGAACCGTCCGGCTCCGTCCATTTCGGCTGCTTCGTACAGCTGAGTGTCCACCACCGTAATCGCAGACAGATAAATAATGGTGGACCAGCCGAGCTCCTTCCAGATGATCTGCCCGATGTACATGGTGCGCAACCATTCGGGAGCGGTCAGGAAGCTGATTTTGTGCCCGCCCAGCCTGGCGATCAGCTCGTTCAGCACGCCTCCGTCCACGGTGAGGAATACGTAGGTAATGGAGACGATGATGACCCAGGACATGAAGTGCGGGATGTAGATGATGGTCTGTACCCAGTTTTTGAACAGCCGGTGCCTGACTTCATTCAGCATCAGCGCCAATATAATGGGAAGCGGAAAAAAGATCACGATGTTGAGTGCAAACAGAATCAGCGTATTGCGCAGAAGCATGAAGAACGTCGGTTCTGTAAACAAGCGGACAAAGTGCTTCATTCCGACCCAAGGGCTGCCCGTGATCCCCTTGAAAGGCTGGTAATCCTGAAAGGCAATGACGAGACCGCCCATCGGCAGATACTTAAAGATGATGAAATACAACACGCCGGGCAAAATCATCAGGTACAGCAGCTTGTGACGTTTGATACGGTCCAGAGCGGTGTCCGTCCGTATCTTCCTGGCCGGTTTGACATTCATGTTCATGACGGCCGTGTTCGAGTCCTTCACCAGGTCGACCTCCTTGTAAGCGTTTCCTGTTACGACTCCAGCTTAGGCCGTTTTGGGAATTCCGTACATAATCATTTCATTGACACCGGCCATAAAACCGCATAACGGCGCCATTTTCGCCTTCCGCATCTCAGCTGATGATTACGGATTGAAGCTGATGATTATCCGGGTGACAGCCGCGGATTCCCCGCTCTCCCCCCTGCCGGACAACACCTCAGGAGCTGATTATATACGTAACCTGGTACGCTTGGTACAGTCTAACTGTAAACGATTACAAGGAGGATACCCGCGTATGACACCATCCACAGCTTTGCGTAGAAAAGAGTCTTTCGGCAGCCGCCTGTTTACCGTCGTAAACAGCCTCCTGCTCATTCTGATTGCCCTCATTTGCCTGCTGCCTTTTGTAAACGTGATTGCGAGCTCTTTCGCTTCCACCCAGGAAGTGGTGGCCAAAAAATTCATTCTGTTTCCGACGACGTTCTCTCTCGATGCTTATAAGTACATTTTATCGACGCCTACGATTTTTAAAGGGCTGGGGGTATCGATCGGGATCACCGTAGTAGGCACGATCGTCAGCATGATCCTGACGGCGCTCATGGCCTATGGCCTGTCCAGGAGATATCTCTACGGCCGGGGCTTCGTTAACTTCATCGTCGTATTCTCCATGCTGTTCAGCGGCGGCATGATCCCGACGTTCCTGGTCGTCAAAAGTCTCGGCCTGATCGACTCCTACTGGTCTCTCATCCTTCCGGTCGCCATTAACGCGTTTAACCTGATTATAATGAGAAACTTTTTCCAGGCACTTCCGGACGCGCTCGAGGAATCGTCCAAAATTGACGGATGCAACGATTTCGGCGTTTTCTTCAAAATTATGCTTCCGCTCGCCCTACCATCTATCGCTACCATCTCACTGTTCTATGCGGTTGCTTACTGGAACACCTATATGAATGCGATCCTGTATATGACGGATTCGACCAAATGGCCGATCCAGGTGCTGCTCCGCCAGATCGTCATCGTCTCCAGCGGCATGCAGGCCGAAGGGACGTCCGTGGATGTCGTTCCACCGGCGCAGACCATCAAAATGGCGGTGATCGTCATCGCGACCGTACCGATGCTGATCGCGTATCCATTCGTGCAGAAGCATTTTGTCAAAGGGGCGCTGCTCGGCTCGGTCAAAGGGTAACGAACAGCAAAGTCTTGCATTCCGCTCAAGAAAGCACCCCGGACGGAATTACAAGACTTTGTTTTTTTACTGAGCCTGTTTGACTTTGCGGTAATTTCCCGGCGTCACGAGTTCCTTCTTGCGGAAGGACCGGATGAAGTTTTGCGGATTGTGATACTGGAGCCGCTCGGCGATTTCCTTGATCGTCATGTCCGTCTCAATCAGCCATTTCTTGGCCATCTCCAGCCGGTAATTCATCAGGTACTCGCTGAACGTCATGCCAAACTCCTTTTTAAAAATGCTGCTTAAATAGTTCGGATTATAATGAAGCCGGTCGCTGATCCATTCCAGGGACAATTCCTGGTCGTACTCCGTGCGGACGATCGTGGCGATCTTCTCGGCGAGGGAGCGGAACTGGCGGTTGGTCTTCTCCTTCATGCTGCGCACCATCGGCGAGATGACCTCCTCCACGAGGATCCGCTCGATCTCTTCCGGGTTGCGGATATCAAGCAGGCGGTGGTACAGCGCGTGATTGTCCTGCGTCAGCAGCACCTCCACGCCGAGCAGCTGCTCCAGCTGGATCAGGTTGTTGACGAAACGCACCAGGGCCACTTCAAAATTCATCGAGTTTTTGTTCTTCTTCATCATCTCGGCCAGCAGCGGATACAGCGCCCGGGGGACCTGCTCCTCATCGCCCAGCCGGATCGCGTCGAACAGTTGGGTTTCCAGCTCCGTCGGATAATGCAGAAGCACCGGTCCCGAGACGACCGTCTCGATGTCTTCATAGAAAATGATCGATTCTTTGCCCAGATTGAGCCGGTGCCGGAGCGCCTGCTTGCTCATTTCGCAAGCCTCTTTGCTCTCCCACAGATGCCGGTACGTCTTGCTGATGCCGAAACTCACGGAGCAGTTCAAATAGTCGCGCGCCGTTATCATAATCGTTTTCGAATAGGAGAGCACCTGCCTGCGAATCTCCTGTTCCTCCTGGTCCGTAAACGTCAGGATGGTCGCCTGCGTGTTGTCGTTTAAAATAATCGGCAGCATGCGCCCTTCCTTTGGCACGACTTCCTCGACCATTTTGTTGATGGCGAGCAGCAGCATATCCCGGTCCGACGCCTCCCGGCCGCCGTAACTGTCCATCTGAATCAGCATCGCGACGAACGACGGCTGCGTCAGTTCCGGATAGCCGAACCGCGGCAGCATCCGCTCCAGTTCCTCCGGGGACACCCGGTTCCGGAACAGGTTCAGGATCAGCTGCGTTTCCAGCTGGGGCAGTTCGGCTTCCATCATGCTCTCCAGGTTCTCCTTCTCAGTGACGATCGTGTCGATGGAATGAAGGATGCCTTCGATTTCGTTCTTGTACGGCAGATGGGAGCTGCGCGGCAGGCTGCGCTGGATTTGGCGGATCGGCTTTGTGAAATAAACGGAGATGCCGTAAGCCACCACGATGATCAGCAGCGTAATGACGGCCACCATCAGCATGATCCCGTATTTGGTCGTCTTGAGCGCGCCGGAAATTTCCTTCTGGTCCAGCAGCGTCACATAGATCCAATTGTTGTAGCTGGATTTGGCATAAATCGCTTCGGCCGACTGGCGCCCGGATGCCGTCACCTTCAGCCTGCCGGCCCGGTGATCCTCCCCGGCCGACTGGACGATGCGTCCAAGCTGGTCAGCGGACAGCAGCTGCTTGCCGGGATCGGTCTCGTACATCAGCTCACCCTGCTTGTTTAAAATGATGACCGGGGCATTGTCCTCGGTCTTCAGAATCCGGTCGAGCGTGGACCGGGAAATATCCGAAAGGGCGATCGCCTGCTTTTGCTTGGAAAAGACCGGCAGCGTGTTCACGAAACGGATGCCGTCATCCGTTTTGATCCAGAACAGCCCTTTGTCTTTGTTATCGATGTAGGCCTCGTACAATTTGCGCCGGTCGGCATCCGTCAAATAGGACAGCTTTCCGCTTGTAATCTGCCAATTCTGCACGAGGCTGATGAGCGAATACTCGGTCCCTTCCAGGCCCATCGTGGCGATATAGTTCAGCTGTGTATTGACGTTCCGGTATTCTTCGAAATCCTGTTCCGTGATCGGCCTTTTTACGACGGCATCAAACGAGCTCGTCGTGCTGTATGTATTAAAGGCGTATTCGATCGTCTGGATTTTCTGCTCAAGCGAATTTTTGGTCTGGGTAATAAAGCTCTGCTTGCTGCCCGCCACCCGGTCGATCACCGAGTGGGTCGTATTGATATAAATGTAGCTGCCAAAACTGACGACGAGTCCGATCCCAAGGACCAGAATGGGAATAAACGTTTTATAAAACATGCGGCCTTTTTTCATTGTGATGCTCCTTTAGCCCGTTCTTGTTTCCAATTATAGCGTTTTCATGATCGGGTTGACAATATGATTCACGTGTGCATTTTTCCGTAATCCTATTGACTTGAACCCTGTCTGAACTTAAACTGAAACCGTTAACAAATATTTCATGTCACGAGGTCATATGATTACGATTAAAGACATCGCGCGCGTTGCGGGGGTATCGCATACGACCGTTTCCAGGGCGCTGAACGGCAACCCGCTCATCAAGAAGGAAACCCGCGACCGCATTGAACGCATCGCCGCCGAACTCAACTACATTCCCAATTACAGCGCCAAGAGCCTGGTCATGAAGAAGTCCTACACGATCGGCCTGTTCTTCTCCAGCATCGACCAGGGTACCTCTGCCAGCTTTCTCGTGGACGCCATCAAGGGCATTCATCAAGTGCTCGACGAGAACTACAGCCTTACGGTCCACGGGATCGACAGCATCCGGCACTATGATGCTATAACGCCAAGGCGTTTCGACGGTGTGCTCGTCATGAGCCAGAGCGAAGCGGACAATGCTTTCATTTATCACCTGAAGCAGACCGGCATCCCCTTCGTCGTCCTGAACCGTCAGCTGGATGACCCCGGCATTCTGAACGTGGTCGCCAATGACCGCGAAGGCGTCCGGAAGGCGCTGGATTACGGCATCGGACTCGGCCACCGGAAGATCGCCATCATCGAAGGCAAGGCCGGCTTCAAGTCGACAACGGAGCGGAAGCAGGGATTCATGGACAGTCTGATCGCCCACCGCCTCCCGCTGGTTCCGGACTATTTCACCGCCGGGGACTACGGGGTCGAAAGCGGCTATAACGCAATGATGTCGCTGCTCTCCCTGTCCGATCCCCCGACCCTCGTCTTCTGCTCGAACGACGATATGGCCATCGGCGCGCTGAATGCCTGCTACGCGCGGGGCGTCGCGCTTCCCGGACAGCTGTCGCTGATCGGGTTCGACGATATTTTGTTCTCGCAGTATACGTACCCGCCGCTGACAACGATCCGCAAGCCGATTGCCGATATCAGCAAGCTCGGCACCACCAAGCTGATCGAGCGGCTCGAACAGCCGGACTCGGCGCCGGAACAGCTGTTTGTCCAGACCGAGCTGATCGTGCGGCAAAGCGTTGCGGCTGTCACCTAGGAGGGACAGCTGTAATGCCCTTGATTTTTTGAAGGCGACAATTCAAACATGATTTTTTTACACCAAAATGTTAACGTGTGCATTATGTCCATCATCTCTAAAGGAGGCATGAAATACGTATGACACCACCTCTTTCCCGCAGCCTGTTTCCCGATCTGCCCGCCCTGCCCGAGCGCATGATCCAGTTTGGCGGCGGCAACTTTATGCGGGCTTTCGTGAACTGGCAGATGCAGCAGATGAATCTGAAGGGATTATTTAACGGAAGCGCCGTCGTCGTGCAGCCGACCGCACACGGCAAGAGCACTTCGCTCATGGAGCAGGACGGCTTATACACCGTGCTGCTTAAAGGGCGGCTTCAAGGACAGCTGGTCAACTCAAGCGAAGTTATCGCCACTGTCAGCCGGGTCATCAATCCTTATACGGATTATGAGGCCTACTTGAAACTGGCCGAACAGGACGAACTCGAGTTCATCACCTCCAACACGACCGAAGCCGGCATTGTGTATGAGGCCGGCCTGCGCCAGGAGGACGCTCCGCATTCCAGCTTTCCCGCCAAATTGACGGAGCTGCTCTACAGGCGGTTCCAGCTTGGCAAAGCCGGCTTTATCATCCTCCCCTGCGAGCTGATCGAGGACAGCGGCGAGAAGCTGCGCCGCTTCGTGCTGCAGCATGCCGCCGACTGGCAGCTTGGCGATGCGTTTGCCGCCTGGGTCACGGAAGCCAACACGTTCTGCTCCTGCCTGGTGGACCGCATCGTTCCGGGGTACCCGCGGGATCAGGCGGACGACCTGGAGCAGAAGCTCGGCTATGAAGACCCCTTCATGGTCAGTGCCGAGCCCTATCATCTGTGGGTGATCGAAGGGCCGGCGTGGCTGCGGGAGAAGCTTCCCCTTGCCAAAGCCGGGCTGAACGTTATCGTCACGGATGACCTGTCGCCTTACCGCGAGCGCAAGGTTCACCTTCTCAACGGCCCGCATACGGCCATGGTGCCTCTGGGCCTCCTTGCCGGACTTGAAACGGTCGAAGACGTGATGAAGGATAGCGATTTGGGCCGCTTCGTCCATGAGCTGATGGAAGACGAAATTCTGCCGGTGCTGAAGCTGCCGCGGGCCGAGCTGCTCGAATACGCGGCAGCTATCCGCGAGCGGTTCAACAACCCGCTGATCCGGCATGAGCTGGCATCCATTTCGCTGAACAGCATTTCGAAATTCACAGCGCGCCTGCTGCCGGTGCTGATCCGTTACCAGCAGGCCCAGGGGAAGCTTCCCCGCCTGCTCGTCCTCTCCTTCGCTGCGCTCCTCCTTACCTACCGCGGCGACCTGGTCGCCCGCCGCGATGTGCCGGAAGTGCTGGAGGCAGTTGATCGGAACTGGATCGACCCTGAATCGTTTGTTCCTGGCATTCTGAAGGAAGAACGGCTGTGGGGCATGGATTTAACGGCGGTTCCGGGTCTTGAAGCACTGCTTAGGGAGCATATTGGCCTGCTGGAACGCGAAGGCGTCCGGGCCTCGCTCCATCAACTGACCTGAGGAGGATTGACATGAAATCATTGATGAAACTGAACCCGCGGGACAGCGTCGCCGTTGCCCTCCGGCCGATTCAAGCCGGGGAACCGCTGGAAATAGACGGCGTGAAGCTAGAGGCACTACAGGAGATCCCGCAGGGCCACAAAATCGCCCTGACAGCGATTCGCCCGGGTGACATGGTGATCAAGTACGGGTATCCGATCGGCCATGCGGTTTCCGCGATCGCTCCTGGCGATTGGGTGCATACCCATAATCTCCGGACCAACCTGGACGGTGAGGAAGAATACGAATACCAGCCAGACCTTCACCCGATTTCCTACCCGAACCGGGGCCTCACCTTTCAAGGATACCGGCGGGCCAATGGCAAGGCAGGGATCCGCAACGACCTGTACATCGTTCCGACCGTCGGCTGCGTGAACGGTGTGGCCGAGCTGATCCTGCAGGAATTCAAGGCCGTTCACCCGGACCTCGGTCCCTTCGACAATGTCACGATCCTGAAGCACCCGTACGGCTGCTCACAGCTGGGTGACGACCACCGCCAGACCCGAAGTATCCTGCTGGACGCGGTCCATCATCCCAATGCCGGCGGCGTGCTCGTGTTCGGTCTCGGGTGCGAGAACAACATCGTCACCGAGTTCCGTGAACTGCTCGGAGACTATGACGAGTCCCGCGTCAAATTCCTCGTGGCGCAGGAGGTTGGCGATGAGGTCGAAGCCGGCATGGCCCTGCTCGAAGAGCTGTATGAAGCCGCAAGCCTCGACAAGCGCGAGCCGATTCCGCTCAGCGAGCTGAACGTCGGCCTCAAATGCGGCGGCTCCGACGGCTTCTCCGGCATTACGGCCAACCCGCTGCTCGGCGCCTTCTCCGATTTTCTTATCTCGCAGGGCGGATCCACGATCCTGACCGAGGTGCCTGAGATGTTCGGCGCCGAGCGGATGCTGATGGCCCGCGCCGAAAGCCGCGAGGTCTTCGAGAGCATCACCTCGCTGATCAACGACTTCAAGCAGTATTTCATGTCCTACGGGGAGCCAGTGTACGAGAATCCGTCCCCAGGCAATAAGGCCGGCGGCATCAGCACGCTGGAGGACAAATCGCTCGGCTGTACGCAGAAGGCCGGCACCGCCCCGGTCGTCGACGTGCTGCAGTACGGCGAGAAGCTTCGCAAGAAGGGCCTCAGCCTGCTGCAGGCGCCGGGCAACGATCTTGTCGCGTCTTCCGCACTCGCTGCCGCGGACTGCCAGCTCGTTCTGTTCACGACCGGACGGGGCACGCCGTTTGGCAGCTTCGTCCCGACCGTCAAAATCGCCACCAACCACGACCTCTACAACAAGAAAAAGCACTGGATGGATTTTAACGCCGGCTCGCTGCTCGACCGTCCGATGCAGGAAGTGCTGGAGGAATTCATCGCCTACCTGATCCAGGTGGCGAGCGGCCAACAAACGCGGAACGAACAAAACGACGTACGGGAGCTGGCTATTTTCAAAACCGGGGTTACCCTGTGATGTCACTGGACGATTAAATCCATTTCGATTGTATCCAAAGGAGCTGTGGACCATGTTCTTGAACGACGATTTTCTGCTGACGACCGATACCGCCCGCAAGCTGTTTCATCAGCATGCCAAAGACATGCCGATCATCGACTATCACTGCCACCTCGACCCCAAGGAAATCTATGACAACCAGAACTTCCGCAACCTGACCGAAGCCTGGCTCGCCGGGGACCATTACAAATGGCGGTTAATGCGGGCGAACGGCATCCCGGAATCCCATATAACCGGCGACGCTTCCGATTACGACAAGTTTCTGGCATGGGCCCGGACCGTCCCGAAAACGGTGGGCAACCCGTTGTACAGCTGGACCCATCTGGAGCTGCGCCGCTTCTTTGGCATTACCGAACTGCTGAACGAAGAATCCGCCCCGCGGATTTGGGAACAGGTGAACGCCAAACTGGCGACGGACGATTTCCGGCGGCGGAATATTATCAAGAATTCGGGCGTCAAGGTCGTCTGCACGACCGATGATCCGGCCGATTCGCTGGAATACCACCAGCTGCTGCAAAAAGAGGATACCGGCTTCCACGTGTTCCCGGCCTTCCGTCCCGATAAGGCGCTGAACATCGACGCACCCGGTTTTACCGATTGGCTGGAGCGCCTTGCGCAGGCCTCCGGTCAGCAGGTCACGACGTATGCCGAACTGCTGGATGCTCTGAAGCAGCGGATCGACTTTTTCCATGAGCAGGACTGCCGCCTCTCGGACCATGCGATCGACGTGCTGCGCTATCAGGAGGGCAGCGCGGAAGAGCTGGAGCGCATTTTTGCGAAAAGGGTGGCCGACGAGACGCTCTCCCTGGAGGAAATCACCGTTTACCGCACGGAGCTGCTGAGCGCGCTGATCGGACTGTACCATAGCAAAAACTGGACGATGCAGCTGCATATCCATGCCTTCCGCAACAACAATACGCCGATGTTCAAGCGTCTGGGGCCTGACACCGGGTATGACGCCCTGAACGACCTGCCGCTGGCCGGCCCGCTGTCCCGGCTGCTCGACCGTGCCGAATGCGGCCAAGGCCTGCCGAAGACGATTCTGTATTCGCTGAACCCGAACGACTATCCCGTCCTGCTGACCCTGATGGGCTGCTATCAAAAGGATACGCCCGGCAAATTCCAGCTCGGTTCCGGATGGTGGTACAACGACACGCGCAGCGGCATGCGTCATCAGCTCACCCTGCTCGCTGACAACAGCCTGCTGGCCAACTTCGTCGGCATGCTGACTGACTCCCGCAGCTTCCTTTCCTATACCCGGCACGAATACTTCCGCCGCGTGCTGTGCGAGCTGATCGGCGAGTGGGCCGAGCGCGGGGAAGCGCCTGACGATGAAGCGCTGCTCGGACAAATCGTGGAAGATATCGCCTACGGCAACGCGGAGCGGTATTTCGGCTTCAAGGAGCTCGGCATTCCCGAAGCGCTTCGCTCCTAGCATGTAAGCATGATCGTGAGGCAATGCTGAGCGATAACCACCCCAAGCCATGCCGCCAGACTACTTTTTGGTCTCTGGTAAAAGAAAGGGAGGACTCCGTTCTATGACCATGACGCTGTATATCGTCGGCGATTCCACGGCCGCCCTGAAGGGTGCCATTGAGAAGCCCATGACCGGCTGGGGCGAATACCTCCAGCAGCACCTGGATCCGGCGATCCGGGTAGACAACCGGGCGATCAACGGGCGCAGCACCCGCTCTTTTATCGCCGAGGGCCGCTGGGCCGCCGTGGAGAACGAGCTTCAGCCCGGCGACTACGTGTTCATCCAGTTCGGCCACAACGATCAGAAGCAGGAAGATCCTTCACGCTTCGCGGATCCTGCTCCCGGCGGGGAATACCGCGCCAACCTGAAGCGGTTTATCGAATCCGCCCGCTCGCGCGGCGCCATCCCCGTGCTGCTGACTTCCGTCAGCCGCCGCTGGTTCACGGCGGAGGGCCTGCCGGATCCCGACGCTGTCGGCCCTTACCCCGAGGCGATGCGTGAAACCGCGCGGGAGGCCGGCGCGCCGCTGCTCGACCTGTTCGCAGCTTCCCAGCAGCTGTATCTCCGGATGGGCCAGGAGGAGTCGAAGCATCTGTTTATGCATCTGCCCGCCGGGTCCCATCCCAATTATCCCGATGGGATCGCCGACGACACGCACTTCTCGGACCGGGGTGCCCGGGAAATCGCCGCACTCGCGGCGGAAGCGATCCGGCAGTGCGAAGCGCTGCCCGGACTGCATCCGCTGCTGCGCAACCTTGCCCCGACAAGCTGATGCGGCGAGTGGCTGCCTGCTTATGGATGGATGGCCGTTGTCTGCCCGCAAGCTTAGAGCCTTTGCGGATTCACAGGGACCATGGCCATGACTTGCGGCTTTATTCCGCTGATAGACGCCAAAAAATCCCCCGGGCCCATAGGGCTCGGAGGATTTTCATCATAATATTCCGGTGTTTATTTATACATCATTCTAACCTGTTTCTGAATTTAACGCACCGATCTGGACTCCAGCTCATACTGCGTTTCCCGGGACTTGAAGGACAGCAGGAATCCGAACACCAGCACGATGCTTGCGAGAATGTACGGATAATTCACGTTCATGTCAAACAGCGCCCCCGCAATGATCGGGCCGATAATATTGCCAAGGCTTGTAAACGCTGAGTTCAGCCCCGCCACATAACCCTGCTCCTCATTGGCAAACTTGGACATCTGCGTCCCGATGGCCGGGCGCAAAATATCCATCGCCAGAAACAGAACGAAGGTCACGGCGACCATAAGCCAGAACGTATGCACAAGCAGCGTGAAAATAATAAAGAGGATCGATACAAAAATGCTGAGCGTGATGACTCTTTTCTCTCCGAACCGGTTCAGGATCCAGCCGAAGATGGTTATCTGCACCACCGCCCCGCAGACCGAGCCAAACGTAATGATAAAGGCGATATCCTTAGGCGTAAAGCCGAATTTATGATCGACAAACAGCCCAAACACCGTCTCGAAATTGGCGAGTCCGAACGAAGCGACGAACACGACGATCAGACTGATAAAATAAGGGGCCCGGTAGGCACCTGCGAGCTGGCGCAGCAATCCGGCCGGTGCCATCTTGGTATCCGATCCGTCGCTGGTCTGCGCGGCCTTCGGCACCTCCCTCAAGAAGAACGCGGTAACCGCCATGGCCAGCAGCCCGCCGACCGCGGCAGCATAGAAAGGTACTCGAATGCCGTATTCCGCAAGATAACCGCCGATGCCGGGTCCGATAATAAAACCGGTCGTGATGGCAGCGTTGATGAAGCCCATCCCTTTCCCGCGCTCTTCCTCACTGGTGACGTCAGCGGTATAGGCCATGACGGCCGGCATAACCAGAGCCGCACTCACCCCGCCCAGCATTCTCGCCAGGAACAGAAACGGCAGCGTGCTGGAAGCGCCGAACAGCCATTCCGACACGGCGAACAGCAGCAGTCCGGCCAGGATGACCTTTTTGCGGCCGATGGAGTCCGACAACCTTCCGGCGATCGGCGAAAAGACGAGCTGCGTAATGGAAAAGGCCGCGACCAGCAGGCCCAGCACGCTTCCGTTAATGTGCAGCAGATTCATATAACTCGGCATAATTGGAATGATAAGTCCGATGCCCGTAAAAATAATGAAGTTGTTGAGCATGAGGAGCAGAATGGCTCCCCGGTTTCTAACTAGCAGCGACATAAAAAAGCCTCCGTAAGCAAATTCAGCATGTATACTGAACGTTCGTTATGTATTATGGCGTGAGATAACGAAGACCATTCTCCGCTATCGTTCTTTTGCTTGCTTATCCGTCGCCACTCCGTTCAAAAAAACAGTGACGGCATCCCGGTACAACAGGGTCGTCTTCTCAGGGTTTAATCTGCGCGACAGCTGATTGGCGCCGAAAAAAATCGCCTCCAGCACGGCCGCGAGCCGCTCGGCATCGCCCGGCATGAATTCGCCGCGGTCGATCCCTTCCTGCAGCAGGTTCTGATTAAACGCCAAATGCTTGACCTTCATCTCGGCCATACGGGATTCCACTTCGGATGTCTTTTCTTCGTTATGAAAAAATTCATCGGCTGCCTTCGTGAGCGGATGGTTCAAGTCGTCAGCCGCCAACTGTTCCGCCACGGCATACAGCTTATCGGTAGTGGTCTTATACAAGTGCTCGTTTTGCTCCCAGTTCAGTTCCCATTCGCGGTCCCATTCTTCGAGCAGGTGAAGGAATAATCCTTCCTTGCTCTTGAAGTGATAGTAGATGTTGCCTTTACTGCTCCCGGTCGCGGCCACGATATCTTCGATCGAAGTCGCCTTATACCCCTTTTGAATAAACAGCGCGCGGGCGGCATCTGCAATCTTCCTCTTGGTCTGTTCGCTTTGCAGCTGCTTCTGGTTCATGACGCTCACTCCAATACATATATATACCGAACGTTCAGTCAGTATTGTAGCACGGCATTTTTTTCATGGCAAGCCGCAGTTTATTTTTCCTGTGACACGATCTAAAAAAACCGGTCACCGGGGTATACCCGGCGCCGGTTTATGTAAATGGACTGGCGGCTCAAATGATTGCTGTTCCAGCCGTTACATGATGATTAATGTAACCTTGCCATCAATGAAAGAGACAACATCGTAATTGGACCAGCCCCAAGTCTCGATCTTCGTTCCGTTCACGGACTGGATATCTTTAGCGGCGGGATTTCCCCATGACAACAGCACCTGCTCCTTGGTCATGCCAAGCGTGACATTGCCCGCCTTGATCTGGCTCCAGACGGAAGATGACCATTTATACTTTGTATAGGGATCATATTTCAAAAAGTACGTCGAGTCGGCAAACAACTGCGTCACTTCCGACGTATTCATGGCGTAGCTCTTCAGCGTTTTTCCAGCAGCCGATTTGAAAACGACGACAAAGCTTCCGGTGTCTGTGGGAAGAACATCCGTCACCGTGACTTTGGAGAACCGTTCCCAGCCATCAAAGTCGTTCACCCAATACGTTTTCCCGATGAATTTGGCCAGACTGCCCTGCATTGCTTTCTTGATCAAGCCCGCAGTGTCTTGGGAGACGATCGTCATCTTGCCCTGACCGATTGCAACTTCGGCCTGCCGCCATTTGGCATCCCAGGTTACCTTGGCCCCCAGCGTATCGGCAAGCAGGGAGGCAGGGATGTACGTTTCGCCTTTGTCGATGATTGGCGATGCTTTTAATGTCAGATTACTGCCGTTAAATTGGGCTGCCTGACTGCCGGCCTTAAATGACAGCTTCGCATCCCCGAGAGCAGCGTTCCAATTTCCGCCCGATACCTCTGCCGTACCTCCTAGCGCCTTGAACACCGTCTTGGCTGGAAGATATACGGTTCCCTTGACCTGTTTGGCATATTTCAACGGATCGCGGAGGCTGACCGTCACCGTCACGCTGGAGGAGACGCTGCCAGAAGTCACCGTCAGCTTCGTCTCGCCTACGCCGGCCGCTTTCAGCTTGCCGTCAGGCTGCACTTTCAGCAGGTAAGGCTTGTCCATGTCGAGCTGCGCTTCCTTCAGAGACACCTTCAGCTTGGCCCCGTTGGTATACGTCTCTTGAATATCGACCTGTACTGTATCGCCAACATACGGCTTCTTATCGGAGACGGACATGGACACAGCCTTAACGGCAGGCACCTCCACCGGCTGGACCTCGCCGTCCTTGCTGATGACCCATGTCCCGTCGGCACGCTGCGCGTAAATGCCTTCGGCCAAGTCATCCTTATACGCATCTACTGCCGTCTTAACCACGTTGCTCAGCCCCTGAACCTGCGTGGTCAGCTTCCAGCGGTTGGAGTATTCTCCTGTCAGCCATACGGTTCCATCCTTGCGGGTCACGATCAGCACGTCGGTTGGTTCCGCGGAAACATAAGAAATATGTATCGCATCAGTAGCAATGGTTACCGGGATAACCCGGCCATTGTCGTCAAAGTTCGACATTTGATAGACTACGACTTCTCCACTTGTGTACAGCAGAGCGACGCGGTCATCATGCACGGCCATCGACTTGACCGATGCGGCATTGTTTACGGTTCCGACTTTTTTGTATTGATCGGTCTTGTACGGATCCTTGAACAACAGCTCTCCGCTCTGGGTCAATGCGGCAAAATCCTTCTCCCCGTATCCAATCAGCGCTATGCCGCTAAGATTCTTCAGCTTGCTGCTGTCACCGTCCCAGACGGTACCATCGGCCTGAAGCCGGTACGGCCCGGACACCTGCTTGATTCCGCTTTTCCCCTCGACCACATGCGGCTTCATGCCGATATCCCATTCAACCAACCGGCCGTCACGCGTAATGCCCAAGCCTTCATATACGTTCCCCGAAATCTCTTCGACCGAGCCTTTCGTATAGATGGTCCGGTTTCCGTCGACCATGGACCACATCGAGCCGTCACTCATCAGATACGTATTTTTGCCGGCGATGTCTTTAATCTGCAGCTGCTGAGCCCCGTCGGCAAAAGCCGTCTGATGGCCGAAAGTCGGGACGGCACCCATCATCAAGGCGCCCAGCGCAATCGTGGACAGCCTTCTTTTCCATGTTACGTTCAAGTTCAAGTTCATAACCCCTCTTTGTCATGTCATATTTAGGCAAATCCTTGTATGATTCGACATCATGGTAAAATATCCCTTCAAATCAAAAAACACGCCACTCATTATTGTGACGTGTTCCTTACAACGAAGGGAATATCAACATTCGCTGACCCACTCAAATACGTTAACGCTCGGCCCGGGTTGCTTTTCGCCGTGCCGGCTTCTTGGCAACCCTTCCGTAGACGACCGGCTTGGGCAGATTCACGCGATAATCGATGATGTTACCGTACCCGTCGGTTCGGATCGTGCAGCAGCTGTTCATCAGCTCCCGCACCATTTCCCGGCCCCGCTGGACCCTCGATTTGGCCCCCGAATAGGAGATGCCAAGCTTCTCGCTCAGTTCCTTCTGCGACATCCCTCTCAGTTCGGAGAGCTCAACCGCCTCCCGGTACTTATCCGGCAGGTAAGGAATAACGCCTTTCATCCCGCAGATCGCCTCCTGAGAGTAGTCTTCGCTGTCCTCTTCTACCAAGCTTGGCAGCTGCTCCGGAAGTTCATCCAACCGTCTCTCCTTGCGGAAGTGATCTGTCACCGCATTCCGGGCAATCTGATACAGCCAGGCCCGGAGCCGATCCGGGTCCTGCAGTTCCGGCAGGTGCAGGTAAGCCTTCATGAAGACCGTCTGCACGATATCTTCCGTATCGGGGTGGCGATTCGTCCGGCGCGCGACGAAAGCGGAAATCGGCTCGTGATATTGATCCCACAGCATTTCCGGCGTGATCGCCGGCCGGCAGCTATTGGCCTTCCATCCTGCAGCATCCGTGTATCCGGCCTGATCTTCCGTCATCACGGAATGGTTCACGGCTGTGTGTACCTGTTTCGGTTCATATCCTTTTTCTTGTGCTGGTCTATCCTGCATTCTGACATCTCCTTCCCCGTAGTACACGGCTTTATTATATTTATCCTGCGCTTAATATAAATTTTTTTTCAAAAAAATCCCCGCACTTTTGCGTCTTTGATCGGGGTTCCCCGTCTCCATCAATATAACAAAAACATTCATCGACGTACATTCTCAGAAGACAGACCGCGTTTGCAAAAGAAAGAACGCGTTTGGTGGAAGTTTTTCTTGCGAGATCAAGATGGTATGACCACTGAAGCTTACATTCTGATCTCTTAAAACTAAAACTGGAGGGATAAAAAATGAAATACAATTTGTTGGGAAATACAGGTGTGCTGGTATCGGAGATCGGGCTGGGAGCCATGACGTTTGGCGGCGGCGGACAATGGGGCGTTTTCGGCGGGCTGGGAGAGCAGGACGCTGCACAGCTTGTGTGGCAGGCGCTCGACGCGGGGGTCAACTTTTTTGATACCTCCAACATTTACGCCGGCGGCCGCTCAGAAGAAATTCTCGGCAAAGCGCTTGGGGCGAAGCGGCAGGACGTCATTATCGCCACCAAGGTGAGGGGGCGTACGGGCAGCGGCCCGAACGACCTTGGCTTGTCCAGGCTGCATATTATGCGCCAGGTCGAGGAAAGCCTGAAGCGGCTCGGCACCGACTACATCGACCTGTATCAAATCCATAACCCGGACCAGCTGACCGATTGGGAAGAAACGCTGCGGGCGCTGGACGACCTGGTCCGCAGCGGCAAAGTCCGCTACATTGGCTCTTCCAATATGACCGGCTGGGAGCTGATGAAAGCCCGGGGCATTTCCAGGGAACTCGGCCTGCACGCTTTCAAAAGCAGCCAGTCCTACTATTCGCTGGCCGGCCGTGACATCGAAAGGGAGATCATTCCCGTTCTGAAGGATCAGAACATGGGCCTGCTCGTATGGAGCCCGCTTGCCGGCGGCTTCTTGTCCGGTAAATACGCCCGCACGCGTACCGGAAACAGCGATGACCGGCACACCAAGTTTGCTTTTCCTCCGGTAGATGTGGAAAAGGCGTACTCCATCATCGACGTGCTGGAGGACATCGCAAAGAATCGTGAATCCACCGTGGCCCGCATCGCCCTCGCCTGGGTGCTGAACCAGCCGGCGGTAACCAGCGTAATCGTCGGAGCCAAGCGGCCGGATCAGCTGCAGGACAATCTCGAAGCCAGCGGCATCGTGCTGACGGATGACGAGCTGGCCCGTCTGGATGAAGTGAGCCGGCTGCCGATTGAATATCCGGCGTGGCCCTTTATGGAAGAGGATGATTCGATTATCCGCAAGCACCCTTGAGGCTTGGAGCCGTATGCCATCGAGCTAGGTTTACATGAAGCGGGCCCGCGTATGATCTTGAACAGCCTCTAAATATCGCAAAAAGCCGTGGAGCCCTGCGTCTATTAGCTAGGGCATCCGCGGCTTTTGTGCTGTCCGGACCGGGACGAAACTTCCGTTACACTTCACCCCAGTACAATTCCGTTTCGTAATCGAAGCTGACCTTCCCGTCCACCTGGGTCCGCTCAAACAGCTCTTGCAGTCCCTGCTTCATCTGCGTGTGGTTCGGCTCGCCCTCGGCCGGCACATAGGAAGACGACATGGCCCTGCCGATCAGCTCCTCCACATTAAACAGCTGGCGGTTGGAAAATACGGCGGTATGCATATTCCCATCCCGGAAAAACGGCTGCAGCTGCGCTCCGGAAATGTTTTTGTGGGTCATTTTCTCATAATCCTTACTGTACTGCTTCAACAGCTGCTCGTATCCCTCCAGAAAAGGCGTGCCGCTCGTGAGCCGGGAGTTCCAGATCAGGACGGCTTTACCGCCAGGCTTCAAGATCCGGTGAAACTCCGCCTGTGCGGCCGGACGGTCAAACCAATGAAACGATTGGGCGCAAACGATAAAATCGACCGAGTGCGCAGGCAGTTCGGTATCTTCCGCAGCGCTGGCGTGCGAGCGGTAATTCGGCGACCCGCCAAGCTCTTGCTCCGCCGCTTCCAGCATGGCTGCGTTGGGCTCCACGGCGATAACCTTGCTGCCCCGCTCCAGCAGCAACTTGGAGAAAATGCCGGTGCCCGCACCGATATCGGCAATCACCGAATCGGCCTTCATGCCGACCACGGAGTAAAGGTAATCCACCGCCTCCGCAGGATAGCTTGGACGGTACTTGACGTAGTTCTCCACCCGGTTTGAGAATCTTGCCTTGCTGTCACTGCTCATCATGCTTCACGCTCCTTTAGCATTATTAGATCATGCCTCGCATCGAACCACGAACTTGCATCCTGCTACCTTCTCGATGATATGTTTCATACAATGAAACACAGTTCCATTTAATGCTGTCTTGATTATAGAAAACCCTGCGTTTTGTTGCAAGACCTAATTTAGATAAGCGAAGTCGTCTCACCTGTCGGCAGATCCCCTCAAGCGCCAGACCGCAAGCACAAAAAACCGTCAACCCTGCATCGCAGAGGCTGACGGATTTCATGTTTGTCCTCCGGCCCGCAGAGCCCGGCTGTCTATTTGGCTTCAGTTAGTCCAGCGACACGACAAGGACTGGCCCGACCTACTGCTTCAGTCAGTCCAGCGACACGGCAAGGACCGGTCGGGCCTACTGCTTCAGTCCAGCGACACGGCCACGACGCTCCCCCGGAACAATGTAGCCACCCGGGGTGATTTGCGGGCGACCGCTTCGGCCGAGCACGACGCGTCGACCAGCGCAAGGCTCGCCTCGTCGCCGATCCGCGGCCAAACCTGGCGGCCTTCGGCATCAAGCGGCGTAACTCCGCCCGTGATGTACTGCAGGCCCTGCGCGAGCGCCTGCTCGTTCACCCAGTCGGAGATTTCGGCGAGGCGGCCGGCGCGCTCAAGAATGTCGCCGGTGCCAAACGGCGACCATACGTCAAAGACGTTGTCGCAGCCGACCGACACGGATACGCCCCTGCCTTGCAGCAGGCGTACGGGCGGAAACTTGCGGTTCATCGGCACGCTCGTGATGATGCCGATCCCGGCTTCCGCCAGCATGTCTGCGGCCGCTTCGGCCTGCCCGGCGGGAATGTCGCCGAGGCAGAACGCATGGCTGACTGCGACCTTGCCTGCCAGACCGGCTTCCCGGGTGAGGCTGGCCAGACGCTTCAGCGTAAACAACCCGAGATGATCCGGGTCGTGCAGATGCAGGTCGATCCCCGCGCCTTCGGAGGACGCAAGCTCCACCATCGTCCGCAGGGATTGTTCCACATCCCCGTCGACCGTCGCCGGATCGACCCCGCCGACGAGCGACGCCCCGCTGCGCAGCGCTTCCCGCACCAGCTCGGCAGACTGCGAGCGCAGGAGCCCCTGCTGCGGAAAAGCGACGATTTCATACGTCAGCTTGCCTTCAAACGCCTGCAGCGCCTTCTGGACCTCTTCCATTTGCTTGAGGCCGGCCTCCGGGTAAATGTCCACATGGGTCCGGACGTGAGTGACTCCGGATCGCAATGCCGTCTCCAGATACAGGGAGGCCCGCTCGGCGATGGAAACGGCATGCTCCGCATGAAGGCGCTTTTCCTCGTCCAGCCGGTCAAAAATATGCTTTGCCGGCGTAACCGGCCGCCACTTGGAACCAAGCAGCGTCTTGTCCAGGTGGCAGTGCTTCTCGATAAAAGAAGGAAGCGCCAGATTCGACTTGGCATCCAGTCGCGGCAGATCGTCCGTAATCGCCTGATTTGCCGGAATTTTATCCGCGATCTTGCCGTCCCGGATCAGGAGATGGCACAGCTCCGTTTCCGTGCCGGTCACCACGCCGTTATCGGTTTGGAGTCCGCTCTCCAGGCGGACGTTGGTAAGCCAAAGGGCTAATTGCATCGATATCAACATCCTTTCTATTCTATAGATTGAACTAAAAGTTTCACATTGTATTTAGTTCATTCTGTGGGGTAAAAGAAATTCAAAGAAGTCACGCCATCATGTCTATTTCATACCGAAAACGGGTTTGCCCCGATGCAGCAGAGCTTTCCGCGCTGCCCGCCTTGCCACGGCTTCCGCCGAGCAGCTGGCGTCCACAAAGACGGCGCTGGCCTCGTCCCCCGGCATCGGCCACACCCGGCGGCCTTCCCCGTCCAGCGGGGTCCTTCCGCCGGTCACAAAGCCGAGGCTGGCGCCAAGCGCCGCCTCACTGCCCCAGCCGAAACGCTCGGCAAGCGTTCCGGCCTTCTCCAGGCTGTCCCCTTTGCCGAACGGGGACCAATGATCGGTGATGCTGTCATGCCCCAGCTCCACCCGAACCCCCTGCTTCGCCAGCATCGGGATCGGAATCGTCCGCCCGAGGGGTACGGACGACGTGACCGAGATGCCAAGGTCCGCCATCCGGGCGGCTACCGCAGCCGCCTCCTCCGGCGGAATGTCCGCCAGCGCCAGGGCGTGGCTCACCGTGACTCTGCCCTGCCATCCGGCCTGCTCGGTCAGATCCGCGAGGCGCTGGATCGTAAACACGCCCAGGTGGCCCGGATCGTGCAGGTGCAGGTCGACCCCGGCGTCCGCCTCCACGGCGAGCTCCATCATTGTGTTCAGCGACTTCTCAATGTCGCCGTCCACGGTGGCCGGATCGACGCCGCCTGCCAGGGAAGCCCCGCTGCGCAGCGCCTCCCGCACCAGGCCGGCCGCTTGGCTGCGCAGCAGCCCGTGCTGCGGAAACGCCACGATCTCGAAGGTGGCGCGGTCCTTATAGGTTTCAGCCGCCCGCAGCGTCGCTTCCAGATTGTTCAGCCCCACAACCGGATCGATGTTGCAGTGGGTGCGAAAATGCGTCGTCCCGGACGCAAGCAGCAGCTCGATAAGCCGCTCCGCTCGATGCTGCGCCGTCGGCAGCAGCTTGGGCAGCAGCTTTTCCTCCTCCTCGATCCGGGAGAAGATGCCTTTAGGCGCCGGTCCCGGTGCTTTCCATGGGCCGCCGTAATACGTTTTGTCCAAATGAATATGCATGTCCCGCATCGCCGGAAGCATCAACGCCCCGCCCATGTCCGTGTGGGGGAAGCCGTCCTCCGGCAGCACATCCGCCGGCCGGATTTCGGCGAAGCTCCCCTCGGAAATGCGGATATGGTACAATACGGTTTCCGTGCCGCTGACAGCCTCTCCTTCGTAACGCCAGCCGGTCTCCAACCGGACATGGGTCAGCCATAATGATGAATGTTCCATCAAGCCCTTCCTCCTTTGGTCGTCCTGCGATAGCAGCGCAGACTTTCCTGCCTCATATCCCGTATGCTAACATGGGATTCGATATATGAAAAATATTTATAATATTTGAAATGCAAAGGTTTTATATATACATTGAGCAGAAATGACTGGAGGGATGACCCATGGATATCAGACAGCTGAGGTATTTTACGATCATCGTAGAGGAAAAGCAGATTTCCGCCGCAGCCCGAAGGCTGCACATGTCACAGCCTCCGCTGAGCCAGCAGTTAAAAGCACTGGAGGACGAGCTTGGATCGGCGCTTGTGGAGCGGAGCGGCAAGCATCTGGAGCTGACCGAAGCGGGCAAGGCACTGTACAGCTACGCCCTGAAGCTGCTGCAGCTGATGGATGAAGCCAAGACCGAGGTTCAGGAGATCGGCAGCGGCTTTAAAGGGGTACTCCGCATCGGCATCAACACACTGTCGTCGGTGGACCTCCCCGATACGCTGATGCGGTTCAAGGAGAACTATCCGCAGGTCACCTACAAAATCCAGCAGAACGAATCCGCACAGCTGTGCAGCATGGTCAAGAGCAGGGTGCTTGAGCTTGCGATCATCCGCCTTCCGCTTGCGCTGGACGAGTTCTCGGTGCTTCATTTGAATACAGAGCCCTTTTATCTGATGGCAACCAGGCAGCTTATCCCAGAGCCTCTTGCTCCGGAGATCCCGCTTGATCAGATTCGAAACTACCCCCTAATCCTTCCGAGCACGGAAGGACTCGGCGTCCACTACACTGTCCTGATGGCCTGCGCGAAGCACCGTTTTGAGCCCAGGATCATCGCCGAATGCTCGGACATTCCCCTCCTGCTATCTTTGGTGTCGAGCGGCTTTGGGGCGGCGGTCGTCCCTGAGACGATCGTAAAGCTTCATGCCAGCCATGATGTTCAGGTTGCGAGAATCGCGGACCCGGACTTGTCATCGCCGTATGCTTTGATCTGGCTGAAGGAACACCACCTTTCCCAGGCGGCGCGGCATTTTATTGATATGATCTCCCCGCCTGCATCCAGGGAATGACAGCGTATAAGCAAAGGATTGCAAACAAAAAAGCCCTCCCGCATACCGGAGAGGGCTTTGGCTTGACACTACTTTATGGATAATTGCATGGAATTACCGTAAAAAACGTTGGAATGGCCGCCGCTTCTTTTTTAATCAGTTAAACCCGTCGTATGTCACAAACTCCGCCACCGGCTTCCGGTAGCCGCGCGGTCTCTGTCTGCCCGTATCCTCCTTGCCGATCGTAATCAGCATGGCCGGCACATACCGGTCCGGAATGTTCAGCACCTTCCGCAGCGCTTCCGGATCAAATCCGATCATCGGGCAGGTGTCCCAGCCCCGGTCCTTGGCGATCAGCATAAACAACATCGCGGACAAGCTGGCGTTCCGGATGGCCTCATCCCGCTTGAACGTGTCGCCCCTGCTTTCATACATGTCTGTTACGCTGCTGACCGTTTCCTCAAATTCGCGCTGGTCGATAACGCCAAGGCTGAGCAGCCCTTCGTTGATCGGTCCCACATTATGGTAGGCTTCAAGATCGCCCAATACGGCGATGACGGCCGAGCTCGTTAACACTTTGTACTGCTTGAATGCTGCTTCATGCACCTGTTCCTTCTTCGTTGGATCGATGACGGGAACGTAGTGAGCGTGCTGCAGGTTGAAGGCCGAGGGTGCAAATTTGACGAGGTTGAACATGTCGTCCAGCTCCTGCGGGCTGATGGTTACGCTCGGGTCGAATTTATTGGCGGATCTTCTTGCTTTGACAAGGTCTGTAAAGGACGTCATGCTTTTCGCCTCCGTATGTATAAATTTCCAACTGGCTATGAAGTTATCATATCATACTAACTGTAAAAAAGTAAGTTACAATTCGAAAAATGTTCTGACCTCTGACATATCACCCGCTCCAGTCCGTGAAACGGTCGGCATCGTCCCACAAATGGCAGAACGCCTGCTCAAACTTGGCGGCAACGGCCGCATCCTTGATAATCAGCACGACGTCGTCATTTTCCTGGGCAGAGGACTCCAAATAATTCATCGATCCAGCCTCCACCCGGCTTTGATCCGCAATCAGCATTTTCAGATGCATCTTCCCTTCATGCGCATTCACCTTGACCGGAACGCCGGCTTCCCGGATCCGCTTCAGCGCTTTCTTCTGTTTCCCTTTCTCTTCCGCATGGGCCCGGTCCGTAATCAGCCGTACCTGAACCCCGCGGTCCGCCGCCTCGATGATGGCCGTCACAACCGGCTCGTAGCTGATGCTGTATACGGCAATATCCAGCGAGGATTTGGCCTCCTTGATGAGCTGTATGATCGCTTTCTCCGGACGTTCGCCTTCGCTCGTGAACAGGGCTTGAACGTCAGCAGCCGAGCCTTCTGTTACTGCACCGTTATGAGCAGAGCCTCCTTGCCCTCGTTGTTCATCCGACGCAGCGGAGCAGCCGGAAACGGCAGCACAGAGAAGAATGGCGGACACGGAGCTGTTGATGACTTTCATCGGATGACCTCCTTCAAAACATGGAAATTTTGGCGTACAGGTAGAATAACATTCTTTTCCATCGATTCAAAATTTGCTGAGCAAGTGCGGCATACAGCCCGATTTCATCGCTCGAAGAGCATTCTCGGGCCTTACGTTGACAAAAACGGAACCGACATGAAAAACGGCGGCGCGTCGGTCATCGACAGCGGAAACAGCGCTTGGGCCGGTCCTGTCGGACAGGACATCGAAGGCATCAGCATCATCGCACGCCACGCTTACAGTGCAGCCGAGAACGGCGCTCCCAAGCTGCTGATCAGCGATCTGTATTGGGATTCCAGCGGCTGGCCGTATTATAATTGATCCTTTTTTAACCGTATTTTTCGTTTCTAAGCAGTCAATCAAACCTGACATGGGTTGAAAAGTTCGTGAATGGATTCAATTCAAATCATTTATGACATTAATTTATCAGCAAAAATCGACAAAACCCGAACGATGGTATTGCAAAAATCTCTTTTTTTATGTAATATAGACCTATCTGAACTCCTCATCACCAAAATAATCAACCGTTTGTAGGTGACCAATGGTTCATTTAGATTCCAACGAATTCAAGCAGAAGCTGAGTCAGGTATATAATGAAGTTTCCAAGGAGCTGTTCGGCTTTGGTACTTCTTTATTGAAGACAAGCATTCAGTCCGATGCAATTACCTTGTATGCCAGACACCGTCGGTCTCCCCGCTCCACTGTACTCGAGGGCGAGGTTCCGGCTTTGAAATACGAGGTCGATTTTTACATGTCGATGATTTACAAGAAGAAGCTGAAATCTCGGCTGGAAGAGGAACTGGGACTAAACATCGAGGTTCTCCTTCGGGATTATGATCCCGCCACGCAGTGGGCAGTCACGAACATCATAATGTCACAACCGGAATGACACGGCCCTTTTCTTTTGATTTATCTTAAGGACTGGCCGAACCGTAACAAGAACGGATGCCGCTATTCTTTGTTTACATTGAAAAGCGCTCTAGTTAGAGATTTTCTTCTACCTAGAGTGCTTTTCTTTTTTAGTTTATAGATTTAGTTATAGAATTTGTTTGATTTTTCTTGTGACATGCCAAAATGTCTATTCAAAAGGGGGATACAACAACCGTCCTGCAGGGAAAAACAATCATATACAGCAGAGAAAAAAATTTCCCGGCGGCGGAAGCCCGGCATACGGCCTGCAGCAGAAAAACAAATAAAAAATAAACCATTACAGGAGTGAATCGATTGTGAAGAAACCATGGATTAAAGGACTCATGACTTGTACGCTGGCAGCGCTGGTACTTGCGGGATGCGGAAACGGAGGCAGCGAAGACAGCAGCTCCGGCGGATCTTCCGGCAGTCAGAAGAAGCTGGTCGTATCAACCTGGGGATTTGCCGAGGATTTCTACAATAAAGAAGTGTATGCCCCATTCGAAAAAGAGCACAATGTGAAAATCGTCCTGGAAACCGGCAACAACGCCGACCGCCTGAGCAAAATTTTGCAGGGCAGCTCCGACGTCGATGTCGTCTATCTGTCGGATTACTACGCACAGCAGGGCATTGAAGCGGGAGCCTTCGAAAAGATCGACCGCAGCCGGCTGAGCAATCTTGACTCGCTCTATGATATCGCCAAAGCGCCAAACGGCGAAGATTACGGTCCGGCCTACACGATTGGCCAATTGGGTATCGCTTATGACCAGAAGGCAGCCGGAACGACGATATCCTCCTGGGCTGACTTGTGGAAGCCAGAGCTGAAAGGCAAAGTGACGATGCCGAGCATTACGTCCACCAGCGGTCCGATGATGGTCGACGCCGCTTCCAAGGTAGCTGGAAGCACGGAATTCAATGAAGACAAGGCATTTGGCAAACTGGCCGAGCTCAATCCGAGCGTCGTGAAATACTACAGCCAGACGTCCGAGTTCATCAACATGTTCACGCAAGGCGAAGCCGCTGCAGGACCGATCATGCAAATGTATCTCGGCGACCTGAAGAAGGCCGACCCGAACGTTGAATTCGTAACGCCGTCGGAAGGCGCGTACGCCATCGTCAATACGCTGAACGTCGTCAAAGGAAGCAAAAACAAAGAACTGGCCGAAGACTTCATCAACTGGCAGCTTAGCCAGGAAGTTCAGGAAAAAGCGGCTAAAGCCAAGGTCGACTCTCCTGCCAACCGCAATGTCAGCCTCAGCGCAGAGGAAGCCGCTGCCGTAACGTACGGCTCCAGCGTCGTTGAGAAGCTGCAAAAGCTGGACATGGCGTTCGTCAACAAAAACCTGAAGAGCTGGACGGACCGTTTCAACCGTGAAGTGACGAAGTAACGCCAAGCCTTATTTGTAAATATAAGCAGCCTTACGGGGTTATGATTCAGCAGGGGCTGCCCGCCCCTGCTTTTTATTCACCACTGCCTGGATACAAGGCGGCCCATCCTTCATTTTGAAAGGGGAATCCATGTGAAGAAAGCCATCCTGGATGTCGATACCGGCATTGACGACGCGCTCGGAATTATGCTGGCTGTCCGCAGCGGCGAGCTGAACGTGCTCGGGATTTCGACAGTCAACGGCAACGTGTCACTTACGACTGCAACCCTGAACACTTGCAAAATATTGGACTTCATCAAGGCGCCGGCGTCCATCTCGGTCTATCCCGGGGCATCCTGGCCGCTCCTGCGGGACCGTCTGTTTGAGCACCGCGTGCACGGCGAGGACGGATTGGGCGGCGCCCTCTTGGACATGCAGCCTGCCGACCGGACCGACCCGAATACGTTCGGGCCCGATTTCATCGTGGAGCAGGCCAAGCGCTATCCCGGAGAAATCACGCTGATCGCTACCGGGCCGCTGACGAATGTGGCTCTGGCCCTCGCCAAGCATCCGGGCCTGGTCCACGATATCAAGGAGCTGGTCGTCATGGGCGGTGCGGTCCGTACGCACGGCAACATTACGCCGACAGCGGAATACAACATCCATGTCGATCCGGAAGCGGCGCGCCTGGTCTTTCAGGCCGGATTCCCGTCCCTGACGCTGGTCGGACTCGACGTGACGCGCAAAGCGCTGCTGACCAGCGCGCACATCGATGCGCTCGGCTCCTCGGAGATCGCTGGTTACGTGCGCAAGAGCACATCCGATTACATGGAGCGCTACTATGAGCGCAACGGGGTCCGGGCCTGCGCCATGCATGACCCTTTGGCGGTCGGCGCCGCTATTTGGCCCGAGCTGGTTCGGACGGAGCGTCTATACGTCGATGTGGAGACCCGGAGCGAGCTGTGCGACGGGCAGACGGTGTGCGATTTCCAAAACCGTTTGCAGCGCCAGCCGAACCTGGACGTATGCCTTGATGCCGATTCAGACGCCTTTTTGAACCGCTTTATCGCCGTGCTGCGCGGTGGATCCTACCAATAACAGGAGATTACATTCATGAAAAAGCGATACTTGTACCTGCTGCTCGCACCCGGGCTGCTGTTTCTGACCTTGTTCATGATCGTTCCGCTGATCCTCACGGTCGGCTCGACGCTGTTCAAGGACGGGAGCTTCACGTTCGGCATCTACTTGCAATTTTTCAAGGACTCGTACTTCCTTGATATATTGGGAACGACGCTGCTCGTCAGCGTCGCGACCACCCTGCTGTGCATCCTGATCGGATTCCCGGTCGCCTACTATTTGTCCATGATGCCTCCGCGCAAAAAGGGCATTTTGTTGGCACTGGCGATTTTCCCTCTGCTCACGAGCTCGGTCGTCCGCTCCTTCAGCTGGATGATCATTCTCGGCAAAAACGGTCTGGTCAACAATGTGCTGATCAAGCTCGGCATCATTCACGATCCGCTCAGCATTCTTTATACGCCGACGGCGATGATTATCGGTCTGGTCCATCTGTTCCTTCCCCTGATTCTGATTACGCTGGTCGGGGTGCTGGAGTCCATCGACCACGATTTGGTCCGGGCGGCGCAGAGCTTGGGTGCGTCCAAGCTGACGGCTTTCCGTAAAATCGTCATCCCGCTCAGTATACCGGGATTGATCGTCGGCAGCATTCTCGTGTTTGTGGGCAGCCTGACCGCTTACACCACGCCTGCCCTGCTGGGCGGGAAAAAGCGCGTCGTCGCGACCTTCCTGTACCAGAACGCCATTACGCTGAATGACTGGCAGGCGGCTTCGGCCATTGCCACCATCATGATGATCATTACGTTCATCGTCATCGGGCTGATGAATAAAGCAGCGGCCAAATTCAATCCGAAGGGGTAGAACTATGAAGACCAAAAATCCGGGGCTCGCCCTCTTTTCCTTTATCGTTTACTTGTTCCTGCTCGGGCCGCTCCTGATCATCGCGGTGACGTCCTTCGAGCCGGGAACGGTGCTGAAATTTCCGCCGACTGGTTTTTCGCTGAAATGGTACCAGAATATTTTTGACGTGGAGATGTTCATGTCGACCTTCAAAACGTCGATCATCGTCTCGCTGCTCGGCAACGTGATCGCGATTCTGCTCGGCGTTCCGGCCGCTTACGCCTTGAACCGGGTGACGTTCCGGGGCAAAGACA
Source organism: Paenibacillus sp. VMFN-D1 (assembly GCF_003386155.1). NCBI lineage: Bacteria > Bacillati > Bacillota > Bacilli > Caryophanales > Paenibacillaceae > Paenibacillus > Paenibacillus sp. VMFN-D1. The sequence continues at coordinate 788,978 of NZ_QRDU01000002.1, read as the reverse complement.
CGCTGAATGCGGTGTTCCTGTCCCCCCTGCTCATTCCGGGGATCGTGCTGGGCTTTACGCTGCTCAAGTACGTCGTTATCACATTCCACTTCCCGATTTATACGTCGCTCCTGATCGGCCATACGATCATTATGCTGCCGTTTATTATCCGGGTCATCGGCTCCAGCCTCGCCAACTTCGATTTCGCGGTCGAGGAAGCGGCGCTCAGCCTTGGATCCAGCCGGCTTGCGACCTTTTTCAAAGTCGTCCTGCCGAACATTAAGTCCGGCATCATCGCTTCGGTGCTGCTCGCGTTCCTCGAATCGTTCAACAACGTGGATATCTCGCTGTTTATGACCGGTCCGGGCGTCAGCACGCTGCCGATTCAAATGCTGACCTACGTCGAAAACTATTTTGACCCGACCATCGCAGCTATCTCGGTCCTGCTCATGCTGATCACGGCCGTGTTCATGTTCGTCATCGAAAGGCTGCTCGGACTAACCTATTTCACCAAACAATAACGAAAGGCGTGAGACGATGGCACTACTACAACTTGAAAACGTATCGGTCGCCTATGACCAGCAGTATATTCTGAAAGACTTCAACCTTTCCATTGAGAAAGGCCACCTGATCTCCCTGCTGGGTCCCAGCGGCTGCGGCAAAACGACCACCCTTCGGCTCATCGCCGGCTTCCTCGAAGCGACGGACGGAGCCTTCAAATTCAGCGGCAAGGACTATACGCGCGTGCCGATCAACAAGCGGAATTTCGGCTTCGTTTTCCAGAGCTACGCCTTGTTCCCGCACCTGTCTGTGTTTGACAACGTCGCCTTCGGACTGCGCCAGCGCAAGGTCAAGGAAGACGAAATCAAGAAGCGGGTCATGAACATGCTGGAGATCGTCAACCTCGGCGGATTTGAAAAAAGATTCCCGCAGGCGCTCTCCGGCGGCCAGAAGCAGCGCGTCGCCATCGCACGGGCCCTCGTCATTGAGCCGGATTTGCTCCTGTTCGATGAGCCGCTCTCCAATCTGGACGCCAACCTCAGGGTAAACATGCGCGTGGAAATCCGCCGCATCCAGCAGGAGCTCGGCATCACGACCGTGTACGTATCCCACGATCAGGAGGAGTGCTTCTCCATTTCGGACCGGGTCGCCGTCATGAACAAAGGGATCATCGAGCAGCTGGATCAGCCGTCGGTCATTTTCCAGTATCCGAAATCCGAATTCGTCGCCCGCTTCATCGGCTTCAACAACTTCATCCATTTTGACGAGCGGGACAGCGAAGGCTCCTTCTTCACCCTACGCAAGGGAGACTACCACTTCCATGCCGCCAAGGCCGATGGCATGCCTGTCACCATGAAGGGCGCCATCCGCCCCGACGACCTCATTGCCGGTACGCTGCAGGAGATCAATCCCGGCGACAATGTACTGACCGGCAAGGTCAAAGTCAGCACGTATCTTGGACGCAGCTACCAATACGTCGTCGATACGCCGCTGGGCGAATTTACGGTCAACCAGGAAATGCAGCAGCCCTATGCGAACGGGCAGGAAATCCGTCTGTTGTTTCCATCGGATAAGCTCGTTCTTGTCGAATAACCATAGGGGGAACAACATATGCAAGCAGATTTGCTATTTCTTCAAGCCAAGGTGTACAACAGTTACTTTAAGCAGTGGTCTACCAACAACGTCGCCGTCAAGGACGGTAAGTTTTTCTATATCGGCCTGAGGGGCGAAGATACGTTCCAGGCCAAGCAGGTCATTAACGCGGAGGGACTCTATATGGTCCCCGGCTTCATCGATATCCATCTGCATATCGAAAGCACGATGGTGACGCCTGAATCCTTCTCGGCGGGTCTCCTGCGAAACGGCGTCACTACGATCGTACCCGAGCCGCATGAGATGGCCAACGTGTTCGGCCTTGACGGCGTTCTCGAGATGATCAAGGCGAGCCGGAACTGTCCGGTGGACATGTTCTACGCCATTCCGAGCTCGGTCCCGTCCACCTCGATGGAAACGACGGGCGGATCGATCGAAATCGAGGACATGGATGCCCTCCTGTCCACGGGCGATGTCATCTGCCTCGGCGAGATCATGAACTACGTCGACATCATTACCGACCCGGACTGCAAAACGAACCGTATCCTGGAGCATATCCGCTCGCATTATCCTGAGCTCGTCATCGAAGGCCACGTGCCGAAGCTGCTGGATCTGGACCTGCAGCGCGTCATTTACGCCGGTGTCAACTCGGACCATACGCATCAGACGCTGCAGGGTCTGGAGGAGCGGATTGCGGCCGGCATGTTCATTGAAATCCAGGAGAAGTCGATGACGCCGGAAGTGATGGACTACCTGATCCGCCACGACGTTTCCGAGCATTTCTGCTTCGTGACCGATGACGTCATGGCGGACTCGTTCCGCTCCCGCGGCCACCTGAACCAGATCGTCCGCAAGGCCATCGGCATGGGGATGTCTCCGGAGCGGGCGATCTACGCCGCGACCTTCTCCCCGTCCCGCCGCATGCGGATGTACGATCGGGGCTCCATCGCACCGGGCAAAATCGCCGACTTCCAGCTGATCTCGGATTTGTCCGAGCTGAAGCTGGAATCGGTGTACAAAAACGGCGCTGAGGTGTACTCCGCCGCCAAGGCCTTTGAGCCGCAGTCGAGCGGCTACCGGTTCCCGGAGCACTTCTACCACAGCGTCCAGCTGGACGAGCTGAGCGCCGCCGATTTCGAAGCGGCGGCCGGCGTAGAGGACGGCATTTACCGGTGCCGGGTGATGACGATCCAGGATGGCTCGACCTTCACCAAGGAGAGCCAGGTGGACGTTCCGGCCGCGAATGGCCGGCTGCTGTGGGAGGACAGCCGCTGCGGCATGATCGCCACATTCGAACGGTACGGCAAAGGACGCCAAAAAGCTTTCGGCTTCATCGCGGGCGATACGATCCAGCGCGGCGCTGTGGCGACGACCTACTCCCACGACAACCACAACCTGCTGGTGATCGGCCACAACGTCGAGGACATGGTACTCGCCGCCAACACGGTCATCCGCCAGCAGGGCGGCTTCTGCGTTGCCCTGGATGGCGAGATCAAAGCAAACATGCACTTGCCGGTCGGCGGCATCCTGACCGAAGACCCGCTCGATCTGGCCGCCGAGTCCGTCCAGCAGGTGCGCGAGGCGATGGAAGAGCTCGGGTACAAGCACTACAACCCGATCATGTCGATCGCGACGCACTCGCTGCCGGTGAGCCCGTACCTCAAAATCACCGATCACGGACTGATCGACGTCAACGCCGGCAAAGTCGTGCCGCTCATTATTGAGCAGGTGTAAGTTACTGGCCAGGTATAATATTTAACCGTTAGGTTTGGCATTGCCGTAAGGTATGACCTTTTATAAATGGCCTTACCGTATATATCACAAAGGGCTGTCCCCGCCATTTGGCGTGGGGACAGCCCTTTTTTGTATGACAAAATCGATCAAGCTGAATAAGCGCACAAGTACACCTATCTTCGCCCTAAAGCCGCTTTATGGGCCAAAATCAAATCACTTATTCCAGATTATTTCTATAGGCGTAAAGCGACCTTATGCTATACAATATCCTACGGACTTTAGGCGAGATACCGTACAAACATTAGTCACAGCGTAATCCGCCCGTTTTTATATACTGCTATAATATCCTGCTACATAGAAAGGAATTGCACATGAAGTGGTGGAAGCTTATACTCGTTGTCCTTATTTGGATTGTATCGTTTATGGCAATTAGATCTGGCCTTGCCATTAAACGTGGAAAATCTAAGGGCAGCGTTACGGATGTGATGAATGTATGGCCCCTTGCCGATACGATATCAGGAAATATCGCAGCAGTGATCTGCAGCTTTATTGCAGGATTGATCTATAAGCATTTTCCATGGTGGCTGAGAAAAACAGTCCTCTATTTGATATCAGCTATACTGTTTTGCCTGGGGCTGTATATTCTTATCATTGCATGATCAACAAACGGCCCCAATACCAATACTCTCCCGTTATCCCCGGCTTTCCCTCGATACCTCTGTACCGGCTCGCGGCCGCTCTGCTCCCGGTGCTCTCCTTCCGGTCAGCAGCAGCATGACAAAAGACATCGCGATGATCGCCAGCGTCCACGCCCAGGCCATCGGCATGTTGCCAGCGTCGACCGCCACGTAAATAGCCGTCGGCACCGTCTGCGTCTTGCCGGGAATGTTCCCGGCAACCATAAGCGTAGCGCCGAACTCGCCGAGCGCCCGGGCAAACCCGAGCACGAGCGCGGTCAGCAGCGAGGAATAAGTGAGCGGCAGCGTAATGGAGCGAAACACCCTCCACTCGCCTGCCCCGTCGGAGCGGGCTGCCTTTTCCAGATCCGGATCTACGGCGGCGAAGCCGTTCTTCATCGTCTGATACACGAGCGGGAATGCCACGACGATGGTCGCCACAACAGCGGCCCACCAGGAAAAAATAATCGGCGCATCCCACAGCCATTCGATCAGCTGCCCCACCCAACTGCGGCGGCCAAGCAGCATCAGCAGCAGAAATCCCACCACGGTCGGCGGCAGGACCAGCGGCAGCATGAACAACGTCTCCAGAACGATTTTTCCCGGGAAATGATGCCTTGCCATCCACCAGGCCGCTCCCGTACCCAAGATGATCACGATCAGACTCGAAAGCAGAGCAACCTGTAAGGACAATCTGACCGGATCCCAAAACGCCTGCCAGTCCATCATCTGTTAACCCTGCTGCGGCACGGAAAATCCGTATTTTTTAAAAATGTCCAAGGCCGAATCCGTCTGAAGGTACTCGTACAAATCCACCGCCTCCTGGCTGTGCTTCGTCGCCTTGACAACCCCGACCGGGTAAACGATCGGCGTATAGGCGGACGGGTCGACAGTAAACGCCACTTTGACCTGATCCGAAGTCAATGCATCCGTTTTATACACAAAACCCGCATCCGCATTGCCAGTTTCCACGTACTGCAGCACCTGCCGCACATCCTTGGCCTGCACCAGCTTCGGCTGGAGCGTGTCCCACAGCTTGGCGTTCGTCAGTGCTTCCTTGGCGTAGTTCCCTGCCGGAACGCTTTCCGGAATGCCGATGGCGATTTTTTTCAAGCCGGTTCCTTTCAGGTCCTCCATGCCCGAGACTTGGGCCGGTTCTTTGGCGTTCACCACGGCCACAAGCTCATTGGCGAGAAGGTCTTTCTCATGCGAAGAGTCAATGAGCTGCTTGTCCTCCAGCGCCTTCATGTTCTTCACGGCAGCCGAGAGGAACAGATCCGCCGGTGCGCCCTGCTCGATCTGCTGCTGCAGTGCCCCCGAAGCGCCAAAGTTAAAGTTCAGTTTGACGTTCGCATGCTCCGCCTCGTACGCTTGTTGAATCTCCTGAAGCGCATCCGTCATGCTGGCCGCAGCAGAGATCGTCAGTTCTACCTGCTGCGCAGTCTCTCTATTTGAAGTTTCCGCAGCGGCTCCTGAGTCGGCCGATTTCGGGTCTGCAGCCGAACCGGAATTCGATCCGCAGCCTGCCAACATCAGAACGAAGGCAGCGAGGATCAGCCAAACACCTGGTTTCATACCCCTTTTGATCATCCGTAATCTCCTATCCATAATCGTTATATTTAGTTATAATTAGATATAATTGATTATATCCAGTGAGCCGCGAGGTTGTAAATACGGTTTGCACAATTTTCACATCCGGGTGTGATACAATAGAAGACACTATGTTCACAGGGTTCAGACCTAAGCCATAACAAGGAAAGATAACATATAACGAAACATTCAACGAAACATACAGCGTACAAGGAGGAAGCTCATGTCCAGCGACATTTCGTATACGACCGAGGAGATTGCCAAGCTCCTGAAAATATCCAAGCTCACCGTCTACGACCTGATCAAAAAAGGCGAGCTGCCTTCGTATCGGGTGGGCAAGCAAATGCGGGTCGATGCCGCGGATTTGGAAGCCTACAAGCAAAGGGCCAAAGGACTGCAGGCGGCCGAACACCGCCCGGCTCCGGCGGAGCCGGTTTCCTTTCAACCTGCAGCTGTCGGAGCCGGCGGAACCCGTTCGGTAGTCATTACGGGGCAGGATATCAGCCTTGACATTCTCGTTAAGCATATGGAAAAGCAAACGCCCGGCATCCGTCCGCTCCGCGCATATGTCGGGAGTCTGGACAGTCTGATTGCCATGTACCGCGGTGAGTCCGACATCGTGAGCACCCATCTGCTCGACGGCGATACCGGCGAATATAATTTGCCGTACATTAAGCGGATTTTGGTCGGCTTTCCGTATTTGGTCGTCAACCTGCTCTCGAGAAAAGCAGGCCTGTATGTCCAAAAAGGGAATCCCCTTGGGCTGAAAGACTGGGCCGATCTGTCCCGCACGGGGCTTAGGCTCGTCAACCGCGAAAAAGGGTCGGGTGCCCGCGTTCTGCTGGATGAACAGCTGCGACTGCACGGGATCCGGCGGGATCAGCTGCAGGGCTACGGCGAGGAGCAGACCAACCATATTGCGGTCGCCGGCACCGTCGCAGCCGGGGAGGCCGATGTCGGGGTTGGCATCGAAAAAGCGGCAGCGATCGTAGGCGGCGTGGATTTTATCCCGCTGATCGAGGAACGCTACGACCTGGTCGTGCTCAAATCGGCGGAAAATATGTCTTGGATCGAGTCGCTAATGGGCATTTTGCGTTCGGAGGAGTTCCGCCGCGAGCTGCAGAGCATCGCAGGGTATGATCTGTCCCGTACCGGAGAGATCTTGCTTGAGACATAGAAATATATTGCGGAAACGGCTCCGTATCACCCGGTGCCCCCTCATATCGAGGAGAGCACCCATTGCCGTTCATTAGAGGGTAGAAGTTCAATCTCGCAAAAAGAAAAAGGCAGCCGGAATCATTCCGACTGCCTCTTATGCTGTTTCGAAGTCCTGCGATCCTACGAGCATGAGCCTACGGGCCGATCCTACCGGTTGGTTCCCGAGTTCCCTTCTCCGTTCGCTTCTCCGGCCCCGGATACGCCCGCGATCGCCCGGCGGGCGAGCATCGATGTAACCGTATCGTCCATCGGCGGGTTGTGCAGCCCCGCCCGCACGTCGCGGTACATCCGCTCCAGCGGAAGCTGGCGCGACAGGCTGGCCCCGCCCACAATCCGCATCGCCAGATCGACGATGCGCAGGGCCGCATGGGTCGCCGTCGTCTTCACGAGCCCGAGATCGGGCCTCATGCCCGGCCGCAGCTCCGGGTGGCGGTCCCAGCGGTCCGCCACACTGTACATGAGCGTGCGGGCGGTGATCAGCTCGGACTCCATCTCCCCGATTTTCTGCTGAATATGCGGCAGGTCGGCAATGGGCCCCTGCAGACTGTTTGGCCGGTAATTGGCGGCGTAACGCACCGCAAAATCCCGGGCAGCCCAGGCGATGCCGATATAACATGCCGGGATATGCAGCAGCGCCCCTCCGTGATCGGACATCTTACCTGCCGGCTGTCCTCCTAAAGGATCCTCACTATCGATCCTTTCCCCGTCCGGCACGAACACTTCTTCCATCACCAGGTCGTGGCTGCCGGTCGCCCGCATGCCCATCGTATTCCACGTTTCGTCAATGCTGACGCCCGGACCCTTCCGCACCAAAAACGTTCCGGTCTTGTCTTCTTCCTCCACAAATGCAGTGACCGTAAACTGATCCAGCACCGGGATGAGCGAGCTGAACGTTTTGCGGCCGGTCAGCAGCCAGCCCCCTTCCGTACGCTCCGCTTTCGTTCCCGGACGGCCGCCCCGGCTCGGACTGCCGGTCGACGGTTCGCTGGCAAACTGGTTGATCATCGCCCCGTCACGGACGATTTGCCTGCAGAAGTCGGCATACAGCTCGCGCGGCCACGACTGGCCGATCCGCATCTGCAGCACCTGACTCACATGCCAGCCGACTGCGAGCGTCGTCGATCCGTCCCCTTTTCCCAGCCGTTCCTGGGCAAGGATCATTTCGTACAGCGACGCTTCCTCACCGCCAAACTCCGCCGGCACCGTCAGCTTTAAATAACCCGACTCTTTCAGGTCAGCAAAATTTTCAAACGGGAACGATCCTTCCCGGTCATGTTCCGCCGCCCTCTCCGCAAATACCGCCGCAAGCCGCTCGGACCTGGACGCGATCTCGGCCTCCCGATTATTTCGTATAAACGGATCCGTTTGCATGGAATTCATCCTGTACTCTCCCCTCGCCTGTATCTTTTCTCCTAACGAAATCAGTAAGCATCAAAATGGACACCTGTATTCTGACTTCCCAAGAAAACGAACCCGCCAAACGTGGTCTGTCTTCTGTCAGGTTATTTCGAAAGATGTTTTCTTCATTGTATAATGCAGGGGCTGTGTTGTCCAAAGCAGAACCTGTTTCTTTTTATAAAAGCTGAACGAATAAGCTTTGGTGTCTCATGGGCCGGTTAAAGGCAACCTGTGACCTATTTTGCGTTTGTTTTGCGATCATTTTACTCAACACCGCACGGGATGCAGCCGGCACAATATGCGTACGCGCTTTACAAAGCCGGATTAAGATGATATTTTATAAACACGACGTTAACGTCATGTTTGGAGGGCAAGATATGAAGGATCGCATGCGCATAGGGGATTTATCGGAACGAGCGGGGGTTACTCAGCGAACGGTTCGATATTACGAAAAAATGGGGCTGATCCCTCCAGGCGAGCGTGAAGGCAATGGGCAGCATTACTATACAGATGAGACCGTTGCCCGGCTGCGCAAAATCGACCAATTAAAGAAGCTTGGGCTCAGCTTGGAGGAAATACGGGACGTGATCGACCTCTATTTCATGGACCCCAGTGGTGTACAACCTAAACAGAAAGTGCTCGGCATCTTGAAGCAGCACCTCGCAGAGACAGATCAGAAGATCGAGGGGTTACAACAATTCCGGACCGATTTGCTGACCCATATCGACCGCTTTGAGCAATGGCTCAAGGACGCAGAGCAGCATTAAATTTTTTTTGCCACAAACATGACGTTAACGTAATGTTTAGAACATTCACATTTCCAGGAGGATAAACATGATGAACGAGACGATCGGATTTATCGGACTTGGCAGCTTAGGTCTGCCGCTGGCTAACAATCTCCTCGATGCAGGGTATCCTTTGGTGGTGCATAACAGGACGGCCAGCAAAGCCGAACCTTTGATTGCCCAAGGCGCCCGGCTGGCATCCAGACCCGACGAGGCCGTTACCGCTGGCGGAATCGTCGTCACCATTTTGTGGGATGATGCGTCCGTGGAGAGCATCGTCATGAGCGATAGCTTTTTAGAAAAGCTTGGCAAAGGGGGGATTCATATCTCGATGAGCACGATATCACCGGATATATCCAAAAAGCTTGCAGCTGTTCACGCAGAGCATGGCAGCACCCTGGTCGAAGCCCCTATCTTTGGAGTTCCGGAGGCTGCAGCAGCACGTCAGCTCTCCATCCCCATGGCTGGGCCTCAGCAGGCTAAAGACCGCGTCCGGCCGGTGTTGGAGGCTATGGGAGGGCTGAATATTTTCGATTTTGGTGAAAAAGCCGGGGCAGCGAATCAGGTGAAACTGGTTGGAAACTTCATGATTACTTCCGCCGTGTACACCATTCGGGAAGCTCTCTCCATGGTCGAAAAGAGCGGTGGCGATCCCAAGCCCGTGATGGATATGCTGACCCAAACGCTGTTTAACGCCCCGATTTATAAGCGTTACGGCCAGATGGCTGCCGAGAACATGGATCATCTCTTTACTCAAAGCCATATTCCGTTAAAGGATGTGGGCATTTTTAAACAAGCATCACAGCAGGCCGGGGCCCCCGCACCTTTATCGAATCTGTTGTATGACCTGTTAAGCAGCGAGCATAAACAAGGATAATATCGATAATATCGTACCCATATACGGATCATGAGAAAAAGGAGTATGCATGCGGTTCCGTTCGAAACCATCTCGCATGAAATAAAACAGCAGCCCCCGCAGAAGCGCGAACGCCTCCCGGGGGCTGCTTTTCATCCGAATCATACCTGCATTTGAGCTCCGCTCTGGTAGCTCAGCAGTTTACTGAAGGAACCTTTGCTCTCCTGCGACAGCTGCAAATAACCGCCCTGCTGAATCACCTTGCCTTGCTCCATCACGATCACATGGTCCGCGTTCCGGATGGTGGACAGCCGGTGGGCGATCACGATCATCGTCATGCTTCCTTTGAGGCGTTCCAGCGCCTGCTGGATCAGAAGCTCATTTTCGCTGTCGAGCGCGCTGGTCGCTTCATCCAATACAAGGATGCTCGGCCGCTTCAAAATCGCGCGGGCCAGCACCAGCCGCTGGCGCTCTCCGCCCGACAAGCGAACGCCCCGGTCCCCGATGACCGTGTCCAATCCTTGCGGCAGCTTGCGGACGAACTCGGCCGAAGCCGAGAACTCCAGCGCCTGCCATAGATCGTCATCCTGCGCATTGGGGTCCACCAGCTGCAAATTGTAGCGGATGCTTTCGTTGAACAGGAACGGATCCTGCGCCACGTATCCGATCGAGCCGCGCAGCGCCAGCAGCTGGCGTTCGCGCTGGAGCGAAACGCCGTCCGCCCGCACTTCTCCCTCTTCGGGATGGATCAGCCCCATCAGCAGGTCGACCAGCGTGCTTTTCCCAGCGCCGGATTTGCCGACGATGGCGGTCATGCGGTTAGCCGGAATATGCACATTGATATCACGCAGGGCATATAGTGGCTCCTTGGGATTGTACCGGTAGCTGACATCGGTGCAGCTGATTCCGTCTACCAAGGCAAGCTTCGAAGCCCCCGCCGCTTCCGGGCTGATCAGCTCCTGCTCCGCTTCGTACTCCTGCTGCAGCTTTCGCATGTCATGAAACGCCGGCAGATTCGAGCTGAGCTGCTCCATATTCGACTGAATGCCGATAAATCTTGGCCACAGCCGGGTAAAAATGAGCACGACCGTAATCAGCTGCTCCGGAGGAGTATGCAGTACCGCGATCGCCACGTACATAAATGCCGCGACCAGCACGACGGAGGACAGGCGGTAAATGACCTGCGACATGGAGTTCACCCGGCCGAACTCGAGGAAGTTATGCTCCATTTGATCGGTCAGCTTACGGAACCAATGGATGTGGGACGCTTCCAGCCGGTTGCTTTTGATATCTTTAATGCCGCCGAAATGGTCGCTGATTCCTGCAAAATAATGCTTGGACAGCTCGGTGGTCTCCTCCCCGATCCGCTTAGACCTGCGCACGAACCTCCGCGCAAACAGAGCAAGCAGCCCCCCGCTGACCAACACCATCCCTGTCAACGCCGGCGACAGCCACAGGGCCAGGGCAATTTGAAGCACGGTAAAGATCAGCGACGTCACCATCTGCAAAAATAAAGTCGTGCCGTAATTGACCCGCCCCAGCTCGTTGGACATCACGTGGTTGAAATCCGACCGGCGTTTGCGCAGGTAAAACTCCCACTTGGCCCGCAGCAGCCCTTCATACGTCTCGGTCCGCAGCGTCCGGATAAAGGATTGAATAATCCCTGCGTTCAGGAGGGTCTGGCTTCGCTGCAGCAGCGCTTGTCCACCCAGGATGAGGACATAGACCGCCAGGACCAGCGGGAGACTGAGCTGCAGGGACCAGGAATGGATCAGCCCGGTAAGCGGGGCCAAAAACGGCAGGCTCCCCGAATCCATTTGCAGCAGACCGATCATGCCCAGCAGCGGGACGATCAAATACATGCCGATGCCATCCAACAGGCTGATGAGAAGGGTCATGGACATGTTCAGGTACAGTTTGCCTCCGGCGACCCGCTGGATTTTGCGAATATAGTAGAATAAATCCTTCATTGTACGTAGCTCCTTATCCGGATTGCCGCGTCATGAGCCCGGCCTCTCGGTCCGCTGCCGCTCCGTTGCCGAAAATGCCCACAACCGTATACTTCTCGTGCCCTTCCCTTCCCGTCACGATGTACGACCCGCAGCGCAGCCAGGCGTGAGCCGCCAGCCGCCCCTGCTCGTCCCTGCCGCTTCCCAAATACAGCGTGCTCGACAGGCCGCGGCGCTCCAGCATTTTCATGGCAGCGATCGCCTTGACCAGGCATTGGCTCTCCCACCAGGTGTACCGGCTCATCCCATGAACGGCTTTGGAAACTTGACGGATGGTCAGCAGTTCCTGCCGGCCAAGCTCCTCCTCCGGAGTCTCCTTCATATAGCTCCCCAGGGAAGGGGCGACTTTGGCGAACGGGAGTGCCTTCAGCACTCTTCCCCATGCCAGGAGCACGTAGGCTTCGGCATACATCGTCTTCTGGGCCCATGGAAAACGGACAAAAGCGCGCAGCTGCCTACTCCAGCTCATGCCCGCTTCTCACCTGGATCAGTCCCTCCGCCGCAAGCTTGTTCAGAAACGGATGCACCTGCTGCTCGCACGCTTCCGGCCCGATATCATACTCTTCGACCAATTGGCCCACCAGATCCGTCAGGCTGGTCGGCGCAGCTATCAGCTCCCAGATCCGCCCGCCGATCTGCCCCAGGTTGTAATACTTTCCGGTCTCGATACTCAGCATGACTTTCTCCCCGTCCATGTCGCTGACGAGATAGCCGGGGGATTGGGAGATGATGTTGGCTGCAGCGATTTCTGTCATACTCATGATTGACCTACCTCTTTCTCATATAATTTGTTGAGAACCCATCGGGATGTTAGATTCATAGCTACGACGATTCGGCTCTTGCCACCAATCTGCGTGCTGGACGTACCATTCCACGGTTTGTTTCAACCCTTCCGCAAACCTGTATTCGGGTCTCCATCCGAGCTCATTCATAATTTTTGCCGGATTGTTGGCATATCGGTAATCCTGCCCCGGCCTGTCCGGGATGAAATCAATGAGGCTCCGGGGCTTTCCGAGCATATCCAGAATAAAATGCGTGACGTCAATCGTCTTCACTTCCTGATGTGAACCGATGTTGTATACCTCTCCACTGCGCCCCAGGTGCAGAACACGGTCGATTGCCGTATTGTTATCGCGAACATAGACCCAGTCGCGAATGCTGAGCCCCTCGCCGTGGATCGGAATCTTCCTGTCCTGCAAAGCGTTCATAATGACCATAGGAATGAGCTTCTCCGGGTGCTGTGCAGGGCCGTATGTGTTGCCGAACCGGACGATATTGAACGGTAATCCATACGTATTGCTGTAGGAATGAATCAACATATCCGCTCCAGCCTTGCTGGCCGAATACGGATTGTTAGGAGCAATCGGAGAGTTTTCCGTAAAATAGCCCGTGTCATCCAAGGAACCATAGACTTCGTCGGTTGAGATCTGCAGAAACAGCCCAATGTCGTAGCGGACTGCGGCATCAAGCAGAGATTGCGTTCCATTGATATTCGTGGCTACGAATGTCACCGGATCCGCTATGCTCCGATCCACGTGAGATTCGCCGGCAAAATTGATGATAACATCGATCTGGTGCTCCCTGATGACGACATCTACCAGGTCCCGGTCACAAATATCGCCTTGAATAAAGGTATAGTGGTCATAGTCTGACAAGGCTGCGATATTTTGTATATTTCCCGAATAGGTCAACTTATCGAGATTAATGAAGCGGTATGAAGGATACTTCGGAAGCATCAGCCTCAGAAAGTTCCCCCCTACGAACCCCGCACCGCCTGTAACCAAAATGGCGGGGTTGTCCTTAAACCGTCGATTCACTTGCATGCCTCTCCTCTTTTCTTTCGGTTTTGGGATCAGCCGTTGTTCACGGGCTCTTTACTGAATACATAGCGCCAAAACCACAGAAACGGACGAAGGGGAAAATATAGAAAATGCAGTAATTTAGGCAGTGGCAGCAGCGAAACATCCTTTGTGCTGGGGTAAAGATAATCCATGATCAACGACAGCTTTTCTTTTCTCGACATTAAAGAATGTAAATAGCGCTTGTAGTATGCCAATGTGTCCTTATCACCGTTAGGGGATAAGTCAACAGGATTCTTGATGAAAAACAGCGATGCTCTTGCAAGCTCCTCTGCGGACATATTACGGGATAGCTCTTCTAGGTCACCGCCTAATGGCGTTGACAACAGCCGATTCGTTAAAATGGCAGCCTGTCCTGCTAGATGCCGCTCCTTCCGCTGACGGTAGTGTTCCATTATCTTTTGTATATTGAATGATTTTTTTTGAATCATCCGGTCTATATCACATAACCAGCGAAGGCGAAACCAGCCATGCCTTGCACCATGCGAAACCAAGTACATAAACAGATCTCCGTCGCTTAAGTAATGAATAGGCCGTCCGGAGAAGGAGACCGTTGTTCGCCGATCCCACAGTGTCCTGAAGGAGGCCCCGGGTAGTTCCGCACTCATCCGCCAGTGCAGTTCTACCTGAGTAAAATAGAGCGGATGTACATAACTGATATGGTGTTTTTTCCGTTTCCAGGAGCCCAAAGTTTTCTCGTCCTCTGTAACATAGCCTAGCTCAGACAAAATCCCTTCCGCTTTTTCCAAGTGCTTGGGGGAAACCAATACATCAAGATCTTTAGAGGTCCGAAGCGACAAGTCCCCGTACAGCTGTTGTGCTAGAACTGGACCTTTCAGGAAAATTGCTTCAACCTGATGTTCCATCAATGCAGAGTTGATTTTCTCCATTTCAGAGCTAAGACGCAGCATGCTGATCACATTGGCGGAATATTTGGAATACAGCGAATCCATTACGGAGCTCGGAATACCCTCGCAGCCCCGTTCCTTTAAGCGCATGTACAACAACGGATAGACCCGGTGATGATAAGCAAGACGGATCAATTCTTTCCAGTCTACCCCTTCTAAATCTTCTTCCCTCCATGATCCAGACCCAATAATTCGGAGAATCAGCGACAATTCCCTGGAAAAATCACTCGTATTCAGCGAGTTATTCATTCACATTTCTTCCTCTCATCCCTGCATCATAAAGACCGGGCTCTGTTCGCGAATCCCTTTGTTCAGGTTGGGCCGGCCAATGGAGTAATAAGCAAATTGTGTCTTGGCGATCTCTTCTTCCGAGTAAATATTCCGTCCGTCAATGAGGTTCGGAGTTTTCATCCAGGTTTCAAGCTCATAAAGCGAGATCTGCCTAAATTCCTGCCATTCTGTCAGAATGCACAGGGCATCCGTCTCCAGAGCCGCCTCTCTCGCTGTTTCGCAATATTTCACGTTGGCGTAGCCGAGCACGCTTCTAAAGTTATTGGTCGCAATTGGATCGTAAGCCTTGACGACTGCCCCTAGATCAATAAGCGATTGGATAATTTCGATAGAAGGCGCATCACGGACATCATCCGTTTCCGGTTTGAAGGCGAGCCCCCAAATGCCAATGGTTTTCCCGGAGAGATCGCCAAGCAGCTGTTCCAGCTTACGGATTACGTTAAAGCGCTGCCCCCGGTTGACCTCAACTACCGATTTCAGCAGCTTGAAGTCGTAATTCATTTGCCCAGCAATCTGAATCAAAGCTTGGGTGTCCTTTGGGAAACAGGAGCCTCCGTATCCGATCCCCGCTTTCAAAAATGAGGAGCCAATACGGTTGTCGTATCCCATGCCTTCGGTCACTTTGGTAATATCTGCCCCGACCTTCTCGCAGATATTCGCGATTTCGTTAATAAAGGAAATTTTCGTCGCAAGAAAAGCATTGGAGGCATACTTGATCATCTCCGCACTGCGGATATCGGTCACGAGAATATGTTCGGTCAGCCCCTGGTGAAGTTCCCGCATAATCTCAGCTGCCTGCTCACTCTCCGCGCCTATGACAATTCGATCAGGATGAAGCGTATCCTGAACAGCTGTTCCTTCTCGAAGAAATTCAGGAAGCGAGACACTGTCGAAATGAACCGACGATTGGCTCTGGATCAAATACCGGATGCGCTCGTTAGTCCCAACGGGAACGGTGCTCTTAATACAGATAATTTTATAATAGTCAATGACCTCTGCGACTTCACGAGCCACTTGCTCAATATAAAAAAGGTTGGCCTCCCCATTCGGTAATGACGGGGTGCCAACAGCAATAATGATAATATCTGAAGCGGTAACTGCCTCTTTCAACTCGGTTTGGAAACGCAGTCGGCCTTCCGCAGAATTTCGAATGACGAGCGGCTGGAGCCCAGGCTCGTAAATGGGAATTTCCCCTTCAGCCAGCTTTCGGATTTTCTCCATGTCCTTGTCTACACAAATAACATCGTGCCCGAGTTCAGCATAGCATACCCCCGATACCAGGCCGACATATCCCGTCCCGACGACTGTAATTTTCATTTCAGACACCTCACTCTTAATGAATTCTTCGTTAGATAAAACAAAATTGAAGAATTTCCTCCCATCGCATTGCCAGCCTTACGATATCTTCCTCCACCAGCTCTGTTCCCGTTTGCACTTCAATAATCTCCATATCGGTTGCGGCCTTCAGGCTGTGTTTGCTCTGAGCCGGTATGACAATGACATCGCCAGTGGTAATCCGTCGATATTGTCCGTCCAGTATCATTTCACCGGAACCGGCAATGACAGTCCATACTTCCTTCCGCTTGTGGTGGTATTGATAACTCAAATTTTTGCCGGCCTGAATACGAATTCGCTTCGTCAGTACTTCCTGTCCGTCCTCATATTTTAGAAAGTCTAGTACACGGTATTGTCCCCAACGTCGTTCCTCAACCATAGGCCGGAGATCGTCCGAGTTCACTAGTTCCTTAATTCTTGGGCTTGCTTCTTTATCGGATACAAGAATGCCGTCTGGACTAGCCGCAATGATAAGGTTGGATACGCCGATCGCTGTGACAGGAATGTCCAACTCATTAATAACATGAGTATTTTGGGAATCCGGTGACAGCGTTCCTTTTCCGATCAATGGGGAGGCGATTTCTTCTGTCAGCGTATTCCAAGTCCCCAAGTCCTTCCATTCACCCTCATAAGGCATGACCACGATCTGTTCTGTTTTTTCCACCACTTCATAATCAAAGCTCGTCTTCAGGAAACGGCCATATTGCCTAACAGCTTCCTCGTAGTGAATCGGCAGCTTTCTCTCGATTAACATGTCGATGATAAATCCGAGCCGGAAAGCAAAAACCCCGCAATTCCAAAGCGCGCCTTGGCGGATCATATCGGCGGCTTCTTCTTCGCGGGGCTTTTCCCGAAAGCTGTGTACCTGTATATATTCAGATGTGTTGTCTTCTTCTATGCTCTCAGGAACGATATACCCGTATTTTTCGGATGGGTACGTTGGAAGAACTCCAAGTAACGCCAGATCTGCACCCGAGGTTTGTACCACTCTCTCCAGCTTCCTGAGCCGGTTAAAGAAGGGTTGCTCCACGAAGGGGTCCACAGGCATAACGATCATGACTTCATCCAGCGGCATATCCTTCATCGAATATAGGTAAGACGCCGCAAGAGCAATCGCCGGAAACGTGTCTCTTTTCTCCGGTTCGATCACGATCTCAGCCTCGCTTCCAATTTGGCTTTGGATCATGTCGACCTGCCCTTTGCTTGTCGCAATGCAGGAGTCCTGTCCCAAACCTTCTGCCGCTAACTGGTCCCATACTCGCTGCAGCATGGAAATTCGCTCCCCGGATCCGGTTTCCAGCACTCTCAAAAACTGCTTCGATCTGGCGTCATTGGACAAGGGCCACAGGCGCTTGCCGCTGCCGCCAGATAACAGTACGATTTTCATACTCATTCACCCCTATTTCAAATTAGTTCTATTTCGTTCAAGCATCCGACTTGGCCAGCCGTTTCTGTCTTACAACTGACAGCTTTCGCATCAGGAGTGTGCGAGCATTCATGATATTCAAGATGACGAACATGGCTGCATATACGACAGCTCCTACGGCGATTTGGCAGATTAAAGCCAGCAGCCCAGACTGTCCCTTGAGCAGGAAAAGGACCAGTCCCATCACGAAGGAAGATCCAATAATTTTCGCGCTTTCCGCAAGGGGGAGCGGTAAATAAAAAACGCTTCTGGCCACAAACCAATTTGCCAGAAACGAACATAAATATGCCGTCAATGAGGATATCGCTGCTCCAGTGAGACCAAGCCTTGGAATGAGCACCATATTCAGGACGACATTAAGTACAATGCCGATCAGTACAGGAATGGCCTGCTTGTAGGTTGTTCTCCCTAACTGGTAGGAATTGTCCGTATAGTAGCTTTTTAAGCCTTGAAAGAGCATAGCAAAGGAGATGAAAGGTAAGATAACAGCAGCCTCCTGCGAGTAATCTTTCCCGAATATGACGCCAGTAATATTACCTGATAAAATCGTTAATCCAAGCACCGCCGGAAGAGAAATACCTAGTAGCAGCTGGTAATTTTGCATCAATTGCCCTTGCGCTGATTCGTACCCCTCTGTCTCCAGTCGCCGTATGACCAGCGGCAGCGCGCTTAAGTTTACAATGAGCATTAGCATGCCCACAGTCTGGAGCGCAAAATCGAAAGTAACGGAGTAGATCCCTGCTGCGGACTCATTCTCTAACCAGCCGATCATCACCCTGTCAATCGACTGCATGATGTAGGCCATTCCACCGCTAATGATGAGCGGAAGCCCATACTTCACCAGCTCTACCAGAATGGAGCGGTCTACCGACCATCCTGCTCGAATGTTCCATTCCCGTATGAACACTACATTAGCCACAAGGGTCCCAAGTGAAATCCCAATCAGCAGGCCCACTTCGCCGTATCCCATCGCCAAGGCGAGCACCCCAAAGCCGAGGCTTGCCGCCGATTTCAACCCGGTCATCAACGTAAAGCGGACCGGTTTTAAATTGGAGCGCTGCACGGCCTGCGACAGCTCAAACCATGCCGCCGTCCACAGGAAAAACAGCGTCACTGCCATCTGCACTGCGGATTGGATGCCCACGAGCACAAGGACGCCTCCTGCTACAAGAGTGAACAGGCAGCATCCGAGGTAACAAACGATAACAGTACTGAGAAGATTGTTATATTTCCCCTTATCGTTATGGTATCTCGGGATATACCGAATCAGCCCCAGCCGAAACCATTGATACAACAATGAATTAATCAGGTTCACATAAACGAGGATCAACGCATACCGGCCATATTCATCCGGTATAAGCATCCGGGTATAAAGAACAATCGATAAAAACCCGACCGCTCCGGCGAACAGCTTTGCTATAAAGTAAATCAAGCCATGCTTTACCATCTTTTGTCATCTCAACTTTACAATAGAATCCAACTCATCCATGTTGATTTAAGACACTCAAAAAACGACGGGCTGAATTGCTCCATCTAAAAAAAGTAGCCCTTTCTAATCCTTGTTTAATAAGCTTGTCCCGTAGTTGAGTATCATTCAATAAGAGCCTTATTTTTTCGAACATTTCTTTTTCATTGTTGGGGTCAATGCAAATAGCCGCCTCACCTACTACCTCTGGAATTGACGAAGTATTTGAAGTAATTACCGGCACGCCAGATGCCATTGCCTCCAAAGGCGGGATGCCAAACCCCTCGTATAAAGATGGATATATAAACAAAGTTGCATTTGCATAGAGATATGGTAAATCCTCATCTGATATGTAGCCCGTAAACTTAACATGGTCTTTTAATTCCAATACTTCGATTTGTTCAATCAGTTCTTGATATCCAGCTCCTTTTGAACCACAAATCAATAAAGGAAGTTGCGATTGACCTTCTTGTTTTAAATAAGACATGGATTTCAGTAGTGATTTCAAATTTTTCCTAGGTTCAATAGTTCCTACAAATAAAATGTATTGATCAGGTAACCCATATTTCTTTTTTACTAATTCATTCCTGTCCAATTCCAATTCCGAAAGCGGTTTAAACTTACTGGTATCCACGGCACAATATGTTATATGGACATTGTTTTCTTGAATTCTCCGGTAATGCTTTAATATATCTTGTTTAGAATGATTCGATACTGTAAAAATTTCAACTCTGCCTTGCAGGGATAAAAAAAGGAAGAGGCGATTATACCAGCGCTGTATCATAGAGAATGCCTTTGGTACAGTAATAAAAGTCAAGTCATGGATTGTTAAAAAAGCATCACCTCTATAAAATAATGGTTTAAAAAAATTAGGTGAAAAGAAAATATCGACTCGATCATCTATCAATTTATTTCTAAGATTGAAATTTTGCCAGAAAGGGCTTTTAATTTTTTGGGTTAATCGGTGTCTAGCTTTCACTGGCAAGCATTTTAGAATACAATTTTCTTTACCAAAATCTATTGGTATGGGATTATTCGTATACAAAATGTACGTGTTATGCTCATCTATTTCTAATATTTCCCTTATTAGATTATAAGTGTAATTCCCAATGCCCGCCTTGTTATTTTCTAATTTTCTGGCATCTATCCCTATAATCTTCCCCACAGCATCATCCCCTTTCACTTGGTTATCGTGGTTTTGCTTTTTAAAATGGATGGATTAACTATGCACATTCCAATTAAAGCCCAGAATAAAACATTGAACGGGTACAACTCTAGTGTATTAGTCACTAAGCAAGAAAACGATGTGGCCAGCAAGATGGCCAGGCCTTCGTCAGAGCCCTTTTTATATAAAAGATAGGCACTAACCACCATAAAAAAGAAAACGAAACAAATTCCCATTAAACCTATTTGCTCAAACAACGCAATGTACTGGTTATCAACTGGATAGTCTAAAGAATTTATATTTAAGTCGGATATTCTCCGACTAGCCGCACCGACAATTCCCATCCCCCGACCGATAATTCCTTCTACACTGTTTAAAGGTTGTACAAAATCAAACCAGTGCGTAAGTCGATCGATAAACGATTTGGAAGATGCATAAGAAGTATTTGTAAAAACCGGAAGCAGCATGATCCCGAAAGAAACCATAAAACATACTATTGATGTAATAAAGCTCCGCATTTTTGTAGATGACTTTACTAATTTAAGAATTACTGTTACCAAAATATAAACCAACCAGAACAAGATGGCTGTTCTTAAAGTTGACAAGATAACAAGGACAGTAGACAGGATGAGAAAGAGAGCACGGAGTTTACCTCTTAGCTTAGTGTTTATAGCTGCACTAATTAATGCGATGTACATAGCGTAATTATCAGGAGCACCAACTGTGGAAGGAAGTCTTAGCTGCCCTGAAAAATGCTTAATATTTACTCCATAAACAAATCCCATTTCCATCAATCGATCAATGCCCAGATAATATTGTATAAGCCATACCGTTACCAATAATAAATAGATAACAACGAGATGTTTTTTAATGTTAAAATGACTCGCAATGATTGGGCCGAAAAATATCATCCCCATAGGTAACAGAGAGATTTTTACTCCATAGATAAATGAGAGCAAATCATGACTAACTAATATGCTGGTTAGAGATATCAAGTACAACGACCCATAAATGAAGATTAACAAATGGCTTAGCAATTTATGATTGAAGGAATAAATAAAACCGTAAAAAACCATTATGAGTAATACTAGGTCTTTTACCGATCTTAGACTGATATTTGCCATAAATATTGACATGGTACCGTAAATAGTTATATAGAACAAAAAAAAGATGAAAAAAACAACCATCAATTTCTTATGGGAGATATCCCCCTTTTCCAAATCAATAGCGGTTGTGTTCATATATCCCCCAGTAAATTAATCTAATGTATTTCGTCATTAGCTAGGCTAAAATCTGTACCCATTTTTCTTTTATACTGGCATCACTGAAGTTTTTTAGGACAAACAACATAGAGTTATTGGATAGCCTTTCATTTTCTCTTTCATCATTAATTAAATTCAGTATTGCTTGGATTAATTCTTCCTCATTTTGATAGTGATAATAATCTACTTTCGTTCTCGCATTAATGCCTTCCATTCCAATTTCGTTGGTAACTACAGGGACACCAACTGACATTGCCTCAATAATTTTAGTCTTAACTCCTGTTCCAAATAACAGAGGGGCAACAAGCAATGCAGCATCACAAATGACTTCGTTTATGTTGTCTACCTCACCAGTTACCACAATATTCTTATATTCTTTTGAAAGATCCAATATCCTTTCAGTAGGGCATGAACCAACAACATAAAAAACCAAATCTGGGTTTTGTTTTATTAATTTCGGCCATATTTTTTCACAAAAAAACAACACTGCCGAAGTGTTGTGTGGAACATTCATTTTACCTGTAAATACAATTTTATTTTTATTATACTGTCTTTTATTTGGTCGATTATGAACTTCAAATTTCATCGGGATTCCATAGCAAGACGGATGCTTTGTAACTCCCTTAAAGAATTCGGCTTCTTTAGGAGACGTAAAGACCAAATGTTCAAATCTTTTTGAAATATTTAACTCATATTTTCTCGTCAATTGACTCTCAATTTTTAAAATAAATTGTTTGAATAACCTGTTATCGATCATGTTTTTTATTTTTTTTGGTATTATGTTCTGAACATTACCCAATGATGGCGTATATTCAACCCATTTACGCTGCCTTTCATACCTCGTTGAAAGTAAGTCATCGTAATTCATGATGTTTGTATGCGAACCTTTGATGAAATATTCTGCAACACGGATCATATCAAAAAAAACATAGTCTGGTTCGTAATGATCTATAAGTTTAGATATTTTTGTTTTGGCCTTTCTGCTGTAATACAAACTAACCTGAAGCGGCCATTTTCTCAATATGATTGTGTATAAAAGAATATTTATTAATTTTTCAATTAAATTCGGGTACTCTATTGATTCATGAAAATCAATAATTTTTGGTTTTTTCTTTAGGTAACTTGGATCATCTACATAAGATATATTGATTATCTTTCCTTCAGGGTCCATTTCTTTGAACTCATGGATATATTGTGACAGTATATTTTTTCTTCCATCTATGTTGGGGTATGGTAACCTGCTAGTAATCAATAACATCTTTGACATAGGGTTCCTCCGCTGTACGGATTATTTTATTTAGATATTTCTATCAGATCTTGATATATATTCTCATGTTCCAAAAAAAGAGATGAAGTACTGAATTTTCTGCTATGCTCATAACATTTACATTTCATTTCAACTTTGTGGTCGAGAGGCAGATGATAATATCCCAAGATGGCTTGGCTTATAGAATTGGATTCTTTGGGCTTAAATAAATTCAAGTCTTTCTCGATCAAAACTTCAGGAATTCCTCCTACATTTGAGGCTAGAACATTTGTCCCCACCTGATAGGATTCAATGATGACCCTTCCGAAAGGCTCATCCCAAATTGATGGTACAACAGTAAGGTCGACCCGGCTCATTTCTCTTGAAACTCCTGCACGGTCAAGCTTGCCCATAAATTGTATACGTTTGTCCTCATTCGAAAGCTCCTCTAAATGCTCCCTCTCAGGCCCTTCTCCAAATATCAATAATTTTCCAACTATAGATGAAGGGAGTCCCTGCACAGCCTGGATTAAATACTCAATTCCTTTAACAGTGCTTAATTGCCCAAAATATCCGATCACAAGTGGATTAAGGTGGCTTATTTCCTTCTTGATATATAAGTCGCGGTTCTCCGGTTTATCTTCAACGACATTCGGCACGATATAAGGAACTGCGTTAGGGAAGTACCCCCTTTGAAGATGCTTATCCAAAACGTCATTAGAAATGCCAATAACCTTTGATACAGAACGGCTAAGTGATCTTGCTATTTTTTGGTAGAGGTGAGAGTAGGATTTAATGGGGACAGGTTCCAGCAGCGAAAAATCTCTTAGTGTATGAACAATTGGAATATTCAACTCTTTCGCTGCCCTCCAAATAGATAAGCTGAGCCCAGGTAAGTTTTGAGTATGAAGAATTTTTGGGGATGCTTCACTAAGAATATTTTTAATGACTTTATACTGTCTAATATTGTATATGTCATTAAATCTCCACCGAATTTTATCCAGGGTACTCTTACTTCTATCCGTATCCCCAAGCCAGTAAAGGTTAGCGTGATGAAGTCTTAAGACTTCAACCTCATTCACTAACTCCTTGCTTACTTTTCTTTCATTTTGGGAGCCCACTGTTATTACTTTCACTGAATATTTCTTCGCCATTGTTTCAGCTAGAATTTGGGTGGAAATTTCGGCACCGCCAATGATATTGGGTGTGTAAAGACTATGGGCGATTACTATATTATTACGCATCATTTCTACCTCATTAAAATGCATTCTTCGAATTAATAAACACTGTAAGAGTCTTAAATAGAATCTTCCAATCCATCAACACGCCGCGCTGCTCGATATACCGCAAATCCAGCTCTACCATCTCGCTGAAGCTCAGCTCGTTTCGCCCGCTCACCTGCCAGAGGCCGGTGCATCCCGGGATGACCCTCAGGCGCAGCTTATCGTAGTTGCTGTATTCCGCCACTTCCCGTGGAAGGGCAGGCCGGGGACCTACGAGAGACATGTCACCGCGCACGACGTTCCAAAGCTGCGGCAGCTCGTCGATGCTCGTTTTGCGGATGACGGCGCCCACCCGGGTGATACGCGGAT
Organism: Paenibacillus sp. VMFN-D1; assembly: GCF_003386155.1. NCBI lineage: Bacteria > Bacillati > Bacillota > Bacilli > Caryophanales > Paenibacillaceae > Paenibacillus > Paenibacillus sp. VMFN-D1. The sequence goes on along the minus strand of NZ_QRDU01000002.1, from coordinate 764,590 downwards.
CCTTTTTCATTTTGAACATGGCGCCGCTGATTTCGTTTTGCTCCAGGAGTCCATCCAGCAGCTCTTCGGCATTGGATACCATGGAGCGGAACTTGTACATCCGGAACGGCTTTTCGTCTTTACCGACACGGGTTTGTCCAAAAAAAACGGACCCTTTCGGGTCCTCCAGTTTAATCAGAATCGCAACGATCAGAAACAGCGGCGAGAGCACGACAAGGCCGATCAGCGCAAGGACGATATCCGTCGCTCTTTTAAACGCTTGATAGATGACCCGGGGATTATCGTTCTCCAGAACATAGGGCGAGTACGCCGGTGTACCTTCGAATGCGACATCCGATTCGTTTCTTTGCGGTGTGGGAGAGATCACCACCTATCACCTCACTAGCGATTTATTTTGCCGAGCTGTTCCCGCTCAAGAATATGCTCCATCCCCTGCAGCAGCGGGGTGCGCAGTTCTTCGTACTGCAGCGCAAAATCCAGTGTCGTCATGATGAAGCCCAGCTTCTCGCCGACATCGTAGCGCGTACCTTCAAAATCGTAAGCATAGACGCCCTGGCTCTCGTTCAGCTTCTGAATGGCGTCGGTCAGCTGAATTTCCCCGCCGGCTCCTTCTTCCTGCAGCTCCAGGTAGCTGAAAATTTCCGGCGTCAGAACGTACCTGCCCATAATGGCCAGGTTCGACGGAGCCTGTCCTGCCGGCGGTTTCTCCACAAAATAGCTCACTTCGTGTAAACGTCCAAGCTTCTCCAAGGGCGCAACCACCCCATACCGGTGCGTCTGCTCGCTCGGAACGGTCTGCACGCCGATGACAGACTTCTCAACTTGCTCGTACTGCTCCACCAACTGGCGGATGCAGGGCACCTCGGACTGCACGATGTCATCCCCAAGCAGCACTGCAAAGGGCTCATTGCCAATAAAGTTGCGGGCGCACCACACCGCATGCCCCAGCCCTTTGGCTTCTTTCTGGCGTATGTAGTGAATCTCCACGTTGGAGGACCGGCGGACTTCGTCCAAAAGGTCAAACTTCCCCTTGCTGAACAGATTGTTCTCCAGCTCAAACGCATGATCGAAATGGTCCTCGATGGAGCGCTTGCCTTTGCCGGTCACGATAATAATGTCTTCGATTCCGGACGCCACCGCTTCTTCTACGATGTACTGAATCGTCGGCTTGTCGACGATCGGCAGCATTTCCTTCGGCATCGCTTTGGTCGCGGGTAAGAACCGGGTTCCAAGCCCCGCGGCGGGAATAATCGCTTTTTTCACTTTCCTCATCTCATTCACTACCCATCTTTTATATTTTTCTTTGTACCCCAGATGCATGCTGTGTATGTAGAAAACCTAGCTATATGCTCTTCGCAAACAGGGAAAAGACCATAGCTCCATTTTCTAAAAACAGGGCATTCAACCCGTCCTCACATCACACCCTCGACAATGAATGTCTAAGGTCCATAGGACCCACAGCGTGACCGAGTGCCTCCAGTGATAAAGGTGCAGTAGGCATTACCTTCTTGAAAAACATGTCTTTATTGAGCCTGCATACCGTAATGGTCCGCAGCAAAGGCCTGCTGGTCGCGGCTGCTTCGGTTAAGCACCAGTCCCAGCATGTTGGCCTTCACATGATCCAGCTGTTCCTTGGCCGCCCTCAGGTGGCTTCGTTTGACCTTGCCCGCGGCAACCACCATGATGACGACGTCGCATAACGCACTCGTAATGACACCGTCCGATACCGCAAGCACCGGCGGCGTATCGATGAGGATGACGTCGTACTCCTGCCGAAGCTGGACCAGCATGTCCCGCATGGCGGCCGAGTCCATCAGCTCTGCCGGGTTTGCCGGCACCGGCCCGGCCGTCAGCAGGGATAAATGGTTGATGCCCGTCTCCTGAACGGCCTGCTGCACCAGCACGTCACCTGCCAGTACTGTACTCAGTCCGTGCCGGTTGGAAAGGGAGTAGATGTCATGCAGCGCGGGCTTGCGCATATCCGCATCAATCAGGAGCACCTTCCGGCCTTCCATCGCATAGGTCACCGCCAAATTGCTGACCGTTGTCGTTTTGCCTTCGGAAGAGCGCGTCGATGTGACCATGATGACCTGATGCGCCGCGTCTTTGGGGGAAAAATGAATTTTGGTCCGGAGCAGCCGGTATGCCTCGGATACCCGGGAGGTTGGATTCCCGGATACGACCAGGGCTTCTTTATTGATTGAGCGTCGCATACTTGCCTTCACCTACTTTTTGATTTGGTATACTTGTGCCGCTTCGGGTTTTCAAATCCGCCCGGTTCATTTCGCTGATGACCGCAAGCACCGGCATGTCCAAAATTTCCGCAGCCTCGGCCTCCGTTCTCACCGTATCGTCCAGATAGTCAAGCAGGAAAACCAGTCCGATGGCGAGCATCAGGGAAACTACAAAGCTGATCAGCATGTTCATAACCGGGTTAATGTTGATCGGCCCAGGGGAAGCTTTGGTATCGGCTTCGCTAAGAATCGTAATGTTGTCCACGTTCATAATGCGGGGAATCTGTTCCTTAAACACCATGGAGACGGCATTAACGATTTTGGCCGCCCGGGTATAGGACGGATCCTGATACACCAGGTTCATGACCTGCGAATCATTAGCTGAAGTGACCGAGATCATCGCTGCAAGTTCACCGGGCGATGCTTTCAGATCGGGATATTTTTGCACGACTTTGTTCATAATGGCGGACGACTTGATGATTTCTTTATAGGAGTTAATGAGGAAAATGCTGGTCTGGATCGTCCCGGCATTCAAGCTGGCTCCGCCGTCCGCAGAGGCAGATTGGTTAACGATCAGTTTGGCGTTGGCCTCATAGACCGGCGTCGTGAGGTAGAGGCTTTTGACTCCGGTAGCCGCAACGGCAATAACGACAATCGCCGCGATTAACCACCACTTTTTTACAATGATTCGAAAATACTGTTTAAGCTCCATAAACACGCTACCCCCGCTAATCATTTTTCAACTGCAGTTGTGGGTCACACCTTACCGATACAATATGTATTATTCATCCTACACTTTAAGATACAAAATGTATCATGTCAAGCAAATGACTCTAATTTTTTTCGAAAAGCGACATGATTATGCAGCGAAAAACCGCTTTCATCCGCATTTCCATGCATATTCAGACAGTTAAAATCCGCATTCCATTTCTGGGCGTTAAAAAAATTGACGGCCTGCAAACTTGAAATCCGAAATATGCTGCTATATACTTGCCGAAAAAAGTTACACTTTGTATCGTAAACACGCCTTCTCTCATCTCAGAACGGACACATATATAATGGAAGCGCTTTAAATGAAGGAGGAATTATGCGCATTTTTCTCACCGTGACGTGGGCGGTTTGCCTGTTCGTCTTTACTTGTTCTTTCGATTTCAATGCCCTTCTCCACCATCACCGGGCGGATTTCCGGCTGAATCCCTCACCCGATTGGAGTGAACTGCTCAAGCTTGATTTACAGTGGTCGAGCGAGGCCTGGATCAACCGAAAAATCGGGCATTTTATCGGTTTCTTTCTATTGGAGCTGCTCTTGTCCAATTTGCGCGGCTCGAAGCTTGCCGTCATGACGGCGATCCTGTACGCAGCGTTAACCGAGGTTCTTCAGCTGTATTTTTTTCGAAGCGGACGGATTTACGACATCGTGAACGATACGTTCGGCATCCTCTGCGCCTACCTGTTCTGCCTTATGCTCCAGGCTTATATCAAGCGGACAAACCGTGCCAGAACGGCAGCGCGGCCTCCGCGTTCAGCTCTCCCATCCGACAAAAAGCAAACCAGGTAATCTTTCCTCATCCAAATTCACTAAATTTCGCACGCTGAAAAAAAATGTTGATACAATATGTATACATGTAGTATGATACAGAAGAACTAGATACATATTGTCGCAAATTGTTTGGACGGTACATAACGGAGGAAGATGTCATGAGCGCAATTGCGGGGATTTACCGGTTTAGCCAAGACCCCTTAGACGTCAGCGCCGGAGCACCCATTATGGAGTCGCTGAAACGGTATCCGGCAGACCGGAGTTCGGTATGGCAGCAGGGCCATGTGTGGTTTGGCTGTCACGCCCAGTGGATCACGCAGCAGTCTGCCCACGAATTGTTGCCCTTCTATTGCGCTGAACGCAGGCTGGCCATTACCGCCGACGCCATCATCGATAACCGGGATGAGCTGATGGATGGGCTGCAGGTCCCTTCCCGTGCAAGACAAGCTATGACGGACGGGGAAATTCTGCTGCTCGCTTACGAAAAATGGGGAGAGTCGATGCCGGAGCGTCTGGTCGGCGACTTTGCTTTTATGATCTGGGACGGCAACAAGCAGATGCTGTTCGGAGCCCGGGATTTCTCCGGTGCACGAACCCTTTATTATCACCGGAACGGGGAACAGCTGTCCTTCTGCACGGCCATTGGCCCGCTGTTATCCCTGTCGTATGTTCAACAGGAGCTGAACGAAGCTTGGCTGGCCGAGTTTCTTGCCATCAGCGGGGTTTTTGAGCCGCCGGACTTATCTACGACGGTTTACCGGCATATCGAGCAGCTGCCGCCTTCGCATACGCTCACGGTCCGCAGCCGCCAGGTGTCCGTCTACAGATACTACAGCTTGACGGAGACTTCCCCCCTGCAGCTTAAGTCTTCCGAAGAATATCAGGAAGCTTTCCGCGACGTGTTTAACCGGGCCGTTACCTCAAGGCTGCAGCGGACAAGCCGGATGGTCGGGGCTCATTTAAGCGGGGGACTGGATTCCGGGTCGGTTGCCGGCTTTGCGGCCAAAGCGCTGGAGCGTGATCACCGGAAACTGCATACGTTCAGCTACGTTCCTGAAGAAGGCTTCGAGGATTGGACGCCCAAGCGGAGACTGGCCGACGAAAGGCCTCTCATCCGTCAGACTGTCCAGCATGCGGGTAACATCGAGGACAGCTACCTCAGCTTTAACGGCCGAAGCCCGTATACGGATATCGATCACTGGCTGGACATTATGGAGACACCCTATAAATTTTTCGAAAATTCATTCTGGCTTCGAGGAATTTACGAACAGGCGCATGAGCGCGGGGTGGGCATTCTGCTGAATGGCGCAAGAGGAAATTACAGCATCTCCTGGGGCAACGCGTTGGACTATTACGCCAAACTGATGAAGAAAATGGCGTGGGTCCGCCTGCGCGGGGAGATTAACCAATACAGTATGAACATAGGCGTAGGACGCAAGCGCATCATAGCCGAGCTGTGCAAGCAGGCTTTTCCGCTTCTGAAGCGCAGGCATGCCGCCTCGTCCTCCAATGAATTTCCGCAGCTGGTTAACCCGGCATTCGCCAGACAGGCCGGCGTTTACGACAAGCTGACGGACAGGCAGTTCACCGAAATCGGATCGGGCGAAGACCTTCCCTCCGACCCGGTGGAGGCAAGAAAGTATCATTTTGACAGCTATAACGTATGGAGCACGACGGGAACGAGCGTCAGCAAGCTGTCGCTGCAGTATCCCCTCTGGGCTCATGATCCGACCAACGACCTGCGCGTCATCCGGTTCTGCCTGTCGGTACCGATGGAGCAGTATGTGCAGAACGGCCTCGACCGCGCGTTGATCAGACGCTCTGCCCAAGGCTATCTTCCCGACATCGTCCGGCTGAATCAGCGGCTCAAAGGGATCCAGGCGGCCGATATTCTCCACCGGATGACTCCGCACTGGGCGCAAATGGTCCAGGAGCTGGACCAACTGTGCCGGGACTCCCGCATGCAGCAGGTGCTGAACATTCCTGTCGTACGCAAAGCGCTTGACGAAGCCAGAAACGGGATGCACCCAAGCCAGGCCTACAGTCCGGCCATCAAGGTGCTGATGCGAAGCTTGATCGTGTACCGCTTTCTGGAGCGAAACTTTTGAAAGGAGGTGAAATCGATGAAAAAAGAATGGACTACACCTGAACTGGAAGTATTGGAAGTCAGCATGACGATGGCTGGCCCCGGAAAAGGCAAACCGGACTCCTTCCAACCGGACCCGGATGATCCTGTCTTCTACAGCTAATTCCAATTCATAAACCGAGTGATCAGGAGCAGCCCTTGGTCCCAATGATATGGGGTAAGGGCTGTTCTTATATCCACATTCTTCCTGACGAAGCGGAGAAAATATATGATCAAACCAGCGATGTATACAGCCTTCGGGCTTACGATAGAAAGTGAAATCCCGCTGCCCGAGCTTCGGCCGGTCGGGCATTTCGGCCAAGATGTCCAAGTGCGGGTCGGTCTGGCCGATCTTAACGATGCCTGGGAACGACGGGAAACGCCCGTCAACAAATTCGCTGTAAGCGAGCAGCAGGTGATGTTCCGGATTCCGAAGCTGGCCGTGTTCAGCGCAGAGAACGGAACCGACATTTACGTCTCGCCGGAGGCAGACGCGGACGAGGATCAGATCCGGTTGTATGTCCTCGGCACCTGCATGGGAGCTATTCTGATGCAGAGAAGGATTTTGCCCCTGCACGGAAGCGCCGTCGTCATGAACGGCAAAGCTTACGCTCTGGTCGGCCATTCCGGACACGGCAAGTCTACGCTGGCATCCGCCCTGCTGCAGCAGGGATGCCAGCTGCTGACCGACGATGTCATCGCCGTTACGATGGATACGGAGCAGCTTCCACTTGTTGCCCCTGCCTATCCACAGCAGAAGCTTTGGCAGGACAGCCTTGACACGTTTGGCATGGACGCGGGCGGTCTCCGTCCTCTGTTCGACCGGGAAACGAAGTATGCGGTCCCGGTTCTCGCCAAGTTTGCATCCGAACCGATTCCGCTGGCAGGCGTTTTTGAACTGGTCAAAACAGACTGCGAGCAGCCCGAGATCCGGGAAATCAAGGGCCTGGAGCGCCTGCCGCTCCTCCATCGCCATACCTACCGCAGCTCGCTCCTCGCAGAGAGCGGTCTAACCCCGTGGCATTTTGAATGCACAACCCGCCTGTCGGGATCCGTGAACATGTATCAGCTGCAGCGTCCCCTGGATCAGCCTACGATCGGCAGATTGACCGAGATGGTTCTGGATGTTATTGGAGGCTGAGCAATCCAAATTCATACCGGGTATCGCCATCGCCGATCCATGACCAAGCCCTGTTCCATTGCTGGAAGCAGGGTTTTTATGTCGTTGCAGAGATGTCCCATCCCCTCTCCCTCTTTCCGGAAAATCTCAATCAAAAAACATGAGCTGAATCATGTCCCTCACTTTACGCAGCTCCCGCTCTTCCAAACGCTGCAGCTGGCCTAAAATTTCGCTGATCACCGCCGTCTCCGGCGCACCTGAGCGATTACCTCCCACCTCTTCTTCCTCCCCGTCCATCGGCTCGACAAAGGAAGTGCCGAGCGTATCCCTCATGCCCGCTGCGAGCAGCTGCAGCTCTTCGAGCGTGTATCGCTGCATAAAACGTTTGGCATTCCGCTCGATTTGGCCATGCAGCGCTTCATGCACGTCGTATATTTCCCTGCCGAGTGGAGTCAGCCGGAAGAACACCTCTTTTTTATTGTCAGGCAAGGACTCGGACTCGATGACGCCGAGTACGATGAGTCTCCGGGTGACTTTGGAGACGCTGCCGCGGGGAATGTCGAATTGCTTGGAGATCGTGATTCCATTAACGGGTTCAAGCTGTCCGACAGCATCAATAACATGGAGCATCACAATGGTCGACTCCTGCAAAACCGCCTTGACCTCTGGATTGTCGGTATGAGAGATCATCCACTGCCTTTCTTCATCGATGCCTTCCGCCTGAAATCTCCGCTGGATCTGCGCGATGCTGCTCATCATTTCCTGAATGACGATTTCTTTTTGCGGCCATTCTCCAGGGGATGGATGATCTTGTTTGGACCGGTTCATGCGGCTGGTCTCCTTTCCTGCACTTCACGTTAAAGTAGTTACAGCCAGTATAACAGCATAGCGTCTCCAAATAAAGATTCCATGAAACAATATTGACACCAATAAAACAAAAACGTATTATTGATTCGAAGAAATTATTTTGTTTCTAGGAATCATTAAATGGAGGGTATCCCCATGCATATCGTTATCGTTTTTGATCATCCTTACGGAGCGTCCGCCTCCGGCAACATCCCCCACCGCAGAAGCTTCTCCGCCGCCCTGCTGGCGTCCGTAACCAGCGGCCTGACTGCCGCTGGCCACACCTTGGATCTGATGGACCTGCAGTCCGACCGCTTTAATCCCGTGACCTCAGCCGAAGATCTGGCCGCCTGGAGGCAGAGGGACACCCAGGACCCGATGGTCCAAGACTACCAGCGCCGTCTGTTGGAAGCTGACCATCTTATTTTCATCTTTCCGATTTGGTGGGAAACGATGCCCGCGCTGACCAAAGGTTTTTTGGATAAAGTGTTCGTCAAGGGCGTCGTTTTTGACGAGGTTAAGCCCGGACGCCCGTTTGTCTGCCTTCTTCCCAAGTTGAAGGGGGTTTCTCTGCTGACGGTTATGAGCACACCCGGATTCGTGTACCGTTGGATATTAGGTAATCCGATCACGAAGATTCTGTTTCGCGGCACGTTTCGAAAAATGGGCATCCACAAGCTGCGCTGGCTCAATTACCCCGGGATGGAGCACCTCAGCCTGGAAAAGAGACGCGAGCGCCTGGCCGCAGCGGAAAAGCGTTTCAGCCGGTTGTAAACAGCACCCATTTGAGGACCACTCCGCAGTCCCTCCGGTTTGAACGTACTGGCCCAAGCAAACTGCGGCGCAAGCCTCACTGCTGGCAAACTAGCTAACAATAACCTGTCAAAACAGCTTGCGTTACCAAGTAGACGCTCTTCAAATAAATCCTCCTAGATCCTATTGACACGTTACCATAAAGTAACATATATTATATGTGACTAATAAGTAACATGTTTGAGAGGAGCGCACTATACATGAACATAAATATGAACACGACTATGGAACACCCATTGTATGATATTGCCGTGATCGGCGGTGGGCTGACCGGTCTGACCGCCGCGATTTATGCAGCTCGGGCCGGGCGATCCGTCATACTGCTTGAAAAAGACAGCCGCCTTGGCGGCCTGGCCCAAACCGCCAGAATCGGGGGAGCCTTGTTTAATTACGGCCCCCGTGCCATGTACGAAGGAAGCGCTGCGCTGCGGATTTTGGAAGAGCTCGGCTGCAAACCTTCCTCGGGCAGCGGGACGAAAAACGCCATGTACGGCATTTTAGACGGGAAGCTGATCCATGCCACTGAAGAGCTGAGTCCCGAAGAGCAGGCGGAATGGAGTAAGCTCATGGAAAACCTGAACCGGATCGATCCGGCACCGGTCCGCTCGATCAGCATAAAGGAATGGGCGCCGGGGCATGTCCGCTCGGACCGCGTTCGCCAGTTCTTTTACGCCATGTGCAGACAGTGGGCCTACGATGACGACATGGAGCAGTTAAGCGCAGGCTACGTTTTGGAGCAGGGACAGCTCGCCAGCCAAGGCGTCCGGTATGTGCTGGGGGGCTGGCAGACGGTCATCGACAGCCTGCAGCAGGAAGCCGTCAGGTCCGGCGTCGTCATCGCCGCAGGTGCCGAAGCTGCCCAAATTGTGCATGAGCAGGGAACGGTCACCGGTATCCTTCTGTCCGAAGGGACCCTCCTCAGAGCAGGCAGCATCATCGCCGCGGCCGGACCGCATGCGGTCAGCAGATGGCTCAAGGATTCCGGATTACACAGCCGTTCGCTGGAGGTCTGGAAGGAGCAGGCTCACCCGCTGTACGTTTCCTGCCTGGACGTCGCTTTGAAGCAGGTGACCCATCCGGATCGGGCGTTTGTACTCGGACTGGATGAGCCGTTCTATTATTCGAACCATTCGGCAGCGATCCCGCTAACAGAAGACGGTTCCCAAGTAATCCATGTGATGACATACCACGGCTCCATTCCTTCCCGTGGTCCCGAATTGGTCCTGGGGCGGCTGAAGCAAAGGCTTGAGGCCATTCAGCCGGGCTGGGAGCGGGAAGCCGCCGCCGTCCGTTTCTCACCGAATCTGCTTGCCGCTCATGCTTCCCGGCCTGCGCTGCGAAGCGGGGATGCTCCCGCACCGGGACCGGCCGTTCCGGAAATTCGCGGGCTGTACGTCGCCGGCGACTGGGTGGGCCGCGAAGGGCGCCTTGCCGATACCGCGATGACGAGCGCCAAACTCGCCGGTCTGACGGCCGCGGGCATAGATTGACGCGTCATGCAATAAAAAGGACCTCCCCGAAGGAAGGTCCTTTTTATTGTGGTTCATCTATCGTATCGCCTGATTAAGAGTTGTCTCTTTGACGGGCCCGGGCCTCTCCGCCCTTACGGCCGGCTTCCTCACGGCTCATTTTGCCGTCGCTGCCATCGCTGTCGCTTCTCGCTTCGCCGCCTTTCTGGCCGATTTCCTGATAAAATTCGCGGTCATGAGACTCTGATGTCGCCTCGCCGCCCTTACGGCCGATTTCCTCATAGAACTCACGGTCATGGGAATCAGCCGTCGCTTCGCCGCCTTTTCTGCCGATTTCTTGATAAAATTCCTTGTCATGCGTTTTGGCGGTTTTCTCGCCACCCATACGTCCGGCTTCTTCGACGGTCATCTTACGGTTATCTTTGTTATTTGCCATTTCGAATCACTCCTTCTAGGGTTTTGAGTGTTGCGCTTGCATTCATTACTTACCCGTGCCCCAGGATATGAAACATCGTATTTGTGCATAGATGGGTAATAACGATACGTAACCCCTACCCAAACCACCGAGAGGAGAGAACCATGAAAAACCGCAGCATCCTGGAACAAACGAGCCATCGTCCTATACCTATGCCTGACGGGCCCTGGGTCATGAAGCAGGGATGGAACGACCTGCTGTTCGCCCATTGGCCGGTAGATGACCACAGCCTGCTCCCCTATATTCCCCCCGGCCTTGAACTTGAGCGATGGGAAGGACGGCCGTGGATCAGCGTCTCCCCGTTTCTGCTGGATCCGCTCCGCATGCGGGGGATGCCGCCCATACCGGGGACCCGGAAGTTCCTTGAGCTGAACGTTAGAACATACGTGAATTGCGGCGGAAAACCCGGCATTTGGTTTTTGACGCTGGAAGCGTCGAATCCGCTTGCGGTCGCGGGGGCCCGTATGCTGGCCCGCCTGCCCTACCGCTACGCCCGAATGCAAAAGAGCAATCAAGAGGGATTCATCCATTATGTCAGCGAAAGGGATCGCGGGCTCAGAGAGTCCCCGGCGGTATGGAAAAGCCGGTACTGCGCGGTAAACCAGAAGGTTTATCATGCCGAGCCCGGGACCCTCGTCCATTGGCTGACCGAGCGGTATTGTCTGTATTCCGCCGGGTCCGACGGTGAGCTCCGAATCGGGGAGATTCACCACCTTCCCTGGCCGCTCCAGGAGGCCGGACTGTGGATCGAGGAGAACAGCCTGACGGCCTCGTTCGGCTTGGTCCATGACCCGGAGCCGGCGCTGCTGACGTATACCCCGCGGCTGGAGGTACTGTTGTGGCCGGTACGGAAAATATGAATGGCCCTTAACAGTGAGTCCGAGAATAGGAGCCTGCAGAAACAAAGAGGCACTCGGGCTGACCGCAGAAAGGCGTTATTCTTCGTATCGCAATGCCGTAATGCGCAATACCGTATTGCGCATTACCGTAATACCGCAATTACTACAATTACAGCAATTCTGCAATTACAGCAGTTACAGCAGATACAGCAATTACAGCAGATACAGCAGATACAGCAATTACAGCAATATCGCAATCCGCCATGCCGCAAATCCAAAAGGCAGAGAATCCTCTCAGAGAGGACGCTCTGCCTTTTCCTGCAAATTCAGCGGTCGGATGCTTGAACGATGTACCTAAAGCGTATGCCCGATGGCGCGTCGAAACTCTTCAAGCGTCTGCCGGACCGCCTGGGGCGTATCCAGCATCAGAACGCTGTCGGCCAGCGAGCAGCAGGCTTCCCGGTCGAGAGCTGACAGTTCTTTTTTGATAACGCCCAGCCGTCCTGCCTCCATGCTCCACTCGTCCAAACCGAGCCCAAGCAGCAGCGGAGCAGCCAGCGGATCGCCGGCCATCCCGCCGCACATACCGGTCCATTTGCCCGCCTGATGGGATGCTTCGATGACATGGCGGATCAGCTGCAGCACCGCCGGGTGGAAATAATCGTACAGGTAAGCGACCTTATCGTTCATCCGGTCCACAGCCAGCGTGTACTGAACCAGGTCGTTCGTACCGATGCTGAAGAAATCGACCTCACGGGCAAACGCCCCTGCCATGACGGCCGCCGACGGCACCTCGACCATGATTCCCGCCTCGATGCGCTCGTCGAATGCCGCCCCGCTGAGCCTCAGTTCTTCCTTCGCCTCCTCCAGCACGCCCTTGGCTTCCCGCCACTCCTGCAGCCCGGAAATCATCGGAAACATCACCTTGACGTTCCCGAATGCGCTGGCACGAAGCACCGCGCGCAGCTGAACCTTCAGGAGATCCTGCCTGCCCAGGCCGATCCGGATCGCCCGATAGCCGAGGAACGGATTGTCCTCCCGCGGCAGATCCAGATACGGCAGCGCCTTATCACCGCCGATGTCCATCGTGCGGATGATCACCGGGCGGCCATCCATGGCGGCCGCCGCCTCCCGGTACGCACGGAACTGCTCCTCCTCGCCCGGCATGGCCGGGGCATTCATGAACAGGAACTCCGTGCGGAACAGCCCCACGCCGCCGGCGCCCTGCGCGGCGGCGGCCTTCGCTTCGGCGGCCGTCCCGATATTGGCCGCCAGCTCCACGCGCGTCCCGTCGGCGGTCACCGCCGGACACGCGGCGTAACGGGCGAGCGCGGCGCGCTCCCGCTCGCCCTCCTCCATCCGGAGGCGGCTCAGCTCCGCCTCCGCCTCGCTGGGCCGGACGATGCAGCGTCCGGCCGCCCCGTCGACGGCGATCAGATCGCCGTCCGCGATGCCGTCGATGGCGCTGCCGGCGCCGACGACGGCGGCAATGCCGAGCGAGCGCGCCAGGATCGCCGTGTGCGACGTCGCACCGCCGGAGCGGGTGATCAGCCCCACCACCCGCTCCGGGTCCAACTGGATCGTGTCCGACGGCGCCAAGTCGTCCGCCACGAGGATGACCCGCTCCGTAATCGCGGATAACCCGCGGTCCTCTTTCGCGGCCAAAGCGTTCAGCAGACGTCCGCCAATGTCGCGGATATCCGCGGCCCGCTCCTTCATATAGTCGCTGCTCATAGCCTCGAACACGCCGGCTACCTGTTCCACGATGCCGGCAACGGCCTGCTCCGCGGGCTCCCGCTTCTCCTGCACCCAGGCCTCCATCTTCGGATAGAAGGCCGGGTCATCCAGCAGCCTGCGCTGACCCGTCACGATCCCGGCCTGGTCTTCACCAAGCGTCTCCGCCGCCTTCGCCGCCAGCTCCTCCAGCTGCCGGGCACACCGGCGCTTCGCCTCTCCCAGCCTGGAGAGCTCAGCCCGAATCGCCTCCGGGTCGCCGGGAAGCACCACGGGAGCCAGCGCACCGGCAGCCTCTTTCCGCCGATAGATGAAGGCCGGCGCGATCCGTACCCCTTCCGACACGCCGATGCCTTGAACATACAGCGTGTCCATCAGTCCTCACCGAACTTGCCGTCCACGAGCTCCGCCAAAGCGCGGACCGCTTCTTCGTCTCCCGGTCCGGCGGCTTCGATCGTGACGACCGATCCCGCTTCGAGCCCAAGCGTCATCAGCTCCAGCATGCTTTTGCCGTCGGCCCGGCGTCCATCCTCCGTTACAACCGCCACCTGCGCTTCATATTGTCCCGCCCGGTCCGAGAACTGCTGAGCTGGCCGCACATGAAAGCCCTGTTTATTCCGTATCGTCACCGTTTGTGTAATCATGTTGCTCCTCCCCTTTATGAAGCCGGTCACGCCAGCAGCGCGATCCGGCCCTTATAAGCTTCGATCAATGCCTCGTTATGCGCGTCGGCACCATCGATGTTGCCGCTCAAAAATACCGGCGGCGTAAGCCCCTTGTCGAACATGATCCCGATCGCCTCCGCGAATACGGCGTTTAGAATCGCTGCGCCAATCACCGTCGAGCTGGGCGCAAAAGCGACCTCCATGCCTGGATACCGAAGCACCGCATCCCCTTTAACAGAGAAGTTGTCGATGACCAGATCGACGGCGTCGGCCAGATGCCGGCCGCTCTCATGGCGGGATGGTTGGCTCTTGGAATACGCCAGGGAAGTTATGCCGATGGTAAAGGCGCCTTTCTGCCCGGCCATTAGCGCAACATCCACCGGTACCGGATTACGTCCGGAGGTTGACAGCACGAATACCACTTCGCCTTCCCGGATATCCTGCTCATCCATGAAGTCTGCCGCAAGGCCGTTCTGCCGCTCCAGCTCGGATGAGCGCACTGCGCCTTCGTGGAGCATCAGCTTCTCCACAAAGATGGGACGGATGGGAGCAAGCCCGCCGGCCCGATAGAACACTTCTTCGGTGAGGATATGCGAATGCCCGCAGCCGAATAAATGGATGATGCCACCCTGCTCTATGCAATCCGCGACCTTGACGGCAGCTCTCCGGATCTCCTCTGCCTGCTTCGTCCGTACCTTATGCAGCAGCTCGCCGATAATGTTGAAATACGCGTTCATCAGCATAATTCCTCCCCCTTCGCTTCAAAATCCAGCTTCCTTCTGGCCTGCAGCACCATGTCCGCCATCGCGTCCAGGCTGCGTTCGATGATCTTTTCCCCTTTCGCCCGGCTGGCCCGGGTGGCGTCGCCGAGCACCGCCGAAGACGTCATCTCTTCCCATGGTGTTGGGGTGCAGTCTGCGTCGGAAGGGATATGCGGTTTCCCGTCGATCGCACGGTCCATGTCCACATGCTCTTCAGCCAAATACAGCATGTAGGACGTTTCGATTTCGTCGGCATGCATGTAGGTGCCATGAGCCGCAGGCGTTTCCCGGACTTCTGCCGTCACTTCCTTCGTTCCGGGATAGAAGAAATAGAATACCTTCAGGTCCGGCACCCGTTCATACAGCACCCTCGCGGCCTCCTTCAGGGCGACGGCATTTCCCAAATGGCCGTTGACCATGGCCAGAATGCGGAAGCCTTGGTTGTGCAGGCTTTCCCCGATATCGGCAAGGAGCCCAATCAGCACCTCGTTAGACACATTTATGCTCCCCGGAAAATGACGCAGGCTCCACACCTGCCCGTAAGGCAGCGTCGGCAGCACGAATCCGCCGGTGCGCGCAGCCAGTTTGTCCGCGAGCCGTTCGGCAAGCAGATTGTCCGTGCCGAGGGGAAGATGCGGGCCGTGCGCTTCCACGGCTCCAACCGGCAGTATGGCCGTGCGGTGCAGGCGGATCTTGTCCATGACGTCAGCCGAGTTTTCATGCTCGAATTTCATGACCCTGCCCCCTTACTTTTTGAATGTAAAGCAGCGGGCCGGGTTGGCGACAAAAAACTTCTCGATCAGCTTTTTGCCGTCAAACCCTGCTTGATCCGCCTCGTCGATGAATCGGGGCACCCATTTGGCAATGATATATTCCAGCCCCAGTCCATGATCGTAATGCTTGTAGTAGGTTTTGCGGGCGGTGTCCCCGCTGATCAGGATTTGGTCTTCGTACCCTTTGCGGACGAGATTCAGAATCAGTGCGATCCGCGTGCTTTCAGGCGCGTATTTGATTTTGCCGATGCCGTCAAAGCTCAAAAATGCGCCGGTTGCGGCGATCTGCTCGTGGTAATACGGATCCGGATTCCGGTCCATGTGTCCGAGGCTCAAATAAGACAGGTTTACGCCTTCGCTTCTCAAGAGCTCAATCTGCTCCAGCGCCATCGTGCCGACCTCCGTATGGGAGTGGACGGGAGCTTTCGTTTCGTGATGCGCCCTTGCCACGGCCCGCAGCGTCTTTTCCTCCAAGGGCGTGATCCGGTTGTAGCCCGTTCCGAACTTGACCTGGCCAGCCTTGAACGGTGTTCCTTCCAGCCCTTCCTCGACCTCGCGAATGACGAAATCGGCCAGCTCGTTGATCGTCTTCGCCTCAATCCACTGGGCGTAAGTATCATAGGGCCCGATAAGGGGCTTCAGCTCTTCCTTGATGCCCGCGTCCCACAAAAAGCTTTTGTTGAATCCGGCCGTCCCGACGATCCGGATGCCCGTCTCGCGTGCGATCTCCTCTACGGCATGAACATCCCGGCCATAGTCGACCGCCGTTGCATCCACGATCGACTGCCCGCCGTACCGTTTGAAATCCAGCACGTCCAGCTTCGACTTCTCCTTGTCGTCCAGCAGCAGATCGTCTTCCCCCCGCTCCTGCCAATAGGCCGGGCGGCATACGATATGCTCATGGGAGTACGTAAACCCGAGCTCCTTCGGATCGATGTCCCCGTGAAGTGTGCGAATAAAGCCCATAATCGTTCCTCCTCCATTCTTGGTGAGTGGTTGGTGTCGTTGGTAAGATCCGGCTGCATACAAGGACCCGCTATGGCCCAGGGAAGACGGCGCTCCGACCGCTCGCCGTCTTCCGTTTGGCCGGTTTCAAATCTCCATGTTAAAAGAGCAGCTTGGCGATAAAGTGCAAAATCGGACCGATGATGAACATATCCGAGTCAGCGGCCCACATGGCCGTGTCCGGCACGGTTGAAGAGATCAGGAAGCTTACCATGACAAACTGCCCCCAGGCTACGATCGTTGATGTAACGAAGCCCCCGATTACCGCTCCGCGCACGCCGCCCGTCGAGTTGCCGAATACGCCGGCCGTCGCCCCGTGGAAGAACAACACGATCATCGTCGGTACGAAAATGTAGGACACCGTGCTGCCGAGCACGAGCAGCCAGATGATGGCTCCGGCGAAGGCGCCGAGGAAACCGAGCACAACGGCGTTCGGCGCGTAAGGATACACGACCGGAGCATCCAGCGCCGGCTTGGCCCCGGGCACCAGTTTGGTCGCAATCCCGTTAAAGGCCGGCACGAGCTCGCCGACAAACATCCGCACCCCCATCAGCACGATAGCAATGCCGCCGGCGAACGTAAATGACTGGATAATGGAATAAATGATAAAGTTCTGGTCTCCTGCCTTGGCGATCAGGGCAGCAGCCTCGGGGGTCCCCTTGGTCGACAGTATGATCGCTCCGATCAGGAACAGCACGCCCATACTGAGCGCCGTAATAACGTTGGAGTCGCGAAGAAATTCGAATCCCTTCGGCACTTTGATCTTCTCGGAATCGTTCTTTTTGTTACCGAGAACCTTGCCCAGCAGCGCCGCCAGCAGGGCGACGGAGGCTGAGGTGTGGCCCAGAGCGATGTTGTCGTTCCCGGTAACCTTTCTCAGGAACGGCTGGACCAGGGCCGGCTGGAAGGTCCAGTACAGGCCCAGAATGACGGCGATGACGACCACGAGTTTCCATACCGGAACGCCGGTGCCTGCCGCATGGACGATGACGCCCGCAAAGATCGTTGAGGTCCAGAACATCATGTGTCCGGTCAGGTAAATGTATTTGAACCGGGTAAACCGGGCCAACGCCACGTTGATCAGGAAGCCGACCAGCATGGCCAGCGTGACGGCGCTGCCGAATTTGGCGTTGAAGGCTTCCTGGCCCATGAAGCTGCCGAGCGAGCTGGTCTTCAGGCCGAACACTTCCTTCCACATCGGTTCGAACACGTTCAGCGCATTCACGATGACGTCCGAACCCGCTCCGATGATGAGGAAGCCGATGATCGCCTTGAACGTCCCGCTCACCAGCTGGCTGGTCGATTTTTTCTGAAGCATAAGGCCGACCAGAACGATGAAGCCGAGCAGTATAGCAGGTGTTCCGAAAATATTGGTTGCGATCCAATAAAGCACGTCCATGGATGGACACCTCCTCGGTTAGGTCAAGATAGGGCTTACAAGGCTTCCTCCAGCTTTTGCTTGATTTCGTCATTGTCGAAGTAGTTATTGACGACGATGATCCGGGCGGAATGGCCCTCCAGGCTTTGCGCCAGCTCATGGCTAGTGATAATATAGTCGGCCGCCGTGCCCGATGCCGTGGAGACATCCGTATGCTCCACGTCCGCGCTGACGCCCATCGCACTCAGCACATTTTCCACATTCATCCGCAGGATCAGACTCGTTCCTTGTCCCAAACCGCATACGCATAGTACTTTCATTGCTCATTCCCCCTAATGATTTGTTGGATAGCTTCCACATCGGCCGCCTGTTTGAACTGTTCCAGATGCGCCGGACTGCTCAGCAGCGTCGTCAGCTGGCGCAGCAGGGCGATATGCTCGCCGCTGTCGGACCCGCCAAGGGCGAATACCAGCTGCACCGGATCGTTGGCGCTGTGGCCGAAGACGACCGGTTCCTTCAGCCGGACAAAAGACACCGCGGCCTCAATCACGCCGTCCTGCGCCCGGGCGTGCGGCAGGGCAATACTCGGGGCAAGGACGAAATACGGGTCCCTCTCCCGGTAGGAATCCACCATTGCGTCGGCGTAGCGTGCTTCCGCTGCACCCGCCTCCGTCAGCAGTGCACCTGCCAGCCGGATTGCCTCCTCGGCGGATGCCGCTTCCGCATCCAGCGCAATGAGCGGAGGTTCAAGAAATTTCATGTTCATCTCTCCCGTTCGGATAGTTTAGCCGGAACTTGAAGCCGTCCCGATCTGCTTCAGTATCTGCTCCTTCGTATGCGCCTCCTTCAGCCGGTTCAGGCCGGCTGCGTTCTTCAGCATGCCCGTCAGCTCGGACAATGCCTTTAGATGCGACTCTCCGTCGATGGCCGCCAGCACCAGAACGACCTTCACCTGGTGGCGCGCTTCCCCGGAAAAAGCCACGGGCCGCTCTAATTGCAGAAGGCTCATCCCCAGCCGCTTCACGCCGTCCTCCGGCCGGCCGTGCGCGATGGCGATTCCGGGCGCGACCACAATGTATGGGCCCAGGGACTCCACTTTGCCGACCATGGCGTCGATGTAGCCTTCGTCGATGTATTCTTCCGCCAGCAGCGGCTGGGCTGCTTCCCGGATCGCTTCGCGCCAGCTCGCACTCTCCCGCTGCAGGCGAATCATCGGCGCGGGCAGCAGCTCGGCCAGGGAAGGCTTGGGCCGCTCGCCCAGCCATACTTTGCTCCGGCCGCCGGACAGATAGCGGCCGAGCTCGTCGGCGAGGCCCGCTTCGTCGGTCACGTCCGCGTGCTTACGAACGATATCGAGCAGTGCCTGCACCGAGCTCGCCTGTGTCCTTTGGCCTCTGCCGCCTGCCTTGTTCACCCTGCCGAGCAGATTCTCTTTGTCCTTGTCGCTGAGGATCGAATGGACGACATAAACGGGCACTTTGCTGTCCGGCAGCGGGACTGTTGAGAAAATTAAATCGACCCGCTCCTGGAACTGCTCGTATTCCCGCAGGGAAAGCATCGCGATAATGTCCAGAGTGGAGAAAAGCCCCTCCAGCTGGGCCTTCAGCATTCTCGATGCCGAGATCCCGTTCACGCAGACGATCGCCGCCCTCCGCCGGGCTGCCGGCTCCACTTCCTCCCGGCGCAGCCATCCGCCGAAATGCATGGCCAGATAGCTGATCTCGACGTCGCTCAGCTTCCGGCCGACCAGCTCCTCGAAGGCATATGCCGAGCGCCGGGTGAGCTCAAATAAATCGCCGTATTTACTGCGGATGTCCTCCAGAAGAGGATTGACCAGCTCCAAACCGTATATGATCCGGTAATACGCCGGCTTCAGGTGAACCAGCAGGTCCTCCTCCACGGCTTCCCGGCCGCCAAGCCAGACGCAGGCGCTGCGCTGGAACGCATCCGTCATCTCCCGGGCCGCGTCCCGCAGGCGTCCGATAATTTCACCCGAGCCTGTCAGCTGCTCCATCCGGTTCGCCCTTGCCCCAAGCAGATGCATCGTAAGGTAAGCGTTTTCTTCTTCCGGTACCGGACTGCCGAACAAGCGGCCAAGGCCGTCCGCAATTCGGGAAGCCGCGTCATATTCGGGCGTCTGCCGAAGCACTTCCCGCTCATCCTCATCCACGCGGATCACCCGGCCGGACTGGATCCGGCGGATAAACAGCAAAAATCGGGTAGTCAAATGAAAAAGCATCTCGTCGGTGAGCTCCACGTTCAGCATCCGCTCGCTGGCCGCGATCAGCCGGTGGATCTGACGCCGGATGCCTTCGTCCGTATTCTCCGGCATGATGTCCCGCAGCGGATCCTGCTCTCCCCAGTAACCCGTACGGCTGACCGCCTGCTCCCAGCTGACGCTGCCGGCAAGCTGATCGCAGCAGCGGGTCAGCTCTCTCCTGATCCTCGCCTCTTCGCCGTGCACTTCATAGCCCCGCTTCCGGTCATACACCACCTCGAGGCCGGCCGTCTCCAGCTGCTCGCGGACCGTATTCAAATCTTTCAACACCGTCCCCCGGCTGACTTGGAGCAACTCGGTTAGTCGGTGGATGAAGACGGGACTCTTTGCCGTGAGCAGCCGGATCGCGATCCAGGCAAGCCGCTCTCGCTGGGACAAATAATACTGCTGGGCCGCAGAACTCTCTGCCCCTGCCGTGTCCGGGATCCCCCGGCGGCTGGCCTCCGGCAGAGAATAACCGGCCGTGCGCACGTACTCGACAGGAGGCAGCTCCAAAGTCTCCAGCCAGTCATTGATTTTGTTCATATCGTAATACACGGTTCTTCGGGAGATGCCGAGCCTCTGCGTCAGTTCATCCAGCGTTACGTAATCGTCCGTCTGCACCAGCAGTTTCAGTATTTCGGTACTGCGTTCATCAAGCATTCCGGCATCCCTCCTGTCATTGACGAAATATGTCGTTCCTTGTGACTCGATTATACCTATGGCCCTGCTGCGAATGACAGTTCAATTCCTGGAAGTCCGGTTTGTGCAAAAATGAATACTATCGATTTCCAGCACTGATTTATCGGCTTTCTTTCGGATCCGTCCAAGACGATGTGGATTTTTCGGATGACAATCTATGTAAATAATGGTAAAAAGGAGAATAGAAGTCAGGAAGGGATGATACATCTGTGAAAAAGTCGACGGCATGGTTCGCATTATCGTTTGTGTTCATTTTTTTCAGTGCGCCGATGGGTTACTTCTTCTTCAGGAATATATTTTTTTACAATATGAACTTGACCGGCGAATACGAGACGCTGCTGTACTGCACCCTGCTTTCCCTCCTTCTTATCGGCTTACTCATGTTCTTGGTCGGGCTTGCCGAGCTGAAGCAGAACCGCTAAAAGAAGACCCTCTGCCTGTTGGCAGAGGGTCTTCTGGTTTCATCGTTTCATCTATTCATTTTAAATCAAAGATAACGTGAAATGCGGCATTAGGCACGCTGTCTTCTGGCCGAACGGTCATCGCTCAGCAGCCACATGTGGTAGAAGTATTCGAAAATCCCTGCCACGATGGTGATAACCAGCATATCCGTATAAGACAAGGACCACAGATTCGATGCACGCACCGCCCAAAGCATGAGAAAAACCAGAACAGCATCGCACAGCGTCGAAACGATATTGTTCTGGGAAGCGCGGAGAATCAGCAGGTCGCCGACCAAATAGGAAATGACGCCGATCGCCAGCGCCGTAGCCAATGCCCCCCAGATCGTTGCCGTAGAGAGTACCAACAGCATCGCCGTGATCACAACCAAATGAGCCACCAATTTAACGGCAAATTTCCCCATATCCCTGACCTCCTTTCCTCATTTGGATTGTTTTTCATGTAAGTTATAAACAGGTTCGGGTGCTTTAAAACGATCAACTGCCTTGCAGAAAATCGTTCTTTTTTATTACCATGCGCCAAAAGAGCAGTTTATATGCGCATGGTCTTGCGCATAAGCCGGTTTATGCCATATAATGACCACAGTCATTTATGACCAGGGTCATTTTTTAATAATGAGGTGAACGGTTTGCTGAGAGACCAGAAGAAGAAGAACACCCGGGAAAACATTACCCGCAATGCCATTCAAATGTTTAAGGAGAAGGGCTACGACAACGTCACCGTGGAGGAGATTGCCGCGGTGTGCGGAATCGCGAAAGGAACCTTTTTTAACTATTTCCCCAAAAAAGAGCATGTGCTTCTGTATGTAGCCGATTCGTACGCCGGCCTGATGGACGACATCGTCGCGCGTCATCAGGATGGTCCCTTGAAGCAGCGCATTTTGCGAATCCTGCGCGACCTGCTGCACATTTATATGCAGCATGAGGAGCTTCTGCGGCTGACCCTGATGGAAACGATCAAAGCTGAAATCGTATCAGGGAGCGAATTAACCAACATTTCGAATTTCAAAAATGCTCTGCGCCGGGTGATGGAGGATGCCGGAGAACAAGACCCGCAGCAGCGGCTGTCATACCCCGAGCTAAGCGCAGGAGTGGTGGTCGGACTGTTCTTCCAGACGCTGATCACGCTGTCCTCCAAGATGAATGAAGACGGGATATACGGATCGATTGAACGGCAGCTGGATGCCGTGTGGGAGGGAATCGGAAGGTGAAACGGCTGAAGCGGATCGTACGAAGCAAAACCTTTATGATTTTGGCACTGCTGCTTGTTTTTATTTATCTGAATAACACTTCCCTGCTGGCCAAGCCCCGGGATGGTTCCCCTTTTCTTCTCGCCCATCGCGGATTGGCCCAAACCTTTACAATGGAGGGAATCACGAACGACACCTGTACCGCGGAACGAATTGATCCCCCCGAGCACCCCTATCTGGAAAATACGCTTCCATCCATGGAAGCCGCATTTCAGGCCGGTGCCGATATGGTGGAACTCGATATCAAGCTGACGAAGGACGATCAGATCGCCGTGTTCCATGACTGGACACTGGACTGCCGCACCAATGTGAAAGGCATGACGACGGATTACACGATGGCCGAGCTGAAAAAGGTTGATATCGGCTACGGTTATACCGCCGACGGAGGGCAAACGTATCCGTTCCGTGGAAAAGGCGTCGGGCTTATGCCAACGCTGGATGAGGTGCTGAAGCAATTTCCGGACCGGTCTTTCCTGATTCATATGAAAAGCAGTGATCCGAAGGAAGGCACCCGGCTAGCGGATGCGATGTCGGCGCTGCCCGAACAGCGGCTGAAGCAGCTCGCCTTCTATGGCGGGGATGAGCCGGTTGCGGCTCTCAAAGCAAAGCTTCCCGAAGCCCGCGTCATGTCCATCGCCACGATGAAGCGCTGCCTGATTCCGTATCTGGCCGCGGGATGGACCGGGTACATGCCTTCAGCCTGCAAGCATACGGAGCTGCATATTCCCGAGAAAATCGCCCCGCTCCTGTGGGGATGGCCAAACCGCTTCCTGAACCGGATGGACAAGGCTGACACGCGGGTGATCGTCGTCGGCGGCGACGGCAGCGATTTCTCATCGGGCTTTGACAGCCCCGAAGACATCAAGCGGCTGCCTGCCCATTACAGCGGCGGCATCTGGACGAACCGCATCGACCGGATCGCCCCTTTGTTTAAAGGCAGTTCCGCGGAGGAACCCGCCACTTAAAGTCCTCTTAGAGCCGGGCCTCTCCCGAAATGATTTCAATATCCAGCTGCTTCAGGGCGTCGATCCATTCCCTGGAGCAGCCCGCATCGGTGACGACCATCGAGATCTGTGTAAGCGGTGCGATCTGGGCGAAGGTGGTGACCCCGAACTTGGAATGGTCCGCGACGAGAATAGCTTCTTCCGTACGCTCGATCATTTTGCGGGACAGCAGCGCTTCTTCCAGATGATAATCGGTGATTCCGTCGGTCAGCGATATGCCCCCTGCCGAAATAAACGCCTTATTCACTTTGAAGCGATCGAGCAGCTCATGACTGATCATCCCCGTAGCCGCCTGATGCTCCGGATTGATCTCGCCGCCAGCGAACACGATTTTCCCCCGGAATCCCTCAAGGGCAAGGTTTAATATCGGCACGGAGTTGGTGATGACCGTGACCTGAGGGCGCTCCATCACATTCCGCATAATTTCCAGTGTTGTGGTGCCGTTGTCCAGCAGCACTGTCTCCCCGTCTTCAATCAGGGACGCCGCCAGTTTGCCGATCTCCTGCTTTTCGCTCCGGTGCATCAGGGAACGGTTCGTAAACGTCGGCTCCGTGAAGCCGGAACGGACCCGGACCGCGCCGCCGTAAACTTTCCGAAGCTTGCCTTCCTTCTCCAGGCGGTCGAGGTCCCTGCGGATCGTCTCTGTCGAAACGCCAAACATCTCCGCCAGTTCGTGCACGCGGACTTTCCCTTCCATCCCCAATTGGCCGAGAATGGTCTCCCGCCGTTCCTCATAGGTTAAGGACATATCGAAACCCTCCTTTATACCAAAAGGCTTAGTATTGGACACATGTGGTTTTCCATCGCTTACATGTGTTTTGTTGTTGTTTCTATTAAGTGTAGTTGGCTATGGAGAGGAATGTCAAACTTCGAAAAAATGAATTGACAGCAGCCTTGGCCAGGATTAAAATCAACTAAAACCACATAAATACACATAATACAACACACATATATGTGGTTTGTTAAATCAACGTAAAATGACTAGGGGGACACGTGAGATGAGCAAGAGCTTGTCTTTTCGAAAGGACGGCACCTTTACGATTGTACAGTTTACCGATTTGCATTGGATGGACGGCAGACCTGAGGACCAGCGCACACGTGAGATCATGGAGCGGGTCATGGATGCAGAGAAACCGGATTTAGTCGTTATCACCGGAGACGTCATTTATACCGGACCCGTGTCCCCGGGAAATAAAGAATGCGAGCATCCCCGGGAAGCCTTCCGGGATGCGGTCGCTGCCATGGAAGAACGCGGCATCCCGTGGGCGGTCGTCTTTGGCAATCATGATACGGAAAACCGGATCAGCCGGGACGAACTGATGCAGACTGTGCTGGAGCACCGGCACGCGTTAACCGAGCCCGGTCCGGGGGACTTGAGCGGGTCGGGCAATTACACGCTGGAGCTGATTGACGCGGAGGGACGTCCGGCCGCCAACCTGTATTTCCTCGATTCCGGGGATTATTCGAACCTCGAGCAGGTTCCCGGGTACAATTGGATCCAGCGGGACCAAATCAACTGGCTCGCCGCCGAATCCGCCAGGCTGAACCCGAGCGGGCAGGCGGAGAAGCTGCCTGCTTTGGCATTCTTCCATATCCCGATTCCCGAATATCAGGAAGTATGGGACACCCAGGTCTGCTATGGACATAAATACGAACGGGTCTGCAGCCCTCCGGTCAACTCCGGACTGTTTGCGGCACTGGTCGAAATGGGCGACGTCATCGGCACGTTCTGCGGACACGATCATATCAACGATTACAGCGGAACGCTGCACGGGATCCGCCTGAGTTACGGGCGGGCCACCGGCTGCAACACATACGGCAAAGAAGGATTTATGCGGGGTGCCCGCGTCATCCGCCTGTCTCTTGGCGAGAAGGACTTCGATACCTGGCTCCGGCTGGAAGACGGGTCCGCCGCTCTGGAACAGCCGATTCATGAACCCGATACCCAAGGAACCAACTAAACAACCAAGGGGCTGACTCATTTTGTTATTACCGATTGTCCTTGTAATTGCTTCCGGCATGGCCCATGCCGTGTGGAGCATGTTCACCAAGCGGAGCCGCAGCAAAAGCGTCTTTCTGTGGTCTATCATGATGGTCGCGACCATTCTGCTGCTGCCGGTGCTGATCACCGAGCTCTGGAAAAATCCGATGAACTCCGCTTCCTACGGCCTGCTGCTGCTGTCGATGCTGCTCCAGGCCGTCTATTCCTGGCTCTTGTCGAAAACTTATGAGCTGGGCGACCTGTCGCAAATCTATCCGATCATGCGGGGCACCAGCACGCTGCTCGTCCCTGTGATCGGCGTCCTTTTTCTGAACGAATCGCTGTCCGTCTTCGGCTGGCTCGGCATCCTCTGCATGCTCGGCGGATTCGCCGTGCTGAGCGGCATCGGCTCCAACAGCCGCAGCGGCGGGCAGCAAAAGGCCCAAGGCTTGAAGCCCGTGCTGATGGCTTTGTGCGTCGGGCTGTGCACCACCTGCTATGTCTTCGTCGACAAGCTGAATCTGGAGCATGTCTCTCCGATCGGGCTGCTGGAGGTGACCAACATCGGATTTGTGCTCGGTCTGACTCCGTCCGTGATCGCCTCCAGAAAAATTGTTGAGGAATGGAAGGCCAACAAAACTACGCTGCTGCTTGGGGCAGTTTTAAACCCGGGCTCTTATCTGCTGTTCCTGTTCGCCATGTCCCAGGCGCCGATGGCCCATATCAGCCCGCTGAGGGAAATCGGCACCATCTTCGCCACTTTCCTCGGCGTCCTGCTTCTGAAGGAGCAGCAGGGAATGCGGCGGATGCTGTGCTCCGTCGTTATTTTTGGCGGCATTGTTCTGATCGGCATGCTGGGCTGACTGTATTACTCTGACATGACTCAGCGTCTCAACAAAATAGCAAGCACCAACATGGTTGCGAATCGGCTGGTCTCCAGATAAACATCAGAAAAGTGCGCCCGGGGCGCGCTTTTTATTTACGGATGAGCCGGTATACCAAGTCCTCTGAATCTCTTGAGCTTTTTGCGGATCGTCCATGAGCAGAGTCTTGTACTCCAGCATCTTGTTAAGGGTGTCCAGCATTTGATCGTATTCTTCCCTCTTGCTTTCGATCTCCTTTTTCTTACCGCGAATCCAATCTATAATCTCCAGATTGGTACTCATATTGGTGTCGCATTCCTGCAAAGCTTCCTTCAGTTCGGCCAGCGAACAGCCGATGGACTGGAACTTCTTGATGAGCCCCAACCGCTCGACAGCCTCTTCAGAATAGTTTCGGTAATTGTTGCTTTCTCTCCGGACATGCCGATCATCCAGCAAGCCTTCCTTTTCATAAAAGCGGATCGTATGGATCGTTAATCCCATCTTGTCCGCCAGTTCCTGAATTCTCATCATCATTTCTCCTTTGGACCGCTTGCCCTAGAGTTCGCTTCATAGTTTATGCTTAACACGATCAAACAGTCAACCTATGAAGGAGGATATCATCATGCATGTTTTTGTTACAGGAGCAACAGGGTTTGTCGGTTCTGCGGTCGTCCGGGAACTGATCGGCGCGGGGCATACCGTAACGGGTCTTTGTTGTTCTGAGGAGAAAGCTGCAGGATTAAAGGCGGCGGGAGCTGAAGCGCTGTACAGCACGCTGGACGATCTCGATACGCTAAGCAGCGCCGCCGCGGCAGCGGACGGTGTGATTCATCTGGCGTTCAGTTCACCCACCAACGATTTTTCCAACTTTGAAGGTGCGCTGGCTCTGGATTTGCGGGCTGTCCAAGCCATTGGAGTGGCGCTCGAAGGCTCCGGGAAGCCGTTCATTACCACAGGTCACCCTCATGAAAATGGACATACCGTGGACGATGCAGTGCTCGCCATGGCAGAGCGGGGTATTCGGGCATCCATCGTCACGCTTGCACCGACCGTGCACGGCGAAGGAGATAGGGCATTCGTGCCGAAGCTGATCAACATCGCCCGGGAGAAGGGGTTCTCAGCCTACATCGGCGATGGAACGAACCGCTGGCCGGCGGTTCACCGCCTGGATGCAGCGGTCCTGTACCGACTGGCGCTGGAATTCGCCCCGGCGGGCTCACAGATGGTTGCAGTCGGCGATGTAGGCATTCCGTTCCGCGAGATCGCCGAGGTCATCGGGCAGCAATTGAACGTACCAACGGTCAGCATTACACCTGAAGAAGCTGCCGCCCATTTCGGCTTTCTTGGCCCCATTGCGGCATTCGACATCGCAGGCGTGTTCAACACTGCGCAGGCGAGTCAAGCAACACGGGAGCTTCTGGACTGGAAACCGGTGCAGCCCGGACTAATCGCCGATCTCGAAAAAGGGCATTATTTTGCATAAAAAAGGAGGGTGTACCCAAAGTTAAGCTTATGAATTGGCTTCTCGGGGTCCCCTATAATGACTTCGACTTCACCGAAATGTTCTGTGGCTGGATGATTAGCGTCATAGCAGAAAAGCGCGCCTTAGGCGCGCTTTTCGCATAACCATACTCCCGTTTTAGCCGGTTACACCCTGGCCTGCGATCGGAAACCATCCTGGCGTATTGACGATTTTGTGCCATAACGGATCGGCAATCCCAAGTTTTTCTTGATCGTCTAACGTGATCTCCGTACGGATTTCGTCTTCCCTGCCTTGCGTTACCTTTTCAACCCAATCCGGGTCGATAATCAGCTCACGTCCCAATGCTATAAGCGGGACTCCGGATTGCAGCGCTCTAAGCGCCTCATCAGGTGTGCGGATCGATCCTACACCGATCACGGGAACTCTTTGCCCGGCGAGCTCATCAATTAACTCCATTCTGGAGCGATTGTCCTCTACTCCACGTCTAGGTTTAGACCAGAAGTCCATTAAAGAAACATGCAAATAATCCAGGTTTTTATTGGCGAGGGCATCCACCAGTTTTAGTGTATCCGCCATCGTAATGCCAGGCGTCATTTCTTCTTCCGGCGAAAACCGGTATCCTACGAGAAACGGCCGTTTAGCATGTTCAGCTACTACTCTGTTCACTTCATCGACCACAGCAAGCGGAAACGCCATACGCTTGTCTAGATCTCCTCCCCAACGATCATCACGCCGGTTGGTGTATGGCGAAAAAAACTGTTGGATCAGAAACCGGTTTGCCCCGTGAATTTCTACCCCGTCGAAACCCGCCTCGATCGCCCTCCGGGTGCTGGCGCCGAACGCGCGGATGATCTCTAAAATTTCCTGCTCTTCAAGCGCCCGGGGGATTACGCTCTGGCCTTCCTTTGCAATCGCACTCGCACTTACGATCTCACCGTTGGGTACCGCCTCTGGCAAACTTTCGCGTCCCCCATGGAAGATTTGCAGAATGGCTTTGGCCCCGCGTTTCTTCATGGCTGCAGCCAGGCGCTGCAAGCTTGGGATCCGATCGTCATGGTCCGCCGCGATCTCTCCTCCGAATACTATGCCGCTCGATGTGACGATCGCGCTTCCCGTGACTGCCATTCCAACACCATTCATACGGCTTTCATAATACGCGATGACATCATCCGATATCGTACCGTCTTGCCGGGAATAAGAAATCGTCATGGGCGCAAGAACGACTCTGTTCTTGACTTCGACGCCATTTTTGAAACGATAAGGCTCCATTATAGGCTGATATTTAGGGTTCATGTGCGTCTCCTCCTTCATATGTCAGGGATAGGTCTCCCTGATAGAGCACATTGTAAAAGTTGGAGTCGAATCGAAGTCAAGGCCCAGCTGACCCCGTTTGACTTGGAGTCGGCTCCAAGATGTATAATGCTTTTAAGTTTCCAATTCAGGAGGTGCAGGATGATGACCGAGCCAACGTTCACGATCAAGCAAACCGCGGAGCTGACTGGACTTTCCGAGGACACGATCCGTTATTATGAAAAAATCAAGCTGCTCCCTCCGCCGGACAGAAAGGACAACGGGCATCGCGTCTACCGCGCGAAGGATATCCATACAATCAAATTAATATCCTGTCTGAAAAAAACAGGGATTTCACTGGAGGCCATGAGGCCTTTCCTGAAGGCATCTGGCAACCCGGATCCAGCCGAATATATTGAGCTGACCCAGACTTTAAAAAACCACCGTGAACAGATCATCGAGCAAATCTCCTCACTTCAGCAGCTCGTTGATTTCATTGACGTTAGACTGGAAGATGGGTACCCGACCGGGGAATATTCGGACCAAAACCCGGAGGACGGTGCAAAGCCCCTCTCCGTCGAGGAGATGAGCTATTTTCCACAGCTGCGAAAACGGGCAAACCGCCGAATCCGATGAGACAAGCAGCGCTGCTTCATAAAGTGCCGCACACACGTTTGGTTCAAAAAAAGGCAGCAGCCCAGGACCTTTTTCCGGTCCTCGCTGCCGCCGTTTTTTCGATCTCTGTCCTGCCACACCGCCATGCTTGTTCCGATTAGTTTACGCTTAGCCGTTTGCCGGTTAAGGCAGACTGCCGGATCGTTTCCAGCAGCCGGTGCAGGCGGGCAGCTTCGTAAAAATCGGGGGCCTGAAACGTCCCTAGACGAATGTCCTCTGCCATGACCTGATGCGCCTTCATCACGTGACTCACGATGACTGAAGGTTCTTCGGTCTCGTCGTACACCTTTTGGAACGGTTCCTGATCTCCGTAACCCTCAATATGTCCTGACGGGTACAACACCTGCTCGACCACCAGTCCACCAAACTGAACATGGCCTTGCGATTGGGGCTGGGAAATGCGGATGACCCCTTTCTCCCCTTGAATCTCCAATTCAAATTTCGGATAGGTTCCGCCTTGAATATGGATTGATGCCGACGCGCCGTTCTCGAGCGTGCCATGAACCATAATCTGGTCGGCTGTATCTTTCGGTACCGTCTCCCCGGTTCCCAGTACCTTGGCCTCCGAATAATTGCTGTGCATGGTTGCGTAGACTTCTTTCAGATCTCCCAACACAAATCCAAACGCGTCGAGCGAGTGTCCTCCGTTAATTGCCAGCAGGGTCGCTCCATACTTCTCCTGAAGCAAATAAATGTTGTTCCGTTCCGTAAACCCTCCCTTGCCCGGCGTAGACACCGACATGCTGGCGGATAATACCCGGCCGATGTCTCCGCGAGTGATGCGGTTTTTCGCATCCAGCAGCGCAGGCGACTGTCTCGCCTGAAGGCCAACGGCATGATGAATCCCCTGTTCCGAAGCAAGCTCCGCCAATTCCTCCGCCTCTTCCGGCGTGACTGTAAGGGGCCATTCGCTGTACACATGTTTCCCCGCGGCGACGGCCTCCTTGATCATTTCGTAATGATGGGGAACCTTGACGCTGACGACCACCAGATCTACATTCCCGGACCGCACTAATTCGCGGTAGTCGTCGAAAGCCTGGGCGACACCCAGCTTGGCCGCGCTTTCCCGGGCGCTAGCCATATTCGAGGTGGCAATGGCTGTAATTTCATGGCTTGCGCTTCGCGTCAAGGCCGGAATGTGTGTTTTGCTGGCCCACTGATTGTTTAACGATCCTCCAATGATCCCGGTGCGTATTTTTTCAGTACCCTTTATCTCCATTTCTCTTCCCTCCTGGCTTTATGATTCTTTACGGTTCCAGTATACTGGGTTTAACACATCATGAATAATGCATGTTATCAATAGAGTCATCATCATTTTTGATACCCGGGAGGTCGACATGGATATCGATAATATGAAAGCCTTTGTCAGCGTTGCCGAGCTTAAAAGCCTGTCGGCCGCAGCCGTCAAGCTGAACCATCTCCAGTCCAGCATGACGGCCAAGATCAAAAAAATCGAAGCCCATTACGGACAGCAGCTTTTCATCCGGAGTGCCAAAGGCATGGAGCTGACGTCGGAGGGGCGGAAGCTCTACCGCCAATATAAAAAAATGCTTGTTTTATGGGAAGAAACCGAGCTGGATATGAGCGATAGGGAGATGAAGCTGCGGATCGGCACCATGCAATCCGTCTTTGGCAAAGAGCTCACGGATGCACTGACCCGTTTATATGAAAATCACGCCGATCTGTCCGTCACGCTAAAGACCGGGACGACGCAGTCGATGGAGCACGAATTGCTCCAAGGAAACATCGATTTGGCCTTTACGATCGGCAGGACCGACTCGCCGCAGCTGAGTTACAAAAAACTGGGTTCGGAGGAGATGGTGCTCATCGGCAAAAAGTTCGCCGGAGGACAGAGCCTGGAATGCGCCCTCCACGGGGAGAACTGGATCATTTTGACCCGGGACTGCCTGTACGCTGCGATTCTGGAGCGGCTTTACGCCGAGCTTGGCCTGGAAAAAGGAGAAAGCACCGAAGTGGGGATTCTGGACACCCTCCTTCAGCTGACCTCTCTTGGGATGGGCATCTCCTTGATTTCCAAAAACATCGTGATACAGCACGGATTTTCGGCGTTTGCCCAGCTGCCCGAGCCGTTCCGCTATGTGGACAAATATTTGGTGACCCGAGCGGGATATGAGATGTCCCCGTTGGAAAAAAGCTTTGTGGAAACGAGCCATTTTTTATAAACAAATGCCTATCGGTCTAAACTCATCGCAGACAGACTGCAATATCTAAAAAACCGGATCCCCTCTCATGCAGCTTTAGAGGAGACCCGGCTTTTATTGTGCCTTGCTAACGTCATTTATTCAGGCAAAGTTCCGGTGCTTACAGCAGTCCCGAACCTTTAACCTGGTTGTAGAATTCCTGGAACTGCGGAATGTTGAACTGCTGGGCTGCGTCGGACAACGCCGTAGCCGGATCCGGATGCACCTCGACCATCACGCCGTCGGCGCCGGCGGCCAGAGCCGCTTTGGCACAAGGAGCCATGATGTCTTTGCGGCCGGTGGAATGGGTCACGTCGACCAGTACCGGCAAATGCGTTTCCTGCTTCAGAATCGGTACGGCCGAGATGTCGAGCGTGTTGCGCGTCGCTTTTTCGTACGTGCGGATGCCCCGCTCAATCAGCATGATCTGCGTGTTGCCCCGGGATAAAATGTACTCGGCCGCGTGTACGAATTCGTCGATGGTCGCTGCCAGCCCGCGCTTGAGCAGTATCGGCGTCCGGACGTCGCCAGCCGCCTTCAGCAGCTCGAAGTTCTGCATGTTTCTCGCCCCGATCTGGATGACGTCGATGTAATCGCACGCCAGCTCGATATGAGCCGGATCCACGATTTCGCTGATCGTCTTCAGCCCGAATTCGCTCGCCACTTCCTTCAGAATTTTCAGGCCTTCGATGCCAAGCCCCTGGAAATCATAAGGCGAGGTTCTCGGCTTGAAGGCGCCGCCGCGCATCACCGTGATGCCCGCTTCCTTCAAAGCGGCTGCCACGGTGCGGACCTGCTCATAGCTCTCAACCGAGCATGGTCCTGCAATCATGACCGGCTTGCCGCCGCCGATCGTCACATCGCCCAGCTGAATGACGGTATCCTCCGCCTTTTTCTTGCGGCTGACGAGCAGGTGCTTCTTATGATCGACCTGCTGCAGTGTCAGCGTCGCTTGAAAAATTTGCTTGAACAGATGCCGAACCGTCTCATGGTCGAACGGTCCTTCGTTGCTGGCCACGAGTTTCTCGAGCATCTCCTTTTCACGGACCGGATCAAATTTCGGCACGCCCTGTTTTTCCTTCTCTACACCAAGCTCCTGTGCGATCCGTGCCCGCTGGGACAGCAGCGACAACAGCTGAAGATTCACCTCATCCAATTGATTGCGCAGTTCCTCCAAGCGCCCTTGACTCATCTCTCATCTCTCCTCACCTAGTGTTAAAAAATATAAAAATCAAACAAAAAAGACCCCTGTCCGCCAAGGGACGAGGAGTCGTGGTACCACCCTTATTAGACATGCACACGTGTAGGCTGCACATCTCACTTGAACCTTTTAACGCAAGGGAAACGGGTATTCCTACGTCCTGCATTCCTCATGCAGGGAATCAAAATACCGGCTCAGGAATGAACTTCGGCGGGCAGTGTCCCTCGGATGCTTCCAGTCTATCGGCATACCGTCCCTGGCAGGAGCTTTCTCCGCTTACTCTTTCCTTCACAGCTTGTGTCCTATGAATTAGCTCGAACTAAAATTTAAAAGCATTGTATTACAATCGGTGGAAGGGATGCAAGATCACAAGGTAACGCGTTAATGGAATGAAATATTAAAAAATCAACGCCTTTCCTCATTTCAAATGATGCCGAATCCAGCTGAGAAGTCCCTCTTCCTTGGGCTGCCAGCCTAACAAATTCCGGGCATGAACCGAACGCACCCGGCTGTTGGAGGCAATAGCGAACCGCGCCCAGTCTCCCAGCTCCGCTATCGCCTCTTCTGCCGGCCAGCTGATTGTTTTGCCGCCGAAACCTAAAGCGTCACTCACCGCCCGGGCAATATCTCCGTAGGATTCCTCCCCGTCTGAAGCGTAGAAATAGGAGGCCGACGGAGCCTTTTCCAGTGCAAGCACATAGAGCTGCACCAAATCTCTGATATGCACATTAGACCAACGGTTCACACCCTTGCCGACATGTACGCCCGCTCCCCATTCCCGGGATTTGCGGATGATTTGCGGCAGCTGATCACTTTCGACCGGGAGCCCAAGCGCATCCCCATAAATCATGGACGGAACGATAACAATGCTTCTTACATCTTCATCTACGCCGGCCCGGCGAACCCGCTTGTTAATGTTCACACGGTCGGCCCGGATGTCCATCGGGACAAAGGGCGTTTCCTCATCGTAAATATGGCTGCTGAGATGATCTCCTCTGGCGTCGTCTCCCACCACGCTGGAACCGGAGGTGTGAATGAACGCCTTGCCGGTGCCACGCAAAGACGCGATCAAAGTTTCAACCGCAAAATGATGGTCCGAGTCGGCCGTATGCACGACCGCATCGCTGGCTTGGGCATAGTCTGTCAGCAGCTGTGCGTCGTCCAGCGTGCCCAGCACCGGTTCAATACCGAGCTGCCGGAGTGGCTCCATCTTGTCCGGATTTCGGACCAAACCGTAGACGGTATGCCCTTGATTTACAAACGTCTTGCTTACGGATCCGCCTATATAACCAGATGCTCCTGTGATAAAAATCTTCATCAACTCTCCCCCATCTCTCTGGATTCTTTTGCGAACCAGATCCTGCGAACGGGTTGAATCCGGGCACGATCACAGTCCTAAATCCCCATGCTATACGGCTGGTCGAGGATTCTTTATTCCATTGTAACCACGGACTTATCCAGAAAACAAATTATGAATTATCTAATACATCATAAATTTATTTATCAATAGAAGAGGGAACATCCACTTGAAAGCGGCGCTCAAACAACCCCTTGCAGAAGGGACAACGTTTCCTGAATGTGAGGCACATGTTTATGCTTTAGCTGGTAAGCCAAGAAAATGTCGTTGCTTACTTTCAATTCTTCCCACAGTATTCGATAGCCCGGTGATTCAGGCTCATGCGTTAGCATATACGTGGGCACCACGCTGATTCCTGCCCCACTCGCGACCGCGCTCAGAATCATATGCAGATTGGGGATGACATGAATGGGTCGGATCAGCGGGCGTTTATGAAAATGCTCCCGCCAGATCCGGCGGATGATCGGCAACTCCAGGCCGTAACTGAGCCAGGGCTGCGCGGAAAGCCACCGTTCGGCTTCTTCCGGATTCCGCACTTCCGGAACGTCCAAGGCCGCTGGCGCAATGATGACAAATTCCTCGACCATGGATTTCGTAAATCCAATGCCTGGGATCGGGTATTTTTTTGGCGTGACAACAATATCCAGCTGTTCATCCTTCAACTCGTCCAACAGGACATCGGCTGTCCCGAAACGGGTGACCGTACAGGTAGGGAAATCTCGAAGTGCGGGAAGTATCTTTTCTTTAAAAAATTCATGGGCTGTCCCGATCTTCGTCACCGCCATCGATGGTAAAGATGCCGATTTAAAATCATGCGTTGTCGATTCCAGCGATTCGATCAAGGGAGCAACCCGGGAATACAACTCTTTCCCCCGCTCCGTCGGCACGATTTTTCTGGACGTTCGAATAAACAATGCTTCGCCCACTTCCGCCTCCAGCGCGGCCAGATGCTGGCTCATCGCCGGCTGTGTCATGATGCGGCTCTTGGCGGCTTCCGACAGCGAAAGATGCTTATAAATCGCACAGAAGCTGCGGTACCATTCAAAATCCACCAAATCCACAAGCCTCCTTTTGCTCCTTATTTGATTTCCGTCCGGCAAAGATTGCAGACATCTCCTGCTTGCTGGCAAGTACAGCGGCTGTAATTACTTTTCCTAGGCCACGCCTACTCAGCAAAATATGCGGCCACGTGGTCCCTAAATTCGCATGCGGCGGCCGACAAATAACGCTGCTCGCTCCATACGAGGTAATATTGGCGCCGGCACGCTTGATCGGACACGGGCACTAGAGTGACACCGGGTATTTCTTTATCTCCTTTTTTGCAGCCGGACAGCGCCACCCCGACGCCTGCACGTACGAGGCTTAGGATCGCAGGCGGTTCATCGACCCGGCAAATGTAGCGGGGAGCCGCTCCGGCCTGCTCAAGGAAGCCGTCATTGATTTGCTGGAAAACAAAGTCCTCCCGGTATCCGATAAACGGCTCCGCCGCCGCTTCTTTCAAAGTAACCTGACCGCGGCCGGCAAGCGGATGCGCCGAGGGCACGGCCAAGTACAATTCCTCGCTCAGCACCGCCTTATAGGCATATCCCGCTTGGTCGAGCGGCAGCGGCGTAAAGCCGAGATCGGCCTCACCCGAGGTAAGAAATTCGCTCATCTGCTCGATGGGAGCCTGGGAAATTTGAAAGTTCACTTCCGGATGTACCGATATAAATTCGGTGATCGGCCCCGTCATCCGCTCCAGCGTCGCCGTGACCAGACGGATGCTCCCGCGCTCCAGCCCGGCAAGATCCGCTACCTCCCGCTTTCCTTCCTCCAGCAGGCGGAGCGCTTCCTCAGCTTTTGTCAGAAACGCCTTCCCATAGGAATTCAACCGAATTCTACCCGCCTGCCTGTCAAACAGCGGAACGCCGATATCCTCTTCCAGCCGGGAAATCGTCTTGCTGAGCGCAGGCTGGGCGATCCGCAGCTCCTGCGACGCCTTCGTCATATGTTCCAGCCTGGCGACCGTCCTGAAATATTGAAGCTGCAGCAGTTCCATAGCTCTCCCTCCTTTTTCTATATACTTGAATATATAGAGTCATAATTAAATATATATTTCCGTTTATCGCAGCCTGATTATAAAATAACCTGAAAAGGAAATCAATGGGATCTACAATTCAGATAAGTCAAGGAGTGAGTTCAATGAAAGCCATAACGTTTAACCGCCTGGGGCCGCCCGATGTGCTGCAGCTGACTGAGCTGCCCGCTCCGTCCGCCGGACCGGGAACCGTCCGGGTACGCGTCAAAACGGCCGGCGTCATGCCAATCGACGCCAAGGTCCGCAGCGGAAGCGTTCCGTACGCGCAGTCCCACCCTTTTCCGATCATCCCCGGCAATGAATTTGCCGGGATCATCGACGAGGTGGGGGACGGCGTCAGCGAATTCGTCCGCGGGGACGAAGTGATCGGCTTTACGCTGTTTGGCGGATATGCCGAATATGTCGTCGTCAGCAGCGACCAGTTGGTCCGCAAACCGGCGGGCATGCCTTGGGAGACCGCCGGAGGTTTTACCGGCAACGGACAGGGCGCCCATATGGCGCTGGAAGCGATCCGGATTCAGCCCGGGGATACCGTGCTGATCCACGGGGCGGCCGGCGGGCTGGGCACCTTTGCCGTGCAGCTCGTGCTGGCCTGGGGCGCCGGCAGGGTGATCGGCACGGCCAGCGAGGCCAATCACGATCATCTCCGGCGTTTGGGCGCCATTCCGCTCGGCTACGGGGATGGGCTCGCCGCCCGCGTACGCGCCATCGCTCCCGCAGGAGTGGACGCCGCCCTGCATGCCGGCGGCGGGGATGACATCGCCCTGCAGGCATCGGTGGACCTGGTCCAGGACACCAGCCGCATTGTAGCGATGGTCCCCAGTGTTCAGGCCCAAACGCTCGGCATCCGGCAGCTGACCGGCACGCGAAGCAAAGAACGCCTTGCCGAGCTTGTCCGCTTATACAACGAAGGGAAAGTCGACATCCATATCCGCAAAGTGCTGCCGCTGGATCAGGCCCGGGAAGCCCACCGGGAGATCGAATCCGGCCATGGCCGCGGAAAGATCGTCCTCTCGGTCTAATTTACCTTCGATATCAAAAAGGGTGCCATCGATCATTGGATTGATGGCACCCTTTTTCGCTGGGAAGCATTATTGGTTTGTTCTAATGGACTTTCATCAAGTCATCAAGGCATCAAGACACCGTCGGCGACTCCTTGCGGAAACCGGTCTCGTCCGGCTTGCCCTGCTTCACGTCACGGCGCTTTGCACCAATGATCCAGCGCGATCCCGGCAGATGCGACAGCGTGTAGCTGATGCCGAGCGAAGCGAGCACGGTCAGGCCAAAGGTCAGGAGCGTAAAGGACACGTGGCTGCCGGCCAGATCCATCGGCCGCGTAAAAAAGGCGATCACGTAAATGATCAGCGCGTGCACAAGATACCCGCCGAACGAATACCGGCCGATCCAGGTCAGCAGCCGCAGGAAAGCCTGGCTCCGCCCCTGCATCATGATGAGCAGCCCGTACAGGAGGAGCATCTGCGCGACGATGATGACAAAGGTCGATGGCCGCAGGTAAGTGGATATATTTAAATTCACGACCTCGCCCGACCCCTGCAGCACGTCATAGCCCAGCTTGATGTACATAGCCAGGAACAGGAGTCCGG
This sequence comes from Paenibacillus sp. VMFN-D1, assembly GCF_003386155.1. Taxonomy (NCBI): domain Bacteria; kingdom Bacillati; phylum Bacillota; class Bacilli; order Caryophanales; family Paenibacillaceae; genus Paenibacillus; species Paenibacillus sp. VMFN-D1. The sequence continues at coordinate 726,407 of NZ_QRDU01000002.1, read as the reverse complement.
TCCAAGGCAGCAGCCGGGTGCACCACTTCCGCCAGTTGGAAACGGATGCCGCGCATACCGCACCGGCCACAAAATAAAAACCGTACATCACAAACGAATAGCTGCGATACTGCAGCAAAACGGACCAGGGTCCGCCAAGCCCTTCGGCCCAGCTCCCCATCCGGTAATAGGAGAGATACAGCAGAGCAGCGTAGATCATAAAAGATCCGCCCAGGATCGCGGACAGCACCCCTGCCCGCTTCTTCGCCTCCATAGGACCGATCACGCGCCGCGCCGCCCGGAACGCCCAGGCAAACAGCGGAAACAGCAGATAGAACTGAAAGATCATCAGAATAAACCACAGCTGGTATCCCGTCTGAGGAACGAACATCTCTTTCAGCAGCGCTCCCCAGTCCTGTCCTCCTTTTTGCCAGAAGGATGGGGTAAATACGTGGACATACAGCCAATAAATCACCGTCCAGCACAGGAAAGGGACATACACATCCCCGAACCGTTTGCGGATAAACGGACCGTACCGAAACCGTTCACCATAGTTGTAGAACAGCAGCACGGCGGACAAAAATACAAAGGTCGGCGTTCCGAAACGGGTCAGGTGGTAGATCATCGTCAGCATGGTGGAATCCGCGGCCACAATGTCGGGCCTGTAGATGTACTCGGCAATGGAATGCTGCATCACGATCGCCAGAAAGGCGAGGCCACGCAGCTGCGTCCATTCTTCGATTCGCGGTTTGCCCATGAGCATGAGGTCCTCCTTCTTCTTGGTCAGGGCCAGTATACCCGGTCAATATTAAATGAACCTTAAAGCAGGCGGAATTAACAGATTTTATCTCATCCAAAAGGTCATTCCTTTTGCCCCGTACAGGTTCATGATTTTCCAGGTTCTAATAACCTCCCAATACATATAAAAAAACCGGGAAGTCCATCTTCTGGACGTTCCCGGCACGAAGCGCCGTGTATAACGAAAAATGCCTATCAAAATTAAGGGACCCCTTCATGCACCTTTGACGGCCGCACGCTCGGCAGCGGCGCTGCCGCGGCTGGCGGACAAGGACCGGGTCGCTGTGCTGACGATCAGGGAAACCACAATGTTGGCGAGCAGCGCCACGATCCCCACGTTCAAATCCTGGAACCAGCTCGGGGCCGCAGGGAAAAAGGTGCCCATGGTGGCGCCGATCAGGTTGATATAAGCGACGATCAGCACGCCGACCGTCACTCCGGCAAACACGCCGTACTTGTTCAACGGATTCCGTTTCATAAAGCTTGTGACCACCGCCGGCGTCAGCTGCGATACAAAACCGTACCCGCTCAGCATCAGCAGCAGGATCGCCGAGCCGCTGTTGAACGTGAAGATGAGCGCGACCGCGGCCACCACCGGCACCAGCCAGCGCGCCAAACTCATGACCGTGCGGTCGTCCGTCCGCGGACGGAGCGCTTTGACGACGTTGTTGACGATCAGCGATGCCGTCGTCATCAGCAGCATCGATCCCGGAACGATCGCCGTCAGCAGCCCGGCTGCGCCAAGGAGACCGACGACCCAGGGGCTGAACGTCTGCTTCACGATGGCAAAAATGGCGATGTCGTTGTTGCTGACGCCATCCACCTGCAGTACCGCCGACGTCCCGATAAACAGGACAAACAGCGTAAACAGCATGTACAGCGGGAGCATAAGCGTATTTTTGCGGATGGAGCGCGCATTTTTGCCGGAATAGGTAGCGATGAAGCCGTGCGGCCACATGTAATATCCGAAGGACAGCAGAATCAGGCTGGATACGTACCAGGACGTGCTGTACCCCTTGTCCTCCAGGCCGAGGAAACCGGGCTTGGCGTTCTCCACCGCCCGGAACATATCCCCGATGCCGCCATAATAGTGAATCGGCAGGTACAAACCGAGGAACACGACGACCACCACGATGAGGATATCCTTGACGACGGCGGTCCACGCCGAGCCGTGAATGCCCGAAATCATCACATAGACCGTGACGGCGATCACGCCGATCCAGATGGCGGCGGTCGGGGAGATGGCGCCGTACGACGCCTCGGAAATGATCAGCCCCAGCCCCTTCAGCTGGATGATCAGATAAGGAATCATTGAAATGAAGCCGACGACCGCCACGAAAATGCCCAGAGCCGGACTGTTGTATTTTTTGATAAAGAAGTCGGATTGGGAGATCAGATTATGCTCCTTCCCATACTTCCAAATCTTCGGCAGCAGCCAGTATCCGATGATGAAATTGAGCATCGTGATGTTATAGAACGCAGCCCCGCCGCGCCCGAAAGCCCAGCCGCTGATGCCCATCAGGGCGTTGACCGTATACAGCTCGCCCGCCATCAGAAGAAAAATTAACGCCGTCCCGAATCCGCGTCCACCGACGGACCATTCTTCGAGGCTCATTTTTTTGCCTTTCGACGCCCGGATGCCGAGATACAGCGCCAGAACTAGAAAAATGCCGATAATCGAGATGGAAATAGCCTGATGTGACATTACTCCGTCGCCTCCTTCTCTTCTTCCAGGTTGTCCGGATTGAGCCTATGAACCAGCAGCATGATGCCAACCCCAAGGAGGATCCACAGCACCATCCAGAACAGCAATAAAGGCATGCCGAGCACGAACACATGGCGTTCCTCGTAAATCCGATTCATCCAGATGACGCCGAGCGGCATCCCCAGGTATGCAATAAGAGACAGCAGATATAATGGAACCTTGCTCTTCATCGTTCGATCCTCCGGTTCGTTGATTTTCAAGCTTCGGTCTGTTACATTAATAATCTGATCATTTTCCGGAGTGGTGGTTCATTGGGTTGAACCCCCTCCTTTTTTTGTATGAAAAATAGCTCTCCCGGCAGTCTGCTCTACCGCCGTTATTCGATCTCTACAATAATCTCCACCTCGACCGGCGTATCAAACGGCAGCTCGTTTGTCCCGATCGCGGAACGCGCATGCTTGCCCTTCTCCCCGAACACCTCGATCAGCAGATCCGAGGCCCCGTTCAGCACGTAAGGCTGATCTTTAAATCCAGGAGCGCTTTGGATGAAGCCGAGCATTTTCACTACTTTCTTCACCCGGTCCAAGCTGCCCAGATGGGCCTGCAGCGACGATAAAATGTTCACAATGCACCGGCGCGCCGCCTCTTGCCCCTGTTCGATCGTCAGCTCTTCTCCAAGCTTGCCTTTTAAAATCAGCTCCCCGTTCTTGCGGCAATCATGACCCGAAGTGTACAGCAGATTTCCTACCTGGTTTACGGGAACGTACGAGAACTTCGGCTCGCCAACCGGCTCCAGCTCGATGTTCAGTTCTTTCAATCTCTCTTGAATGCTCATCATCATTCCTCCTGTAATGGTTGTTGTTGAAGCAGCCGCATGGCGAGCTGCATGTATACCTTGGCTGCGTCCGTGATCTGACGGACAGGAACCCGCTCATCCTTCACATGGGCTTGGTCCAGCGATCCTGGTCCGAATATAACCGTCGGTATGCCCAAGTCAACGGACAGAAACGGCGCCTCGCAGGTCGCTTCGAAAATACCGATGGCAGACGGGTTCCCGAGAACATTACCGGTGACCTCCACCAGCGCCTGCACAAGCTCATGGTCCTGCGGAATGGTCGATGCCGGTATAAACAAGTAGTCGTCCACTTCGTAGGGGACTTCACCAGTTCCGGCATTTAAGCCTGCGCCTGAGCTTGTGCCTGCAGCTGCATTTAGCGCCTCCTTCAGCTGCTCCAGCACCTGCGCCGCCGTCTCGCCGGGGATAACCCGGCGGTCGACCTCGATCTCGCAGTGCTGCGGCACGATGTTCGGCGCCGTCCCGCCCTTGATCTGCGTGACGTTCAGCGTCGCGTATCCGAGGAGCGGATCGGCGCTCGCTTTGAGGCGGCTTCGAAGCGGCTCCAGCGCCGAGATGAGCGCTGCCATCTTCGGAATGGCGTTGTCGGGCTCCAGCACCTTCGCCGCATGGCCGGCAACGCCCGACGTACGGATCCGGTAGCGGCCGACGCCTTTATGGGCGGTGCAGATGCCGAGCCCGGTCGGCTCGCCGATAACGGCGAAATCGGCGTGTATGCCGCTGCGCATAAAGTGGCGCATGCCGACATTCTCCCGCTCTTCATCCACGTTGAAGAGCAGGATCAGCTCCCCGGCGAACGGGCAGCCGCGCCGGTGCAGCAGGATGGCCGCGTACAGCATGGCCGCGACGCCCGACTTCATATCGGCCGCACCCCGGCCGATCAACTCGCCGCCCTGGACAACGGCGGCAAACGGGTCCTCGCTCCAGCCTTCCCCGGCCGGGACAACGTCGAGATGGCCGTTGTACAGGAGCACCGGCCCTTTCGCCGTGCCTTTCAACCGGGCGACCACATTCGGCCGCTGCGGCGCGGCCCACTGCAGCTCTGCTTCGATCCCCTCGTCCCGGAGGAGCTGCAAGACGTACCGGGCGGCCGCCTCTTCGCGCCCCGGCGGATTTTCGCTCGGGATGCGGATCAGTCCGCAGACGATATCCAGCAGCTCCTGCTCGTGAAATGAATCAAGGTCCTTCCCCATCAATCCCAGCCTCCTCTCTGTACCGCTTAGCTGTTCTTGCCCCTCGCGTCGATCCGGATCTTCTCGACCGGCACTCCTCCGCGGAAGCCGACGATTTCATCGCACAGATTCGGAAGGACGCAGGCATGGTTCGGGATAATCGTCAGGTGCTGGCCGATGTGAAGCGATACGGAAGCCGGATCATAGCTGAGGAACCCGTGCTCTTCATTCAGCTTGAAAATTTCGATGTCGGGATGCTCCACGATGTAGCCGAAACCTTTAGAGAACGGCATCGTGTCCGTGGTGAGCGTTTTGGATCCCGCGTCGATGATCGCCCGGCCCGGAGCCGGAACGCTGACGACCGTCGTGATCACCCGAAGCGCGCAATCGTCCACCGTGATCATGCCCATCGACAATTGGCCCACGTCGTGGAATATGTAATTTCCGGCGCGGATCTCGGTTACGCCCTCCAGCTCCCCTGCGAACTTGGACGACAGCGACGAACCGCCGCTGACGACCGGAACGTCGATCCCCGCTTCCCTCAGCAGATCGGCGGTATTCTTCAGGGTAGCCGCCTCCTGGCGTGCCGTGCTGCGGATCTCTTCCCGGCTCTCTTCGCCGTAAATCTGCCCCGCGTAGGAAAGCAGTCCGGTGATTTCGATCCCCGGCAGGCTTTGGATCCGCCGCGCAAATTGCAGCGTGTCCTCCCCCGGCTGGCGGCCGCAGCGCCCGATGCCTCCGTCCACCTCGATGTAAAGCGGTATGCGACGGCCGAGACGCTCGCCCACCTCCGACACGGCCGTGGCGCCTTCCACGCTGTCGGCGACCGTCGTTACTTTCACCTTTTGTGCCAGCTGATACAGCCGCTCTTGCTTGTCTTCGCCAATGATGGGAAAAGCGATCAAAATATCGTCGATCCCCGCTTCAGCCATCACTTCCGCTTCCCCCAGCTTGGCGCAGGTAATGCCGGTGCTTCCGGCCTCCAGCTGCTTGCGGGCAAAATAAACCGACTTGTGCGATTTGATGTGGGGACGATGCCGGATTCCGGCCTTTCTCGCTTCCTCCGCCATATTGCGGATGTTGCGCTCGGCAATGTCCAAATCGACGATGACGACAGGCGTTGATACGGTTTGAACCATCTTGCTCCCTCCTTGAATGACACAGACTGGGTCATGGGTAAGCCCTTGTGATAGGCCTGCTGAGACAATCAAACTTCATAACTACAAAAAAATAATTAGACCAAAAAAATATTTTTTTGATTGTTCACATTATGAATCCCTTCGCTGCGCATTGTCAATATCATTTCTATGATTCATCACAAATCTGAATGCGCTTTCAATTCATGACAAAGTATAGCCCGAAATACAGGCCTACTCTTATGCAGCATCCGTGCCCCACTTATGTTTATGCGATTGCGCGGGCTCCTTCTGCCCTTGTCTGTCACTTGGCTATTCGAAAATCCATACGGCCATGGCCCGGGCAGCCTCTCCTTGCTATACCCTGTTTTTCGGCATGCCTTTGTCCTGGCTCGCCCGAATTTCGTCGAGATAGTTATACAGCGTAAACTTGGAAATATCGAGGAACTGGCATACTTTATCTCCCGCCTTTTTCACGAGAAAAGCGCCGCGCATATCCAGAAACTGCACCGCCTTCACCTTGTCCTCCTTGCTCATATGCGAGACCGGCTTGCCGATTTCCTTCTGGCATTCCTGCAGCAGGTAATCAAGCAGATCGTTCACGTCGTTGACGAATACCTCTTTCACTTCCTGATCGAGGCTGTGCATCGTCAGCGAGCGGATCGTATTCTCCGCAACGAGCAGATCGGAAATATCCAGGTTCATGCAGAGCGCCCCGATCGTCTCACCCTTGCTGTTCTTGAAGTAGGTTGAGGAAGAACGCAATATTTTGCCGTCCTTCGTCTGGGTGATGTAGTTGTAGCGGTTTCCCTCCGTCACGGTTCCGCGCAGCACCTCCAACCCGAGATTGCTGCCGCAGTCCCCGACCTTCCGCCCGGTAATGTGGCCGTTCTCGATCGCCACGATCGTGCTTTCGTACCCTTGCGTCAAATCGTGAAGCACCACTTCGCATTTCTCCCCAAACTGGGCGGCGATGGCCCGGATCACAGGCAGCAGCACATTCAGTTCTTCCTTGATATGTTCCATAGATCCCACTCTCTTTAATCTGTCGTCTAAAAATAATTTTGAATATCAAAAAAACTTTCATATACGACTAGTTTCTTCAAAATCGTTCCTTTTGTCAAGGCATGACGGCAGATCCGCGGCAGGACGATACGAAAAATGATAAGAACAGAAGAAGCAGCGCATCCTGCTGCTTCTTCTGGATTCGTTTACCTTAAATGCGGAGCCCGAACTGATTCCCAATCGCATAAATACGTTCGTCTCCGGCTGTACCCACAACCTCGGCTCCATACCTTATTGAATGGTCATTACCCGTCCGGAAGTCATTGCAATGAGCTCCTCCGGGGTGCAAGAAAATACCGCCTTCGGATGACCGGCCGCCGCCCAAATGGTGCCGAATTTCAACAAGTCTTCATCAATGATTGTCGTGATTCTCTCCAGGTGACCAATCGGCGCTACACCTCCGATAACAAAGCCGGTGTGTTCCCGCACGAAATCTGCGTCAGCCTTCTTCAGCTTGACGTTAAGCGAGGAGGAAACAAGCTTTTCATTGACGCGGTTTACGCCGCTTGCTACAACAAGTACAGGTTCATTGGAACCGCTCAGACGGAAAATAATGGACTTCGCAATTTGTGCCACTTCGCAGCCAATCGCCGCCGCGGCTTCTTCCGCCGTGCGAGTGCTGTCCGGCAGTTCCACTACCCGATGGTCAAAGCCCATATCACGGAGATGGCTCTGCACCCGCTCGGCACTCTCTTTTAACGCCATGATATCCCCCCTTCTATCGGAACGGTTCATTACTATACACGCATTCGGCTGAGTCCAGCTGCCGCCGGTCTTTCCTTACTCGCTTGCGCCCTGCACAGCCGCCTGCGGCTCGCCCGGTGCGTCCAGTACGGCGGCGTTGATGCCGTTAAGGAACGCCAGCGCGCTCGCCTTGATAATGTCGGTATCCATCGCCCGTCCCGAATAAGTTTTGCCCTGGTATTCCAGCCGGATGTTGACGCGGCCAATCGCCTCTTTGCCCCGCGACAGGCTGTTGATTTTATAATCCCTCAGCTGCACGTCAAGTCCGACCAAGGCCTTGATCGCGCTGTACAGTGCATCGATCGGTCCGTCCCCGACCTTGCTGTCCGTATAGCTTTCGCCGCCTTTTTTCAGCTGGACGGTCGCCGTCGGCACGAGGTCGTTGGTCACGACCTGGAAGGATTCCAGCTCATACAGATGGCTGGTTCCCTGATCGATCTTGCGGTGCTCGGTCACCAGGTAGAATACGTCATGGTCGTACACTTCCTTTTTGGCGTCGGCCAGCTGCAGAAACTTCGCAAACAGCTCCTCAAAATCGTTTGGATTGCTCGTGTCAAAGCCGATCTTTTCTACCGCATTTCTGAACGCATGCCGTCCGGAACGCGCGGTCAGGATCAATTCCATGCTCTCAGCCCCGACTTCCTCCGGCGACATGATTTCGTACACGTTTTTATCTTTCAGCAGCCCATCCTGATGAATGCCGGACGAGTGGGCAAAGGCGTTTTCGCCCGTAATCGCCTTGTTGACCTGCACGTCCAGGCCCGTCAAATGCGTCAGCAGCCGGGAGGTGCGCAGTATTTCCTTCAGCTGGATCTGGGTGTGGCAGTTAAAATAATTCTCCCGCACCTTCAGCCCCATCACCACTTCCTCGAGTGAGGTGTTGCCGGCGCGTTCGCCAAGCCCGTTGATGGTGCACTCCACCTTCTCGGCCCCGTTCTTGATGGCGGCCAGCGTGTTTGCCGTGGCCAGCCCCAGGTCGTTATGGCAGTGCACGCTCAGGACGACCTTGTCGTTCAGGTTTTTCAGCCGGTCGTTAATTTTGCGGATCAGCTCGCCGAACTCTTCCGGAACGGCATAGCCTACCGTGTCTGGAACGTTGATGATCGTCGCGCCGGCTTTGACCACCGCTTCGATCGTCTGCCACAGGTACTCGAATTCCGAACGGGACGCATCCTCCGTGGAGTACTGCACCTCCGGCAGCAGCGTCTTCGCAAATTTGACCGCATCCACACCCATCTGCATGACGGCGTCCTTCGAGCGGCTGAACTTTTTCTCCACATGGATGTTGGACGTGCCCAGCACGATATGGATAAACGGATTTTGCGCCAGCTTGATGCTTTCATACACGCTTTCGATGTCGCTCTTCACCGCACGGGCGAGCGCGGTCACAGAGACGCTGTCCCCCACGGTTCTGACGATTTCCTGCACAGCTTGAAAGTCCCCCGCCGACGACGCAGGGAAGCCCGCCTCGATGATATCTACATTGAGGCGCTTCAGCTGCTGCGCGAATTCAACCTTCTGCTGCGTGTTGAGCTTGGCGCCAGGCACCTGCTCTCCGTCGCGTAACGTCGTGTCCAATACGATAATTTTGCGGTTCATCGCTATTCCTCCCAAACGAGTGTAGTTTATATATATTTAAAGGGGTGCCGGCCAAACCCGGAATTTGGCCAACAAAAAAACCCCGTCTCTACGCTAGAGACGAGGTTTAACCCGCGGTACCACTCTAATTCATTTTCAGCAATGCAAAAATGATCTTCTTCGATGGCAATCACCATCTATCCCTGTAACGGTGGAACTCCGGCAGACCCTACATTGTCAGGTGGCGGTTCATAGACGAGTTCGAAATGATCGACCATACCGCTTCGCACCACCCAGCGGCTCTCTGAAAAGTCACTTCACTTCTACTATTTCTAATCGAAACCTTTATGAGGTATGAAATTGTTAATTATATTATGGCATCCATTTGCTTTTGTCAACCCTGGATTTTCCAAAAAGTTGAAGCCGGGAGGTCAAGCAGAACGGAGATGTTCCATCAGCTTCCGGAGCCAGTTGGCGTCATTCGACAGGGATTGGTAAGCATGCTCGCTAATAAAAAGGGCCGGATCCCGGTACCTGTCCGGAACCTCGGAAAAGCCGGGCCGCTCCTCGATCAGCCGGATTTTTTTCTCCAGCCGGGCGATGGATTCCTCGATAATGTAAGCCAGCTTATGCTTGTCCACTTTATCCAGAAACAACAGGGATGAATACAGGCTTGTGATGCTCGTAAAATTTTGGAACACCGCATAAATTTCCTCTTCCAGCGCCCTGCGGCCCTCGTCGGTAATGCCGTAGGTCGTTTTCTCCGGCCGGTTTTCGGATTGGACGACTTTGATTTTGCGGATGTAGCCCTTTTTCAGCAGAACCTCAAAATTGTAATACAGCGTCCCGTCGTTGATTGTGATCGTATTTTCCAGAGGCTTGAACACCTGTTTCTTGATGTCGTACGGATGGTGCTCCCCCTCGCTGAGCAAGCCGAGAATAAAGATCTGAAGCGACATTGCGATCCCCCTCATCATATGAAAAAAGGGCCGACAGGACCTTTTCCTGTCAGCCCATCCGATCTTATTTTACATGAATTGCGGTTCCACTGCAGGCTCCTTTTCCGCCTTGGCCGTTTTGACCGGCTTAAACTGGTGAATGAACAGGTTGATGACGAGCGCACCTGCACCCACCAGGGCCAAACCGAGGACGTATTCCGCCGTTTTCCCGCCTCCAAAGAGCAGATTGTAATCCAGATGAATGGTGTAGAACATCGGCGAAATGTGGCTGAAAGCCTTGAAAAATCCCGGCATCATCTCCGGCGGCAGCACGGCTCCGCCCGCAATCGTCTGCGACAGCAGCAGCGGCAGATTCAGCATCATGCCGGCCTGGCCGAGCAGCAGCACGCAAATGCTGGTGAACTCGATGGCGACGAGCATTTCCAGGGAGTGCACCATCCACATGTTCAGGAACGTCTCCGCCCCGTAATTGTGGAAGCCGAAGTAAATGGCCAAACCGACCAGCGGCGCGATCACGGACAGCACCACATGAACGCCCTGCAGGGACAGGAACGCTTTCCATTTACCTACTTTGCCTTTCAGCTGGTTCAGCGCGCCGGAGCTGATCATCGAATAAATCATCGCACCTACGTAGGACGCCATCGTCAGGAACATCGGTGCCATCTGATTATGCATGCCGGCAGGCGGCGTGTTCGTGGACACGATATTCGGCGTCACCTTCGACATCACGCCTTCGACCATCTGCTTGGATTGTTCCGCGGGCACTTTCATCCCCTGCAGCATGGCTTCAAAGCTCTGTGTCTGAATCTGCGTGCTGATCTTGGAGGATACCTGTGTCGCAATGCTCTGCATCGTGCTGTTGACCGAGGCCGGATTGGATTCGTTGATGAAAAAGTCCAGCTTCACCTGTTCGCCCTGGGCGGCCAGCTTCTGCGTAAAATCCTGCGGGATATGCATGATGAACTGAATATCGCGGTTATCCAGGTCCTTCTGGGCCTGCTCAAGCGATTCGTTCGTGACGACATGCAGCGGCAGCTGCTTCTGCAGCTGCTCTACAAATTGTGCGCCCGACTGCTGGTCTTCATTCACGATCGCCATCGTCAAGCGGTCCACGTTTTTCGGAAGCGCGCTGTAACCGGACATGAAGATCCCGATCATGATCATTTGATAAAAAATCATCATGAAAATGCCGCCGAGGACGGCTTTATTTTTAAAATATGCTTTCAAACTCCACTCCACCTTTTCTCTTTACTTTGTTTTATATACTTTAATTAGAGTAATAAATTTAGAGTTTGATGTCAAATCGAGGCGCAAGTGACTGGAGTTAAGTGGCTAATCGCCTGTTGTCTCCAACCATGAACCACATCGGTATGGTAGAATATGTAATCATATTCCTTGTAGGTCAGGTGAAAAGAATGAATTCGGATATCAAGGTAAGGCTGGCATCAGTAACCGATGCAGAGGAGCTCTCGAGGTTAAACCAAGCGTTTAACGGAGGTGACAAGCGGCCTCCCCATCAAATCAGGGAAAGCCTGAAGATCAACAATGAATTAATTGCTGTAGCGGAAATAAAGGGCAAGGCCGTTGGTTTTGGTTGTGCCCAAAGCTTTTATTCATTTTGTTATGAAGAGCCTCAGGGGGAAATTACGGAATTGTATGTTGAAGAAGCCGCGCGAAGGAGAGGAATTGCGGGTGCTATCATTTCATGTCTGGAAGAAAATCTTCGGAAACGTGGCGTAAAAGACGTAAGAGTGTTGACTGGCAAGAGGAACGACGCTGCCATTAAAACGTATGAACATTGCAATTATGTTAAAGGCCACGAGCTGCTGTTGACCAAAAGGATAGAAGACTGACGATTTATTCAACAAAGACCGCCCTGGAAAAGGCGATCTTTTATCAAAGCCTGTGGAGGATGTGCTCCTCCACGGCTTAACCAAAGAACAGGTCGAGAATATTCGATCCCGTCGACGACTGCTTATTGTAAAATTCGGAATAGCCGCAATTTTCGCAATAGACGACGACAAATTGGTTGTGCTGGATATCAAACATTTTGGACAGGCCTGTGCCGGTCATGGCCACCTCTTTCGTTTTGGCGTTGCGGCTGCCGCATTTCACGCATCCCTGTTGTTCATTCATCTCTCATTACCTCCATATTCGCGTTCGCGTTTTATCCTAATACGGTTCGTGTTAACGCATGGTTGCAAACCGTTACTCTTCCGAGTACCTTCCCCCAGTCCTTCTATTGGTATAATTCCTCCAAGGCAACGTTGTAATTCAGCGCTTTGTAAAAGCGCCACCTCCTATACTGCCCAAATATTTTTTTATAGGATGATATAAAAACCGAACCTTTTTTCCATCGAGCGACAATATAGGGTGTAAGCTGCTTACCCAGGAGGGCCCTCTGAATGCAAAACGAATCCATGTACCACGTGCTCACAAAAATGATCGAAGGAGATCAGCAGGCGTTTCACACCTTGTATGATGCCACCTATCGGGACGTCTACCGGACCGTCTCTTTTCTGGTGGATCATCCGCAGGATCGCGAAGATATCATGAATGAGATTTACATGCAAATGTGGACCTCGCTTCCCAATTATGATCCGGATCGTCCTTTCCACTTCTGGCTGCACGGCTTGGTCATCCGCCAAGTGCAGAGATTCCGGATGAAAAGCTGGAGGAGGTTCCGAATATTCGAACGCGTCCGCGTCTTTTCCCGGGAAGAGCATCACTGGGATCAGCCCGCGGTGACGACGGATGGGACAGACCCCGAGATATCAAAGGCCATGCACAAGCTGACCGATAAACAGCGAACGGTAATCATTCTCCGCTTTTACCACGACTATACGCTGGAGGAGATTGCCACATTACTCGATATTCCGCTGGGAACCGTCAAGTCCAGATATCATGCCGGCCTGCAGTCGCTTCGAAAACACTTGGGAAACCTCCCCCTGGAAAGGATGGAAAAGAACAATGCCTATTGAAAGCCAAATCCGCGAATACCTGACCCGAGAGGCAGAGACCATGGAATGCCCCCCGGCTGTTTCCAAACGAATCGAGCAATCCTATTCTCAATACGTACAACGACAAAGGAGCAAAAAAACGATGAAAAAAAGATGGATCGGCGGCATCGTTGCTGCCGCAATTATGATTCCAACCGCGGCATTCGCGGCCCCTCCCCTGATTGAAATGGCGACGAGAACACCGATGACGGCTGAACAAGTCAAGGTGGATGCGGTTGGCCAGGCAGCGCTTGACAAGCTGTATCGCTCTTACCCGGAAACCAAGTCCTTTGAAATCGTCGACGCCAGCCAGCTTGGAGGAAATCCCGCGAATGCAAGTCAGGGGAAAGCTATCCAAACCAGTATCGTGCTGCAGGAAAAGGGAGATCACGGCAAAAAGATCCGGCTTGATCTGAACGGGATTACGGGTGAAATCGAACATGTAAACCAAGAGAACTGGCAGCCTCAAGACAAGCCGGTCATCTCCTTAACCGATCAAGAAATCAAGTCGAAGGTCGATGATCTCATTAACAAACTGTACGGCAGCACCGGTAAGTACGAATACAGTATGGAGCCGATGCAGAATTCGGACTCAAAAACGTTGTTATTGAACTATACGGAAAAGGGATCGACAACGCCGTTCTATCAGGCATTGGTTCAAGGGAATACGATCAGCGTTTCGCTGATCGGAGGCGGCCCTGCCGCAACCGTGGAAGGCTTTTTCACTACAAACGGCAAGCCTGACTATACTGCGGATGCCTTTTTAAACGATGAAAATCTCTTTGCTTTACTTCACATGAGCCCAGCAGAATTGAAACAAGAATTGGCCAAAGGGGCATCTGTCGCCGAGATCGCAGCATCCAAAAAGATCTCCAAGCAGCAAGTCATCGACGTCATCGCAAGTACTCAGGCTAAAAAACAAATCCAGGCCGATTCGCATGGAGGAGCTTCCGATGACGAGCGTGCGCTGGAACAATTGAAACAAATGGTTGAACCCAAAGTATCGCAAGTGATTGAACATAAAACGGAAACGCCTTGGTAGAAAGAGCAGTACAGGCGCCAGAAATGGCGCCTGTTTTTATTTAGGGTGCCCCCATAGAACTGATCGTCTCAATAAGGGAACCGTCCATTCTCTTAAAAACCTAAAATTTTGAGGAAAAGACCTATAAATCTTGTAGGTTTTTGACCCGGTTTGTTTGTTAAAATGGAAAGGAGCACCTATTGCAGCATCCATCCAACCACTGATTAAGGAGGAAACGAGATGACTCAGCCTGTGACGCAGCGCGAGCCTTTGGTCACCCACATTTATACCGCCGACCCTTCGGCTCACGTGTTTGAAGGCAAATTGTATATTTACCCTTCCCACGACCTGGACCATGAGCACACGTCCAACGATAACGGGGACCAGTACGACATGGAGGACTACCACATCCTGTCCATGGACGATGCGAACTCTCCATGCCAGGACCACGGCGAGGCGCTGCATCTCCGCGATATCCCTTGGGCCAAGCAGCAGCTTTGGGCTCCGGATGCAGCCTATAAGAACAACACTTACTACCTCTTCTTTCCGGCACGGGATCACGACAACATTTTCCGGATCGGCGTAGCCACCAGTTCCTCGCCCGCAGGGCCATTCACTCCGCAGCCGGAATATATTCCGGGCAGCTTCAGCATTGACCCGGCCGTTCTTATGGATGAGGACGGAAGCGCTTTTATGTACTTCGGCGGGTTGTGGGGCGGCCAGCTGGAAAAATGGCAGACGGGCACCTTTGATCCGAACGCAGAAGGCCCGGCGGCCGACGAACCGGCGCTGGGGCCAAGAGTAGCCGAGCTGAGCGACGACCTGCTGACCTTCAAGGAGGCGCCACGCGAAATCTCCATTCTGGATGAGAACGGCCAGCCGATTTTGGCAGGGGACGAGGAACGGAGATATTTTGAAGGACCGTGGGTACATAAGCATAACGGACTGTATTATCTGTCCTACTCGACCGGCACGACCCATAACATCGTATACGCTGTGAGCGAGAACCCGCAGGGGCCTTTTACGTACAAAGGAAAAATCCTGACGCCGGTCATCGGCTGGACGACCCACCACTCGATCGTGCAGTTCCAGGATAAATGGTATTTGTTCTATCACGACAGCTCCCTGTCAGGCGGCGCGGACAACAAACGCTGCGTCAAATTCACCGAGCTGACAATCCACGAGGACGGTACGATCGAAACGATCGATCCGTACGGGAAGTAATTGCATGTGATACGCTCGAGGCATAATGAAAAGGCTTACCTCCACTAAATGGAGATAAGCCTTTTTTGGTTTGCAGCGCCGTACAGGCCAGCTCCACATACGGCGCTCCCAAAAGGTTAACAAAGATCCAAGTAACGTGAAAGCAGACTTTTCAGCCCTTTCAATTCCTCATAGAATGCGGAAGGGCGATGCTTAGGTTTGTGGGCACAAAAAAACCGACTCCCTTGGGAATCGGTCATCATTCTTATTTACGCTTCATTGCACTATGCTTGAATGAAGTAATCACATAACGCTCGCCGTTATCCAGTACTTTGTAAGATACGATATATCGGTCGACGATACAGTAATACGTATTTGGGTATTCACGCGAAGGCATTATAGCTCCCATTTTGACGACTTGTTCTTCCACTCGTCTGATAAGACGTATTGTATATTCCCTTGTTTCTTGCTCGGTGAAATGCTCACTCTTAATTTGCCGTAGCCGATTAGCCGCCGTTTCCGTCCATTGGACAATCAACTACAGCTCACCACGCTTCACCGATTCGATTAATTCTTCTGTGGAGTACAATTTGCCCTCCACCAGATCCGTCTCCGATGCTTCGATCATATGGCGGATTTCAGGATCAGAATCCAGCTCATCTACAGGACTATGGACCTCATATTCCAGGCCATCTATACGAATAAATTCTTTATGATCTTTCAAATACGATTCAATGACCGTACCGTCAGGAGCTTTTAGACTAAAATTCATCCTTCCAACCTCCTTTTGCCTTTCCTGATCTGAAACAACCTTACCCTGAAATTATAACATATCTCCTATCCCTGACTCATTAACAAAAAAATAACCTAAACTTACTTTCTTGGTAGTTTACTAGCAGTAGCTTCTGCTTCTTATTCGAATACAGCAAATAACAGATTATGATGATCGATAAGCTGAACAAAATGGTCATTTAGCCTAGCTTCACTTCTTTAGCAACCATCATTGCCAATCATTATGCGTTTCAATACGCATACTCTTGCCCTTGGCTAACGGTAGGCCCACCATTTCCATTCGAGGACTTACACCCTATATATAACGCCTTTATTTGGCACTCATTGAAAAGGCTTACCTCCACCAATTGGAGATAAGCCTTTTGGTCTGCTGTACCGTCAGGGTCTACTCTGTCCCTTCGGCAAAATTCCGGATCGCGTCCATATAGGACGAGGCCGGATACTCTTGCTTGGCGTGTTCGTATCCCGGATTGCCTTCGGACCACGCACAAGTGAGCTCCAGCTTGGTCTGATCCCCTACCGGCGTCAATTGATAAGTCATATCGCAAAATACGGACTCATGCTGTTCATTGTACGCCGGAGCAGGATGCTGTTCATACGAGAATACGCGGTTCGGCTCGTACTGCTTCACGAATCCGTACACATGAAGTGTCCGGTCCCCATCCGGCCCCGGTCCCCGGAATTCAACACGGGCTCCCGGCTCAAAGGTCGATTCGATGCTGGACCCGAACAACGTGGCGCGTGTACCTTCCGATGTGGCAATGGCCGCCCACACCCGCTCGGGCGGAGCTGCGATCAAGACTTCGTACGTCAAGCTGCTGCTTGATGGATTGACTGCCATTTCATTCACCTTCCATTGCTTGATAGGAACTGGTGTTGCTGGATCGTTTCATCCATTTTTTCACTTTAGCATGCAGGCTCGTTGAAGCCAATCTATATTTTGCTTAAACCAACCGTATGTTCACTCATCCATCTTAAGCAGCAGCTTCCCGCGCGTGGACCCGGTCTCCAGAAGACGAAGCGCTTCATTGGCTTCATGTACCGGGTAAATCCCGGAGATGTCGGCATGGACTTCTCCCTTGGCCAGCATTTGCAATGCTTCATTGGCCCTTTGGCCTGCCCTCTCGGGGTTAGCATCGCTGTATGTACCAAGCTGAAATCCGGCGACGGACAGATTTTTAAACCACAGCTCTTGGGTCGATTGCAGTGTATCCGGCTCCCCACCAGCGTTGCCAAGCACAACGAGCTGACCAAAGGGCTTCATCACTTCAAGACTCGCCCTTCTCATGGCTCCACCTACGGGATCCAGTACGGCATCAACGCCTTGGCCGCCGGTAGCCCTCATCGTCTCTTCGACGAATGCGGAGCGCACAAATAATTCATCGTACCCCATAGAGGAGGCCAGGCTCTTTTTACTTTCCGATCCAACCGTGCCCAACACCAAGCCGGCACCCAGCCGGCGGGCGACCTGGCCAAGGAAACTTCCCAGCCCTTCGGCGGCGGCATGGACCAGCAGGCTTCCGCCTGTCTGCAGGCGGATCACGTCTTTCATCGCGATCAGAGCCGTAGTCAAATTGACGATGGAAGCGGCAGCCACTGCCAGATCCAGGGTGGAATCGAGCTCTGCAAGCCGTACGGTCAGTTCGGGTCTGACCGATACCACCGTAGCAAATCCCCCAATCTCAGACAACGTCATCGCCGCAACCGGCTCGCCTACACGGAAGCCCTTGACACCTTCGCCTATTTCCCGCACATAGCCGGCAACCTCTAAACCGGGGACATAAGGCAGCTGAACGTGGTCAAATTCCCCTCTGGCCAGCATCACATCCACGAAGCCTACGCCGGCATACGCGACGTCGATGGTCAATCTGCCCGGTGCTGCAGACAGAGTCTTTACTTCTTTCAGGCGAAGGGCTTGCGCCTCCCCCGGTTGTTCTACGATTAGAGCTTTCATCAGGTGTACACTCCCCTTCCTAATTTTTAACTGGAATCGCCTGCTGCTTTTTTCGCCTAATCCTTCTGCGCCTCGTTTCCAGCAGGATCATGAAGACGATCAGCGTCAATCCCAATAGCGTAACCCCTCCGGAAAAAAGCGGTACTGCTCGAAGCCCAAACCGGCTGTCGATGACCATTCCTCCCAGCCAGGCCCCCACTGCGTTGCTGATATGCACCGCAGATACGTTCATGGTGGTGGCCAGATTTGGCGCTTCCTTTGCCTTGCTCATTACGAGGACGGTAAGACAGGGAAGAATGCCGAAGCTGAACACCCCCAGAAGAAAAATATCCGCCACGGCAAAAATCTTGCTTTCCAGCGTCACGGTAAGGGCAAAGAGGCATACTGCGAGCCCCGCGGTGATTCCGATCAGCGCAGGTCTCAAACTCCAATCGGCCAACCTCCCTCCCGTTACATTGCCAAGGGTTACGCCAATGCCGAACAAAACCAGAATCCACGAAACGGAGCGGCCGTCAAACATGGCCAGCTGCTCCAGCAGCGGAGCTACGTACGTAAAGGTCAAAAACACGCCGCCAAAACATAAAGCACTCACCAGCAGCGCGAGTAATACTTCCGGTTTGCCCAGAACGCCGATCTCCCGTTTCAGCGGCGCAGGCCGGGTGCTCAGATTTCCGGGAAGCAGCCGGAAGAGTCCCGCCAGCGCCGCAGCCCCGATGACGGCAATCGCTGCAAACGTATAACGCCAGCCAAGGGCATGGCCAACCCACGTACCAAAGGGAACGCCGGCGATGTTCGCTATGGAAGAGCCGCTGACGAGAACGGATATCGCCCAGGCCCTCCTATCGGCGGTCACCATCTCGGCCGCCATGACCGTCGCCACGCCGAAAAACGAGCCGTGCGTCAAGGACATCAAAATCCTCGCTGTCATCAGCACGGAGAAGTCTTGAGCGGATACGGCCAAAGCATTGCTGATGACAAACAGCAGCATAAGGAGGAGAAGCAGCGTTTTCCGGGGCAAACGTCCCGTCAATATCATGATGAGCGGGGCGGTAATGGCAACGCCAAGCGAATAACCTGAAATGAGCAGCCCGGCATCCGATATCGTGACCTGCAGGTTCGAAGCGATGTCGGGCAGTATGCCCATGATGACGAATTCAGCCATGCCGATGGCAAATGCGCACAAGGAAAGCACCAATAGAGGGCGTAACGGTGAAGATAAAGGCCGGGGAACTTCAGGTGATGGTTTCATACAGACGCCTCCTTTCGGTATTTCACATTACGTTAAGGAGGCAGAGGGAACCAGATCAAATTTTTAACTAGTATAAAAACTAACAGGAAGCTTCAGGGCAAAAAGAAACCCGCACTTCGGCGAAAAAATTCGCTTACATGCGGGCAGCGGGGCGAGTCTTCAACCATGCTTCCAGCTTTTCGGGTGTACGTGTCTCCGGCAAGGGCATATAGATGCAGCACATCAGATTTTCCAAATCATTGATTTGGGTAAACGTAATGATTTCAAAGTGCAGATGTCCCATTGCCGGGTGCTTCACTTCGATTCGTAAGCCGTTCTTTTCGGCTACTTCATGAAGAGGCCACCATTCGGCAAATTCTTTGCTGCTAGTGGTCAGTTCCTCAATGAGCCGGGTATACCAAGGCTGACCGGCCGAGCGGTCGTACAGCTTCCTGTAGAAGGAAAGCGCGATTTTGGTCGAGTGCTCCCAATTGATAATTTTGGTCCGAAATGCAGGATGCATAAAAGTAAGGCGGAGCATCTGCATGTCCTCGGGAGGTATCGCTGAAAAATCCGTCAAAATTTCGCAGGCGAGCTCGTTCCAGGCGATAAGGCGATTTTCCGGTCCGATGACGAAAAAGGGATACGGCGTGCTCGTCACCAAATTCATAAAGGCGGGCGACAGCCTGTATGCCGACATATCTCTGGATGGTACCGGATATCTCCCCGCAAGAAGATACAAATATTCACGCTCCGTAGGGCTCAGCTGGAGCGCAGAGGACAGGCGATCCAGTACCTCGGGCGATGCGGATACTTCCCGGCCCTGCTCTAACCACGTGTACCAAGTAATGCTTAAGTCGGCCAGCTGCGCCACTTCCTCCCGGCGGAGTCCTGGCGTTCTGCGGCGCGTATGTCCCTGCGGCAGCCCAAACTGCTCGGGTGTCAGCTGCGCTCGCCGGGCTTTCAGGAAATCTCCGATCGCTTTTCGGTTCAAACCGGCTTCCATCGGTCGAGTCCACTCCTATCCAGGTAGTTTTTATGCTAGTTACGTTTGCTACTTCCTTCAGTATAAACGGCATGTTAATCTCGCTTCAAGCTATGATGTTCCCTAACCAAATATCAGGAAAGAAAGGAACGAATTCTATGACACTGCATGCACAAGCCAAAAAATTTATACAGGATACGGCATCCCTGCCGCCCTCCCACACACTGGATCCTGTGGAGCTGCGCAAAATAGCCGCAGGAACCGTCATTTCAGATACGTTCGAGCTGGCATCGGTTCAAGATAGGAGCATCGAGGGGCCTTACGGTGATCTGCCGCTGCGGATCTACCGGCCAGAGCGGGAAGGCACGCTGCCCGTTATCGTATTTTATCACGGCGGAGGCTTCGTCATCTGCGATGTGCAGAAGTATGACCCGATGTGCCGCATGCTGGCGGCAGTAACCCGTTGTGCCGTCGTATCGGTGGACTACAGGCTAGCTCCCGAACATCCTTTTCCCGTCGCTCCGACAGAGGCTATCTTCGCCGCCAAGTGGGTGGCGGATCATGCCGGGGAGCTCGGATTTGACCCCTCCAGGCTGACCCTAGCGGGGGACAGCGCCGGGGGAAATCTGGCAGCGGTAGTTGCCCAACAGCTGCGCGATTTGGGACAAGTCGACGTTGCTGGGCAAATATTAATTTGCCCCCTCACGGATTATTCGCAAGGCTATGAATCGGAAGATCGATTTGCCGAAGGTTATTTTCTAAACCGGAACGTGCTGGAGTACTTCAGAAAGCATTACTTAAAGGAGGGCACCGACCTTTCGAACCCGCTCGCATCGCCGATGCTGGGCCGGCTTGACGGCCTGCCGCAGACACTAATCATCACGGCCGAGTATGATCCGGTCCGCGACGAAGGAGAAGCGTATGGCAGACAGCTTGCGGAGGCCGGGGTCTTAGTCACATTCAGGCGTTATCCCGGCATGATCCACGGCTTCTACGCCATGACCGACCTGTTCGACGACGGCCGCCTCGTTTACGAGGATATCCGCAGATTTCTGCAAACCCTGGTATAATCAGCGGCTTTCTCATTTCTCCTTCCCCGCCTACATATATTGCTATCAATGGTCAACAAACGGAGGGAAGCGGCAAAATGAGCAATAGGCTAAGCACGGTAGATGAGGAGATCGGGCGTTTGACGGCCTATTTCCTGAAGACGCAGCAGCCTGACGGCTCCTGGCGGTTTTGCTTTGAAAACGGAATCGGCATCGACGCCTTCGTGATCATCCTCTTTCGTATTCTGGAGGCGGATCCGGAAGGTCTTATCCGGCAGCTTCACGACCGGATCTGCAAAGAGCAGCAGCCTGACGGATGCTGGAGGCTGTATCCCGATGAGGAAGAGGGCAGCTTATCGGCTTCGGTGGAGGCTTACTATGCCCTGCTTTGCTCCGGTTACAGCCGGCCGGAGGAGGAGCATATGCAGCGCGCCAAGCGGTATATCCTTTCGCGTGGAGGAATCGGTAAGGTCGACAGCATTTTGACCAAGGCGATCCTGGCAGCGACGGGCCAGCGCCCCTGGCCCCGGTCGATCTCCATGATCCCGCTGGAGGTGCTGCTGTTCCCCTCGTATTTTCCGATCAACTTTTTCGAATTTTCGGGCTATTCCAGGGTCCATCTCACGCCGCTGCTGATCATGGCGGACCGGAAGTTTTCGGTTTCTCCGCCGGACGCTCCCGACCTCTCCGACCTTGCCTTCCCGCGCCTGGATGCCGACGAAGATGATCCGCTGCCGCGGGAGTACGAGAACCTGCAGGCGGAACTCCGCCAGGGGATGAACAGGCTGATCGGCACACCGCGTTTTATCCATGAAGCCGCCGTGGAACGGACCGAACGGTTTATGCTGGATCGGATCGAACCGGACGGCACCCTGTACAGCTACGCAAGCAGCACGATTCTGATGGTTCTCGCGCTGCTTGCCTTGGGCTATGAGCGGGAGCATCCCGTCATTAGCGATGCCGTCAAAGGGCTGACTGCCATGCAGTGTCAGGCGGACGGAACAACTACGATCCAGAATTCGCCCTCCACCGTCTGGGACACCGCCCTGATCGCCGATGCCCTGCAGGAGGCCGGGGTTGCGGAGAATCATCCGGCCATCCGTCAGGCCGCCTCCTATCTGCTGTCCCGGCAGCAGGACAAACCGGCCGATTGGAGTCTTCATAACCCGGATACGGCTCCCGGCGGGTGGGGATTCTCCGAGTCGAACACGATCAACCCGGATGTGGATGACACAACGGCGGCGCTGCGCGCGATATCCCGCCTGACGGAAACAGACCCGCTGTACCGGGAAGCATGGAACCGCGGGCTGAATTGGGTGCTGTCGATGCAGAACCGGGACGGAGGCTGGCCGGCGTTCGAAAAGGATACCGACAAGCACATCCTGACCTGGCTCGCAATCGAAGGGGCCAAGTCCGCGGCCATCGATCCCTCCGAGGCGGATCTGACGGGCCGGACGCTGGAGTATCTCGGCCATTTTGCGGGTTTGACGCAGCGGCATGAGTTCATCCGGCGGGGCGCAAACTGGCTGATCCGGCACCAGGAAAAGGACGGCTCGTGGTACGGGCGCTGGGGAGTATGCTACATCTACGGCACCTGGGCGGCATTAACAGGATTGGCGGCTGCCGGTGTACCGGCCAGTCATGATGCGGTTCAACAAGGCGTCCGTTGGCTTGAGCAGATCCAAAACCCGGACGGCGGATGGGGCGAATCCTGCCGGAGCGACCGGATCATGCGCTATGTCCCCCTCGGAGCGAGCACGCCGTCGCAAACGGCCTGGGCTTTGGACGCGCTCATCGCCGTGCAGGAGCAGCCGTCGCCTTCCGTGGACCGGGGCGTCCAAAGGCTGGCTTCATTGCTGCAGCAGGACGGCGGCATGGCGGCCTATCCGACGGGGGCCGGCCTTCCCGGCACCTTCTACTCCCGGTACCACAGCTACCGGTACATTTGGCCGCTACTGGCGCTGAGCCATTACAAGAGCAAATACGGCCATGCCGCCCCGGAAACACCAAAGCCGCCGGATCTCTGACAAGAGTCCGGCGGCTTTTTTATCAAACCACTTTTTTTGAAATATGAAGTATTGTTCTTATTCCATTGAAGACGTTCCCTGTATTCGCTCCAGCTCATCGCGTTTCTGCCGGAGAAGGTTCTCGATCCGCTCAAGCTCTTCCCGCGCCCGGTTTGAAGCGCTCTCGGCTTGCTGGATCTGCTGTTCATATTCCATCCGCCGGCGCATGGGCATCAGCATGCAATCGTAGACCCATTCGCCATCCCGTTCCACTGCCGAAGCGTTTAGAAGCACGGGGAGGGCTTCGCCGCTGCTCGTTTTAAACGTCAAATACATTTCCTCAACGCCCCGGTTCAGCTTTATGAGCGGAAGAAAATAGATTTGAAAAAAAGTCCGGCTGGAACGGGTCAACAGCGATTCGAAGCTGCTCCCGCACATTCCCCGTTTCTCATATCCCAGCATGCGGCACAGCGTGGCGTTGACGTCCTGAATAATGCGATTATCGGCCATGGACACATATCCGCAAGGCGCCTGATCCAATCGTTCGTCCATACTACCGTGTGGACTCCCTTGTCTGACCGGCTTTGGCCGAAGTCAAGTAGGCTTGAATCAGCTGAATCGTTTCATCGAGATGGCTCATGTGCGGACAATGGCCGGTGGCATCCATGAGCTGAAATTCGCTACCCGGCATGTGGGTATGGATATAAGCCCCTGCTTCCAGAGGCGCGATCACGTCCTCGGCGCATTGGAGAATCAAGGAAGGCACGGTTACCTTTCCAAGCGCATCCCGGTAATCCGAGAGAAACGTCGCTTCGGCAAACCGCCTGGCCACCTTCGGATCGGTTGCGCAGAAGCTCTGCTCGAGCTCGCCGGACAACTCGGGACGACCCGGATTGCCCATGATGACAGGTGCCAGATAACTTGCCCAACCCTGATAGTTTTTGTCCATCATATCCATTAGAGCGAGCAAATCCTCGCGTTCAAAGCCTCCGATATAATCGGGAAGGTCGTTTAAATACCGTGCGGAAGGGCCTATCAGAATCAGCCGTTCAAAATATTCGGGTCTGCGGATGGAAGCGAGAATGCCGATCATGGCACCTACGGAATGACCTACGAAAATCGCATCCCTTGCCCCCAGTGCCTCGCATATATCCAGCACATCCTGGGCATAGCCGTCCAGATCGCTGTAGCGGACCGGATTATACGCCCGAATGTCTGACCTGCCGGATCCGACAAAATCAAACAAGACCACTTTGTAATGATCTTCGAAAGCAGGTGCGACAAAACGCCACATGTTTTGGTCGCAGCCGAACCCATGGGCAAAAATCAAATACTGCGTGCCGGTCCCGGTGACCTGAACGTTGTTACGGACGAGAATCTGTTGCTGGTCCATGTTGCTTCCTCCCGTATACACAGAGTTATTTTCATTAAATTTGAAAGGCGATCGTTCGACACTAAACTTCATTATACTACTAAACTCCTCCCTCGGAACAAGAGATTAACCATTCTTTTTGAAAGATGGAATCAAAATCCAGGACCAAAAGGGTGAACCTTCACCTATACGCTCGAATCATTCCGGCCAGTCGAATCAATCCCCGCTCCAGGTCGTGAAGGGACGCATACGCATACGATAAGCGCAGATGCTGCCGGTCATGCCGGTCATAAATTTGCCCCGGGTTTAAGAGGATCCCCTCTTTCAGGGCCTGCTCGAACAGCTGGTGAACCGGGATGGGAACGTGCAGCCGCAACCAAATGTAAAACCCGCCTCCGGGTACCTCCCACGTTGCCATATCATGAAAATATTGCTGAAGGATCGAGAGGGCAAAATCTCTGCGCAGCTTCAGCTTCTGCCGGATATCGGCAAGATGCGGCTCGTACCGGCCTGTGCTCAGCCACTCCGCTACGGCATATTGGGACAGCGAGCTGGCGCCGTAGTCAGTTTGCATTTTGATGTCGGCCAGCCGGTCGATGACCGGTTCCGGCCCGGCCACCCAGCCGATCCGCAGTCCCGGGCCAAGCGTTTTGGACATGCTGCCCATATAGAGGACAAGGCCCTGCGGATCAGCCGACTTGAGCGGCGGGGGCGGCGGCGCGTCCAGCCACAAATCTCCGTATACGTCATCCTCGATGACCGGCAGCCGCTCCAAGGCCGCAGCCTTCATCAGCTCTTCCCGGCGCTTCCTTGACATAACCCGTCCGGTTGGGTTATGGAAGCTCGGGATCGTATACAGCAGCCCTGCCTGATGCTGACGTTTGGCCGGTCCCACCGCATCCGGACGAATCCCTTCCAGGTCCATCGGAACGCCGGCGAGCCGGATCCCTGCCGACTGAAATACGTGGATCGAGTTCAGATAGGACGGAGTTTCCGTCAGAACCGTCGAACCGGGCTGGAGCAGACCGACCGATATCAACTGCAATCCTTGCAGCGCACCCGACACGATCAGAATCGACGACGGGGAAGCGGAGATTCCCTTGGACCGTAAATATTCGCTGAGCGTCTCCCGGAGGAACCGGCTTCCTTTCGGCTCGGAATACCCCAGCGACAAATGCCCGCCGGTCCCCTTCCCGATGACTTCCTGCATATGGGCCGCAGGGAGCAGCTCAGGCGACAGCTCCCCCGTTCCAAGCCGGATGATGTCCGCCCTGGCCTCGGCCTGGTTAATTCGCTGAATCAGCTGGATGTTAGGCGGATAAGCCCCTGCCCGGACGTAGCGGTTCCAATCGGGAGCCGGACCAGCCGCAAGCAGATTCCACGTATTGTTGACCACCACGGTTCCTTGTCCAACCTTGGATTCGATGAGCCCATTGGCCGCAAGCTCTCCGAGCGCATAGACCACTGTGCTGCGGTTCACTTGAAACCGGGCAGCCAGTTCCCGCTGTGGAGGGATTCTCGTGCCGACAGGCCATTCCCCGTTCATGATTTTCCCCTGCATATATTCGTAAATCTGCCGGTGAAGCGGCACCGGAGACGACTTGTCCAAATGCCATTCCTCGTAACGCATAGACCCTCTTCCTATCATGATTGATTTCGTTTATTCTAACAGATTGGTTGGTTCTTTAACCAACCAATTGGATGGAGACCTGCAGGGGCGCCTTCGATAAAATAGGGACATTACAGGAGGAATGATATGATACATGCCCTATTTCACGGATTTATATTGGCCCTTGGGCTGATTTTGCCGCTCGGCGTTCAAAACCTGTTTGTGTTCGGTCAAGGCGCCGCCCACACCCGCTTGAGCCGGGCACTGCCGGCTGTCATTGCCGCCTCCCTTTGCGATACGCTGCTGATCTCCCTGGCGATCATGGGCATTTCCGTTGTCGTGCTCGAATATGCCTGGATCAGAACGGTCCTTTTGGGGCTAGGGATTCCTTTCCTGCTGTACATGGGCTACGTCACGTTAACCAGCAAACCGACCGTCCATAACGGGGAGGACACCCGGTCTTTATCGACTCGAAAGCAAATCGCTTTTGCCGTATCGGTATCCCTGCTCAATCCCCATGCGATTCTGGACACCGTCGGCGTGGTAGGCACAAGCTCCTTAAACTATACCGGCTGGGAAAAGCTGGCGTTCGGCGCGGCATGCGTCATCGTCTCCTGGGTATGGTTCGCCGGACTCGCCGCAGCGGGACGGGCCGCCAGAAAACTCGATTCGACAGGCAGGCTCAGATCGTGGCTGAACCTCCTGTCCGCCGTCATTATGTGGGTTACGGCCGCTTATTTGGCTTACAGCCTGTTTAGGGGATGATGACGAAGAGTGAAGATCCGGAGGGTCCAATGAGGCCAACGCAGGTTCGTTCAAAGCAGGTCCATACAGGCTCAAGTAACACGAGATTCACTTAGTATACTTTTTTTCAGTGCTTACCAGAAACCGAAAGAAGAATTATAATGTTACCGAATCCACCAGGAAAAGGAGGAAATTGAAACGTGAAGTATACCTATTTGGGAAAAACAGGATTAAAGGTCAGTCGTCTCTGCCTCGGTACGATGAATTTTGGTCCAAGCACCGAGGAGAAGGAAGCCTTCAAGATTATGGATGCAGCCCTCGACGCAGGTGTCAATTTCTTCGATACGGCCAACGTCTACGGCGGTAATGAGCACCGCGGATGGACCGAGGAAATCATCGGCCGCTGGTTCGCCCAAGGCGGCGGAAGACGGGAAAAAGTCGTGCTCGCCACGAAAGTATACGGCAACATGGAACATCCTATCGTGGATCCCAATGAGCAAGGGGGACTTTCCGCGTACAAGATCCGCCGCCACCTGGAAGGCTCACTCCGCAGGCTGCAGACGGACCATATCGAGCTCTATCAAATGCACCATGTGGACCGGAACGTGTCCTGGGATGAGCTCTGGAACGCTTTCCAAACTCATCAGAACCAGGGAAAAATCGGATACGTCGGCGCCAGCAACTTTGCCGGCCGCGACCTGGTGAAGGCGCAGTACGAAGCGGAGAAGCGCGGACTGCTCGGCCTGGTGTCCGAGCAGCACAAATACAGCCTGCTCTGCCGGCTGCCGGAGCTTGAAGTGCTCCCTGCTGCGGAAGAGCATGGCATCGGCGTCATCGCCTGGAGCCCGCTGGACGGCGGCGTGCTTGGCGGCAACCTGAACCCGAAGGAAGGATCGCGGACAGCGCGCCAGACCGAGCGGCTTGAGAAGCTGCGCCCGCAGCTGGAGCAGTTCTCGAAGCTGTGCAAGGAGCTGGGCGAATCCGAAGCGACGGTAGCGCTCGCCTGGACGCTCGTGCATCCGGCGATGACGGCCCCGATCATCGGACCGCGGACGCTGGAGCAGTTCGAGCAAACGCTCCGGGTTGTTGAGGTCGAGCTGAGCGAAGATGTGCTGGCGCGCCTGGACGAAATTTTCCCGGGTCCCGGCGGAGAAGCCCCTCGGGCTTACGCTTGGTAACCCGCAGTAAAAGAAAGCAAGCCTGATCGAACTCATCCTGTTCAGATGAGCTGATGGCCTTCCGGACATGTTCCGAGTGCTAAAAATCACGCCAGTCTGACAAGAAAAATCCTATATGCTCTTATGCCTTCAATAGAGAACACACCTTGAGGCTTCAAGGTGTGTTCTTGCTGTTTATTGATTCGTCTCTGAACTGCCGGAAGAAGGAGCGCAGATCTTCGGCAAGCCGATCCGGTACCTCCATGGCGGCGAAATGGCCGCCTCGGTCGAACTCCGACCAATGCACGACGGTGTACTGGCGCTCGGCAATCCGGCGGACCGGCTGAATCAGATCGTACGGGAGCACTGCGACGCCTATGGAAGCCGGGCAAGGAATCGGCTGGCCTTTAAGCTGCGCGTTTTCATAGTACAGCCGCGCGGCGGAACCTGCGGTGCCCGTCAGCCAGTACACCATCACATTGGTCAGCAGCTGGTCGGCCGTGACCGGGTACCGGGGATCTGTCCAATCGGCAAATTTATCCGCAATCCAGGCCAATTGGCCGATCGGTGAGTCGTTCAGGGCGTAGGCCAGCGTCATCGGCCGCGAACCCTGGATGCCCATATGCCCCGCCGGCTGGGCCAGGTAGGCTTTCATTTTGGAGATTCTGCGCGCCTCCTCTTCGGTAGGAGCATCCGGCTCTTCCTTCGGCATCCAGGGCAAATAGTTGAGATGCACGGCGCAGGCATGCTCCGGATCCACGGCTGCCAGCGTCCGGGAAATATTCGATCCCCAATCGCCGCCCTGAGCTCCGTACCGCTCGTAACCAAGCCGCTTCATCAATTCCGCCCAGGCACGCGCGATCCGCGGGACGTTCCAGCCGGTTTCCGTCGTCGGTCCGGAAAATCCGTATCCCGGCATGGACGGTATAACCACATGAAAGGCGTCCTCCGGATTTCCACCGTAAGCCTTGGGATCGGTTAGCGGGCCGATGATGTCCAGAAATTCGACGAAGGAGCCGGGCCAGCCATGCGTAAGAATGAGCGGAAACGCGTCCGGTTCGGAAGAGCGGACATGCAGAAAATGAACAGAGGCTCCGTCAATGGTCGTCATGTACTGCGGATAGCGGTTAATCCGCTCCTCATGAGCACGCCAATCATAGCTATTTTGCCAATAATCCGTTAGTTCCCGGATGCCATTCAGTCCTGCACCGTATTTCCCTGCCGTCCCCGGGATTTCATCCGGCCAGCGGGTGCGGCTCAAACGCTCCTGCAGGTCATCGAGCGCTGTTTGAGGAACATCAATCCTGAACGGTCTTACCGAAGTGTCGAGCGTCAAATCCAGATTCATAGCGATCTCCTCCTCTAAAATGGGGGTATGCCAGCACATATTGTTGAGTTATCAACTTAATTCCGATCATAAACGATTAACGTTGATTAGTCAACAATATACTTAGAGGCCACTGACTGAATCCCGAATTGTTGCTTCAGTTCCTGTTTATTTCCTATTTTCCCGGTAAGCCACTCGTACGGAAGACAGTTGGCCCCACTTTTCGGTTATATCAACAAAAAGATTCCGCAGGAGCCGCGGAATCTTTTCGCTTTAACTGTATGACCTCAATCCGGCATAGAAGAAAGCCGGTCCATATGTCGATGCAGCACATTCACCAGATCCGCATCGTCCCCCTGCTTCAGCCATTCCTCGATGGAGACGCGCAGAGCCGCCATATAGACGGCCACCAGAAACCGGACTTCATCACGGTCCGCCCCGGTTTCGAGCCTCGAGCACAGCGCATCGCAGAGAGCCGGCTCCGCCTCCATCAGCGTATACAAAAATAAAGACGCGATAGAGGGCGTCTGCCCGGCAATCCGGTACCGGAGCACAAGACCCGGGCGCTGCTTCTCGTATTGGCTGGCCAGGTAACCAAAGACCGACTGCAGGGCGGCATGGGCTGATGCCGGAGGCTCCGCTTCCAGCATGTATCGGATCCCATCCAGCTGCGTGCTGCGGATCGGTCCCGACAGCACTTCCTCCTTGGACGCATAATACCGGAAGAACGTGCGCGACGACATCGTGACCGCATCGGCAATGTCCTGAATCGAGGTCTGCTCATAGCCCTTCTGCTGAAAAAGCCGCAGCGCCGCTTCCTCAATCGCCGCCTGGGCCAGACGCTTCTTTCGCTCCCTTAGACCTGCCGGCGCTTCTATGGGATGTATGTTTTCTTTAGGATTCATCTCAAATTCTTCCTTCATTGACTTTTGTCACTCAGTGACATTATATTGGATTTAAGCGCAATCCACAATGCAAAATACGAACACGGCAGCGCGAACACGAATGGCCAAGCCTTTCGGGACGGGCCATTTCATGATTCCACCTGTTATCACAGCTTATTTCTATCATTCGATCATCCCTACACAAGCTCCGTCCTGCTAAGGCAAGGCCAAAATACTCTGCTTATGAAAGGATGGTTTGCTGATGAATCCGTCAGATCCCATTGCACCGGAAGCGCTGAATCTGTTCAGCGGTGCCAGCGGGGACAATCCGTTCCCTGTATTCGCCCAGATGAGAGAAATGAACGCCGTCATTCCGATCCCGTTTCCGATGGGCGGGCCGGATCGTCAAGCGTGGATGGTCACCCGGATGGAGGAAGCGATACAGGTGCTCAAGGACCATGCCCATTTCACGGTGGACCCCGCTTCGATCGACGGGAATGAAGATTTCAGAAAGAGATTGGCCGGCGGTTCGGATCCGTCCGCACCTCCTACCTTTTTCACCGGACACTCCATGCTCACGGTCGATGACCCGGACCACCGGCGGCTGCGGAGCCTCGTATCCAAAGCGTTCTCACCACGATACATGGAGAGCCTTCGTCCCCGCGTGCAGGAAATCGCCGACGAACTGCTGGACCAAGTCGAGGCGCAAGGCGAGATGGACCTCGTCAAGGACTACGCCTATCCGCTCCCGATCAACGTCATTTCCGAAATGCTGGGCGTTCCCCAGGAAGACCGGGAGCAGATACATACCTGGTCGGCCGCTCTCGCCCACGGGCTGGGGCTGGGAAGACGCGAGCCGGGCGTTGAAGAGAATATGCGCGCCTTCGGTGAGTACACCGCCCGGCTGGTGGCTTCCAAACGGCGGCAGCCTGCGGACGACCTCATCAGCCAGCTGATCGCGATCGAAGAGGAAGGAGACCGGCTCTCGGAAACCGAGCTTGTGTCGATGATCACCCTGCTCATCTTTGCCGGCCACGAAACGACCTCGAACCTGATCGCCACCGGCAGCCTGATGCTGCTGGATCATCCGGAGCAGCTGGAGAAGCTCAAGGCCGAGCCGAGCCTGGTGCCTTCCGCCGTTGAGGAGCTGCTGCGCTTCAACGGGCCGGCCACCATTGCCGGACCGCGCTTTGCCACGGAGGACATCGTGCTCGCCGGGCAGTCCATCCAGAAAGGCGATGCCGTGATCCCCGTGCTGAAATCGGCCAATCGGGACGAGCGCCAGTTCGACCAGTCCGAAGAGCTGGACATTACGCGCCAGATCAACCGGCATCTCGCCTTTGGCCACGGCATCCATATGTGCCTGGGAGCGCCGCTGGCCCGCATCGAAGGGGACATCGCCTTTACTACACTGCTGAAGCGCATGCCGAACCTGCGGCTGAGCATTCCCCGGGATGAGGTCCCTTGGAACTTTACGCTCAGCTCCCAAGGGCTGGCTGCCCTGCCTGTGGCCTTTTAAATCCATATTCATGTGAAGCCCTTGGGACCCAAGGGCTTTTTTATTCGGTACCACCCCGACGCGGCCAGGTGTCCTGGCTATCATCGACTTTATGAAATTTTAATCATTTCCCTATCCTTCTTTTAGGTTTCGAAAGTGGGCGCTTTATTTCCAGCCAGTATGATCAGAAGAGAACGTGAACTACTGAATATGGGAGGGAATGGACATGGGAAATGATGTACTGCTGGAAGCGAGGGGTTTGACGAAAACGTTCGGGTCCAGGACCGTGGTGGACCGTCTGGATCTCCGGATCGAAAAGGGAGACATCTATGGCTTCCTGGGCACGAACGGATCCGGAAAAACGACAACAATCCGCATGCTGACGGGACTGGTCCATCCCGATGCCGGTGAAGTCCGGATCGGCGGGTATCAACTGAAGACGCATTTTAAAGAAGCGATCGCCCATGTTGGGGCCATCGTCGAGAATCCGGCTTTCTACACCTATCTTTCCGCATATGACAATCTATTGCTGACGGCTAACCTTTTACCGGGAGTCACCCGGACAAAAGTGAACGAAGTCCTTGAAGTCGCCGGATTGTTCGACCGGGCCAAAGACAAGGTCAGTTCGTATTCGCTGGGCATGAAGCAGCGTTTGGGTATTGCGAGCGCGCTTCTGAACCAGCCGCAGCTGATCATTCTCGACGAACCGACCAACGGGCTGGATCCGCAAGGAATGAAGAAAATCAAAGAGCTGATCGCGCAGCTTGCAGCAGAGCAGGGAATCTCCTTTCTCATTTCAAGCCATCTGCTTCATGAGGTCGAACAAATTTGCAGCAAGGCGGGTGTCATCCGGCAAGGGAAGCTGATCGCGGAGGTCGAGGTCGGAAGGCTCCTCGCTGCGGGCACAGTAACCGTTGAGATCACTACTACGGAACCGGACAAGGCCAAACAGCTTCTGATCCGCGTCCCTGAGGTCATTTCCGTCACCCGATCGCAGGGCAAACTGATCGTCCAAACGGACAGCGATTGCTCGTACAAGCTAAACCAGCTGCTCATGGCAGGCGGCGTGTACATTCGATCCATTAACTGCCGGCCCCGGACGCTTGAGCAATTCTTTTTCGATATTACGGAAGGAGATGGCGGGCAATGATCAGGCTGGTGCAAAATGAGCTGTACAAAACGTTCCGATTAAAGAAACTTTATATGTTCATGGCGATTCTGGCCATCCATGCCTGGTTAACCGTCCATTTCTATAGTGCCGGCGGAGAATGGAAATCGGTCATTGTCATGCCTAACGGCCAGTCCCTTCCCCTGACGCTGATCAACAGCATGGCCCAATGGATGACAATATTTATTCCCATTTATGTAGCCGATCTGATCACAGGCGAGGTAAAGACCGGCACGCTTAAATTGTCGTTACTGCGCCCCGTAAGGCGAATCGAATGGCTTCATGCGAAGATTGCTTCTTTGTTCGTATTTATTGCGGTACTGCTCGCTTTCTCCGTTGTATCAGAATATGCAATCGGAACGATTGCATTCGGCTGGGGCGAACGAACACTATACGCCGGAACACTGTATGCACAGGCGGAAGGCATATGGCTTACGCTTCGCTTGACCTTCGCCATGCTGCTTCCGTACATGGCCTGCGGACTGATTGTCGTCTTTATCGCCGTATCCGCCGCAAACATCAGCACAACGATCGGGCTGTCCATCGGAATCCTGACCGCAGTGCAATATTTGAGTGCTTTTGAAAGGATCAAGCCTTATTCCATCGTGAACCAAATGTATTTTTTTCATGAATATGTTCATCAGGCACACTGGGGGGCCGTGCTTCAAAACATAGCGGTGGTTGCAGCATACATTGCCGTTTTCTACGCCGTTAGCGCGGTCATCATGAAGAAAAAAGATTTTATCCTTTAAGGGGGACTTTCCTTGATCCAACTCATCCGATGCGAACTATTCAAAGTACTCCGGCAGAAAAAGCTGTATATGTTCTTGTTTATCCTCACGGCTTTGGAAATCTCGGCCGTGTTTCAGTTTCACCGGGAGGCAGCGGGTATCAGCGGCATAGAGCCGAACGGCCAATCGTTCCCGCTTCTCGTGCTGAACAGCAGTTCGCTGTTGATCCCCGTATTCATCGCGATTTTGGCGGCTGATTCCATTGCGGAAGAATACCGGACCGGCACGCTGAAAAGGGCTCTTCTCTGCCCCATTCGCAGGACCGACCTGCTGCATGCCAAAATCGCATCGATGCTCATCATTGCGGCCCTGCTGCTTCTCTTTCTGATCTTCTCTTCCTATGTGACAGGTACGCTTGCTTATGGCTGGGGAAACCGAACGTTTGTGGAAGGAACCGTATATACGTCCATGGGAGGAATGAGGCTTGTCAGCCAAACCTTTCTGCTGTCTTTGCTCCCCAATTTGGCCCTCGGATTAATTGTGATGTTTGCTGCCTTGCTGACGGCGAATACGGGTGCTTCCATCGGAACGGCTCTAGCGTTTATAGCGGTTACCCCGCTAATGGAGGGAATCCCTGAAATCAGGGAGCTGTGGATCGGCTACCAATTGCGAATCTTTCCTCTGCACTCCTTGCATCACACGGCTGCGGTGGAGGTATGGACAGGTACGGCCATCCTTCTCGTCTATATCTTTGTCTTATACGCAGGCAGTGTTATGATACTGAGGAAGAAAGATATTTTAATATAAATGGGGTGAACCCGTGCCGTTTGACAAGATCTTGATCGTGGAAGATGAGAAGGAAATCGCCGAACTGCTGCAAGACTATCTCGAAGAAGAGCAATTCGAGGTGATCGTCGCGAGCGACGGACAAGAGGCCGTTCGGCTGTTCAGGGAATATCGGCCCCAGTTGATGATTTTGGATATTATGCTGCCGCAGCTGAATGGCATGGAAGTGTGTCGAACGATCCGCTCGGAGTCGCCGATACCGATCATCATGCTGAGCGCGAAAAGTAGCGATGTCGATAAAATCCTTGGACTGGGGCTGGGTGCAGACGATTATGTGGTCAAGCCCTTCAGCCCCGGTGAGGTGATCGCGAGGGTCAAAGCCCAGCTTAGGAGGGCCAATCAGCTCTCCCCTTCTACGGAGACGGCCGATATTATCCGTTATAAAGATTTGGAGCTTCATCTCAAAGCTTACGAAGTGAAGGTCCGGAACCAAGCGGTTCACTGCTCGGCCAAGGAGTTTGAGGTACTTCGCTTCTTCGCCCTTCATCCGAACCAGGTATTGACCCGTGAACAAATTTTTCAGCATGTTTGGGGATTTGGCGAACGTGGAGATTTAAATACCGTCACGGTTCATATTCAAAAAATCCGGGAAAAAATCGAGGTCTCCCCCGCCAATCCGGCCTTTATCAAAACGGTATGGGGAGTCGGATACAAGTTCGACGGTGGTTTATGATGAAGCCGGGAATCCGTTTCAAGCTAATCGCCTCGTTAACCGGGATCGTCATCGTTCCGGTCGTTTTAATGGTCATATCCGGCGTTCGTGTAAAGTATACCGTTCTTATCGATGGGGCTAACCGTGTGAACTTCATGTTCGTGCTCGGTTTTCTGGGGTTGGCGTTTGTTTTATGCGCGCTGATATTGGCCCGGGTCATCGCAAGACGTATTCTCCTGCCCCTGAAGGAACTGAATGCCGCAGCGGAGCAAATTATGAACGGCAATCTGGATTTTGAAGTCCAAAACCGGAGCCATGACGAGATGGGACGCTTTAGCTCCGCCTTCGATGCGATGCGCATCCGGTTAAAAGAGTCCCTGGATCAACAAGCCGCCAACGAACGTTCCCGAAATGAGCTGATCGCGAGTATCTCCCACGATTTGCGGACGCCGATTACATCCATCCGTGGATACGTTGAAGGACTGCAGGATGGCATCGCCCGCGATGAGAAAAGGATGGACAAGTATCTTGCCGTCATCCGTAACAAAACAGACCAGCTTGACCGTATGATTGAAGACCTGTTTCAATTCGCACAGCTGGAATCGGGACATCTGGCCATGGATCTCCGGGAAATGGACAGCCGCGAGCTCCTTGAAACGAGCGTGGCGCCTTTCGAGGTCGAGTTACAGAACGGATCCGTGCTGTTCACCGTGGTTCGGCCCTTCCCATCCGCGCCTGTTGCCGTCGATGCCGGACGTATGATGCAGGTGTTTGAAAATATGATCGAAAATGCAAAGCATTACGCGGGGAATGGCACTGAAATTACGATTTCAGCCACCGATGAAGGCGAGCGGATCCGGATTGCCGTCAAGGACAACGGTATGGGCATCTCCCCGGAGGACATCCCTTATTTGTTCGAACGGTTTTACCGCGGAGAAAAGTCGCGTTCCCGGACGTACGGAGGCGCTGGATTGGGGCTCGCGATCTGCAAACAAATCGTAGAAGCGCATGGCGGTCATATAGGGGTACTGAGCAGCCCGGGAACGGGTACCGAGTTTTATTTTACCTTGCCGGTGATCGAAGCCAGGGGAGGTGCAGCAGACACGTGAAAATCCCCGATGTAAAAAAGAAAACCACAGATAAAGGATGGGCATCCCATCCTTTATCTGTGGTTTTTATCGTGATATGAGTTCATTTCGATTGGTATATCAAGCTGCGGGGAGGACTTAGACGATCCCCTGAGCGATCATAGCGTCCGCTACTTTCCGGAATCCGGCAGCATTGGCGCCTACGACGAGATTGCCATGATATCCGTATTCATCGGCTGCCTGAACGCAGCTCGCATAAATATTTTTCATGATATCATTCAGCTTTGCGTCAACTTCCTCAAAGCTCCAGGACATTCTCATGCTGTTTTGGGCCATTTCCAGCGCGGATACGGCAACGCCGCCTGCATTCGCTGCTTTGGCCGGAGCAAACAGGACACCGTTCTTCTGGAAAATTTCGATCGCCTGAAGGGTGGACGGCATGTTCGCACCCTCACCGATCGCCTTCACGCCATTCTTAACGAGCAGAGCGGCCGATTCCTCGTCGATTTCGTTTTGCGTGGCGCAAGGCAGCGCAATATCGCATGGAACGGTCCAAATGTCACGGCAGCCCTCGACATAAACGGCATCCGGATGTTCATTGACGTACTCTTTAATCCGTTTCCGCTCTACTTCTTTCAGGCGCTGAACCGTATCGATGTCCAGTCCCTTTTCGTCATAGATATAGCCGTTGGAATCGCTGCACGCGACGACTGTAGCGCCGAGCTCTTTCGCTTTGCGCATAGCATAAATGGATACGTTTCCGGAACCGGATACGACGACTTTGCTTCCGTCAAAGGACAGATCGTTGTCTTTCAGCATTTCATCCACGAAATACACGCATCCGTAGCCGGTCGCTTCCGTACGCGCCAGACTTCCGCCGTATCCGATGCCCTTGCCTGTAAGCACGCCGGCTTCGTTGCCGCCCCGGATCCGCTTATACTGCCCGAACATGTACCCGATCTCCCGTGCTCCTACGCCGATGTCGCCGGCAGGGACGTCCGCATCGGGTCCGATATACTTATACAGCTCCGTCATGAAGCTTTGGGTAAACCGCATGATTTCACGGTCCGACTTGCCCTTTGGATCAAAATCGGAGCCGCCCTTGCCTCCGCCGATCGGCTGGCCGGTCAATGCGTTTTTCAAAATTTGCTCAAAACCCAAAAACTTGATGATGCTTGCATTGACGGAAGGATGGAACCGGAGTCCTCCCTTATATGGACCGAGTGCACTGTTGAATTGTACCCGAAATCCCCGGTTGACCTGAATCTTGTTGTTATCGTCCACCCAAGGTACGCGGAATGTGATGAGACGCTCGGGTTCGACCATGCGTTCTAAAATGCCTTCTTCCATGTACTCCGGATGTTTTGCAAGAACAGGTACCAGCGAGTCAAAAATTTCCTTAACGGCCTGGTGGAACTCATCCTCGGAAGGATTCCGGGAAACGACTAAATTGTACACATCGTTAACATACTTTTCGGCTGTATTTAAACCCTTCGTATCCATTACACTATTCATAACCCAACCCCTTTTGCACAATTCGCACATTTTTTTGCACTATAACGCTTTGCTTCACTAAATTCTAATGCAGGTTTAGGGGTTTTTTCCAATAAAAAATATTTTTTTAGTCGATTAAATGCATTTATCGGTGCAAAATTACAGCAATTGCTGGCGCAGCTCCGCATCGCTTTTCGCGGATAGATAACCGAGCGGGATATCAAATACCGTTTTGGCGCCAACGGCCCCTTCTTTGGCCAACCGGACGGCCGCTCTGGCATAAGCGGTCAATACGCTTGCGGTGAATTCCGGGTTGCTCTCCAGTTTCAGGCTGAATTCGACGATTTGCTTCGTTCCTTGGCCGGTCACTCCGCTCCGGATCACAAATCCGCCGTGCGGCATGCCGCTGTGCTCGGATTTCAGCTCTTCTTCCGTAATGAAATGGACCGTTGTGTCATAGTCTGCAAAATAGTTAGGCATGTTCACGATCGTCTTTTCAATCTCGGCACGGTCCGCACCCTCTTCAGCAACGACATAGCAAATCCGTTCGTGCTTTTCGCGGGTTGCCAGTTCTGGCGTTTCGCCGCTGCGGATTTGTTCGATGACGCTTTCTACCGGGACGGTATACTGCACTCCTGCTTTGACGCCCGGAACGCGGCGGATGGCATCCGAGTGGCCCTGGCTGACGCCTTTACCCCAGAATGTGTATTCCTTGCCCTGCGGTAGAATCGACTCAGCGAGCAGTCTGTTCATGGAGAACAAGCCCGGATCCCAGCCGGTCGAAATGACGCTGACGGTTTGTCCGTTTTTAGCCGCTGCATCCACGCTTGCAAAAAACTCAGGAATCTTGGCATGCGTATCAAAGCTGTCCACCGTGTTAAACAGGGCGGCAATGGCCGGTGTTTGCTCGGGAAGATCGGTTGCGGAACCTCCGCACAGAATCATGACATCGATCGATCCTTTATATTGTTCCACCGTCGATACATGCTCAAATTTGACGCCCGCTTCAGCAGGCATCTGCGACGGATCACGCCGTGTGAATACCGCCACTAATTCCATATCTTCGTTCTGCGCGATGGATGCCTGGACGCCTCGTCCAAGGTTACCATAGCCTACAATTCCAATTCTGATTTTCGATGCCATTTTATGTCCCTCCACTTATTCTGATTATCCTTTTGATTATATGACATGAGATGTCATATGCAAAGCAAAAATACGAAAGAACGAGAAAAAGCCCTTGATCTCTCAAGGGCTTTCGCTAATACTTGGCAGCATTTACCACGGGAGCTTGTCATTCATGTAGAAAAATCCGCCGGTCGGGCCGTCCTCAGGTATCGTTGCCAGCCGAACAGCCGTCACCGCGCCTTCTTCGGCCGTCAGTTCGGCCTTGTCACCGCCCATGCGGGTCTTAACCAACCCCGGATGCACCGCGTTTACTTTCAGGTTCGTCCCGCTGGTCTTTTGCGCCCAATAGGCCGTCAGCATATTCAGCGCAGCTTTCGAGGCCGAATAGGCCGGAGTCGCAATACGCTGCGCCAGCTCGTTCGTCAGGATGAATTGAATCGAGCCGAGCGCGCTGCTTTGGTTCACGATCCGCCCCGCCTCACTCTTCAGCAGCAATGGCAGCAGTGCCTCCGTAATAAAATAAGGCGCAAACGTGTTCACTTCAAACGTATCTCTGAAAGAGTCCCCTTCATATCCGGGCTTTTCCAACGAAACGCCTGCATTGTTGACCAGGATATCGAGCCGGCCGTATTCCGTTTCAATCCACTTCGTCAGTTCCGCGATATGGGCTTCATTCGTCACTTCCAGCTGAACGCCGACCGCTTCGATCCCCTGCTGGCGCAGCTCCGACGCCGCCTGATCCGCCGCTTCTTTCGTCCGTGCTGCTGTTAATACCGTAATCCCCTGCTGCCCCAATTGTTTGGCCACCTCAAATCCGATTCCTTTGCCGGCTCCCGTCACAAGTGCAATTTTGCTGTTATTCATCTTTATTTCCTCCCTGTTATTGTTTTGATGAGTTTGGTCTTTGTTATGAAATGGTTAATGGATTTCAAGTGCTTCGTATCGTACGGGCTGCGCCTCAACCAAGTGCTTGACATACGCGGCCTGGCTGTCGGCGATCTGCTCATCCGTCACATGATGCGCGTTATGCAGTGCAAAGGGGGGGAGATAGCGCGCGCTAACATAGTTAGCCAGCGCTTCCACCGGCTTCGCGATATCCCTGATTGTAAACAGGTTGTATCCTCCCGGTTGATACGAAGCCGCGGTACCCGAGGTCGAGATGGCAATACCGATCTCTTTCCCTTTCAAGCGGTCCCCTCCAGGACCGAAAGCCCAGCCGTATGTGAGAACCTCATCAAACCACTGTTTGAGGAGCGGTGGCGTGCTGTACCAGTACAGCGGGTATTGAAAAATAATGCGGTCATGGTTCTCCAGCAGAGTTTGCTCCCGTGCGACGTCGATCTTTTTGTCCGGATAGGCTTCATACAGCAGGTGTACGGTCGTCTCTGCTTGCTTTTGTGCCGCTTCGGTCCAGGCTCGGTTGATCCGGGAGGCCTGTAAATCGGGATGTGCAGCAATAATTAACGTCTTCATTATGATCGTCTCCTTTTTTGGGAATGATTGTTCTATTAACAATGCGTCATGCTATGCTCATTAAAAAGTTTTAG
Organism: Paenibacillus sp. VMFN-D1; assembly: GCF_003386155.1. Classification (NCBI taxonomy): domain Bacteria; kingdom Bacillati; phylum Bacillota; class Bacilli; order Caryophanales; family Paenibacillaceae; genus Paenibacillus; species Paenibacillus sp. VMFN-D1. The sequence goes on along the minus strand of NZ_QRDU01000002.1, from coordinate 685,936 downwards.
CACGGTCATTTTGAGAACGATCATTCTATAATGATTAAAAAAAATATGTTTTTATTTTTTGACGAAGCGTATCGATACGTCTGCGATCCGTTCCAGTTTTTCTTGGGGAATGGACGTCCGTTTCATCACTCGAATTCCCACCAGAGCGTTATGAAGGTACTCCGCCAATTCTTCCGCTTCGTATTCCCTTGTAAACTCTCCGTTCTGCTGCCCCCAAAACACGATTTCCCTCACCAGCTGCTCGGCTTTGGCAAATGCCTCCGTCGCCTTTGCGTCCACCTCTTCATCACGGATCCCCAGTTCCACGGCCGAGTTCACGACCATGCAGCCTGGCGGTACGTCTTCATCCCCATGGATCATGTATTGGAAAACAAACTTCAGCGCTTGTTCGGCCGTTTCCGACTGCTTAACCCCTGCGGACATTCTGGCGTTGAACCGTTCCCCAAAGCGGTCGATCGCTTTCAGGAACAACGTATGCTTATCGGTGAACGTATCATACAGGCTTCTGCGGTGAATGCCCATATGCTCGACAAGGTCGTTCATGGATGTCTTCTCGTAGCCCTGTTCCCAGAACAGCTTCATCGCTTTCTCGAGAACGGCGCTTTCCTCAAATTCTTTGCTTCTGGCCACCCCGTACACCTCCTTCCGTTATATTATTATTTCGGGAAACAGTATTGCCTATTTTGAGAATGCACATTCTACTACGAACGCTGTGAACCGTCTTCTTTACGAAATCAGCATAACATATCGGGAACGATCGGTAAAGTATTATTTTTATGCATCGGAACACGAACATCTATAATTTGAAGGGTAAACGCTTTAATTTTTAGAGTGCCCCTTATGGTACGATAGACTTAAACTAACAGCTGGAGGTTGATTATGGCTCTAACGATGCAAGGAGCGTTTTATACCGGCCAATATCGGAATGTATTCCTGGAAGCGGGTTATTCGCCAGAGGAGATCGACGCCAGGCTTGAACAGGCGTGGAACGACCTGTTTGACGGTGCACCTGAGGTTCGAATCTACTTTCCTCTTGGCGAGGATAAAGGTTATGTTCTGGATACAGGCAACTCGGACGTCCGCACCGAAGGCATGTCATACGGCATGATGATGGCCGTTCAGATGGATAAGAAAGACATCTTCGACCGGCTCTGGAATTTTTCCAAATCGTATATGCAGCATACGGAAGGACGCTACAAGGATTATTTCGCCTGGCACTGCAAGCCGGACGGCACCCGCCTATCTCCTGGGCCCGCTCCTGACGGGGAGGAATACTTCGCAATGGCCCTGTTCTTTGCTTCAAGCCGGTGGGGCGACGGACTGCCGCCGTACGATTACTCCGAGCAGGCGAAGACGATTCTTCGCGCTTGCGTCCATAAAGGCCGGGACCAGGAAGGAGATCCGATGTGGGACCCTACAACCAAGCTGATCAAGTTCATCCCGGAGTCTCCCTTCAGCGATCCATCCTATCACCTTCCCCATTTCTATGAGCTGTTCGCCGAGCGTGCCGACGAACGGGATCGGACTTTTTGGAAAGAAGCTGCCGTCGCCAGCCGGGCTTATCTGCATCTGGCCTGCCACCCCGAAACAGGACTGTCTCCGGAGTATGCGAATTATGACGGCACGCCGGCTGAACCGCAGCCCCATGGCGATTACCGCCATTTCTTCAGCGATGCGTACCGGGTGGCGGCCAACATTGCCCTCGACTGGGAATGGTTCCGCCAGGATCCATGGCAGGTCGGGCAGTCCAACCGGATTCAGCGGTTTTTCCGGGAGATCGAGCCTTCCGAATACCGAAGATACCGCATCGACGGGAGCCCTTTCGAAGAGCCGGCCTTACATCCCATCGGGCTGTTGGCCACCAACGCGATGGCATCGCTGGCCGCCGACGGTGAAGATGCGCTCCCCTTTGTTCACAAGTTCTGGAGCACACCGCTTAGAACCGGCATTCGCCGCTATTACGACAACTGCCTTTATTTCTTTAGCCTCCTGGCGCTAAGCGGAAAATATCGCATCTATTAAACGTGCATAGAAGAAAACCAGAAAACCCTTGATTAACAAGGGTTTTCTTTCTGCTTAATTGCAGTTCCTCGCTGCTGATCTTTAATCTTCCTTCACATGGCGTAAAACCGTCCTTTTCGTGGATTGGGTCGAAATAGACGCCATAATGTGACTATGTAGAGTAATAAGTCTTGATCGGCAAATCATCTTAATGTATTGTTTATCTTAACGAGAAAAGACATAAGTCGCATACGCGGAGGAATCAAAATGTCAAAAGAAAAGGACCGCGTGTCACCCGAACTCGCTTCCTTACAGCAGGAAATGGTGCACGAGCTGCGCCAGAACAGTACCCGTGCCGTGATGTTCCATCAGCTCATTTCGGAACGATTGGGTTTGAACGCCACCGACCACAAATGCCTGGATTACTTGAATCAAGCCGGACCTGTCACGGCCGGCCAGCTGGCCCAGTTAACCGGGCTTACAACCGGTGCTGTGACCAGTGTCATCGACCGGCTCGAACAAGCGGGTTATGTCATCCGGGATAAGGATCCGAACGATCGCAGACGTGTCGTCGTTAAACCGGTGCCGGAAGGCTCGGCATCCATCTCTCCCATGTTCCAATCGATTATGCAGTCGACGCTCGAGATCATCTCGCAGTATACGGAGCAGGAACTGCAGCTGATTTTGAACTTCATCCGGCAGTGCAATGAGATGACTTTAACCGAGATGAACAAGATGAAGAACGAGAAAGACAGGATGAGCTGATTATGAATCACCGTCATGAAAGCCGTTTGCTCAAGCAAATGGCTTTTCTTTTTGGGCAAAAGGCCGCATTTATGTTGCAATTCACATTATTTAGCAATTCTCATTTTTCTCACCGCGTTCTCGGCCGCCTCCATGATGACTTCCCCTAACGTAGGGTGGGGATGAATCGTCATCGCCAGATCCTCTACGGTCGCTCCCATCTCGATCGCCAAGGCCAGCTCTGATATGAGGGTTGACGCCTCTATGCCTACGATTTGCGCTCCTTTGACGATCCCCGACGCTTGATCCGCAATGATCTTCACAAATCCTGGCTCTTCTTTCAGCGCCAAAGCTCTGCCATTAATACTAAAGGAGGACTTGCCCACGATAACCGGGATGCCTTGCTCCTTGCATGCTGTCTCTGTCAGACCAACGCTGGCCAATTCAGGTTCGGAAAACACAACAAGCGGAATGGCTCTGTAATCCACGATAGAAGGTTTGCCGGCGATAGCTTCTGTCGCGACTTTAGCTTCGTAGGAAGCTTTATGGGCCAGAGCCGGACCTTCCGTAATATCACCGATCGCAAATATATGCGGAACTGCCGTTCTGCACTGAGCGTCCGTTTCGATCAGCCCCCTGCCTGTTGTCTGCAAGCCGACGTTCTCGAGCCCTAATCCGCTGTCCGTATTCGGTCTTCTTCCGACAGTCACCAGCGCATATTCTGCTCTAACAGTACGCTGCTCATCTTGACATACATAGCGGAGTGTCAGCCCGCCCGCATCCTGTTCTGCATGGACGGCTATAGCGTCTGTAATGATAGTTACACCGTCTTCGTTTAACTGCCGTACAACCGGAGCCACAAGGTCCGCCTCAAATCCGGGCAGCACCTGTCCTCCTCCCTCCAGAATCGTAACTTTGGTTCCGAATTTGGCATACATTTGCCCCAGTTCAACGCCGATATAACCGCCGCCGATCACGACCAGACTCGATGGAATTTGGGAAAGGGACAACGCTTCCGTGGATGACATAATACGTCCGCCGTAGGGCAAAGCCGCAAGCTCAATTGGACGAGAACCGGTTGCTAAGATGGCGTGTTTAAAAGAAATCCTAAGTTCGGCTCCCGCTTGTTGAATGGAAGCGGTGTGCTCGTCGATCAAGCGGGCCTCTCCTTCAAGAACCGATACTCCGGCCGTCTTTAACAAATATTGAACTCCACCGGCTTGCTTGTTCACGACGGCTTGTTTAAAGCCCTGAGCATCCTCAAAGGAAGCAGCAGCAGCAACAGCCTGATTCCATTGCTTACGCTGCTTGAAGCGATGCGCTTCCCCAATCAACGCTTTGGAAGGAATGCAGCCTATATTGGTGCATACTCCACCGATCCGGTTGCGCTCAACGACAGCCGTTGTCATTCCAAGCTGTGCTGACCGAAGCGCCGCCACATAACCTCCTGGACCCGATCCTATCACCAGGGTGTCTACCGATTTAAGGTCGATCATAACTTTGCACCTCCGAAATAAAATATGATGAATGTAATATATTATAGTCATCATATTTTAGAACAGTCAATATCATCTGCTCATTTGCCGCAAAACCTAACGATTGGACCGAGTGAAATTGACAGGTTTTATTATGATGCCTATAATATTTTAAAATGCGTTTTTGCCACTAGGAGTGATTGCTTTGCCTTATCCGGAAGGTCACAAATTAAAGGTTCGCGGCCGTATTATTGAAAGTGCAGCCAAAGCCATTCGAGCCAGCGGAGTACAGGGCATCAGCGTTCCCTTTATTATGAAAGGTGCCGGTCTGACGCACGGAGGGTTCTATTCACATTTTGACAATAAAGAGCATTTGGTCGCTGAAACTTGCCGCTTTGCGATCAGCGAGACCATTGCCCTGCTGCAGAAGGCGGCGGACCAGGAAAAGGAAGCACCCAAGATCCACGCGGTCATTCATTATTATTTGAGTCCGCAGCATCGCGACCAAACCGAGGTGGGCTGCATTCTTCCCGCCCTTTCCGCTGAAGTATCCCGAATGTCCGAAGAGGTGCGCCAAGTCTTTACCGAGGAGCTGCAGCGCATGATTGATTTTATCTCCGACCTGGCAGAAGTCGATCCATTGACTGGCCAAGCTTTGCTGAGCCTTATGGTCGGCACGGTTGTACTGGCGCGTTCCGTTAGAGATGCCGAGCTGAGTGACAGTCTATTATCGACAGGAAGGCAGCATGCCAAAGATCTTATCAAGACAAGCGCACAGAGCCAAATTTGAGATTGAGATGGTCACAGGCTTTTTTTCATGAGACCAATATGATTTTCAAGCCCCGTTATTCGGGGCTTTTTTGCTTCTCGTTGGTGTTTTCAACCGCAGAGTCTTATTTTTATTGCATTTACAACATAATTCATCCTATAATTTAAATAACGATCATTGAATACATCATGAAAGGGGCGAAAACGATTGAAAACTCAAAGAATTAATCTGCCTGAAGAGTTAGAGGCTGCATTTTCTATCCGGAGGAACGTATTTGTTGAGGAACAGGGCGTGCCGCTGAATGATGAATTTGACGAGTTTGATACTTTGGGTGGACCATGTGAGCACATCATCGCCTATTATGAGGATCAGCCCGTAGGAACGGGGCGGGTACGCATTCACGAAGGATCCGGAAAGCTGGAGCGGATTTGCATCCTGCAGCCTTACCGCAAATTCGGAATCGGAAGAAGGATCATTGCATCGTTAGAAGAAATCGCTAAAGACAAAGGGGTACAGCAGGTTAAATTGCACGGGCAAAGTCAGGCGGAAGGGTTCTATAAGAAACTTGGGTATCGAACTTCTTCGGAGGAATTTATGGAAGATGGCATACCTCATATCCTCATGGTCAAACAACTGACAAATCAACCTAAATAACGAATAAGGGAGGGATGTATGATAACATACGCGGCCCTCCCCAGCTTATTTTTAACAGATGCATGTTAAGCAGCTGCTCCATGACCTTCATGGCATACTGATGCAGTCAGCTGCCGCTTCGGGTCACGTCCAGCGCCATTTCCTGCGCTTTCAAGCACAGCTCAGCCGCCATAAAGGCATGCTCCTGCGTCATGGCATTCTCGGTCCGGTTCAGACAGTCAAGAATGAGTTCTCCAAAGAACGGATATCCGACCTGTCCGTCAACATGAAAATGGTATTCCCCTTCCTGATTGACCAGGTAGACATGATTGCCGGTCCGGTCGCGGGCGATATCGATATATTTTCTCAGCTCAATATAACCTTCGGTTCCCAATATCAGGGTGCGTCCGTCTCCCCATGAACCTAAGCCGTCCGGCGTAAACCAGTCCACCCGGAAATATTGCGTGGCCCCGTTGTCCCCTAGCAGGGTGGCATCGCCAAAATCCTCAAGCTCCGGATACTCAGGGTTGTTGTAGTTTGCCACTTTACTGTGCAGCACCTCCGCTTGTTTACAACCCGCATAAAAAAGAAACTGCTCGACCTGGTGGCTGCCAATATCGCAAAGGATTCCTCCGTATTGCTTCTTTTGAAAAAACCACTCCGGCCGGGACGAAGCATTTAACCGATGCGGTCCGAATCCCGTCACCTGCAGCACCCGCCCAATCGCGCCCTGCTCAATGAGCTGCCCGGTATAAACCGCCGATTCGACATGCAGCCTTTCGCTGTAATAAACCATATACTTTCTTCCGGTTTCACGCACTTTGGCGCGGGCCGACTCCAGCTGCTCAAGTGTGGTAAAGGGAGCTTTATCCGTAAAATAATCTTTGCCTGCGTCCATCACCCGAAGCCCCAGCGCACAGCGTTCCGAAGTGACGGCTGCTCCTGCAACAAGCTGAACCTGCGGATCTGCCCAAATCTCTTCCTCGGAGGCTGCAATCGTTACTTGGGGATAGGTTCGTGCGAATGCTTCCGCTTTGGCCCGGTCGCGGTCATAAACCCACTTTAAGGTAGCGCCTGCCTCGATCAGTCCGTTGACCATTCCATAGATGTGCCCATGATCGAGCGCCACAGCGGCAATCACAAATTCACCCGGCCCGACTACTGGATTCGGTTTTCCTTTCGGGGCATAATTCATTCCGTCGTTCTTCTGCATCTCCTTCATCCCTTTCGCGTTTACGTTCTCCATCCCGATGATCGGGATTTACTGTTCGCCTGACGTTTGTCCGTTCGTTACGCCGCCGTAACGGCTTCCTGTCGTTATTTTCAGATCTGCAAAATTTTCAACGCTGCTGCCCTTTTCGTAAAAATGAGGTGCATTCTTCATCAGACCCTCCCGCGTATAAAAAGGATCGTCCTGCTGCAGGGGAAGTTTGACCTTTTCTCCGGTGCTTGCGGATTTGTAAATACTCATAATGAGTTCCAGCGTATTCCGTCCGCTGACTCCGTCAATCAGTACCGGCGCGCCCGTCTCGATCGCATTCAGCACATTATCGATCTGTGCCGTATGGCCTTCGTATGGCAGATCCGGCAGCTCGCTGTAGTATTGCTGGATTTTCTCCTCGAGAGAGGGCTCCCGCTCCGGGAAGCCGTTAGGCAATGACTTCGAAGCCGTGACCCGCCACGGCGCCGAGATCCGGGCATGCTCACCCTGGAAAATAAACTGCTGTTCTTCCCCATGATGAACGACGGAGCTTGTAATTTGCCCTAAGCTGCCGTTCGGATATTTCAAAATCGCGATGGACAAATCCTCCACTTCCGCATTGTCATGCGCGACGTTGCTCATATAAGCCTGAAGCTCGCTGGGCTGACCCAGCATCCAGAGCAGGGCGTCGATATGATGAACCGCATGATTCAGCGTCGGACCGCCTCCCTCCTTCTCCCACGTGCCGCGCCACCATAAATCGTAATAGCAATGGCCCCGCCACCAGAACGAATCCACCTGGGCATGAAGAATTTTGCCGGCCAATCCGCTGTCCACAACGTGCTTCAGCTTCATAATCGGATTTCTGAAGCGATTTTGGGCAATGACGGACAATACTTTCCCGTTTTGTTCCGCAGCTTTGGTCATGGCATCGCATTCCTCAAGAGAAGAGGCCATGGGCTTTTCCACGATCACATGACTGCCTGCATTCAGAAAATCAATGGTGACCGGCGCATGTTCGAACGGAGGCATACAAATGGAAACCAGATCGATCTCCTGATCAAGCAGTTCCTTATAATCCTTGACGATGACAGCGTCCAAACCGTATTGCTCCCGCTTGGCTTCGGCCTTCTCGGGATAAAGATCGCATAACGCAACAATTTGGCAGCGATCCTTCAGCCGCAGATAACCTTCGATATGAGCGGACGAAATCGCCCCGGTCCCTATAATCGCAACCTTGATCATCCATTTAACCTCCCATGAGCTTCATTCATTGACATATAAGGATATTAACTGAAGCTGCGAGAACATTGTGCTTCGCTGTGGGGGGAAAAATAACACTGGGTTGCGGTTCTGCGATAGAATAGATTCGAAAGCAAGTACATACGGGGAAGAAGGAGGCAGCAGCCATGTCTTTTGTAGCGGGTAACTATAGCGAGGTGCCCCTGCATTTTGCCTATAAACGAAAAAGCGTCAACTATGAGCATAAAGAAACCTTCCATTCCCACCTTGGGGTGGAAATATTGTTGATCCATCAAGGGAAAGGGACGATGATCGTCAATAACAACCGCTACGATATCAAACCGGGCATGCTCTGCATTTTTCAGCCTTATCAGCTTCATCATCTCAAGCTCGAATACGACGAAGGCCAATGCTTCGAACGTTCCCTTGTGACCTTTGAACCGACGATGTTTGAGTCTTATTTTGAAAAGTGGCCTTCCCTGCACTCCTTTTACAAATTCATGTATTTAGGGGAACTTCCTGTTCCGTGCTTGTATGATACCGGGGATGAGCTTCACATCCTGGACGCTGTCTACAAAAGCTTGGATGATCAATTACCCGCGCTTTCAGAGGCAGAAAGATATGAGGAATTTTCTTTATTTCTCGTCATGCTGTATCGTTCGATCCAACACGTATGGAATCAGCGAACCGAAGCCGGGCTGCCGAAACCGGTCCTTCGCCAAAATCATCAGGTGGAGCACATATTGACATGGATCGAGGCCAACTATACATTACCGTTTCGATTGGACGACATGGCCAAGTCGCTGCATTTATCTCCCTATCATGTTTCGCATCTCTTCAAAGAGGCGACAGGCATCAGCATCTCGGAATACATCATGGCCCGCCGGGTCCATCAATCCGTTCTGCTGTTAACGACCACCAAAAAACCAATCTCGCTCATTGCTGAGGAGATTGGTTTGGCGAACAGCTCTTATTTTTGTAAATTGTTCAAACAGCGCATGGGCACTACGCCGCACCAGTATCGGAAGAAGTGGGCCAGGGCTTAATATTAAAAAACAAAAAACCTTGATTTGGTCATAACCCTGTCAAGTAGACAAGAATAAAAAGACACCATTATGCAGCGACCGTTTCTCGGTACTCCACCGGGGAAGGGTCGTTTAATTTCTTCTGAAAACGCTCATGGAAACGTTGTTGAATAGATGCTGAACTTCTAATTTTAGATCACTATGTTATTGGATGACTTTCAACTAAATTTTCCGAAGAACCGGAAAATAAAAGTGCGTGAGAAATAAACAAAGGGACCAAGCCTATTTAGCTCGCCCCCTATCTTGTCAATGATCTGCTTCGTTTAAGCCTTTCCATTTTCACTCCCACTCAAGACCTTGACCATCCACGCGATGGCTCTCGATTAACTGCATAACCCACGTTTCATCAAATCGAAGTTTTTCCAGCCGATGCCGGAAAAAGATTTGAATATATTTCTGTTCCCCGCCGGGAATCCGTTCGTCTTTGCTCGCATATTCCAACCGTTCTTCCTCGTGGCGGATCTCATAACGCAAGTAATCTTTGTATTGATGCAAAATTAAAAACTGCAATTCCTTGCTGATCAATTCAAAATTTTTCAGTTTCGTATAAAAATGCAGCTCGTAATCCGGCGAATATGGAATCGGTTCTTCCATCAACCGAAAAAAACGTATTCTGCCTTCGTCCGTAAGTTTATAGGTCTTTATTTTTTTTCCTCTTCCTTGTTTGGCACCCTCCGGTTGCTCATCAGGAACCTGTTCGATCAGACCGTCCGCAAGCATGCCGTGGATCAGCGGATAAATCGCCCCCCAGCTGACTTTTCGCGTAGGACCAACGATCCCGTTCAAAATCTGATGCAGCAAATAGCCGTGCATCGGGTTATTCATCAATTCGCCTAGTATGAATAATTCGTACAAACGAAAGGCCCCCTTGTAGGTTTTACTGCTTTTATGCAAACAACAGTATAACATACGGAAGCCTGTAAAAACAGAAAAGCCGCAGGTCGCGGCTTTTCCTGGCCTCATCCGTTTGCGGCCGGTTCCGGTATTTCGCTTTGTCATCCTGCCGTTACGCCGAATGCTGCTGCGCCATCACTTGACGGTGCTTCGGCAGGAATGATACGGCGAGCAGGTTCGAAATCGCGATCCCCAACATGAGCAGAAAAACGGCATGCATTCCGGCAGTCAACTCCGTTTTGGAGCCGATTATGGTTACATACTGGTTGTAAATCGTGCCGAATACCGCGATGCCGACCGTTTGGCCCAGCGCACGGGCCAGCATGCTGGAAGCGTTGGCGACGCCGCGTTTTTCCCAGCCGACGACCGATTGCACGACAACGGTGGAGGGCGTCGCAACAAACCCCATTCCCAGTCCGATTAGCACGAGGATACCGATCCAAAATACGTAGGGCGAATTTATCTGAAGCGCAATTAGCCAGAGGGAGCCTGCCATGACGAGCGAAGAGCCGAATACGATCGATGCCTTTACCCCAACCCGGTACATGAGCCGGCCGGCGATGTTGGAGGCGAGCGGCCATGCCAGCGACATCGGCATAACGATCAGTCCCGAGCTTGTCGCGGAATTGCCGAGCACGGATTGAATCCAGATCGGCGAGTACACCGTCAACCCCGTCATAATGCTGAACGTCAGAAAACCGCTTATATTGGTGACGTTCAATACGCGGATACGGAAAATCGATAACGGGATCATCGGTTCCTCCGCCCGTTTTTCAATCCAGAGGAACAACATAAAACATACGGCCGATGCCGCGAACAGCCCCACGATCACCGGGGAATCCCAGGAATGCCGGGACCCGCCGCTCAGCAGCGCATACAACAGCGCGGAGAAAGTAATAGTAAACATAATCGCGCCGAGGTAATCGATTTTTTTCGCCTGACGTTCGATCGGCTGGTGCAAAAATACGACGACCAGCAGCAGGGCGATGATGCCGATCGGCACGTTGATGTAGAAAATCCATCGCCAGGAAACTTGATCGACGAAGTAACCTCCGATGAGCGGACCGAGAAGGCCAGCCACGGACCAAACGGACGAAAAGATACCCATCATTTTGCCGCGCTGCTTGCCCGAGAACAAATCGCCGATGACGGTAAAGCACACGGGCGCAAGCGCCCCGGCACCAAATCCTTGCAAAGCCCTGAACCAAATGAGCCCCGTCATCGATTGCGCGGCTCCGCACAAGATGGAACCGAGCATGAATAAACTGATGCCCGCGAAGAACACGGGTTTGCGCCCGAATAAATCGGCGAGCTTGCCGAAAATGGGGGTCGCCACGCAGGTGGTCAACGTATAAACCGCAAACACCCAACTGAACAGCGTCTCGCCGTGCAAATCCTTGATCATATGCGGGGTAGCGGTGGCGACGACGGTCGCATCCAACGCGCCAATAAACATCGCTGCCAGCAGACCGGCGACAACCATATTGACCTTGGTTTTCGAGGCCATGCGAAATCGCCTCCTTACATTTTCTTTATGCGGCCCTTTGATTTAACGATTGCAAACCAAGTAAAGGGTATTGCCTTCAGGATCATTGAAATGCACGACATTAGCCGCCTTGCCTTCCACGGAATCGTGGAATTGAACGCCGCGGAATTTCAGCGTTTCGATGGCTGACTCCATGTCTTCCACCTCAAACCCTATGGTCATGCTGCCCGTTTTTTCCGGAAGGGAACCTTGTTCACCCGCAAGATGCAGGAGACCGATCGTTAATCCAGGTGCCACGATTTGCGCAAAATGCCCGTCACCGTGCTGCAGTTCCAACCCCAAGGTTTCCGCGTAAAATTTTACTGCCTTTTTCATATCCGCTACCATTACAGTCACATTGCCGCTTTTGAACATCTTATATTTCCTCCTTATTCGTTTGATCGATTTCATTATATCAAAATAATATAATATGTAAATATATTTAATTGATATATTTCTCTCAATAATCGGCGATTGGAAGTCTTCTAATTTATTAAGCTTCTAGCCTGCCGGTTCCCACCTGAAGGCCCTGGCAAAATATAATTTCATCAAAACTAAATTTTACGTAATAATATTTATGATGCTGCAAACCTCAAAGTCCATTACCTTAGAGTTTTCATCGAACTACGTCCATCAACAAAAAACAATCCATTTCTCACTAAACTGTCCCGAGGTGTAAGGGATGTTCACAGTGCTAAGTATTTTATATATTTTTATAGTACTGCATATAAAGCAAAGAGCCCCATTTGGGGCCCCTGACTTATTAACACAACTTACGCCATACATCTGCAAGGTTACTTATTAATCAAGGAATCCAAAACAATTTCAAGCAGGTTCGGACATGCAGATATCAGAACAACTAAGTAAGCGCTTAGTTCGAGCGCTTTTATATTAAGGGGAATTAAAGAGGTAATAATAAACATTTGTCCCCCATTCGTCCCTAGATTCAAATTTTATTAAGCCAAACTGAAAATAAAAAAACAAAAAAACCCTTGATTCCCAAGGGTTTTTCTTCTATGGAGCCTAGGGGGATCGAACCCCTGACCTCATCGCTGCCAGCGATGCGCTCTCCCAGCTGAGCTAAGGCCCCTTAATATTTTCTACTGATTTATTATGTATCAGCGACTCTTATAATTTATCAAAGATTTATGCATGTGTCAACAAAAAAATTCAAAAAAAGATTTTGGAACTCACGCAAGTGTTCAGCCTTATGCTCTCATGCCATGGCCACCACCAAAAGCAAAAGAGGCCCTGAAAGGCCCTTTTGCTCTTTAAGATGGTTGCATCCTCAGTAACGGACCGGCGAAGCAGCATGCTTCCTTACGGTTAGTCCTCCACCGTATTTTTGGATAGCAGTCCCTTCAGCTCTTTCATGAACATGTTGATATCTTTAAATTGGCGGTAAACCGACGCAAAGCGGACATAAGCCACCTCGTCCACGGGATACAGCTGCTCCATCACCAGTTCGCCGATCTGGCGGCTCTCCACCTCCGCCACGGCGGTGTTGCGCAGCGATTTCTCCACCTCGGAGACGATCATGTCGAGCTGCTCCACGGATACCGGGCGCTTCTCGCAGGCGCGAATCAGGCCGCGGAGGATTTTATCCCGGCTGAACTCTTCCCGGCTTCCGTCCTTCTTGATGACCATCAGCGGCGTTTCCTCCACCATCTCAAACGTGGTAAAGCGCCGGCTGCACTTCTCGCACTCACGCCTGCGGCGAATCGATTTATTTTCGTTGGCGGGCCGTGAGTCCAGCACTTTCGTGCCGGCATAATCACAGTACGGACATTTCATGGTAAACTCCCTTCCTTTGCAAATCACGGTGTATATAGAACAAAATCACGAACATTCACAGGGTCCGAATATCGCGAACCCTTATCCCATCAGGGATCAACTTGCCGCCTCACCGAAATGTATTAAATTTCCAACAAAAACTTTTCAAAAAGAGTAATGAACTTCTGAGCTTCGAGACATAATACATTTACAAACAGCGAGGAGGTGAACAACAATGGCTTCCAACAACAACAGCTCCAACAACCTGGTAGTACCTAAAGCTACCGCAGCCCTGAACCAATTGAAATATGAAGTCGCTCAAGAACTGGGTATCAGCATCCCACAAGACGGATACCAAGGCAACATGACTGCATATGAGAACGGTTCGATCGGGGGACTTATCACTAAACGTTTGGTGACCCTGGCTGAACAACAACTGGCTGGTCAATTCTAATTCGGTTTGATACCCGAAGAAGTGTTGGAGACGCTAACCTAGCTTCTCCAATGCTTCTTTTGTTATGTTTAGCGACAGAACAGTACTCCCTTTAGAACTCGCTGTATATCCGCGTGTACTGATTGTAGTAATAAATGACCCGCTGAACGTAGTGCCGGGTTTCCCCGATGGGAATATTTTTGACCGAGTCGTAGGTCCCGTCCCATACGCCCCTTTTCAGCCAACCGTCCACTTTACCAGGCCCCGCGTTGTATGCGGCTATGACGGCAATCCGGTTTCCTTTAAACTGCTCCGACAGCGTTTTGAGATACCAGGTGCCGATTTCGATGCTGGCCTCCGGCTCATGCTTAATATGGTCCAGCGTCACCTCTGGAAGCTTGGCCTTTTCCATCGCCCAATTGGCCGTATCCGGCATCAGCTGCATCAACCCGAGAGCCCCCTTCTTTGACTCCTTGCCCAGCTTGTAATTGGATTCCACCCGGATAATCGAAGCCACCAGAAACGGGTCGACGTCATAACGCTCAGCCTGCTCACGAATATTCTCTTTATAATGAATCGGGTAAAACCACGACATCCAGTTCGTATTAAAAAACAGGATGACGACAAATCCTAAAAACAACAGAAGAAGCACTCTTTTTTTGCGTAAAAACTTCATAGCAGGCCCTTCCGGTTCCAAAATTCATCCACTTGGCGCTCCGTCTCGGAAGGTTGTCCACTGTTGTCGATCACAACGTCGGCCCGCTTCTTCTTCTCTTCGATATCCATTTGGGAACGAATCCGCGCGACCGCTTCATCCTTCGTCAGCCGGTTTCTCTCCATCAGGCGTTCCACCTGAACCTCAAACGGGGCATAGACCAGCAGAACCTGCTCAAACATCGCTTCCAGATCCGATTCAAACAGGAGCGGGATGTCCACCACCACCAGGCGGTCCGGGTGCTCCCTTTCAAAGGTCTGCATCTGCTCCCGGATCTCCTGACGGATCGCAGGATGCGTAATATCGTTCAGAGCTTTGCGCTCGCCCGGATCGTGAAACACGATATCCCCCAGGCGTCTGCGGTCCAGCGTTCCGTCCGGAAGGAGGATGGCTTGTCCAAAATGCTCGACGGCCGCCGCCAAAACCGGATGACCCGGGAGCATGACTTCCCGGGCGATGATGTCGGCGTCAACAAGCAGCGCCCCCTTGCTGACTAAGAGGGCGGATACGGTACTTTTTCCTGTCGCTATTCCTCCGGTTAACCCGATGTTCATATCCTTAACTCACCTCATAACAGCTTCATTATTCCCATTACAATTAATAATATTGCCGGCAGCACCGTAAACCGGCGCATCCACGTTCGGGATGCAAAGCGCAGTCCCGTCTTCATTCCGACGACTAAAAAGGTGCCGCTGAAGAGAGCGATCACGACGGCGGTCAGCAGCGGCGAAAATCCGAGCAATGCCGCGCCTAGACCCGCGCCGAACGCATCCAGGGATAAGGCGATACCAAGCCACATGGCCTCCCATCCGGAGATGCTGCCCGACTTATCCATATCAGCGGAAGACGGCGTCCGCAAAATGCGGATCACGACGCCCAGCTTCCGGATTTCCAGTGAAAACACCGTCTGTTCAGGTGCTTCATGCTGGGCAGGGTCCAGTGTACCTTCTCCGCCGGAGCTTTGCAAGCCATGCCCCCCTATCCCGCTGGTTTGGGCGTCTTTAGCCTGCTTGGCGACCTCTGCGTCTTTGGCTTCCAAAACTTCTTTGCCTTCCCCGCTCTTCTCCTTCTGGATCCACATCTGTACCAGCGACCACGAGCCCATAATGATCAGGATGACCGCTCCAATGATGGAGGCAATCGAAGGGGATACGAATTGGGCCAGCAGCACGCCCACCTGCATGGACACATAGATGATGACCCCGGAGCATAAAGAAATAATCGCTATCGATAACGGCGAAATCCTCATTTGACGAAGGCCGTATGTAATGCCGACACCAAAACTGTCCAAACTTAATGCTAACGCAAGCAGCAGCAGTGCAAGAACATGACTGAGCACCCCGTTCCCTCCCTGTGACAGAAGCGGTGCCCCGAAAAAGCCTGCAGCATGGATCAGGCATTCGGAAGCCCCGCTTCATAAGATATCTCTTCCTCAGTATATGGAGGGTACAAAAAAGGGGTGCACGCCCAGTTCGAATTGTTACGATTTCAAGGTTTGGCAGGACGGGCAGAAATGGGTTCCGCGCCCGCCAACGACCGTTTTCTCCACGGCGGTGCCGCAATTTACGCACGGCTGGTTCTGCCGGCCGTAAATTTTCAGCTGGTGCTGGAACATGCCCATCTCACCTTGTCCATTGACATAAGACTTGATGGACGATCCCCCCACCTCAACCGACTCGGCGAGCGTGGCCACGATCGCCTGATGGAGCGCTTCGAGCTGCCCATCCGTCAGCGTATCGGCCGGCTGCTCGGGGTGAATGTCCGCCCGAAACAGCGACTCATCCACATAAATATTCCCGATGCCGACGATATATGCCTGGTTGAGCAGGACAGCCTTGATTTTGGTCTTCTTCCCCTTCAGCGTTTCTTTGAAACGCTCCAGCGTAAACGCCGGATCCAGCGGCTCCAATCCCAGCTTGGAGAGCGGGGGAAGCTGGAATTCCTCTCCGGGCTGGAACAAATGCATCGTTCCGAACTGCCGCACATCCTTGTACCGCAGCTCGGTGCCGTCGGTAAAGTGGAAAATGACATGCGTATGCTTTTCCACCGGATCACTGCTCTGGTATACCCCGTACCG
This sequence comes from Paenibacillus sp. VMFN-D1, assembly GCF_003386155.1. Lineage (NCBI taxonomy): Bacteria > Bacillati > Bacillota > Bacilli > Caryophanales > Paenibacillaceae > Paenibacillus > Paenibacillus sp. VMFN-D1. The sequence goes on along the minus strand of NZ_QRDU01000002.1, from coordinate 669,369 downwards.
TCCCTCCATCCGCAAATGGGAGACGAGCACGAGCCCGTCCAGCAGGATCCGCAAAAATTTGCCGCGCCGCTCCACGCCTTCAATGGTGTGTCCGGCCAGCATCCACGCAAACTGATCTATATCATCGGGGCGCTGAATGATCCGCGCCAAATTCACACTAACGCGGTCAATCATCTTGCCCTTCACGAGCTGATTGAGTGTTCTTTTGACTGTTTCGACTTCCGGTAATTCCGGCATGATGACTTCACCTCAACCTCTATTATAGCGCAAGACAACCCCACAAAGCGGCGCTTTTTCTTCGAACCTGCTCAAGTACTTCGCGGGGATCCCGTAAAATCTGAATACGTGCGCTTACAGAGCCCTTTATTTCGCCTCGTACCAATTGACTCCGTAGCTCACTTCCGCTTTGAGCGGTACGGACAGGGCCAGCGCATGCTCCATCGTCTCCGGCACCAATTTTTTCATGAGCTCCAGCTCTTCCTCAGGGACTTCGAATACCAATTCGTCATGCACCTGTAGCAGCATGCGGCTCTTCAGCTTCTCTTTGGCCAGTGCCGCATCCATCTGAACCATAGCCAGCTTGATGATATCGGCGGCAGTGCCCTGGATCGGTGTGTTCATCGCCGTCCGCTCAGCGAAAGAACGCAGATTGAAGTTGCTAGCATTGATTTCCGGCAAATACCGTCTGCGCTCCAGCAGCGTGGTAACATAACCGTCGCGCTTGGCGTCTCTGACGATATCGTCCATATATTTGCGAACACCCTGGAAGGCGTCGAAGTATTGATCGATAAATTGGGCTGCTTCCTTCCGGGTAATGTTCAGGTTCTGGGACAGACCATAGTCGCTGATGCCGTACACGATACCGAAGTTAACCGCTTTGGCGGACCGGCGCATATTGGCATCAACGTCTTCGGCTTTGACGCCGAACACGTCCATGGCCGTCTTCGTATGGATGTCCATATCGTGCAGGAAGGCTTCCTTCAGTCCTTCATCCCCCGAGATATGGGCCAGCACCCGCAGCTCGATCTGCGAGTAGTCGGCGGCCAGAATGTACCAGCCCGGTTCGGATGGCACGAACACCTTGCGGATTTTCCGTCCTTCTTCCAGACGGATCGGAATGTTCTGCAGGTTCGGGAACTGGCTGCTGAGGCGTCCTGTAGCCGCAATTGTCTGACGGTAATACGTGTGCACCTTGCCCGTTTCCTCCGAAATTTCCTTCAGCAGTCCTTCCACATACGTCGACTGAAGCTTGGCGATGGTCCGGTACTGCAAAATCAGGCGTACGACATCGTGATACGGTGCCAGTTTTTCCAGCACTTCGGCGTCAGTGGAATAGCCGGTCTTGGTCTTTTTCACGACGGGCAAACCCAGCTTGACGAACAGGATTTCTCCCAGCTGCTTCGGCGAGTTCAGGTTGAACTCGGTGCCCGCAATTTCATAAATCTGCTCAACCAGCGACTTGATCTGGGACTCGAATTCCGTTCCGAGCGCCTTCAGATCGTCCTTGTTGACCGCGATGCCCTGCTTCTCCATGTCCGCCAAAATCCGCGACAGCGGCATCTCCAGGTCATGGAACAGCGAGCTCATCTCATTGTCCGCAAGCTCCTTCTCCTGAAGCGGAATGATCTCCAGCAGCGCGGCGCTCTTCCGGGCCAAATGCCCGCTAAGCACGTCCATCTCCGGCACCTTGTATTTTGCGCCCTTGCCGAATACGTCCTCATCCGCCGCCAGCATCGGCAGCCCATACTTGGAAGCAAGCGCGTTGACATTCTGGTTGGCTTCCGTCGGGTCGAGCAAATACGCGGCCAGCTGCACGTCAAACGACGCCCCGGCAAACGCGATTCCCTTCCAGTGAAGCGCCAGATCCGTACGGTGCAGGTCATATCCCCGTTTCGGAACATCCGGGTTCCCCAGCCACGTCCGCAGCGGCTCCGCCCAAGACTCGTTCATTCGCTCGAACGGAACGTAGTAATGCTTCGGCTCGGTGGAGAACATGACCCCGATCACATCGGCGTGATGCGGATTCTCTCCGCTGGTCTCGACATGAATAAGCTGCACGGCGTCCAATGCAGCGATCAGCTCGTCCGCATTTTCGCCGTCAACGACGGTGACCTCGATCTCCCGTTCGGCAGCCTTGGCCTGCTCCTCATCCGAGTGCGTGTTACCGTCCGCATGGAAGGACAACCGCTCCAGCAGCGATTTGAATTCCAGCTTGGCGAGGGCAGGCCCTGCCGTTTCTTCCTTCAAGCCCGGGAATACCATCTCGTTAAACGACTTGTCCAGCGGCACCTCGCGGTAAATGGTCGCCAGCTTCTTGCTGAGGACCGCGTCATCGGAATGGGTTTCGATCTTTTCCTTCATCTTCCCCTTCAGCTCGGCCGTATTGGCCAGCACTTCCTCAACCGATCCAAATTGGTGCAGCAGCTTGAGCGCTGTCTTCTCGCCGACACCCGGAATTCCCGGAATGTTATCCGACGGGTCCCCCATGAGGCCCTTCAGGTCAATGATTTGAAGCGGGGTCAGTCCGTACCGCTCCTTGATTTGCTCAGGTGCGTAGGTTTCGATTTCCGTTACCCCTTTGCGTGTCAGGCCCACCTGAACATGGTCCGAAGCCAGCTGCAGCATATCCTTGTCCCCGGTCACGACGAGAATTTGCTGCCCTTCCTCCTCGGCGATGCGGGAGACGGTCCCGATGATATCGTCCGCCTCGTAACCGCTCAGCTCATATTGGGCGATGCCGAAGCTTTGCAGCAGCTCCTTGAGCAGCGGGAACTGTTCCGACAGCTCCGGCGGCGTCTTTTCCCTTCCGCCCTTGTATTCCTGGTAGCCTTCGTGGCGGAACGTCGTTTTTCCGGCGTCAAACGCAACCATCATGTGCGTCGGCTTATGGTCTTCGATCAAACGCAGAAGCATATTCGTAAATCCGTACACAGCATTCGTATGCAGACCCTTGGTGTTCGTCAGCGGGGGCATTGCGAAAAATGCGCGGTAAATAATACTGTTTCCATCTATCAAAATCAGCTTGTTCATTGGGCACCTTCCCTTTATCAAACGTCCTTCATTTATGATACCATACACGCCCCTTTTCGAGAAAAAATTAGGCCGTTTTGCCGCAAATCTCCTAAGCGTAATTTCTGTCAATTCCTTCACGGCAAAAAAGGAGCTTCCCGCCTGTGCGGGTCAGCTCCTTGATCTCATATATGATGATGTTATTGATTCAAATCAGGACGCCGGCCGGTGACGAGATACACCGTGCTCTCCCCGATATTCGTGGCGTGATCGGCGATCCGCTCGATGTACCGGGCAACCAGCGTGAGCAGCATCGCTTGCGACAGCGTTTCGGGATTCGAGGCGATATAGCCGTACAATTCCGTGATGATCCGGCTGTAGAATTGGTCCACCTGATCGTCGTCCTTGGCCATTTTATAAGCAAGGTCGGTATTTTCGTCCAAATAAGACGTAATGGACTCCTCGATCATTACTTGCACCAGATCAGCCATTTGCGGAATGTCGATCAGCGGCTTGATCAGCTCCTGCCCCTGCAGCCGCAGCGTCACCTTGGCAACGTCAAGGGCTAGGTCTCCCATGCGCTCCAGGTCGCTCGAAATTTTAAAGGCTACGAGAATTCTCCGCAAATCCTTGGCTACCGGCTGCTGGGTGACGATCAGGCGAGAGCCGATGTCCATGATTTCCTCTTCCATCGCGTTCAGCTTGGCGTCATCCTTGACGATTTGCTGTGCCTTCACGGCATCCAGCGTTTTCAGGCTGATAACCGCCTCTTCCAAAGCATGAACCACATGCGCGCCCATCTGGCGAAGCAACGTGCGCAGTACCTCTAAATCCTGATCCAACTCTTTTCTCCGAATCATCGCTGCCCTGTTCCCCCTAGGATATATTTAATGCTCATCTTGCTGCCGGTTACCCGAAACGCCCGGAAATATAATCTTCGGTACGGGAGTCCCGCGGGTTGGTGAACAACTCCTTGGTATCGTCGGCTTCGACGACTTCCCCGTTCAGGAAAAATACCGTTCGGCCGGAAATCCGGGCAGCTTGATGCATATTGTGAGTAACCATGACGATGGTATAGGTCTCCTTGAGCTCCTGTACCAATTCCTCAATCTTTAGTGTCGAAATCGGATCGAGCGCAGAGGTCGCCTCATCCATCAAAAGAATGTCCGGCTGAACCGCCAAAGCTCTGGCAATGCACAAACGCTGCTGCTGTCCGCCCGAGAGGCTGAGGGCCGAACGCTTCAAGTAATCCTTGACCTCTTCCCACAGCGCGGCCTGGCGCAGGCTCTGCTCCACAATTTCGTCGAGCACCTTCTTATCGCGCGTTCCGTGCAGACGGGGGCCGTAGGCAATATTGTCGTAAATCGATTTGGGGAACGGATTCGGCTGCTGGAACACCATGCCCACCTGCTTGCGCAGAGCTTCCACGTGCACGTCATTGCCGTAAATATCTTTGCCGCCGATCTTGACGGAGCCTTCGATATGGGTGCCTGTGATCATGTCATTCATCCGGTTCAGCGTCCGCAGCAGGGTCGACTTGCCGCATCCGGAAGGGCCGATAAAGGCAGTGATCGTTTTCTCGGGAATGTCCAGGTCTATATTTTTAAGCGCATGAAACTGCTCGTAGTACAAGTTCAACTGCTCAATATCGATAATATCTTCCATTTACAATCGCTTCTCCTTTTTTCAAAAAGGGTCTATGAAGTTCAGTTCATCTATATGGCACCTATCTATAGTAATGCCGTTATGTAAATGCTGTGTCCCACAATTGTAAACGCAGTGTAAAATGTGTAAATTAGCAGATCCAATATTAAGCAAAAGAACTTCCCTTTTCCAGTTCCTGTCTGATGACGGCGGCCCGCATGGCCGTATCTCCCGCCAACCGATTCACGGTTTCACCGGTCCCCTCTACATGCTCGACCGCTTTTTCCAGTTCACCAAACATCCGACTTCCTTCGCCTAGCAGCTCCGCGCTGGCCGTGATCTCGCCCACTCCGGCCGTGGTTAAAGCTCCCGTTTCCTTCGCCAGCCGGCCGATGCTTCCGAGCAGTCCGGAAATATCCGTCGCCAGCTGCCGCGTCTGTCCTGCGAGCGACCTGACTTCAGCAGCGACGACCTGAAAGCCGCGTCCGTGCTCACCGGCATGCGCCGCCTCGATCGATGCGTTCATGGCCAGCAGATTGCTTTTATCCGCCAGCTCCGAAATGGTCCGGGTTAATGCCGAGATCGTGTCGACATCCTGGATCAGCCGGGTCACCTGCTGCTGATTCTCGTTCATCCTCTCTACCACATTGGAATAGGACTGGCTGACCTCATCCAGCTTGCTGCGTCCGTTCAGCGACCATTCCTTCATCCGGCGGCATTCCATCAGCGTGGCGTTCGCCGCCTCCGCTACCTGCTGCAGCGATTCCTCCATACCGGTGACATGCCTGAAGCTCTCCGCTACCGTCTGCCTGCGCCGCTGCTCAGCCCCCGTCTGAAGCAGGCCCGACATGATCATCAAATCCAGGACCGTCAACACGCCTGCCAGCTGCCCGTGATCCGTCAAAATAACACAGTCATAAAATTGGGATTCGGGGCGGTCCAGCGCCTGCTGGATCAGCAGTCCGGGATCGGCTCCAATGTCGGCGATCAGGGGCTGCATATCCGCAAATTTCTCTACCGGACGGCCAAAATACAGATCGGCGCCGAACCGGCCGGTCAGCTTCCGGTAAAAGGTGTCCCGCATGACCAGCCCAAACGGCTCACCCTCTTTCCCTCCGATGACCACGCAGGGAAGATCCGGCTGTTCCTTGATCAGCTCCAGAACTTCTCGGCAGCTCGTCTGGGCGTCCAGCAGCGGAACCATCCGGCAATATTCCGCCGGCGTGGGGCGATCCCCGGATTCTCCTCCCCCTTGCACGCTTGCTTCAGTATGGCCTTGTGCGGAGGCGTTACCTTCTTGAGCTGGGTTTCCATTTGCACGAATGCTTTGTTCCAGATCGGCGTACAGTGTGGACAATATGGCCCTCCCCCTCTTCGGCTCTCTAGTCTTTAGCCGCATCATACCTCCCGAGCGTTAAGAGAATATGCGGACAATGTAAATTGTATGTAAACCTATGATCAAAGAACTAGTTCCTTAGGTCTAAGGCATGCAAAAAAAGAAGCTCTCTCCTTATTCCACAGGATGAGAGCTTCTTTTTTTATTGACGACCAGCTTATAGCCGACGCCGCGGATGGAATCAATATGAACGGATTCGGGATCAAGCTCCAGCTTCTTGCGCAGGGAGCTGACATGCACATCCACCGTCCGCTGACCCCCGATGTAATCAAAGCCCCACACCGCGTTCATCAAATCATCCCGGGTCAGGACAACGCCTGGTTTGCGGGCGAGGTACAGCAGCACTTCAAATTCCTTAGGCCGCAGATTAATGCTGGTACTGCCCAGCATGACCTCGTATTTCTCCGGATAAATCTCCAGCTGTCCGAGCGTGATGGCCGAGGTTGGCGATTCCGGAACGGCCGCCGCTTCCTCTCCGGGACCGGAAACTCTGCGAAGCACGGTGCTTACACGGGCCAGCAGCTCCGAGACCCCGAACGGTTTCGTAATGTAGTCGTCGGCGCCCAGCTTAAGGCCCTGCACGACCTCTTCCTCCGCGTTTTTGGCCGTCAAAATAATCACCGGCGTCTCCATTCCCTTGCTGCGGAGTTTGCTCAAAATGTCAAATCCATTCATTCCCGGCAGCATCAAATCCAAAATAATGAGGTCGTAAGGCTCATGGGCGGCCCGCTCGTACCCGGACGTGCCGTGGTCTTCAATCGTGACATCGTAGCCTTCCTGCGTCAAGTTGTACGAAAGCAATCTGGCGAGCGTCGGCTCATCCTCGATTACCAACAATCGTTGAGTCATATTCACCGGTCCCCCTGTTTCTTGTATCAAATGAATGAATGCTGACAAGCAACATCTTATCATCTGATTGTTAACGCTGTGTAAAAGAATACATGATGTTTACCATTTTCGAAAAGATAAGCCTATTGTCTCTAACGAAAAGGGGGGATATTCCATTTCCCCTGTTTACACACCGTCCTGCTCCTGAAGCATCGGAAGCTTAACGGTAAACGTGGTGCCGATGCCGAGCTCGCTTTCCACGGAAATCGCTCCGTGATGGAGTTCAACGAGATGCTTCACGATCGAAAGCCCCAGCCCGGTTCCTCCCGAGCTCCTCGATCTTGCCTTATCCACCCGGTAAAAACGTTCGAAGATCCGCGGCAGGTCCTTCTTCGGAATGCCGATGCCGGTATCGGAAACGGCGAATACGACTTGTTCGTTCCCGTCGGCGTCCTGCTGATCGCGCACGGACAGCTCGACTCTGCCGCCATCCTGGGTATAGCTGATCGCGTTCGAGAGCAGATTGATAAAAATCTGCCGCAGCTTGTCCTCATCCGCTTCGATAAACAATTCATCCGGAATGTCCGTCTGCAGCGTGATCCGTTTTTTCCTGGCGACCGTGCCGAGCGTCTCCATCATCGTCCCAAAGAACGTGGACACGTCGACGGGAGCGTAATCCATCGGCGACTGCTTGGATTCGATTTTGGACAAATCCAATATATCGCTGATCAGACGGTTCAACCGCTCGCTTTCATCGAAAATGATCTGTAAAAACGACTTGGCCGTTTTCTCGTCATGGACGCCGCCGTTCAGCAGGGTTTCGGCAAAGCCCTTGACCGCCGCCACCGGCGTCTTGAGCTCATGGGATACATTGGCCACAAACTCGCTGCGCATATTCTCCAGCCTGCGGATCGCCGTAACGTCCTGCAGCAGAAACAGCATGCCGCTGAACTCTTTGCCGCTCTGCTCCCGGAACATCGGGACCCCGTCCATGCGGAGGATCGTTTCCTGCGGAATGTAGACCTTCCGCTCCTCGTGGATTTCGATGCGCTCGGAGATCCCTTCCTTGATCAGCTTCGTCAGTTCGTAGTACTGCTTCAGCTCATCATAAGAGCGGCCGGTAATGTGTTCGGCACTCACGCTCAGCATGTTCTCGGCGGCCGGATTCACCAGCGCGATCTTCCCTTCGGCATCCACAAGCAGAATGCCTCCGGTCATATTGTCGAGCACGCTCTGCAACAGATCCTCATTGTCCTGGATCGTTTTCAGCTGTGTCTGCAGGCTGTCGGCCATCCCGTTGATCGCGTTGCCCAGAAGGCCGATTTCGTCCTTTCTGCGCAGATCCACGCGGGCGTCGTAATCCTGCTGCGAAATACGTCTGGCCACCCGGGTGATCTTCTCCAGCGGCGACGTCATCCCGGATGCGATGCGATAGCTGATCAAGGCAGCCGCGGCAAACAGGATCACAAGGCCGATAGCCATGACCATCCAGCCGTTCCGGACGCCCTCATCGACGGATTTCAGGCTGACCGACAGCCGGATGAAGCCGTCGAAATTCGCGCCGGAAGTCACCGGCACCGCCACATACAGCATATTCTGACGAAGCGTCTCACTGTAACGGATGGCGTGTCCCACGCCTTCTTTCGAAGCCGTCACAACCTCCTCCCGTTTGCTGTGGTTGTCCATTTCCAGTGGATTGCTCTCCGAATCGCCGACCACGGTGCCATCCCTTTTAATAAAGGTCACCCGCGCTTCCGTCAGCTTGCCGAGCTTCCCGGCTTCGCCGGTATAATAGCTAACCGCATCCGCCCCCTGCATCGGTATGAAGTCAAACGTGGTGCTGAGCAGCTTTATTTCGCGGACCATATTCTCTTCAAGTCCCGTAATATGCGATTTCTTGAACACCTGGGCCATCGTGATGCCTGCCCCGAGCATAGATACGCCGATCATCACCATAAGAATCAGCGTCAATCTGATCCGAAAAGGTTTCATGGGTCCCTTCCTTTATCCTCAAGTTTCCTCTTTTTCTATTCCTAATCCTAACGTGAATCCCGCCCTTTGACCAGTGGAAAATGGACAGCCCTGTTCCGGGGCGCCTCTTCCCGGATATAATATATCTATCCAGATAGATTGAACTAAAGAAATGAAGTTAAAGTCCTCTGTTGGGCCGTTAACAGGAATTTCAATGCTTAACTTTAGGTTCAATCTATCCAGCTTCGAAAGGAGAACCGAACGTTGAACTATCATTTTTCCGCATACATGTACCGTCTGCAGTATATCCAGCGCTGGAGCCTGATGCGCAGCACCTCGCCGGAAAACGTGGCGGAGCACTCCTATCACGTCGCTCTGCTCACACATATGCTCTGCCATATCGGCAACGTCTTCTTCGGGCGCCAGCTCAACGCGGACCGTGCCGCGTCCCTCGCCTTGTTTCACGACGCGGCGGAGGTGTTCACCGGCGACATCGCCACGCCGGTGAAGCATAACAACCCGCGGCTCCTCGGAAGCTTCCGCGAGATGGAACAGATCGCCGCGGAGCGCCTCGCCGGCATGGTGCCTCCGGAGCTGCAGGCGGTTTACGGCCCCCTCCTTCATCCGGATACGGTGGATGAACAGGAGTCCGAGCTGCTGCTCTATGTCAAAGCCGCCGACCGGCTGGACGCTTACCTGAAGTGCACGCGCGAGGTTGCCGCAGGCAACCGGGAATTCGCCGCCGCCAAGGAGCAGACACTGGCGAAGATCCGCCAGATGAAGCTCGCCGAAGCGGATTATTTCCTGGAAAATATGGCGCCGAGCTTCGAAATGTCGCTGGATGAGCTGTCCGCCGACGATGAAGGCGGCCGTAATCCAGCCGACACTGCCGACGATGGAAATCACCGCGGCAGTTTGGAATGAAGCGGCCCCCTGACGCCACCACCAAAAAAGGTTGCACCCGGGTTCCTTCTTCCGGGTACAACCTTTTATTCAAGGGATGCTAGAAGTCCATCCCTATGGATACAAATTTGGGCTGCGGCTGCCAGACGTTTCAAGGCATCGCAGCCCTTTTTTAACGTTCCGCTCAGCTTAGCCGTTTACGACTTCGCCGCCGTTCACGTGGATCACCTGTCCGCTGACATAGGACGAGTCATCCGACGCCAGATAGACATAAGCCGGCGCCAGCTCTTCCGGCTGACCCGGACGCTTCATCGGCTGCGACGCGCCAAACTGGCTTACCTGCTGGGCGTCGAATGTGGACGGAATGAGCGGAGTCCAGATCGGGCCTGGAGCGACCGCGTTCACGCGGATGCCTTTCTCCACCACGTTCATGGACAGCGCGCGCGTGAAGCTGACGATTGCCCCCTTCGTCGAGGAGTAATCGATCAGCGTCGGATTGCCTTTATAGGCCGTAATGGAGGCCGTGTTGACGATCGCGCTGCCATTCTTCAGATACGGCATCGCCATCTTGGTCATAAAGAACATGCCGAAAATGTTCGTACGGAACGTCTTTTCGAGCTGCTCCTTCGTAATGTCCTCAATTTTCTGCTGCGGATGCTGCTCCGCCGCGTTGTTGATCAGGATATCCAGTCCGCCCAGCTCCTGTACCGACTGGTTGACGGCGTTTTTGCAAAAGGACTCGTCTCCGATATCGCCCGGGATCAGCAGGCATTTGCGTCCTTCCTGCTCGATCTGGCGCTTCGTTTCTTCGGCGTCCCCGTGTTCATTCAGGTATACGATCGCGATATCGGCTCCTTCTTTGGCGAAAGCTACGGCCACCGCACGGCCGATCCCGCTGTCGCCGCCGGTGATGATCGCCTTTTTGCCCTGTAGCTTACCCGCGGCTTTGTAATCCTTGGGCTCGTATTTCGGTAGAGGGTTCATTTCCGATTCCGTCCCCGGCTGATGATTCTGATGCTGAGGAGGCAAAGTCTGTTTAGATTGCGATTGCGAATTTCCTGACATCATTCATTCTCCTTTCACGGATGGGTTTCATCGGTGCACATGCCATCACATTCCGTATTAGGATGGCATATGACGGATGGATTATTCTCTACCGTTGATACTTACCACATCGCTCCCGGAGTTAAACAGTAGAACACCGCTCTCCCTTCAAGAAAAAGCAGTCCATGGATCATTTTTGTCCAAAAAAAGATGACCCCGCAAAGCGGAGTCATCTGCAAACGTTAGAACCTATTACTTAAATAATGTGGTTGTAGACCATGAAGAAAGTCATGATCAACAGGCAGATCGCCAGCAGGGCGCTGAGCGTACGGATTTTCCCCATTTCTACGGAAATATCCCTTTTTTCCTGAATGCCCTTGATCGCCAGACGGAGCGGCTTGCCCATGATTCCGCTGATTGCGCCAAGCGCCAGCAGCAGGATGACAATAATGATCATCCACGGCACGGAATAGTCGCCTTGGCTCATCAGATAGCCGCCTGTCAGCAGCTGGATTACAAGGCCTACCTGAGCAAACGTATTGAGGCTGCGGATGGCTGCCGCGCTGCCTTCCTGAGCAGGGAGTGACAAACCGGCCACTTTACCTACAACGAATGGCAGAACCAGATAGAATCCGAGAGCCAACGCTCCCAAAATATGTACAAAAAACATCACAGTGGTCATTCCATTTCCTCCCCGCGTGCTTGTGTTTCCATAACATTCATTATACTTATAAACCTTTGAAAAGAAAAGAAAACCTCCATGGTTGTCACACATTAGAGGTTTTCTTGTTCAAAGTTTGGACACGAATGGTCCCGCTTATACGTTCACTACAGCGATGACATTGCGGACCGAATCGGCCGATTGATCCAGCGCCGCTTTTTCTTCGGCCGTCAGCTCCAGCTCGAAAATTCTCTCGATGCCGCTGCCGCCTAGAATTGTCGGTACGCCTAGGAAAATGTCATGGTAGCCGTATTCGCCGTCAAGGCGCGCGATGACCGGTATAATCCGTTTCTTGTCCTTGATGATGGCTTCCGCCATTTGCACCAATGAGGCCGCCGGGGCGTAATACGCACTGCCGTTGCCGAGCAGGTTGACGATTTCGCCGCCGCCGACGCGGGTGCGCTGCACAATCTCCTGAATGCGCTCCGGCGATATCAGCGTGTCGATCGGAATACCGCCGACGCTGGAATACCGCACGAGAGGCACCATGTCGTCGCCATGGCCGCCAAGCACAAAACCGCGTACATCCTCGACGGAGACGTTCAGCTCCTGCGCGATGAACGTGCAGTAGCGGGCCGTATCAAGGACGCCGGATTGGCCGATCACGCGGTTTTTAGGGAAACCGAGTGTCTTGTAAGCGACATGCGTCATGGCGTCCACCGGATTGCTCAGGATAATCACGATCGATTCCGGCGCTACGCGTTTTACGTTGTCGCAGACCGATTTCACGATGCCTGCATTGGTGTTTACGAGGTCGTCACGGCTCATGCCCGGTTTGCGGGCAACGCCGGCCGTAATGATCACGATGTCGGAGCCAGCCGCATCATCGTAATTCGAGGTACCGATGATCTGACTGTCAAAGCCTTGAACAGGACTCGCTTCCAGCATGTCCAGCGCCTTGCCCTTGGTTGGGTTCTCCAGTTGAGGAATATCCAGCAGCACCACGTTGCCAAGTTCCTTTTGCGCGAGCATCAGCGCCGTCGTGGCACCGGTAAAACCGGCACCCACAACGGTAATCTTTTTACGAGTCAAGGCCATGATCGGATCTCTCCCCTACATGTTTTTGATAACTTCGTCAGCGAACTCGGAGCATTTAACTTCCGTCGCGCCTTCCATCAGACGGGCGAAATCGTAAGTTACCGTCTTATTGTTAATCGACGTTTCCATGCCTTTGTAGATCAGATCAGCCGCTTCCTGCCATCCCAGGTGCTCAAGCAGCATAACGCCGGACAGGATAACCGAACCCGGGTTCACGACGTCTTTGTCCGCGTATTTCGGAGCCGTTCCGTGCGTTGCTTCAAAGATTGCGTGTCCTGTCACGTAGTTGATGTTCGCTCCCGGCGCGATACCGATACCGCCGATTTGGGCAGCAAGGGCGTCGGACAGATAGTCACCGTTCAGGTTCAGGGTTGCAATCACGTCGAAGTCCGTCGGACGAGTCAGCACCTGCTGGAGAGCGATGTCGGCAATCGCATCCTTGATGATGATCTTGCCTTCGGCTTCAGCGGCTTTTTGAGCGGCATTCGCAGCGTCTACGCCATCTTTTTCCTTGATGATGTCATATTGTGCCCAAGTGAACACTTTATCGCCAAACTCCTGTTCAGCCACTTCGTAACCCCAGTTTTTGAAGGCGCCTTCGGTGAATTTCATGATGTTGCCTTTGTGAACGAGCGTCACGCTCTTACGGCCGTGCTTGATGGCGTATTCTACTGCAGCGCGAACGAGGCGCTTGGAGCCTTCGGAAGATACCGGCTTGATTCCGATACCGGAAGTTTCAGGGAAACGGATTTTGTTAACGCCCATTTCTTCCTGGAGGAATTTGATGACCTTCTTCACTTCCTCCGAGCCTTCCTTGTACTCGATACCTGCATAGATGTCTTCCGTATTCTCGCGGAAGATGACCATGTCGACCAGTTCAGGATGCTTAACCGGAGAAGGCACGCCGTTGAAGTAGCGCACAGGACGCAGGCAGACGTACAGATCGAGCTCTTGGCGCAGAGCCACGTTCAGGGAGCGGATACCGCCGCCGATCGGAGTAGTCAAAGGTCCTTTGATGGCTACAATGTACTCGCGGATAGCTTCGAGCGTATCGTTCGGCAGCCACTCCCCGTATGTATTGTAGGCTTTTTCACCGGCAAATACTTCATACCAGGCGATTTTTTTCTCGCCGTTGTAAGCCTTCTCTACAGCTGCATCCAGAACGCGCTTGGAAGCTCTCCAAATGTCGCGGCCGGTGCCGTCGCCTTCGATGAACGGAATAACTGGATTGTTCGGAACCTGCAGCTTGCCGTTCGTTATTTCAATCTTTTCACCTTCGGTAGGGAGTGCAAATTTCTCGAGTTTCATGAATAAATTCCTCCTTATAGTTTTCGTCGGGCATCAGATTTCTGCCGGGACAAGCACAAAGCCAGAGGGAACCGCCCGTGCCCGGGTTGATCGTTCACGGTGTTCCCCCTTTTTCTATTATACCTTAAGAACGCTGCTCAATCGGAACATATTTTTGATCCGTTTGGCCGACATATTCGGCACGCGGACGGATGATGCGGTTGTTTTCATATTGTTCCAGAATGTGCGCCGTCCATCCCGACACGCGGCTGATCGCAAAGATCGGCGTGAAGAGCTCCTGCTCGATGCCAAGCTGAGTATATACGGAAGCGGAGTAGAAGTCCACATTCGGCTTCAGCCCCTTCTGGCCAGTCACGATGTCCTCCACTTTGACGGACATTTCGTACAGGCTTGTATCCCCTTTCATTTCACCCAGCTCGCGGGACATCTTCTGCAGATGCTTGGCACGGGGATCCCCGTTTTTGTAAACGCGATGGCCGAAGCCCATAATTTTGTCTTTATTGTCGAGCTTCTCTTGAATGTAAGGCTCAACTTTGTCGATGCTTCCGATTTCGTTCAGCATCTTCATGACCGCTTCGTTGGCACCGCCGTGCAGTGGGCCTTTCAGTGCGCCGATCGCCGATGTAACGCCAGAGTAGATGTCCGAAAGCGTCGCCACCGTTACGCGCGCAGCAAACGTCGAAGCGTTCAGCTCATGGTCGGCATGCAGCACGAGCGCCTGGTCGAGAGCCTTCACCGAAGTCTCCTCAGGCGTTTCGCCTCTGAGCATATACAGGAAGTTTTCGGCAACCGACAAGCCTGCTTTCGGTGCGACAGGCTCCTGGCCTTTGCGGAGGCGGGCCATGGCCGCAATAATCGTAGGGAGCTGCGCCTGCAGACGGATCGCCTTGCGCTCATTGGCTTCACGGCTCATATCGTCGGCTTCCGCATCGTACAGCGCCAGGGCCGATACGGCGGAACGGAGAGCTGCCATCGTGCTCATATCTTTAGGGTACAATTTCATTTGTTCGATCAAAGCATCCGGAATTGCGGCATAGTCGCTGAGGTCCTGCTGAAGACGACTCAATTCGTCCTGATTCGGCAGTTTTCCGAACCAGAGCAGGAAAGCCACTTCTTCGAAGCTCGCGTTCGCTGCCAGGTCATCAATGTTATAACCGCGGTATGTGAGCACACCGTCGACAATCGAGCTGATGGAAGAAGCTGCGGCAACAATTCCTTCCAGACCTTTGGTAGCTGTCATCGTACATCTCTCCTTCGTATAACGGAATTTTAACAACATGCATGAACCGTGAAAACAGTTACATTTTACTGAAAAGAAAAACGTCCATCGACGCAATCCACAGCAGACAGGCCGTGCCATAATGCCGTTAACGCGGAACCGGGCGGGCTGTACTCTCCTGTTCGGATCCCGCAAAACCGTTGTCCGCTACTCTACCTGACACCAATCGCCAAGTAATGGAACCATATATTATCATAAAGTATTTTGACGTCTATGTGAACAATTACAAGGTGACAGAAAACATCAAATTGTTTTATCAGCCAAATAAACAATTTTTTATCAGGTATGCTCTTCCTTCCGCTAACGGCGGTAAATCTTAATGTTTCCGTCTTTCATCTTCCGCTCGATCCACTTCAAAATGACATAGCGGTACAAGGGCCGAGTCAGCGGAAATACCATCGTAAACCCGATCAGGTCCGTTACAAAGCCAGGAAGGACAAGCAGCATCCCTCCGATAAACACGCATAAGCCATCCACCATGCTCCGGCCGGGAACCTGGCCCGAATTCATTTTGGCCCGCGAATCCTCCAGCACCTTGCGCCCCTCAAAGCGCATCATCAGCATGCCGATTCCTGATGTGACGATGGTCAGCAGCAATGTATTGGCCGCTCCTACCCGGGTAGCCACCCATTCGAAGCCGAATATTTCGACCACCGGAACGATAATGATCAGGGCCAGCAGCCATTTTCTGAACGCGGTCATGCTTCTCCTCCTGTAATCGACTTGGACAGGGCCTTATACAGCGCAGGCGAGTGCTTGTCGAGCCTTACGGGCTGCCAGTCCCGGTTCAGCCACACATGCTGCGTCGAACCCGTGACGAGCACTTCTCCGGGCAGTTCTTCGCCGATCTGATACCCGCTGCTGGCAAACGTCGCCTGCTCCTGTTCGGATAGTCTTCGGATTTCATAGATATAGTCAATCCGCAGTTTGGTGAACCGCGTCATTCTCGTAAAAATCGTAATCATGTCGTCATAGCGCGCCGGCTGCACAAACTTCATGTCAAGCTCCGTAACGGGCAGAAACAAGCCCTCATCCTCCATACTGCGGTAAGTAATGCCCAATTCGCGGATCATTTCGGTCCGGCCGATTTCAAACCAGTTCAAATAATTCGCATGATAGACGACAGCCATCTTGTCGCTTTCCTGATAGCGTACCCGGAGTGACGTCGTAAACCAGCGGCTGAGCTGAATGCCGTTATCTTTTCCCATCCTCCACTGTTCCCTTTCTTGCTGTAATTAATGTCCTTCAATTCAGTATAACATAAGGGATGCCTGCTTCTGAAATTTGCCCGGTATCAGCAAAAAAGCCTGCCAGGAGTGAATCCTGACAGGCTTTTCTATGAAATATGATCTATCGGTAGGCTAGCGGCGGTTTGCGCCGCAGTCCTCTTATGCGTTTGGAATTTGGCTGACTTTCACCAGGTTCGTCGAACCGGATTGTCCCAGCGGAACCCCTGCAGTAATAACAACCAGATCGCCCGGTTTTACGAGACCGGACTCCAGGCCGCCCTTCAAGGAGTTCTCGAACATTTCATCCGTCGATGTAGCCGTCTTGCCTGGGACCGGCGTAACGCCCCAAGTCAGAGCCAGGCGGCGCAGCGTGCGCTCCTGCGTAGTCACTGCGATGATCGGTGCTTCCGGACGGTACTTGGATACCATGCGTGCCGTATGGCCGGATTCCGTCGAAGAAATGATCGCCTTGGCGTTCAGATCGAGTGCGGAAATCGCCACCGATTGGCTGATCGCTTCGGTAATTGTCGTTTCCTGGGCAATCCGCTGCTTCAGGAAAATTTCGCGGTAGTTCAGCGCGGATTCAGCCTTCTCGGCGATGCGGGACATCGTCAGAACGGATTCCACCGGATATTTACCGGCAGCCGTTTCCCCGGACAGCATGATTGCATCCGTGCCGTCGAAGATTGCGTTCGCTACGTCACTCGCTTCGGCGCGTGTCGGACGCGGGTTACGCTGCATGGAATCCAGCATTTGCGTCGCCGTAATGACCGGTTTGCCGGCAACATTACATTTTTCGATCATGCGCTTTTGTACCAGCGGTACTTCTTCGGCTGGAATTTCCACGCCGAGGTCACCGCGGGCAACCATCAGACCGTCGGACGCTTCCAAAATTTCATCGAGGTTGTCCACGCCTTGCTGGTTCTCGATCTTGGAAATGATCTGGATGTGCTCTGCGTTGTGCTTGGCGAGCAGCTCGCGGATTTCTTGAACGTCACTTGCTTTGCGTACGAAGGAAGCTGCGATAAAATCGATGCCCTGTTCGATCCCGAATACGATATCGTTCGCGTCTTTCTCTGTGATGCCCGGCAGAGAAATCGCCACACCCGGTACGTTCACGCCTTTTTTGCTCTTGATCGTACCGCCATTGACAATACGGCATTTAATTTCAGTGCCCTGAACTTCCACAACCGTCAGGCCGATCAATCCGTCGTCGATCAGGATCGTCGAACCCGGCTGCACATCACTAGGAAGGTCTTTGTACGTGATCGAAATCCGGTCTTTGTCGCCCAGAATTTCTTCGGTCGTCAACGTGATGTACTCATCCTGCACCAGCTCGATCGGCTCCACGGCAAGCTTGCCTGTGCGGATTTCCGGTCCTTTGGTGTCAAGCAGGATGGCAACGGTTTTGCCAAGCTCGCGGCTGGCTTCGCGGATGTTCTTGATCCGGCGGCCATGCTCCTCGAAATCGCCGTGCGAGAAGTTCAAACGGGCAACGTTCATGCCGGCCATAATCAATTTTTTGGTGTTTTCCAACGATTCACTGGAAGGACCGATGGTACATACGATTTTTGTTTTACGCATTTGGGTTTCCTCCGTTTTATTCTTTTAAGTCTCTCTACCCTACATATCTTTATCCAAAGATTAAATTTACTACAAAACGAAAGTTTTGTATAGGAAGTTTGAAAGTTTGTCATAATACATCATTGCCCAGATCGAACTAATCTATCACACCGACATGCGAAGATTGTTCATAGGCAAACTTGCCGATCTTGCGGAACTTCTGATACCGGTCTTCCTTCAACGCATTGCTGTCCAGTCCCGACAGTTCGCCCAGATGGCGTACCAGGCTGTCCTTAATGGCAGCAGCCGTCGCTTCGTAGTCCCGGTGCGCTCCGCCTTTCGGTTCCGGCACGATCTCTTCGATCACTTCGAATTCAAGCAGGTCTTTGGCCGTAATCTTCATGGCCTCGGCCGCCTGATCCGCTTTGGACGCATCCTTCCAGAGGATCGAAGCCGCTCCGTTCGGCGAAATCGCCGAATAGATCGCATGCTCCAGCATCAGCACACGGTTGCCGACGGCCATCGCAAGAGCACCGCCGCTTCCACCTTCGCCGATGACCACACAAATAACAGGAACACCCAGCGCGGCCATCTCCCGTAAATTGCGGGCGATTGCCTCGGATTGTCCCCTCTCTTCTGCTGTATTACCCGGATACGCACCTTTTGTATCAATAAAAGTGATAATCGGGCGTTTAAATTTGTCCGCTTGATGCATCAGCCGCAGCGCTTTGCGGAAGCCTTCCGGATGCGCGCTGCCGAAGAAACGGGCAATGTTGTCCTTCGTATCCTTCCCGCGCTGTTGGCCGATCACAGTGACCGGACTCCCGTTCAGCTTGGCCAGCCCGCCAATGACCGCGAGGTCATCACCAAATAGACGGTCCCCGTGCAGCTCGATGAAATCGCTGAAAATCAGCTGGATCAAATCGAGCGAAGTGGGACGCTGATGATGCCGGGCCAAATGCATTTTCTGGGCGGCCGTAATATTTGAATACACCTCTTCTTCCAACTGGGCGTATCTTTCTTCCAATCTCGCAATCTCGTCGCTAAAATCAATACCCTTGTCCGCTCCGAACTGCTTCAGCTCATTGATCTTCTGCCGCATTTCCACAAGGGGCTTTTCAAAAGGCAATTCTCCTGCCACTTAATATCCCCCTTTCACGGTATGCATCTCGATCAGCTTGTACAGCATTTGGCGCAGCTCTTTCCGGTGGACGACCAAATCCAGCTGTCCGTGCGCCAAATTGAACTCCGCCGTCTGGAAATCATCCGGGAGCTTCTGGCGGATGGTCTGCTCGATAACGATCCGTCCGGCAAAGCCGAACACAGCCCCCGGCTCCGCGATGTTAATGTCGCCGAGCGTGGCAAAGCTGGCCGAAACCCCGCCTGTCGTCGGATCGGTAATGACCGAAATGTAAAGGCCGCCTTTTTCGTTAAAACGAGACAAAGCAGCGCTTGTCTTCGCCATTTGCATCAAACTCAGAATACTTTCCTGCATACGCGCTCCGCCGGAGGTCGAGAAAATAATGAGCGGGAGATCCCTTTCGGTCGCAATTTCGATCGCCCGGGTAATTTTCTCGCCGACGACCGAACCCATGCTTCCCGTAAAGAAATCGAAGCTCATGACGGCGACGACAACCGGAAGTCCTTCAATGGTGCCTTGTCCGGTAATAACCGCTTCGCGCAGACCCGACTTGAGCGCCTGCTGCTCCAGCTTGTTGGCATATCCCGGAAATTGGAGCGGATCGACCGATACCATACCGCTGTCGAACTCTTCAAATCCTGCATCATCCAGCGTCATTTGGATCCGTTCCAACGCATTCAGACGCATGTGGTGTCCGCAGTTGGGACAAACCTTCAGATTTTTCTCCAGCTCTTTGCTGTATTGAATGCTGCCGCATTTCGGACATTTATTCATCAAGCCTTCGGGAATTTCCCGGCGCGGTCTTTCTTCACCCGGCTCGCTGCCTCTTCCTACACGTTCTGAAGGAATGGTCGCGTATTTTCTTTTTTTCTGGAACAAGTCTTTAAACACAACTACACCTCTCAGCCGTTAATTTGCCCAGCCGCTCTTCACTCTGCCTCTATAAACGTCACTTTGTTTCCTTAAAATTAAGGATGCAAAATGGAATTAAGCACTTCCTGGACTTCCTCCAGCTCACCAGAGGGAACCAAAATCTCGAACTGCTGCTTGGATAAATTGATCGGACGGCTTTTAACCAAAAATCCCTCTTCCGTTAATTTGGTCGTGATCATTTCCGCTACCTTGGCGGTAGGTGCGATATAGATGACCGTCCACATTCCTTGCAGAACCCCCTAATCTCATGTTCTGAGCACGTATAATAGAGTAATGATAACATAACTCCGTTTTTTCCCGCAACAAAGTGATGGGACGCGGGCAGGCCGATCAGAGGGTTCGTTCAAGGCCTTCGGGCGTTACAACCCGGAATTTCCGGAAGCGGACGGATACTGCTTGGCTCCCTTGTACCGGTGGGCGATCCTCGCGGATGCCGCGGCGGCGAGCCCGGCGACCAGATCATCGAGAAAAACGTGGATCTCGTCCTTTTTATTGTTCAGGGTATCGATAATACCGATTTTTTCTTTATCCAAAAAACCAAAACTTGTCAGTCCGATCATGCCGTATACGCTCGTAATGCCGAGCGCTAACGTCTCGTCCACTCCGTACAGCGGTTCGTCCGCCTCCATGATCGCCTGCAACGGCTCGGGAAGAAGCTTTTTCTCCGCCAGCTCGTCAAGCGCCATCCCGGTCATCAACGTGTACTGCACTTCCCTTTTGCCGAGGACGGCGTTCACGCTCTCCATGCATTCGTCGATCTCCAGTTCCGGATGGTACGGGATTTGCAGTTTATACACGATATCGGCAATGTCCCCGACTTTGACTCCCCTGCGGCTCAGCATGGCAATCGCTGCATCATATGACATGTTCATTCCTCCCGCACGGCACGCCCGCCCCCGGGTCCTTCGAAAAGATGCGTCTGCCCAAGGCAGCCGGGCGGCACATGATAATGTTGTCCCTAGGTGTTCCTAAGTGTATGCGGGAGGCTCGGGAAACGTTCGTAAAATCTGTGTCATTTCCGCAGAAGCCCGAAGGGTCATGAACTATTGCACTGTTGCCGGCGGCTCTGCCAGCCGCCATTTGATCCGTGCTTCTATTTAATCCGGACCGTCCCTTTGCCGAGCATGTTTTCGATCATTTCGAAAAATTCCGGCGACGGTTTGATCCGATAGTTGTCGCTGAGCGCAAGGAGCTTTTGGCTTTGCTCGTAAAAGAGCACCGTAGCCACCGGACCCGGATGCTCCTGAAGCAGCTGCTTCAGCCTGGCAAGCAGGTCCGGGTTCTCCGCTTCCGGCGTAATCTTAACGAAGACGCGCTGCTCCGCCGTTGTGGGGCGGCGCGCTTGTTCCTTCGCCGGGGCGGGTGCACCGCCGCCCTGCTCCTTGCGCGCCGGTGCGTCGGCCGGCGCGGCAGCATCGCCGGCGGCTGCCTGCGGAGCGGGGCGGCCCGCAGGCGCGCCCTGCCGCCGCGATGGCCCCGGCCCCGCGGCGAAGGATCTGCCGCCGGCTGGCGCCTGGTTCCGCTTGACCATCTGGGCAAGCGGGGCCCCGGCCAGCGGCAGCACTTCCTCGGCGAGGAGCTTGAAGCCCTCGTCCTGCTGCTGCACCTTGGCGCGCAGTGCCAGCAGCTCGCCCTTGCCGACGTAGCTCGAGCTGCGCTTCCAAACTTCAGGGAACAGCACCACTTCGCAGCGTTCGATCTGGTCTTCCAGCTCCATGAAGGCCATCGCTTTGCCCTGCTTGGTCGTGATCGACTTGACCGACACGACCATGCCCGCGACGACCACCTTCGCTTCATCCGCCGCCTCGGCCAGGTTCATCAGCCGCTCCACGCCCGGTTCGTCCAATACTTCATCAAAGTCGTCCAGGGGGTGGCCGGACAGATACAGACCGAGCAGCTCGCGCTCGTGCTCCAGCTGCTGAGAAACGGAAAACGGCGGAATGTCGGGATATTCGATCTCCCAATTCGGCGTTTCGACAAAATCAAACAGCTGGATCTGCAGATCCTCACGTTCCTTGCGCCATTTGACGGCGGCATCGACGGTCTCGTCCAGCATGGCAAGCAGCTGCGCGCGGTGACCCGGCAGCGAATCGAAGGCGCCCGCCTGGATCAGCGACTCGATCACCCGTTTGTTGCAGACGCGCAGATCGATCCGGCGGCAGAAGTCGAGCAGGCTTTCGAACGGCTTCTCTTCCCGGACGCGCATCATGTTTTCCACGGCCTGGGTACCCACGTTCTTGATGGCCCCCAGCCCGAACCGGATATGCCCCGGCCCTTCGGCCGGCTGCCCGTCCTCCGTGCTTACCGCCACCGGTGTAAACAGCACGCCGCTCTCGTTGACGTCGGGCGGCAGCACCTTGATGTTCATCCGGCGGCACTCCACCACATATTCCGCGACCTTCCGGTGGCTGCCCATGACGGCCGTCAGCATCGAGGCCATGAACTGCACCGGATAGTGCGCCTTGAGGTAAGCGGTCTGGAATGCCAGTACAGCATACGCTGCCGCGTGGGCTCTCGGAAAACCGTAATCGGCAAAGCGCACGATCATGTCGTATACCTTGTTCGCATCCTCTTCGGTATATCCCTGCTTCAGGCTGCCCTCCACGAAGTGGCTGCGCTCACGGTCGAGCACTTCCCGCTTCTTCTTGGATACGGCGCGCCGCAGCAGATCGGCTTCCCCGAGTGAGAAGCCCGCCATCAGCGAAGCGATCTTCATGATCTGTTCCTGGTACACAATGATACCGTAGGTGTCGGCCAGGATCGGCTTCAAATCGTCATGCGGGTAATCGACCTGGATGGTACCATGCTTCGCCTGAATGAAATTCGGGATAAACTCCATCGGACCCGGGCGGTACAGCGCCACGACCGAGATGACATCCTCGAATACGCTTGGCTTCAGCTCTTTGAGCACCCGCCGCATGCCTGCGGACTCCAGCTGGAACACGCCGGTCGTATCTCCGCTCCCCAGCATCTCATAGGTCAGCGGGTCATCATCCGGAACCTGCGCGAAGTCCGGCGCGCTGCCGGTCATTTCCCCGATCCAGCGCATGGACCGCTCGATGATCGACAGGGTGCGCAGACCGAGAAAGTCCATTTTGAGCAGGCCGATGCTTTCCAGCTGCTCCATCGGATATTGGGTCAGCGCGGTTCGCTCGCTGCCTTCCTGCAGTGGGACCGCATCGGTCAGCGGGTCACGCGATATGACCACGCCCGCGGCGTGGGTCGACGCGTGCCGCGGCATGCCTTCGACCTTCATAGCCATGTCAAGCATCTCGCGGGTTTTGGGGCTCTGCTCGTACAGCTTCTTCAGCTCGTCGCTGATTTCCATCGCCCGGCGGATGTTGATGCCATGCGCGTTCGGAATGAGCTTGGCCGCCTTGTCCACCTCGCCGTACGATACGTTCAAGGCGCGTCCCACGTCGCGCACCGCCGCGCGGGCAGCCATCGTTCCGAAGGTGATGATCTGTGCGACGTGTTCACTGCCGTATTTATCCGCCACATACTCGATTACTTCGTCACGGCGCTCATCGCTGAAGTCGATATCGATATCCGGCATAGTCACCCGTTCCGGGTTCAGGAAGCGTTCGAACAGCAGGTTGTACTTGATCGGATCGACGTTCGTGATGCGGAGCACGTATGCGACGAGACTGCCCGCGGACGAGCCCCGTCCGGGACCGGTCACGATTCCCCGCCGGTGTGCATAGGCGATAAAATCCCAAACGATGAGGAAGTAATCGCTGAACCCCATGCTCCCGATCACGCCGAGCTCGTAGTCGAGGCGCTGGAGAAGCTCTCTTTTTCCTTCTTCGGTGTCCCACAGGCCGGTCGTGCTGTAGCGGCTTTCCAGTCCTTCCAGGCACAGGGTCCGCAAGTATTCAGCAGCTGTCTGCCCCTCGGGAAGCGGACGGTATTCCGGCAGAATGGACCGGCCGAATTCCAGCTCCAGGCTGCATTTGTCCGCAATGAGGAGCGTATTGTCCAGAGCTTCCCGGACATGCGGGAACAAGCGGGCCATTTCGTCGCCGCTCTTCAGGTACAGCTGGTCCGTCTGAATCTGCAGCCGGTCCTCGTCCTCTACCGTTTTTCCTGTACCGATACAGATCAGCACGTCCTGCATGGAGGCATCCTCACGGACAAGATAGTGGACGTCGTTGGTCGCCACGAGCGGAACGTCCAGCTCCCGGGCGAGCTCGATCAGCTGCGGATTGACCCGCTTCTGTTCGGGCAATCCATGGTCCTGCAGCTCCAGGTAAAAATCTTCGCCGAAAATGTCCCGGTACCGCAGCGCCGCCCGGCGCGCCTCCTCGGTCCGGCCGTGCAGCAGATGCTGGGGCACTTCCCCGCCGAGGCAGGCGCTCAGGCAGATGATGCCCTCATGATGTTTCGCGAGCGCATCCATATCGATGCGCGGTTTATAGTGAAAACCTTCCAAATGCCCGATGGAGCACAGCTTCATCAGATTGCGGTAACCCGTCTCGTTCTTGGCCAGCAGGATCAGGTGATAGATCGGCTGATCCTTGCGGCTGCCTCGCTCTTTGCGGGAGCCAGCCGTCAGGTAGGCCTCGCAGCCGATAATCGGCTTGATGCCTTCCGCCACACAGGCTTTATAAAATGGTACCGCGCCGTACATGACTCCGTGGTCAGTCAGCGCCAGCGCCTTCATTCCGTTCTCCGCGGCTCGCCGGACAAGGTCCGAGATCCGTGCCGCTCCATCCAGAAGGCTGTATTCGCTATGCACGTGAAGATGCACAAATGAACTCATGTCTCGTCTCCTTTTCGCCGCAGTGATCACTGGTTTTTAACGTTTCATGCACTATTTATTATTTTATCATAATCCGCCTAGAACCGCCCATAGAATGGAATAAGGAAACCGCTGGACAAGGCGTTTCCGACCTCCTCGGGAAAGGACTGGGAATCATGAGCGTGTTTTTATCCAAAGCCATACTGGATTTCTTTATCGCTTTCGGCATCGTGCTGGGCGGTGCGATGGTCGGCGGGATCGGTGCGGTCATTTCGCTGCAATCACCGACACACACCATGCTCGAGGTGGCCGATCGGATTAAAATATGGGCGATGGCGGCGGCGATCGGCGGCACGATCGATCCGATGCGGGTCATCGAGAGCAATTTTATGGGAGGCAATCTTTCCCCCGCCATCAAGCAGGTTCTGTTTCTCCTCTTCGCCTTTCTCGGCGCTCACATGGGCAGCGAGCTGGTCAAATGGGTTTGCGGCGGCAGGGAGTAGCCGATGCGGATTCCTCCGTTCAGCCGATACCGCCATTTCTCCCAGCTGACCGCCGTCTTCGTCTTGGGCGCCGTTATCGGAAGCGTCGTGTATAATTCGGTGTTCCACTCCAGCTTTGACATGCTTTGGGCGTCCAATCAGGACCTGGAGCTTCGGATCCAGCAGTACGAGGACGACATCAAAACGCTGAAAAAGTACAACAACCAGCAGACCGTGATCAAGGAAATCAAAATCCGTGCGGAGCAGCGGGACCCGCCTCTCGATCCGGTCATCGTCAAGGAAGTGATCCGCAAGCTCGGCGAGGATCTGGAGGTGCTGCGGGGACGGAACATTTTCGATATCGACGAGGACAGCAAAATCGCCCGGAACCTCCTCAATCGCAAAATTTACAGGGTGCGCGATAAGGAATATTCCATCGAAATCAAGACGATGCTGGTGGCGGAGGGCGTGCTCCAGATCTGGATCGACATCGAGCCTCAAAGTGTCGCTTCGGTCGGCAAATCGTGATACAATGAGGAATATTGAAGTTATTGACAGTAAAGGAGCTGCAGCATTCGATGATTTCCGTCATCCGCTATTGCCTATTTGCGCTGCTGGTGATTACCTGTTTATGTTCCGCTTACTACAGCTACCGCGCGCGGCGTTCCGCCGATGTCCGTGACCGGGGCTTGTACGGCTCGAATATGAATATCTGCCTTGGAATAATGCTGATCGTGCTTGCGCTGATCTGCATGTTTATTTTCCATGGATCGACCGCCGCGGTCGTTATCGAGGGGCTGTTCCTCGTCCTCGGGGCGTTCAATATTTTCGCGGGCATCCGCAATCGGGGCCATTTCAGCCGTATGAAATCCTCCGATACGAAAGCTTGAACCTGTGGCTGCATTTGCGCAAAGTAACCTGAATCTTTTAAGCGTGGACAAGACCCAAACT
Organism: Paenibacillus sp. VMFN-D1; assembly: GCF_003386155.1. Lineage (NCBI taxonomy): Bacteria > Bacillati > Bacillota > Bacilli > Caryophanales > Paenibacillaceae > Paenibacillus > Paenibacillus sp. VMFN-D1. Next base: position 643,188 of record NZ_QRDU01000002.1, on the reverse strand, counting down.
TTAACGTGCGGGAGATAAGCAGGGCCACACACAACAAATAACCGGCCGTATCTTTGATCAAAGATGCTGGCCGGTTATATTTATGTCTGGCTATGACCATGGCCAATCCTGCCATGCCCGATATCTCTTATCCATGCTCGATAGAATGAAGCGTCAGCACGGCTTTGGCCACCAGGCTGTCGTCATGCAGCATTTCGATTTCGATCTTGCACGTCCGCCGGCTCGCCTCCAGCAGCCGCGGCATGACGGTCACCGGATCCTCGATCTGCACCGGGCGGACGAAGTACGTTGACATGTTATCCAGGACAAAGTCGTTCCCCGTCATATCCTTCGCCGCCCGCAGCGCCGCCTGCGTCATCACCGTGGTCAGGATGCCTTCCGAAATCGTACCGAGATCCGTCGCCATCTGCGGCGTAATAAAGCCGTGGAAAAAGAGCCGCCCCTCCTCATCCCGCTCATCCGCAAATCCGTTCCAGATCAAATGGTCGAACGTCTCGCCGAGCTGCGGCTGCTTGCGGGCGTCGCGCATGGCCTGAAGCACTTCCTTCCGCGACACGGTCGCCACCAGCTTGCGGTTGCGGTCGACGATCGGCAGAAAGTCCACGCCTTCCCACATCATGAGCTGCGCTGCGGACGCGAGCGAGGTTTGCAGTCCGGCCGTGACCGGATTGCGGACCAGCAGCTTCTCGATGCTCTGCCCATCGGGCAGGTCCTTCATATCGCTCCGGTTCACGATACCGAGCACCCGGTTCCACTCATCGATGACCGGCAGCCGCAGCTGTCCGGTCTGATCCGCAAGCGCTTTGCAATCCGCCACGGTGCTCGACAGCTTGAGGGCGTGGATTTTGGCCCGGGTGTTGACGATGTCCTCGACGATCATAATTTTCTTCTTGATCAGGCGGTCGAAAATGGCCCGGTTGATCAGCGACGCCACCGTAAACGTGTCGTGGCGCGATGAAAAAATCGGCAGGTCGAGCGTGTCGGCCAGCTCCTTGACCTCCCGGCTCGTTCCGAATCCGCCGGTGATGAGCACGCCAGCTCCCTGCTCCAGCGCCAGCGAATGCGCGTCGGCGCGGTTGCCCACGATGAGCAGGCTGCCCGCGTCGATGTAACGGGCCATGGCGTCCACTTCCATGGCGCCGATGACGTATTTATGCAGATGTTTATTCAGTCCATCGGCTCCGCCGATCATGTGGCCTTCCACGATCTCGACCACGTCGGCGAAGGTGAGCTGCTCGGAAATATTCCGCGGCTTCTTCTCGACCCGGACGGTGCCGATCCTTTCCTTGGTCACGACGATGCCCAGGTTTTCGGCGTCCTTTACCGCCCGGTAAGCGGTCCCTTCGCTAACGGACATTTCCTTCGCCAGCTTGCGGACCGAAATCTTGGTGCCAATTTTCAGCCCTTCGATATGCTGCAGCAGCTGCTCATGTTTCGTAATCGTTTCATCGCGGCCCTCCAACTGTTACACCCCCACGTTTCTATCTGTACCATACTGTACTATTATATCATGGTTGTGGCCGGAAAATAACAACGCAAAAAAGCCGCCTCCACGCAATAACATTGCGCAAGACAGCTTTTGATCGCATTTATACATTTTCCTGACGCTGCTGTGTTTCCTCCGGCCATTTCAGCTGCCACTGCTGCAGCTTGGCCTTGCGGATGCGCTCCAGCGCTCTTTGCTTCTCTTCGTCCACCCCAAGCAAATAATGCAGGTGCGAGCCGATTATCAGGAAGGCAAACACGGCCCAGGCCGCTCCGAACCCGGAAGCCCAAGTCCATCCGCCGCTGAAGTTGATCCGGGGCAGAGCGTACACCAGCATCGCCAGAGCGAGAAGTAGGTAAATAGAATGCTTCAGTTTGCTTCTTTTTTTCATCTCATCGCAGCTCCTTCATTTGGTAACTCTATATTTCTACTCTATGAAGGGGTCTGCGAAAATATGAGAAAAGTTTTGTCCAACCTACAGGCTTTGTCCCCCGTACAGATGCTGGAGGCTGTCCGAGATGATTTTGTTCACGTCCTCGATGATCGTGCTGAGGCGGCGCTCCGCTTCAAACAACCGGCGGATGTTCAGGTTCAGGCTGAGCACGTCGAAGAGCTTCTCCATCTTCTCCATCTCCTCCTGGGATGGCATATCCCCGGACATCATCCGCTGCTGAATTTCCATCTGCCGCTGGCGGAAATCCTCAAGCATTTGTTTGCTCTCCGGATCCGCTTCAATCAGACTCATCGCCGAGCTGATTTCCTGGACCTCCGAGCTTTCTTTTAGGGCTTTGGCCAAATCGTGCGCTTTGTCATAAATGTTCATAGGTTGTCATTTCCTCCTTAAATTTGGGCAGTTACCAATCGGCGTGTTTTATGGGAGACGGACCGCTGACTCCCGCGGAAGTGAATCCTCCGATAATCGCAAGCTTTGCTTTGCTCACAGCTTATCAATCCGACCGTCTCCGGAAAAATGAAGGGCTGAAATCCCGGTTTTTATAAAAGTGGGTCAATCACCAAGGGATATATGTCCTCATATGATGCATTACATGCAATATTGCAGATGCTCCTTATCTGCCCTGTAGACATCAAGTTGTTGTTGGAAGGAGATCCACGATGTCCAAAAAAAAGCTACCGGTCCAAACGTTCAGCCCGGGCATTGTGAAAGAAAACACCGTCATGCTCGGCGAGAGACTGATCAAACAGTGGAAGATTCCCACCGACCGGCCTCTGCAGCTGTCCTTTGGTTCCTTTAGACAAGAGATCACCGTTATTTCCGCAGCAAAATATTCCGGCCTGCGCATCAGCGAGCCACTGGCCCGCAAAATGGGCTTAGCGTCCCGTCCCGTGCTCCGAGTGGCATACAGCTCATCCAGCAAAACGCTCAGGCTGGGTCCGCTCATCAGCGTCCTGATCAGCCGGGATTATCCTGACACACCGGAAAAGCCGTTCGGTTCCATTTCCATGTTCTGCAGGGAACTCGTCAACGCCTGCCGCAAGCAGGGTGCATACGTATACTTCTTCACTCCGAATCACATCACCGAGAGTGCAAGCAGCATACAGGGCTGGATCTATGACGGCGGATGGCGCCAGACAACGATGCCTATCGCAGATGTCATCAATAACCGCCTGACGACACGCAAAATGGAGAATAAACCTAGCGTACAGCATTTTATGAAAGAAGTAAAATCCCGCTACGGGAGCCACATATTCAACGAAAAGTTTTTGGACAAAAATGAAGTGTTCGACACGCTGAAGCAGGACTCCTCCTTATCCCGGCTGATGCCGGAATCGCACCTGCTGACCGGCTATTCCATCCTGAAGAAGATGTGCAGCCAGTATCCGGTCGTGTTTCTGAAACCGGTGCGGGGGAGCCTCGGCAAAGGGATCATCCGGATCTCCAGGCAGTCTGACGGCACCTACCAAACTTTGGCGACATCGGTAGGCGGCCCCAAAAAACAAAGCTATCCCAACCTTAACAAACTGTTTACCAATGTCTCCGGAAAAATGAAAAGCACCCGCTACCAAATTCAGCAGGGCTTGACGCTCATCGACCACAGCAAACGTCCCATCGATTTCCGTGCGCTCGTCCAAAAGAACGGGCTCGGTAAATGGAGCGTGACCTCGGTCGTAGCCCGGATCGCGGGCGGAAACCATTTTGTATCGAACCTCGCCAGAGGCGGAACCCTCAGCACCGTAAAGGAAGCTGTGAACCGCTGCGCCCTCCCGCCGGCCGTGAAAAGCACCGCACACGCCAAGCTGCAGCGGGCTTCGCTGGACATCGCCAAAGGCCTGGATGCGCTGCTGCCCGCCCATTTCGGCGAACTCGGCATCGACCTGGCCATGGATACCTCCGGTAAAATATGGCTGCTCGAGGTCAATTCCAAGCCTTCCAAAAACGACAATACGCCGCTCCATGAACAGAAAATAAGGCCTTCCGTCAAACGCCTGCTGGAATACTGCGCCTTCTTGTCAGGGTTTTAGGAGGTGCCGCGATGAGTACAACCACAATCGGAACTATTGGGATCCTAAGTTCCTCCACACCGGGCTCCCCTCCCTTCTCGGGAGAAGGATACGCCCGCCGATTAGCTGTAGCCGGCAGGAAATACGGTATTCAGGTCGTCGTTTTTTGCCCTGACGGCGTGTCGGAGGGACAGGAGATCATCCACGGATATATCTTCAACAATGGGGCGTGGCACGCTGTCACGATCCCCTTTCCGGATATCGTCTACGACCGCTGTTTTCCGCAGCGAGGCAGCGAATACCGGGCAGCGGCGAGGCTGTTGGCGGACGCCCCTACAGGGAAGAGATGGATCCTGTGGTCCCGCGGACTTCCCGGGAAAGGGCAGGTGGACCAAGTGCTCCGGAAGGAGCCCGGCCTGCTGCCGTATCTTCCTCCGACTGCCGTCTATCGCGGGAGCAGCCAATTGCTGCGCTCCTTGGAGAAATATGACGGCGAGCTGTTCATGAAGCCGATGAGCGGATCCCAGGGAAAAAATACGCTTCGCGTCACACGTCATGCTGCAGACGGATCTCTGACGATCCGGGGAAGAAGCGCAGGCAACCTGCCTTTTGTGAAGCATTTCGACGATACGCGCTGCGGCCTGGCATGGATCCGAAGGTTTACCGGGGAGCGTTCGTTCCTGATTCAGCCCTTCCTGCATTTGTACAGCGCAGACGGCGCCCCTTTTGACGTTAGAGTGCTGATGCAAAAAAATGAAACGGGTTCGTGGATGCATACCGGCATGGCGCTGCGCCTGGGCAACCCGGACAGCATTACCTCAAACCTTCACGGCGGAGGAAAACCTCTGTCTGTCCTGCCTTTTCTGACCGAACAATTCGGGGCTGACCGGGCAGAACACATAAGGGATCGTCTTCATAATCTGTCGGAGAAGATTCCGCCGATTCTGGAAAGCCGTTATGGCCGGCTCGGAGAACTGGGTATCGATTTTGGCATTGATACGAAAGGGAGAATCTGGCTGCTTGAAGTCAATTCCAAACCGGGGCGCACCTCCTTCCGGCACATTGGGGAACCAGGCAGCGATGTTCTCGCTACGGAAAATCCGCTCCGTTATGCCCGCTATTTATTGCTTCGACAACTTAGGAGGGTAAATTGATGAGTTTGACATTTTGTAATGTTCATTTTTCGCAGCAGCCCGAGAAAGTCGTCTACATTTCGAATTCGCTGATGAAAAGCCTCAAGCTGTCCGGCAAAAAGAATATACAGCTCCGTCTGGGAAAAGACATGGTTAACGCAACCGTTAAGCCCATTAAAAAGACGGGTAAGCACCTCTTCCTCAGCTCAGGTGTCCGAAGCGGCATCCACGTTCCAAACGCCGGCGGGGTCATGCTGAGAAACCTTCAGGAGGACGAAGTTCAGCTCGGTCCTCTGATCGGCGTGCTCTCGGATGGCCCCAGCACATCGCCATCGCAGCCGTTTGCTTCCCGGACGAATTTCATCAAGCAGCTTCTCCGCGAGGGGAAAAGGAAATCGTATATTTTTGCCTTTACGCCCAAGGACATCAACTGGCAGCAGGAGACGGTCCGGGGCTATTTTCTGAACGACAACGGCACCTTTTACCGCAAAACCGTTCCGCTGCCCGATGTCGTCTACAACCGCCTCCCGAGCCGGAAAGCGGAAACCTCCTCTTCCATCAATCAGCTCAGAGAGCGGCTGACCCGCAAGAGAATTCCGTTTTTTAACTGGAGCTTCTTCAACAAATCCGACATCTACCGCCTGCTTGAAGACGACAACACGGTGAACCGGTACGTGCCCGAATCCCATATCAACCCTTCCCCGGAACGGATCAAGGATATGCTTGAAAGGCATCAATTTCTGTACTATAAGCCGTCCGCAGGAAGCTTGGGAAAAGGCATCTATCGTCTGACTTACCTCCCGAGAAGGGGATATTTCGCCCGTTACCGGAAGGGAGGCGGCAACGTCCTGCTTCGTTTCAGCAACTTCAACAGCTTGATGCGGATGCTTAAATCCAGACATGGCCGCACCCTGGAAACGTATGTCATTCAGCAGGGAATCCGGCTGGTCGAAATCGATAACTGCCCGATCGACTTCCGCTTCCATATGCATAAGAACGGCAACAACAAATGGGTTGTTGTCGGTGTCGGCGCCAAAAAGGCCGGCCGCGGCAGTGTAACGACCCACCTGAAGAATGGTGGCTCCCTCCTTACTCCTGAACAGGCATTGAGCCGGACCTTTGGCGACAGATCCGACGAGGTGCTGCAAAACGCCAAAAAAGTCGCGATTACCCTGGCCGAAGCGATTGAGTTCCATCACCAGCACCTCCTTGGAGAAATCGGTTTTGATCTGGGTATCGACCAAGACGAGAAAGTGTGGATGTTTGAAGCGAACGCAAAGCCGGGCCGTTCCATTTTCAGCCATCCTTCCCTCAAGGCGGAAGGCAAGGCATCCGTGGAGCATATTCTTGAACACTGCCTGTATTTGAGCAAGTTCCGCAGGAGGGATGTGGAGTGAACATCCGGAGTCATACCGACAACAAACCCGTAGTGGCCATCCTGACCATGTCGGATTCCCACGGTTATTTCCGGGGAAATCAACAGAATTTTGAAGATATTGTCAAGACAGGACAGAAAATGGGATTTCCTGTCTATGTAGTCACAGCTAAAGATCTGAAGCTGACGGAGGATCGGATCAAGGGATTTACGCTAAATGAGGAGGAGACCTGGGAACAGCAGTATTTTCCGCTGCCCCAGGTCATCTATAACCGGATTCCGCAGCGTGAAGACGAACTCCGGCCCGCTGTGCGCCAGAAAATCAAGGAATGCATGAAACATCCATCCATTTCGCTGTTCAATCCGCACTTTTTTAACAAATGGCATCTGTTCGAGTGGCTCAGAAGCTCCAAAGCGACGGAGCATCTGGTACCGAAAACCAAACGCTTCACAAGCGTGACCACGCTGCAGAAAATGCTTGAGCGTTATCCCTGCCTCTACCTCAAGCCCGAAAGCGGAAAAGCCGGAAAAGGCATTATGATGCTGAGATACCAGAGGGACAAACTGCTTCCCTACCGGCTCAAAGTTCAGCACCACCGATCCAGCACCACGTACAAAACACGGAATCTGTACCGCCTCTGGGCACGGATCAAAAGCGAAACCGGCAGCGCACGCTACATTATTCAGCAGGGCATCGAGCTCGCATCCGTCAACAACCGGCACTTTGACCTAAGGGCGCTGCTGCAAAAAAACAACAAAGGCTTATGGGGCGTTACCGGTGTGGGAGCCAGAATGGCGGGTTCTAAGAGCATTACGACCCATGTGCCGAGAGGCGGTACGATCGAGGATCCCAGCAAGCTCCTGTCCGATGTATTCGGATCCGAGATGTCGGCCGTGATTCTGAACCGCGTCCGAACGACGGCGATCATCATCGCCCGCCAGATTGAGAAGGCTTCCGGCTACGAACATGGAGAGATGTCGATGGACCTTGGAATTGACGAGTTAGGAAATATCTGGTTCTTTGAGGCAAACGCCAAGCCGATGAAATTCGATGAACCGCATATCCGGAAGCGGTCTCTCAAGCGAATTTTCCAATACAGCGAATATCTCTCCAATCAACCTAAAATGTAATTGCAAGGGAAGTGATTGACAGGTGCAGATCTTAACGATAACCCCGACCCGTGAAGATTGGCTACGCCAGCACGCCAAAATTCTCAAATTTGTGTTTGAACACGGTGGAAATCAGGCGGCGCGCGCGGAGTTCATTCTTCTTGCCCGATTGACGGCGGAGCAGCTCACTGCGCAGGGAACCTCGCTTATGGCCGCAACCGTCCGGTGCGAAGACGGGGAACGTCTGGCCGGTGTCAGCTTTGTATCGGGCTACGGGACCGAGGGGTGTCTCGTCGTCGTCCATCCGCTGTACCGCGGAAGAGGGATCGGCACCTCCCTTTTAGCCTCGCAGCTGCGGCAGTTAGGCTCCATGCGATGCGAGGCTCTTCTGAGCCGGCTTCCTTTTGTTAAAATGTGCTTTCGCGCCGGACTTCACGCCGTTGCCATCAACCAGGGGGCTGCCGGAGAGCCTGCCCTGGTCATGGAGGGGCCGTGTGGAGATCCGGATGGTGCATCCATTACTCTGACCCAAGAAGGTGATCCCCTGTGCCGCTACCCGTGTTAGGCATCTTGACGCTGTATCTGAACGAGCATAAGCATTTGGAGGAAAAACCGATCTATCAGAAAATGATCGTTGAAGGCGGCAAGCTGGGACTTGACGTATTTGTGTTTACCCCGATGGACGTCAGCGACAGCAAGAAAAAAATCTTTGCCATGGAATACGACGCAAAGCAAAAGAAGTGGACCCGGCGATGGAGAAACTTCCCGGATATGATTTACGACCGGTGCCGCATCCAGAAGAGCCCCCGCTTTGCCCAGCTTCTGCAGTTCCGGAGCCGGTACAGCAAAATGCTGTTTCTGAACAAACCGCTCCGCAACAAATGGACCATTCACGAGGTGCTGTCCAAAAAGGCGGAATTCCGGAAGTTTCTGCCGGAAACGCGCCTGTATCACGGACTGACAGACGTCCACCAAATGCTGAAGAACAGGTCTGTCGTGTTTTTAAAACCGATCAACGGTACCGGCGGGCGGGGTATTTTACGGATTGAAAAATTAAAGGCTGCTTCCCAGTACTACATTCAAGGACGGAATCAGCAGCGGAAAATCATCTCTCCGCAAAAAATCCACGCTTCCCGGCTCGGCGCCATCCTGAGCGGCTGGAATATGAAGGACCGGTATTTGATCCAGGAAGGCATCGCCGTGGAGCTTCCCGACGGCCGGGTTCATGACTACCGCATGTTGGTGCAGAAAAACAAGGAGGGGCATTGGCAGCTGACCGGCATTGCCGGCCGGGTGGGGGCGCCGCGAAGCGTCACCTCTAACCTGCACGGCGGCGGAAGAGCCGTGCCCGCTCATCAAATGCTGTCTTCTTGGATCACGGATGAGGAGCAGCGGCAGGAAGTGATCTCAACGGCAGGCAAGATGGGCGTGGACATCGCCGCCTATCTGGAGCACCAGTACGGACCGCTGTGCGAGCTGGCGCTCGATCTCGCCATCAACCGGAAAGGCCGGATTTACCTGCTCGAAGTCAATCCCAAGCCCGCTAGGGAAGTCTTCTCCCAGATCGGCGAGCCCGAACTGTACCGCACGGCCATCACCAGACCGTTGGAATACGCCCTGTGGGTTTACAAGCAGAAGACGGAAACCGCCGACACTAAAGAAAACAAACCGCAGCTCTAGCGCGGTTTGTTTTTCTTTATATGCAGCTATGATTATTCCTTCTTAGGCGGCTCATCGCCGATTTACACCGATGTGGCATACAGCCCCAGAAGTTCGTCAAACGAGCTGATGAGGACGTCGGACCCTGCCAGTTCATCAGGGTTTCCAAACCCGGCGTATTGGCATCCGATGACGGCGAGGCCGTTCTTCCGGCCGGCTTCCACATCCGAAGAACGGTCGCCCACCATCCAGGCCGTGCTTACGCCTTCGCGCTGAAGCAGTAATTCCACCAGATGCACCTTTGATTTGGTTCCGTGCTCCCCGGCACTGTACAGGCCGTCAAAAAGGTTCAGAATACCGTGCGCGTCCGCGATCCCCTTTACGTAATGCTCCAGCCCGTTGCTTGCGACATACAGGCGCACGCCCTGCTCCTTCAAACGTGCCAGCGTTTCCTTCACGCCGGGATAGAGCTCGGTGTTCCCTGCCTTGAGCCCCTCCAATTCCAGCTGGAGAAGGAGCTCGTTAGCTCGCGCATGGGCACGTTCGCTGCCGTCCGGCATGACCACTTTCCAAATGTCCTCCAGCAGCATCCCGAGACTGCCCATCATCCGTTCCGCCGGGGGCGTCGGTGCCGTATACAGCCCCTCCTCCCGCAGCTTGTCGAACAACCGCTGATGGGCCGGCAGCAGCAGCGATTCGGTTTTGAACAGCGTGCCGTCCATGTCGAACAATATCGCCTGCGGCTTGTTCAATGTCTTCTCTTTGTCCATCGGTTATCTTCCCTTTCATTGCCTGCTTTAATGCGCAATACTCAGTATCACCCAATTACAAGCCTATGATAAGGGAAGTGCCAAGCCTTGTAAACTTCGGTCGTTCATAAAAAAGGTTACCTTTAGAAGAAGCGTTTTTTACCCCGGTCATCTTTAATGATCTCCACGGCCTCCCGGAACCGGGTCGAATGGACGATTTCCCGCTCCCGAAGGAACTTCAATCCGTCCTGCAGGTCCACGTCATCCGTCATGTCAATCAGCCACTGGTATGTAGCCCTGGCCTTTTCTTCTGCGGCGATGTCCTCATACAAATCGGCGAGCGGATCGCCTTTGGCCTGAATGTACGCCGCCGTCCATGGGACCCCGGCTGCATTTTGGTAGAACAAAGCTTTGTCATGATTGACATAGTGATCTGCGAGTCCGGCCGCCTTCAGCTGATCCGGCGTCGCGTCTTTTGTCAATTTATAAACCATGGTGGCAATCATTTCCAGATGGGCAAATTCCTCCGTGCCGATGTCGTTGAGAATGCCGATGACCTTATCCGGGATGGTGTACCGTTGATTCAAATATCTCAAGGCAGCGGCCAATTCCCCGTCGGCACCGCCGTACTGTTCCAGCAGCAACCGGGCCATATATGGATCACACTTGCCGACCCTGACCGGATACTGCAGCTTTTTTTCATATATCCACATGCGGGACATTCGCCTCCTTTAGATTCTTTTGCCGGTTACACCTGCCATGGCCACGGGGCCTGCGGCCATTCAAACGGGAACTTCGAATAGGCATGGCCGAAATGCATCAACGGTCCATAGGATTCCTGAAACTCCCGGACGATCGGGATCCGCTCCTGGGCGAGCCGGTTGTACTGCTCGATGCTTTTTAAATCGTCCGGATGGGTGTCCAGAAACAGATTCAGCTCGACCAAGGCAAAGTCGATCATCTGCAGCTTTTCAAGCAGCTCGTAGTAGCGCTGATCCACCGCCGGTTTAGACTGGTTCTCCATCACTCCCCACCTCCTCCACTCTTTTGCTTTTAGATTCATAAGGGCTGTAAAGGTTCGGCCAAAGCGTTCCCAGCTTCAGCGCCTCGGCGAGGCTGAATTGCGGCCAGTCCAGAGGTTGGAACACGATATACTGGTTGGGCGGGACGACGTACGTCCTGTAAGGCAGCGGCGGGCACGGATCAAACGGGCCAATGAAAGGCTTATACACTCGTACCTGTGAGTTCACCACTTGCTCCTCCTTTTTGTTGTCCATACTAAAGTCGCTGATTTCCCTTGAGAAGACGAAAAATCAGACACTCTTCGTAATTAAACATATGACCCATCCGCGGAATCTGAACAAAAAAGTTCATGGGACAACAAAAAGACCCCTGATTTGCGGTCGATTTACCGCCAAGGGGTCAGTGCAAAGGACTCTAGCAGCTCCTGTCGAAGCACTGGATGAAGCGCGAGCCTTCAATGATGAACTTTTAAAATCTGATCTTGATCTGGAACAGTCCCGCTTTCCGGACCGCCGAATAAATAATGACCACCAGCGGGCCGATAAATACGCCGATCACGCCGACGAGCTTGAAGCCGATATACATGCTCACCAGAGCCGACAGGGCGCCGATGCCGACCGAATCGCCGATGATTTTGGGCTCGACCACCCGGCGGGCAATCGTAATGACCCCAAACAGGAGCATCAGCCCAAAGCCGGTATAAGAGTCGCCCACGATAAACAGGTATACCGCCCAGGGAATCAGCACCGAGCCGACCCCCAGAATCGGCAAAATATCGACGACCATGATCAGCAGGGCGATCGCCAGCGGGTAATGAATGTCGAGGATAAGCAGCCCCGTGAGCGTCAATACATAGGTAAAAGCGCTCAGGATCATCTGGGCCTGAATAAAGCCGAAGATGGACCGCTTCAGGCTGTGCAGCACCTCGTTGATCTGGTCTTGGGTCTCCTCCTCGAACAGGGATAGAATCCCTGCCTTGATCGTCTCCAGTCCAAAGCTGAACAGATAGACAGCGACAAAGAAAACCACCAAAAACACAAACGTGCCCGGGATGCCCTTGGCAAAAGATAAAAAGGTTGACGACAACGAGTTGATGAGCGACTCGGCGTATGACGTCAGATTGGTCAGCATTTCCCTCAGGCTCTCGGCCAGCTCCGGCTGAAACCGGTCAAACAGCCCTCTCGCCTGGATCAGTGTCGTCTGCACGAAATCGTCGGCCGACGCAAAGTATGCCGGCGCATTCTTCCAGTATTCCAGCAGCTGGGCGAAAACCTGAAAACCCAGCATGTACACCAAAAGAAGAATCATGAGCATAAACAACGTACATGTAAGCGAAGCGGCAGCGACACGATTCCATTTCAGCCTCCCGATCAGCATCCGGTTGATCGGCTCCAGCGAAACGGCCACGAGCGCAGCCAGTACAAATGGGGCGCCTGCCGTAAACAGCAAATACAGCAGGAGCAGTCCCACACCGACGAACACCAGCTGTTTGCCAGTCATGCTTCACTCCTTAATCCCCGTTATCCGTCCCTTCCTGTTCCTCCTCGTCGATGACTTCCGTATCGGCAACGCGGTGAATGTTAACCCGGGTAATCCGGAGCTTGGTCGATTCCTCGACCTCAAACACGAAATTGCTCACCTGGACCTTTTTGCCTTTTACCGGATTGCCTTCCAGCTCCTTGAACAGCCAGCCGCCGATCGAATCAACCTCGTCATCCTCAATGATGACGCCAGTCAGATCGTTGACATCCTCGATCAGCATCCGCCCGTCAACCGAGATGACATCCTCCTGGATTTCGACATCGGGACGCTCGTCCTCAAATTCGTCATAGAGCTCCCCGACGATTTCTTCGAGGATCTCTTCGGCCGTCAGCATGCCGGCCGTGCCGCCGTATTCGTCGACCACCAGCGTCAGCTGGGCATGCTTCTTCTGCATGAGGCGCAGCACATGGCTGATTTCCATCGACTCCGGCACGTTCAGAATCGGACGGACCAGCGAGGTCAGCTCCTTCTGATGCTCGGCGTCGGCCAGGAGAAAATCGGTAATATGCACAAATCCGATAATCTGGTCCTTGTCCTCCACGGCGACAGGATAACGGGAATGCTTCGTATCACTGATGATCTGCAGGTTCTCTTCCAGCGTATTCGTCGTGTACAGGCAGTCCATATCCGTCCGTGGGAGCATAATTTCGCGCGCCAGCAGGTCGGAGAACTCGAAGATGTTGTCCATCAGTTTCATCTCGTCCTTATCGATGACCCCGCTTTTGGCGCTCTGATTCATTAATATGCGGATTTCCTCTTCAGAATGCGCAGCTTCTGCTTCGCTGGCCGGATGAACGCCGAACAAGCGAAGCAATCCGTTGGCGGAAGCGTTGAGCAGCCAAATGAAAGGGAAAAATATTTTATAAAAGGCCATCAGCGGGGCGGACAGCAGCAGGGCGGCCCCTTCCGTCTTCTGAATGGCAAGCGACTTGGGAGCCAGTTCCCCAAGCACGATATGTAAGAAAGTAATGACACAGAACCCGAGCACCACGGATACGGTGGCGATGAGCGTTCTGTCGGTAACCCCCATTTTATACATCAAGGGCTCTACCAGTAGTTCCGAAATGGCCGGCTCCCCGATCCAGCCGAGACCGAGAGATGCCAGCGTAATGCCGAATTGGGTAGCGGACAAATAAGCGTCCAGTTTGTTGTTCACCCGGAGCGCATAGCCGGCCAGCCGGTTGCCTTCGCTGACCAGCTGCGTCAGCCGGGACTGCCTCATTTTTACAAGCGAAAATTCAGCGGCCACAAACACGCCGTTAAAAAATACCAGCAGCAGAACAAAAAAGAGGTTTAAAAGCAATTTGCCTATTTCTAACTCCCCGTCCAATGACAACGCCCCATTTCTATAATAAGTTCGCTTTTTTCACGGTAAAATCGGTATCTTTATAATACATGTCCTTCACGAGCAGATTCGGACCGCAGCAGCCCACAGCGTCGCAATGGCAGTTCACCGTCTTGTTCAGCGGATGCCCGGTCTGCCACGCATTAAAGATGTCGTCTAGGCGGCCGGTTTGAATATTACCGAACGCCGGGATATCGGAAAAGTCGGTGACGTAGACGTCGCCCGAGAACAAATTGACGTTGACGCGGTTGCGGCCGTCAGGATCGTTGCGCACGGTGACGTTCGGCGCATCCGCAAGCCTCCGGATCAGCTTCAAATCCTCGTGAATATCGCTGCACGCGAAGAACGGCAGCGTTCCGAACAGCATCCACATCTGCGAATCGCGAACATCCAGCAAGCTGTGGATCGCTCTGCGCGTCTCTTCCAAAGAAAGCACCGGAAGCTCCGTGGCAAAATTGGAGGCATACATCGGATGCACTTCATGGCGGCGGCAGCCCATCTCCCCGATTAGTTTGTGAATTCCTGCAAGCTTTGTATGCGTCCGGTAATTAATCATGGATTCTGCCGAAATGAACATGCCCGCTTCGCTCAGCTTCAGGGCGTTCTCCATCATTTTGTCATACATGCGGTAGGCGGTTTCCTTCGGAACCGGATGGTTGCTGTTGGCGAAGCCCACCTCATGGAAATCGTCTCCGTTCAAATAGTTGAACGAAATATGCATCACGTCAAGGTACGGCAGCATCGCTTCATATCTGCTGATATCCAGCGTCAAATTGGAGTTGATCTGCGTGCGGACTCCCCGGTCCTGAGCATATTTGAGCAGAGGGACGATGACCTCTTTCACCGTCTTCTCCCGGAAGGAGGGCTCGCCTCCGGTCAGGCTGATCGTCTGCAGATGCTCTACCTCGTCCAGACGCCGCAGCATCAAATCCAGCGGAAGAAATTCTGCCTCTTTCATAACGAGCATATCGCCGACCGCACAGTGCTCGCAGCGCATATTGCACAAATGCGTCACTGTCATTTCGACACTGGTCAGCACATGCCGGCCATATGTACGAAGGGATTCAATCGGATCCCATGGGTCGTTGCTCGGAGATAAGGGGGCAAGTGCTCCCCGGGTATTTACAGTATTCATTATTTACTCACCTTATTTCTTTATTTAACCCAAAACACGGTTTTTGTGTAACCATTATTTTCCAGACCGAGAGCAGTCCGGTTGTCTCAGGAGAATATGTCATTCCTTCTATCATACCATGAAGCGCGAAAAATCTCTCTGTCTGAATAGGTATGCCGGGACAAGAAGAAAAAAGACCCCTAAACCGGCGGCTCCTGCGGGCAGCAGGGAAATCGAATTTCCACTGCATCCATTACCGCCCTATACCGCTCGCTTTATGGGTCTTCCGGTCATGACAAATCCTAATTTCTGCTCTCCCTAATCCCCGAGAACGCCGTCAATAATAACGGAGAGCGACTGGGACAGATCCACCTCGTAAGGTGCCTGCAGCGGCACCCCTTCCGGATCCTGCAAGATGCGGACCACGGGACGATGGGGCATATGGGCGTGAATTTTCGACACCACTCCCGTCTCCCCGGTACTCAGCTTGACCGACAAGCCGGGCGGATAGATCGCCACCTTATCCCGGAACAGCTCCAGCTTCTTTTGGTCGTACAAGGTACCTGCCCCGCCGTACAGCACTTCAGCGGCCTGATGCGGAAGCATCGCAGGCCGGTACACCCTGTGCGAGGTCATCGCATCGTAGGAGTCAGCGAGCGCCACCCACTGGGCATATTCGTGAATATCATCACCCTTGATGCCGCGCGGATAACCTGACCCGTTAATCCGTTCATGATGCTGAAAGGCGCAGTGCGCGGCCAGGAGCGGAATATTCGGCTCGTCCTTCAGGATTTTAAAGCCGATTTGGGCATGCGCCTGCATGAGTCTGAATTCCTCATCATCCAGCTTTTGCGGCTTGAACAGCACTTTTTGGGGAATTTGGGTTTTTCCGATGTCATGCAGCAGCGAACCCAGCCCCAGCACCATCAGCTGGTCCTGCGTATAACCGCTCGCAATCCCCAGCACAAGTGAATATACGCACACATTTAAGGAATGCTTATATAAGTAATGATCTGCGGTGTTCATGTCCATCAGCATGATCATGCAGTCCTCCTGGGAACTGACATCCTCAAGAATGGACTCCATCACCTTGGAGAACTGCTTTCCCAGATGGTGATACCCTCCAGTAATCGGAGAGGCTTCGGATAACCGCTGAAAATTGACGCGAATCTTCTGAAGAGCCTGACGCCTCGTTTCCTCCCGGAGCATTTCGGGGATATCGATGCCTTCCGTCAGATGATCTTCCACATAAATATAACCGATGTCCAGCTTTTGCAGGCGGCTGATCAGCAAGGAGGTGAGCTCCACGCCTTCCGCGAGAAGCACAACACCCTCGTCGCTGTATATCTTTTTGCCGATTTTCATTCCCTGCTGCAGCATCGGAACGGGTACCAAACGCAACACGATCCACTCCTGCCTAAAATCACGGCCGCCCGGTTATTGCTTCCCAGGTCCGTTTACCTAGTTTCCCCCTGCCATCCTATGTAGCCCATCCACGCTATGCTGAATTAGTCGATCACATTACTGTCCTTGAATCAGCGCATAACGAACAGCCAAAACACGGCGGCAAGCACAAACCGGTAAATGGCGAAATGGGTCAGACGAATTTTTTGAATCAATTTCATAAAAGCAAGCACAACGACATAGGCCACCACAAAAGCTACGATAAATCCGATGACGAACATGCCAATCGTATCCTTGGTCATATACTTGTACGAATCCAGCATCTCATAGCCGGAAGCGGCGCACATGATCGGAATGGCAATCAGAAACGAGAAATCGGCCGACGCCTTGTAGCTTGCCCCGCTCAGCATCCCTCCGGAAATCGTGGATCCCGAACGCGAAAATCCCGGCCATACGACAGATAAAATTTGATAAAGCCCGATCAACAGCACCTGCTTGTACGACAGGTCATCCATCGTTTCGGCGGTGATTCTGGCTTTGGACTTGTTAAACCACTCGGCAAAAATCATGAAGATCCCGCCCACGATCAGCGCCCAGATGACCGTATTTGCGCTGAACAGGCTCTTGATAAAGTCCCTGGCAAAAAAAGCCACAATGAGTGCAGGGGCGATCCCGATAATAACATGCAGCAGATTCAGTTTCTTCCCGGACCGCAGGCTTCCGGATTCGGGCATGGTCCGCTTGATGCCCAGCAGATCCAGAATCCGTCTCCAATAGACGAGGGCGATCGCCAGAATGGCCCCCAGCTGAATAACGATTTCAAAGGTTTTCATAATGGGGTCCTGCTCATCATAGCCCAAGAGCTTGGACGTCAATATCATGTGCCCCGTTGAAGAGACCGGAATAAATTCCGTAACCCCCTCCACAATCCCCAAGATAATTGCAGTAATGGTATCCATTTCTTCCTCCTCTGGTCCTTCTTAAACAACCTCGATCCAACGGTGCTTGCCGCAGGTATCCAGACTTCCGGGACGCTGGAGCTCAAGTCTCAGCAGGTCCCGCAAAAACTCGGGAAGCAAGTATTTCGGATCTTCCCCCCGAGATATCTGCTCATATCCCGTCCCGAACGTAAACATGTCCAACGTCCCAACAGTGTACATCCGGTCGTCCCGCAGCGGCTCCCCCTGAAGCGAAATTTGAACAATCCTATCATAAGGGATGCGGCTTGGATCGTACAAGACTTCAATTCCGTCCACCGCGATATTGCCGAGGACATTGCCGCGGAACCCGAATCCCCGGATTTCCTTGCTCCAATATTCCGGCAGGAGGCTCTCCTCCAGGCTTCGCCGGATATGCTCCCCTTTGAGGCTGATCACGCAGGGGTTAATCGGAGATGGGCAGAGCTCGTGAAGCAGTCCCGCTGTAATTTCCCCTTCCGGCAGATCGCCAAGCAGCTGCCCCGTGTTGACAAGCGACAGCTCCGCGCCGGTGAACTGACGGACCGACTGCGCCAGCAAATTGCCGAACGGCGACTCTCCTGTATGCGTCAGGGACAGCGGCCGGTCCGTAACCGCCACAGGCTCTTTCAGGGCTTCTTCAGCCCGCTCGCGATGAATACCAAGGGCACGGGACACCGTTTCATCCAAAAGGCCGGTATCGACCGGCTGGCATCCTCCCTCGATGACACGGAAACGGCCGTCATCCTGTTGAGTCATGACGACCTTACCGACGTATTGACCGTACTTTCCCGCTCCGCACAGCACCGTATCACCGATCCGCAGCGGCTCTTCCAGCAGATGGTGGGTGTGACCGCCGAGAATCAGGTCGATACCCGGAATTCGTTCTGCCATCAGCCGGTCGGTAGACAGCCCGAGGTGGGATAAAATGATCACGATGTCGGCCTCCGGACGCAGCGCCTCCACCTGCTCCTGCAACGCTTGCAGCGGCTCCAGGGCATCCCAGCCGAGCAGCTTGTAGAAGTCGGAGAACGGGGCCGTAGCTCCTGTCAGCCCGATCCGGATTCCGTCCTTGTCCAGAATGACGCGTTTCTTCATCCATGCGGGTGGCGCTGAGCTGAGCTGCTCATGGATGTTGCAGCAAATAACCGGGGACTGCAGGCCCGCATATAGGCGTTCCAGCACGTCCGGGGTAAATGTCAGCCCCTCATTGTTCCCGATCGTAACCGCCTCATATCCCGTTAAATTCAATATGTCGATGTTCGTCTGGCCCATCGTCCCCTCGGTTTCGACGGCCGTCCGGTCCATATGATCTCCTATATCCACCAGTAAAAGAGGACTCTCCGCCGCCTGAGCGCGTTCGGCGGCAGCCAGGGCTGCAATGGAACTAACCGTTTCAAAGTGGCTGTGTATATCATTCGTATGCAGGATTGTAATCGATTTTGCCTGGTTCTGCAGCATCATTGGGTAACCTCCCCTTTCACTGTTCTCGCCTTGTTAGGCCCAAATGCTCCTAGGGATAAGCATAACATTTTCAAGGTGGATATGGTATATTGAAGACATGAACTACCACGCCCGAGGAGAGAAAGAAATGCAGCTTGATATTCGATTGTTTGCCGGTCTTGCAGAACGGCTCCAAACCTCTGTTTTATCTCTGTCCGTCGAAGGGGAATCCATCACAGCCGACGGCTTGAAACAAAAGCTGACCGAATTGTACCCGGAGGCTGCCGCGCAGATCTCCGTTTCTTTTGTTGCCGTTAATCAGAATTATGCGCCGGGTGACTCGCTTATTACGGCAGGTGACGAAGTCGCCTTGATTCCACCCGTATCGGGCGGAGACGGAAGTAGCTCAGTACAGGAAGCATCAGCAGACGGCTTATACTGTATTACCGATCAGCCGCTGTCCGTTGATGAGGTGACGTCCAAGGTGCTGGACGACAACCATGGCGCCACGCTGTCTTTTGTCGGGACAACCCGGGAAATGACGGGTGAGCAGCGCACCGTTCACTTGGAGTACGATGCGTATATCCCGATGGCACTGGCGCAGCTTGAATTGATCGGCCGTGAAATCGCCGAACGTTGGCCGGGCACGCGCTGTGCGATTTCGCACCGTATCGGTACAGTCGATGTGAAAGAGATCAGCGTCATCATCGCGGTATCGACCGGGCACCGGGAGGCTTGTTATGAAGCGAGCCGGTATGCAATTGAGAAGCTCAAGCAGTCCGTGCCCATTTGGAAGAAGGAAATTTGGGAGGACGGGTCGGAATGGAAGGGACATCAAAAGGGGCCATGGGACCCGACGCTCCCTCCCTCCGTCTAAGAAGAGTTCGTTGATAATCCATATTTTTCTTGCTAATATAGATTTCAAAACAATAGGTTCCAATCTGAACAATGAGGTGACGATCAGTTTTGAGAGTTCATGTCACGGAATTACGGCCCGGTGATCGGCTTCAAGCCGATACGTTTAACGATATCGGGCTTCATGTGCTCCACAAAGGGAAGGAACTGAAGCTTGAAGAGATCAGCAAGCTGATTCAACATGGCATCGCTTATGTGGAGGTTGACCCCTCCCGGCCGGATGAGCCGACCGCTTCATCACCGTTCCTTTCCGGTCAACCTGCTTCCAAGGTGGAAGAACAGGTTGGACAAGCGGTGGAAGGGTTTGAGTCGCTGTATCTGGAAGCCCTTTCGACAGGCCGGATCAACACGACCGTCGTCAATGACATTATGGAGCCTCTGGTGGACCGGCTCAGCACCCATACCGACGTGGTCTCCCTCCTCTTGTCCATCAATCCGGAAGACGAATATACATACCAACATTCCGTTCAGGTCGGCATTCTTTCCTACTACATATCTACCTGGCTCGGGTATGCCCCCGAGGAGGCCTACGCAGCCGGAAAAGCGGGTTTTTTGCATGACATCGGCAAATGCCTCGTCCCCGCCGAGCTGTTGTACAAACCCGGCAAGCTTACACCGGAAGAATTTGAAGAAATGAAGCGTCATACCGTCTACGGTTACGATATCATCCGAAGCTCCACCAACGATGAAATTCCCGCGCTGGTCGCGCTGCAGCATCACGAACGTGACGACGGGAGCGGCTATCCCCACCAGTGCGGCGAGCTTGAAGTCCATCCTTTTTCTCGGATTACCGCGGTGGCTGACGTGTTTAGTGCGATGACA
The DNA here is from genome assembly GCF_003386155.1 of Paenibacillus sp. VMFN-D1. NCBI lineage: Bacteria > Bacillati > Bacillota > Bacilli > Caryophanales > Paenibacillaceae > Paenibacillus > Paenibacillus sp. VMFN-D1. The sequence goes on along the minus strand of NZ_QRDU01000002.1, from coordinate 622,652 downwards.
ACGAACCGTGTGTATCAGACGAAGCAGGAACTGCTGACCGTGCTCCGCGAGCTGTACAGCCTCAGCTTCGGTAAGCTGAGCCCCCGGGCAACCCAGGCGTTTATCAGCCATATGCTCCCGAACTTTATCGGCAAACGGGTCACCCTGACTTCCGGGGAAACCGGCACCATTATCATGACCAATCCGGCGGATTTCTTCCGTCCGCTTGTAAAGACCGAGAACCGGTTCATCGATCTGTCCTCTGACCGGAATATTGCCATCGATCAAATTTATATGTAACCCGTTCAATGCAAAAGAAGCCCTCAGTTGAGGGCTTCTTTTTGATTGTGACGAAAAAAAATACCTATCGGCGGACTTTTATAAAAGACATGCCCCGTTTATCCGAAGCTTTCTTGCGTTATAAAGGATGCCGTAGTCTCAGAAGCTTATACTTTCTCCTTATATCTAAAAAGCGCGCCCCGCGAAGCCGCCGTAACGGCTGCGCAGAACACGCTTTGTCTGCTTACGATTAACCGATGGAGCCTTCCATCTCGAACTTGATCAGGCGGTTCATTTCGACCGCGTATTCCATTGGGAGCTCCTTCGTGAACGGCTCGATGAAGCCCATAACGATCATTTGCGTCGCCTCGGCTTCAGTGAGTCCGCGGCTCATCAAGTAGAAGAGCTGATCTTCCGATACCTTGGATACCGTTGCTTCGTGCTCCAGAACGATGTTGTCGTTCTTGATCTCGTTGTACGGAATCGTATCCGAAGTGGACTCGTTATCCAGGATCAGCGTATCGCACTTGATGTTGGCTTTCGCGCCTTCCGCGTTGCGGCCGAAGGAAGCGAGACCGCGGTAGGTGACCTTGCCGCCGTGCTTACTGATCGACTTCGATACGATCGTGGATGTCGTATCCGGAGCCAAGTGGATCATCTTGGCGCCTGCATCCTGATGCTGACCTTTGCCTGCAACCGCAATGGACAGCACCATGCCTTTCGCGCCGCGTCCTTTCAGCAGCACTGCCGGATATTTCATCGTCAGCTTGGAGCCGATGTTGCCGTCTACCCATTCCATCGTGGCGTTCTCTTCAGCTACCGCCCGTTTGGTAACGAGGTTGTAGATGTTCGGCGCCCAGTTTTGGATCGTCGTGTAACGCACGCGTGCGTTTTTCTTACAGATGATCTCAACAACCGCACTGTGCAGCGAGTTCGTGCTGTAGATTGGAGCAGTACAGCCTTCGACATAATGCACGAAGCTGTCTTCGTCCGCAATGATCAGCGTACGTTCGAATTGGCCCATGTTCTCCGAATTGATCCGGAAGTAAGCCTGCAGCGGGATTTCACATTTAACGCCTTTTGGAACGTAAATGAAGCTTCCGCCGGACCATACCGCACTGTTCAGTGCAGCAAATTTGTTATCGGTAGGAGGAACGACAGTCGCAAAGTGCTCTCTGAAAATTTCAGGATGCTCTTTCAGCGCCGTGTCGGTATCCATGAAGATTACCCCTTGGTCTTCCAGGTCTTTCTGCATGTTGTGATACACAACTTCGGATTCATACTGGGCGGATACACCGGCCAGGAATTTCTGCTCGGCTTCCGGAATACCCAGCTTGTCAAAGGTTTCTTTGATCTCAGCCGGTACTTCTTCCCACGTCTTTCCTTGCTTCTCGGAAGGTCTTACGTAGTACTGGATATCGTTGAAGTCCAGTTCATCCAGGTCGCCGCCCCAGCGAGGCATTGGCATTTTCTCGAACTGCTCCAATGATTTCAGACGGAATTCAAGCATCCATTCCGGCTCGTTTTTGATTTTGGAAATTTCGGTAACAATCTCACGGGTAAGTCCTTTACCGGTTTGGAATACCGCTTTATGCTCGTCGCGGAATCCGTATTTATACTCTTCTATTTCAGGCGCTTTTTTGGCCATGAGTATTCAGCCTCCCTATCGTTAGTGGTTAATGCGTTCCTCGTCAATACCTTTCCGCAGTGCATTCCAAGCGAGCGTTGCGCATTTAATGCGGGCCGGGAACTTGTTAACTCCGGACAGGGCTTCGATATCTTCGTAATCGTCAAAATGAACGTCCTCACCCTGCATCAGCGACGAAAAGCGCGAAGCCATTTCCTTCGCTTCCTCGAGCGTCTTGCCTTTGACCGCTTCGGTCATCATCGAGGCGGAGGACATACTGATGGAGCAGCCCTCGCCTGTGTATCTGGCATCTTTGACCATGCCGTTATCGACAATAAGTTGAAGCGAAATTTTGTCGCCGCAGGTCGGGTTATTCAGATCCACCGTCACGGCTTCATTTTCAAATTTGCCCCGGTTGCGGGGGTTTTTATAATGATCCATTATGACACGCCGGTACAAGTCGTCAAGTTCCATCATCCAAAATACTCCTTTGTCTGGATTAAGGCGCTGATCAGACGATCTACATCTTGTTCGGTATTGTATAGATAAAAGCTTGCACGGGCGGTGGCACTGGCTTCAAGCCAACGCATGAGCGGCTGGCAGCAGTGATGGCCTGCGCGGATCGCAACCCCGCTGGCATCCAGAACCGTAGCCACATCATGCGGATGCACATCTCCCAAATTGAAGGTGACCAAGCCCACTTTACGTACACGCGGACCATAAAGCTTCAGGCCTTCAATTTCCGATAACCGCTCGATCGCATACTTCGCGAGCTTCTGCTCATGCTCCTCGATTTGATCCATGCCGATTTCCTCGAGAAAATCGATGGCTGCAGCAAGCCCAACCGCTCCGGCGATAATCGGGGTGCCCCCTTCAAACTTCCAGGGCAGCTCCTTCCAGGATGAATCGTATAGTCCGACATCGTCAATCATTTCACCGCCGAATTCCACCGGTTCCATGGATTCGAGCAGCGCCTTTTTGCCGTACAGTACACCGATGCCGGTAGGACCGCACATTTTGTGGCCGGAGAAGGCGTAGAAGTCGCAATCCAGATCCTGAACATCGATCTTCATGTGAGGCGTGCTCTGGGCGCCGTCCACAACCATATACGCGCCGTGGCGGTGTGCCAGCTCGGCAACTTCCTTCACCGGGTTAACCACGCCCATGACGTTGGACACATAGCCCATCGCAATGATCTTGGTTTTCTCGGTGACGACTTTCTCGACTTCGGCCAAGGTGACTGAACCGTCTTCTTGTAGTTTAACATATTTCAACGTGGCGCCGGTGGCTTTTGCCACCTGCTGCCAAGGAATTAGATTACTGTGGTGTTCCAGCGGGGTCAGGACGATTTCATCGCCTTCCTGGCAAATCGAGCGCCCGAACGAGGAAGCCACCAGGTTCAGGGCTGTCGTCGTTCCCCGCGTAAAAATAATTTCCTTCGTGCTCTTCGCATTAATGAACTTAGCTACCTTCTCGCGCGCGCCTTCATAAGCATCCGTTGCACGGCTTCCAAGCGTATGCACCCCGCGGTGCACGTTGGCGTTGTCATGCTCGTAATAGCGTTTGACAGCCTCGATCACAGCCAGCGGTTTCTGGGAAGTCGCCGCATTATCAAGATATACCAACGGATGGCCGTTTATTTCCTGATTCAGGATGGGAAACTGCTCGAGAATGTCGCGGTTCATTGTCCCAACTTCCCTTCGATGACCGATTGAAGCTGCGTGCGCAGGCCTTCAAGCGGAATCTGAGATACGACCGGCGCCAGGAATCCATAGATGATCAGGGATTCGGCAACTTCGCGGGAAATCCCGCGGGACATCAGGTAGTAAATTTGTTCAGGGTTGACCTGGCCGACGGATGCAGCATGACCTGCCTTAACGTCGTCCTCGTCGATCAGCAGGATCGGGTTGGCGTCACCGCGTGCTTTCGGACTCAGCATCAGCACTTTCTCCGTTTGCTGTCCGTCGGATTTGGTCGCGCCCTTCTCGATCTTGGTGATGCCGTTGATGATGGCCTGTGCTTCTTCACGCATGACCGCACGGGTAATCATTTGGCTCTCGGAGCTCTTGCCGAAGTGGTTCGCACGAGTCGTGTAGTTCAGCTTCTGAGAACCGGATCCGACGGCGATGATCTTGGAATCGGACGTCGATCCGTTTCCTTTCAGAATCGAGTAAGTATCGCTGGCGGTATCGCCGCTGTTCATTTCGCCGACGATCCATTCCATGGACGCGTCGTTCTCGATGACGGCACGGCGGTAGCTGATGTCTGTCACGTTCGTGCCCATTTGATGAATGGTCGCAAACCGGACTTTCGCTCCCGATTTGGCGAATACCTCAACGGCGCCGTTATGAGTGACCGGTTTACCGGATGTACCGGATACATAGTTATCTACATAGGTTACAGAACTGTTCGTATCGGCAATGACCAGAATATGAGGGGCAAAGGTCGCTTCCTCGTCGTCTGTCAGCAGAACGGCCTGCAGCGGTACGGATACCTCCACATTTTTTGGAACATACAGGAACACCCCGCCGTTCCACAATGCGGCATGCAGTGCGGCTACGGAGCTCTCATCCGCGGTAACAGCCGTGTGCAGGTGAGCCTTAACGAGATCCTCGTGCTCCTTTACGGCCGTCGCCAGATCGGTGAAAATGACGCCTTGAGCAGCCAGCTCAGGGGACAGCTTCGTATACACGGTTCCGGAATTGCGCTGGATAATCAGGTTGCCCGCTTCCTGGTCCTTGATCAGTTCCCGAATCGATTCAGGAGCTTCAGCCAGGGATGCAATCGGGCTTACCGATTTGAAGCTTCCGTAGTTTTGAATGTCCCAGCGTTCGATTCTCGTTTTTTCGAGTTTCGGCAGCTCGAGGGTTGCCGCGAGTTCCAATGCTTTCAGACGATTTTCCGTGAGCCAGGCCGGCTCGTTGCTGCCCTTCGACAGCGCGCTCAGGCCTTCAGCGTTAACCGGAAGAATGGTTTGTGTTGTCATCTTCGTTCTCCTCCTTCCGTTATCTTTACGCTTCTTGACCTACAGTTTCGTCTTCGATGCCGAGCTCTTCCTTCACCCAATCGTAACCTTCCGCTTCCAGGCGCTCCGCCAGTTCAGGACCACCGGATTTCACGATGCGGCCCTGCATCATAACATGTACAAAATCAGGCTTCACGTAGTTAAGCAGGCGCTGATAGTGGGTAATAATCAAGAAACCGCGGTCGTCGCTGCGCATCGCGTTTACACCGCTGGCAACAATTTTCAAAGCGTCGATATCCAGACCGGAGTCGATTTCGTCCAGGATGACGATGCTTGGTTCGATCATCATCATTTGCAAAATTTCGTTCCGCTTCTTCTCACCGCCGGAGAAGCCTTCGTTCAAATAACGATGCGCAAACTCAGGGTTCATATCCAGTTCTTTCATCTTCGCTTCCATTTGACGGATGAAACGAATCAGCGAAATTTCATTGCCCTCTTCACGGCGTGCATTGATGGCACTGCGAAGGAAGTCGGAATTGGTCACGCCCGTAATTTCGCTCGGGTACTGCATAGCCAGGAACAGGCCGGCCCGCGCACGCTCGTCAACGCCCATTTCCAGAACGTCTTCGCCGTTCAGGGTTACGCTGCCGTCCGTTACTTCGTATTTAGGATGTCCCATCAAAGCGGAAGCAAGTGTACTTTTACCGGTACCGTTAGGTCCCATGATGGCGTGGATTTCTCCGCCCTTCATTTCCAGGTTGATGCCTTTCAGGATTTCCTTGCCCTCGATTGTCGCTTTAAGTCCTTCAATGGTGAAATTAGTAGCCATATTCGTTTTTCCCTCCGTTAAATGTTTTGCCGAAATCAGAAAGTCTATTTCAACAGGGACGCGCTCCCCGATTTCAATCAATCATTATTATCAATTTGTAATGAGTCTAAATTGATTCTCAATGATTATCACAATTTTATAATAAATGGCGAATCATATCAACCGCCCGTCGGAGTAAACCTGGTGTTTCATTACAGAAACAGGCTTCGCCGCGGTTGCAGCCAAGCCTGTTTCCTTACCATATCAAATTTTTCCATGGATGCTGTTCATGACGAACGGTTTCGCGGAAGTTCTGCAGCATCCGGCAACGGAGCTACCGTTCTCATCACCGGCTGGCATTTCGTGAACATTCTGCGATATGTTATGGATTGCATTTCCACATCCAAGGAACAGCAGCATGGAGGATCCTGACAACCGCGCAGACGCTCGGATTCATGACCGGGAACAGCCGCCAGAGACCGGATCCCATTTCTCAATTTCCCGTACATCCGATTCATGTCTGATTCATCAAAAAGGCAACGCGGTCTTATACGTTATGCCGTCAAAGGTTGATCCGGGACACAAAAAGTGCGCTGGCGGCCAGCGCACTTCCGGGCTTTCGCGAAAGAAGCATCCGTTATCCCAGGTAAGAACGGAGCATCCACATATGCTTCTCGAGATCGCTCTTGATCTTGATAAACATATCGGCCGTCGGATGGTCGCCGGCTTCCTCCGCCAGGCTGATTCCTTCGCTCATTTCCTCGGCAACGGTGGCAAAGTCCTCGATCAGGGTCTGCACCATTTTGCGCTGGTCTTCATTGCCGGAAGCTTCCTGAATGGTTGCGATGTCCAGATACTCCTTCATCGTCGCAGCAGGGCTTCCTTTAATCGTAAGCAGCCGTTCAGCCACTTCGTCCATTTTCAGCGTAATATCGTCGTACAGCTCTTCAAATTTTACGTGGAGGGTAAAGAAATGCTCACCCTTTACATACCAATGGTAGTTATGGATTTTGACATACAGGACGTTCAGGTTCGCAACTTGTTGGTTTAGGATTTGCTCCAAAGTGGATGTTTTCGATTTGGATGACGTTTTTGCCATGAATATCCCTTCCTTTTTTAAGTATATGGCCTTCCCTCTCCATTGCCGAATACAACGGCAGCTTCGGAGTCCGGCTGGAGTTTTCATATAAGTATAGGGAGGCTCTTCCGAGAGTAATCTGGGCTGCGTGCCTCCCTGCCCTTATCTTACCCTTCAACCCGCTGCACGAAACAACTGCCCATAAATGGCAGGGTCTTTCGTTTTCAAACGCTCTCACTGAAAAAAAGATTCAAAAGAGGTCGGCAATCCGATATACTGTTTTATAACCAAGTGAACAAGTTGGCTTTATTCGCGTTTCCTTATTATACGGAGGTGACTTCCATGTCCACATATCACCCGCTCACCGTCCAAGACGCCATTTCTCTCGTCCGAGGCATTCCGGGGCATTTCACACCCGATGCGCAGCTGGAATGCAAAGAAATCGGTGACGGCAACCTGAACTTAGTGTTCCATATTACGGATCGGAACAGCGATAAAAGTATCATTGTCAAACAAGCCCTTCCTTATGCGAAGGTGGTCGGGGAATCCTGGCCGTTGTCCCTGGACCGGGCACGCATTGAACGCGAGGCCCTTCAGGTGCAGTACCGCCTGTGTCCCGGACTGGCACCGCAGGTGTTCTCCTACGACGATGACCTGGCGATAACCGTCATGGAAGACCTGAGCGACCATACGATTATGCGCAAAGGGCTGATCGAAGGACAAGCCTATCCGTTGTTTGCCCGCCATATCGGCGAATTTACGGCCAGAACGCTGTTCTATACCTCGGATCTGTTCCTGAGCCCGCAGGAAAAGAAAGAACAGGTACGTAAATTTATCAATCCGGATCTGTGCAAAATTACCGAGGATTTGATCTTTGACGATCCATACCGGTTTTCCGATAACAACAACTACCCGGACTATCTGGAGGATGAGGCGAAGGAGCTGCGGGAGAACGGCCATCTCCATCTGGAAGTCGCCCTGCTCCGGGAGGCCTTCCTGACCCGGACCGAAGCGCTGGTTCACGGCGATCTGCATACCGGCAGCATTTTCGTCACACCGGAATCGACCAAGGTGATCGATCCCGAGTTTGCCTACTACGGGCCGATGGGCTTCGACCTCGGCGCCGTCATCGGCAACCTGCTGCTGAACTACGCTTCCCGGCCAGGCTGGGATGCCGCAGAGTCGGAGGTTCTCGGCAATCAAGAGCGTCTTCTGCGCATGGTTTCGGACGTATGGTCCGAATTTGAAATCCGCTTCCGCCAGCTGTGGGATGAGGATGCCAGGGACCCGCTCGCGAAAGCGCCCGGCTACCAGGACGCCTACGTGGCCAAAGTACTGCGGGATGCCTGCGGATTCGCCGGCTGCAAAATGATCCGGCGCATCGTCGGCTTGTCCCATGTGGCCGACATCGATACGATCGCGGACGTAAAGCTGCGGGAGAAGGCGCAGCGCACGGCGCTGGCTATCGGCAAACAGCTCGTTCTATTCAACCGGACCATCCAATCCGGCGAAGACATCGTCCGGCTGGTGAAGGAAGCCGAGCCGCTTAAAGGAGCCGTAAAATGAGTAATGACAACCAAGAACAAACACAACGACGCAGCGAACCGCTAACTTCCGTCCAATGGGACGGCGACAAGCTGATCCTGCTGGATCAGCGCCTGCTTCCGGACGCCATCGTCTATCTGGATTTATACACGCCGGAAGAAGTGTGGGAATCCATCCATGCGATGAAAGTCCGGGGCGCACCGGCCATCGGCATCGCCGCCGCTTACGGTGTGGTGCTCGGGGCGCGCCAGTATGGAGGCGTCGATCCCGCCGCCTGGGACGACTATGTCGTCAAGGTCAGCGCCTATCTGGCCACCTCGCGGCCGACGGCGGTCAATCTGTTCTGGGCGCTGGACCGGATGAAAGGGAAAGCGCATGAGCTGGCCGGCCGGGGAGGCAGCGTTGCCGACTTGAACGAGGCCCTGCTCGCCGAGGCCAACGCGATTCAAGCGGAGGACGAGGAAGTGTGCCGCCGCATCGGGGAGAATGCACTGCCCCTGTTCCGGGACGGCATGGGCGTGCTCACCCACTGCAATGCGGGCGGGCTGGCTACGGCCAAATACGGAACGGCGACCGCGCCGATGTATTTGGCCCAGGAACAGGGCATACAGCTGAAAGTGTATGCCGATGAGACGCGCCCTGTGCTGCAGGGCGCGCGGCTGACGGCCTTCGAGCTGCAGCAGGCCGGAATCGACGTGACGCTGCTCTGCGATAACATGGCAGGCATGGTCATGTCCAAGGGATGGGTGCAGGCGGTGATCGTCGGCACCGACCGGGTGGCCGCCAACGGCGACGTCGCCAACAAGATCGGCACCTACAGCCTGGCCGTGCTGGCCAAGGCCCATGGCATTCCGTTCTACGTCGCCTGCCCGTTATCGACGATCGATCTGAATACCCCTACAGGGGACAACATCCCGATTGAAGAGCGGCCGGCTGAGGAGGTCACCGAGGGCTTCGGGAAGAGAACCGCTCCCGAAGGCATCAAGGTCTACAATCCGGCGTTTGATGTCACGCCTCACGAATATGTAACAGCCATCATCACGGAGAAGGGGATCGTCAAAGCGCCGTTCGCCGAGAACCTCGCCTCCCTTTTCCAAGCTTAAGAAACATTGCCGATGTGGTTGCGTTCCGGGCTAGCGTCTGCAAGCCCCGAAATGCCACCGGCTCAGCCAGCCCTGCCCGGGCTGGCTTTTTATTGCTTCCCAGTCGGCGGCCGTGAGGCCATTACACCATTTTTAACAGAGCTTCATGCCCTGGCATGCCCGGAACGATTCCGAGCGCCTCGGCCTCGGTCGTCACCGACTCCAGCGGCGCTTCAAGCAGCTCCTGCAGCGTTTTGACGCCGACGGCACGGCCCGCAATGATTTTTCGCTCCGCCAGTCTCGTGTTAAGCAGGCCTACGTCCAGTGCCCCGCACATAATGTACCCTTTCGGCGAGTTGATCGTGAGCAGCGTCGTCTTGGGCAGCTTGACCTCTACCCCGACAAAGCTGTGGCCCCCGACGGTAATCGGCACCATAGTCACCATTCAGCTGTACACCTCCCCAGGCGTGATATCCATCCAGCATCATTGTATTCGCCCTGGGGAAGGGGTGACTGTGCGGACGTCCATAACCAAAATGCGCCGAAATAAATAGGAAGAAAGTTGCTATCCACTCCGACATTAGGACTATGATTCTATTCACATTCATGATATTATTTAGTCACTTTCATATTTAATTTGAACGTATAGTTTGGGGGATCCATGGACAACAATCAATCCAATGACGAATCGGGTTTTTTATTCAACGTCGACATCTTAGTGAAAAGTCCCTCTAATGCCCTGGCGCTTCAAGAACTCCTCGGCATGCTGAACGGCAACGGGCATATTGCGGATTTTCGCATCAAATCGGGAATTGAACTGGGGCGGATGATTGAATCGATGCTTCAGGACAAGCGCAAATCTCTCCTTTCCAAAGAAGAGCCTTCCCAACCGTCCGTTCCCCCTGCTCCGATCAAGGAAGCGGAACTGCGTACAGCGGCCGTGGGGAAAAATGCAAAAAGCCAGCCGCCCCGAAACCCGGTGCATGGCGGTTCGGACATTTATGATTGGATTCAGGTATACATCCGTGACAACCGGCTGATCCGGCTGACGGCCAACCGGAGCGGGCAGCACATTCATATGCCGTGCCGGATCCTGAATTATGATGAGGAACACCAGATGCTGAACGTATATCACGTGGATGAGAAACAGGTTTATACCTTTAAGCTGAACGAAGTGGACGAGGTCATCTAGTAGGATAAGAATGACGTTTCTCCGAAGCTTATAACACTAAAACAAGCCCGTCCCGGCTCACTAAGCCGAAGACGGGCTTTCTTCTGTTCCCCTCCGATATGGAGGGTCAGGCTCGTCTGCGCGATGCGGCTTCCGCAATCAGGCAGATCCAGCCGATGATGAAGGCAACGCCTCCAAGCGGCGTAATAGCGCCAAGCACTTTGATCCCCGAGATGGCGAGAACATACAGACTTCCGGAAAACAGAATGATCCCGGCCAGCAGCAGCCATCCCGCCCAGGCCAGCTTGCGCGAATCTCCCCACAGTCCCGCAACGACCCCGATCAGTATGATCCCCAAGGCGTGCGCCATATGATATTGAACCCCGGTTTCATAAACCTTCATCGCCGACTCTCCGACGATAGGTTCCAGCATGTGGGCTCCGAATGCTCCGATCACCACGGACAGCATCGCCATCAAGGCGCCGGTCAATATAAATTTGCGCTGCACATCGACAACTCCTTTGGATGTTCCTAATCTACTAACAAACTGTTAACTATTTTAACCGATCAGACGCCGCCTTTTCCACCACCATGGCTCAAGACTGCCCAAATCAGCTTGATTTTTACGGGATCTTATGGAAAAGTAAGAAGCATATCTATCGATTCGAAGGAGAGAGTGATTTCATGGATTCAAACCAGCCTCCGCACCAGCCGGACGGATTCCAGCAGAACCCGGGACCCCATTCGCCCCATGCTCAGTTCGTTCCCCCTGCTGCGCTGAAGCATTCCGGGCCCGGCATCGCATCCTTTGTCATGGGCCTGGTCAGTTTGCTGGGTTATATCATCAGTGCCGCGGCAGCAGGCGCCATTATGGCTCCTTATCTTGAAGAAGGCATGCTGGACGGTCCGAATTCCAATGCGGTCCTTGGCCTCGGTGTTGTCGGTCTGCTGATGATCGCACTGGTTGTCATCAACGTGGTCGGAACGATTCTGGGCATTGTGGGGACGGCCATCAAGAACCGTAAAAAGATCTTTGCCATCATCGGGCTAATTTTGAATGCCGTCATTGTGCTCAGTATCGGCTTGTTCTTTATATACTTCATGGCTTCTGCCGCAGGCTAGCGGTCTTTACCCGCAGTTCAGCAGTCTATTAGAAGAAAAAGGTGATCTTATGTCTCAAGTCAAAATATTTGCCGACAGCACATGCGACCTTCCTCACGATTGGATCAAAGCCCATGACATCGGCATTATTCCACTGTACGTTACGTTCGGGGACCAGAATTACAGGGACGGCGTCGACTTAACGACACCCGAATTGTATGCCAAGGTGGAGCAGACGGGCAGCCTTCCCAAGACGGCCGCTCCGTCTCCGTCCGATTTTATCGCGGCGTTCACCCCGTTTGTGGAAGAAGGACGGGATATCGTTTATATCAGCCTGTCGTCCGAGCTATCCTCGACTTATCAGAACGCGCTGATCGCTGGTGAGGAGTTTCCGGAGGGACGAATCACGGTCGTGGATTCACGGAATCTGACCACCGGCATCGGCCTGCTGGTCATGAAAGCGGTGGCCGCGGCAGAACAGGGGAAAAGCACCCGTGAAATCGCCGGCATCGTGGAGACCGTTAAGCCGCTCGTAGAGACCGAATTCGTCATTGATTCGCTGGAATACCTGTACAAGGGCGGACGCTGCTCAGGCATGCAGAACCTCATGAGCAGCCTGCTCAAGATCCGGCCGGTCATCAAAGTGATCGACGGCAAGATGACTCCGGCTTACAAGGTCCGCGGTAAGCGGGAAAAGGCGCTGGAGCAGATGGTCAACAATGCGCTGGACAAGAAGGACGAGATGGACAACGATCTCATCTTCGTCACTCATTCCATGGCGGCTGAGGACGCGGAAGCGATCAAAAGGCTGCTGGAACAAAAAACCGGCGCCCGCGAGGTTGCCCTCTCGGATGCCGGCTGTGTCATTAGCTCCCACTGCGGTGCCAAAACGATCGGAATCATTTATTCCAAAAAAGCCTGATTTTCAGGCTTTTTTTCTTTTACATATAAACGATTCTTACTTCTTCGAAGGGTCGATGTCCCTCGGATTGAGGCCCGCCCATATATTCGGGATGTCCGCCTGCTCGGGGTGTTCAAACACCAGAAACGCGGTAGGCAAATACCGTTCCCCGTATTCCGATGACGGTTTGTTCACAATTTCATTATCTTTGACAAGGACGGTGGAGGATCCTCCGTCCAGATTGGCAGCGATCACCGCCCCGTGCTTCAGCATGATCTGCTGAACATCGTATAAATTGGCTCCGACGCTGTACGTCGGCTGTCTTCCGTCAATGACGACAAACAGGATGGCCCCGTCCTCACGCTGGCCCATGGCGGTCCGCGGCGCGATGCCCCAGCCTTCGGCGGCATTCTTTATGAGCCCTTTGCCGTTAACGATGATCCGCGGCTGAAACGTCACCGCTTCCTGAACCCCCATCCGGTCCAATTCCTTCAGCGAATAGTTGCCGGCGATCATTTTGCCGTCCCGGTCAATGCCTACCACCTGGGTGGTCGCATTTTTTCCCAATCCGTTGTAATACAGCTTCCCCTGCGATATGACGATGCCGATCGGCTTAAAGCCGTTCCCTTTCCAGTTCGGGTCGGCGAATCCGCCTCCGTTCACGCCGGCGATCGCGCCGTAGCGCTTGACCATGCTGGAGACCTTCTCGCCTTTGCCGCGCTTTGCGGGAACGCCCAGACGGATTTTTTTCGGATCGTGAACGGTCATTACATACCCGTGATACCCTTTACCCGAAACTTCCTCAATCTCCACAAGGGGCGGCTTCTCCGTCTCCTTGCCGGCTTCGGCGGAAGCTGTCTGGGTTTGCACCGGCAGCTTGATTTGGTGCGTATCTTTTTCGACGCCCATGGCTTCAAACCGCTTGTTGTATTCACCTACGCGCTTGTTCAGCTCGTCCTGTCCAATAATATATTTCGCCAAATAGCGATGCTGTGTCGTTATGAGCGTATCCGCTATCAGGTAACGAAAATGATTGCCGGATACCGTCAGGAACAACCATACGGCTGCCGCGGCACCGACCAGAACCAGGCTCCAGAACAAGCGTATGCTGAATCGCAGGAAACCTCCCTTTTTCTTTTTCCTTTTCTTTGTCCCTTTTGGAGCGGACCGTTGGTTTCTTACGCTTGAACGTTTGGGCAGCGATGCTTGCTCCATGGTTACTTCCCCCATCTCATGAACTCGGGTCCTAATTCCCACGTAGAATAGACGCGAAATCAGGGAGGAAAGTTTCATATATTCGGGCATTATCAACAATTTCATACAAATATTTTCCATTATGGCTGCCGTAAAGCACAAAAAAACGCCAAGCCCCATTGGCCTGGCGTCATCCTATTCCGATTAGTAAGTTGGCCGCTTCAGTTGGTCCAAGCTTTTGAACTCATAGCCCTGCTTACGGGCATCGTCGATGATCCGGGCCAGCGCCTCCGTGTTATCCTTCGAAATGGAGTGCAGCAGAATGACCGCCCCCGGATGCAGCTGCGCCATCACTTGACGGTAGGCATAGTCAGCCCCCTTCTGATCGTTCACGTCCCAGTCCTTGTACGCTACGGACCAGAATACCGTCGTATAGCCTTCAGCGCGTGATGCCGCAAGCGTGCGGTCGCTGAAAATCCCCCGGGGAGGACGCACGTATGCCATCTCCTTCTGGCGGGTCGTCCCGGTTACGCTCTGCTTGACCTTATCCAGCTCTTCCTTGAGCTGCGCGTTGGAAATCTGGGTCATATCCGGATGCGTCCAGGAATGATTGCCCACCAGATGGCCCTCGGTGACCATCCGGGTTACGAGCTCCGGCTTGTCCTTTACATAATGTCCCGTCAGGAAAAAGATCGCCGGCACTTTCTTTTCTTTCAAAACATCCAGTATTCTAGGCGTGAACCCGTTTTCATACCCGTTGTCAAACGTCAAATACAGCTCCTTCTGGGTTGTATCCCCCAGGAAAATCGCGCCGTTCTTCTGCAGAATGTCTTTAAAGCCTTCTTCGTTGATGGAAGGAAGCTGACCGTTCCTGCTTTTCTTAAAGCCAAAATGATAAGGGCTGTCCGCAGCCGCTGTCTCCTGGAAAAATCCGCAGCACAGTAACAGTGCGGCAACCGCAGCAAACGCAAAACGCTTCATCTTGAAATTTCCCCCTGCATTGGATTATAGGCACTAAAAGCTATAACGTAATATGCCACATCCGATGCAAAGTTATGTGATATTTTCAAAATGGCAGCCGCCGGAGAATGGAATCAATCACCTGAATAAAGTGCTTAATATAGAATGGCTTCGTAATGTATTCGATAAAACCTGCCTGTCTCCCCTTGGCGATATCCGACGCCATCGCATAAGAGCTTACGGCCACCACCGGGATTGCCTTTGTCTTCTCATTGGCCTGGAGGCGAGCTAGAGCATCGTATCCGCTCATTCCGGGCAGCTGGATGTCCATGATGATCAGATCGGGGCATCTGGCCGTGGCGATCTCTACCGCTTCCTCCCCTGTACAGGCCTCCCACATGGTGGCGTTAGGAATTTTTTTGAAAATATGCCGCATGAGAGACATATTAATTCCGTCGTCCTCCACACATAAAATGTCATAATTGCTCTTCATCTTTAAACCTCCTACCATGAAAAAAAGCCAAAGAAAGAGCGCTCCAGCTCCTTCTTTGGCTTATGTTCAGCTCATGTTCCAATCATGTCTGACCCATTACCGCCTGGTGACCGCCTAATCCTGGAATGTGCAGGCAATCACGCTTTTATCCCTATCAAAATCCCAGTCCACGTAAAAATCGGCCAGGGTCCGGCCCAAAATTCCCCCCAGTTGGGTTTCTTCCTCAAAATACCGCTTCTCAAGCTTTCTCTTGGTTGTCCGCAGTACTTCATCAAAACCGGTACTGATTAATTCCTTCTCGATCAGAATCAGAATTCCTTCCCGGACGACAATTAAAGTTTTGGGGTTCATCCACCAGGAGTACACCTTCCTGGGAACCTTCTGGACGATACCGGTGATCCGGTTAACTTCGTTATGTAGCGCTTCACGACCCGCATAATCCTCGGCTTCGATGGTCTGGTCTGCCTTAAGTCCGACAATGATCCCCGAAGCGTTATGTAATCCCCAGTCGTAGTATACCTCTTCCAAACGGATGTCCATTTCCTTCTCCAAATACGCCTTCAATTCAGGAAGCAAAGATTCCATCAGCAGCTCGCGGGTATATCGGAAAGCTTTCTCCTCTTCCTGGTTTAACAGGAACTTCTCGACCGGTCCGATGAAATTGCGGATATGGAGTGCGATCGCATAGTTCCCCACGGAGACGTGCACCGATTCCGGCCCTTTGCCGAACCTGTCCCTTAACAGTTTGCCGGTAAAAGCCGCGATTTGGTTGGTGTGATTGGCTGTATACAACATGACAGCTCTCTCCTTCTCATCATAGTGCAACGCTTACGTTAATTCAATTGATTTCATCTTGCGTCATTATTAAGAGGTATATACCCAAAAAGATACCGGGCGCAATCAGGTGCGTCCGGCTCATTCTTTCCATCCATAGGATAGCCTTATTTATGCGGGTCGGAATCGGGGTCAGAGTCGGGATCGGGTTGCTTGAGAGCTTGCTCGCTTCGTTCCGCCCGTGTAAGATCCGATTCTTCCTGCTGCTGTTCTATAGGACCGTCTATAGGACCGGCAGGTCTATGGCGCTCCTCTTTCCATGTCTTCCTCCGCTCGGCGGCTTCAGCCCGCTGCTGCTTCCGGCCTTTGCGGACCATCCAGACGATCAGAAGCACGATCGCAGCAAGAATCAGAACAGGAACGGCTCCCGACAGGATGACGATGATCCACTGGACAATCTGCGTCAGCACGTCCATGCTTCCCTGCAGAGCATCTCCCGCACGCTTGCCAAGGGGAGCCTGCTGGCGATCGGGCTCGGCTTTGGGCAGCGTCTTCTCCGGCTGGTAAATGCGCAGCTCCACCGTGGAATAAGCCACATTCTGATCGATATAGCGCATGCGGCCCTTGATCTGCTCGATTTCTTCCTGAACCCTCTCCAGCTCTTTGGCAAACGCCACGAGGTCGCTGGTCTTTGTCGCCTTTTTCATAAAAGCGATATACTGCTCCTCCATCACCTGCTTAGCCTTCAATCTCGCCTGCAGATCCACGTATTCCTCGGACACATCCTGGCCCTCAATGCTGCGCTGAAGCGAATCATGCTTGATCTGCTCGAGCCGATTCAAAAAGGACGAGAAGCCCGATGCAGGAACCTTGAGGATAAAGGTGCCGCCACGCTCGCTGGCTGAATCCGTTTCGGAAAAATTAACGATATAACCGCCCGACAGCGTCACCATATTTCTCACTTCGGTCTGCGCCTTGGCATAGTCCTGAATCTCCATTACCAGATGCGCCTTATAGATGAGCTTCTTGTTTAACCCGCCGGCCAAGTCTTGAGCGGTGAACCCGGCTTCAGGCGCAGTGTCTGCCTCGGAAGCCTTAACGGCACCGGACTGCTGCGCCGACTCCGCCGCCTGCGATGACTTCTCATCAGCCGTTGATGCCGTAGATGTAGATGCTTGCTGGTCCTGATCCGCTGCGGTGTTCGCCGCATGGTCTGATACGGCGGAGCTTTCCACGGTCCCGCCGGCGCTGCTGGCGCTGTCCTTTGAACTCCCGGACGAGCAGCCGGTTACCAACAGAATGACAAACATGAATGCGGCAAGCCATGACCCCCAAGTGCGCATACTTCATTCCTCCTCAGAAATGGAAAATATTTTATATTTTCCTATCTAACGTCAGGAGGCCTCCGAAGGTTGCGGGCCAAATAAGAAAAAAAGCCCTCGGGTGTAACCCGGAAGGCTTTTATGCTTCCCATGCCTATGGATTCGCCGAATCAAAAATCAGGTCGCGGATACGCCGCCGTCGATGGCCAGCTCGGCTCCGGTAATAAAAGAGGATTCGTCGGATGCCAGGAACAGCACGCCGGCCGCAATGTTCTCCGGTTTGCCCAAGCGAGGCAGCGGCGTTTTGGAGCGGAACCAGCCCGTCATCTGGTCGTTGGCAAACAATCCTTCGGTCATCGGTGTTTCAATGTAACCCGGATGGATCGAATTACAGCGGATATTGTCCTTGCCGTAATCCACAGCCACCGCCTTCGTCAGCATCCGGACAGCGCCCTTGCTTGCGGTGTAAGGTCCTGCTCCGTTGCTTCCCGTGAGCCCGGCAATCGAAGAAATGTTGATGATGGAGCCTCCGCCCCCGCGCTGCATCACCGGTACCACGTATTTCAAACCGAGAAAGCTGCCTGTCAGGTTGATGGACATGACCTTGTCCCAATCCTGCATGGACGTCTCCACGAGCGATTTGGCCAGCGAGATGCCGGCGTTATTGACGAGAACGTCGATCGTGCCGAACGCTTTGACCGTTTCGTCCACGATATGCTGCCACTCCTCCTCGGAGGTAACGTTATGACGGAAGCCAATAGCCTCTCCGCCCTGCTGTTTGATCTCTTCCACGACAGCCTGGATTTTGTCCTCCTGAATGTCGGTGACGACCACCTTGGCGCCTTCCTGCGCCAACAGAACGGCGTCCGCCTTGCCCATGCCTCCGGCTGCGCCGGTGACGATCGCTACTTTCCCCTGTACTCTGCCCATATTATTAAGACTCCCTTCCCCTATTTGCTCCAAGATGATTACGAATGAGGCAGCATCCAGCCCATGTTGGGCGGGCATGACCTTGTAAAATCAGAGGTCGTGATAGTTACGCTATCATGACAAAACCAATTATATCACCGTTTGTTTTTCCATTCAATCTTTCCCACGGTCATCCCATGGATTCCCGGACTCTGCACCTGGACAGCGTTGACTTCTACGGGTGGTTTTGATAGCATTTTTTACGATTTTATCTTTACACCCGGAAGGCGAGTTGACGCACAATTATGGATCCGAAGACTAGATGGGAACAGGAACGGCTGGAAGGTAAAAAAGCGAGAGAGAGCAGCATTATCGAGGCAGCGGAGCGGGTTTTTAACCGCAAAGGGATCGACAAGGCGACGATGCGGGATATCGCCGCGGAAGATAATGTGGGCATTGCTACGGTGTTCCGGTATTTCCCCAAAAAAGACAAGCTGATCGTGGCGGTCGCCACGCATTTGATCAGCCTGGAGGAAGAGGCGTTCCGGGCAATTGCCGCTACACCGGTGACAGGCATCGAGAAGCTTGAAGCGCTGCTGGATCATTTCCTGAATCTCCAACTGCCGGAATTGAGCAGCAGGAGCCGGTTCCTTGAGGCGTTTGAGAGCTATGCCGCCCAGCAGGCCGAGCCGCTGGAGGATATCCAGCAGTACAACGACGTCCACCGCAAGGTATCCGATGCGTTCGCCGAAATCATTGACAGCTGCACCCGGGACGGTTCAGTCCGCTCCGATCTCCCCATAGAGGAAACCCTGTCGACCGTGGTTAATGCGTTCGGCATTTTTTCGAAAAAGCTGTCGCTGCAGCGCAGCATCGTGATGTTCGAGTCCATCGTCAGCGCGGACGTCCAGCTGGACCTGCTGAAACGGATGTTTCTCGACTATTTGCGGAACCCGGAATCCAACGTTTCAGATTTATAACATCCCATGAATTTAAAAAGCCTGCTTCCCCGGTTCCCCGGGCTCTAAGCAGGCTTGTTTCATTTATTTTGTGAATGGCTTTGGCGTTTAAAAGTCCCCCGCGCGTCCGGCGCAGCCGCACAGCTGCATTTTCTCAATGACGGCCGCTTTCAGCGCCTTCTTGGCAGGAACCATGTATTTCCGCGGGTCGTTCTCATCCGGGTTCTCGGCAAAGACATGCTTGATGGCGTCGGAGAACAGGATGCGCAGTTCGGTAGCCACGTTCATCTTGGCCATGCCGAGACTGACCGCCCGCTTCACCTGCTCCTCCGGAATGCCGGAGCCTCCATGCAGGACGAGCGGAACATCAACGGCTTCGGCAATGCGTCCGATCCGGTCGAAATCGATATTCGGCGTCCCCTTGTAGATGCCGTGGGCGGTGCCGATTGCAGGGGCGAGCGTATGCACGCCGGTGCGCTCCACGAATTCGGCGCATTCTTTCGGATCAGCGAGCAAGGCGTCGCGCTCATCGACGACGATGTCGTCCTCGACGCCGCCGACCTTGCCGAGCTCCGCCTCCACGTTGATGCCAACAGCGTTGGCGGCTTCGACCACCTTCTGGGTCATGGCCACATTTTCCTCAAATGGGGAATGGGACGCATCGATCATGACGGACGTATAGCCCGCCCGGATACAGCTGATAATGACGGAAAATTCGTTGCAATGATCCAAATGAAGTGCGATGGGCACGCTGGCGCGGTCCGCCGCCACCCGTGCGGCAGCAGCGATATAATCGGCCCCCAGATGCTTGACGGTCCCGACCGTAGATTGGATAATGAGCGGCGACTGTGCTTCTTCGGCCGCCTCGACCACAGCCTGCAGCATTTCCAGTGTGTGCACGTTAAAGGCCCCAATGGCGTAATGTTTGGCCCTTGCTTCTTGCAGTAAAGACGTAGACGAAACGAGTGAC
Organism: Paenibacillus sp. VMFN-D1; assembly: GCF_003386155.1. Classification (NCBI taxonomy): domain Bacteria; kingdom Bacillati; phylum Bacillota; class Bacilli; order Caryophanales; family Paenibacillaceae; genus Paenibacillus; species Paenibacillus sp. VMFN-D1. The sequence goes on along the minus strand of NZ_QRDU01000002.1, from coordinate 602,535 downwards.
ATGGTGTTTTCCCCTTCCCGTTTGTTATGCCTTGCTGTCCTGTATCAATCCGCTCAATGCGGTATATTTATGCTTTGCGTACATAGCGCTCCCGGTCACGCCCGCATCGTCGTTATGCATGGCGGGAACGATCTTGAGCCGATCGCGGTAATCAGGCAGAATCCGGCTCATCAGCTCCCGCTCCAGCGGCTTCAAAATACGGTCTCCCGCCAGCGCCCCGCCGCCACCGATAATGATCATCTCCGGGCTGTTCAGCGAAACGGCGTAGGACAGCGCCTGGCCGAGCAACGAACCCGCCCGCTCCAGAATGGAAACGGCCAGCGCATCACCCTGATCGTACGCCCGCGACAAATCCGCCGCCGTCAGCTCCGCGAGGCGTTCACCCGGAAACCAGCTGCGGAGCACCGTCGGCTCACCGGACTCTATCGCTTTCCGGGCCTGCCGCACCATACCGGAGGCGGAGGCGTAAGTCTCCAGGCAGCCCGTCAAGCCGCATGGACACGGATCGCTGAGCCCCTCCATAACGATATGCCCCAGCTCACCGGACATATGGCGGAAGCCGTAGAACAGGCTCCCCTCATTCACCATGGCCGAGGCAATGCCCGTCCCGATCGTCACGCCGATGACGTGGCCTGTGCCTGCACCGGCTCCATACAGCGCCTCGCCAAACACATACGTTCTGACATCGTTATCAATAAATACCGGCAGCTGCAGCCTGGCCTTCAGGCGGCTGGCGGCCGGAAGGTCGCGCCAGCCGAGGTTGCCTGCGAACTTGGCAATGCCTTCCTCGGGATCGACCAGCCCGGGCAGTCCGATCCCCGCTGCCGCGAGCGTTACAGGCTGTCCGTCTTCCCCGCGGTACGAGGCAACCGCTTCCTCGATCATTGCGGCGATTCGCTCCAGTACCGCATCCGGACCGCGTCCGGCTTCCGTCGGCCGCTTCAGCTTATGAACCACTTGTCCGGCGGAAGTTACCAGACCGCATACGATATTCGTTCCGCCGACATCGACTCCCGCAAACACTTCCATGCTGAGCACCTGCCCTTATTTCACAGAATGTTATTGCGCGACATGCACCTGCACCCCGGCTTCTTTCAACCGGCTGCGGAGCTCCTCTCCGGGATCCTCATCCGTAATGATTCCGTGCAGGGCCGCCACGGGCGCCACCTGGAACAGGGAATTGCGGCCGTTCTTCGTATGGTCAAATACGGCGATGGTGCGGTTGGTGCGCTTCATCATGATCATCGCCGTATTCGCTTCAAGCTCGGAATAAGTGCTGGCCCCCTGTTCCGCCGAAAAACCGTCGATCCCCATAAACATTGTGTGAATGTTGATCGCCTCCAGCGTCCGCTCGGCAAGCGGTCCGCACAGCTCGAAGTTTTTGCTGCGCAGCATGCCGCCGGTCAGCACGACCTGAAGGTCTTCGTTCTCCGACAGCTCCATCGCAATATTGACGGCATTGGTCACCACCGTAATATTGCGGCGGTTCTTGAGTGCCCTCGCAATGAGATACGTCGTGGTCCCGCCCGTCAGGCCGACCACGTCCCCCTCTTGCACGAGGGAAGCCGCCATAGCGGCGATTTTTTCCTTTTCCTGGTACAGCTTGTTCTGCTTCTCGTGAAATGGAATTTCCCTTCCGGCGGTGATTCCCGCGGATTTGGCACCTCCGCCCATCGTGCGGATGACCCGTCCCGATTTCTCAAGCGCTTCCAGATCCCGGCGTGCCGTAGCCTCAGAGCATTTGAAGCGGGCCGTCACCTCCTGAAGGGAAATAGAGCCGTGCTGCAGGATGTAGTCCAATATCTGTTCCCGGCGTTCTTCTTTCGATCCATTTCGTTCACTCAAAGCGATTCTCTCCTTATGGTTTAAATTTTGACCACCTGGGTCAAATTCCGCGGGCTGTCCGGATTTCTCCCCTCCCGCAGTGCGGTGTAATACCCGATATATTGAACCAGCGGCATGTACAGCACCGCTCTCGCCTCATCGGACAGTGCCCGGCCTCCGGTCTCGAACACGAGATCGGCAAAGCCGGTGTCTCCGCCCTTGTCCGCGGTAATGATGACAACATACGCGCCGTATTCTTTCATCTCCTGCGCTACCTTGATTTCATAGTCCCTTGCCGTTTCCGACAGCAGCAGGCAGACCATCGTTCCCGGCTCGACGACCGATTTCGGTCCGTGCCGGAATTCCATCGTGCCGAAGCTTTCCGTCCATACGCAGGACATTTCCTTGATCTTCAGGCAGGCTTCCTGCGCCAGCCCGTAATAGGATCCCATGCCCAAATATATGAATTTGTTCAGCTCCGGATGGCCGGAAATCAGTTCCTTGGCGGTTTCGTCCGCCTTGGATACCACGCCTGCGCTGAGTTCCACGGCTTCCTGAAGTTCCTTGAGCTGCTCCGTCTTGCCGGCAGCGCGAGCCATCGCCGCTTGGAGCATAAAAGTCATGCTGCTAAAAGATTTCGTCATGACGGTGCTTTTCTCCTTGCCGAGCGGTGACAGTAAGTATGGAGCGAGCTTCGCCATGGTGCTTTCCTCATCACAGGTGATGCTGCAGATCGTCCAATCCGGCAAATCCTTCACCGATTCCAGTGCGAGAATAACCTCCGTCGACTCTCCCGAACGGGAAATCCCGACGAGCAGCACACGTTTTCCGGGCGGAACCGCCTGCTCCCGGAACAAGAAGATTTCGGATGACGGATAGGCCGCACCGCTGCGCCCCGTCCATTTGCGGAACGTGGATGCGGCGGTCTGCGCCAAATAATAGGAAGTCCCCGACCCGATAAAAATCACTTCATCAAACGAAGAATTGCCGATAAACTGGGAGATCCATTCCTGCTGCGCCTCTAGCTGCTTCCAGGCAGCCGCCAGCGCGTCGGATTGTCCGCCGATCTCTGGATACGTCAGTACGCCTTGAGTCTGTGCCAATGAATATCCACCCCGATCTCATCATATTGGTATTGGTAGTATTGCGGTTGTTTCTATTGGCATTATATTGCAATACATTGAAACATTCAATCATTAAATTGATGTAAAATTGCAAAACTAACTTCCAATTAGGTTCGACGCACCCTCTTCAAAACTCAGCAGCTACATAAGAAAAACGTCTATCGACGTACCTTCAAAGAAGCCAGACCGCGTCTAAAGGAAGTTTTTCTTGCGAAATCAGGAAGCGAAGCTCTGAAACTTATACTTTCTGACTCTCTTCAAAAAAAGGGCAAATCCATAACATGTATGGATTTGCCCTTCCCTTTTAATTCATATCCATGCTGCCTCTTTAAAATGCACGCATAATCCATAAGATAGCGGCTAATTTTTGAGCCGTCTATTCCACGAACAGCGCTGCAGCCCCGATAATGCCCACATCGTCTTTGAGCTCAGCGGGCTTGATGGCATAAGTGCCCCGATAAGGCTCCATGACCAGCTCACCGGTCTTCCCGTGGAGCGGCTCGAAGAAGGCAGCCCCGGCGCGGCTGACGCCGCCGCCAATGACGATGCAATCCGGATTGAAGCTGTGAATGATATTCATCAGTCCAAGGCCCGTGTAATGTATAACCTGCTCCAGCGTCTCTTGGGCCAGCTTGTCGTTCATCGCCGCGGCTTGAAACACATGCTTGGCGCTCAGCGGCACACCTTCCGCTTCAGCCAGCGCGGTCATCTGCGTCATGCCTTCCGCCGCCGCTGCAGCCGCCTCGGATGCCTGGCGGGCGATGGCCGTCCCCGAAGCATAGGTCTCCCAGCAGCCCCGCTGACCGCAGCCGCACAACGCCCCGTTCGGGTCGACCACCGTATGGCCGAGCTCGCCAGCGAAGGAGCTTGTCCCCAGGTACAGCTTCCCGTCAAGAACCAGGCCCGAGCCGATGCCGGTGCTCAGGGTGACGTAAACCATGCTCTGTGCCCCGCGTCCTGCACCGTACACGTATTCTCCCCATGCCGCCGCGTTCGCGTCATTGATCAGCTTGGCCGGCACCTGCAGCCGCTTCTCCAGCTCCGCCTGCAGCGAAATGCCGTTCCATCCGGGCAGGTTCACCCCGTTGCGGATGATTCCCCGGCGGGTGTCGACCGCCCCTGGTGAGGCCAAGCCGACACCGGCGATTTCGTATTCTCCACTCACTTCCGTTATCGTATCTACGATCGACTGAATGACCTCTTCCGAGCTTTTCAGCCCTGCGGTCGCCTTCTGGCTCCGGGCCAGCATCCGTCCGCTGGCGTCCAAAAGCCCTGTTGCGATTTTCGTTCCGCCGAGATCAACCCCGACGATCATCTTAGGTTGTTTGTCCAATGATTTCACCACAGTAATCGAGTATTTTGTTGTTACCCTGCTGACTTTGCGATGGATTTCACCGTCTGCGCCGCCGCCTTCACCCGTTCGGAATCGAGCGGCAGCAGGTAATTCCCTTCCGCTCTCAGCGCCGAGCCGAAATGGACCTCAGGCACGCCCGTCTTTTGGACGAACTCCGATAGCCCAGGTACGGTCAAACCGTATCCAGCCAAGATACGGATGCCGGTTCCGGCCGATGCCTCGACCAGTGCTTGGATGCGGTCCGTCGACTCCGGCGCGGGCCGCGGCCCTCCGGAAGTCAGAATCCGGTTAATCTGTGGATATGCCGACAACGTCCGGAGCGCGCCGAGCTGATCGTCGATTTCGTCGAAGGCCCGGTGGAACGTTACGTTCAGACCGTCGGCCTCCTTCAGCAGCATTTCCAGCGCTTCGGTATCCACCGTGCGGTCCGGTTTCAGCGTTCCAAGCACGATTCCCGCCGCCCCGCACTCTTTGATAAAGGCGATATCCTCACGCATCGTCAGCAGGTCGTATTGGTCGTAGACGAACGACTGGCTGTGCGGCCGGACCATGACATGGACCGGAATGCTCATCAAGCCGACGACCTTGCGGATCATGCCCGGCCCCGGCGTCAATCCGCCTTCCATAATGCCCGTCACCAGCTCCAGGCGGTCCGCTCCCGCATTCTCGGCGATGAGCGCGTCGTACAAATTGGTTGCGATCACTTCCAGCTTCACTCCGCAGTGCCTCCATTTCCAGAATTGGCCTGTTCCGTCACAAAATCGGCCAGCAGCCGGACTCCGTAACCGGTAGCCCCGGCAGCTTTATATCCCCGGTCCGCCGGGACCTGGGACGTATTGGCCATGTCGATATGGCACCAGCGCGCCTTAGAAGGCACAAACCGCCGCAGGAACAAGGCCGCCATGTTAGCTCCCCCGTAAGGGCTCGATGCCAGGTTGGCCAGGTCGGCGTACGGGCTGCCCAGGAGCTCCTCGTCCTCATCGACGAGCGGCAGGCGCCAGATCGGGTCGCCGTTCTTGCTGCCGATCCGCATCAGCTGCTCGGCAAACCCGGCGTCGCCCCAGATGCCGGCCACCCGCAGCCCCAATGCGTGTCCCACCGCACCGGTCAGCGTCGCAATGTCGATGATCCGCTCGGCTCCGTTCCGGGCGGCGTGCAGGATGGCGTCGGCCAGGATCAGCCTTCCTTCGGCGTCCGTGTTGACCACCTGCACGGACAATCCGTTGGGATAGCGGATCACATGCGACGGCAGGATGGCGTCCCCATCCGGCACGTTTTCCGCGATCGGAATGAGCGCCGTGATTCTCGCCTTCACTTCCAGCCGGGTGAGCAGATCCATCGCGCCGATGACGGCCGCAGCCCCGCCCATGTCGAAGCGGGCTTCGCTCAGATCCCGGGCGACCTTCAGGTTCATGCCGCCCATGTCAAACGTGATCCCCTTGCCGATCAGCGCAAGATGCGGGGCGTTTGAATCGCCGAAGTATTCGATCTCCACCATGGCTGGCGGATGCTTGCTTCCGCTGCCGACGGCCAGCAGGCCGTTCATCTGCCTCTGCTTCAGCTCCTCGCCCTGGTACACGTGAAGATTCACGTTCCGGCCGGCGAAGATCGTCTTGATCCGCTGCACGAAGCTGGCCGGATGAAGATCATTCGGCGCCTCGTTGCACAGGTCCCGGGCCAAGGCGACCGCTTCGGCCCGCGCGCGTCCAAGCCAGGCCGCTTCCGCATAGCTCCGCTCGGCGGCGGACTCGATCCGAATCCAATCCACCTGCCCCTTCTTGTGGCGCGATGTATATTTATCAAACACATATGTGCCCAGAAGCCATCCTTCGACCCAGGCGACGGCCGCCTGTTCGGGCCATTCGCCTTCCCCGAAAATGACACGGAGAGCCGTACCGTCGATCGACGCGGTTCTCAAGGACGCCTTGCGGATTTCGCGGCCCGCTCCGCCGGCGGCTTCCCGCAGCGCCTCCATGCCGAATTTGTCCCGGCTGCCCAGACCGACGACGAGAATATCCTGCTCCCCGTGCCGTCCGTAAAACCAATGGACGGCGCCGCGGCCGCCCATCCCATCGCGAAGGGTGAGCCCGGCGGGTTGGCCTTCGCTGTCCTCAAACACCGGATAGATCGTTACATCCGCCGGTTGCCCTGTTCCTGATATCAATTCCATCAGCTGTACATTCCTTTACAAGAATTTTGGTTAAGCCGCAGATTATAGGTTCAGATTGGCCAGCTCATGCATCGCCCGGGCATAGATTGCCGTCGAGCGAATCAGTGCATCGATGTCGATATGTTCGTTCCTTTGATGTGCCGAATTGGCCATGCCCGGAAATACCGGGCCAAAAGCGACGCCGTTTGCGATATACGCCGCATAAGTTCCGCCGCCGGTGGACAGCAGCTCGGCCGGCTGCCCCGTCTCCGCCTCGTAGACCCGCTGCAGCGCTTCGATCATCGGATGATCGTCCGGCACGCAGTGCGGATGCTTCAAGCTCGGCGGTTCGATCTCAAGGCCGCAGGCCGAGGCCCGGACCCCGATGTTCTCCAGAATATCCGCTTGATTTCCGCAAACCGGATATCTCAGGTTGATGTGAAAATACGATTCTCCTTCCGGATCATACTGCAGCAGCCCTGTGTTGACCGTCAGCGGTCCGGTGATCTGGTCTTCCATTGCAATGCCGAAGGCACGCCCGTGAATATCGCCGTACATCAGCGCATCGACCGTATGGAGATAATGCTCCGCACCCGAAGGAAACGAGAACTCCTTCAGAAAATGGATCAGCTTGAGGCCCGCATTAATGCCGAGCTGCGGCTCCATGCCATGGGCCGTCTTACCGGTTAGCGACAGGCTCGCCGTCTGCCCGTCCGCATCGATCTCAAAGCTTCCCTTCAGCCCTTCCGACGCGCAGTAGTCCTCATAAGCCTTCTGCATCGCACTTAGGCTGCCTGCATCTCCCGCTACCTCGGCGCGCGCCCCTTCTGGCACGCTGTTGGCCACCTCGCCGGCCGTGAACAACCGCAGCCGGTACTCGTAGCCGGACGAATCGCTCTCCTCGATCGGCTTAAAGAGCAGCCGGGTATTGATCTGCCCCTTCTCGGCCCGAACGATCGGAAAATCAGCATCCGGCGTAAAACCGCAAATCGGTGCCGGCTCCAGCTCGTTATATTTCTGCATGCACTTCCCTGTCCGCTCCTCGTCCGTTCCAAAAATAAGGCGGATCCGGTGCTTCAGCGGAAGCCCCATGTCTTTGACAATTTTGAGTCCGTAAAACGCAGCCATCGCCGGGCCTTTATCGTCCTCGGCGCCGCGCGCAAAAATTTTGCCGCCCCGGACGGACGGCTCAAACGGAGGGGTCGTCCACTTCCCGGATGCCGGAACGACGTCCAGATGGCTCAGAACGGCCACATAGCTCTCGGCCGATTCCGGGCCGAATTCGGCGTATCCAACGTATCCGTCCAAATTCCGAACCCGGAAGCCTTCGGCCGCGCACAGGTCCAGCATATATTGCAGTGCCTCCGCAACACCTTGGCCCATCGGCTGCCCGGGGCCGCTGGTGTCCGGATCATAGACACTGTCGATTCTCAGAAGTCCGGACAGATCTTCAATCAAGGCCTCTTCCCGCTCTTCGGCCATTTCATACCAGCTCATGCGCCGGCTCCCTCCTTATTTACAGTCATATTTTTACTTGGATCATATATATGGCAGGCTACCCAGTGCCCTTTTTCCGCTTCCTGCCATACCGGCGTTTCCGCAGCGCACAGCTCCGTGGCAAACGGGCAGCGCGTCCGGAATCGGCATCCGCTCGGCGGGTTGATTGGGCTTGGCAGGTCTCCCTGCAGCACCATGCGTTCCCGGCCGCGCTCCAGCTTCGGATCGGGGATCGGGATCGCCGAAAGCAGCGTTTTGGTGTATGGATGCAGCGGATTCTCAAACAGCTCGTCGCTGCTCGTAAGCTCCACCATGCCCCCGAGGTACATCACCCCGATGCGGTCGCTGATATGCTTCACCATCGACAGGTCATGAGCGATGAACAAATACGTTAATCCCAGCTCCTGCTGCAGCTTCTTCATCAGGTTCACAACCTGTGCCTGGATCGATACGTCCAGCGCCGAAATCGGCTCATCGGCGATCACGAACCGCGGATGAACCGCAAGCGCCCGGGCGATGCCGATTCGCTGGCGCTGGCCGCCGGAGAATTCGTGCGGGAACCGCTCAGCGTGGCTGCGGTTTAGTCCGACCGTCTCCAGCAGGTCGTAGACCATCTGCTGGCGCTCCTTGCGGTTCTTGGCGATGCCGTGAGCGTCAATGCCTTCGGCGATGATGTCGGTCACCGTCATCCGCTGGTTCAGCGACGCATACGGATCCTGGAAGATCATCTGAATGCTCCGACTCAGCTTCTTCCGCTCGGCATTGGATTTACGGCCGTGCACCGCCTCGCCGTCAAAGCTGACCGTCCCCTCCGTCGCTTCATAGAGACGGATCAGCGTGCGGCCCAGCGTCGACTTGCCGCAGCCCGACTCGCCGACAAGACCGAAAGTCTCCCCCGGATAAATGTCGAACGAGACGTCGTCCACCGCTTTCAGAATCTGTCCGCGGCCCACGTCAAAATGCTTCTTCAAATGCTTGACCTCGACCAGCGGTTTTGTCCCCTTCTCGTGCTTCATGGCCGATCACCTCCCGCAAGCGGACTCTGCACTTTCGGCGCCCGGCTGTCCTGCAGCCAGCAGGCCGCGCGGTGCGTCTCCGAGTGCTCTGTATATTCTGGCATATATTCGTGGCAAATTTCCATGGCGTACGGACAGCGTGCCGCAAACGGGCATCCCTTGGGCGGGTCGCTGAGGTCCGGCGGCGTGCCGGGAATAGCCGTCAGTTCCTCCGATTTCTCATGCAGCTTCGGCATGGAAGCAAGCAGACCCCAGGTATACGGATGCTTGCCTTCGTAAAAGATTTCGTCTACCGTACCGGTTTCCACGATTTTACCGGCGTACATGACCGCTACGCGCGACGCCATATTCGCGACTACGCCCAGATCATGCGTGATCAGCACGATGGACGTATCCAGCTCCTGCTGCAGCTTCTTCATCAGCTCCAGAATTTGCGCCTGGATCGTCACGTCGAGCGCGGTCGTCGGCTCGTCGGCGATCAGCACCTTCGGGTTGCACGCCAGTGCAATCGCGATGACCACGCGCTGGCGCATGCCTCCGGACAGCTGATGCGGGTACTGCTTCAGCCGCTTGTCCGGATTCGGGATGCCGACCTGGTCCAGCAGTTCCACCGCCCGCCGGTTGGCTTCCGCGCCGCCGAGCTTGCGGTGCTTCTTCAGCACCTCGGTAATCTGCTTGCCGATCGTCATCGTCGGGTTCAGCGACGTCATCGGGTCCTGAAAAATCATCGAGATGTCCCGGCCCCGGATATCCTGCATCTGCTTTTCAGGCAGCAACGCGATATCCTTGCCTTCAAAACGGATCGAGCCGTGTTTAATTTTTGCGGACTTCGCCAGCAGCCTCATGATGCTTTTGGAAGTCACCGATTTGCCGGAGCCGGATTCCCCCACAATCGCCAGCGTCTCGCCCCGGCCCAGGGAAAAGCCGACGCCGCGCACGGCCTGCACTTCGCCCGCATATGTGAAAAAGCTGACCTGCAAATCCTGCACTTCGAGCAAATTGTCCATTCTCTCTTCCCCCTATTTCCGCATTCTCGGATCCAGCGCATCCCGCAGCCCGTCACCCAGAATATTGAACGTTACCATGATGAGGACGATGACAATCGAAGGGTACAGCAGCAGGTATGCCTGCGTATTCAAGGATGCGAAGCCGTCGTTGATCAGCACCCCGAGCGAAGACATCGGCGACTGAAGTCCAAGGCCGATAAAGCTCAGGAACGCTTCGGTAAAGATCGCCGACGGAATCGTGAACATCGTGTTGATGACGATGATGCCGATCGTGTTCGGAATCAAATGCTTAGTAATAATGCGCCCGGTGGACGTGCCCAGCGTGCGGGCCGCCAGGACGAATTCCTGCGACTTCAGCTTCATAATGTGTGCCCGGACCAGCCGGGCCATGTTGACCCAGCCCGTAATGGACATCGCGACCATGATGGTCACAATCCCCGGCTTCATCACCATCATCAGCAGGATGATAATGATCAGGCTCGGAATCCCGGTCAAAATTTCGACGATCCGCTGCATCACGTTATCGACTCTTCCGCCGAACAGGGCGGAAATGGCGCCGTAGGCAACCCCGATGACGAGGTCGAGTGCGGCGGCGAGCACGGCGATCAGGAGCGACACGCGCGTTCCCTGCCATACGCGGGCCCATTGGTCCCGGCCGAATTTATCGGTGCCGAACCAATGATCGGCGTTCGGTTTTTGATAGACGGCATTATAATCGGTAGAGTAATAGTCGTGATGTCCGATCCACGGACCAACGATCGCCAGCAGCAGCATGATGACCAGGATGACCAAGCTGACGATCGCTGCTTTATTTTGACGAAGCCGCCTCCAGCTGTCCTGAAAAGCCGTCAAGGATTTGCCCGAAATCTTCTCCCGTTCGTCCGGCTTTGCGGCGGCCGGCTTAAACAGCGCATCCACGTTATCCATTTGCGTCATATCCTCACTCCTTTCCCGATGCCAGACGGATCCGCGGATCCACCAGGCCGTACAGCAGATCCACGATCAGCATGACGAACACATAGAAGGCGCTGTAAAAAATCGTGATCCCCATAATCGTGGAATAATCGTTCATTTTGATCGAGTCGACGAACAGGCTCCCGATGCCCGGAATCCCAAAAATATTCTCAATGACGAGCGAACCTGTCAGCAAATTGACCACGATCGGACCAAGAATCGTAATGACCGAAATGAGCGAGTTGCGGATCACATGCTGGAACATGATGCGCGCGAACCCGAGCCCTTTTGCTTTAGCCGTCGTGACATAATCCTGCTCAAGCACCTCCAGCATCTCTGTCCGTACAAACCGGGCGATCAAGGCGATGACGCCGACGCAGAGCGCAATGGACGGCAGGATGGAGCTGGGATAGCTCTCCCAGAATGCGACCGGCAGAAGCCCCCATTTGAGCCCGACAAAATACTGCAGCAGCGCCGCAAGCACGAAATTCGGCACCGACACGCCGAGAACGGCGATAATCATGGTGGCGTAGTCCCAGCCGGAGTTATGGCGGTAAGCGGCGATGATCCCCAGGATCATGCCGATGGCCAGTCCCAGCAGAACCGCTTGCAGACCGATCAAGGCCGAAGGTCCGATCCGGCTCATGATGATGTCCTTTACAGGTTGACCGGTGTAGAAAAACGACGTTCCCAAATCGCCTTTGACAATATTTTTTAAATAGTTCACGTACTGCACGCCATCCGGCTTGTCCAAGCCGTAGCTGGCATAAATCATCTGTCTTTGTTCCTGCGGCAGCTGCTGAAGCTTCTCTTCATCGAACGGAGTGCCAGGCAGTGCTTTCATCAGGAAAAAGGTGGCGGTCGTAATAATAAACAACGTCAGCAGTAAGTATACGATCCGGATGCCGATATACCGTTTCAATGTTGCACCTCCCAATACGCGGGGCCTTCAAAATTTTCATTACGTCCCGGAGCTTGATCCAGGAAAGGGAAAGAGAGAAGCCGCGCTTCTCTCCTCTCCCGATACATGCCCATGTGAAGCGGCATTACTTGATGCTTGCATATTTAAAGTCAACCGGGTTGCCGTATGGATGGTAGTCCAGTCCTTCGACTTTATCGCTCAGCAGGTAGGAGTATCCGCCGAAGTAGATTGGAACGACCACGACGTCTTCTGCCGTCAGAATTTTTTCGGCAGCCAGCAGCATGTCGATCCGTCTTGCTTCGTCCGTTTCTTTCTTGGCGTCAGTGATCAGCTTGTCGTACTTCGGATTTTCATAGTTACCGCGGTACGGCGTGTGGTTTGCCCACAGATCCAGATACGTCATGGCATCATCATAATCGGCGCCCCATGCGGTAATCGCCATCTGATACTGGCTGTTATCCATCAGCTGTCCGCGGGCTTTCGCCGTTTTGGTGTCGATGGCCACGTCGATGCCGAGGTTTTTCTTGAACTCGCTCTGCATAAAGGTAGCGACGTCCTTCGTTTCGGAGGTGTCCGCTACGAGCATCGTAATTTTAGGCGCTTTACCCAGCTCTTTAACCCCTTGCTCCCAATAGGATTTGGCTTTGGCCGCATCCGGCGTGATCAGGTCGCCCTGCATTTCGCGGAAGCTTTTGCCTCCCGTTGCGCTCATTTGGTCCGGAATCAGTCCTGTAGCGGCTTTGGAACCGTTGTTCAGCACCTGGTCCGCCAGCAGCTTGGAGTCGAAGCCGTATTCCAGCGCTTTGCGGATGTTGATGTTGCTCACGCCGTCCGCCTTCAGGTTGAACTGCAGGTACGTCGTTCTGAAGTTGATGCCTGTTCCGAATCCAGGGTCGGACTTGGATGCATTGACATCGGAAGACTGCAGCAGCACGCGGTCAAGCTGTCCGGCTTTGTAAGCGTTCAGCGCCGTGCTCTTTTCCTTGATGACTTTCAGGTCCACTTTGTCCACCTTGACGTTCGCAGCGTCCCAGTAGCCGGCATTCTTCTCGAGCACTGCACCGCTGGCGGCATCAACCGAAGTCAGCGTGTAAGGACCGTTGAACAGCATGTTTTGCGGGCTCAGCGCGTAGCTTTCACCCTGGGACTTCACGAATTCCTCTTTCATCGGGAAGTACGGAGCCAGCGAAGTCAGTCTCAGGAAGTAAGGCGTCGGCTGCTTCAAATGAACGACCAGCGTCTTGTCATCCTTCGCTTCGATGCCGACTTTGTCCGCCGAACCGCCTTCTGCGTACTCGGCTGCACCCACGATGTAGTCCGTCATAATAAAGGAATAGCCGTTGGTTCCGGTTTTCGGATCCATTTCACGCAGCCAAGCGAACTTGAAATCGGCTGCCGTTACCGGCGATCCGTCGCTCCATTTGGCGTCAGCGCGCAGCTTGAATGTATACGTCAGCTTGTCTTCGGACAGCTCCGAGCTCTCTGCCATGGCCGGCTGGGGTTCGTTCTTCGGATCGAGGCGGTACAGCCCTTCTCCGATATTGTTCAGCACCGTAAACGATACATCGTCGGATGCCGCCCATTGATTCAGGTCTTTAATTTCGCTTTCTACGGACAGTCTCAGCTCTTTGGACGCCGTCTGTGCGGCATTGCCCGTGTCCCCCGTCGTGCCCGAGCTCGCGCCTTTACTGTCGCCGCCTGTGAACGAGCATCCTGTGAAAATGGCCGATACGACGAGCAGCGTCGCCAGCAAGCTTACCTTTTTCCTTTTCATTGCATGTCCCACTCCTTTATGTCCCCTTTGTGAATGTATGATTGCACCGCCGTTTCCGAAGGAAGCCGCGGGTGAATCCGAATCTCTTGTGCTCATTCATGCTGAAGAACTTCCAGTACTGCGTGTCAATGGCAATCAGGTGCATGGTCTCTCCTGCTTCCTCTATTCGTTACTGCCGAAATGCTAGTTTCGTAGATCGAAGCATTTTTCAAAAAAGGAGAGTATTACTTTATTAGAAGCTTGCGTTTACTTACCTGCCAGGGTAAAAGCGGCTCTGCGCTCGCCGACTACAATGTGGTTGTCGTTCTTGATTTCCTTTGGAACGACCGTATACAGACGGTCAATCGTGGCCTGGTTGCTGTATCCGATTTGCTCGAGGATCGAAGCAACGGCGATCGGCCACGGTGTCTCCGAGCCGTCGATCACTTTCAGCGCAAAAGCGACGCGTTCCCGAATTAAAGAGAAGCAGTAGACACCTTTGGCTCCTCCCTTGGCGACGATGTTGTCGTCCCGCAGCAGCTCCGAGCAGATAAACTGATGGCTCGCGATACTGTCCGGCGCCGCGTGCATATAGCGGACCATGCGCTGCACGGCTTCCCGCGTTCCGGCATCACGGATCAGCTCTGGGCAGGCCAGCTTCAGGTATGCCGTGGCGATCGATTTCAGCGGCAGCGCAAAGATCGGAAATCCGCAGCCGTCAACGCCTACTTTAATCTGATCGACCGGATATTCGGCCATGTCCGCGAGTGTGTGAAGGATGTCCTGCTGCAGCGGATGCGATGGCTGCCAGTAAGTCTCGGTCGGCAAGCCCATCTCCCTCGCCGCGGCCAGAATGCCGAGATGCTTGCCGGAGCAGTTATGATACAGCTTGCGCGGCGGTTTATTTTCCCGCATGAGGGCGAACTTCGGCTCATCGTTCAGCGGATAGGTCGGGCAGCACAGCAGTTGCTCTTCTTTGAGGCCGGTTTTGGCCATAATGGATTCCAATGCTTCGATATGATACGTTTCGCCCCGGTGGGAGGCGGCGAACATGGCGGCTTCCGCAGCCGTCAGCCCGTACTTTTCGGCGATGTTCTGCTTCATGACCGGGATCGCCTGGAACGGCTTGGCCGCCGAACGCAGGAAGGTCATATGCTCCGCATTGCCCACTTCATAGATGACTTCTCCTTGATCCGATACGCCGCACAGCACGCCGAGATGCACGTTCTCCAGCACGCCGCCGCGGTATTCCTCCACCAACGGTTCCAATTTCATACGTCAACACCCGCTTCGTTAAATTTAGTCTGCCTGCTCCATCTGTCTGTCGATGTCCAGGAACAGGTTTTGGGCCAGTATGCCCGATCCGATCACCACGCCGTCGCTCTCCAGAGACGAGTAGACGATCTGGAAGGTTCCGCGCAGCGGCTCCCACACAAATTGATCCATGCATTTGTCCGAAATGAAGTCCCGGACATCAGGGAAGCTTTCCACCAGCTTGCCCGTCAGAATCACCGTATCCGGGTTATATACGCATGCGATATTGCTGACCGTGACCGCTACGAAGGTCATGGCCCGGTCCACAATGCTCGCCGCCCAATACTCTCCGTCCTTCCTCACCTGGAACAATTCCTCCAGCGATCCGATCGGTTTGATTTTGTTGGCCTGCTCGACAAGCGACGCTTCGGCGATATAGGTCTGCAGGCAGCCGACCTTGCCGCACTCGCACAGAAGGCCTCCCGGGTCTACTACCGTATGCCCGATTTCCCCGGCACTGTTCGTCTCCCCGCGATAGATTTCCCCATCGATGATCAGGGAGGAGCCGACCCCGCTGCCGAAGCCGATCAGCACCGAGCGGCTCGATCCTCTCGCCGAGCCATATTGGTGTTCGGCCAGCGCACGGACTTTCAGCTCGTTGTCCACGGCGACCTCAAACCCGGTCAGCCGCCGGAGCTCCCCGGCGATGTCGGTCTGCTTCCAGCCGAGCTGTGCGGACAGTACCACGCTGCCCCCGGCGTAGTCGACAATGCCCGGCAGTCCGACGCCGACGCCGACCACCTTGCGGCGGTCGATGTCCTCCGCCTGGATCAGCTCCTCTATGGCCGAGGCGATACGCTCCAGCGTTGCTTCCGGCGTTTCGCGGGAATCGCGCGTCACCTGCGTACTGTGGACCACCTTGCCATCCAGGTCCACAATGCCGATCCGGATGCCGCTGCGGTCGATTTCAACGCCCACGGAGAGCACCGAGCCGGGATTCACGTGCAGCATCACAGCTTTCCGTCCGACGCCGGTCGTTGTCTGCTCGATCTCATGCATAAAGTCCTGCTGGTACAGCTCGGAAACGATCCGGCTGACTGTCGTGGGACTCATTCCTGTCAGTCTGGCGATCTCGGCACGGGACAGGGGCGAGTGTTTACGGATCAGTTCAAACACCGTACTTCTGTTTTTCCTCCGGATATAATCCTGATCGTGCTTCTGCATCGGAGACGGTCCTCCATTTTAATTAATTTCACCTATGGAGAAAATCTTGGTAGGAAAATGGAACACAGTGGATTCAAACTCGGCATTTAGGGATAATTACCCGAATTATCATCCGACTTTGGTCTTATAATTTCTCCAGTGATGTTATTAATTGAACTTTAATAGAATTGAGATTTCGTGTCAATATATATGTCATGTTTTTGTCGAAATTCGTCTGAATTTCCGTTTTTGAGGAAATCCCATCGAATGAAATGCAAATTTTCAGAATTGGGTTTTCAATGAAAATACCAATTAAACCGCTTACTATAACACTTCGTGTCAACTTTTTCTTTCAAAGATTAGTACGTTTCGGCCCTTTACAAGCCCCCTGTCTAACCAGTAACCTTGAAACTTTTTCTGAAAATCCCCTGTTTTCCTGTTACTATGGAGGAAGAACATTTTCCGGACGGCGACCGTCTGGTTTCAGAAAGGTTGAAGCTGCAGCATGAATTCTACTTCTACTCCAGATTTGCATCCCCGTACGGCGGCAAAGGGCAAGGAACCCTTCCCTGTCTCCCTTCTGTCGCTGACGGTGGGCGCCTTTGCGATCGGCATGACCGAATTCGTGATCATGGGCATTCTGCCAAATGTAGCCGATGATCTGAACGTAAGCATCTCCACAGCCGGGCAGCTGATCACCAGCTACGCGCTGGGCGTGGCGGTCGGCGCCCCGATCCTGACCATCTTAACTCACCGGCTTCCGCAGAAGCTGCTGCTCTGCCTGTTGATGGCGTTGTTCATTCTCGGCAACGGCATTGCCGTCATCGCACCGAACTATACCGTGCTGATGGCAGCCCGCCTCATAACGGCGCTGTGCCACGGCACCTTCTTCGGCGTCGGCGCCGTTATCGCTTCCGGCCTCGTCAAGCCGCATAAGCGGGCCGGCGCAGTATCCATCATGATGGCGGGCCTGACAATCGCTAACATTATCGGCGTGCCGGTGGGCACCTTTGTCGGCCAGCACCTGGGCTGGCGCGCCTCCTTCGGCGCGATCATGGTGATGGGGATCGTGGCCCTGATCGGCATCGTCCTGTTCATCCCGAGGATCCGCCGCGATGAGTCGGCCAGCCTGGGCAAGCAGTTCAGGGCGGTAGCCCAGCCCAAGCTGCTGATCATCCTTCTGGCCTGCGCCGTCGGCAACTCAAGCTTGTTCGCCGTCTTTACGTATATCGCCCCGCTGCTGGAGCAGGTGACCGGATTCCATGAAAGCAGCGTCACCTGGATTCTCGTCCTGTTCGGCATCGGGGTCACGGTCGGCAACATGCTTGGCGGCAAGCTCGCCGACTGGAAGCTGATGCCCGCGATCCTGGGCATCTTCCTCTCCATCTGTGTGCTGCTGACGATTTTCACTTTTACCGTCAAAAGCCCCGTTGGCGCAGTCGTCACGATCTTCCTGTGGGGAGCCGCTTCGTTTGCGGTCATGCCGGGCATTCAGGTGAAAATCATGAACCTGGCGCAGGAGGCGCCCGCGCTCGCCTCGACCTCCAACCACTCGGCCGGCAACCTCGGCAACGCGTTCGGCGCCTTCTTCGGCGGATGGGTCATCGACGAGATGGGGCTCACCTCCCTGCCTTGGATCGGCGCCCTGCTCGTCGGGCTCGCCTTCCTGATCGTGCTGGCCGTCTATATGCAGGAGCGCAGACGGCAGACGGTTCCGGTGGCGGGGACGGTTAGCAAGTAAGACCGGACTTTGAGCATATACCGGAGATTACAGTGACAAGCCAAAAAACACCTCCCTTGGAAGGGAGGTGTTCTCTTTTTTGTTACATATCGTTCCCATTAAACGAGCCGGCAGGCCGAAATCATCATCCTGTCCCACCGTTTAGTTTGCACCGTTTAATGCGCCAATTCGCCTACGAAGGTTGTCACGCTTTGGGCAGGAAGCTGGGCCGTAAAAGAACCGCCCTTTACTTTAATCGAAGATCCGGCGGTCATATTTCTGCTGGCGTCCGTTACCCATGGGGTGACCTTCGACGCCTTGCCGTTTTGCAAGGTGAAAGTTTGGCTTACCGCTGAAGTGCCTTTGTTAATGGCCACAATCACGACCTTGTTGTTGCCTTTATATGCAGAAGTGTAGACGTTGGTATCAGGGTTCTTCGTTGCATCGACCCTGACATAACCGGGGCGGACAAATTTGGAGAAATGAGCCATATTATACCCGCGCTTGCTTATCGTACCGTCCTCTTTCATAGGACCATACTGCCTGCGGATATACCACCATACGTAAGCCTCGAAATCTCCCTCTACCATCGCATTATGAATATGATAGGACACGTCAAGCGCCTCGGGCCACCGATCTGCAGAGTTAGCATCGCTGTTCGGATAGTATACTTCCGTCATCCACAGTTCTTTGCCCGCTCCCTTTTGCTTAAAGAGAGGATACGCGAAATCGCTGATCTGGGTTCCGTACAGGTGGGTACCCAAAATGTCCATATTGGCCAGGGCCTGCGGATCGTTCAGAATAGGGTCGGACATGTTTTTCAGGTATTGGAACGATTCCGGTGCGATAACCCGGCAGTTAATGGAGCCTGCATTTTCCTTCATAAAGCGAAGCATCTCTTCAGGAGTCCACCACGTCCAGGTATGGGCATAGTCAGGCTCGTTCTGGACGGATATCGCATATAGATCCACACCGTTGTTCTTCATGAAAGTAACGAAATCGTTAAGATACTGGGCGTAGTCAGCATACTTGTCGTATCTGAGCCGTTTGGCCGACGTATCTCCGTTCCGGTTGAACGTCTCTGTCATATCGCTCGGCGGATTCCAAGGGGATGCAAACACAATGGCTCCGTGTGCAATCGCACTCTTGGCCGTTTCGACTTCCTTGCTCCAATTGTTCCGATCTTCATCCACATGAATTCTGAGGATGGAAAAGCCCAGCTGGTTGTCCCCATTGCCGAAGGCCGTTTCTCTTTGGGCTTCCGTCAAATCCCCAATCCAGACGGGGTGGTTGATTCCCCCAAAACCGCGAATCACCTGTTTTTCCGCCGATAAGTTGATAGTGGCGTTACTTGAAGCTGACACCTGAGCCGGCCCCGGCACGGCCAGTACGATCGAAAGGGCCGTTACACCGGCTAACAATCCGCAAACCGATTTTTTCAGACGTGACCACGTTGCGTGCATTTCCATTAATACCTCCATTATCTCGATAGAATCATTTCGCTATATAGATTGAACAAAAGTGTTGCTCTAAAACTTCCTGTTATAACGGCCCAATACGGCCTATAACATTCTTTTTTTGTTCATTCTATATTGCCGGAATAAAATTCAGTTTCCTCTCACCCCCCTGTTTAAGTCTCGATTTCCCCTTCATTTCAGACCCGGATAACCATCGATGGGCGAGACCCCAATCCCTCGCTCAGCCAGCCGCTCTTTGATATTCAACGCTGCCCTGTAGGTAAGATTTATGACGTTTCTGCCCGAACCCCATCGAAGTTTCAATGCAACGAATGTATTCCGATTTAGAACATCCAATTGGTAAAGGAATGAGCCGTCCCCCGTAGATCATAGGGGAACGGCATCATCGAATACCAGGCGCTTGCTTGCTGCAAGCTGCAAGATTCCGCTTCTTCACTATTTTGCGTTTCCGCCTACTCCGCAAACAACGCGGCGATCCGGTCATAAGCCGGCTTCGGACGGTGCTGCGCATCGAACAGCATTGGCCAGTTTTTGCGGCCGCGCACCGGAAAATCATCCAGCCACGTATAGTCGTCGGCCGCCCCCCAGAACGTCACCCCGCTGATGACGTCGCGGTATTCCTTCAGCAGACCGAACACGCCCTCGTACAGCTCCGCCTGACGCTCGAGCATGCCTGGCTCCGGCGAAGTCAGATCGGCCCGCCTGTCATCGAAGCGGAAGACCGACACGTCCAGCTCGGTGAGCTGCAGCTGCAAGCCGAGCGAAGCATACTTCTCGATCGCCGCACGGATATCATCCAGGGACGGATCGAAGAGGTTCCAATGGGCTTGCAGGCCGATGCCGTGGATCGGCGCGCCTTGTTCCAGCAAGGACTTCACCAGCGCGTAAATTTTATCCCGCTTGGCGGGATGCGATTCGTTGTAGTCGTTGTAGAAGAGCAGGGCGTCCGGATCGGCATCATGGGCGTATTCGAACGCCCTGGCGATAAACTCCGGCCCGGCGATGTCCAGCCACTTCGACGGACGCAGCAGTGCGTCGCCTTCGTCGGCGATAACCTCGTTGACCACATCCCAGGCATAAAGGCGGCCCTTGTACCGCCCCACCACCGTATCGATATGCGAGCGGAGCCGCTCGAGCAATAAGGCCTTGCCGGCCGGCTGTCCCTGGCTGTCCTCGAACAGCCAGTCCGGGGTCTGATTATGCCAGACAAGCGTGTGCCCGCGCATCGCCATTTGGTGCCTGCCGGCGAAATCGGCCAGCAGATCAGCATCCTCAAACGTATACACGCCTTCCTCCGGATGAACGCTGACGAACTTCATTTCGTTTTCCGCGGTAATGCTGTTAAAATGGTGTGCCAGCAGCTGCTCTTGCGACCGGATCGTCCGCGGATTGACCGCCGCTCCGATCCGGAAATGCTGCGCGAAAAGATCCTTCAGCGCCTGCTCGGTATGCGTACCCGTTGAATTCATGACAGACAGACTCCCTCCCGCCTATGGGTGTGAATTTGGACTTTAGTGAAATCCGGCGACCGCCACGCTGACCTCTTGGGAGGCCACTAAAAGGCGGCCCTATGCGGTTCCCTTAGGGTTGAAAAATCGCCATCCACGGCGCTTTTTCGTTCTTTGACTCGGTTACTCTTTCACGCTGCCGACATTGAGCCCGACCACAAAATACTTTTGCAGGAACGGATAGACCACCAGAATCGGAACGGAGGCTACAATCGTTATGGCTGCGCGGATCGAGAGCGGCGTCACCATCGATACCGCGGTTTCCTGGTTCACGCCGACGCCTGCCGCTACGTTCGGATTGCTGTTGGAGTTCATACTCGACGAGAGCAGCTTCATCAGCTCATACTGCAGCGTACTGAGCTCCTGTCTGGAGGAGGTGTACAGGAATGCGTCAAACCAGGAGTTCCATGCGCCTACGGCCACAAACAGTGCGATGGTGGCAAGCACCGGTGTACACAGCGGGAAAATGATCCGCAGGAAAATTTTGAAATCCCCGGCGCCGTCGATCTTGGCCGATTCGACCAGGCTGTCCGGAATCGTTCCGATATAGGTGCGGATGACGATCATGTTGAACGCGCTGATCATGGACGGGAAAATGTACACCCAGAAGCTGTTCAGCAGGTGCAGGTCCTTAATCAGGAAGTATCCCGGAATCAAGCCGGCGCTGAAGTACATCGTCAGCACGAAAATGACGGTGATCGGCTTGCGGAAGACGTATTCCTTCCGGCTCAGCGTATACGACAGCATCGTTGTCAGGAAGATGTTCAGCACTGTGGACAGCACGGTCCGAGCCACGGAGATCCAAAACGCGTCATAAATCGTGCCCGATGCGAACACCGCCTTGTAGTTCTGCAGCGTCCATTGCCGTGGCCATAAATAAATGCCTCCGCGGATCGTATCGTTGCCTGCATTCAGCGACACGGCGATCGTGTTCAAAAACGGATACAGCGTGACAACCACCAAAAAGATCATAAAAATCGCATTAATCGTATTGAACAGCACCGGCTCAACTTTGCTCGAGCGCATGCTTTTTCTTATCGTAACACCAGCCGCTCCCTGCGGGCTGATTTGATGATTTTCCATACTCATAACAGCCTCTCTTCCCCAAGCCGCTTTGCGGTCCAGTTGGCCACCAGTAACAGGGCGACGCTCACGACCGTTTTAAAGATCCCGCCGGCTGTGGCAAGTGAATAGTTTCCTTGAGCAATCCCGTATTTCAAGACAAAGATATCGATCGTTTCGGCCCAGTCCACGACAAGCCCGTTGCCGAGCAGGTACTGAACCTCAAAGCCAGCGTCCAAAATATGACCGATGGACATGATCAGCAAAATGACAATCGTGGATTTGATCCCCGGCAGAGTTACATGAAGCATCTTCCGGTAGCGGTTGGCTCCGTCCATCTCCGCTGCTTCGTACAGCGCGGGATCGATCGACGCCATGGCGGCCAGATAGATGATCGTGTTCCAGCCGACTTCTTTCCACACATGGGAAGCACCGACGATGCCCCAGAAATACTTTCCTTCGCTAAGCCATAAAATCGGTTCCTTGATCAAATGCAGCTTCATCAAAATATCGTTGACAATGCCGTCGGAAGCCAGCGAAGTGGCTACGATCCCGGTCACGATAACCCAGGACAAAAAGTGCGGAAGGTAAGAAATCGTTTGTACCGTCCTTTTCCAAATGACCTTTCGAATTTCGTTGAGCAGCAGCGCGAGCACGATTGCCGTTACGAAACCAAGCACGAGATTGATAATGCTCATCCCGAGCGTATTGCGCAGCACCCGCATAAAATCGTCATCGGTAAACAAAAATTTAAACTGCTTGAATCCGACCCAGTCCTGTTGGCTGAAGGAACGCGCCGGTTTGTAGTTCTGAAATGCCATCGTCCAGCCCCAGACCGGAACGTAGGCAAATAAAATGATATACAGCGTCAAGGGCACGGACATCCAGATCAACTGCTGCTGGCTCTTCAGCACAGCCCAGGTCAGCTTCCGTTTCTTCTCTGGTTTCCGGACAGCTTTCTTATTGGTTACAGTCACAGCCATACGTTTGCTCTCCTCACCATATTCAAATTCCGGAGCGGGTATCTATAAAGCGGAAGGCGCTCATTCGCGCCTCCCACTTTCTGTGAACCCTTATTTACTCCAATTATCGATTCTCCACTTGATTTGCTCGTTGATCTTGTCTTCGTACGCCTTGACATCGACCTTGTGAATTTGTGACGTGTACTCATTCCATACCGAATCAAAATCGGACGGGTTCGCCAAAACGGCTTTCGGCAAATACTTGGTGGACAGATCGTTCAGCTTCGTGTTCGCTACTTTGGCTGGCGATCCTTCGACCAGATCGATGGACCAGGCCGGGTAGTAAATCGGATTCTCCGGCGGCTCGCTGAAGAAATCGACGTAGCTGTCATAGCCGTAGGCTTCCAGGAATTTTTTGTCGTAATCGTTCAGGCCCGCTTTGTATTCTTCCGGCTGTGCAGCGGCGTCGGTGGAGTTGCCGTCGCTGAAGCTTCCCTCGATTTTCGGCAGGTTTCCGAAAAGGGCGTCAGCTTTGTTCGCCAGCTTCCATGTTCCGTCCGACTGCTTATCGCGTTGCTCCTGGGTCCGCATAAACCGGCCCTGGTCGTTGACGATGTAGTCCTCACCTTCAATGCCCCATGAGAACACTTTTTGCCAATCTTCCGTGATCAAGGTGTCGAGCAGCTTGATGATCTTCACAGGATCCTTTGCATTGACGCTGATTCCGAAGCCGTTGTTCAGGTTAAGCACAGCCCGGTCGCGATAATAGTCCTTTGTGCTTGTGTCATATACGAGCGGAAGTCCCACATACGTCCGGTTAAACTTCTTCTGGGTAATCAGAGAGTTCTCGGCATTCTGGAAGTTCCAGTGCTGGTCGAACATGCCGAGCACCGTGCCGCTG
Source organism: Paenibacillus sp. VMFN-D1 (assembly GCF_003386155.1). Taxonomy (NCBI): domain Bacteria; kingdom Bacillati; phylum Bacillota; class Bacilli; order Caryophanales; family Paenibacillaceae; genus Paenibacillus; species Paenibacillus sp. VMFN-D1. The sequence continues at coordinate 578,847 of NZ_QRDU01000002.1, read as the reverse complement.
GACAGTTTGGCCAGGTACTGGTCAAAGTTCTGCACGAACGTCTCTTTGTCGATCAGCCCCTGCTCGTTCATTTGATTCAGCTTCTGGTAATATTTCTTGGCATAATCCTTATCGGCAAAAATTTCGGCTACGCCGTCGTTCACAACAACGCCGCCGTCGTTCGGATGACCAATCAGATGCTGAGGCGGGTTAAAGAGACCCCAGTTTTTCCAGTCATAGTTCAAAATCTCAAAACCGATCGTCGGGCTGCCGTCGATGGTCGGATGCTTCGCCTTATACTTGGCGATCAGGTCGAAGTACTCGTCCAGCGTCTTCACCTTCGGATAGCCAGCCTCAGCCAGCACGTCCTTCTGAACCCAGAATGCCGGCCCGGAATACCAGGTGCTGTTCAGCTTGCCGTTGTATACTCCATAGTTCGGCAGAATATAAATGTGCCCGTCGTTCGGGTCCTTCATCATGTTCCAGTATTTTTCATAATGCTTCTTCAAATTTGGCGCGTACTTCTCGATCAAATCCTCGAGCGGAATATAGGCTCCAGCCGCTGTCAGCTTCGTGTTGCCGGTCATCAGATCCGGGTAGTCGGAGCCGGCAATCATGACGCCCAGCTTCTGGTTAATGTCGCCTGCCAAAAACTCGAAATTAAACGTGGCTCCCGTCTCATCCTTGATTTTTTTGTAAATCTTGTTGTCCGGAGTGGGCTGCTGCCCGGCTTCCCCGATGAAAACGCTCACGTTGAACGGCTCCACCTTTCCGTCGCTGCTGCCCGTCGCTGTCTGCCCTGTAGAGCTGCTGCCATTGTCTGCGCTGTTGTCTTTGCTGCCGCCGCAGCCGGACAGGACTACGCTGAACGTCATCGCCATGAGTATGCCAAGACGAACCAGCGGTTTAAATCTTCCCCCCATGTAAAGCACCTCCGTCAAATTTTAGCCACACCAAGCTTTTTATTGTAAGCCTTTTCATGTAACTGCCTTTATTGTAAAAGCGCTGCCATAGCCGAAACTATATCGGAATTAAAGGAGTCACCTTCAAAACTTTAGAACTTCCTTTTTTTGTATTCATTGGGGGACATCGCATGCCTCGCTTCGAACTGCTTGAGGAATTGGCCGTAATGGCCGTATCCGACGCGCTCCGCAATTTCGCTGTTCTTCAAACTGCTGTTTTCCAGCAGGCGTACAGCCTCTTCAATCCGCAGATTATGCAGCATTTCGTTAAAGCCGATGCCGTTCTTCTTCAGCAGCAGCTGGCCAAGATAAACGGGATGCAGGTAGAAGACCTCGGCCAGCTTGCGGATCGTCAGCGGCTCCCGGTAGTGCTCGCGGACGTAGTCGATAATTTCCTGGGCAATGCCCTGGGACTGCCGCTGCTGTTCCCGCATAAAAAAGTCGATGCAGCCCTCGGCGCAGGACAGCAGATCGCCCATCACGTCGCCAAGCGTCATCACAGTGCCGGATATCCGGGGAATGTCGTACTTTTCGATCCAGGGCTCCGCTGCCTGGCCGGCTGCTTCGCGCATATGGCTCATGATTTGATACATGACATGGATGGCGAGTTTTTTGACGATGTCCGGATTCGGCATGGACTCCCGCAGACTGGAATCCGCTAACTGTACCGCCTTTCGCAAAGCCGGCTTGTCCAGCAGCGATACGGCCTGGAGCATTTCTTCAAACAGATCAAACCGCTCGAAATGATCCTCAAACTGGAGATGTTCCACCTGCTCGTAGAGGATCAAGCCCGGAGCATGATCAAGGTAAAAAGCATATTGTATGGCCTTCTTCGCCGCCTTGCAGCAGCAGCCGATCCGAAGCAGGCTGTTCTCAGCCTGCCCTGACGCCATAAACACCCGCTGTCCGTCCGCGCTTTCCGCCAGCAACTCCTCCGCCATCGTGTAAGCTGCCTTATCGTTATCCTCTGCCGAGCTCCAACCGTACACGATCCCGAACCTGCTCGGCTCCAGATCGACCAGATATATGTATTCGCCCGCCTCTGCCATTGCAGCAGCCTTCGCCCGCAGCCTGGCAAGAGCATCCGGCGCCGCCTGCACCAGACACATATTCCATGCCGGCATGGCATCTGACAGGCGGGTGACCTCCTTCTCCCTGCCGTCCAAGGCGTTCGCACCGCCATTCAGCAGATCTTTAATCATTGAAACCGCCTCTTCGTAAGAAGCCATCCTCGTCAGGCTCTGTTCCTCCCGCTCCCGCACGAGCTCCCTCCGAATGTCCCGGATCTGCTCAGCCGCCTCCTCCGGAATGACCGGTTTAAGCAGGTACGCATTGACGCCGTATCGCAGCGCCTTCTGGGCGTATTTAAATTCGCCATATCCGCTGACAATGGCGAATTTGACCGGTTCTGTCCCCTCCCGGCTCCACGCCTCGATCATTTCCAGCCCGTCCATCAGCGGCATCCGCACGTCGGTGATGACCAGGTCCGGCGCCAGCTCCCGGATGAAATGCAGCCCTTCCTTTCCGTTGCTTGCGCGGCCGCACACCTCAAAGCCCAGCTCCTCCCAGTCGATCCACAGCTCCAGCCCCTCCAGGGCAGCGGGTTCGTCATCGATCAACAACACTTTAAATGTCATGGTTCCCCTCCTGTATTACGGATCGATCAGCCTGCCATACCGCTTAGAAACTTGATCGGAATTTCAAAAAATACGGTCGTGCCCTGCTGCGGGCTGCTTACGATATCAAACCGCACCTGATCGTGATAGTACAGCTCTAGTCTCCGGTACACGTTGCGGATGCCGATATTGGCGCCGGACTCGTATTCGGTCTGTACCGCCTTTTTAATTTCCTTTAGCCGCTCCAGCTCCATGCCTTTGCCATTATCCGCAATAACGATGCGCAGACGCTCTTCGGTAACGTACGCGCTGACCGTTACGATGCCCTGTCCGTCGATCGCCTGAAGCCCGTGTTTGCAGGCATTTTCCACGAGCGGCTGAATGCTCATTTTCGGGATTTTGTACTGCAGCGCGTCCGGATCGATATCGAAGCGGTATTCGAATTTGTCACGGAACCGGAACTTCTCGATTTTGAGATACATGTCGATAAACATCATTTCTTCCTCCAGCGTCACGATGTCTTCCTTCCAGCTGAGGAGCCGCCGCAGCAGCTTGGACAGGCTTTTGATGATATCGGTTACGTCCGTGTAGTGGTTTTTCGTACAGACGACGAGGATCGCATTCAGCGTATTGAACAGAAAATGGGGATTCATCTGGCTCTGCAAAAAGTTCAGTTCGGCCCGCACCCGCTCCATCTCCAGGTTTTTCTGCTGGATTTCCAGCTTGTACACGTTGTTGATCAGGAACTTGATCCGGCCGGTCATCTTGTTGAAATTGCGGATGAGTCCGCCGATTTCATCCCGCCCCTCGTCGATCTGGATCAGGTCGAACTTCTCATTAGTCACCTTCTGCATATGCCGTGCCAGCCGCTTCACGCGGTAATTGTAGGATCTCAGCATAATGAAAATAAATCCCGTCGTGAACAGGGTAATCCCCGCTGCGACGATACCGACATACAGTCTCATTTCGTTCATTGCCTTAGTGATGCGCACACCCTTGGTGATCCCGATCAGCCGCCATCCCTTGACGTATTTAGCGGTGCCGATGTTGACCGAATGAACGTCCTGTTCCTTGTCCTCAGCAGACAGTTTGAACACCGGGTACGCGTCCGTCGTGCCGGTCTGGTATCCGCTCTGGGCCGACATAATGATTTGGTTCCGCTCATTGACCAGGTAAAGATCCAGGTAATCTTTTTCCCGGACAATCACGTCATAAATTTTGTTCAGGTCGATGTCGATTCGCAGCAGCTTCTGATAGTGGTCGTAGTTATCAAAATAATCCATCCGCTCGATCACGCTCAAATAAGGAGCCGTAAACACGCTGCTGTTGGCTTGGTTGGCCCGGTACGCCGCGACGAACACCGGATTCTGCGAGTCCTTCCACAATTTATACCAGTCGCTCGCCCGGACCTCGTCATCGATGACGTGGTAGTTCCCTCCGTCGACGATCGTCGGATTATCCGTGAAAATGCTGATGCGCTCGATCTGGTTGTTCACCGGAATGTAGCTGGTCACCCGGTTGCGCAGCTGTTCGTCAAAGGCGTCATAAAAATCGATCTGGCTCGCATATTTCCGGTCGAGTATTTCATACAGCGTCTTATCGCTGCTTAAGGCATGGCTGACCGCTACCCCGCCGTCGATGAAATCGTGAATATCCTTTCTCGCCCGCTCGATCGAGATATCAAGGTTCTGCTCCTCCCGCGCTTTGATCAAGTCCGACAGGCGGTCCGTCACCACCAGGTTGATGACGATCACCGGGAGCAGCACGCCGACGATAAAGATGAGCAGAAATTTATAATTCAGCGGAATATCGTTGACGATCTTCCGGAGCTTGAATTTGCGCGTGGACATCATTTCATCGCTCCCCCATCGGTCCATCCGGCGAATTTCCGGCATCCTGCTTGTAGGCCGAAGGCAGCATGCCGGTTTTCAGCTTGAATTTGTTAATAAAATAGTCCGTGTTCGGGTAGCCCACCTGAAGCGCCACGTCGGAGATTTTTAGCGGGGAGCGCTTGAGCAGTCTTTTCGCCTCTTCGATCCGCTTGTCGTTGAGGTATTCGTTAAACGGCTTCCCCGTCGTTTTCTTGAACAGCTGGCCCAAGTAAGTCGCGTTCATATGAAAATGCCTGGCCAAATCCTGCAGCTGCAGCCTTCCGCGGAATTCGCGGTCGACGTATTGCACGACCTGGTAAATGGTGTTGCTCTCGCTGCTCAGCTTCAGCTCGGACAGAAGGGTCCCCGCCTGAAGGCAAAAACGCTCCACATAGGCCTGAAGCGCCCGGTAATCCCTGATTTCACCAAGCGTGCCAAGCTGCCTTTCCTGCGCCTTCATCAAAGCGGCCGGGTCGCCGTTCAGGTCCTTGATCAGGCCGCAGACGGACCATTCCATATCCGCCACATGGGTCTTCACCCATTCCATCTCCACGGGACCCGCGGCAATCCACGCGAAAGATTCCTTGACACAAGCGGTGATGCCTTCCGGATCCCCTTCCTGCACCGTTTCCAGAAGCGTTTTGAATGTTTGCAGGAGCCGCTCCCGGTTTACCGGACGGATGCACTCCTGATAGAAAAACACTCCGCTTTTCCCCAGACAGCGCTTCCGCTCCACGACCTCCACCGTTTGGGCATACAACTCCCGGATCGAGCGCAGACTGCGTTTCGGCTCGCTGACGGCGATAATGACCGGCTCGTCCAGCCGTTCAGTCAGCTCCCGGTGAATCTGGATCGCGGCGTCCTGAAGACGGCCCGAAACTGAGGCGCCGGACTGCACGACAAATCCCATTCTTCCGCATCCGTCCTGAAAAAGACAGCCTGTTTCTCCCTCAAATCCTCGAGTCAGCAGCGGACTTACCTCAGCGGGATCGAATACGTTTTCTATCCATACCAGCAAGCACTGCAACTCTGAATTGCCCTCCAGCTTCAGGGAGCGCTTGATTTGCTCCTCCATGGCTTCGCCGTACTCTCCCTGTATCAGCCTGTTCATCATATGGCTGACGGCCAACAGCTCCTTTTTCGCCTGATGATGCTCTGCTTCAATTTCATCGCCGATCTTCCGGCTGAGCTTGACGAGCAGTTCGCCGATCTCCTCGTCATCCACCGGTTTAAGCAGATATTCAGCCACCCGCTGCCGCATTGCCGCCTGGGCGTACGAAAAGTCGTCATAGCCGCTCAGCACAACGAATTTGGGTGGTTTGGCCAGCAGCTGATTCGACTGCTCGATCAATTCGATGCCGCTCAACACCGGCATGTTGATGTCGGTGACCACCAGCTCCGGACGATGCTCCTGAATGAACCGCAGCGCATCCGGTCCGCTCTGTGCCTCCCCGCAAACCTGAAAACCGTATTTGTTCCAGTCGATCATCGTCCGGAGGCCCTCAAGAACCCACGGCTCATCGTCCACCAAAAGTACGTTTAACATGATCCTCGCTCCTTACTCATTGACCCACCCGTTGTAAGCGCATTCACAAAGGTGTGTATGGCAGGTTTCCCTCTATTACCTTCTAAGTTAGCCTGATTTTAGCAAAAGAGTTGTAAAAAAGAAACCGTTCTCTTTCTGCATCTTTACGCCATACCCGCCTGAAAAAGGATAATGACAGAAACCGCTGACTTAGGTTACATTTCAACTATGTCATTCCTCTTCCATACCACTTTCCGTTCAGAAAGGTTGACCCTGATGCGAACGAAACTGAACCGGTTCAACACGCTCCGGAACCAAATGCTCTTCGGCTTTCTGTTTGTGATGCTCATTATTTTGTCGGTCGTGGGGATCGTGAACTTCGATACAGTCTCCAGGCTGCTGAAAAACAACGCGGAGAAGCACATTCAACAAACGGCCATTCAGGCGAGCGGAAGGCTTGAGGCCGTTCTGAACCAAATCGATTCCCTGACCACTCAGGTCGCCACCAATACCTACGTTCAGCAGGTGCTGCTGAACGAGTCGGCAGGCAGGCACGCGACGTTCTCGGAACGCCAGTCCTTGCTGAACAGCATCAAAATCGTTCAGACCTATGCCGACGGCGTCAACTCGGTCGAGCTGTACAGCGGCAGCAAACGCAGGCTGTTCCCGCTGGATGAAGGCCATCTGAACAGCAGAATCAGCCAGAAATGGATCGATAACGCCCGCGAGGAAAAAGGGCGCATCGTCTGGATCGGGATCGATCCGCTGGATCCGAATTCCGTGCTGGCGATCCGCAGCGTCAGTCTGATGGACCAATGGTTCAGGCCGGGAGGGTATCTCCTCATCCGGATGAACCGTGAGATTTTTCAAATCAACGAGGCGCTGAACGAGGATGGCGGCCGCGAAACGATGCTGCTTGCCGACCGGAACTACAGCCTCATCGCCGTGAACGACGACCAGGTCACGCCCTGGCGCATCAAGTCCCTGGTGGATACGAACGACGCAGTCGTCGCCATCGACGGACAAAAGTACATGCTCGTCAAGCAGCAGTCCGCCTTGACCGGATGGACACTGCTGATCCTGACGCCAATCAGCGCGATCACAAGCGGCATTTCCGTACTGCGCACCGCGATCCTGGTCTCCGCGGGCATCGGCAGCATCCTGTTCATTCTGCTGTCCTTCCTGCTGTCGACCCTGATCACGCGGCCGGTCTTCCGCCTGATCAAGACGATGCGCAGCGCCCGGCTCAGCGGCCTCAAGCCGACGGTGCAAATTTCGTCCACCATCGAAATCAACGAGCTGAATCACTCCTACAACCAAATGGTTGAGCATATGAACGAGCTGATCGGGCTCGTTTACGAGAAGGAGATTTTGCAGAGCCGCACGGAATTGAAAGCGCTGCAGGCCCAAATCCATCCCCATTTTCTGTTTAACACGCTTGAAGCGCTGTACTGGTCTCTCATGGAAAAAGACGAAGACGAGCTGGCCGAATATGTCGTGGCGATGGCCGATCTGTTCCGCTATACGATCACCGGGCCGGGCAAGGAGGAATGGGTCCGGCTTGAGGATGAGCTTGAGCATATCGAGCGCTACCTGCTTATCATGAAAATGCGGCTCGGCGACCGGCTGTCCTGGTCGATCTCGTCGCCGCCGGCCTTGGCATCGGTGCCGATGCCAAAGCTCCTGATCCAGCCCTTGGTGGAGAACGCCATCCTGCACGGCATTGAGGGCCGGATCGGCCCCGGCAAGGTGTCGGTCGGCGTCTCCCTGTCCGCGGATCAGATGCATCTGGTCGTCACGGTGACCGACGACGGAAAAGGCATCGACGAGGACAGCCTCCGCCGGATCGTCACGGCGCTCCAGACCGGAAGGACGCCGCCCTTCAAAGGCTCCGGCATGGGGATTTTTAACGTCCAGCAGCGGATCAAGCTCTACTACGGCGGGGACCGGCCGGATGAATCTGGGCTGGCGATCGACAGCCAAATCCACCGTGGCACCCGGGTAAGCTTAACCATTCCGATCCAGACAGGGATCCAGACAGGAGAGATGTAATGATGGTTAAATCGAAAACGATTTTAGTCGTAGATGACGAACCCCGAACGAGACAAGGATTGACCCGCATGCTGGAAACCTGGGGGAACGGCGCATGCAGCGTCATTTCGGCGGACAACGGCCGCGACGCCCTGGACCTGCTGGAGCGCGAGGCGGTCGATCTGCTTATTACCGATATCCGCATGCCGGAGATCAGCGGACTGAATCTGGTGCAGCAGCTGGAATCCGGATCACCGGCCGCCCAGCCGGCCATTATTCTGATTTCCGGCTACGCCGAATTCGAGTATGCGCAGCAGGCGATCCAGCTGGGCGTCGTCAATTATTTGCTCAAGCCGATCCGCAAGGACAAGCTGTTCGATGCTGTAGAGAAGGCGCTCCAGGTTCAGGAGGAACGCTCGCGGATGAGCAAAATCCAGCGCATGGTCGACAGCAAGCTCCTTGACGCCACCGGGGACGTGAATACGCTGGCAGAGCCGGTCCAAGAAGCGCTTCAATACGTGTCGCAGCATTTGGATCAAGGCTTCGGTCTGCGGGAAGTGGCCGATCACGTCCATTTAAACCCCAGCTATTTCAGCGTCCTTTTTAAGGAGCAGATGGATATGACCTTTATCGAATACGTCACCAGGCTCCGAGTCCAGAAGGCCAAGGAGCTTCTCCTGCAGACCAAGCTGCCGGTCTCGGAAATCGCCGAACGTGTCGGCTATCAGACAACCAAGTATTTTAACAAGGTCTTCAAGGACTACGAAGGCGCAAGCCCTGGCGCCTACCGCAAAGGCGGTCAGGCAGCACCCAAATAAAGTGGAACTATACCCAAACGCTGTGCCCTTATGTCCTCCTAATACGGGATGCTACACTTGGCTTCAGAGGGAAAGCGCATACATCTCTCGCGATGATACGAAGGGGGAAACGGGCATTTATGAAAAAGAAATGGTTATCCGCATCCATGCTGCTGCTGGCATTGACACTCGTGCTGTCGGCCTGCGGCGGAAGTAAAAACAGTTCGGACGACGGCAAGACGGCCGCCGGCGGCGGGAGTTCATCCGGTGGGTCCGGTGATAAAGTCACGATCAAAATGATGCACCTGTGGCCGGACGGCAGCAATTCCGCCCAGAACAAGCTGGCGAAGCAAATCATCAGCGAATACGAGCAGGCCAACCCGAACGTCAAAGTCGAAACGGAAGTGCTTGAGAACGAGCAGTATAAAAATAAACTGAAGGTCCTCTCCGCCTCCAACAGCCTGCCGGACGTTGGCTTTACATGGGCTGCCGGATTTTTGGAGCCGTACGTTAAAGGCAACATGTTTGCTCCGCTGGACGACCTGCTTCAAGGTGACCTGAAAGACAAATTTGTAGCGGGAACGACCGAAGCCTACGCCGTGGACGGTAAAACATACGCGCTGCCCGTCGAGCTGAACATCGTGCCTGTTTATTACAACAAAGAGATTTTTGCCAAATACAATCTGCAGCCGCCGAAAACCTATGAAGAATTCAAAAATATCATCAAAACGCTGAACGACAACAAAGTCACCCCGATCGCGCTAGGATCGAAAGACGCCTGGACCGGCTCCTTCTGGTACATGTACCTGGCTGAGCGGCTCGGTGGTCCAGACGTGCAGGATCAGGCAGTAGCCAGCAGCACATTCAGCGATCCAAGCCTGATCCAGGCCGCCAAGGAGGCCCAGGATTTGGTGAAAAGCAATGCCTTTGTAAAAGGCTTTAACGGGCTTTCCAACGACGAGGCCAAATCCGAATTCATGAACGAGAAAGCGGCCATGTACGCTATGGGAACGTGGGAAGTGCCAAACTATACGACCAATCCGGACATCCCGCAGGAATTCAAGGACAAGATCGGCTTCTTCAAATTCCCGACGATCGAAGGCGGCAAGGGGAACATTAATGACTGGGTCGGCGGCGTCGGCGTCGGTATGTTCGTCTCCGAAAACTCCAAGGTCAAAGAGGATGCCAAAAAGTTCGTCAACTACTTCGTCAAAAGATGGGGTGAGCTGTCCGTGGTTGACGCTGGCATTATCCCGGGAACAAAGGTCGACACCTCCAGTGTCAAGCTGCCGCAAATGTTCATTGACGTCTTGAACGAACTGAATAACGCCAGCAAAGTCATTCTCTATCTGGACGTACAAATGAAACCGGGTGCCGCAGAAGAACATTACAACCTGATCCAGGCACTGCTCGGCAATGCCATCACACCGGAGGAATTCGCCAAAAAGCAGGAAGAGGCACTAAAGACCGGCAAGTAGCCGTCATGGTAGGGGATGAAAGGACGAACCGGCGAGCTCCGACGGGGCGTCCTTTTCTCTAAGATATAAGAAAGGATAAAATCGGGCTTCCTTATATCGCAAGAAAAACTTCCTCTAAATCGCGGTCTGTCTACTGTGAATGTACGTCGGTAGGCGTTTTTTTCTCCGACTAGCATCGTAAGGAGGCTTCTTAGTTATGGACAAAATGATGTCGAACAAAAAAATCATCGCCCTATACGTGCTGCCGTCCCTGCTTCTGATTATGGCCATCATTTATATTCCCATCGTTCTTACCGGATACTACGGCCTGATGAAATGGGATGGCGTCAGCAGCATGAGTTTTATCGGGATGGAGAACTACGCCAACCTGATGAAGGACAGCGCATTTTGGAACAGCGTGTACCATTCATTATTATTCGCAGTCCTATCGACGGTGAGCCTTGCCGTTTATATGATCGTTGCACTGATCCTGGCTGGGAACATTAAAGGGGCAGGACTTCTCCGGAAAATCTATTTGATTCCAATGCTGCTCTCTTCGGTAGCCATTGCCCAGCTGTGGCTGAAAATCTACCATCCGACAAACGGCATCCTCAATACGTTTCTCGTATCGCTGGGCGTGGAGGATCCCCCAGCGTGGCTGTCGGATCCGAAGCTCGTGCTGTACGCCCTGTTCATTCCGATTCTATGGCAGTACGCCGGTTTCTACATCCTGATCTACTACGCCGCCCTGAAAAACATTCCGGCATCGCTCATTGAAGCAGCCCGGATCGACGGAGCCAATCCGTGGCAGATTGCCCTCCGAATCAAGCTGCCACTGGTTTCCGAGGTCGTCAAAGTCACGATTGTGCTGGCCGTCGTCGGCTCGTTGAAATACTTCGATTTGATCTACGTCATGACAGACGGCGGGCCGAACGGGGCCAGCGAAGTGATGGCGTCCTATATGTATCAAAAGGCGTTCCGCGGATTCGATTTCGGCTACGGCAGTGCGATCGGCTTCTTCCTGCTGATCATCTGCATGGTCGCCACCTGGGCGATCCGCAAGGCAACCGCCTCCAAAGACACGATTCAATATTCCTGATAAGAGGAGGTGCTTATGATGAGAACCGCAAGTCCGGCCGTATCCGTTTCCGTGATGCGGTCTTCCCGGCCTGTCGGCGCCAGAATCGGCACCGGCCTGCTCTATGTCGTGCTGATTGCGGGAGCGGTCCTGCAAATTTTGCCGCTGGTATGGCTGCTTTTGTTTTCCTTGAAGAATAACCAGGAGGTATTCAATCTTCCTCCTTTCGCCCTCCCCAGCCATCCCAAATGGGAGAACTATGAAAACGTATGGCAGCAGGGAAATATCGGCCGTTATTTTATTAACAGCGTCCTGATCACCGTCATCGCCGTCGTGCTGACGATTCTGCTCGCCAGCTTCGTGACCTTTGCGATCACCCGGATGCGCTGGAAGCTCAGCTCCCTCGTCCTCGGCCTGTTCATGGTGGGCATGATGATCCCGGTGCATTCGACCCTGATTCCTTTGTTCATCCTGTTTCAAAAAGTGGGGCTGACGGACAACCAGCTCAGCATCATCCTGTCCTACACCGCCTTTAACCTGCCGATTACGATCATGATCCTGCTCGGCTTCTATTACGCGCTGCCGCGGGAAGTGGAAGAGGCCGCCATTATGGATGGCTGCTCCGTGAACCGCATGTTCTTCCGGATCGTCATGCCGATGACGTTCTCCGTTATTGCCACGGCTGCGATCATCAACATGATTTATAACTGGAACGAGTTTATTTTCGTCAACACCTTCATCAGCTCGGACAACCTGAAGACCTTGACGGTCGGCGTCCAGAACTTCGTCGGACAGTACACGACCGACTGGGGCGCCATCGGGGCGACGCTGATGATCAGCATCCTGCCAATCCTCGTCATCTTCCTGGTGCTCAGCAATCGGATCGTGGAGGGCATTGCCGCCGGATCGGTCAAAGGCTGATACATTTAGCGCACAAAAAAAAGGGCTGTCCCCAAAGGTCACAAACGGACCTAAGGGCAGCCCTTTTATACTGATTTCCCGTTAATGTGGCACCTGGCTGCTGAAGTCATCCCTGCTGGATTGATCGGTCTGGTAAAAGACGACGTCGCCGTCTTTTAGCGCAAACCGGTTCCCGTAGGCATCCTGGATGTTCCGGTTAAAGCCTTCCATCTGCCACTGATTCATCAGCGGGGCGTAAATGTACTGCAAATGCGGATTTTTCAAGTCGCCCGCCTGAATGGACTCGATATTGAAGTTCACGACGATGTAGCCGTTCTTTAGAAAAATCGGGGACTTGTCGTCCAGCCCGCCGTGCGTGCGCCCGTATTCCGCCACATTCGTGCCCGCTTCGACCACATAAGGATCGGCCGGCAGGCTGTACTCGCCGTACCATTTCTGGATCGATACGTCCGCCCGTTCGCGGTTCACCGATTCAGGTACGGGGTCCTTCAGGCTGAGAAACGTCCGCAGCTGCTCAGGCAGAATCAGCAGGCTGTAGCTTCCGACCGGCGTCTTTTGCTTCGTATACTTGTTTACATAGCTGTTGATATATTCGTTCCGGTTCATCCCCCCGGCTGCGCCGCCATGATTAAACTTGTAGCCTGCCGTATCCCGCAGCTCCTGCGCGGGCACGTTCCGGAGCCGGTCATTTAAGATGACGTAACGCTGGACCTGATCCGCGGACGAGCCGATTTTCACAAAATGCTTCGAGCTGGTGCTGTAGTACAGATCCACCGGAATCCGCGTATCCCCGCGGCCGTTGACGGCCTTCCCGTCTTTTCTGACATAATAGAAGGTTGGCGTGATGCGGATGCCATCCAGCGGGCCGAACATATTCCCTTTCGTTTTAAAATCAAACTTGAAGTGGTACCCGGTCTTGACGGACACGTTCTTGAAACCCTGCAGCGGGCTGCTTCCCGGACGGATCGGCAGCGTAAAGACGGCTGCATTGCCCCGCGGATCGCCATCGATCCCTTTCTGACCAACCCAATAGGAGACGCCCGTCTGGAACGCGCTGCCCTTCTGGGACCGGAACACGGTCTCCCAATTGTAATCGGCAATATCCGTCACATGAAAATCGTACAGCCGTCCAATGACATCAACCGCCACCTCATCGTATGCGGCATGATGCACCAGGCTTGTATTGGCGTCATTTTGCTGCGTATAATCGGCCGGGGCATTTTCGGCAATATTGCGAAACGCGATCTGGTATGGACCTTCGTCCACCCATACCGGCAAATAAAAGGTCGTGTCCAGCTGGCCGACCGGAATGTCCACCCATGTATTTTTCGGAATAAAGGTTGTCCGGTTCCCATCATACACGTCAAAAGGGAACTTGACCTGCTTGGTGCGGAAATACTTGGCGTAATCCCGGTTGCCGTAACCTGGATAGCTGACATGCTGCCCGCTCGTCGGAATCCGGACCGTGAACGGGCGTTCCAGAATCAGGGCGGACCGGCCGGCGTCCGGATTCGTTTTCTGGTTGTGGGCCGCGTCGTCCGACACGGAGGAATAGTTGACCACCGGCGTATGGACCGTCACGGTGTTGATGCCGTAGATCGGAAACTCCTGGTTTTGCCCGCCGTTTATATTTCCCGGCATCAGGTCATATTCGATTTTGCCCGCGCTCGGCGTATCCTTTTTATTGGTTTTGCTGCGATCGATCAGATTTCCCGGGCTGTACAGCACGTTATCGCCAATCTGGGGTGGCTCGGGAATCTGCGACGGTGTCGGGCCGGATTCCTCAACCTTCTGGTTGTTCATTATCGTCTGTCCGTTAAAGACCAGCGAGTCATTCGTCACCTGGATTTTGCCGACGGCTTTCTCCGCTTCCCCTTTTAGGGCGCCTTCGTCATTCGGCACCGACGGCTTGGACTTGCCCCCGGTCAGCGTCTGTCCGGCAGCCGTAAGCTCTCCGGGCGGAGCTGGCGGATCGTAATTCCCAGTCGTCGCAGCGGCATAATACGGTGGACTGTACCCACTCGGCTGGATCGCAATCCGGCCGCCCGGCAGGGCGTAATTGTCGAGAATCGCCTCGCGGATTTGGTAGACTTCCAGGTTATCGATTTTCCAGAAAGCATACCGCCGCTCAATTTGGTAGGTATACGTTTTGCTTTCGGTCTCGCTCTGCGGATCCGGCTCGATATGCGTTCCTTTGCCATCGGCGTTCGGCACTTCCTTGCCCGGATCCCACTTCAGCGTGTACTCCTTGGTTACGTTAACCGTATATGTGCACGTCCCGGTCATCTGTACGAACTTGTCCTGGTACAGGTGATTCCGGGCGAGCACATTGCCGTATAGGCTCTCGGAGGTCGGAATGCCCTGAAGCACGTCAAAGCGCTCGCTGCCGCGGGCATCAGCTTTGATTTTGGCTGTCACGACGGGGTCCATGTATTTGCCGGTCATCGATTGACCCGGCGCCGGCTCGGTGCAGCTTACCGCGGGATCCGGGGGATCGACCGGCGGCGGTCCATCTCCGCCTCCATCGCCGACAGTCACGGTGGCTGTGCCGTACAGGTAGTAGAGGCCGCTTTTCCATACGGCCGTGATTTTGGCCGTGCCTTTGCCTACGGCGGTCACGTTCCCACTGCTGTCCACCGTCGCCACCGCGCTTTTGTCGGAGCTCCACACCGTTTCGGTTCGGGTGGTCACATCAACGAAGTCGCCAAAGCTTGTATCGCCCTTCACGCTGAAAGGCTTCGTGCGCACCTCGGCTTTAAAGTTCTTCTTCTCCCCGGGTTTCATCGATGCACTCGCGGGAGTCACCCGCATTTCCTTGATTTCTTTAGCGGTGCCTTCCCATTTAAGATTTAAGTAAATGTCATACCGAACCTGGAACTTTGGATAGCCATTTGGTCGTTCTTCAATGTCAAGTTTTGTTCGATTGGTGAACGTTGGTCCCCCTGTAAAGATATACATCATGATGCTTACATTATCATCCAATATCGCTAAGTTAGGATTATGACTCCCAGGATGAAAATATAGTTCTTCCCCAAACGATGTTTCTTCTTTTATCAGTTTCATATTTTCTATTGCTACCTTTGGAATTTGCTGACCCGCTGCATCCTGAAAATTACCAGGTTGGTAATCTAAAGTGTTTATTTTTGCTGCTGTCTCCGTTACAACAGGATAAGGGGCATCATTAGTCCCAGCCATTACAGCAGTATCTGAAATATTTCCATCATTGCGGTCAGCTCTAAATGACCCATCGTTGAGTTGGTACCAATATACTCCTGGATTCGCACTTGCTGTAGCAGTCACATTCTTAATCACAGCTTGCCGAGACTGAGGTCCAGGGGGTGTAATTTTACTATCAGGTGGGTAACTTTCTGACCTAGCTATACCTGAATTTATCCAAAGACTGCTTATTATGAACGTTAAAACAAGGATTTTACTGATACATTCTCTACAATTTATTTGGAATCTCACCTATTCGCCACCCCTTAATAGGTTACTTCCACATTAATATTGATCCGTAAGTACCGTCGTCAGCAAAAACACTTTGAATTTCTGATTCTCCATACTTTACAAACCTCTTAATAGATGATCTAGACCAAAATCTAGTTTGTTCTCCTTTTTTGAAAAAGTCCACCCCACCTTCAGACGGTAAGGTAATATAGCCAAATATTTTTGGTGAGGATCCAAACACCCTACTTCCTCCATGCAAAGAGTATTTTAAACCAGTAGTGTATGTAGAGTCCTTAAATCCATCTTTTCCTGGAAGTACAGAGGAATCAATAAATACCTGGTAGGTTTCTGCAAAAAAGGGTGTCTCCTCATCCACAAACATCCGCCCATAAATACTTCCCGTTTGGTCCGCGCTCAGCCCACTCATGAAAATATAATGATATATTTTAACTTTTCCAGTATTGTTTCGAAGGCTGACGTCTTTACCCAGGATCGTTTTAAGTTCATGACCCTCAGCGTACTGATACGCCGGAATCACCGTCCGGAGATTCGTCCCCGTCGTCCCCACTTCCCGCAGCTCGTTCAATCCCTTGAACGCTTTTGGCTCCTTCGTCTGCGTCGTCTCGTAACGCTGAATGATCACCGCCACCTCCGCGCGCGTGGTCGTTTTGCCGCCGCCGAAGCTGTCATCCGGGTACCCGGACATCAGTCCCGTTCCCAGCATAACTGACACATACGGATAGTCGGCCTTGTTCAAGCCACCTTTGTAATACTCCGTCACCGGAACGATGGTGTCCTTCGTGTCCTCAAACGCCTGCTTGTACTCTCCGTCGCGGGCCGCCAGTCCCGAGGCCATCCACTTCGCCATTTCCACCCGCGTCAGTGGAATGCCCGGCTTAAAGCCGTTTGTGTAATCGGCCGGACTGAAAAAGCCTTTCCCCGCCGCCTCGCTCACTTCCTTTTCGCTCCAGTGCCCGGCCAAATCGGAAAATGCCGCAGCTCCGCCAGCGTTTTCGTTCGTCGACACCCTGGCCAAAATCGCAGCAAATTCAGCCCGTGTAACCGGGTCGTTTGGTCTGAATTTTCCGCTGCCGTCTCCTTTGAGATAACCTTTGGATACCGCATCGTTAATGGCCTGATACGCCCAATGGGACACAGACACGTCCTTAAAAGCCGCCGCCGCGGCGGCCGGCATGGGCTGCTCGATTGCTCCTGCCGTTCCAAGAATCATCGCCCCGGCAAAAATGGTCATCAACATCGCTTTGAACATACTTCTTCCGCTCCAATCTTTTAAAATATGCAGCTTCTTGAATTTCCTGTTTCCTCATAAATTCACTGATCCTCTAGCTTCCTTATCCTCCTGACATTCTGGTACAATCTAACTTTCTACTTCTTCCCGGACCTTCTGTGCTGCTGTTCCCTTTGTAGCTCTAAGCCTAAACTCTCTTGCTAAAAATATGTTTTCTTAACCGACGGGACTGCTTGCCCACGCGTGGCCCTAAGCAGCCGCACCTCCTTATGTATTCCTGTGAAACTTCTTTCCTATTAAGCATAGGACTACTTGTAGTATACTACAGGATTTTCGCAAAATTTGTCATTAATTGTCACTATACATCATCACTTCAATTATATGGGTTTAATGGATATATAAGATGCGTGTTCTTCAAGTAGTTTTACGTCGCCCGACACAAAAAAAACAAAGCAGGAATGCATTCCTGCTTTGCCATGTGCCTCATGCCAAACGAATAACTTTATATTGTCCGTACTTTTATCAGCTAGAACAAGTAATGTTTAACGTCGTCAATCCTTTATTTCCACGAAAAAGCGCCCGCCTGCACCTCACCGAACCGGTTCGGCCGGAACGCTCCACACCACTCCGGCAGCGGCTTGCCCTCCACGCTATCGGCGATCAGCGCGGCCGTGACCGGGCTGAGCAGGATGCCGTTGCGGTAATGACCCGCGGCCACAAAAATATGGCCGGCATCGTTCAGCCGCCCGATCAGCGGCCGGCCGTCCAGCACCGCCGGGCGCAGTCCCGCCCAGCGGTGAAACGGCTGCACCTCACCAAGAACAGGCAGCACTTGCTTGTTCCACTCCGTCAGCCGCCGGATCCCTTTGTCCGTAACGGACGTATCGAACCCGGCGATATCCTCCGAGGCGCCGCACACGAGGGTTCCGTTCTCTTTTTGTACCAGGTACCCCTGGCTGGTGAACACCAGATGCCGAAGCCGCTCGCGCTCCTCGCTCCAGGCGTAGGCGCAAATTTGCCCCCGGATCGGGTACACGGGAATCCGGATGCCAAGCGTCTCCGACATCTCCTGTACCCACGCACCGGTGCTGATCAGCAGCCGGTCCGCTTCAAACCGCTCGCCATTTTGCGCCCACAGCGCAACCCGCTCCCGCCATTCAGCCAGTTCGATCCGGCCAAGATGCTCATGAATCTGCACGCCGGAGGCCAGGCAGGCCCGTTTGACCGCTTCCGTCAAATCCGGGGCATACACATGGCTCTCCACCGGAGTCCACAGGGCGGCTACTGCTTCGCGGGTCAGTCCCGGCTCGGCATCGAACAGCGCGCTTCCCGTTAATATTTCGCCACCGGAGCCCCAGCTCCGCTGCCATTCCAGCCGGCTCTCCAGCGCCAGCAAATCCGCCTCATGCCTCACGACGTACAGGCTGCCGGTTTCGGCATACTCGAAGTCAACGCCGGAGATGTCCTTCACCGCCTGCTGCCACTGCGGATACAGCGACAAGCTCTCACGGCACAACCGAAAGAATTCGTCCGGGGACTCCACGTTCTCCGAATACGGAGCGAGCATCCCTGCCGCCGCGCCGGAGGCCTGCCCGCCGCAGGGTCCCTTTTCAAGCAGCGTGACGTTCAGGCCGCGGCGGCGCAGCTCCAGCGCGCAGGATAATCCGATAATGCCGCCCCCCATGACAATGATGTCTCCGCTCATTGTTACAGCCCCCTGTCCATCCTTTTTTATTCGATGACGAGCGATTCCAGGCCGCTGCTGGCCGAAGCATATTTCTTCTTCGGAATCCGCCCGGACAAGTAGGCCAAACGCCCCGCCTCAACCGCCAGCCTCATCGACCGGGCCATCATCACGGGGTCTTTGGCTTTGGCCACCGGGGTATTCATCAGAATGCCGGAGACTCCCAGCTCCATCGCGAGCGCCACGTCGCTGGCTGTCCCCAGACCCGCATCTACGATGACAGGGACCGACAGCTCCTCCACGATCAATCCGAGATGGTACGGATTCAGAATGCCGAGGCCGGTCCCGATGGGCGCTGCGCCGGGCATAACCGCGGCTGCCCCGGCCTCCTCCAGCTTTTTGCAGATCACCGGATCGTCGGAGATATACGGCAGTACCGTAAAACCTTCCTTGACCAATATTTCCGTCGCTTTTAACGTTTCAATCGGATCGGGCAGGAGCGTGCGCTTATTGGCGCTAATCTCCACCTTGATCCAGTCGCTGAGTCCCGAAGCCCGCGCCAGCCGGGCAATCCGGACCGCCTCTTCGGCGGTTGTCGACCCGGACGTGTTGGGAAGGTAGATGTATTTCTGGGGCTCCACATGCTGCAGAATTGAGTCATCCTCCACCGAATCGAGATGGATCCGGCGGATAGCGAACGTCAGCACCTCGGTTCCCGAAGCTTTGATCGCCTCCATCTGCACATAAGGATCGGGGAACAGCCCGGTCCCCAAAAACAACCGCGACGACAGTTCCTGTCCGCCAACCTGCCAATTATCTCTGCTCATTTTCCCCCTCAACCTCCCGCTACGAAATGGACCAGCTCCAGCTTCATTCCAGGTACGACCGGAGTCGTCTCCCACTGCTCGATCTTCAGCACCTGTCCGTCCGCTTCCACCATGACCGGCCTGCCGGACAGCCCCAGCAGGCGGAGAACATCGGCTACCGTCTCGGCCGCCAGCTCCCGCTTTGTTCCGTTAATGACCAGTTCCATCCGCCGCTCCTCCTCTACCTTCAAGCTTGTGAATGAACGCCCGGCATACCGCTTCCGGGTCAGGGCTGCCGACGATTTCGCTCACCGCGCAGACGCGGCTCGCACCGGCCCGGATCACTTCGTCCACGTTGCCCAGCTTGATGCCGCCAATCGCCACAAACGGGATCTTGATGACCTCGGCGACTTCCCGAATGTACGAAAGACCGACCGGATCCACCACATCCGCTTTCGTGGCCGTCGCATAGATCGGCCCGACGCCGATATAATCCGCCCCTTCCGCTTCGGCGAGCTGCGCTTCCGAAATCGCATGGGTGGATATGCCGATGATCTTGGAACCGACAAGCTTTCTGGCTTCCGCGATCGGCATATCGCCCTGACCGAGGTGAATCCCGTCCGCATCCACCTCCATCGCGATATCAACGTGATCGTTCACGATAAAAGGGATACCGTAGCGGCGGGTCAGCTCCCGCAGCTCCGCCGCCTTGCGCAGCAGCTCTTCCCTGCCGCTTGTTTTGTCGCGGAATTGAACGATGTCCGCGCCTCCCCGAATAGCTTGCTCCATCACGTCCACCAGCCGGCGTCCCGGATGGAACGTCTCGCCAGTAATCGCATACAGACGAAAATCGACCATGACTGCTTCTCCTCTCTTCCCTTTTGCCATTCCCTCCATTTCATGCCGGCTTCTATCATCGCGAAGGGTAAGCCCTCGTCTTGCGAAAGCGCCCTCTTACCCGGTTAACACAAAAAAACCATTCGAGAAATACACGAATGGCACCGCAATTCGAATGATATTCTCTACGCCAGCATTACCTGGATCAGATTAACGGTCCGCAGCATAAGGCTGCCATCTCAGCCGGACTTCATCCAGCACCCGCATTCCTATTTAATTTCACAACCACTATAGCCCAAACTGCTGACTTTTGGCAATAGCCAGCGTGAGATCACCGGCATCGGAACGCCTATCTCATCCATAGGAGCGATTCTCGCAAAATTTCATATATTTGGGTGCGGCAAACTTCTTATTTTATCTCTTGCGTCATCACATATCGTCCCCGCCCGTGAATATAAATGTTTAACAAGCCAAAGTTTGTGCTGAGTATGGGAACATGGGAGGTGCCTGAACATGCCATCAGACGATCATTCGCTGTTTGTGGTGTCCAAGGAGGACTGGTCACTGCACCGGAAAGGGTACCAGGATCAGGTCCGCCATCAGGAGAAGGTTAAGGAAATTATCAAGCAGAACCTGCCCGACCTGATCACAGAAGAAAACATCGTGATGTCGGACGGTAAGCAAATCATCAAGGTGCCCATCCGGAGCCTCGATGAATACCGTTTCATTTATAACTACCAGAAGCAAAAGCATGTCGGCCAGGGAGACGGCGACAGCCAGGTGGGAGACGTGCTGGGCAGGGATCCGGTGCAAAAGCCGGGTCAAGGGGAAAAAGCCGGCGACCAGCCCGGCCAGGACATTATGGAAGCCGAGATCAGCCTCGAAGACTTGGAGAACATGCTGTTCGATCAGCTGGAGCTGCCGAATATGAAGCCGAAAGAGCAGCAGGAAGTCGAAACCGAATCGATCACGTTCAACGATATCCGCAAAAAAGGCATGCAGTCCAACATCGACAAGAAGCGGACGATCCTGGAAAATCTGCGGCGCAACGCCACCAGCGGCAAGCCGGGAATTCACCATATCAGCCCCGACGATCTGCGTTACAAAACGTGGGAGGACGTCGTCGTTCCCCATTCCAGCGCGGTCATCATTGCGATGATGGATACGTCCGGGTCGATGGGCACGTTTGAAAAATACTGTGCGCGCAGCTTCTTCTTCTGGATGACCCGCTTCCTGCGCCGCCAATACGAAAAGGTCGACATCGTCTTTGTGGCCCATCATACGGAGGCCAAAGAAGTCACCGAAGAAGATTTCTTTACCCGGGGCGAAAGCGGGGGCACGATCTGCTCGTCCGCCTACCAGAAAGCGCTGGAAATCATCGACCGGCGCTACCCGCCCGCCAAGTACAATATTTATCCGTTCCATTTCTCGGACGGCGACAACCTGACTTCCGATAACGAACGCTGCGTGCGGCTGATTGGCGAGCTGCTTAAAGTCAGCAACATGTTCGGTTACGGAGAGGTCAACCAGTACAACCGGAGCAGCACGCTGATGTCCGCGTACCGGAATATCAAACTCGATCAGTTCATGTATTACGTCATCAAGGAAAAGGGCGAAGTCTATCAGGCGCTGCGTACGTTCTTTAAAAAGCAGGAAGGCGCCCTGACTTAAGCCGAAGGACCGTCTCATCAAACGCAAAGTTATGGCATATAAAAAGGTCGTTGTCCCGTTACGCTGAGTAACCGACAACGACCTTTTTGCATATGACCTTCGATTTGCAGCCCTTTTCCACAATCTAGCATGACCCTCGATTTGCAGCCCTTTTCCTACGATCGACTGATCCTGACTTCCTGCCAAGCTCCTCACCGACGGCATGCTCATCATTGCCAATGTGCTCCTCATTGCCAGCGTGTTCCTTACGGCTGCCAAGTTCTTCACTCCCGCTAGGCCCCGCACGCACGACACGCATGTTTCGTATGCAGCTAGGCTTCTTTCGCCTGCAGCCGGTCCCGAACCTCCATCAAGGCAAGGCCAAGCAGGTTCTTCCCTTTCCACAGCAGCGGGTTCAGGACCGCCTCGTCGTCAGCGGCCAACCCAACGCCCCAGATCGAATCCACGGGACTTGCCTCTACCAGCACCCGCTGCCCGGTACCCAGCAGAAATTGCTTCAAATCGTCGTTTTGGGAAAACTTCGCTTCGTTTCCCTGGACCACAATGGAGTACCCTTCCCGGTCCCATACGGCCGGATCGAATCCTCTCACCTTCCGCCCCAGATCTTTGGCATGTTTCGGATGCTTGGCTGCGAGAATCTGTTCTCGGATCTCTTCGTCACCGAACAGCCTGGCTTTCTCGGCCATCATATAATGCTCGGCACTCGCATACTCCACACCGTCCACGGTAAACTTTGCTTCCCACCACTGGCTGAAGCAGCTCTTCGAAATAGAACCGTCCGCCGCGGGCTGGTGCCCCCAGAAAAATACATACTTTAGCTTGGTCCCTTTCCGGAATGCCTTCCGGAGTTCTTCCAAGGTATACATCCAAATCCCCCCTTTAAGAGCATCCAGCGTACTTAAGCCCCACAATCTAAAGGCCCTGTGACCCGCATGCCCATTGATCACCGCCTCAGGCATCCAGGCTGGCCGATTCCTTGCGGTACGCTGCTCGTTCACCTCCCGGCTCAAGCGGAATATCCCATGGCGCCTTCCGGGAAGCGAAGGTACCCATCCCCAGCAGCGTCTGTCCGCGGGTCATGATATAGACTACATTTGCAAACTGCTCCTCCGGTTTCCAAAAGCGGCTGCCGGCCATAAATGCGATCAAATACTCTTCCCAGCTGCGGTAATGCTGCTGCACATACCCGGCCGCTTCCAATTTAATGGCCCAGGCCTCTTCCTTCGTCAAATATCCGTAAGCGAGTCCGATCCGGCTCAAGAAAATCGCCCAGCCGCCCCCGAAGGCGGCTATTTCTCCGGCGGGCAGCTGCAGCAAAAACGTCTGAACCACGCTCATCCGGGCATATTTCGGATAGTCCTTGGATGCCTCCATCCAGTTTTGCCGTGCCTGTTCCGGCAGCGCCGACAGTTCGGCGTGCAGGGCCTTATAATCGTCACGGTTCCCGTCCTCCAGCAGCCAGCGAATCCGGGTCTTTAAAGACTCGGCATCCTTGATGTCCCAGAGCCGCAGCCCCTTTTTCAAAACCCGGTTCCCGAGGTAACGCTCAAATTTCAAAAACTCGTACGGCACATAATAATAAGCCAGCACGCTGTCGATGCATACGCTGGAGAGACTGCGGAAGTACAGCTCCAGCTGTTTAATTTGCTTCTTCTTGTAATCGCTGCGCATGTCGTCCTCCATTATCTAGGTTGATAGCACCCGGTGTGCTCTTAACGTTCTGTATAAATACCACAGCAGAATGGCCACGAACACCCCCGTGACGATAACGGGCACGTCAAAAAACAACTGCAGCACGATATACACAAAAATATAAAGCCAAGTTAACCGAAGAAATAAAAAACCGTCGAATATAATATTGTTTTTGACCACTTTGCGGTGCTCGGCCGGGTCGATCTTCCCCTGATCATAGTGATGCTTATTTGCAGTAGACGACCAGTACATCAGGGTGCTCATATGCTGATTGTTTATGTCAAAAGAACGCTTCATCCGTTCCTTGGCCTCCGATATCCGTCCCATCGCGGTGAGGCACCGTCCCGCTAAACAGAGCGCATCCTGATCGTCCGGATGGGCAGCCAAAATGCGCTCGCAATCCGAAAGCGCCTCTTCATACCGCTGATCATCGTATCGAAGCTGTGCCGCGTACCGGTAAGCCTCCAGATCATCCGGCTGCAGCAGGATCGCATGGCCGAAACATTTCAGCGCTTCCTGCCGGTCGCCCGCGGCCAGGTTATATTTTCCCCAAAGCAGCTGCAGATCCAGATCGTCCGCAAACCACGCCGAAGCTTCGGACAAGCATGCTTCCGCTTCTTCCAGCTCGCCTTCCATCAGCATATCCAGCGCAGACTCCCGCAGATCCAAAAATCTCTCAATGTCCGCGGCATCCCCTACGGGAGCGTTAGCGAGCGAGTCATAACGCAGCTCCCGTGATCCGTCCAGCTGCTGCAGGATGTATTCGGCAAAATACGTCGGATACCGTTCCCGCAGTTCTTCGGGATCGTCCGTAAAGTAAAACGTGCCGTCCAGCAGCTGCCAAACGTCTCGCGGGAGATGCCTGCAGGACATCAGAAAGGACACGAACGCATGCTGCAGTTCCGGCCCGCGTTCGACGTCCCATACGATATCCTCGTTCAGCAGCCGCTCCCACGACTCCACCCGAATCCGTGCCGGAAAGTCGTCGTACAGTTCCTCGGCCTGATGAATCCACAGGCTGACCGGATCAACGCTTGCCTTGGCTTGGAATATTCCATTTGAGTATGTGGTTTGTGCATTAGGCGCACCAGGTTGATCAACTTCGCCTTTGGTATCCTCCGGCGGGTAGATCGGCATGGAAAGCTCATCCTCAGCCTCAGCCGGCTCACGTACCGTTGTATTGGCCTCCTTGGCGAACTTGGATGCAGCCTCATAAGCTTCCCTAAGCTGCTGATAGCCCTCGGGATCGTCCTCGGGATGATGCTGCTTCAGCTTGGCGGCATAAGCCTTCTTGATGATGCGCAGCTCCGTGGTCCGCTCGATCCCCAACCTTTCCCAGATGTTCATGTGAAGCTCATCCACCTTTCCAGCTCTTCCAGTCGATCCTTGAAGACCTCCGCAGCTTTTTTGATTTCGCGGTCGTCCTGGGTGTGCAGTGCCTTTTCGAACTGTCCGATATAGGCAGCGATCACTTCCCGACTCTCGCCCAGCGCCTCTTCGTACAGCCGCTCGCCCCTGGCCAACAGCAGCCGGTTTTCCGCCCGGTCTCTCGGGTGAATTTTGATATCCTGAAGCTCCAGCAGACGCGCCTCGATCTCTTCCTTCGTCATGCTGCCGGCGTTCTTCTCGATGACGGCGCGCTTCTTCTCGCCGGTTGCAACGCTGGTCACCTCGACCTCCAAAATCCCGTTAATGTCATAGGTATAACGGACGTCAATCTTCTGTTCGCCGGCAGGGGCCGGCGGCACCTTAATGTGGATCTCGCCGAGCTTGATGTTGTTCTCGACGCGCCGGCTCTCGCCCTGATAAATATCAACGGTTAACCGCCGCTGGTTGTCAGATACCGTGCAGAGCCGTTCAATCCGGCTGACCGGTATCGGCGTGTTGCGCTCGATGATCGGGAAGAAATGCCCCGATGAGAATCCCCCTTTGCCCAGTTCCTGCACAATGCTGGTACCCAGGGTATACGGGCATACATCGGTAAGGATCATCTCGTTCAGCGCCTCATTCCGCTCCTTCAGCGCCGACTGGATGGCCGCGCCGACGGCAACCGTCTCATCCGGATTGATGTCGCTGTACGGCATGCGGCCAAACATGCGGCCGATGACGCTTTTAATAAGCGTCATTCGGGTGGCTCCCCCGATCAGGATCACCGCATCCAGATCGGATGGGGACAAGGACGCGTCTCGCAGCGCCCGCTCGATCGGCTGGCGCAGCCTCAGGAGCAGCGGATGGGCCAGCTTTTCAAATTCGTTACGGTCAAGCCGCACTTCATACCGGGTTCCATCGATCGCCAAAGCCATTTCAGCCGACGCCTCCCGTCCCAAGGCAAGCTTGCAGCTCTCCGCCTGTTTATGTATAGCCGATCTTGTTTTCGGGTCCAGCGCCTCCCACTCCATTTGGTGCGTCTCCAGAAAATGCGTCACAAGCAGCTCCGTAAAGTCTTCACCGCCAAGGAAATTGTCCCCCGCGATAGACTTCACCTCCATGACTCCCTCGAACAGCTCCAGGATGGAGACGTCAAAGGTTCCTCCGCCCAGGTCGAATACGAGAAACTGGGTTTCCGGCTGCTCCTGGTGCAGGCCGTAAGCCACCGCCGCCGCGGTCGGCTCGCTGATCAGCCGCTCGACACGCAGACCGGCGATTTCGGCGGCGTGCTTCGTCGCTTTGCGCTGGGCATCGTTGAAGTATGCCGGGACGCTGATCACCGCCTCCGTCACAGGTTCGCCCAGGTAGCTCTCGGCGTCCTCTTTCAAGGCCTTCAATACAAAGGACGACAGTTCCTCCGGTGTAAAGGAGTGAGGTCCAAGCTCGTACTTTTTCTCTGTTCCCATAAATCGTTTAAAAGTGGCAGCCGTCCGCTCCGGATGGGTAATTAAGCGCTCCTGGGCAATCCGGCCGACCACAATTTCGCCGTTTTCGTCCACGCTGACGATGGACGGTGTCAAATGTTCTCCAAGCACGTTGGGAATGACCACCGCACGGTCCTGGGCCCAGCAGGCCACCAGGCTGTTGGTCGTTCCCAGATCGATTCCGATCACAGCCAATGAAATCCCCCTCTTTCCTGTTGAATGTTCCCTATTCATTAGCCGGCCCGAGCCTTAGGCTCCAGGCCAATCTAGCAATCCGTTCTCTATTCTACCAGCAGCCCCCTCTTTAATCCAATAATTGGACCGACTTAAACAAGGCTTCCAAAATAGTTGCTGTACGGAACAAACGCCTTCAGTACCTCCTCGACTTGCTTGATCCGCTCCTCCAGCGATCCCCTTAATGGGATGTAAGGAATCCGGCGCTCCTTCAAATCAGCGATAATCTGCTTGTGGAATACATGCCGCTTCTGGTCCCCACTGCGGTCCCACGTATCGTCATATGGAATATCGTCCTCGCACAGGAAAAAGAGATCGTATCTGCCGGCGTTCTCCAGCGCCAGCCGGGTCAGCAGCTCCGGAGCCCGGCCGTGATAATCCAGCGCGAACATATACGTCGTGATGGCGTTCGTGTCCACGAACAGATACCGGTTCGCCTCCAGCAGCGCCTTCTCTTCGCGCTCGATATGCCCCGCCGCAATCTCATCAAAAGCCTCGAAGCTGATCCGCCGGTCCACCTGATGCTTTGTCCAATAATCCCGGCCGTATTCGCTGGCATAAGTTGTGTTGTATTTGCCGGCCAGCGCCTCCGTCAGCGTTGACTTGCCCGTCGACATTGCTCCGACGAAGACCACCTTCGTTATAAGATCACGGTATACGATGTCACTTACAAATTGCCGGTGCTTATACGGGTCCTCCCGGATCATCGTCGCCGAAATCGGCACCACGCCCCTCGCCTCATCGACGCGGCGGTCCACGGCGCCAAGCGCCTTGCTCATGTGCTCGCCGTAAAACTCGCTCGAATAGAAATGCGTAACCTGCTCGCCGTCAAGCAGCCCCAAAATATACTGCTCCTCCCGGATTTCATGCTCCCGGTCATTCGAATAACCGTCCGGACCGTCCCACGCTTCGATCACCCTGACGCCCGGATACAGCTTCCGGATCCAGCCTGCGCGGATATGCAGCGGAATGGTCGTGACCGTCGTATCGTAAATGACCACGATCAGTTCATCCACTTCCTTCAACGCCGTCTCCACCATGTATTGATGCCCTTTATGAAAAGGGGCGAATTTCCCCAACGTCAGTCCCAGCTTTTTCATCGGTAAGCCTCCTTTGCCCCTTTGGTCCAAGTGTAATAACCGTATGCCGCATTGATGAGATACGCGCTCCACATGACGATCATGAGCAGCCCGTCAGGACTGCCGTCCAGGGTACGCAGCACCCACAGCAGCACGGTAAAAGCATTCAGTACGATATACACCAGCCATTGTTCCTTATAACGCCATACCATCAGGAAGGTTGCGACAACCGACAGCACGTTGGTGATCGCATCGATGTACGGCGAGTTCTGCGTCGGTATCAGCGACAGGAAAAAACCAATTATCACGCTGCCCAGCACGCAGGCCGCTCCGGTCCACAGAATCCCTCGAAGGTTCATGCGACGCATCTCAAGCTTGCCGCCGTCCTGATGCTTCCGCCACAGGAAAAAGCCGACCACGTTCATCGGAACGAAGAACAGCAGATTCAGCAGCATCTCCCCGTAAATCCCGTTCGTATAAGCCAGGTACGCATACCCGAACGTGTTGTACATCCCGAATACATAACTCATCAGGTTGCCCTTCGCCGCCAGCACCACGCACAGCACGCCGGTCAGAAACACGGTAAACCCGAACAGGCTATCCTTCATGATCACCGTAAGTCCCACCGCAATTCCGCAAAATACGCCGAGCCATACCAGCTCGTAGGTGCTCCATCCTTTAAACCATTTTCCCATGTCCGTTCCCTCCAGCTGCTCCATTACGCCTTCACAGATCACCGTGACCGATGAGGGTAATGATGAGATATCAATAATATCAATTTGATATTATCAATTTGTTGTTTACATCTTAGCAGGATGTTCTCCCGGAAGCAATGGTTTTTTGAAAAAAAACAAAAAAAGGGCCCCGGGATACATCCCGGGACCCTCGTTCCTCTGATCAGGCCGGCTTATTGAGCGCTTCCGCTCCAGAGCTCGACTCTTTCCTTGATCAGTTCCGTATATTGTTTTTCGATTTCTTTAGCACCTGCAGCATCCAGCTCTTTCAGCATATTGTCATAAATGCTGTCGAACTGTTCCGGCTTCGCCAAGATGGCTTCCGGAATCCGCTTGCGGATAATATCCTGCGTTTTTTGGTAGATAACATTATAATTGCCGTCCTGAGGAGTAGCCATATTGTAGGCTGCGCCCCAAGGTTTGACAGGGAAGTCCTTTTCAGACGGGAACAGGTCTTTCCAGGTTGTTGCGCCATACGCTTTCAAGGTATCTTTCTCCGGCTGCGTATAGGAAGCTACGATTTGATCCGGGAAGTTCGTCGTGTAGTAGTTGCCGGATGGATCTTTCACGCCGTCGCCGTAGTGAGCGGAGAAGGTGGTGTACAGACCGATGCCGGACGTTTTCGTAAAGTTGGCGTTATCGTTGACTTTCTTGTCCTGCACGTCATCAGGAATAACGCGCTTGCCGTCCACCATGTTGTAGTGCTTGCCTTCGATACCCCAGTTGCGCAGCACTTGGCCTTCGTCGGATGCAAGAAAGTCCAGGAACTTGATCAAGCGGACCGGATCCTTACATGCCGTAGTAATGCCTACGCCCCAACCAGCTACAAATCCGGTATCCTGGAAGGAATGGTCTTTGTATTCATCCGACAGCGTTACAGGGAAATGAGCATAAGTGCGCTCCGCTTTGCCGGCGGTCTTGAGCGCATTCTCGGCGTCGGAATAGCCCCACTCTTGGTCAATCAGACCCAGGACGCGGCCGCTGGCGATCTTGGATTTATATTGGTCACTCTTTTGCACGAACGTATCCTTATCCAGCAGACCCACATTGTACATATGATTCAGCCAGCGGAAGTATTCTTTCTCTTCCGGACGCTTGTAGTGCAGCTGAGCTTCGTTGGTTTCAGGGTTAATGAAGTATTCTCCGTCATCCGGAGCGCCTGTCGTCAAGAAGGCCGGGTTCGTTACGGTGATCATGATTCTCCAGTCATCCGCGTCCAGTGTCAGCGGAATCGTCGGCTTGCCGTCGATCGTCGGATGTTTGTCTTTATATTGCTGGAGAACGTTTTCAAAATCCTTAACGGTTTTTACTTCCGGATAGCCAAGCTCTTTCAGAACGGCATTCTGGATTTCAAATCCGCCGCCGGCGTCAAAGTACTGCTGATCCACCGCCCCGTTCGTCGGAAGCACATAGATGGCTTTATCATCGTTGCTGTACGGCAGACGGTTCATGTACTTGCCGTATACCTTCTTGAGGTTCGGGCCGTACTTGTCGATCAAATCGGTCAGGTCGATCATCGCGCCGGCTTCCACCAGCTTGTCGACATCGCCTTTGGCAAAGATAAAATCAGGATATTCTCCGCTCGCAGCCATCAGGGATATTTTATCGGTGCCTGCGCCGGATACGGCATACTCCGCATTGATGGTCACGCCAGTTCTCTTCGTAATTTCTTTACCGATCTCATCCTGCATCTTGTTCCAGTTCGGGCTGGCGTCAGCGCCAAAGAACGAGAACGTGATCGGGCTCGTATCGTCAGCCTTCGCATCCTGCGCCGCATTGGAAGACGAGCTGCCGGAACCGGCGGATTTGCTGTCGCCCCCTGAGCTGCTGCAGCCTGCGGAAACGAGCAGCACACTGGCGAGGAGCAGCATTCCAAACTTCTTCTTTGTGTTTCCCTTCATGTGAATCATATCCCCCTTCATTACTAATGGAATTACTTCGTGCTGCATTCAAGAGCCGGCATTGCATCAACGTCGTACGGACGCTGGGCACTGCCGCATGTTGTGCCGAAACCCAGATGAATTGAATACGTTTACAAAACTCAAATAACTAAACTTCCTCACTTCACATCTCTGGTTTCTTGTTCGACTCCACCTCTTTGTTTAAAACGTTTTCGAAAACAGCCTGCAGGGAAAATGTGTAATGAAAGTGCTTTCATATCTGAATCATAAAAGATTTAAAAACGACTGTCAAGTCATTTTAATACATATTTCATAAATTAATTTTTGACCCATTAACGATCACCAAAAACCGCAATATTGCTGACAATACAGTTAATTTAGGCATTATATTATATAAGGTACAAAAAGATAATAAGTCACAAAAATCCATCACAAATAGGACCTACTGCTATGAGCAGGCCCTACCTGATGAACTTATTGCCACTTTTTAAAAATTCGGATTACTTCGCTTCGGTCGTTCCGCCCCACAACTCGACACGGTCCTTCACCAGCTCGGTGTATTGCTGTTCCATTTTTTCCGCACCGGCGGCATTCAGTTCCTTGATCATGTTGTCATAGACTGCGTCGAATTTGTCCGGTGTCGTCAGGATGGCTTCCGGAATACGCTTGCGGATAATGTCCTGCGTTTTCTGGTACGTTACCGTGTAATCGGAGCCTTCTTCAACCGAAATGTTGTATGCTGCTCCCCAAGGCTTAACAGGGAAATCCTTTTCCGAAGGGAACAGGTCTTTCCAGGTCTTAGCGCCGTAAGCTTTCAGCGTTTCTTTCTCGGCTGGTGTGTAGCTGGCTACGATTTGATCCGGGAAGTTCGTCGTATAGTAGTTGCCGGATGGATCTTTCACACCGTCACCATAGTGGGCGGAGAAGATCGTGTACAGGCCGATGCCCGATGTTTTCGTAAAGTTGGAAGCGTCGTTGATTTTCTTTTCCTGAATTTCTTGAGGAATGACGCGCTTGCCGTCCTCGACATTGTAGTGCTTGCCTTCGATGCCCCAGTTGATCAATACTTGCCCTTCGTCGGAAGCGAGCCAATCCATGAATTTAATCGCCCGGACCGGATCTTTACAGTTGTTCGTGATGCCGATGCCCCAACCGGATGTAAAGCCTGTATCCTGGAAGGAGTGATCCTTATATTCTTCCGACAAGGTTACCGGCAGGTGAGCGTAAGTTCTCTCGTCCTTACCTGCAGCTTTCAGCGCGTTCTCCGCGTCAGAATAACCCCACTCCTGGTCGATCAGGCCAAGCACGCGTCCGCTCGAGATTTTGGACTTGTACTGGTCGCTCTTCTGTACAAACGTTTCCTTATCCAGCAGGCCTTCGTTGTACATATGGTTCAGCCAGCGGAAGTACTCTTTTTCCTCCGGACGCTTGTAGTGCAGCTGAGCCTCATAGGTTTGCGGATTGATAAAATATTCGCCGTCGTCCGGTGCCCCTGTTGCGAGGAACGCCGGGTTGGTAACGGTGATCATGATTCTCCAGTCATCCGCATCCAGCGTCAACGGAATGGTTGGCTGGCCGTCAATCGTCGGATGCTTCTCTTTATAAGCCTTCAGTACGTTCTCAAAATCCTTGACGGTTTTTACTTCCGGATAGCCCAGCTCTTTCAGCACGGCATTCTGGATTTCAAATCCGCCGCCGGCGTCAAAATACTGCTGGTTCACCGCCGCATTGGTCGGCAGCACATAGATGGCTTGGTCATCGTTGCTGTACTTCAGACGGTCCATGTAGTCGCCATATATCTTCTTCAGGTTCGGCGCGTACTTGTCAATCAGATCGGTCAGGTCGAGCATTGCGCCGGCATCCACCAGCTTGTTAACGTCACCTTTAGCGAAAATAAGGTCCGGATAGTCGCCGCTTGCGGCCATCAGGGAAATCTTATCCTGCCCTCCGCCGGATACAGCGAACTCCGCATTGATCGTAACGCCTGTCTTCGCAGTGATTTCCTTGCCGACTTCATCCTGCATTTTGTTCCAGTTTGGACTCGCATCCGCACCGAAAAAACTGAAGGTGATCGGCGATGTCGTATCGCCTGTATCTTTGGCAGCGGTATCCTCCTTGCCTCCGCCGCAGCCCGCAACCGCTAGCATTGATGCGATGATCAGAGAAATCGCGGTTACCTTGAACGCTTTCTTTGGCATTGCGTAAACCCTCCCCATGATGTCTAATCTTTTTCTTTATCTATTTTGTATAACAGGCTAGCCTGCTGATACCTCTATATAAGAATGTAACTTCTGAAAAAGCGTTGTTTACGATTTGACCGCGCCCAGCGTCATGCCGCTCACAAAATATTTCTGCAGGAACGGATAGACGATCAGGATCGGCACGGTCACGACGATGGTAATGGCCATCTTGATCGATTCCGGCGAAATCTGGGCCATTTGTTTGGCCATGTCGTTGGCGTTGATCGCTCCGCCGCCCTGCTGGGTGCTCTGCAGCACCTTCATCAGCTCGTACTGCAGGGTAGTCCAGGTGGCGTTGCTGCCGTTATACAGGTACGTATCGAACCAGGAGTTCCACTGACCTACGGCAAGGAACAGCGCGATCGTCGCAAGAACCGGTTTACAGAGCGGCAGGATAATGCGCCAGTATACCGTAAAATCGTTGGCTCCGTCCAGCTTGGCCGATTCCTGAAGGGCATAAGGCAAGCCGTCGATAAAGGAACGGACGATAAATACGTTGAATGCACTGACGAGACCCGGCAGAACATATACCCAGAACGTGCCGATCAGGTTCAGGTCGCGCATTAGGATGTATCCCGGGATCAGGCCGCCGGAGAAGTACATCGTCATCGCCAGGAATGTCGATACGAACTTCCGGGCCTGAAAATCAGGCCGGCTGAGCGTATACGCCAGCATTGATGCGCTGAGCAGCCCCAGAACGGCACCGACGATCGTACGCAAAATGGAAATTTTCAAGCCTTGAAGCAAAGTGTCATAAGCAAATATCGTCTTATAGTTTTCAAATGTGAACGCACGCGGCCAGATGGTGATGCCTCCGCGCACCGTATCGATGGAATCGTTCAGCGATATGGCGAGCACGTTCAGAAACGGATACAGCGTAACGATCAGCACGATCGTCATGAAGATGATGTTGCATATATCGAAGATCTTATCGGATCGGGTCGCATTAAACGCTTTGTTTGGCATCTCGATTTCTCGCCTCCTACATAATGCTTTCTTTCGTAACCTTTTTGAAAATGCCGTTAGCCGTAAACAACAGGATGATGCTGACTACGGAGTTGAATATGCCGATGGCGGTACCGTATGAGAACCTGCCCATATTCAGACCGTAATTCAGTGCGTACAGATCGAGAACCTCCGAGTAATCCGTCACCAGGTTGTTGCCGAGCAGGAATTGTTTCTCGAAGCCGATGCTGATCAAGTGGCCAATCGACATAATCAGGAGTACCGAGATCGTCGAGCGGATGCCCGGCAGCGTAATGTGCCACATCTGTCTCCAGCGGCTCGCACCGTCGACGCGGGATGCTTCGTACAGCTCCGGGTCAATCCCTGTGATTGCTGCCAAATAGATGATCGTATTCCAGCCTGTTTCCTTCCAGACATCGGAACCGGTTACAATGTACCAGAACCAGTTGCCCTTCGCCATGAACTGTATAGGTTCGTCCGTGAGGTGGAGCGCCATCAAAATCTGGTTGACCGCACCGCCGTCGATTGAAAGCATTTTCGTAATAATGCCTGCCACAACGACCCAGGATACAAAGTGCGGCAGGTAAGAAACCGTCTGCACGAACCGCTTGAAGAACATGCCCCGCAGCTCATTAAGGAGAATAGCGAAGAAGATCGGAACCACGAATCCCAGAATGAGGCCCATGAAGCTCATCGCCAGCGTGTTCCGCAGCACCAGATAAAACCGGTCGTCTTGGAAAAGCTCGTGGAAATATTTAAATCCTACCCATTTCTGCTCGGAGAATGACCTTGCCGGTTTGTAGTTTTGAAAGGCCATCGTCCAGCCCCAAAGCGGCAGGTAACTGAACACGAACACCCAAATGACAAAAGGGAGCGACATTAAATATAAATATTTTTGCTGGAGCACCGTACTCCAGAAGCCACCCTTTCGTTTACGCTTTGGTGCTTTAGCAGTATCTTGACCGCTGCGGGGAATGGTGTTAGGTGTGAGCGCTTCCATTCAATAACCCCTCCTCTAATTGATAACTCAATCTTACTAAATGAAGCGCTTATAAAAATACCCATCGGATTTCACCTAAAATCATATAAAAATTAGATATAACGCTTTCATAGTCGAAATTTGACATGACTTTACACAAAAATCCCCCCAAAAATCTAATTTTCAGGGGGAAATTCGCCTCGAAAACGTTTTTGAAAGACGGTATAGCCAAAATCATCCCGCAGGATCATGAAAGTCAAGAGACTACTCGGAAGGCTCCTTTTTCCGGAATGACGACGGGGATGCCCCGACGTATTTCTTGAATTTGCTGTGAAAATAGTCCACGTTTGCATACCCGACACAGGCCGCCACTTGATGCACCTTAAGTCCCTGGGATAACAGCTCCTTCGCGTGCTCAATCCGCACGTTGTCCAGGAACGCGTTGAAGTTCTCACCCGTATAGTTTTTGAACATTTTCCCCAGGTAAGCGCTGTTGTAATTAAACACCTGGGCCAGAAGCTCCAGCTTCAGGTTCTCCTTGTAGTTCCGGTGAATAAAATCGATCATCTGCTTCAGCACCGCATCCTTGCTCCCGCCGCCGATCCTCTCGATAAGACTGCTCAAATGGGCGGCCGCTACTGCTTTCAGCTGCTCCCATGTCGGCTGGCGGAACGCTTCCGTAATGAACAGCGGCGCATCCTGCAGCAGCGGATACAATGCCTGGTTCTGTCCCGACAGCTTGTTGATGGCCATGGTCAAAATATGGGTCACCGCCGACTTCACGGCCTGCTCGGCCTGCCCGAAACCGACAACCCGCTCCTCCAGCTCGTCAAAAAAGCGGCCGACCGCTTCCATGCTCCGGATGTCCAGCGCATAATACAGCATATCCGACAGTTCGATTTCTCCCGTTGGATCGAGCGGCGCCTTCTCCGGGTATGACTCTGCCATTAAGGTCAAATCCCCGGGCAGCATCAAACGTTCTTCATGGAACAGAAAACGATGGTGCAGCAGCTCGGCGGCCTCCGCATACGATTGTCCAATGAGCGAAATATCGGTGACCGCTCCCCCAGCGGCGGCAAACCATCCCTTGTTATCCGGCAGCAGCGCACCCCATTCCGCGTAACAGCGGGCAGCATCGTCTTCCCGGGACATCCCCCGGTCCCACAGCACAGCCGCATACGGCCCCGCCGAAAACACAATGACACGCTCCGCTCCGTCAAAATGGCCCGACAGCTTTCTTCTTAAGGAGGCTAAAGGTGCATCGTCCGCCGATCCATGAATTTCGAGCAGGACGATCTGATATCTCGGCCAGTCCAGCCCCAGCTGCATGACCGTCGCCGGATCCCGAAGCGCTTCTTCCTGCAGCAGGAAGGATTCAAGCAGGTGCTCGCGGAAGACATGGTCCTCTTCCGCGGAACGATGCGATTGTTTCTCCCGGGTCAGAATCGCGCCGATCCGCTGCAGCTCCTCCCCGAGCTCCTCCTCATCCAGCGGCTTCAGCAGGTATCCGTTTACGCCGTAACCGATCGCCCGCTTGGCATAATCAAAATCGGCATATCCGCTCAAAATTAGAAAATGCGTCGAGATCAGGGCGGCCCGGGCCTCTTCAATGACGTCGAGACCGGTCATGCCCGGCATGCGGATATCGATGATGGTCAGATCGGGCTTCAGCTCTTTGATTTTATCCAGCCCATCCCGGCCGTTGGCCGCCGTATCCACCACCGTAAACCCGAAGCTCTCCCAGTCGATAATCGTCTTGAGACCTTCGCGGATCATCGGTTCGTCATCCACAATCAAAACGTTAAACATGCATTTCTCCCCCTGTTGGTATCATGAATTCCATCTTGGTTCCCTGTCCCGGGATACTCGTAATATGCAGTCCGAAGTCGTCTCCATACGTCAGCTTAATTCGCTGATGGATGTTCCGCAAGCCGATGCGGTTGCCTTCCCCTTCTTCCGCATCCAGCGTCGCTAGAACAAATTGCCTGCGTTCCTCCGACATGCCGGCCCCGTTATCGATAACCTCAACATGCAGCATGTCTTCCTTCATCGAGCAGCGGACGCGCAGCATCCCGTCCACTTCCTTGCCTTCCAGGCCATGGATAATCGCATTCTCCACCAGCGGCTGAATAATCAGCGGCGGTAGCAGCACCCGTTCGGTCTCTGGCTCGACGATCAGCTCGTA
Source organism: Paenibacillus sp. VMFN-D1 (assembly GCF_003386155.1). NCBI lineage: Bacteria > Bacillati > Bacillota > Bacilli > Caryophanales > Paenibacillaceae > Paenibacillus > Paenibacillus sp. VMFN-D1. Next base: position 542,054 of record NZ_QRDU01000002.1, on the reverse strand, counting down.
GTTCAAGCGGTCCTCATAGCGGAATTTCTGGATTTCCAAATACGCGCGGACAATTTCCATTTCCTCTTTCAGCGTTTTTTTCACACTGCCGATTTCGAGATTTTTGCGCATCAGCTTGCCCAGCAGCCGCACGATGTTGGCGATCTCCTTCTCCCCGTTCAAATGAGCCTTCATCCGGATCGATTCCAGCGCATTGAACAAAAAGTGCGGATTGATCTGGCTGGCCATCATTTTGAGCTTGATTTCTTTTTGCGCAACCTCAAGCTTGGTGTTCTTCTCATTGCTCTCATACACCTGGTTCAGCAGATCGTTGATGCTTCGGACCATATAGTTGAACTGGCGGGAGAGCTGCCCGATTTCGTCGTTGCCGTCCAGGAAGGAAATCGTATCGAAGTTCCCCCGGGCCACCTTGTTCAGCTGTCTGCTCAAATGCAGAAGCCGGTTGGTCGTCAGCTTGGATACGACGAATATCAGCGTAAGTGCCAGGATCAGCACACCGATCACCAGCGCCATGCCGATCCATCCGACCTTTTTGGCGTCCTGGACAATGCCCTGGGTCGAAAAGACCGATACGACGCTGAGGCCGTTCAAGCTCGTCTGCGGCGTCAGCTTGTCCACGATAATATTGGAGGACACCCCGTTGACGCGCCGGCTGATCGTCTGTTCCTGTCCTTGATGCATATCGATGTTCAAATCCAGCTGTTTCAGCGTTTTGCCGACGTTCTGCGGATTTTTGGCGGCCACAATGTATCCGCTGTCATCCGCAATAAGCGTATTGAACGTTTCCTTGCTCAGGATCGAATTAAGCATGCTCTGGTTGAGCGTAATGACCAGCACTCCCGGGGTCCGGTAATCCTTGAACTTGATCCGGCGCACCAGGCTCAGCTTTTTTTCGGTGCCGATGTCGCTGCCTTCCATAAAGAACCAGCCGATCCGCGGGTTGTTCATGGCCGTTTGGAACCATTCTTCTCCCTCAATTTTGGCGGTAACGTTAATAAACTGGGTGTTGTTGATCATCGTCCTGTTGTAATGGTAGAAGCGGACGTTGCTGATTTCGTTATAGAGCCGCGGAAGCTCTTCAAAATCGTTGTATTTCGAATAGGCCTGCACCATTTGCAGAATAGTCGTGTAATCTGTATTGACCAGGTCCTTCAGGTTATCGTCCAAGTACAGCTTATTGGAAATCGAGATCGGCACGGACAGCATGGTGGACAGCTGGCTTTTGATTTTATCCACATCGTTGGCTGTCTGCTCTATCGCATTGTCTAGTGCATCCTGTCTGAAATAGGCGGTAATGATGCCCCCCACGATCAGCACGGGGATCATGACGACGAACAGGTAGGAAAAGATCAATTTGCTCCGGATCCTCATGTTGTTGGTAGCTTGCACAAAGTACTTCCACATGGTAACGCAGTCACCGCCCGCAAAAATATAAAACGCTTTCGTAAATAGGAAACCTTAGAGTCATGCTCTTATATTCTAACATAAATCGACATGAAGACTGCATTAATTTCCGGGCTGCTGGGATTTGCCAACAACATGATCCGGGACCGAATCCGGACTTTCGGCCGGCCATGTCAGTTCATACTTGAGGTGCTGCTGAATATATTGAAATATAGTCCCGATATCATATTTTATTCTTCCGCAGAAGGAAGGAGCAATGAACGAATGAGCGACGAGATCAAACAGCTGGAATATGCCATTAGTGAAATTATGGAGATCGCTGACGGCTTCGGCCTGGATTATTATCCGATGCGCTACGAAATTTGTCCGGCGGACATTATTTACACCTTCGGTGCTTACGGGATGCCTACCCGTTTTTCACACTGGAGCTTCGGCAAGACGTTCAACAAAATGAAAATGCAATACGATTTCGGCCTGAGCAAAATCTATGAGCTTGTCATCAACTCCAATCCGTGCTACGCCTTTCTGCTCGACGGCAACTCCCTGATCCAGAACAAGCTCATCGTGGCCCACGTCTTGGCGCACTGCGACTTTTTCAAAAACAACTACCGCTTCTCCGCCACCAACCGCAACATGGTCGAGAGCATGTCGGCCACCGCGGAGCGGATCAGCCAATACGAGCTCGAGCACGGCACCGAAGTTGTGGAGCGTTTCATCGATGCCGTACTGGCCGTCCAGGAGCATGTTGATCCGCAGCTGATCAAGCCACAGCACCTGGATAAGCAGCGCTACATGGAAATGAAGCTGAAGGCGCAGAAGGAGTCCGGCAAAATCCAGACCCAGCCCGGCGAATACGACGACTTGTGGAGCCTCGATCACAAGCCGGAGCCGGAGGCCCAGGAAAGCGCGGCCAACCGCAAATTCCCGCCTGAACCGGAAAAGGACATCGTCTGGTTCATCCAGGAATTTTCCGAAGTGCTGGAGGACTGGCAGCGCGACATTATGACCATGCTCCGCGACGAAATGCTCTATTTCTGGCCGCAGATGGAGACCAAAATCATGAACGAAGGCTGGGCTTCGTACTGGCATCAGCGGATCATCCGCGAGCTGGACCTGACGAGCGACGAGACGATCGAATTCGCCAAGCTCAACTCTTCGGTCGTGCAGCCGTCCCGGCACAGCCTGAATCCATACTATTTAGGGCTGAAAATTTTCGAGGACATCGAGCGCCGCTGGGACCATCCGACCAAGGAGGAAATCGAATTCGGCGGCCGCAAACCCGGGCAGGGCCGTGAGAAAATCTTCGAGGTGCGCGAATTCGATTCGGACATTTCCTTTATCCGCAACTATATGACGAAGCAGCTGACCGAGGATCTGGACCTGTACGTCTTCGAGAAAAAGGGCCCCGAGTGGAAAATTACCGACAAAAGCTGGGAGAACATCCGCGACCAGCTCGTCTTCGCCCGAGTCAACGGCGGCAGCCCTTACCTCGTCGTCGAGGACGGCGATTACCTGCGGACCGGAGAGATGGTGATCAAGCATATGTACGAGGGCATCGAGCTCGACCTGAAGTACATGGAGCGCACGCTGCCTTATGTGTATCAGCTGTGGGGCCGCACCGTGCATCTCGAGACCATCGTCGAGGACAAAAAGGTAATGTTCTCCTACGACGGCAAGAAGCTGCATCGGCGGTTCGTGTGAGGGAGATTCTAAGCCGATCATTGGAGCAGATCATGTAAATGTTGAGCTTCGATGACCGCTCCGATGCCGGATCGTTCTTCCGATCGCTGTTGCCCCCAGATTTCCTGATCGGTAACATGCCAAGGTGGAAATCCGGGGACAAAGGCGAACGCTGACCGCTTCTCCAGAACGATTCCGTCCTCTCCGCTGAACACTGCCTTTAGCTGCTCTTAAGAGCAGATCTTTTAAAGGCATACGTTGAGCCTTGAAGCCGCTCATTGGAGCAGACCATGTAAATGTTGAGCTTCGATGACCGCTCCGATGCCGGATCGTTCTTCCGATCGCTGTTGCCCCCAGATTTCCCGATCGGTAACATGCCAAGGTGGAAATCCGGGGACAAAGGCGACCGCTGACCGCTTCTCCAGAACGATTCCGTCCTCTCCGCTGACCACTGTACCTCTAAGCCGCTCTTAGGAGCAGATCTTGTAAATGCATACGTTGAGCCTTGAAGCTGCTCATTGGGCAGACCATGTAAATGTTGAGCTTCGATGACCGCTCCGATGCCGGATCGTTCTTCCGATCGCTGTTGCCCCTAGATTTCCCGATCGGTAACATGCCAAGGTGGAAATCCGGGGACAAAGGCGACCGCTGATCGCTTCTCCAGAACGATTCCGTCCTCTCCGCTGATGCTTGCAAATCCGATACGTGTAATTAACATCAAATACCTCTGGACCAAAAGAAATCTTTACGCAAAAACCTCCCGAGCTGCATGGTTAACCCTAATGCATGCTTGAGAGGTTTTTGGGTTGGTAAGGAAAAGCCCGAACAACCGACACTCAATCAGAGTGTCATCCGCTACATAAAATCCATGCTTCCTGATGAGCTATGCAACATGCAGACGCCTAGCTCTCTGCCACCAAGTATAACTCCCACTGATGACCTTAAATACTCCCTATCAAAATGTAGCTTCTGACCTCCCTGCTTTTTTAGGCTTCATCCTTATACCCAAAATGATAAAGGCCACATAAATGACGATGGCAACCGAGTCAATTAACGTATCCGTAAGGGACGAAGCGTCTTGAAATGCAGTTACACCAAGAATGACCACCAGCCGTACGATCAGAAGCGACACGATCATCCAAGCGGCAAACCGGACCTTCGATCGACCGCTTTGGAATGACATCCAAATAAACATGACCCCGAAAACCAGATTTTCCGCCGTTATGATGTGCCAAACATACATAAATACCGTCCGTGTCCCTATGGTGAGCGCACCTACCTCGAGCTCCGGAAGAACAGCGGATTGCCCGTTCCATGCGTGCGTAGCGGCAAACAGTACTGCAAAAATGCCTGCGATCAGGTAATAAAAATTGCTAACTTTGATGCCCATCACATCCCTCCCCGAAAATTTGAGTTTCCTTCTTACGGATACCCTGATAAATTTCGCGCACGATCTCCGCCAGCCGCTGGTCTTTTTCTGGATTGAAGTCTCTTAACGTATCGGCGGCAACGTCGAGCAGCTGACTGACCTTCTGAAGATGCGCAATCTTTTTGCGTGTCTCGGCATTCTTGGCAACGAGGAACGCAGCAACCTCCTGGCAGTAAGCAGGGTCTACCTTCTCCATCCTGTGAAACCCAAACTTCCCCTTGATTTCGTCAAGAGAAAAGTCCGCATACTGCATAATTTGAATGTTCATCAAATCGATGAGGTCGTTCTTCGAGTACCTGCGGTACCGATTGTTTTCCCGGGTCGGCGAGACAATTCCGAGACGGTCATAATAGCGGAGCGTATCTTTCGGGATCCCTAGCATCCGTGAAGCTTCTTGTATAGAATAAAGTTTTTCCATGAGTTCACAATAACATTGGAGCAGACTCCAAGGTCAAGTCGGTTTTTACATTTTTTTCTTGTGAAAATATCAAGAATCGCCCTCTACCTCCATTCGTTGAAGTTCTCCAGACGGACTGAACTCCGGGGCTCGCTAACTATACAAAAAAGCCACCACATTGAGTGGTGACTTATTTTCTAAATATGACCGCCATCGCCTCGAGCATAAAGCCTGATCGGCACGTTCCAAGTTTCACCTGCTAACATGCCCTCTACAAAGCACTACTCGTACCCATTCCCGTCCTTGCCGTGCCGCACAGCCACCGCAAGGACCTTACTCCCCCACTCGCCGCTGGCAGCAGCGGAGCGGGCGGAATCATGCCGGAGAAGCGGCAGCGGTCGCCTTTGTCCCCGAATTTTTACCTTCTATTTCATTCCCGAAAAATTCGGGGGCAACAGCGATCGGAGGCATGATCCGCACGCGCAGCGGGCTTCCCCGCACACATGCGCTTATCCGTCGAACGCTCTACGCGCAACCTACAGCGCCAACGCTCTGCATCGAAGCACAGCCCGCACCCATTCCCGTCCTTGCGGTGCCGCATAGCCACCGCAAGGACCCTGCTCCCCCACTCGCCGCAGGCAGCAGCGGAGCGGGCGGAATCAGGCCGGAGAAGCGGCAGCGGTCGCCTTTGTCCCCGAATTTTTACCTTCGATTCCATTCCCGAAAAATTCGGGGGCAACAGCGATCGGAGGCATGATCCGCACGCGCAGCGGGCTTCCCCGCACGCATACGCTCATCCGTCGAACAGCGCGCAACCTGCAGCGCCAACGCTCTGCATCGAAGCACAGCCCGCACGAAGCCTGCCTTGCAGCACGCACAGCACACGCTCCGCCGCTGACCGCGGCGATCACTTCAGGTGGACCACATACGTCACATTGTTCGACTTCTCGCCTTCGTACACGGTCTGGTACACCATCAGCGACTTGCCGTCCGGGCTCCAGACGGCCGGAGAGTCATAGGCCTGGATCTCCGTGGACAGCGGCGTCGTTTTGCCGCTCGCCTTGTCGAACACGTACATGCCTTTCATCCCCTGCTCGCCCTCGGTGTACACCGAGAAGGCGATTTTGCTGCCGTCCGGCGACCAGCTCGGCCGGCCGAGAAGCGTTCCTTTGGCCACGGTTCCCAGCTTCTTGCCGCTGGCATCGATGAGCTGAAGCTCGGCATCCTTGGTCGTGTTCCACTCGCGTTTCTCCAGGGCGATCGCGCTGCCGTCCGGCGACAGGCTGAACGTCACAACGCCTTCCTGGATCGTCTTGGCCTCAGGCGCCGATGCCGTAAATGACTTCAGCACGGTGTAGCCTTCGTGAACGCCCAAATAGTAATAACGGTCGCCCGCTTTGCTCGCCATGCGCGGCACGTTGTCGGACAGCTCCGGATCGGAGAATTTAACCGCAGTCCGTTTGCCCTGAAGGTCGATCAGCTGAAGCTTGCTGTCATCCGTGCTGACGAGGACATGCTGCGGATCGGCCCAGAACATATCGGACAGCATGGAGAATGCGCCCGTTTTCGTTACGGTTCCGGAAGCCGCATCCAGGAGATAACCCCCGATATCATACTTGTCTTTCGGGTTGCCCCCCGTAAAAAAGACATGCTCCCCGTCCGGCGACGCGGCGGCCAGATATTGACCGGCCGTGGCCGGATTTTCCGTCAACTTGCGTTCGATATTGGAGGCAAAGTCATGGATCATCAGCACATGATTTCGTTCCACGATAGCTTCGTGGTCCGACAGCCAGGTCCGGCCGTACACGTCTTTAAGCTTTTCGATTTGCTCCACCTGGATTTCTCCGGTATTTTTCCGGCCCTCGGCAGCCGTATCTATAACAGTGATCTGCTTGCCCGGCTTGTCGATGACCTCCCGGCTTGCATTGCTCTGCGGCGAACCGCAGCCGGCCAAAAGCGCACCTGCCATCATCACGCCGATCACTGGAGGAAGTAGTTTATGTCGTTTCATCATGAGCTTCATCCCTTCCTGATTTCTTACCCCCATCCTACACGCCAATGATATCCGGCATACGTCGAAATGTTTCCAAGTTGTAAACTTTTATTAAAAAAGCATCAGCTGAAGCTCAGTTTATTCCCTGTGTGAGAAACATCGGCTATGTTCTCCTAGTTCCCCCGACTGGATTGCCGCGGAAACGAAACGGTGAATTCGGTCTCCTCCGCATCCGAACGGACGAGTTCAAGCCGGCCCCCCTGCTTCTCCGCGAGCTGGAACGCCAGCGGCAGGCCCAGGCCGGTTCCGCCGGTGGAGCGGGCGCGGTCTTGGTGCAGGGTGGAGAACGGCTCGAACAAATGCGCCCACCATTCCCGAGGAATGATCCGTCCCGTGTTGCGGACCGATACGCTCACTTCGTCTTCCGAAGCCCTGCTTTGTATGACAATCCGGCCGCCGGGCCGGTTGTATTTGATCGCATTATCCAGCAGATTCATAAAAATATGAATGAAATGGTCCCGGTCTCCCCATACCCGGACAGGCACGAAGTCAGTCTGTATCGTTAAATCGTATTTGGTGGCCTTGGCGCTGATCCGGGATACGACATCCTGCAGCAGATCCGCAAGCTCCACCTCTTCCGCCTGGGATTCAAAATCGTACTTTTCCAGCAGCGACAGGCGCAGCACGTCCTCGACCAATTGATACAACCGCTCGGACTCTTTGGCAATCGCACTGCGCGCTTCCTCGATTAGCTGCGGATCGTCGCCGTACATGCCCAGCAAATCCGTATAAGCCTGGATCGACGTCAGCGGCGTTTTAAACTCGTGACTCACGTTATTGATAAACTGCTTCTGCTGCTGCTCGAGCGCCTGCAGCTTCTCCACGGCCAATTGCAGATGGTGCTTTTCCTCCTGGAGCGCAGCCATATGCCCTTTGATGTCACGGCTCATATGCAGAATGCCGGTTCCGAGCTGCCCGAGCTCGTCTTTCCGCCGCAGCGGGGACCGCTCCGGGTACTCCCCGCGGGAGATCCGGTCCGCCTCCGCCTTCAGCTTCACAATATCCCTGACCTGACGGTATACATAAATAAATCCCAGAATAAAGCTGAGCAGCAATACAATGCCGCCTGTCCAAACCAGCCGGTACGCCATCCGGTTATAAAATTCATGCTGTGCCTTCAGCGACGTATGGAGCTGGACCACCCCCAGCATACCGTCAGGCCCCTGCATCGGCGCAAGATAGATCAGGGAATCCGCTTCGGTAATGTAGGCGATTTTACCTTTCAGCGCATAAGACAGGGCGTCTCCGACATCCGGTTTTTCCGCCAGCGGCAAGGAATTACCCACCTCTTGGCCCTTCGCGTCATACAGGATCACCCGCATGTTGGTGGAAATGCCAAGGTCCACGGCCAGCTCCTGCCCCTGTTTTCCCATAAAGTCCACCGGTTTCAGCCGTTCGCCCGTCAAATAATCCTGCTTGACCCTCATTTCGGCTACGTCGGCCTGCCGCTGCAGGCTCTCTTCCATCTGCTCGCGCTGATTGGTCTTGATCCCGCTGAGTACAAGCCAGCTGAGCACGCCGGTCGTAAACACCAGCAGCACCGCCAGGAACAGCGGAAACTTCCATTTCAGGCCGAGGCTCATGTGCCCTCCTCCAGCGCCTTATAGCCGATCCCGTATACCGTCTGCAGCATATAGTGGGCATCCCCCAGCTTTTTCCGCAGCCGCTGAATATGAATGTCCACCGTTCGGGTGCCTCCCGCATACTCCATGCCCCATACGAGATCCAGCAGATCCTCACGGGTGTACACTCGCCCGGGGTGAAACACGAGCAGCGACAGCAGATCGAATTCCTTCGGCGTCAGCTCCAGCAGCCTACCGCTGAGTTCTGCTGTGCGTTTGGCGGAATGAACGGTCAGCTGTCCAAGCACGGCCTTTTTCCCGTCCGGCGCAGGCGCGGGATCTTCCACTTTATCCAGCCGGCGGACGATCGATTTCACCCGTGCGACCAGCTCACGGATATCGAACGGTTTGGTCATAAAATCGTCGGCCCCAAGCTCCAGTCCCAGAACCTTGTCGACGATATCGTTTTTAACGGTCAGCATCAATATGCCGAGTCCTTTGCGGTTTTCCAGCCTGCGCAGCACCTCATAGCCGTTTGCCTTGGGCATCATGACGTCCAGGACCAGCATATCCGGGCGGAAGGCATCCGCCTGCTGCAGCGCCTCCTCACCGTCCGCGGCCGTTTCGACGACGAACCCCTCCCGTTTGAGCGCATAGGAAATCGCGCTGCGGATGCTCGGCTCATCGTCGGCCACCAGAACTCTTTTTTCCTCCATCGACTATCACGTCACTTTCATCCGTTGATTATAAGCGGTGCCTGATTTTCTATCATTATAAGATATTGTGCACCATTCACAACATTTCTTGACCTAAGCACCTGTCCTTTGTAACACGCGGAAATTAAACGCAATCATAAATGACCAGACAGGACGCAAAAAGGGACATGCCTGCCCGGCACATCCCTTCCCCCTATTTTAACGCGATTGATCTTCAGAAACCTTTACTTTGCCGGTCGACTGGCGGATAACCAGGCTGGCCGGCTCCATAATTTCCGGCGGCGAGTATTCCGGATTTTCGATCATGGAGATCAGATGCTCAATCGACCTTGCGCCGATATTGTGTATGTTCTGGTTCACGGTCGTCAGGCTTGGCTTAAACACCTTGGCCTCAAAAATGTTGTCAAAGCCGACAACCGAAACATCCCCGGGAACGGAAAATCCCCATGCTTCAATTTCATGAATCGCCCCCATCGCAGCCATATCCGAAGTACACACGACAGCCGTCGGGGGAGACTGAAGATGAAGGAGCTTCCTCATGGCGACCATGCCGCCTTCAAAAGAATAATCACACACTTCCAGATACTTGTCCCTGTATTCGATGGAACAGTCCGCAAGGCCCTGCTTGTATCCCTGAAGCCGCCGTTCGGCTACCGTATGGCCGAGGGTACCGGCGATATAGGCGATATCCCGGTGACCCAGCCCGTACAGATGGGAGACGGCCATATGAACGCCGTTCACGTTATCTGATGTAATATTTCCGACCCGGTTTCCCATGACGTCCGTATCCACAAACATGGTAGGAATATCGGAGCGGATCAATTCGCCGATAATCCGGTGGTCCCGTTCCACGCCGAAGATGACGACCCCATCCAGATTCCTGCTCTCGCAGTGGTCGATAAAAGAATAACTTTCGTCGTTAAGCCGGGCCGAGAGGCGCATGAGATCATAGCCGCTGTTCTCCAGCGCCGTTTTGATGCCTTCCAGCAGCTCGGCCACATAAGGGTTCGTAAAGGGAATGTTGATCAGCACCCCCACGGTCCACGATCTCCCGGTGACGAGTCCGCGCGCAATGGCATTGGGCCGGTAACGAAGAAGCTCAATCGCCGATTTTACTTTTTTCCTTGTTTTATCGCTGACGTCCGGATAATGGTTAATGACTTTGGAAACGGTTGCGACAGATACTCCAGCCTCTTTCGCCACATCATGAATGGAAGCCACTATACAATCACCTCAAATACAAATCAGTTGCCGATCAATTCAAACATTTACGATTTCAAATATTCATGATGACGAATCTATTATACCTGAATGGCGAATGATGAGGTACTGGAACAAATGAAGCTTCCTTGACGCTCCTCGTCGGCGTTTACTGGTGATTCTGAATCTCCGCCAGATCCAGCGTCAGCTTCTCGATTGTCTTCACGAAAGCCGCCAGCTCCTGGGAGCTCTCCGCCTGTGCCCGGGCATGGACCGATGTCTGCCGGGTTTCCTGCTGCACGCTCTCCAGCCGGACCATGATGCCCGACACTTTATCCTGGATCGTCTCCAGCGCTTCCCGCGAATGGGCTGCGAGCTTGCGCACCTCGCCGGCCACGACGGCAAAGCCTCTGCCGGAATCCCCGGCATGCGCCGCCTCGATCGCCGCGTTCAGTCCGAGAAGATGCGTCTGGTCGGCGATGCCCTTGATCAAGCCGCCCATGTTCTCGATCTGGGTGACATCCTCCTGCAGCTCGTCCATCAGCGAATGGGCCAGGTCCTGGGAAGCCGCGGTCACTTTCGCCGTCTCGGCGATTTGGCCGGCACTCTCGTTCAGCTCGGCAATCATGCCGGTCAGCTGCTGAACGACTTCGGTTACCGCCCGGAGCACCTGCTCCCGCTCGTCGGCAAGCTCTTGGATCTTTTCCTTTTCCTTCATATCATAAGCTTCCAGAACCAATTGCGAATCGAGGTTGAACATCTTGGTCAGGGGATGGATCACCTCGATCCAGCGGTCCGGAATGGCCTTCTTGAACAGCTCAACAGCGATGTCCAAATAAACCATGTAGCTGCCGAGATAATAATCCGTATTTAAGCCAACGCGCGAATGTACCAGTCCGATGGCGATTCTTTTCTCCAGAAACGGCTCGTCAATGACACCTTCAGCCAGCGACATCCAGTATTCCCGCTGGGTCGTCTTCAGTCTGTCGATCGTCGTTTTCCGTTCAATGATGCGCATGAGCTCCGGCTCCGAAGTGATATGCCGGTAAAAATGGTCCACGACTTCATCGACCACCTTGCTGAATACGGGCTGGTGCGTCCGCAGAATCTCCAAATCCTTTTCCGTCAGTCCAATAAATTTCAGCTGCTTATGCCGCGCTTCCGATACTTGAATCATGTAAAATGGCTCCTTTAGAATTTCCCTGATTATACCAATTTTAAACAATCTAACTTTGTCTATTATAGTCTATATCGACGACTAAACAACTAAAATATAGTGCATCCGACTTATATTTTTAGTACGGCTTTACGAATGAATTGGTATAGCTCACGGTCCATTCCAAAATGAAGGGCCTGATCGGAGTGATCCCGGTAATAACTTTCCGCCGACCGGATTAACACGTCATAATCACCCGCTGCATCCTGAAAGCAGCTCTTCCATTGTTTTGCAAGGTCCGAAACGGCAGGATCGTGTTCCGGCGTTCCCTTCTCCATTTCCGAGCGGAACCCGGAAACCAGCCTCCGGAGTTCCTCGTCCTTCTCCTTCTTCTGTTCTGAATTCATAGAAGTATAATTCCGCTGGATGTTTCTTGCCATCTCCCGGCTGAAATGCTTGCTCCGGCTCATATGGATCATTTGCACGACTTCCATGAACCGGGTGGAGTCAACCGGCTGTCCGGTCTGCATCAAACTGTAAATATCGTTTAGGCGATCCCTTACGTCCAGCTGCATTTGAATATGTTCATTGATGCGCGCAAGCTGGTGCTCCAGCAAATGTAACGGATTAAATTCCGGATCGGAGACCGACCGCTTCACTTCTTCCAGCGAAATTCCCAATTGTTTAAGTAAAATGATATGGTGAAGCCGCTGCAGATCGTCCTCTACGTACAAGCGGTGCCCTTTTTCCGATGTGAGTGTTGGATGCAATAAGCCGATCTCGTCATAATGATGGAGCGTCCTGACAGTTAGGCCGGTTAATTTGGCGATTTCTCCAACTTTCCAGGTTTTCATCGTTCTGTTCCTTTCTGTAGGCTTGATAAGGGTTATGGGATCGTTCTTCTCCCTTGCAATATATCGAGCAAGCTCTGAATCTCAATGGGACTAAATCTGTATTTCTCCCCGCAGTGGCTGCAGACCACTTCTGCCGGCTCCGCCTGCAGGACGAGGCTGGCCAGCTCCTCCCGGTCAAGGCTCAACAGCATGCCGCTAAGCATTTCCTTTGAACATTCACAGTACCACTGCAGCGGCTTGGTTTCCAGAATCGCCCCTCCTCCCGGCGGGCTCAGAAGCAGCTCATGATGCGCCTTATCTTGTTGATAACGGCTCAGCATAAAATCGCTCCCATTCACCATTTCCTTTACTTGCTGCATCAAACCCGGATTTCCGCCGGGGAGCAATTGCGCCAATATTCCTCTGGATGAAGATACCCGCTGCTTCTGATGATCGATGCATAGGTTTATGGTAACCCACGTCAATGTTTGTTCGCTTTGGCCATAATAATGGGAAATATCATCCGTGATATTGGCGTAAGGCATATCCGTAATTCCTGTAAACATCCGCTTCATTCCTGTTTCCTGCACCACCTGCATGGTTCCCCTGCTCCCAATAATCTGCTCAAGCGATAATCCATCCGAAGGCAGTTGGAACCACTCTTCACTGAGATATCCCCGAACGTTACCGGAAACGTCTGCATCCGCAAATATGTTTGCGCCGGGGCTGCTTGTCTTGATTTTCAGGCTCATCTGCTGCGGCTCTTTTAAAAGGCCCGCAATCAGCCCTGCCGCCGATACGGTTCTGCCTAATGCCTCTTTCATCACCGGGCTCATTGTTCTTCGATTAAAGAGTTGTTGGAGCAAATGGGTATTATCCATAAAAATGATACGGACTTTTCCGTCAAACGCAATCGATTTTGCAATCCAGCTGCTCTGCATTTTCTACATTCCTTTCCGTGATTCCAGTATCCCCACATCTTACTTCCTAACGTTACGTGAGGTTCAAGACCCGAAAAAGAAAAAAACATAAAAAAATGGCCCCCGATATGAATCAGGAGCCATTTTGACGCTGGAATAAATATAGAGTTTCTGCTGATTACCGGTTCAGCAAGCTTCCCACATAGCGCAGCAGCTCGTTCGCGCATACCGGGCAGTAGCCGTGCTCGTCGATCAGCCGTTTGCTTACCTCGTTAATCCGCTTAAGCTGGGCGGCATCCGGCGTTTTGGTCGACGTCGTTATTTTTACGATATCCTTGAGGTCTGTAAACAGCTTCTTCTCGATCGCTTCGCGCAGACGGTCATGATTATGGTATTCGAACTTTTTGCCTTTGCGGGAATAAGACGAAATCCGGATGAGGATTTCTTCACGGAACGCTTTTTTGGCATTTTCGGAAACGCCGATCTGCTCCTCGATGGAACGCATCAGCCTTTCGTCCGGATTCATCTCTTCGTCGGTGAGCGGATCGCGGATTTTCGTCCAGTTGCAGAACGCTTCGATGTTGTCGAGGTAATTTTCGAACAGCGTTTTGGCCGACTCCTCAAAGGAATAGACAAAGGCTTTCTGTACTTCTTTTTTCGCCAGCTCGTCGTATTCTTTCCGGGCCACTGCAATGAAGTTCAGATAACGCTCCCGTTCGTCCTTCGTGATGGAGGCGTGCTGGTCAAGCCCGTCTTTGATGGCCCGCAGCACATCCAGCGCGTTAATGCATTGAAGGTCCTGCTTAATCAAAGCACTGGAAATCCGGTTGATGACATACCGCGGATCGACGCCGGACATGCCTTCTTCCAAATATTCAGACTGCATTTCCTTCAAATCGGCTTCTTTATAGCCTTCGATCTCCTCGCCATCGTACATTCTCATCTTTTTGACGAGGTCCATTCCCTGCTTCTTCGTCTCCTTGAGACGGGTCAGAATGGAGAAAATCGCGGCGGAACGCAGCGCATGCGGCGCAATATGGATATGCTTCATGTCGCTTTGCGAAATGAGCTTGCCGTAAATCTTTTCTTCATCCGATACCTTCAGGTTATAAGGAATCGGCATGACGATCATCCGGGACTGCAGCGCTTCGTTTTTCTTGTTGGCGATAAAGGCCTTGTACTCGGACTCGTTCGTGTGCGCAACGATGAGCTCGTCGGCGGAAATGAGCGCGAACCGGCCTGCCTTGAAATTGCCTTCCTGTGTGAGCGAGAGCAGGTTCCACAGAAACTTCTCGTCGCATTTGAGCATTTCCTGAAATTCCATCAGGCCGCGGTTGGCCTTGTTCAGCTCTCCATCGAAACGGTAGGCGCGGGGGTCGGATTCCGAGCCGTATTCCGTAATGGTAGAAAAGTCGATGCTGCCGGTCAGGTCGGCGATGTCCTGGGACTTCGGATCCGAAGGGCTGAACGTACCGATACCGACACGGCTGTCTTCCGAGATCAGCACCCGGGTGACGGGCATTTTCTCGATATCGCCGTCGTATTCGGTTCTCAGGCGCATCTGGCAGGAAGGGCATAAATTGCCCTCGATCCGTACGCCCAGTTCTTTTTCCACTTCTGGCCTCAGGTCCAGCGGGATGAGATGAAGCGGCTCCTCATGCATCGGGCAGCCGTCAATGGCATATACAGCGCCTTGCGGCGTTCTCGAAAATTTCTCAAGCCCCCGCTTCAGCAGGGTCACAATCGTCGATTTCCCGCCGCTGACCGGCCCCATCAGCAGCAGAATCCGTTTACGGACGTCGAGCCTGCGGGCCGAGGAGTGGAAATACTCCTCCACCAGCTTTTCAATGGCACGATCCAGTCCGAAAATTTCCTGCTCAAAAAATTTATAACGTTTATGGCCGTTGACCTCTTCCACGCCGTATGATTTGATCATGTCATAGACGCGGGCATGCGCCGTCATCGCCGGTGATGGGTCCTGACGAAGAAGGTCGATGTATTCTTTAAAGGTGCCATTCCATGCCAGTTGATCGCTCTCTGCCCGATATGCCGCTACGCGTTCGAAAATATCCATGCAAGTACCTCCTATGACTCGGTTATGAAATCGCAAGCTACTCCTACAAAATGCGTCAAGGGTCAACTGCTCCCATCGATTCTTAAAAAGTGTATTACATACCTATGCGGGACCGTGGGATTAGTTGACCTCTTTTTTCGCCCATGTCAGATTGTCTTTTTCTATAAAAGCAAGGGTGCTGCGACTTTCCCGGCGGGATATCTGCCCTTAGGATTCGGGTTCTTCATTTGAAATGATATAATGAACAAAGAATTCAGAAGCGGATCACCGCAGAAGGAGAGCCTGAACATGTCCGTCCAGCATGAAACCGAACTTTACGAGCCATTGAAGGCTTTTTTTGAGCGGCAGGGCTACGAGGTCAAAGGCGAAGTTCGCCACTGCGACCTGGTGGGCCTGCATCCGGACGAGGAAGAGCCGCTGATCGTGGAAATGAAAAAGACGTTCAACCTCTCCCTGCTGCTGCAGGGAGTCGAACGTCTCAAGCTGAGCCCTCATGTATATTTGGCGGTGGAGCGCAACCGCAGCAAGCGGGGTGCCGTGAACCAGCGCTGGGATGACATCACCGGTTTATGCCGCAGGCTGGGCGTCGGTCTGATCACCGTCACCTTCTATAAAACCAAGAAGCCGCTGGTGGAAGTGCTCTGCGAGCCGGGAACGCCTTACGTGCCGACCCGCAGGATGAAAGTCCGCAAGTCCCGGCTGCTCTACGAATTCCGCGAACGCAGCGGCGATTATAACGTCGGCGGCACCACCCGGGCGAAGCTGATGACGGCTTACCGGGAAAAAGCGCTTCGCGTCGCCGGCGCCCTCGCAGGCGCACCGGAAGGCGGCCTGTCGCCCGCGCATTTACGGGAGAAAAGCGGCGTGCCGAATGCGGCGGCCATCCTGCAGAACAACTATTACGGCTGGTTCCAGCGGGTCTCCCGCGGCCGCTACCTCCTGACGCCGGCAGGCACCGCCGATCTGGAGCGCTATGCCGGCATCCTGGAAACGGGGGCATCCAGTTCGCCCGCTCTTGTGGAAACGGCCACGCCGGCGCGCGCCTCACGCCGCAAAAAGACTTAGCTGCGCGCCGTAAATTCGCCGATCGCTTCGCCGATCAGATTCATCCCCAGCAGCAGCTCGTCACGGCCGGGATGGGTGAAATTCAGCCGAATCCAGCCGCTTCCCCGCCCGTCCGGGTAGCACAGCGTGCCGGGGAGAAAAGCGGCACCCTTACCCAATGCGCATTTCAAGAGGGCCAGACTGTCCAGCCCATCCGGCAGCTGGAGCCAGATAAACATCCCCCCCTTAGGGATGACGTAGCTGGCATCCTGCCAAGCCGGCCGCTGCAGCAGCCCGTTCATCAGCTTCAGGCGGGTGTCGTATTCGCGGTTCAGCATTTTGATATGCTCATGAATATCGAATGCGGAGGATTCCAGCATGTTGTGCAGGAAGCGCTGGTTAAGCGTGCTGGACTGCCAATCGGCCAGCTGCTTGGCGGCGGCCAGCATATCGATCAGCGGCCGGCTTCCGGCGGCCCAGCCCGTACGCAGCGCCGGGGCGATCGTTTTGCTGAACGAACCGATGTAGAGCACCCCCTGTCCGCTGCCCGAGCCGTCCAGCGCAAACAGGGAAGGATATAGACTGGTGAATTCCCGCTGCGATAACTTTTCAAAATGCAAATCCCCGTATGAATTGTCTTCTATAATGAGAATACTGTGCTCCCTGCACAGGTCAAGCACTTCCTTGCGCCGTTCTAAGCTCCAAAGGACCCCCGTCGGATTGGAGAAATTCGGTGAGGCTACCAGCAGCTTCGGCTGCGTCCGCTCAATCTGTTCCAGCAGGCGTTCCGGAATCAGGCCATTCTGGTCGCTGTCCACCGGAATGACGACAGCCCCCTGCATCTTGAACACCTGCAAGTATCCCGGCGAAGCCGGACTTTCCACAAGGACGCGGTCCCCCGGCTCCACATAGACGCGGGCGAGCAGATCCATCGCCTGCTGCACGCCGGTCGTCAGCAGAATTTGATCCGGACCCACATCAATGCGCTTGGTGCGCTTCCAGTCCTCCGACAACCATTCGCGCAACGGCAAAAAGCCCTGCGGCTCCCCATACTGAAGTGCCGTAGGACTATTCGAAATCACTGCTGCCGCTGCTGCCTCCAGGGAAGATACGGGAAATAACTCTTCGGCCGGAAGCTCCTCTGCAAAAGAAATGAAGGATTCCCGATTTGCCAAGGACCGGATGAGATGAAGCGGTGACGACAGCATGACCTCCGTACGGGCTGCAAAGGAATACTGCATGGTCTCTCCTCCCATTTATCTCTTATTGGGTTCGGTCTCTCTATATAATTTACAACCCTAAAGTATGTATTCAGAGACGCATGGAATTATGCCGTATTCAAATGTACATCGCTCGCTTCTGGCGTGAATGAAGCGCAAATTTTTCGATGGCCTGGGCCCGTGTGGACACCCCTAGCTTGACGTAAATTTTGCGCAGGTAGTTATCGATGGATCTTCGGCTGACGGTTATTTCCGTTGCGATCTTATCGTAGGTAATCCCCTGTACGATCCGTTCCATAATAAAAATCTCCGTCTCGGTCAGATCAAACATCCCTTCCGCCGATGGAGCCGCCTGCATCTGCCAGATCCCCTGCTTCAGCCATTCAATCGGCAGGGCGGCAAAACCTTCGCGCAGCCCGTCGATCATCAGCATGAGCTGGGAGGCCGAAGCCTGTTTCGACAAAATCCCGCTTCCCCCGTGATGAATGATCGGATGCAGCAGCTTCAAACCGTCATGATCCGTCAAGATGAGGACATGGCTCTCCGGAGAACTGCTCTTCAGCTTCTCCAGCAGCGGTTCCGCCGTTCCCTCGGGCATCTGGTAGTCCAACAGAACCAGATCGGGCTGGTGCTCGATCACCAGCACCAATCCTTCGTCCCAGGTTGAGGCCATCCCCGTTACCTTCAGATTCTCCCGTTCCTCCAGTATCAACTTGGTGCCCAGCATACTTGTGGGGTGGCTATCGATAATCACAACCCGCCAAACTCTCGTCATTTCAATGGTAACCTCCTGGTACTGATCGTATTGAATATAAAGTACAGCAGCGTTTCTCCTCCGCTC
The DNA here is from genome assembly GCF_003386155.1 of Paenibacillus sp. VMFN-D1. NCBI lineage: Bacteria > Bacillati > Bacillota > Bacilli > Caryophanales > Paenibacillaceae > Paenibacillus > Paenibacillus sp. VMFN-D1. Next base: position 523,525 of record NZ_QRDU01000002.1, on the reverse strand, counting down.
ACAAGCGCGTTAAACGCTTGTTTTAAGACGTTTCTATTTTCATATCAAGGCTCGCTAAACGGTTATGTATAATATAAATCTATCAGTCTTAAACAGATTGTATCGCACCCCTATTATTTCGTGCAATCTATTTTTAGGTATTTTTATGACTTGTATTCATTTTTGCGAAAATAATAGGGTAATGATAGAATGGGGACTGGAAAAAATTCTACGAAAACCGAGGTGATGACATTGCAAACTTCGACAGGGCCTTCCGCACCATTCGGAAACCAGCCCAAGAGGGAGAAGCAGCCCTCCGTCAAGTTCGTGCTCCTGATATGGATACTGCTGATTGTACTGGGCATCGGCGCTGCCTATTTATATAGCAATCACGTGAAACAGGAAATGATAAAGCAGCTTCAGGCAAGTACGGAAAACCAGATGAACGATTTGAAAAAGAGTTACGAGGCTCAGTTTAACGAACTGGCGGGGCAAGTTAAGGAGCTGGAGAGCAAGGTGCAGTCCTTTAACGAACTGCTGACGTTCACCAAGGATAACGCCACGAGCAAAACCGATAACAGCAACAAGCTGTACACCCAGCTGAACGAAGTGAAGAAACAGCTGGACACGCTGCAGAAAAAGATGGATCTGCTCAAATGAATGTAAGCATCAAACAGATCAACCGCTTTTTTCTGCTCGTGACCGCTCCGTTCGTTGGATTGTTCATCTATTTGCTGTTCAGCCTAGGTTCCCTACATATCCAGGTCGATACCGCAGCGTACGTTCCGGCAGATACGCTCAAGCCGCATACCGACTCGCTGCTGAAGGAGCTGGACAAGGCCGACAAAACCGTGAAAGTAACCATTTCGTCCATCAGCAAAACGTCCAGGCTGTACAAGCAGACGACTTCAGCGATGAATGCGATCGAAGCGACGGCCAAGACACAAGCCGGACGTCCCGAGTTCATCTACAATAAACGGATTACGTCCAAGCTCGGCGTCCCTATTGAACGCGTCGATAGCGACCGAATCCGGATCGAGCTCTACAAGGTCAACCCGGGTGTGTATAATGGATATGCCATGAAGGTGAAGCTCAAGGATCCCTCTGCCATGGGCATGAGCCTTGCCAAGGACAAGCTGGGAAGCTCCGAAACGACGCTGCAGGCCGTAAGCCGGCATGGCGCCGTGGCCGGGATCAATGCCGGAGGATTTGCCGACACCAGCGGCAAGCGTTATCCGCTCAGCACCACCGTCATGAATGGAGAGTATCTTACGGGATTCCAGTCCAGCTTCAAGGATCTCTTCTTCGTGGGGCTGAACAAATCCGGCAAGCTTATCGGCGGCAAGTTCAAGAATCAATCCGAATTGGACCGCCTGCAGCCCAAATTCGGGGCGACCTTCGTGCCGATGCTGTTAAAAAACGGCCAGCCCGTTGAAATCCCGCTCAAATGGAAGCAGTCTCCCAACCGTGCGCCGCGGACCGTGATCGGCAAATACAAAGACGACCAGCTGCTGATCATCGTCGTGGACGGGCGCAACGAAAACGGCAGCTCGGGAGCCACCCTCCAAGAGCTGCAGAGTAAAATGTTCCATCTCGGCGTCATCGATGCCTATAATCTGGATGGCGGGGGCTCTTCGACCCTGGTGCTGAACGGCAGGGTGGTCAACCACCCGTCGGACGGCAGCATGCGCCCGGTCCCGACCAACTTTTTATTTTATAAATAATGTATCCTTAAGCTGCAAAAAAATTATGAACAAAATGACGAATTCATTTATTTTTCCAGCAAGTGTGGGTATAATAGGCTTATTGAGCAATGGTAGTTCAGCGGGAGGTGGCCTTAAATGTCGTTCTCATTAACTTTTTGGATTTGTATGGTGGTGCTGCTAATGTTCCTGGTCGGCATCCTAACCGCAGCTTATAACGATGATAAAACTAAAGGACTGTAAGGCCGAAGAGGCTTCCTATTATAGGAAGCCTTTTTTCATGGAAACCTGATCCATAAAAGTGAACCAGGTTATAAGCAGACCTGCTATAAAAGAAAAACACCACGAAAACTCGTGATGCCCAAATGAAATGTTATGCATGCTTTTGCAATTGCAGCATGTCGGATTGACACTGGCCGCAAATATACCGCTCTTTGAATTCCGTCACTTCGTCCATCGAACCGCAAAACACGCATTTCGGACGGTAACGTTCCAGAATGATGTGGTCCCCCTGCACCAGAATCTCGACAGGATCTCCTTCGTTCATCTGATAACGTTTTCTAAGCGACTTCGGCAGGACGATTCTTCCGAGCTGATCTACCTTGCGTACAACACCGGCAGGTTTCATGTTCAACACCTCTCCCTATGACTAATCGAATGTAAAGTGATTAGAAAGTACCCCCTGTGATCATTATTCATACTTTCCAATCCAGAAATATGGGTCTTTTCTAATAGTTCGATGTGACGATGTCGAATCCTGCTCCGGATTAAAATTTTATTACTTTATTTTAGAAGCTGAATTTTTCCGTGTATGATATCCAAATACAGTCCTTATTCCATCCCCGGATAATCGAGCTGCCGCAGCGCTTCGTACACGATGATCGCCGCCGAATTGGACAGGTTCAACGACCGGACCTTATCCGTCATCGGCATACGCATACACGTATCAGGGTTGGCGGCAAGCAGTTCCTCCGGAAGTCCCTTCGTTTCCTTGCCGAACACGAGAAAATCCTCGTCCTGGAACTGAAAATCCGTATATCGTTTGTCGGCTTTTGTCGTTGCATAGAAGAAACGCCGGCCGGCGTACATCTCCTGCACCTCTGCAAAAGATTCATGGTATTCAATATGAACCGCATACCAGTAATCCAGGCCCGCGCGCTTCAACGTCGCGTCATCGGTTCGAAAACCAAGCGGCTTCACGAGATGCAGGTGAGCTCCCGTCGCTGCGCAGGTTCTGGCGATATTGCCGGTATTAGCGGGAATTTCAGGTTCAACAAGTACGATGTGCAATGCCATAGATCGTTTTCCACTCCATTCATTTTCTATACAACTAAAGGCTAATCATGCTTCACCTTTTTTAGTTCAAATGATATTGCTAAAGTTTAAAAAGCCTCTCGCCGAAAAACGGCGAAAGGCGCTCACTCATGGATGTTCTGGCTTCAGGCTTCATTACCCATGATTCTTTTGAAAATGGTTCATAAAATCAGCCAGTGCTTTAACATTCTCGTAAGGAACGGCGTTGTAAATCGAAGCGCGCAGACCGCCGACGCTGCGGTGTCCTTTCAGACCTACAAAACCTTCCTGTTCCGATTCCTTAATAAACTGCTTCTCCAGCTCTTCGGAAGGAAGACGGAATGTAATATTCATAATCGAGCGGCTGCCCGCCTCTACCGGTCCGCGGTAGAAGCCTTCGCTGCTGTCTATTGTATCATAAATCAAGCCGGCTTTCTCCCGGTTGATCTTCTCCACTCCGGCTAGAGAGCCTTGTTCTTCGATCCACTTCAGCACTTCGTTGACCATGTATACCGAAAAGGATGGTGGGGTGTTGTAAAGAGAGTTGTTCGCCGCATGCGTGCTGTAGCGCAGCATCGTCGGAATATGCTTCGGCGACTCAGCCAGCAGCTCTTCCCGGGCGATGACGACCGTTACGCCGGATGGTCCCAGGTTCTTTTGCGCTCCTGCATAGATAAAGTCGAACTGATTGACGTCGAACTCGCGGCACAGGATGTCGCTGGACATGTCCGCAATCAGCGGTACGCTGCCTGTATCCGGATACTGCTGGTACTGGCTGCCTTCGATCGTTTCGTTGGACGTTACGTGCAGGTATGCGGCATTTTCCGGAATTTCGATGCTGCTCAGATCCGGAATCGACATAAACTTATTGTTCTCCGAAGAAGCGGCAATATGCGTCTCCCCGATCAAGCGCGCTTCCTTCTCCGCTTTGCTGGCCCAGCTTCCTGTCAGGACATAGCTTCCGGTCTTGCCGGCTGTCAGAAAGTTCATCGGTACCATCGCAAACTGGGTGCTGGCACCCCCCTGCAGAAACAGCACCTTGTATCCCGAAGGATTGCCCAGGAGGGACAACAGACGGCTTTGCGCTTCGTTATGGACTTCCTCGTAGACCTTGCCGCGGTGCGACATCTCCATGATGGACATCCCTGTCCCCCGGAAATCCACGAATTCAGCTTGTGCGCGTTCCAGCACTTCCAGCGGCAATGCAGCAGGGCCGGCGTTAAAATTGTATGCTCTCTTTGTCAAAACAACTCCCCATCCTCTCTCTTATCGCGAATGATAATATGGCAATGATAGCAGTATTCCCAAGGGCCATCAAGTACAAAAAAGCACATAGTATGACGCCTTGCGGACGTTTGTTTTTATCTATTACTTTAACACAGTTTATTTAACGGAGTAAAGCGCTGCAGGAAATGGCAAATCAAAAGTCGACAGCATTCGGCAGAACCAGCCAGGAGGCCTCGTTAGCCAGGCATGGCATATGCAGCCGCAGGCAGGCTTGGCTCTCCTTGGCAGACAAATCACCCTCATCGTGAAGGCTGCTGGCGTGTTGTCTCCCTGAGCACCAGCACAACTACTTCCCTGAGCCGCCCACACTTACTCCCCTGCTAAGCGGAGCGGACACCGCAATTCCGGAGCAGCGCAGCGGTCGCCTTTGTTTTCCCGTTTCTACCGCGGACAGCGGCTAAATTCAGGAAACGGGAAAACAACACGCGAGTGAAGAAATGCGGTGGCTGCGGAGCGCCCCCAACACGCTAGTGGAGGAATGCGGTGGCTGCGGAGCGTCACTCGCAGAATGCGGTGGCTGTGGAGCACTGCTGACAGCGTTGCTTCCTGAGCTACCTGCAGCCCTGCCTCCCTGAACAACCCAGTCGCTTCCCCGAACTACCCACACTTACTCCTCCGCCCAGCGGAGCGGACACCGCAATTCCGGAACAGCAGAGCGGTCGCCTTTGTTTTCCCGTTTCTACCGCGGACAGCGGCTAGTTCAAGAAACGGGAAAACAACAGCGAGTGAAGGAATGCGGAGTACGCGCAGCGTCCCCCCCAAACAAAGAGGCTGCCCCTCCAGTCATCCCTGACCGGAGAGGGCAGCCATTTCTTGATACGAATTAGCAGTCGAAGTACAGACCGTACTCGTGCGGATGCACGCGGATCGAAACGGCTTTCGCTTCAGCACGCTTCAGGCTAACGAAGTTGTCAATGAATTCTTTGGTGAATACGCCGCCTTCCAGAAGGAAGTCGTAATCAGCTTCCAGAGCGTCCAATGCTTCGTCCAGGGTACCCGGTACGCTGCGGATTTCCGCTTTTTGATCGTCGGAGAGCTCATAGATGTTTTTATCCATCGGTCCGTATCCGAGCTCAACCGGATTGATTTTGCGCTTGATACCGTCCAGACCGGCCATCAGCATAGCCGAGAAGGCCAGGTAAGGGTTCGCCGTGGAATCCGGCGTACGGAACTCGATGCGGCAGCCTTTAGGCGTTACAGCGGCGACTGGAATACGGATCGCTGCCGAACGGTTACCTTTCGAGAACACGAGGTTAACCGGTGCTTCGTAGCCAGGAACCAGACGCTTGAAGGAGTTTGTCGACGGGTTCGTGATGGCAATCAAGGCCGGAGCATGGTACAGAATACCACCGATGTAGTTCAACGCCATTTCGCTCAGGTTCGCATAAGCGCCTTTTTCATAGAACAAAGGCTCGTCGCCGTTGAAGATGGACTGGTGAACGTGCATGCCGCTTCCGTTGTCGCCAAAGATCGGTTTTGGCATGAAAGTAGCCACTTTACCGTATTGACGGGCTGTGTTATGAACGATGTATTTGTACAGCAAGAGGTTATCCGCTGTTTTCTTCAGGGTATCGAAACGGAAATTGATTTCCGCTTGGCCTGCAGTGGCCACTTCATGGTGATGACGCTCGATGCGGAGGCCGGCTTCTTCCAGCAAACGACACATTTCGCTGCGGATGTCTTGTTGAGTGTCGACCGGTGCAACTGGAACGTATCCGCCTTTTACGCGTACTTTGAAGCCAAGGTTGCCGCCTTCTTCTTTACGGTTCGTGTTCCACGAAGCTTCTTCGGAATCCACGAAATAAGAAGAACTGTTCATGCCGCTTTCGTAACGGACGTCGTCAAAAATAAAGAATTCGGATTCAGGTGCAAAGAAGGCTGCCGTACCAACGCCGCACTGCTGCAGATACTCTTCGGCTTTGGCTGCAATGCTGCGCGGATCGCGCTCATAGCGCTCGCCGTCCGGCGTATTGATGTTACACATGATGTTCAGTGTCGGATGAGCGGTAAATGGATCGACAAAAATCGACTCCGGATCTGGCATCATAACCATATCCGATTCTTCAATTCCCCGGAAACCGGCGATGGAAGAGCCGTCGAACGCAACCCCGTTCACGAACGTTTCTTCATCCACTTCAGAGGCAGGCAAAGAAATGTGATGCGCACGGCCAGCCAAATCTACGAAACGGAAATCCACCCACTCAATTGCTTTCTCCTGAATTGTTTTTAATACGTTTTCAACCGACATGCTCTCTTCCTCCCAATTTCCGAACATTTCCCCGCATTTAAAACGTAAACGTTCAGTATCTAATGATTTATGTCGTCATTATAAAACTTCAAACCTGACACCGTCAATATGTATGTAAGGTATTTTTAAAAATGGTGTGAGGTATCCTTACACTTTTCAACACTTTATTTGCACTAATTGCAAATAGCCTGCACGGACTGATTTTCTGGGAGAAAATCAGCCGGCAGGCTTAGATGTCTATACGGTATTACCGGGGAAATATTATACCCCTACTTTAAAGGCTTCAGCAGGTGCCTTGGACGTACTGAACGTGCGCCCGACGAGCGGAGCCAGCTTCTCCAGGTCTTTAAGAAGCGCGGCGAACTGGTCCGGGAACAGAGACTGCACGCCGTCTCCAGTCATCGAATTGTCCGGGTCTGTATGCATCTCGATAATCAGTCCGTTAGCCCCAGCTGCAACCGAGGCTTTGGACATAGGCTCAACCAGCTCTCTGCGGCCCGTGCCATGGCTCGGATCGGAAATGACCGGCAGATGGCTCAGCTGCTGCAGAACAGGAATAGCCGACAGATCCAGCGTATTGCGGGTATAGCTTTCAAATGTACGGATTCCACGCTCACAGAGCATGACGTCCGGGTTGCCGCCAGCAAGGATGTATTCAGCCGCATTCAGCAGCTCATCGTAGGTGGCGCTGAAACCGCGCTTGAGCAGTACCGGCTTACCGCACGTTCCCAGCTTGCGCAGCAGGTCAAAATTCTGCATATTCCGCGTGCCCACCTGCAAAATATCAGCATATTCGGCGCAGATATCCACGTATTCCGGTGTCATGACTTCCGTAATAGTCAGCAGGCCGTGCTTTTGTCCGGCTTCAGCCATCATAATAAGACCTTCGACACCGATCCCCTGGAAGCTGTATGGTCCTGTCCGTGGCTTGAAGGCCCCGCCTCTCAGCACCTGTCCGCCGGCAGCCTTCACCAGGCCCGCAATTTCATCGATCTGCTCGGGGGATTCAACCGCACAGGGTCCTCCCATGACGACGAGCTCATCGCCGCCGATTTCCACGCCTTTTATCTTGATCACCGTGTTTTCCGGATGAAAATCACGGCTTGCCAATTTGTATGATTTGGTAATCTTCACTACATTCTCTACTCCCTTCATTTGACGCAGGTGCTCAGCAAGCTGCGGGTTGACCTGACCGATCAGCCCAATGACCGTCCGGTCTGCGCCTTTGGAAACAGAAGCCTGCAGTCCTTCCTTCTCAATCACACGCACAATATCCGCAATTTGTTCTTCCGGAGTCGTATTGGATGTAATTACGATCATGGCTATCATTCCTCCTGTGAAGCGCCCCGCTTCAGCGTACGCTTCTCGTATATTTTCAAATGATTCGGTATCTTTATCTGGTCTACCGTTCTCGCCTCTCACTTCACTAATACACTTAAACGCGTTTTCGCTTTTAAGCTTTTATCCGCTAAAGCAACTATATCGGAAATCCACCTATCCGTCAACCCTAAATCTAAAATGGGCATCATCCCCAAACAAAAAAAGAAGCAGGCTTCCATTAAAGGAAGCCCTGCTTCATCTCATTCGTTATTACGCCTTGGTGCTACCTGCCGCTTTTACAGGCGGAAGCAGTTTCTTCATATTGACCGTGCGCTTGATTTCCCACGTATCCGGATTCTCCGGATCGTATTGTTCCAAATATGCGATCACTTCCTTGGTGATCGGGGTCGGCGTAGAAGCGCCGGAAGTGACAGCCACTTTGGATATGCCTTCAAGCCATTCGCGTTTCAGCTCGGTAATGTCGGCAATCCGGTAAGCCTTAACGTTGGCAATTTCTTCGGAGACCTGAGCCAGCCGGTTGGAGTTGTTGCTCCGCGGGTCGCCGACAACGATCACCAGATCCGCTTGTCCAGCCTGCTCCGCGACCGCTTCCTGCCGCACCTGAGTGGCCAGGCAGATCTCATTGTGAACCTCGGCGGACGGATACAGCTCCAGCAGCTTTTTCATAATGGCCTTAATGTCCCATTGGCTCATCGTCGTCTGGTTCGTAATAATGATGCGGGAGGCGGATATGCGCAGATTGGCAATCTCGTCTTCCTTCTCGATCAGATGAACGTGATCCGGCGCAATGCCGATGGCGCCTTCGGGTTCGGGATGGCCCTTCTTGCCGATATAAATCACCTCATACCCTTCCGCCACCTTCTCGCGGATCAGGTCATGAGTCTTGGTGACGTCCGGACAAGTCGCGTCAACGGTCGTAAGACCTTTGTCCCGGGCCAGCTTCCGGACTTCCGGCGAAACGCCATGGGCGGTAAAGATGACCGTGCCGCTCTCCACCTGGTTCAGAATCTCCATCCGGTTCGGTCCGTCGAGCGTGATGATCCCTTCGTCTTCAAAAGAATTCGTAACATGACTGTTGTGCACGATCATGCCCAATATATAAATCGGCCGGGGGAGGTCCAGGTTCTGGGCCGCCTGGCGCGCCAGCACCATGGCATCGACCACGCCGTAGCAGTACCCCCGGGGCGAAATTTTAATCACTTCCATGACTTTCACCTGCTTTCTCTGGCATGCCTTAACCTAACCATTATACCCTATTCCAAAGGGACGGGAAAGACGACCGGCAGCCAGATAATGAAGGTCGTACCTTCTCCTTGACGAGTAACGACCTCGACCGAGCCGTTCAGCTCGTCGATAATCCATTTGGCGATGGACAGGCCCAGCCCGATGCCCTCCGTCATGCCGCGGGACTGGTCCGCACGGTAGAACCGGTCAAAGATATACGGCACCTCGTCCTTGTCCATGCCGATGCCCGTATCGGCAATCCGGATGCCCACCTGATCTTCATACAGCAATGCGTCAAACGTCACTTGGCCTTCAGGTGTATATTTAAATGCGTTTTCAATAAAAATGAACAGCATCTGCTGCATATAGTCCTTATTGCCGTTGACATAGACGCCGTTCAGGATCGAAAAGTCACCGGTGATCCAATCGGCCTGCCGCGGCAGGAATTGGGCCCTTCTGGCCACTTCCTCCACGAGAATTTCGAGCGGAATCGGCTGCTTGTCAAACGTCCGTCCCGTGTCGGCTCGGGCCAGAGAGAGCATGTCTCCGACGAGCCGGCTCATCCGCTTGGATTCGTCAGCAATGTCGCTGATGGCCTCCCGGGTCATCTGCTTCAGCGTCGCTTCATCCAGCTTCGGACGGTCCCCTTCCTCGTCTGACCACATTTTCTCCAGAAGATCCACGTTGCCGCGGATTGTCGTCAGCGGTGTTCGCAGCTCGTGCGAAGCGTCGGATACGAACCGGCGCTGCGTCGCGTAAGATTCCTCGAGGTTTTTATAAAAGCCCTCCATCCGCCCCAGCATGCTGTTGACCGTGTCGATCAACTGCCCAACTTCATCCTGGGGCCCGTCGTAATCGATGCGGACGCTGAGGTCCTGGCCGTTCTGGATCTGGCTCGCCGCTTCGATGACGTTGCCAATCGGGCTCATCGATTTACGGGCAAGGAACAAGCCGAGCGAGGAGGCCACGATGATCATGATCGTTGCGCTGATGACCAGAATATTGCGCAGCAGGGTCAGCAGTTCCACTTCATGTCCCGTATAAATGGCTACTTGGAGCAATGCAATCACCTGGCCGGTACTGCTTTCCGTAATGGTGCGCTGATATAAGTAAAAAGGATTTCCCTGAATATACACGGATTTAAAACCCTGCTGTTTCACCGCATGGTCGTAATCGGGATAAGGAAATTTGATGTTTAAAGCCCCAAGGTTTTCGGACACCGATAATTTATTATGATCGTAATCAATCATCTGCACGTAAGTCTGAGAGGCCAAATCGGAAGGCGCCGAAAAACTTAAATAATTTCCTTTGTTCCAGTTCAAAACCACGGCCGGCTTGATTTTATCAAATTGCTGAGCCAGCCGGTCTCTCACGGAATTATACGTATTAAAATGGACGACACCGTATACCGCCGAACCGAACACGATCAGCGTTACGGCCAGGATGGCGGTGTACCAGGCGGTCAAGCGCAATCTTATGGACATTTCTTATGAATCCCCTCTCAGGATATAACCTGCGCCGCGGATCGTTTGAATGACACGCTTCCCTCCGTGTTCTTCCGTCTTCTGACGGAGCATCGCAATGTACACTTCCAGCACGTTGGACTCACCGCTGTAATCGTAACCCCAGATTTTATCCATAATTAAGTCACGGGACAGCACCCGTTTCGGATTTTGCATAAACAAATGAAGGAGCTCAAATTCCTTGGCCGTCAGCTCGAGGCGCTTGCCGCCGCGCAGCACTTCCCGGGAGTCGACGTCCAGCACGATGTCCTCATAGGTCAGCCGGTGGTCGCCGGCTTCCTCCTGCCCCGGCTTCCGACGCAGCAGCGCGCGCACTCTGGCCAGCAGCTCTTCCAGCGCAAACGGCTTGACGAGATAATCGTCCGCCCCAAGGTCAAGCCCCTTGACCCGGTGCTCGATTTCATCCTTGGCGGTGAGCATCAGGATCGGCACCTGACTTCCGCCCTCCCGAATCCTGCGGCACACTTCAAATCCGTCCACCTGCGGCATCATGACGTCCAGCACGACGATATCGGGCTCCCCGTTCAAAATGACCTTCAGTCCCTCTGCCCCATTGTTAGCGGTAATAACGTCGTACCCTTCAAATGCCAGCCCCCTGCGCAGCATGGAAATGATCTTTTCATCATCGTCAATAATCAAAATTTTCGATCGCATCAACGGACTACTCCTTTATCTCTTTATCTTGTATCATGGCACAAGCCTCTGCTTCTTATTGTAACAGTGAACATTTTCCTTTGCACCATGGTACGACAACAGCGGAAGGGAGTTCCCTTCCGCTGTCATCTCGAAGCGTATGGTTTACTGGCCGCTGACCGCGCTGTTGTCCGTGAATTTATTTTTGTCGCCGATGGTGACCTGCAGGTCCATCTTCTTGTTGTTGCGGACGATGTTCAGCGTCACTTTCGTGCCGACCTTTTGTTTCTGGATAAACGCGGTCAGATCGGAATTGGTTTTATAAGCCGTACCGTTCACGCCGGTAATAATGTCGTAAGGGCGAAGGTCCGCTTCGTATGCCGGGGATTTGTAAACGACCTCAGCGACGACGGAGCCCTCTTTTACATCAGTGTCCATTTGTTTAGCCACTTCACTCGTTAATGTCATCAAATAAGCTCCTAGATAAGGAACCGGATCCTTCGGAATTTCCTGGTTTTTCTCCAGCTTGTCGACGACATTCTTGATCGTGCTTGTCGGAATCGCAAAGCCGATGCCTTGGGAATCGGCGCTGACGGCCACGTTCATGCCGATGACTTGGCCGCTCAGGTTGAGCAGCGGTCCGCCGGAGTTACCCGGGTTGATCGAAGCGTCGGTTTGCAGCAGATGCTGATATTTGCGGGTGCCGCTGCCCGATTCCTCGCTGATATCGATGGAACGTTCACGGGCGCTCAGTACGCCTGTCGTTACCGTATGGTCAAAGCCCTGCGGGTTACCGATCGCTACAACCGGCTCACCGACTTTCAGGCTCGAAGAATCGCCGAGCGGTACTGTCGGGAAGTTGTTATTGCCTTCGATTTTCAGAACGGCAAGGTCGAGATCTTTGCTGCTGCCCAGAAGCTTCGCTTCGTAGATCTTATCGTCGTTCTCGATGGTGACCTGAATGACGTCGGCGTTCTCGACCACGTGCTGATTGGTCAGGATATAACCTTCCTTGTTGTAGATAAAGCCGGAACCGATGCCGTAAGGAACAAGCTGCGAAGAATTCGAACCCGAACCCGAGCCTTGGGACTGGGAACCCGATCCCGATCCGCCGTAACCCGAATCGCCGCCGAACTGGTCTCCGAAGAAATAGGAGAACGGATCGTTCAGATAAGGATTACTTTGGGAATTGCTGCGGCTGCCTTGCTTAACGAGCGTTTCAATTTTAACGACCGCCGGACCCGCTTCCTGCACTACCCCGGATACATCTGTGGGCTTCGAAAGCGGCAGCGAAGTCGTATTCGCCTTGCCGGTAGTCTCGCTGTTGTCGGCTGCAGCCGATACTGTCGTGGCTGCTTCTGATGTGAGCGACGTATTAGGCGTAAAAAGATTCATGCGATCCGCCGTAAACATCAGCCCGGTGATGACAACCATGCCGGCGAGGAAGGAAATCAGCACCGTTTTCACCGAGGTTCTCGGACGCTGGTTAAACTGCCAGTTACCGCCATTGTTACCGCCACTGCCACCCGAACCTCCGCTGCGTCCGGGGCTGCCGGGCTCGCCGGAGCTGTGGTACTGGCTGGAGGTTACCGGAAGCTGTCTGACCGGATTCGGAGGAGTGATCTCCACTTCCTCCGAGTGCGGCCTGTCGGAGGACTCACTGCCTGGATGCTCTGTATTGTTGTCTTTTCCAAGGGACTTAAACGGCCCGTAAGAATAGTAATAAGATGAATTATTCGAATCGGAAGACGGCTGTTCACGCTTTGTTGGCTCTTGATCAAACGAATCTTCCGGCTGGCCAAATCTGTTTCTTTCGTCCATGTGATTCATGCCTCCTGCTTTCCCTGATTTATAGCGTTCCGTAAGGGATATTGTTTAACTGTTTATATCATGTACTATAAACCTTAATGACAGATTAAAAACAATTAAAAAGCAGATAAAACATGTCGGGAAAGGCTATGACTGCACCCATCCTTTGCGGTGGGCGTAGATGGCCAGCTGCGTCCGGTCTTCCAGCTCGCATTTCATCAGCAGGTTGCTCACATGGGTCTTAACCGTTTTGATGCTGATATGCAGCTCCTCAGCGATATCCTTGTTGCTTTTGCCTTCGGCGACGAGCAGCAGCACTTCCTTCTCGCGTTCGGTCATCCCGGTGGAATCCCCCTGAACGGTCCGCTGGCGGATGCCTCTAGTCAGCGCCTGGGACACATCCCCCGTCATGACCGGCATGCCCCGGTTGGCCCCTTGCAGCGCATAGATCAGCTCGTCGGCCGAGACGGTCTTCAGCACATAGCTGACAGCTCCGGCTTCCACCGCGTCCACCACCAGGTCGTCTTCGAGAAAGCTCGTCAAAATGACGATTTTGATCGAAGGGTATTTCGCCAGAACGGCCCGCGTCGTTTCGGCACCGTTCATCACCGGCATCATCAGATCCATCAGCACCAGATCGGGATGCTCCTCCTGCGGCCGCTGGTCCAGCCAGTCCAGCAGCTCTTTGCCATTGCCTGCTTCCCCGATCACTTCAAAGGAAGGCTCCAGCATCAAATATGTTTTCAATCCCATTCTGACCATATCGTGATCATCCACGATGACCACCTTCACGCTCTCTGCCATTTCGATTTCCCCCTGCCTGTATTGATGAACCGTTCAAGATAAACTTATGTAAACTTCGGTATATGTACACGGATGGTCGTGCCCGAGCCTTGGCGGCTCATAATTTCGACCTGTCCGCCCAGCTTCTCGGCCCGCTCCCGCATCGTTGAGAGTCCATATGATCCCGGTCTGTGCGGAATCGAGTCAAATCCCTGGCCGTCGTCACTGATGCTGAGCACCACCTGCCGGCTCTCTTCGCGAAGCGACATGCTGACCAGTCTGGCGTGGGCATGCTTCACAATATTCGCCACCGCTTCCTGAATGATCAGAAACAGCTGATGCTCGATCGCTTCCGACAGGCTGCCCTTCAGTTCGACCTCCTTCATGCCCTTGAGGCCGTTCTGCCGGCAGTAGTCCGGGAACCAGACTTCCAACGCTTCAGCCAGGCTCTTGCCCTCCAGCTCGACGGGACGGAGCTGTGCAATCAGCGCCCGCATCTGCTTCTGGGCCATCTGGGACATTGTGATGAGCTGTTCCATGACGACTTTGCCCTGCTCCTCGTTCCGTTCAAGCACCCTCGGCAGCGATGAAGCCGACATATGAATGGCGAACAGCTGCTGGCTGACGGTATCGTGCAGATCCCGGGCCATCCGCCGGCGCTCCTCGATAACAGCCGACTCCGCGGCTTTTTCCTTTTCGATGACTTCCTGCTCGCCCATCCGCTGCAGCAGCTCCATTTTCTTTTCAATCGAATCCATCACATTGTTGAACTCATGATAGAGCCGGGCAAACGTCGGGTCGTCGGTTTCGCCGATCCGTACCGACAGATTCCCTTTGGAAACCTGAAGCATGTTAAGCTCCAGCACATCGATGCGTCTCTGAATCCGCTGACCAGCCATGTATCCGATGATGATCGACAACAGCAGAAACCCCAGGCAGGAATAAATCCATACCCAGGTTCCTTTAATAACGAGATATCCGCTGTCGCTGCCGATATAGAAAATCGCCGTCATCAGAAGGCCGGTCAGCAGAAAGTAAAACAGCAGCATCCATTTAGTATTTTTCATGATACTTTTCATACGATCAACCTACTTTGTTTACTTTAATATCACCGATAAACGCGCTGACGTTAATTTTGATTTTTTTGCGCGCTTCCTTGTAATACGGCGTTCGGGTCGAAATGTTGCCTGCAAATCCGCTCCGCGATTCGTTCAGCACCGACATATCCCCGATAAAGGAGCTTGTGTTCACCGTGACGCCCAGATCGGTATCGTCCGGGATGTACACCTTGATATCGCCGATAAACGCGGAGATGTTGATTTTGGTCTCCCCATAAGGAATATGCGCCCGGGTCAGGTCCAGTACCGTGTCTCCGATAAATTGGGACAGGTTGGTCGGCTTCAGCTGGAAGGAATCGTGTCCGAGATAAATATCCCCGATAAAAGAGGACTTGTTGATTTTCCCGTCGTGGTCGGATTCGCTGAAAGGACCGTGGTGGTCCCAATCGTGATCATCCGGTTCACGGAATGGTCCGCCCCGGCGGGCTTCCTCTCTGGCGTAGTGCTTGTAGTATCTTTTGTAGTGCCGCTTGTACTTGTTCTTGTAGTGCTTCTTCATCCGGTCCATTTCGTCGTCATCGTCCGAATCAAAATCGTCCATATCAACGTCTTCCTCATAGGAGGATTTCGGCGGAACGCCCTGCGGTCCCTTCTCCTTGCTGTACGGGATACCGAATTTCTCCTCGAACTGCCGGTCCAGGGACGAACCGTCAAGCTCAACCGGCTCCGGGGGCACCGGAGGTTCCGGCGTAAACACGGGCTCCTCGGGAAGGCGCTTGTCGGCTGGCGGAGGGGTCCGGTCATTCGGTTTGAAAATGACATACAGCCCGCCGATAATCAGCAGCGCAGGAATGATGATTTTAAACAGATTGCCTGGCGAGATCCAGAGCCATCCCAGATTACGGCCCAGGAAATAAGCCCCGATCAGGAGCAGGATCGCCCCGCCAAAGAATGAGCGCCGGCCCTTGGCCAGCTCTTTGAGCCCCAAAACAACCAGAATCACCGGCCAGTAGTCTCCGACCAGTCCCCAGAAGCTGACGTCGATATATCCGAGCTGATTCAACAAAAACACAACTCCGATCGCAATCAGCACCAGGCCTCCAAAAAGGCGGTCCACCCATTTTTTTTGCATAACCGTATCTCCTTTAACTCCATTGTTCATATCCTATAAAGTTCGCATCGCTTGCGAATCTGATATCAGTGTACAATAATGGCGGCCAGGCCGACAGCGGCGGCGGAATGATCCTGTTCTCGGTCCCCAGACCGAGGCGGATTACTTTTTTTTCCAAACAAAATAAAACACCCGCTTTTCAGCGGGCATTTTAGCAAACTTGACGAAAGAATGATTATTGTTGATCGTTTTGTTTGAATTCTTCGTCAAACTTTTGGTTAGGTGTTTTGAAGTTGCTGCTTTGGAATTTTTGTTTTTGCGTAGTGGAAGATGCGCTCTCGTTTCCGATTTCTGCAAACTCCTCGTCAAACTTTTCGTTTGGCGTTTTGAAGTTGTCTTGTTTCTTTTGCATTTGGGTTCACCTCCCTGTAGCTTGTCTGGCCGGGGATTCAAGCATCGCTTTACCCCTGTCGTAGTATGTGAAGCCTCCTGGAATTTATACCGTTCTGCGGCAAATTTGAAGAATGGAAAACGATACATAAATGGCATCCAAAAACAATAAAAGCCCTGGAGCGCCGCATTTCGGGCCCAGGGCTTCCTTCTTATTAAGTTTAAACCGCTTCATCCAGCAGCGAAGCCGGGACGGTCTTATACGTCTGGATCGCTTTCCCCAACGTCTGCAGCATTTCCTCGCTGCACTTGCCGTTCCCCCGCTTGATTACAAACACGTCCACCTCTTTTTTTCCCCACTCCTTATACACCTGCTTGGTCGTGGAGAAATACAGGTCGATCTTACGGCCCTTGATGGCCGAACCGGTATCCGCAACGACACCATAACCGTAACCTGGCACATAAAGGATCGTTCCGAGCGGGAACCATTTCGGGTCGGCCGCGATCGTCGAAATCGTATTTTTGTCTCTGCGCACCTTTACGCCGGAATACGTAATGCCGTATGACGGATGGCTCGGATGTTTGCCCGTGGATTCATAACCCGCGGTGTATCCAGTCGCTGTGACTTTTACCTTGCGGATGACCTGCTCCTGGCGCGGCATCAAGACCGGCATGGACGGCTCTTTAACGGCACCTGCCTCCTGCTGCGGCTTAACCTCAGCTTTACCGATCGCGGGAACAGCCGCCTTGGCCGTATATTTAGGCATGAACTCATTTTGCTTAAATACGTTTTGCTCCGCCCGCTTTTTCAAATCAACCACCTGAAACATTTCCGGCTTCGTAGCATATTTTAACGGCTTTTGATAATAGTCATTCGCCGCCAGCATCGGACTCTTTGCACTTCCATTCCCCGTAACCCCGTCACTCTCCAGCAGCGAGAAGGATGCCGCATACATCTTGGGCGCCCCTGCAAGCATGCCAAACAGAAACATACAACACAAAATCCTCTGCCATGTTTTCACCTTGTTCATATGAAATCCTCCCCCTTTACTTGCGAGGATGTCCATATGTTCCGGCGTTTATACATGTAAAAGTGAAGTCAGTCGTCTCACTTTGCAGAGGATTGTGCAAGCTTATCAAGTTATCGTGTTACACGAGTTTGTGTCTTAGAAAATTTCGCGTTTCGCGATTTGTTCACGGAGCAGCGAAATCGCCTCATCCACGGTTTTGGCCCCGATGTCGCCTTCGCCGCGTTTGCGGATCGACACGGTTCCCGCGTTCATTTCGTTATCGCCGACAATGAACATGTACGGTACTTTCTCGAGCTGGCCTTCGCGGATTTTGTAGCCAAGCTTCTCATTGCGCACGTCCGCTTCCACGGATACGCCCTGAAGCTTCAGCTTCTCGGCCACTTCCTTGGCATAGCCTTCGAATGCGATGGAGACCGGAATGACCTTAACCTGCACCGGAGACAGCCACAGCGGAAGGTTGCCCGCGAAATTCTCCAGCAGGAAGGCCGTAAAGCGTTCCATCGTGCCCAGAATGCCGCGGTGGATGACCACCGGACGGTGCTTCTGACCGTCGTCGCCGACGTATTCCAGTTCGAAGCGCTCAGGCAGCAGGAAGTCCAGCTGTACGGTGGACAGCGTTTCTTCCTTGCCAAGGGCGGTGCGAATCTGCACGTCGAGCTTCGGACCGTAGAAAGCGGCCTCGCCTTCGGCCTCGAAGAACGGGATGCCTGTTTCTTCCACAACCTCGCGCAGCATGCGCTGGGACATTTCCCACATGGCATCGTTCGGGAAGTACTTCTCAGTATCCTCCGGATCACGGTAGGACAGGCGGAAACGGAAATCGTGGATGCCGAAGTCCTCATACACCTTCGTGATCAGCTGAATAACACGCAGGAATTCTTCCTTGATCTGATCCGGACGGCAGAAAATGTGGGAATCGTTCAGCGTCATCGCGCGTACGCGGTGCAATCCTGTCAGTGCCCCGGACATCTCGTAACGATGCTGCATGCCAAGCTCGGCAATCCGGATCGGCAGATCGCGGTAGCTGTGCATTTCGCTCTTGTACACCATCATATGGTGCGGACAGTTCATCGGACGGAGCACCAGCTCTTCGTTGTCGAGCTCCATCTTAGGGAACATGTCCTCTTGGTAATGCTCCCAGTGGCCGGAGGTCTTGTACAGCTCTACGTTACCGAGAACCGGCGTGTAGACATGCTGGTACCCCAGGCTTTCTTCAAGGTCCACGATGTAGCGCTCGAGGGTGCGGCGCAGCTTGGCGCCTTTCGGCAGCCACATCGGCAGGCCTTGTCCCACCAGCTGGGAGAAAGTGAAAATGTCGAGCTCTTTACCGAGCTTGCGGTGGTCGCGCTTCTTGGCTTCTTCAAGGAAGTGAAGATGCTCATCCAGCTGCGCTTTCTTGACAAAAGCGGTTCCGTAGACCCGCTGCAGCATTTTGTTCTTGCTGTCACCGCGCCAATAGGCACCGGCCACGCTCATCAGCTTGAACACCTTGATCTTGCCGGTGGAAGGCAAATGCGGTCCGCGGCACAGGTCGAAAAATTCGCCCTGCTCATAGATGGTGATGACACTGTCTTCAGGCAGCGCGTTGATCAGTTCGAGCTTGTAGGGATCCCCGAGCTCGCCGAAAATGTCCAGCGCCTCCTTGCGGCTGACTTCCTTGCGGACGATCGGCAGGTTTTCGCCTACGATGCGCTCCATTTCCTTTTCGATCTTCTGCAGATCTTCCGGATTGAGCGGATGCTCCAGATCCATGTCGTAGTAGTATCCGTCCTCGATGACAGGTCCGACGCCGAGCTTGACCTCTTTGGCCCCGAACAGGCGCTTCACGGCTTGGGCCGTCAAATGCGCCGTACTGTGGCGCATCACTTCGAGGCCTTCCGGCGAATCGAGCGTAACGATTTCCACCGCGGCTCCTTCCACGAGCGGAGTGGACAAATCGACTACGATGCCGTTCAATTTCCCTGCGGCCGCATTTTTCTTCAGGCCGCTGCTGATCGAAGCGGCGACGTCTTCAATGGTACTTCCGTCCGCATATTCGCGAACCGAGCCGTCTGGCAGTTTGATGCTTACTGACACGTTGTATTCCTCCTTGGCATTTCGGCGGACAGCCGCCCTTTTCAAAATCGTACAGGCAACGCAAAAAAACACCCATCCCTATACAAGGGACGAGTGTTTGTACCCGTGGTTCCACCCAACTTCGACAGCCCTCCATATTCCCTGTTGCAGGTGAATACGAGATTGCTGTCCTTCAGCATCAGATAACGGAATGACCCGGCGGCTTATACTGAGCTTCCCCGACTGATCAAGAATCCGGGTAAACAGGTTCCAAACCGCAGCTGTAGAGGGGTAGACCGAAGCCGGAATTCGTGAGGAAATTTCAGCCAAGTTCCCTCTCTCTGACCGTCCGTATCTTCAGGTCCATGTCTCTGTCGACGCTTTTATCGAATTATGTGTAATTATAAATCCCTGTCCAGCGGCGAGTCAAGCTATATCTTACCTGTTTCGCGAAAATAGGCGTGGCAGTCCGGGCAGTAACGGCAAATTTCCACCCGCTCATCGAAAATCTGCATCAGCGTGCGAACGACGGTCATATGCGGTTCCCGCGTATGGATGACGATTTTGGCAGGGGACACGGAAATCAGCGTCGTGACGACCGTATCCTCCATTTGCAGGTCCTGCTGGTCCAGCCGCTCCACCACGACGCCTTCGTCATGACGGTACTCGAGCGGCCTTAAATCGCCGTCCAGCACGAGTAAATCCTGGCCTCCCTTATGAATGACATGGGCGATCGGCATCTGCGGCTGCTGGAAATAAACGAAGTATTTCAGAATGCTGACAAACTCCTCATACTGCCGGTCCATCAAAAACTCATCCACTGCGTACTCCACGACTTCCTTCAGCTCTTTAATGTAAGCAGCGGCACGAAAGGTCAGAAATCCGTCGACATGGAGCAGCGGCCGTTCGCTCAGGCACTGCTTGATGCCGCGAACGAGCATATCGTAACGGCGGGACCATGCGCCCCCTTCGGAGTTTTTTTCCAGGCTCATCCGGCAGTGCTTCAAAATCTGCTCTTTTTCCTCCGGATCGGGAAAATCAAAATCATCGGCCAGAATCTTCTCGATCAGCCGCTGCTCCTTTTCCTGCAAAATGTAATGGGCCACCGTCTTGGCGGCAGCGGCATACACCTGCTGCAGATGATGCTCCTTAAAGAACCGCGGATCGTCCTCCCGGCAGCTCCACAGCATCATATCCTCATGGACCGTACAGCTGATTGCGAGTGATCTGTACTTGTTATGTAAAACCTGGTTCGCTTCCGAAACCATGCGCTTATATTCCTCCGCTTCCCGCGGACTAAAGGTTCGGGCTGCTATGCTGAACAGTTCCATGGAGAACACTCCTTTCAAATTCCTTCTTACAAAGTATATGTTTTAGCCGGGGGGATATACGGGAGGGATCGATGGAAAACAGGCTAACATTTCTCAGTTAAAATCGACATGAAATGCTTGGTAAACGGGGGTTTCCGCTGAATAAAAAAGGTACCTTTTGCCGGGAAATAATAAAAGGCCTCCCCCTTTGAACAACAAAGGAAGAGGCCCCTATTCATATCTGAAATCGATCGGTTGTCAAGCCAGCCGGCCCGCGGCCTTGACCTTTACGAGCAGTGCGTTGCCCGGCAGGTATGCAAGCGGAATATCTTCGGAAAATACGACTTGGACCGTATCCGGCTCCGCCCCGGCAAGGACGGCTTGCCGAACGGCATGGTTCTTCGCATCAAGCATTGCTTCGTCATACGTCATCTCGTCCAGCGCGTAGATCCGCTCGGTCTCTCCGCTGACTTCCCCGAGCGCGGCGCCGATGGCGTTGGCGGCGTCGTAATGGTCGGGTCTGACAATCCGCGTGACGCCTTCAAGACGGTCCGCCACAAGGATGCTGCCGCCGCCGACAAGCACGACGTCGACCGGATCCGAGCTCGTCTTCATGCGGTCGATCGCGTCCTCGATGTCGCGCGTGATGATGCCGTCGGCCTGGCGGCACATCGTCTCGTCCAGACCGGCTGTGTCTGCGCCGCCCCAGGCGTGGCGTCCGAGCTTCACGGCCACATCGGTGGCCGTCAGCGTGTCGCCGCCGAAGATCCGGCCGCGCTGCAGCAGCTCGTAGCCGACGCTGTCCGGCCCGACGGTGACGCCGCCGGCTGCGTCCTGCCGCACGATCGTGCCGCCGCCGATGCCGATGGACAGAATGTCCGGCATCCGGAAGTTCGTGCGCACGCCGCCGATCTCGACCGCGGCCGAGGACTGGCGCGGGAAGCCGTGGGCGAGCACGCCGATGTCTGTCGTCGTGCCGCCGATGTCCACGACGAGCGCGTCGCTGAGGCCCGACAGATGGGCCGCGCCCCGGATCGAGTTGGTCGGACCGCAGGCGATGGTCAGGATCGGGTAGCGCAGGGCGTAATCGCTGCGCATCAGCGTACCGTCATTTTGGCAAATGTAGACGCCGGCCTGGATGCCAAAGCTCTCCAGCGCCTGCTCAAAGCCGCGGACGACGCCGGCAATGACGTTCAGCAGCGCAGCGTTCAGAAGCGAGGCGTTCTCCCTCTCCAGCAGTCCGATGCTGCCGATCTCATGGGAGAGCGTTACCGGCATATTCTCGCCGAGCACCGCTTTGACGATCTGCATCGCCCGCTTCTCCTGCTCGCCGTTGACCGGGGAGAACACGCCGCAGACCGCGACCGCGTCCACTTCTCCCCGCATACGGCCCGCCACTTCGGCAATCTGTGCCTCATCCATGTCAACAATCGTCCGGCCGTCATATTCATAACCGCCGCTGACCACATACGCATGCGGGCCAACCGCCGCTTTCAGCGCATCGTCCCAATCTGCAAGCGGCGGCACCGAGGTCGTTGCCGGCGCGCCGATTCGAATGAGGCCGACCTTACCCAGGTGCTTGCGCTCAACGATAGCGTTGGTGCAGTGCGTCGTTCCAAGCATCGCATAGCGGATCCGGGCGGGATTCACGCCGCTCTCTGCGAGCAGGCGGCGGATCGACTCCACGATGCCCTCGTTGACGTCGCGGGTCGTATGAACCTTGACCGTGTGCACCGGTCTCAGGCTGGAATCAAGGAGAGCCGCGTCCGTATTCGTACCGCCGACGTCGATGCCGATCCGGTAGAGATCTTCGCCGCCCTCAAGTTTCTCCCTACTGGATGGAATCACGTTATTGTTCAGCGGACTGCTCACATTACTCACGTTCATCGGATTACTCATGAGCCGCGCCTCCTTTCCCTTCGGCCAGTACTTCAATCGGCACATAGGGCGTGTCGTAGCCGAAGTATTGCGGCCCTACCGTCTCCAGCCCCTTCGGTGTACGCCATTTCGGATCGCACGGGAAGCCGACGGCCGTCACGCGGGCGCCGTATTTCAGATTCTCTGTCGTAATCGGCATGCCCGTGTCCTGATCCAGCAGCGCGATGAGGTCCGGCGTTACCGCCAGCGACGTTCCGTCCTGCGTGGCCAGCAGGAACTCGTTCTGGAAAAAGAGCTTCATCGTCCGGCCCCTCTGTGCATCCGTGCCCTCGAATACCGCTTCGCCCCGCGTAAACCCGCCTTCCGTGCGGCGGCGGATATCCACGGCTTTGCCATGGAACAGCGCATAACCGCTCAGCTGCTTGAGCAGCGCTTCGATCGGGTTCTGCTTCCGCTCTTTGGACAGATACAGTGTCCGGCCGATTTCATAGGCCTGGGTCAGCGTATTGCGCACCACGCTGCGCTTCGCTTGGGCGCCGGTGACCGGATAGTCGCAGATCGACGCCGATCCGCCCATCTGAATCGTCACGGCCCGCGCCATCCGTTCCTCCCAAATGCCGTCGACGGCATGCATCAGCACGGCGTTGCCGCGCTCGTCCGCCATCGTAATCGGGCTGCAGTCGTACCCGTCGAGGTAGAACGTCACCATTTGCGACTCCGGAAAAGCGCGGCCCATTGCGTCGGCGTCCAGCATCGGAATGCCGCGCTCCGCCGCCGCGATGACGGGCACGAGCGAGTTGCCGCCGCCCACCTCGATCGGCATGATGGCCGTCACTTTGCGGCCAAGCTCCCGCTCGAGCAGATCGAGCGGCTTCGTCATCTGCTCCGCGGACGGAATTTTCTCGTTCATGACGGTCGGCGCACCGATCATCGACAGCGGCACGACCAGGTCGTCATCCGCCAGCTCGTCCGGCTGCAGGAGCCGAACCGGACCGTATTTGCGAATGGCCTCGATGGCCATCAATTTACCGATATGGGGATCGCCGCCCCCTCCGGTCCCGAGCACCGCCGCACCGACGGCAATATAGTGGACGGCTTGCTCGTCCAGTTCCGTTAACACGTTGTTGTTCATGATGTAGATTTATCCTTTCTTACTTGCAATTTTTCCAATGATCCACTGTACGATAAAAGCAAAAACAAAGGCATCCAGCGCAGGGACGCGCGTCAATTGGAAGAGGCCGAACCCGTCCGGTGACGGTGTGGTCATATAAGCGAACAGCGTAGCCAGAATCCAGACAACCAGGGAACGGAAAATCCAGTTCCGGTTGCGGTCCAGCCCTTCAAACGTAAATTTCTTTCGGTCCACCAGCAGATACTCGGCGGTATACAGCCCTCCGATCGGCGACACGAAGCTCGTAATGACATTCAGGAACGACAGGAACTTGTCGTAAATGCCAAAGACGGCGAGCGAGGTGGCGATCAGTCCCGCAATGACGGTGATCCATTTTTTCGGGAACTTCTGAAATACGACCGAGAAGCCGAGCGACGCCGAATACAGGTTGTTCGTATTGGTCGTCCACTGCGCCAGCGTCAGAACGATGATGGCCGGCAGTCCGAGTCCAAGCGCGATAAAAATGTTCGTCAAATCGTCGGTGTCCATCAGCCGCGACAGGAAGATCGCGATGATCGTCATGAAGCTGTTGCCGACGAAAAATCCGATAAATGCGGCCGTCACCGCATGCATCGGCGTGCGCGCCCAGCGCCCGATGTCCGGCGAGAGCACCGTGCCGACGATAAAGATACCGATGACAAGCGAAATGGCGATGCCCATCGGAATCGGCGCTCCGGCAATCGGTTCCCATATCGCCGATGTTCCTTTCGTCTTAAACGCCGCTACGATGGCCACGCCGATAAAAATGACCAGCAGCGGCACGGACCATACGCTGAGGCGCTCGATCGAACGATAGCCCCAGATGGCCGTCGACATCATCAGCAAACCTCCGACAAAGGACAGCACGCCGAGCGGCAGGTCAATTCCCAGCAGCTTGTCAAAAGCGGTATGCATGTTCGACGAGAAAAATCCGACCTGCACGCCGAACCAGCCGAGCGAGAAAATTCCGAGCACGATCGATACGATGCGCGCTCCGACGTTTCCGAACAGAAACCGGCTGATCATCGCGGTGGACAATCCCGTCTTCGCCCCGACATAAGCGCAAAGCGCGCCGATCAGACCGAGGATGACCGAACCGACGATCGTTGCGGTCAGCGAGTCCGCCAAATTCATGCCGTTGCCGAGCTCCGCGCCGAGAAACATGGCTGACAGGTCGATGCCGATCGCGATCCAGACGAGCGACATGGACAACCATTTTTTGCGCAAATGCTGGGGAACGGGTTCCCTTTCAAAATCCTGTGTACTGCCTTCACTGCCGATGACTTGACTCGCTTCACTCATGTAAACCCTTCCCCCTGTTGTACAATCTTCTCGGTGAGGTGTCCCGCCTTACGAACGCACGCCGCTCCAGAAGGTCTCGAAGGCGTTGTTCACTTTGCGGGTGTACACCTCTTTGGAGGTGTAGTAGAAATATTGCATGCTCAAACCGTCCATCAGGTTCAAAAAAGCGTCCACGAGCTGCTGCACCGGCTGCTCCCGGACCGCCCCTTCCTCAATCCCCTGCACGATCCACCGTTCGACTGCCTGTGTCAGCAGCTCGTCGGCCTGCAGAAATGCCTCCTCGATCGTCTCCTTCAGAAAGTCCGGCGGGAACAGCACGTACCGCAGCACGAACATGCTCGCCTCCGGATGCTGCCGGTAAAACTCCGATTGTCTGGACACCGCGCCGTACAGGCAGTCCCGGGCGCTCATCGCCTGCTTCTCCTCCGACAGCTCCTGAATAAAAGCGTTGTACGAGAGCATCGCTTCGCGAAAGACCGTCATAAACAGATCCTCTTTGTTTTCGAAAAAGGCGTAGATCGCCGGGGTTTTGACCCCGACTTCCTTGGCGATTTCGGAAAGGGCCGTTCCGTCGTACCCTTTTTCCCCGAACAGCCGCAGCGCGGCTTCCTTCAGCTTGTTTCTGGTCATGGAATATCCTCACACTTCCTGTTTAATTAACGTTAATTAAGTAAACTATACAAAATAACGCATAAAAATACAACGTCTTTTTGTAACAATTCGAAGGAAGAATAACTGGAAACTTGCACCGGGTACGTGCCCTTAGACTTTTATGCAACACAAAAAACCGCCTCGCATAAGCAAGGCGGCCGGTCGTATCAAGAAATATATGAGATCCGTTCTAGTTCTGCATGACGAAGTCGCGTTCCACCTGGGAACCTTCTTCAAAGACGCGAAGCGTTTCGTATCTCGTGTTCCGCTGCGCCGGGATTTTACCTGCTTCGCGGATCAGCTGCAGGATGGATGTGATGTTAACCTTGTGCACCGCACCGGCGGAGGACACGACGTTCTCTTCCATCATGGTGCTGCCGAAGTCGTTGCAGCCGTAGCTGAGCGACAATTTGCCGACTTCCGGTCCCATCGTGACCCAGGAGGACTGCAAATTCGGCACGTTGTCCAGCACCAGGCGGCCGATCGCCACCGTCTTCAAATATGCTTCCGGCGTTTCGCGTTCCCGCTTCAAGCCCGTATTGTCCGGCTGGAACGTGAACGGAATAAAGGCGAGGAAGCCTTTGGAGTCGTAGCCGTTTGCGATACATTCGTCCTGCGCGTCGCGGATGCGCAGCATGTGCAGGGCGCGCTCTTCCATCGATTCACCGAAACCGATGACCATCGTGGCCGTCGTGTTCATGCCGATTTTGTGCGCCATTTGCATGACGTCCATCCAGTCGCGCCAAGTTCCTTTATGCCGGCTGATTTTGGAGCGGATCCGGTCGTCGAGGATTTCGGCGCCGCCGCCCGGCAGGGAATCCAGTCCCGCTGCTTTCAGCTCGCGCATAACTTGTTCCAGAGACAGCCCCGACACTTCCACCATTTTGCGGATTTCCGCCGGCGAGAAGGAGTGCATCGTGATGTTCGGGAACCGCTGCTTGATGCCCTTCAGCAGGTTCGTGTAGTAATCGAACGGCAGGTACGGGTTCGTTCCGCCCTGCATTAGAATTTCCGTGCCGCCGACGTCTTCGGTTTCCTTGATTTTTTGGAAAATCACTTCGTCCGGCAAGGTATACCCTTCTTTGTGCCCAGGGACACGGTAAAATGCGCAAAATGTGCAGTATGTATCGCACACGTTTGTATAATTGACGTTACGTCCGATGACGAAAGTCGTAATTGGATCGGGATGAACCCTCTTCATCATGATATCGGCAGCATGACCCATTTTCTCCACTTCATTGCTTTCGAACAATGTCACGCTGTCTTCCAAATTCAGGCGTTCGCCCCGCAGTGCTTTATCCAGGATACGGTCAACCGCACTCATATTTGGCAGCCTCCTATCATATGTGAATTTTGTAACATAAATTAAAACATGACCAATACCATCTTAACACAATTGGCGCACGGGGCAAACGAAATTCATAGAATCCGTTGGCCGAATGGCCGAACGTGGGCTGACGCGGGCGTCGCGGGCTGGATGGAGGAAAGGCACCGCCGGAAGCGGTGCCTTTTTGATGATTTAACCTTGAAGCGCCTGATCCAGATCAGCGATCAGATCGTCGACGTCCTCGAGGCCGACCGAGAAGCGGAGCAGCCCGTCAGTAATGCCGCGCTCCAGCCGAACCTCTGCCGGCATTGCCGCATGGGACATCATCGCCGGATAGGACAAAATGCTCTCCACCGCGCCCAGGCTGACGGCTACGAGCGGGATCTGCGCGCGGTTCAGCACCTGCTTGGCCCGCTCGCCGGAGCCCACGTCAAACGAGACGACGGCCCCGTAACCGGTGGACTGCTTCTCGTGAATTTCTCTGCCGGGATGATCGATGAGCCCCGGGTAAAAGACCTGCGTAATATCCTGACGACCTTTGAGCCAAGCGGCCAGTACGGCCGCGCTCTCTTCGCTGTGCTTCATGCGTGCCTGCAATGTTTTCATGCCCCGCATCAGCAGCCAGCTCTCCTGTACGCCCAGCACCGTTCCGAGGCCGTTCTGCAGCTGCTTCAGCTGGCGGCCGATTTCCTCGGTACGGGCGACGGCCAGACCGGCCAGCACGTCGCTGTGTCCGCCAAGGAACTTCGTGGCGCTGTGCAGCACGATATCCACACCCACCTCGATTGGGCGCTGGTAATACGGCGTCATAAACGTGTTATCCACCATGGTGAGCAGATCATGCTCCTTGGCCCACTTGGTGACGGCTTCGATATCGGTAATTTTCAGCGTCGGATTCGACGGGGTTTCCATATATACGGCTTTGGTGTTCGGCTTCAGCGCAGCCTTTACCTGCTCCAGATCGGTCATGTCCACGAAGGTGCTCTCAATGCCGTGCCGGTTCAAAATGCTTGTAAGCAGGCGGTAGGTTCCGCCATATACGTCCTCGGTCACGATCATGTGGTCGCCGGCCGACAGAAGCATAAACGTGCTCGAAATGGCCGCCATGCCCGATGAATAGGCGAACCCGCGCACCCCGCCTTCGAGCAGGGCGATATAGTCTTCCAGCGCCTGGCGGGTCGGATTACCCGAACGGCTGTAATCATGCACTGGCGGATTGAAAATATCTGCATGGTGGAACGTCGACGCCTGATAGATTGGCACGCTGGAGGCTCCCGTCGCACCATCGATTTCCGAGCCAAAATGGAGCAGCTTGGTCGCGAATTTCCGCTCCTGCTTGCCTTTGTCCTGATGTCCTTTGCCCAAATCACTCATCCTTGGCTGCTCCCTTCCACTTCCTTGATCGCGGCATCCAATGCGCCGCCCAGATCCGCAATCAGGTCATCGATATGCTCGATGCCCACCGAGAAACGGAGCAGGCGGTCGTCGACGCCGACGGCTTTGCGGATTTCTTCAGGTATATCGGCATGCGTCTGCACGGCCGGATAGGTCATCAGCGACTCGACGCCGCCAAGGCTTTCCGCAAAGGCGATCAGCTGGATGTGGCGAAGCACGGGCTCTACGTAACGGGCATCCTTCACCTTAAAGGAGAAGATCCCCGTATTCCCCCGTGACTGCCGGCTTTGGATGTCATGTCCCGGATGGTCCGGAAGCGCCGGATAGAACACTTCGGCAACCGCCGGATGCGTCTGGAGGTACTTGGCCATCGCTGTGGCGTTGCTTTCATGGCGCTCCATCCGCAGGGCCAGCGTCTTCATTCCTTTCATGAGCTGATAGGAATCCGTCGGCCCGAGCACCGCCCCGATGGAATTGTGCAGAAACGCTATTTCCTCGGACAGCTCTTTGCCTTTGGTCACGATCAGGCCTGCAAGGACATCGTTATGTCCGCCCAAATATTTGGTCGCGCTGTGCACGACGATATCCGCGCCGAGCTCGATCGGACGCTGGAAAAACGGCGTGAGGAGCGTATTGTCCACGATGGACAGCAAGCCGTGGCGGTGCGCCCAATTGGAGACGGCCTCGATGTCCGTAATCATCATAAGCGGATTCGTCGGCGTCTCGATAAACACCGCTTTCGTGTTCGGGCGTCTGGACTGTTCCAGCTCGTCCAGATTGTTGGTGTCGACATACGTTGCGGTAACCCCGTATTTGGAAAGGATTCTTTCCAGCAGGCGGTATGTACCACCGTACAGGTCCAGCGAAACGATCAGATGATCGCCCTGGCTGAACAGGGTGAAGATGGTTTGCAGCGCAGCCATGCCTGAGCTGCAGGCAAAGCCGGCGTCCCCGGATTCCAGCTTCGCTGCCGCGGCTTCGAGCACTTTGCGGGTCGGGCTGGCGGTCCGGGCGTAATCAAAACCGGTGCTTTGCCCAAGCTTCGGATGGCGGAAGGCGGTTGCCTGATAAATCGGGAAGTTTACCGCTCCGGTCACGGGTTCTTCGACGGAGCCGATTTGGGCCAATCTGCTTTCAATTTTCCATGGTTCCTTTTCCATATGCGTATCCTCCTGTAGGGTCGACTAAATTTGCGGCCAGACTTCAAGACTCTCCCCGATATCATAAGGAGTCTCCTGATATACATAGTAATTCAGCCAATTTGAGAATAATAAGTTGGCATGCGAGCGCCAGATGGCGAGCGGAGCCTGATTCGGATCGTCGTTCGGGTAGTAGTTGACCGGAATTTTCATGTCCATGCCTTTGGCGATATCACGCTCATACTCCCATTTCAGCGAGTCCGGATCGTATTCGGAGTGGCCTGCCACAAAGATCTGCTTGCCGTCCTTGCTTGCTACCATATGGATGCCGGCTTCCTCTGACTCCGAGAGGATCTCCAGCTCCTCCACATGCTCGATATCCTCGCGCCGCACCTCGGTGTGGCGGGAGTGCGGTACATAGAATACATCGTCGAAGCCGCGGAGAAGCTTCACATTGTTCTTCATCACCCGGTGCGGGAACACGCCGAAGCATTTCTCCTTCAGGTCCCACTTGGGAATGCCGTAGTGGTGGAACAATCCCGCCTGGGAGGCCCAACAGATATGCATCGTCGAAGTGACGTTCGTTTTGGTCCAGTCCATAATCTCGCGGAGCTCATCCCAATAGTTCACGTCTTCAAAATCCATTTTTTCGACCGGCGCCCCGGTGATGATCATACCGTCAAAACGGCGGTGCTTCACTTCCTCGAACGTTTTGTAGAACGACTTCAGGTGCTCCGAAGGCGTGTTCTTGGAAATATGAGAGCCCGGATGAAGCAGCACAATGTCGACCTGCAGCGGCGAGTTCCCAAGCAGGCGTAGAAGCTGGGTTTCTGTCGTTTCCTTGGTCGGCATCAGATTGAGAATCGCGATGCGCAGCGGACGGATGTCCTGGTGATACGCTTTGGTATCGTCCATGACGAAAATATTTTCCCGGGTAAGAACTTCTTTCGCCGGTAAAGTGTCGGGAATCTTGATCGGCATCGTTATCATCTCTCCTTTTTTCTGAAGACCGCGAAAATCGTAGCTTGAGAAGAAGCCGAGTATACAAAAATGACCTTTCCCATACAAAAGAGAAAGGTCATTACACGCTCATTACCGCGCCTCTCTCATCTGTCAGGAGACAACGCCTAAAGGCCGCTGCCATGCTCCTGCAAGAATTAGCACCGTGCGTAAATACCGCCGGTTGCCGGGTTTCATCGGGCTAGTCCCTCCACCTGCTCTTGATAAGATTTCGCTGTATTCAATTTTTCATTGTCTTGTTCCTTACTTTAAATCATAAGCCCATCCTTCGTCAAGACGCGGATTTGTCATTTTCGGCAGCATTTCGTGCACCGATCGAAGGTCGCTTCCATACCCTGTTATCGGGACCTGCCGGCCGCCATTTTGTTCTTGAAAGGAATAAAACCCGGCGTTATACTAGACAAGTGTTTCATACCCCGATATGACTGAGGTGACATGAAAGATGGAAGGCGACCCGAGCCCGAAGCTGAATGCATGGAAAACACAACTGCATAGACCTGAGATCAGCTTGCCGGCAGAGGGAAGTTATCGTTTTCATGCCCGTACGTTTATTCAGTACTCCCCCAAATCCCGCTGACCGGCAGCGCTGATTTCTTTTCTATGCTCAAACATCTTGAGCAAGGAGTGAAGTCATATGAAAATCCGGTTGGTAAACGAAGGAGTATTTACTCCGATCGATGACCTGCAAACTGTACTAACCCCGCCTTTGGCCGGCTTTTACTGGATCGATGCCGACGTCGACGACCTCGAGGAGCTGCAGCCGCTGTTTTCGCTGCATGATCTGGCGGTTGAAGACTGTCTCAGCGAAGAGGAGCAGCGCCCGAAGATCGAAATTTACGAAAACCACTATTTTATCGTGGTCAACAGCATCCGGTTTGACGATGAGGAGATTTTTCTGCGCGCACTGAACGTTTTCCTCGGAAGACACTTCATCATTACGGTGACGAAACAGAAAATCAACGAGCTGCGGACGCTGAAGCCGATCCTGTGGGAACAGGAAGTCAGCGGACCGGACCGTTTTCTGTACCTGCTGATCGACCTCGTGGTTGACAACTACTTTGTGGTCGGCGACCGGATCGAAGCCAAAATCGAGAAGCTCGAAGAAGACATTCTCATGCACACGAAAAAGTCCCATTTGAACGAAATTATCGGTCTGCGAAGCGAGATTCTGTGGCTGAAAAAAGTGCTGGGTCCGCAAAAGGATGTCATCAATACGTTAAATAAAAAAGACCTCCGGCTGATTGACGATCAGCTGCAAAAATATTTCAGCGACATTTACGAAAATGCGGTCAAAATTTCCGAAACATTCGATACGTACCGCGATCTGATGAGCAACTTGCGCGAGGCCTACCAGTCAAGTATCGCCAACCGCGCGAACGAGATCATGAGAGTGTTTACGGCCATGACCGTGATCTTCATGCCATTGACGATCATTACAGGAATCTATGGCATGAACTTCGATAACATTCCGGAAATTCATTGGAAATACGGTTATTTCATGATCCTCGGCATCATGCTCGTCCTTGGTCTCGGCATGGTTGTCATTTTCAAGAAAAAAGACTGGATTTGAAAGTCAGCGCATCACCCCATCATCATGCATTGGAAAACAGGACGAAGGAGACGGCCGCATGCGGTTAGAGCCTTCGTCCTTTTTGCATGGTCACCATCCGTAACTCCAGCGGGGAAGCACCCCGTTCACCCCACGCTTCTGTGGGTGCCGGGCTGCCGGCGGAACCGGATGCGGATCAGACGGATCCGCTCATAACGCTGCTCCATACCGCTTCCCGAGCCGGCATCCTCTCCATACACTTGCAGCAGCACCGGCTTCAAGAGCGCATCGCCCAGCTCCTCCAACGCGGCCCACACCCGCTCCTGCTCCTCATTCGGCACCTCCTCCAGCTCGCTTTGGATCAGCCGCTCGGTATCATACCCTTCCTTCTCCAGCTGCTCCAGCGCCTCCACCAGATCTCTGCGCGGCAGACCGCATTCCTGTTCAAGCTGCTGCAGATTCATCCCCTCATAAATTCCCTTCAGCATGGTGCGCCGTGTACGGTATTTATCCAGGTCCTGCTTGTACTTATGCTCCTTCTGCTTGTAGGTCCACGATAGATATGACTGGTCGTCCAGGGCGTCATTCACCCAATCCAGCGGAAATTCGTGGCTGCGCTGCACCGTTCCCGCAATCTCGATCAGATCGGCTCCGTACTCCGACGCCTTGCTCTCCCCGACGCCCGGAAGCTGCAACAGCTCTTCGATGGTATGCGGCACAAAGGCGCTGATCAGACGGAGCACCCGGTTGCTGGCGATAAAATAAGGAGCCTTGCGTTCGCTGGCCGCTTTCCTTCTCCGCCAGGCGCTGAGTTCGGCGTACAACTCCTCGTTGTTGTGCAGTTCGCTGTAGCAGTACAGCTTCTGTACAGCATGGCTGCGGCCCTTCAGCTCCTCCTCCTCATGGAACGTGCCGTCGATCAGCGGGCGGAATCCTTCGCCGAGCTTGACCGCCAGGCCGTGTCTGTAAATGTACAGCATCTCATTCCAGGATCCGCCTTCATACCAAGCGGTATCCATGGCTTCCCCAGTCATCTCCAGATCTCTCCATCCGAGATGCCAGGTTCCCTCCTCTTCGCCGATCCATACCTGCGCGAGCTTTTCTCCCTCGCTTCCCGCATCCTTCACAAGCCGGTTCATAAAAACGATTTGCATGTTCACCAATTCCTCCATCCACGTAGGGTAATCAGCACAACGCAAAAAAGCACCTCTCTTAAATTAAGAGAGGTGCTTCCCCATTCGTGCAGATGTGCTGTTATAGTTGATCATACCATATTATGTAAAATGGTCAATGGGTTTTTCGCCAAATCTCCGAAATAGCCGAGCAGCCGCTCAGCTGCGGCTCAGCGCGGAATGATATTCCTGCAGCTTTACCCGGGTCTCCGGGGAAGGGCTGTAAATCATGACTTTCAAATCCGGATCTTCGGGCGCCTGGAGCGTAATATGCTCGAATTCCAGGTGTCCCATGACCGAATGCTCGATTTCTTTATGGCCTTCCATCTTTTCCGCTGGATCGTGCTGAAGCCAGAGCCGGGAAAAATCCGGGCTTGCCTCCTTCAGGTCCCGGATCAACGCATCCATTCCTTCATCCTCCATATAACGGGCTCTCGCCGTATGGAATTCCGATATAACGCTTCTGGCCACCCGCTCCCAGTCGAGGTAACGCTGCCTGGCTATAGGGAGCGTAAACAGCCTCCATACCAAGTTGTAATGATACGGCGGAGCCGGGATATCCATCGCAAAAATGTCACCGGCCATCGCGTTCCAGGCCAGAAAGTCCCACCGTCTGCCCATGACGTAGGCCGGGACCGGATTCAGGTCGTCCAGTACGCTCTGCAGCGTCGGGCTCACTTCTTCTTCCGGCAGGGCAAGCGGCGGCAGGGATTCGCCCGCGAGAAGAAACAGATGACGGCGTTCATTCGCGCTGAGCCGGAGTGCCCGGGACAAGCTGTCCAAAATTTGTACGGAAGGGTGTACATCCCGGCCCTGCTCCAGCCATATATACCACGATGTCCCCATATTGGCAAGGAGCGCAACTTCCTCCCGCCTCAGCCCAGGGGTGCGCCGCTGCGAACCGGTGGGCAGCCCATAATCCTCCGGAGACAAGCTCTCCCTTTTGCCCCGTAAAAACTGGCCGAGCGCTGTGCGACGATCTTGGTCGTTCATATCGATCACTCCTCATCGTGGTGTTCCGAAACCTATGTTCAAGCCGCCTCTTCACCCGTCAATTCACCCAAAGTATACTCAGCCTTAGAACGTGAGTCAATTTCGGAGCCGTGTCATCTAGCTGCCATTTAAGACAGCATGGGGCCATTGAAAAAGAGCTCTGGATCAATCCAAGGAGGCAAAAACATGAATCAGATCACTTCTCAGCATCTTCAAAACCGGCAGGGTTTGCTCCACGATAAAGTGGCGATCATTACAGGGGCCAGCCGGGGGATCGGCGCCGCAGCCGCCAGGCTGTTCGCCAGGGAAGGAGCAATCGTAACCTTGATCGCCAGAACCGAGTCCAGCCTCGCGGCCTTGACGGAGGAAATCCGGGCTGCAGGCGGACAAGCGGATTACGTCACTGCGAATCTCGCGGAAGCCGGCAGCATCGAGCACGCAGTGCAGACGACGCTTGACCGTTACGGCCGCCTCGACATCGCCTTTAATAATGCCGGAGCTGCCATTCCTCCGGGACCGCTCGCCGAGACGGAGGAGCAAGGCTTTGATTTTATTCAGGACGTAAACTACAAAGCCATATGGCGGGCTATGGTTGCCGAAATCCGGGCGATCCGCGGCACGTCAGGCCGTGGGGCGATCGTAAATACCAGCAGCGTCGGCAGCTTGCAGGGGAACCCCGCGTTATCCCTTTACGGTGCGGCGAAGCGTGCGGTCAACAGCCTTACGCAAACGGCTGCGATCGAATACGGCCCGGAAGGCATTCGAGTCAATGCGATCGCTCCAGGTACGACGATGACCGAAATGATTCAGGGATGGGAATCGGAGCAGCCTGGGGTCATCGATCATCTGAATTCCCGGACGCCGCTGCGCCGGGCTGCGGAGCCGGAAGAAATTGCAGAGGCCGCCGCATGGCTCCTAAGCGACCGCGCAGCTTATGTTACCGGGGTGATCCTGCCGGTTGACGGGGGACTAAGCGCTTAAGTCTACGAAATTCCCCTTAGGCACAGCGTAGAGCAAGCTGCTGCGTTTGCTATTTTAAGGTTAGATGCAAACTTCCGCATAAACACAAAAAAGAGGGCCTTTCAGCCCTCTTTTCTTATTTCTATTCACCATCTCATGAAAGCCCGTCAGTCGATCAAGCCTTCGGCTTAACCCGCAGCCAGCGCCTTCTTGGCGAGCGCAAGCGCACCGCACAGGCCGGCGTTGTCGCCAAGCTGAGGCGGAACGATGTAATTCTCGATATCGTCCATGATGGCTGGAACCTGTACGTAGCCGTTCAGCTGTTTGCGCAGCTCGGCATGAATCAGCGGGAACAGCTGCAGCTGTTTCATGACGCCGCCGCCCATGACGATTTTTTGCGGAGACAGGATCAAAATGTAGTTCATCAGCGCCTGAGCGAGATAGTAAGCTTCCATCGCCCAAGCCGGATGGTCCGGCGTCAATTCCGCACCCGGAACGCCCCAGCGTTTGGACAAGGAAGGTCCGGCTGCCAGCCCCTCCAGGCAATCGCCATGATATGGGCAGAAGCCTTCGAATTTGTCCTCCGGATGACGGCGGACCAGGATATGTCCCATTTCCGGATGGGACAGGCCATGGATCAGCTCGCCGCCCACAACCGCACCGGCGCCGATGCCCGTGCCAACGGTAATGTACAGGCAGCTTTCGAGCCCCTGGGCTGCTCCCCAAGTCGCTTCGCCCAAGGCGGCCCCGTTCACATCGGTATCAAATTCGATCGGCAGATCGAAGTGAGAGCGCAAATGTCCTACCATATCGAAATTGCTCCAATAAGGTTTCGGCGTCGTCGTAATCCGTCCGTATGTAGGACTTCCCTTTACCGGGTCAATCGGCCCGAATGAACCTGCTCCGATCGCCGCGATGTCTTTGCCCTTAAAGAAATCGACCACCTGGGCCATCGTTTCCTCCGGCGTCGTTGTCGGGAAGCTGATCCGTTCCACAACGGTACCGTCCTCTTGGCCGATTCCGCATACGAATTTCGTTCCCCCTGCTTCAATTGCTCCTAATAGACTCATCGTAGTCGTTCCCTCCTGCAGCGGGCCTCCCCAGCCCTGTATAAATGCCATATACCTTCTATCTTGTCTATCAAACAATCACGGGCATTATAGCCCAGTTAATCCTTGAAAGTCAATCGAATAGCGCACAAAAGAGCCGGCGCTCCAAAAACGCCAGCACTCTGCACTCGTTAGCCGATGGCCAGTCCCATAAGAGAACACAGGCTCTTCATTTCCAGTTCTTCAAACTTGCTGATCACCTGATGATGATCGAGCGACAGCTGGCACACATCCAGCGAGCAGGCGACGGGCACGCAGCAGTGAATTTCGGCCAGCTTGCGCGAAAGGTGCAGCATGTCGAGGTCGGCCTCGATCTTGGCGCGGACACTCTTGGACAGCTGGTCCAGATTTTCGAGAATCCCTTCAACGGATTCGTATTCCTGCACAAGCTTGATCGCCGTCTTCTCGCCGATGCCCTTCACGCCGGGGTAATTGTCGCTCGTATCGCCCATGAGCGCCTTCACGTCGATAATCTGCCGCGGGCGCAGCTGCTTCTCTTCATACAGGGATTCCGGTGTATACACCATATAATTGCCGTGCCCTTTTTTCATAATAATGACCGTCGTCCGATCGCTGACGAGCTGCAGCAAATCGTTATCGCCGGACAGGACCATCACGTCCATCTCCCGTCCGAACTGGTCGGCCAGCGTCCCGATGCAGTCGTCCGCTTCATACCCTTCTGCGCTGATATTCGGAACGCCGAGGCTGTCCATTACGTCGCGGATCATCGAAAACTGCGGAATCAGATCGTCCGGGGCGTCCGGACGGTTGCACTTGTAAGCGGCAAACTGCTGTCCGCGGAACGTACCGCCTCCGAGATCCCAGCAGCAAACCACATGCGTCGGATTAAACGTTTGCACTGCATCCCAAAAATAACGAATAAAGCCATAGATCGCGTTTGTCGGAACCCCCGCCTTCGTGCGGCGAATGTAGCCGCTGGACGCGGTCGCGAAATAAGCTCTGAATAATAAGGCCATGCCATCCACGAGCATCACGGATTGGCGCTGTTCATTTGCTGTCACTTCTTGTTTCTCCCCTTGTCTGCCTGTTTCCCCTGGATTCCAAGGTTCGGCACTGCTTCCTCTAGTATAGCATATCCGCCAGGGCATGAGGCCCTTCCTGATATCACCATTCCCGGCTTATTCCTGCCTTTTTGTCCCGCCCGCTAAAGTCATAAACCAGACAGCCTATTACATAAAATTTGTGAAGAAGATCTCCCTTCATCCTGAATTACGCAGCAGGAGTTATTCTCCAAATATCGAATCTTGAAAAGGATAAATCCACTTAAGCAACAGGAGGAATGAATATGGGAAAAACGATCAAGGTTGCTGTCATCGGCTGCGGGACCATTGCCAGAGCGGCGCATATCCCCAACTATTTGAAACATCCGGACGCCGAAATCAAATATTTTTGCGACACGGACAAGAAGAAGGCAGAGCAGGCAGTCAAGGATTATGAATGCGGCACCGCCGTGGAAAATTACCGTGACATTCTGGACGACCCCGAGATCGATGCCGTCTCCGTATGTACCCCTAACGATGCTCATGCCGCCATCTCCATCGATTTTTTGCGGGCGGGCAAGCATGTCCTGTGTGAAAAGCCTGCGGCCCGCACCTACGCGGAAGCGCTGGAGATGCAGAAGGTGCAGCACGAAACGGGCAAAGTGCTGAATATCGGGGTCGTGAACCGGTTCAACAAAAGCGTGAACATGATCAAAAACCTGATCGAAAGCGGCGAGCTTGGCGAACTGTACCATATCTATGCAAGCTTCCGCGCTCACCGCTCCATTCCGGGACTTGGCGGCGCATTTACCACCAAATCAATTGCCGGCGGGGGCGTCCTTATCGATTGGGGCGTCCATTATCTGGACATCGTCATGTACTGCGCCGGCGATCCGCGCCCGTTGACGGTATCCGGCCAGGCCTACTCCAAGCTGGGGCGGGACCTGCCGAATTACGCCTACCTGAACATGTGGGCAGGACCCCCGAATTACGCCGGTACGTATGATGTCGACGACTTCGTCACGGCCATGATCCGCACCGAAGGACCGGGCATTACGATCAACGGTGCCTGGGCGCAGAACATCGGCACACCCGAAACCTACATCGATTTTCTGGGCGACAAAGCAGGGATCCGCCTACAATACGGAGGCGACTTCACTATTTACGGGGCCAAGGACGGAGCTTTGCTGGAAACGAAGCCCAAGTATTCATCGAGCGACCATTTCGAAAACGAAATCAACGGCTTTCTCGAATGCATCCAGACCGGCGTAAAGCTGCCGTCCCATATCGATACCGTCATCGTCACCTCCAAGATGATTCAGGCGATCTACGACTCTTCCGAGCAGCGCAGGGAGATCGAGCTGTAATAAGCGACTGAGGGGGATTGCTGCTTGAAAACGATCGGTTTTATCGATTATTACCTCGATGAATGGCATGCCGAGCATTATCCGAAGTGGATTGAACAGGCATCGGGCGGCACCATGAAGGTGGCCTATGCCTATGGAATGGCCGATTCGCCTTCCGGGCGCACTAACGTACAGTGGAGTGAAGACAAAGGGATCGAGCTGCTCCCTTCGATTGCCGAGGTCGTAGATCGAAGCGATTACATCATTGTCCTTTCGCCCGACCATCCGCAGTACCACGAGCCGCTCGCCCAGCTTCCGCTTCAATCCGGCAAGCCTACCTATATTGACAAAACCTTTGCCCCGGACCGCCAGACCGCTCGGCGCCTGTTCAATCTAGCTGAGCAGCACGGGACGACGCTGTTCTCCAGCTCGGCGCTTCGCTTCGCCGCGGAGTACGCCGGGGCCGAGCGCGCCGGCATCGAGAACATCATCAGCTTCGGGCCGGGGCGGTACGACAACTATTCGATCCACCAGATCGAACCGATCGTCTCGCTGCTGGGCCCCGGCGTCCGCCGGATGATGTATACCGGAACGCCTCACGCCCCGTCGTGGCTGATCGGATTCAGCGGGGGCCGCCAGGCCGAGATCCATCATCTCGGCGGGGGATGTCCCTTTTCGCTGACGGTCAGCTATACATCCGGTGAGACGAACGTGCTGAAAGCGGACTCCGATTATTTCGGGCTGTTCGCTGGGGCGCTCGTCCGCTTCTTCGAAACCGGTGTTCCGCCTGTCGATCCGGCCGAGACGGTAGCGATCATCACGATTATAGAACAGGGCTTCAAGGCGATGGAAACGCCCTATCAATGGGTAGAGCTCCCTTCGGAATAGATCCTCGAACGCAAAACAAAACGGTGGCAAAGCCGCAGGGAAATGCTAGGACCCTTCCCTGTCGGTCATGCCACCGTTTTTTACGGAATCCCAGGCTACGCCCAGTTCTCCTCGTACATGTCCTCTTTAAAGCCGACCGTCACCTTGCTGCCATCGGTTACGATCGGACGTTTGATCAACCGGCCGTTACTGGACAGCAGCTTGATCTGCTCTTCCCGGCTCATTGCAGGCAGCTTGTCCTTCAGACCCAGCTCCTTGTACGCCTCTCCGCTGGTGTTAAAAAACTTCTTCAAATCAAGCCCGCTCTTCTCGACCAAGCGGGACAGCTCGTCCGGAGCCGGCGGCTCCTCCCATAAATGCTGGAGCTCCAGCTCGTGGCCGTGCGCTTCCAGCCATTTCACCGCACTGCGGCACGTACCGCATTTGGGATAATGGTATACTTTCAATTTGCTCATCGTTGCTCACTCTTTTCATTGATCAAGTTCATGTTGCTTCGCCTGTGCAATCAGGCGGGTCATGTCGGGCGGCAGCGGTGCCTGAAACGTCATCCGCTCCCGGGTAACGGGATGCTGGAAGGACAGCTCCCAGGCGTGCAGCGCCTGCCGCGAAATGCTGTGATCCAGCAGCACCACAGTCCGCTCGGATGGGGTTAATCCCTGAGGCAGAACGGTCTCCGGGGCCCCCTCTTCCTCAGGCGGAAGCATCCGGTAGACCGGATGACGATACAGCTTATCGCCGATCAACGGGCAGCCGATGCTCGTCATATGGACGCGGATCTGGTGGGTTCTGCCCGTTTCCAGCTTCAGCTGAACGAGCGAAGAAGACGAGCCGTACGCCTCAACAACCTTATACCGCGTCAGCGACGGATACCCGTCAGGCGTAACGATACGGCGATGCGGCTCTTCCGGGTCGCGGTCGATCGGTCCGTCCACCTCCCCTTCTTCCGGAGACGGAACGCCATGAACGAGGGCCAGGTACCTTTTGTCCACCTCGTTTGCGATCATTTGCTCCGAAATATGCTGGTGGACATACGGATTTTTGGCAATAGCGATGACGCCCGACGTTTCCTGGTCCAGCCGGTGCACGGCTCGAAAGCGGAACGCCTCTCCCTTGTCCCGCCAATAGTGAACCACGCCGTTCGCCAAGGTTCCCGTATAGTGTCCGTGCGTCGGATGCACGATGATGCCGGCTTCCTTGTTTACGATCAGCAGGTGCTCATCCTCGTACAAAATGCGAAAAGGAATGGACTCTGGCAGAATATCATCCGAAATTTCTTTCTCCATCCGGATTTCCACCACATCCCCATCCCTGACCGGAACGCTGATGTACACTCTTTGGCCATTCACGGTAATCCCCTGTTCCGTCAGCTTCAGGCGGGACTGCAGCTTGCGGGATACGTGGAGTCTCTTCTGCAGAATCGTCTTCAGCAGCCACCCGTCTTCCGAAGGCGGGACGGTATATGAAATCGGGGGATAGTATTCGCTCATTTTTTCCGTCCGAATACCTTTTTGCTGCGCACGTATTCGATATCCGCCACGCCGCTGCGGGCGTTGGCCGTCCGGGCCACAACGAAGAAGTAGTCCGACAGACGGTTCAAATACCTGCGCACGTCGGGATTAATTTCTTTCTCCCGCCCCAGCGTCACGACTCTGCGCTCTGCGCGGCGGCAGACCGTGCGGCATACATGCAGCGTGGATGCCAGCAGGGTGCCTCCAGGCAGAATAAAGCGCTCCAGCTCCGGCGTCTCCTCCATGTAAGCATCCATCCACTGCTCGAGCCGCGTCACTTTGTCGGGACCGACCTTGTATTTGCTCTCGCTCAGCTTCACAAATGCCAGATCGGAGCCGCAGTCAAACAGCTCATGCTGAATCTCGATCATATTTTCTTTCAGGTCCTGCAATGACTCCGCTTCCATCAGGCTGATCGCCTGGCCCACAAAGCAGTTCAGCTCGTCAATCGTGCCGTAGGCCTCAACCTGCAGGTCGTCCTTCAGAACGCGCCCGCCAATGACGGACGTTTCGCCTTCATCGCCTGTGCGAGTGTAGATTCTCACCAGCTTCTTCTCCCCTTTATCGCGTTATATCATACATCAAAGGAACCGCGGAAGCCGCGTCCCCTGTGCTGGCTTCTTTACTCCGTCAATGCCTTGAGCGCCTTTACCGCATTGTCGACCGACTTGGCCGAGATCGGGATCGTGGCGTACAGCTTCTCCGGAACGTATTTCTGGTCTTTGAAAAATTTCATTTCACGAACGGGGATGCCGTACAGATGCTCGGTCGTATCCGTCGTGCCGTCTTCTTTTTCCTCGTTGCTGGCGAACACGCCGTCCGGATATTTTTTCGGGTCAAAATACGAATCGAGCACGGTATGGCCGCCCATTTTGGCGTAATTTTTCATATCGTCTTCCGGCAGAAAAATGATGTCATGCCCGCCGGCAGCATATTCAACCATCAGCTTCTCCGGGTTATAAATCGGACTTGCCGATACTTTGACCTTCAGGTCGGGCCCCATCACTTCCTGAAGCTTGTCCTGCACCTTCTCATACACCTGAGACGGATCGGACTGATTGTCAATCATAAAGACCGATAACTCGTTTTTATCTCCCTTGCCGCAGCCCGTCAGCAATAAAACGGCAAAGACAACCAGCAGCGCCAGCTTCCCGTATACCTTCAACTCCTGCTCCCCCTTTTCTCCGATAGGTTCAATATATCACAACCTGATGAGAGAAAAAAAGAAGACCCCATTCCGGGGTCTTCCTACTGCCGATTAAGATTTCTTCTTCGGGCAGCTTTTCATATATTCGTTTATTTTCAAATCCAGCAAACTGCTGATTTCGATTACGATTTCCGATGTAAAAGACTGTTCCTGCATAAAGATCTGTTCCATTTTTTTGCGGAGCATCATGATTTCGTCTTCCAAGGATAAAGTTTTCGTCTGATCTGTCGTTTTGGTTGACCATTTTACATTATTGCTGCCTTCAGCTGCGTAATGTCCGCGGAATGCAGGCAAATCGTATTCAGCGCAAAACAAGGTCATCCCTCCTTGGCAAGTCAATTTTTGCTCCCAAAATAGAATTATAACATACAAATAAATAAATAAAAGTGAAATTTATGTTAAATTCTACTAGAAACAGGGAATTATTGTTCAGCTGGTTTTCAGTTTGTGGACAAATTCTCCAATGCGCTCCAGAGCCTCAGTCAGCTGGGCGACGGAGGTGGCATACGAGCAGCGGAGAAAGCCTTCTCCCCCTTGTCCGAAAGCCGTTCCAGGCACTGCAGCGACCTTCGCTTCCATCAGCAGGCGCTGGGCGAACTCATCCGAGGACAGCCCGGTCTCAGCGATGCTAGGGAAGGCATAAAAGGCACCTTGCGGCTCATGACACGGCAGTCCGATATCGACGAAGCCCTGCACGATCAAACGGCGCCGCTGATTGTAGGACTCGATCATCCGGTCCTTTTCTTCCAGCCCGTTGGTCAGCGCCTCCAGCGCGGCCACCTGCCCCATCACCGGTGCACACATCACTGTGTATTGGTGAATCTTCAGCATGGCGGCGATCAGGTCGGGATGGGCACAGGCATAGCCCATACGCCAGCCGGTCATGGCGAACGCCTTGGAAAAGCCGCTGACCAGAACCGTCCGGTCCATCATGCCCGGAATCGAGGCAAAGCTGACATGCTTCTGCGTATACGTCAGTTCGGCATAGATCTCGTCGGAAATGACGATCAAATCATGCTTCTCCACCACTTTGGCGATCGGCAGCCAGTCCTCATACGTCATAATGGCGCCGGTCGGATTGCTCGGGTAACATAAAATCAGCAC
Organism: Paenibacillus sp. VMFN-D1; assembly: GCF_003386155.1. Lineage (NCBI taxonomy): Bacteria > Bacillati > Bacillota > Bacilli > Caryophanales > Paenibacillaceae > Paenibacillus > Paenibacillus sp. VMFN-D1. Next base: position 480,048 of record NZ_QRDU01000002.1, on the reverse strand, counting down.
CTTGGACTTCGGCGTGATTTTGGCCTCAAGCGCCTCTGCCGTCAGCTTGAAGTCGTTCTCTGCGAACGTCTCGATGCCGACCGGAACCCCGCCGCCGATCGAGGTGATCGGGGAGTAGGATACGTAGCAGGGCTCGGGGATGAGAATTTCGTCCCCAGGCACGATCAGCGCACGCAGCGCCAGATCGATCGCCTCGCTGCCGCCGACCGTCACTAGAATTTGATTGGACGGCTGATAGGAGACCTGAAAGCTGTCATACAAATACTGGGCGATAGCTTCCCGGAGCTCGATCATCCCGGCATTGGAAGTGTAGGCCGTGCGCCCCCGCTCAAGGGAATATACGCAGGCTTCTCTCACATGCCATGGAGTCGTGAAGTCCGGTTCCCCTACGCCCAGTGTAATAATGTCCTTGCTTCCTTCGGCCAGGTCAAAAAATCGGCGGATTCCGGATGGCGGAATATCGCGGACCAAAGGAGCCAAATACGATTGCATCGATTTCGAATTTTGCGGTTTCTTCGTTTCTTCATTCACGATCATGACACATCTTCCTTTACGGTGAGATCATGAGACGGTTATCTTCTTCACGGTCTTCAAAAATAATTCCGTCCTGCTTATATTTCTTCAAAATGAAATTCGTCTTCGTCGACAATACCGAATCAATCGGCGACAGCTTCTCGGAAACGAAGTTGGCCACTTCCCGCAGGTTGCGCCCTTCCACTTCCACCAGAAGGTCGTAGGCTCCCGACATGAGATACACGGATTTGACCTGCGGATACAAATAGATCCGCTCCGCGATCCCTTCAAAGCCCCGCCCGCGCTCGGGCGTAATCTGCACTTCGATCAAGGCGGTTACCGTCTCGTCTTCAATCTTGCTCCAGTTCACGACCGCCGCATATTTTACGATGACATGGTCTTGTTCCAGCTCTGCGATCGCTTCCTTGACCGCTTCCTCTTCAACGCCGATGAGCGTTGCCAGCAGGGCCGGGGACCGTCTCGCGTCTTCGTTCAACAGGTCGAGGACCTTCAGTTTCAAATCCGTCAGTTGTTTCATACAGCATCCTCCAGCGCTTGTTCCACGGGCCTTCTTCACTATTACGACAAAGGACCCGGGTTCGAGATTAATACTAATATTACATGAAATTATCATGCATGCAAAGCAAAACCGTCTCCCCGGCGTGGGCCGAAATGGAGACGGCAAAATGGGTCCATGCTTCATAGAAGCAGGATTTTGGGTACTTATTGTTATCCGCTTGGTGACGCCGCACATGAGAACTAAACGGCGCCTGCACCACAGGCAAATTACATGTAATACGGGTTTTGGGAGCTTTGCTGCTGCTGGTACGGATTGGATGCCTGGGCATATTGGCCCATGCTGCTTGTTTTTTGCTGCACGAACTGACGGTTCTTTTGCTGCAAATTTCGCGCATCCTGAATCGACTTGTCCACATCTTGGCGAAGCGCCTTGGATGACGTGGAGTACATATTCAGCTGCTTCATCAGATTGTATAATTCTCCCTGCATGCGGAGCGTATCGTTCGTCAGCTGCGTAAACAATTGCCGCACGGTCGGACAGGAGGATTCCGTCGTTGCCGTGGTGTATTCGCGGACCGTTCTTTTCAGATCGGCCAGGATCGTGTACAAGAGGTCCTCGTCCTGCATGAACTGCGAGTTATTGGAATTTTGATAATACATTGCGCAATTGCCTCCTAAGCTATCATTGTTGGGGACTCGTCGGCGCCAGCGGCTGGTGCTGCTGAATGGCCTGTACGAGCAAATCGATATGGTGGTCCAGCGACCGGATGTATTGCTGGCACGCCTGCTGAATCGTCGGATTCTGCGTAGCAGCGGCCGTTGCCGCACACTGCTTGATCAGCAGATCCTCATTGGAAATCGAATCGACGATATATTCCAGCTCCTTGCCGGTAATCGCCTGCATTTGATTGGACTGCATCGGTATTCCTCCTCTGGATATCTCTAACTCCATCCGTATTATGTCCCGGGATAGCTTTTCTATGTATTGTCAGGCATGGCCTATTCCACCAGCCTGATCTGCCGGAACGGGCTATAAATTGTGCATGTGGAGCAAATACTTTGAATACTACCGATAAGGGGCGAAACACACATATGATTCTGAATAAAGGGAACTTGGCATGGCCGTCTACATTGAAGCCGGCACCCGCTTATCCGGAACTTGATCAAGATCTCTCCTGCGATGTGCTGATCATTGGCGGCGGGATGGGTGGAGCCCTTCTTGCCCACAAGCTGTCCGGGACCAATCTTCAGGTGGTTCTGCTGGAAAAGGGACGGATCGCTGAAGGAAGCTCTTCAGCCAATACCGGACTGCTTCAAAGCTTCAACGATAAATCGCTGACCTCCATCATCCATACGTTTGGCGAACAGGCTGGCATCACCTTTTACCAAATGTGCAGGGACGCGATGAGCAAGCTCAAGGAAGCAGCCAGCGGTCTCAAACTGGAACCCGAGTTTATTTCCCGCAGCAGCCTGTATTACGCAAGCAGCGAAGAGGATGTGCCTTACCTCAAAGAAGAATATGAAACCCTTCGCAGGCATGGCTTTGCAACGACTTATTGGAATCAGGCCGATATCGCTTCGCGGTTCCCCTTCTCCAAACCCGCGGCGTTGTATACGACCGGCGATGCCGAAGTCAACCCTTTCCGGTTTGTGCACGCCCTCGTCAAGTATGCAGTGGATCATGGGATACGGGTGCACGAAAACAGCCCGGTGATTCATTTGGAGTATGGAGAAGACGGCGTGGTTTGTTATACGCGCACCGGCCGGATCTTCGCCCGGAAAGTCGTCCATGCAGGCGGCTACGAAACACAGGAAGAGAAACCGGACCGCAATGCGCTGCTTCAGACAACCTATGCGATTGTCACGAGCCCCGTACCCGATTTTACCGGTTGGCACGAGCGCTGCCTCATCTGGGAGACGGCACGGCCGTACCTTTATATGCGGACCACCCCGGACAACCGTATCGTAGCAGGGGGCCTGGACGAGCATCCGGTCGATCCGGAGGAGAGGGAAGGCCGAATCCGGCATAAAAGCGAAATGCTGCTGAACGAGATTAAAGCCCTTTTCCCCCGTTACGCCGGTATCCAAGCAGACTATGCATGGGCTTCGCTGTTCGGGCTCACCCACGACGGACTGCCCATGATCGGTCCGCATTCCCGGTTTCCTCACAGTTATTTTATTGAAGCCTATGGCGGCAACGGGACGGTCTACTGCATGATTGCGGCGGATCTGCTGAGCGATGTTCTTTGCGGGAAAACGCGCCCCGAGCTGGACATTTTCTCATTGGAGCGGACTTCCAAACCGTCCCCCAATGCTCAGGTTCCCGGCTCCTGATTGGCAGATCAACTTTAAACCTTGCAGCCAGGTTGGGCTTCCGTAAGTTCAATCTTCCCTACTGAAAAATCCCCTGACTCCGAATGAAGGAATCAGGGGATTTGCTGTGTAACACGATTGTTCAAGTGCGTGCCGATTTCCCCGGCTTGAGCAGCCGTCTCACGCAGATCCAGCTGAGGATCGGTGATGCGCCGAGCACGAGCATCAGCACGGTTATGGTGCTCTGGTCTTTGCTGAAGGACAGCACGATGATGAATATTATCGTACCGAGAAGGCGGCCCACCATCAAACTGAGCTCACGCAGAACGACCAGCTCGACCCGCTTTTCCACGTTTTCGTCGCTGGTCCCCATCAAGTCGAAGCCGGATGAGACCATCGGCAGGATGTACAGCGGCATAAAGATAGCTGTACCTATGCCGAGCAGCAGCAGGGTGAAATAATTGACCTTCCAGATAAGCGGTACCATGACCACCCACAGCAGCAGGGCGCCCACCAGCATGCCCGCGCTCCGGTAGGCCGGTTTGAACCATTTGCCAGCCAGCCAGTACGTGGCCAGCGATACCGCGGACGTAATGAGCGAGAACTGCCCCAGCTTCGACTCCTGTTTCGTGGCTACAAACACAAGGAGATTGATCAGAAAGGCGAACACCCCTTCCCGAATTCCCTGCGCCGCCAGACCGGGGGCCATAAGCCGCCAGGGGCTGCCTTTGTCCTTCAGCTGCTTCACAGGCTCGAGCCAGGCATAGGTTCCGCCCTTTTTCCTCTTTTTCAAAAAGAAGCTCAGCACCACGCCGAGGGCATAAATGATCAGGGACGTCGTAAAAATAATCCGATACCCCCGGTCGCCCTTCAGCATGGAAATCAGCAGGCCGGAAAACCAGGGCCCGACAATGCCCGTAATGGAGCCGAGCAGGCCGACCCACCCGTTAAACAGGTCCCGGTTCTCCGGATCGGTGACTTCGAAATACACCACGTTAAAAGCAATCCAGAACAGCCCGATCGCAATCCCAAGCAGTATCCCGAGCGGCCATATATAATAAATTGCCTTTTCCCCAACCCACAGAACCAGCAAATAAAAAAGGCCCGTCAGCCCGATCCCCAGCCTGAGGGCGTTCATTTTGTTATACTCCTTCACCCATTTGCCTGCCAGCCAAAAGGTGAGCCCGACGGCCAGCTGCTGGGCGACGGTAAACCATCCGATCATCGCGTAATCCTGTTTGCTTTTCCATAAATATACGTTGAGAAACGTGCCCGACAAGGCGCCGGATAAAACGATCAGCCCGTTAACGGCAAGCAGCAGTATCGTTTGCCGGTTCAGCCGCGCAGATGATTTTGATTTCATAATTACCCCCTTCATATCCGGGTCTACCTCATTAGTAGTTCCCTAAAAGGGGGCAAATCATCGGTCGGTTTGCTTTTTTTACGAATTCTTCTTCTCTTGGCTCAAGTGGTCGACCATCCGCAGCCGGTCTTCCTCGGCCAGATTGTATTCGACATGAAAGCATCCCGTGCAAATATACATTTGAACTTGAAAAGGCGGAGTCAATACCGGACCTTGGAGCACGCCGAAAGCCGCGGGCTGAAATTGTTCTCCCACCTGATGCGTGCCGGCAAGCACCATGTAATCCCGGCATTTCGGGCATTCCGGCACTTCCTCCTGCTCATCCAGAATTTGCTCCACTGTCTCCTCGTAGTTCATGAGGTCATGGCTGTCCTCATACTTATCGAGCGTCCGGATCGACGGAGGCAGCTGCTGCATGTCTTCCTCATTCCAAAAAGGAACGGCTTTATCGTCATCCTCAGGAAGCTCCCAATCCGAACCTTCGATTCCCTCATGCTCCTCATCTACGTCCGCTTCCTCTTCATCGGCACCCAGCTGGATGCTCAGCGTCCGGTAACCTTTCAGCTCATTGTGGCAGTAAGGGCATTCATCCTCGGGGCCCAGTTCCTCGTCCCATACGATTTCCGTCTGGCACCAAGGGCAAACCGTGGTTTCCATATGATCCATCTCCTTAATGTTTCATCAAATATACGACGCCCACAACAAAGAAGGCGACCGCAGCGACGAACAAAATCCTCGCCAAATTTTTCATGTGTTCCTCCTACATTAAACAGGCTCCAATCACATATGAAAGGGACACCGGGATCAGCATAGAGATCAGGCCGACCGCCCGGTTATCCCGTTTAATTTCTTCGTCCACGGAAAACACCGGGGTTAAAAATTCGTACAGCAGGTAGGCGATAAACAGCAGCAGAAAGCCGTAGAAGGCCCACTTCATCATGTCATAGATCGACGTTTTGGACTCGATGCTGTACCTCAGCACATTGCAAAGGCCGAATATTTTACCTCCGGTAGCCAAAGCGGCGGCAATATTGCCTCGTCCGATTTCATCCCAGCACTTGTACCTCGCCACGATTTCAAAACAGTACAGAAAGACGATCAAGCCCAGAATCGCTACCGAAAAATAACCAATCAGCGTACCGATCGGATAGGCCAACAGCAGATCAGCCCCGTTCTTCACTCCCAACATCCCCCTGTTCCCGGCCGAAATTCAGGCTCGCACCCATATTATTTAAGCTCAACCACCGTCACGCCGGTTCCGCCTTCGCCGTAATTTCCCAGACGGTAACTTTTAATATGCTTGTGCTTGCGGAGATATTCCGAGATTCCCTGTCTCAAAATGCCCGTGCCTTTCCCGTGAATCAGGTAGACTTGGCCAAGGTTGCCCAAAAACGCTTCATCGATAAAACGGTCGACTTCGATCAGCGCCTCTTCCAGATTCGCGCCCCGCAGATCCAGCTCGCTGCGGATGTTGTCATCCCGCGTGCGCTTGATCGTAGTCGCATGCCGCTGCACCTGCTTCTCGGCCGGTTTGTTCGCATTCACCAGCTCGAGGTCGTCCAGGCTGACCTTCATCTTCATGATGCCGAGCTGCACCACGGCCTCCTTCGCGCCGGACAGCTCCACGACATGGCCCTTCTGGTTCAGGCTGTAGACCATGACTTCATCCCCGGGCTCGATCTGGCGCGGGGCCTTGGCCTTCGGTTTGGCCGCTCCCTTCTTGCGCTGCTGCGGCTCAGCCTCATCCAGCTGCCGGCGGGCAGCGATCAGCTTATGCTCCTTGACCGAAGCCCCTTCCTCTTTGGCCAGCTGACGCAGATCGGCGATGATCTGCTCCGCTTCACGGCGGGCTTTGGCAATGACTTCCTTGGCCTCGCCCCGGGCCTTCTCGATCAGCCGGTCGCGCTGCTCCTCGAGCTTTTCGAGCTCCTGCTGGTGCCGGCTCCGGAGCTGCTCCATCTCCTGGCGCAGTTTCTCGGCCTTCTCGCGTTCGCTTTCGGCGCCCAGCCGGTTCTCCTCCAGAGAGGCGATCATATGCTCGACGCGCTGATCTTCTTCTTTCACTTCCCCGCGGGCATAATCCAGGATCACATGCGGAAGTCCGAGCCGCTCCGCAATCGCAAACGCGTTGCTTCGTCCAGGAACGCCGACGAGGAGCCGGTAAGTCGGACTCAGTGTGTTCACGTCAAATTCCATGCTGGCGTTGATGACGCCTTTGCGTTCATAGGCATAAGCCTTGAGTTCGCTGTAGTGGGTAGTAGCCACCATCCGGCAGCCCAGGCTGTGGATATGCTCCAGAATGGAAATAGCAAGCGCTGAGCCTTCCGCCGGGTCGGTCCCGGCCCCCACTTCGTCAAGCAGCACCAGGCTCTTCGGCGTCATATGGTTCAAAATACGGATAATATTGGTCATATGGCTGGAGAACGTACTCAAGCTCTGTTCGATGCTCTGCTCGTCCCCGATATCGGCGTAAATGGCGTCGAACACGCAGAGTTGACTTCCTTCCTCCGCGGGAACGAACAGGCCGGACATCGCCATCAGGCTCAGCAATCCGATCGTCTTCAGCGTAACGGTCTTACCGCCGGTATTCGGCCCGGTCACGATAATGGAAGTGTAGGAGTTGCCCAATTCCACGTCGATTGGCACAACCTTCTCCATGTCGATCAGCGGATGGCGTCCTTTCTTCAGCTTCAAGTATCCCCGGTCGTTCATTCTCGGCTGGCTGGCCTTCATGACATGCGCCAGACGCCCCTTGGCAAAAATAAAGTCGAGCTGTCCCAGCAGATCGATATCGAGCAGAAGAAGATCCGCTTGATCACCGACGAGCGACGTCAGCTTTTGCAAAATAATTTCAATTTCGCGTTCTTCCTTCATCCGGGTTTCGCGCAGCTTGTTGTTCATCGCTACGATCGATTCCGGCTCAATAAAGAGCGTCGCTCCCGAACCGGACTGATCATGCACGATCCCGCCAAAATACGAACGGTATTCCGCTTTAACCGGAATGACAAACCGGTCCCCCCGGATCGTAATAAGCTGGTCCTGCAGCATTTTGGCCACGCTGGAGGAACGGATCATCGAATCGAGCTTCTCCCGGATCCGTACTTCGCCGGATCTCAGCTCCCGCCGAACCTGGGCAAGCCCCGGACTGGCGGAATCGAGCACTTCGGCGCTTTCGTCGATGCATGCTTTAATGGCATCTTCCAGCGCCTTCTGCTCGGATAAATTTTCACTGATCCCCTCCAGCAGGGGAATCGGCTCGTCCTCGTGAACATTCGCGATGAACCGCTTGATCCGTCTCGAACCGTTCACGGTGTTGCCGATGGCCAGCAGCTCGTTCGGGCTTAAGGTGCCGCCGATTCTGGCGCGCTTCAGCGGAGCGGCGATGTCCGTAATGCCGCCGAAGGACGGATTCCCCTTCAGACGGTCCACGGTATACGCTTCGTCGGTTGCCTGAAGCAAACGCTTTACCGATTCCAGATCGGTATCGGGCTTCAAGGACTCGGCCGCTTCCCTCCCCATCGAGGTTTGGGTATAGGCAGCGCATTTATCTAAAATCTTGCGGTATTCGAGCGTATGCAAAATCTTGTCGTCCAACAGTATTCACTACTCCTCTCGTGCAATGCCTTTATTATATACGAAATGTTTGCCGCTTCGCCATTTGCAGCGCTAAATCATTCCATACATAACATGGCGAAAATTGAATACAATAAGGTTTGCATAACACAGTATCCATGTGTAAAGGAGGCCAGTTGCATGCATTTTCTGGGTCATGTCGTTCGCTTTATCGTGTCTGCCATCGTCCTGCTGATCGTTGGCTGGATCGTTCCCCAGTTTTCCGTCGGAGGGTTCTGGAGCGCTCTGCTGCTCGCTTTGGTAATCGCACTGCTGGGGTGGATTATTGAAGGAATCTTCGGCAAAAGGGTTACTCCCTTTGGACGCGGGATCGTCGGTTTCATCGTCAGTGCCCTCGTCATATACATCGCCCAATTTATTGTCAGCGGCGTAGAAGTTACCATCCTTGGCGCCATTCTCGCCGCCCTCGTCATCGGTATTATCGACCTGTTTATCCCGGTGTCCGCATTTAATGCCGGAAGGGACAAGCGGTAAACCGTTTCCCGAATGAAAACCCCTGCCTAAGGACAGGGGTCTTTCCTTTTTTATCCGGCATAATCAGCTGCGTCTTCACCCGCGGTCACCACTTTATTTTTTCCCGTCCGTTTGGCCTGGTACAGCGCCATGTCCGCTTTTCGAAATAATGATTCCTTGTCGTCCCCCTGCTGAAAATTGCAAAGTCCAATGCTCACCGTAACCGGCTTCACCGTATGCGGCAGCTCGGTTCTGGCGATCCGTTCACGCAGCTGCTCAGCCATGCGTTCTGCTTCTTCCAATGTCTTATCCGCCATAATAATGGCAAATTCCTCTCCGCCATAACGAGCGGCAAAATCATTCGGCGTCATCGTCGACATCACCTTCGAAGCGACCTCTTTCAGCACGACATCGCCCACCCGATGCCCGTAATTATCGTTGACCTTTTTAAAATTATCGATATCGATAATTGCCAGCTGCAGCGGAAGCTGATACTTCTCGCATTGCTCCAGCAGAGCCTCCAGGTATTCGTGAAACGCCTTGTGATTGTATAGCCCGGTCAGTGCATCGATTTTGAGCAGCTTGTCCGATATCGTTCTTTCCACCAGGAGCTGCTGCTCCGACTTCATGACCGATTCCAGATGGCGCATAAATTCCTTGACCCGGACCAAAATCGTATGACCAATCATGATGCTGACAATAAACACGCTTTGGATTTGGATGAATTCCTGAATGGGTTTCTGGTAAAGGGAGCGTTCGGTGAGATAGATGAGACAGTACAGGAGGATCGTTAACGAACCAAAGCTATATAGAAGCTTGCGGTCAAAATAAACGACGGAAATCAAAACGGGCAGAAGGAGCGCCATCTGTGCCCCGTCCACGATCGGCTGAATGATGAAATAGAACAGGTAGGAGAGCAAAAATCCGCAGCCGACCACAACCTGCTTCCGGTATTTAGGTTCGAATCGCAGCCAGGTCTGTGCCGCCAGCATAAGCAGCAGGATGCAGCCGTCAGGGATGCCCAGACGCAACCAGTCCTCCGGCCCGTCCCCGGCGGTCACGGAAGGAATGCAGCCCAGCAGCAGCAGAACCGCCTCTGCCGCGAAAAACATCAGCGTCACGATCCAATAGGCGTTCAATATTTTGCGATGCCATAAATCTTCCAAAATCAACCCCGTGCGATTCATTGGAATGTCATTCCCCTAATCTTCTAAACAAGAATATTTGCGGGCTTCGTACATCGTCAATGCTCATTATATCTTAAATCCAAGATAAGCACTATCTTTTTTCCAGCTGATCCTTTTCCTGGGCGCGGCAAAATCAACGGGTGCTGCGTTCACCAATTTTTCAAATGAGCCTCGCCCAGACATATCCAATTTAAGGTATGATAAGGCATGGAACCAATTAAAATGATGAAGGTATACATAAAGGAGGATCACAAGTGAAGAAGACCCTGGCTGTCGTCCTTTCCTGCGTGCTGCTTCTGGTGCTGGCTGCTTGCGGACAATCCAAGAGCGGCGATTCCGCATCGGGCAGCGGAGTCACCGAAACCGGTGTAGCCCCGAGCGAGGAATTGGTGATCAAGGCGACAAACTATGCATTCGATCAAAAAGAATATCATCTCAAAAAGGGCGTACCTGTCAAAATTACGCTTGAAAACGATAAGGGAAACCACGGCGTTCTCATTCCGGGTCTCGAGCTTCAGCTTGACGGTAAAAACAAGTCCGCTGTCGTCACGCCGGAAAAAGCCGGCACGTTCGAAATGGCCTGCTCAGTGTTCTGCGGAGCGGGACATTCCGGCATGATTGCCAAAGTCATTGTGGAATAAAAGTTAGGCAGACTTGAACCCAAAAGTTAAAATCCCCTCGAAGTATGCTTCAGGATGATGCATGATCCGTCCTGCCGCTTACTCCGAGGGGATTTTCATTTAGGTGTGAAATGTGGGTGGTCTATAGAAGTCAGCTCTGATCCTGTTCGATCAGCTCGATCCACTCGTTATATTCGGTCTGCAGCTTGGAATACTCGTCCTTGAGCAAGCGGTACTCTTCCTCCAGCTTGCCGGTCTTCTCCAGCTGAATCTCATGCTCAGCCTGCAGCAGGCGGTATTGATGCGTCACCAGCTCAAAGCTTTCGCCCACCTGGCGTAGCTCATCCGCGACCGACTCCTTCTCGCTCTGGATCCGGGTAAGCTGCTGCTCGCCGGCAGCGATCTGCTGCTGCCAAGCCTCAAGCTCCTCTTGCAGCTCCAGCTCCCGGCTGCCCCAGGCTTCCTGCTGATCCATCATATCCTTCAGCTTATCCTGATAAGACTGCATGGATTGCTCGGCACTGCGCAGCAGTCCGCGCAGCTCGGTCTCCCGATCGGCCGCTTCATCCAGCTGCAGCGATGCTTCCTCCAGCTTCTTCACCGCGGCCTCTTTCTCCTCCAGCAGAAGCAGGTATTCGATTTCGGCATCCTCCTGGCGGCTCTGCGCCTCCTTCACCTGGCGCTGCAGCTCCTCATACTGCCGCTGCAAGCCCTGATACTGCTGGTTCAAGCTGTTGTACTGTTCGCGCTGGGCTTCGGTTTGGCTCCGCAGCTGTTCATTTTGCTCCTGAGCTGCCCGGTTGACCCGCTGCAGCTCTTCGTACTGAGCCTGAACGTCCTTGGCTTGAAGCTCCAGCTCTTCAAACCGTGCTTCAGCTTGCTCCTGCTGCTGGCGCAATGTGCTGTTGTCGCGGGCATATTCCTCGGACTGCAGCCGCAGGCGCCCGATCATTTCCCGGCTGTCCTCCAGCTGCTGCTCCAAATCCGCCAGCTGCTCTGCTCTGGCGTCATGCGCCTGCTGCAGTTCCTGATACAGCTCCTGGTGGTCATCATATTCCATCCGAAGCTCGTGATACTGCTCCTGCCGTTCTTCCAGCCGGAGCTGCAGCGCACGATACTGCTCTTGATGACCTTCGCTCTGCTGCTGCAAGGTTAAATATTGCTCTTCGAGATCTTCCAGCGCCCGGCGGGCCTTCCGATGCTCCGCCTGCTGTTCCTCGAACTGCTCCTGAACCTCCAGGTACTGATTCTCGAGGTCTTCCAGCGCCTGGCGGGTCGTTTGGTGCTCCTGCCGCTGCTCCTCCAGCTGCCGCTGTACGGCTCGATGCTGCTCTTCGCGCTCCTTCAGCGCCCGAGCCGCCGTCTGCTGCTGCTCTCGCTGCTCTTCCAGCTCCTGCTGCAGCAATGCGTACTCCTCTTCGCGCTCCTTCAGCGCCTGGGCAGCCGTCTGCTGCTGCTCACGCTGCTCTTCCAGCTCCTGCTGCAGCAATGCGTACTCCTCTTCGCGCTCCTTCAGCACCTGGGCAGCCGTCTGCTGCTGCTCACGCTGCTCTTCCAGCTCCTGCTGCAGCAATGCGTACTCCTCTTCGCGCTCCTTCAGCACCTGGGCAGCCGTCTGCTGCTGCTTCCGCTGCTCTTCCAGTTCCTGCTGCAGCGCTGCATTCTGCTCCTGCTGCTCTTCGAGCAGAAGCTGGGCGAGCTCGTACTGCTCCTCATGCTCAGCCACCTGCTTCCGCAGCTCGCCGCACTGCCGCTCGTATTCGCCTGAACGGCTCTGCAGCTCGGCATACCTTGCCTGCTGCTCTTCCCACTGCTCCTTCAGACCTGCATAACGTTTCCGTTCCTCTTCCGCCTGAAGCTCCAGCTCCGCGTGTACTTCCCGTCTTCTCTCCAGCTCCTGCTGCAGGTTTTGTACGTTCTCCTGCTGCTCCTCTGATTGGATTTCGAGCTCGAGATACAATTCCTGCTGTTCCTCCAATTGAAGCCGAAGGTCCTTGAGCTGCTGCGCATATTGGCTCGACTGCCGCTCCAGGCCTGCAATCTGCTCCTCTTTGGCCTCGATCTGCCGCCCGTAATCCTGCAGATCCTGCTCCCGCCCTTGCAGCGCCTGCTTCAGCGATTCCAGCTCTTGCTCCTTCGCGGCCAGCACCTTCTGCTGAGCTTCCAGCTGCTTCTCCAAGCGCTGAAGTTCCTCTCCCTGTTCCGAGGAAGAACGCTCCTGCGCCTGCAGCTTCTGCACCTGGGCTGCGAGCTGCTGCTGCTTATCTGCCAGCTCCTGCGCAAGCTGCTGCAGCCGCTCCTCTTTCTCGGCCAGTTCCTGACGGAGCACTTCCCGCTGCTGCTCGGCTTCCTGGCGGAGCCTACTCTCGCCGTCCGCCTGCTCTTTCAGCACGCTCAGCTCGTCATGCAGCGAAGCCATGCCTGACTCGAGCGTCTCGTTCTGCTCGCCGGCTTCCAGCACCTGCAGCTCCAATTCGCCGATCTCTTCCTTCTGCTTCTCGATCGTGCCTTGAAGGGTTTCGGCTTCGGCCGTCAGCTGGGCGATTTCGCCGGTCATTTTCTTGGAAGCCTCGCTGTAATCCTCAAGCAGCTTCTGCATGCGGCGGTGTTCCTCTTCCGAAGCGGCCGCCTCGTCCTTCAGCTTGCTGATCTGTCCGTTCAGCGCTTCCTCCTGCTCGGTCAAAGCCTGCACTTGCGCCTTGGCCTCCTCCTCGCGCACCAGCACGACTTGATGCTGCTGCCGCAGTCTGGAATAGGCCTCCTTGGCGTTCTTCAGCTCCTGCTCCATGTTCTGCAGCTTCTCCTGAAGCTCGCCGCTGCTGCCGCGAAGCTCGGTCAGCTGCTCCTGCAGCTCCTGAATAGAAGCTGCATGCTTCTCTTCGAGCTCCTTGACGGCTCCCTGATGCTTCTGCTCCAGCTCGGTGATCTTCGCGCGGTTGTTCTCCTCCGCCTCTTTCAACGCTCCGACCCGCTTCTGTTCGGCGGATTGCAGCGCTGCCGCATGCTTCCGTTCCAGCTCCAGCACGGCAGCTTTATGCCGTTCCTCCACAGCCTGCTTGTCCTTCTGCATTTGCTCCGCGGCCTGTTTCTCCTTGCGAAGCAAAGACTCCTTCTGTTCTGTCTCCCGCTTCAGCGAAGCGCGGAGCTGATCCAGCTCCTTCGTCAGTGAATTCCGGGTCTGCTCCAGCCGCGCCGTAAGCTCGGACTTGGACTGCTCCAGCTCTTTCGCAAGCGCAGCCTTCTCCTGCTCCAGCCGCTTTTGCAGCTCTTCCTTCTCCTTCTTGATCTGCTGCGCTTCTTCCTTCTGCTTGTTGACTTCCGCCAGCTGCTCGTCCCGTTCGGACTGCAGCCTGGTGAGCTCCGAGCGCAGTTCGCTGCGCTCGCCGGTCAGCATCTTCACTTCGTTGCGGAGATCCTGCATCTGCACGGCTTCCTCCGCCATATGTACCGCGGCCAGAACGGCAATCCTAGGGGTGTCCAGCCGGGAATTGCTTTTGGAAATGGCATTCATCCGTTCATCGACATAACTGGCAATCTTTCGCATATAATCGGCACTGCTGCCGACCAGTTTATAAGAAGTCCCGTAGATCTCCACGGAGACGCGTGTACGATCAGGTGTAGTCACAGTTGTGCCCTCCTTCATATGTGTGTTGACTCTAAGATGTCTTGTTCTCTCCAATAAAAAAAATCACATCGAATCTCTGTGTCTAAGGATTCGATGTGATTGGATTCAATTCCTGCTATTTTCTTAATTCCGCTTGAAACTTTTGCTCAAGGGCGCTGACGACCCCGGCATGCGCCGCGGTGACTTCCTCATCCGTCAGCGTGCGCTCATTGTGGCGGTAGACGAGCGAAATCGCTACGCTCTTCTTGCCTTCGCCGAGCTTGCTTCCGGTAAACACATCGAATACCTGTACGTTCTGCAGGAGTTCGCCCGCGGCTTCGCGGATCGTCTCAAGCAGGGAGCCCGCTTCCACGGCGCTGTCCACTACGACTGCAATATCCCGCTCCGAAGCCGGGAAGCGCGGAAGCTCCTGATAGCGGATATCAAAATCGGCATGATCGTACAGCGGCTGCAGCAAAATTTCCGCAACGTACACATCGCCGAGTCCGCGCTCCTGCTGCAATTCGGGATGCACCTGACCGAGCGTGCCGATCAGCACCTGCTCTCCGCCGCCATTGATCAGGTAGACGGAAGCCGAACGTCCGGGATGATATCCGGCCGGCTGGTTCGCCACGTACCGGATCGCCCCCTCCAGACCCAAATCTCCGAACAGCGTCTCCAGGGCACCCTTCAGGTCGAAGAAATCGACTTTCTCCGGCGCATAGTTCCACTGCTTCTGCCCGCGGTTGCCGCACAGCAGCAAGGACAGCACGTTCAGCTCTTTTGGCTGAACCGTCAGTGTCTGCTCCTGCGAGAAGAACACGTTGCCCACTTCGAACAGCGCCAGATCGTACTGCTTCCGGTTGGCGTTGTGCACCGCGATATCAAGCAGCTGCGGCAGAATGCTCGTACGCAGCACGCTGCGCTCCTCGCTCATCGGCATCGACAGCTTCACCGGCACGCTTCCTTCCGTCAAGGCCGGGAACAGCGCGGCCAGATCCGGATGGGTGAAGGAATAGCTGATCACTTCCTGCCATCCGCCATGGGTGAACAGTCTGCGGATTTCGCGGCGGATCGCCTGAGGCTTCGTATAGCCCCCCGGCGTAGTAGGCCCTTCGATCGCCGTCGTCGGGATATTGTCGTATCCGTACAGGCGGGCGATTTCTTCGATCAGGTCGACGTCTTTCGTAATGTCTCCGCGGCGCGTCGGTACCTGCACTTCCAAAATACCCTGGGCGGTATCCGCAGCGTGGAAATGGAGACGGCCAAAAATCGTCTTCACTTCCAGCATCGACAGCTCCGTTCCAAGGAACCGGTTCAGCTTGTCAAAGGACAGAACGATTACCTTTTCTTCTGCCTGCGCGGCACCGGCTTCGACGATGCCCTTATGAACCGTTCCTGCGCAATAACGGGCGATCAGCGACGCAGCCCGGTTCAGCGCCGGAATGACCGCACCCGGATCGACTTCCTTCTCGAAGCGCTGGCTCGCTTCGGAGCGCAGTCCGAGCTGGCGGGAAGTCTTGCGGATGGTGCCTCCGTCGAACTTGGCTGATTCGAGCAAAATGTTCACAGTGCTGTCCGTAACCTCGGAATCCAATCCACCCATGACGCCGGCTAATCCAACCGGCTTCACGCCGTCGGTAATGAGCAGCATGTGCGGCTCCAGCTTGCGTTCCTGGCCGTCCAGCGTCACGAGCGTCTCACCTTCACGGGCCAGGCGAACGTCAACGGCCCCGCCTGTCAGGCGGTCCGCATCGAATGCGTGCAGCGGCTGACCGTATTCAAGCATGACATAGTTGGTGATATCAACGATGTTGTTAATCGGACGGACGCCCGCAGCCATGAGGCGGTTCTGCATCCACTGCGGCGACGGCGCGATCTTCACGCCCGTAATATAACGCGCGGTGTAATGGCTGCAGTGCTCAGGCGAGCTGATTTTGACCGAGATATGGCTGCTTGCCGCGTCAGCGACCTCAACCAGTTCCCTTTCCGGATCAGGCAGCTTAACGTCACGGCCCAGAATGGCCGCCACTTCGTAAGCCGCTCCGCGCATACTGAGGCAGTCGGAACGGTTCGGCGTCAGGTCAAAATCGAGTACCTTGTCGTCCAGGCCGAGCACGGAGGTGATCGGCGTTCCGATCTCCGCGTTCTCCTCCAGGACGAGTATGCCTTCCTGCTGCTCCTTCGGCAGCAGCTTGTCGTTCATGCCCAGCTCTTTGGCGGAGCAAATCATGCCTTGAGAAGCGACGCCGCGCAGCTTGGCTTTTTTGATCTCCAGCCCGCCGGGCAGCAGCGCGCCAACCAGGGCGACGGGTACTTTTTGTCCGACATCCACGTTTTTCGCGCCGCAGACGATCTGCAGGTCTTCGCCCTGTCCCGCGTCAACGACGCAGACGTTCAGCTTATCCGCATCGGGATGCTTCTCCTTGCTTTTTACATAACCCACGACGACTTTCGAAATGCCGTGATTGCGGTGCTCAACCTCGTCGATCTCGATGCCCGCACGCGTAATCTGCTCGGCCAGCTCTTCGGCCGTTACATTTTCCAGTGATACATAATCGGATAACCATTCAGTTGATACTTTCACTTACGTTCCCTTCCTTCTTCCCGTATTCGCTAACCTTACGCTTACATGCGGGCAAACTGCTTCAAGAATGCCACATCGCCGCCATAAAAATGACGGATATCGTCGATTCCGTACTTCAGCATCGCAATCCGGTCCGGCCCCATGCCAAACGCGAAGCCGCTGTGCACTTCCGGATCGTAGCCGCCCTTGCGCAGCACTTCCGGATGCACCATGCCGCAGCCCAGAATTTCCAGCCATCCCGTATGCTTGCACACCCGGCATCCACTGCCGCCGCATCTGGCACAGGTTACGTCGACCTCCGCGCTCGGCTCTGTGAACGGGAAGAAGCTTGGACGAAGGCGGATCTGCGTGTTCGGTCCGAACATTTCGCGGACGAATTGCAGCAGCGTGCCTTTCAAATCGCTCATACGGATGTTTTCGCCGATCACCAGGCCTTCAATTTGGTAGAACTGGAACGAGTGCGTCGCATCGTCGTCGTCTCTGCGGTATACTTTGCCCGGGCAGATGATCTTCACCGGCACCTTGCCCTCCATGCTCTCCATCGTCCGGACCTGCACCGGCGACGTCTGCGTTCTCATCAAGAGCTCCTCGGTAATGTAGAACGTATCCTGCATGTCGCGGGCCGGGTGGTTCTTCGGCAGGTTCAGCGCTTCAAAATTATAATAGTCGGTCTCCACTTCCGGTCCTTCCGCAATGTGGTAGCCCATACCGATGAAAATCTCCTCGATTTCCTGGATGACTTTGTTGAGCGGATGGGTGCCGCCTTGGGTCATTTTGCGGCCGGGGAGCGTAACGTCCACCTTCTCCGCCTGCAGGCGCTGCTCGGTTTCGGCCTTTTGGAAAGCCTGCTGCTTGGAATCGATCAGTCCTTCGATCGCTCCGCGCACATCATTGGCCACCTGGCCGATCAGCGGGCGTTCCTCCGCGCTAAGCGCGCCCATGCCACGCAAAATCTCGGTCAGCGCCCCCTTTTTCCCCAGATACTTCACGCGCAAATCGTTCAGCGTCTGTACGTCAGCGACGTCATTCAGCTGCGCGATCGCTTCCTGCCGCAATGCTTCCAGCTTTTCTTTCATGAACTTCCTGCCTCCTTCTTGAAATCGCCAATACATTTTTGACCAACAACGCCCCGCAGAGCAGGGCTTTTGCCCCGGATGACTGCTCAGGTACTTGGCGGGGATCCTCAGAAAAAAATTCCCAAGAAATACAAAAAGGCCTTTTCTCCCGAAAAGGGACGAAAAGACCGTGGTACCACCCTTGTTAGACAAGCGAAAAGCCGTTTGATACGCACACGCGCACCTCTGGCCAGCTTGATCTCACTCTCACTCGATGTAACGGATCGAAAACCGTTATCCCCTACGCGGAATCCTGTCAGCAAACATATGCTGGCGCGTGGATTCGTTCAGGGAACTGCTCCGGAGGGAATTTCAGCAGCCTGTTTCTGTAGAGACGCTCTCAATCTCCGGCGTCCCCTCCCTGTAAAGAGGCACTGCTTACTTATCTCCATCAACGCATTTGTCTTGACACATAAATTGGATTGCAATGGCTGATCCATACGGGTCATTCATTCACCGGGATCAGTCCGTTGACTATAGTCAATAATTATAGGCAAAAAAAGCTGTATTGACAAGTCCGAATCGCCTAAATCAATAGGCGTTCCCCTTCTCAGCATGCCCATTTTTTGCGGAACCAGACTTCATTCCTCAAATTAGAGCTGTTCCAGCTCGCTCCGGAGCCTGCGGATATTCGTAATCCGTGCCGCAGCCTCCTCGTCGCTCCCGCCGTCTTCGTTCAGCAGCCGGGTCAGCTCCCATTCCAGCGCCAGCCGGGCGTTTTCCCGGTCGGTATCCTCCTTCAGTGCTCCGTTATGTCTGGCCAGCTGCTCTTCCTCTTCTTGAACCGTGCCCTCAAACAGATGCGGTTCTTCCGTATGGGAGACGGTCAGCAGCCGGTCCGCGAGCTTGCGGATCAGCATCCGGTCATGGGACACGACGACCAGAGCACCCGGATATGCGGATAACGCCTCCTCGATCACTTCCCGCGTCGAGATGTCCAAATAGTTCGTCGGCTCATCCAGCACGAGCAGATTGGCCCCGGAGAAATACAGCTGCACGAAAGCCGCACGGCATTTCTCCCCCATGCTTAAATCCCCGATTCGCTTAAACACGTCTTCCCGCTTGAACAAGAAGCAGCCCAGAAGCGTCCGCGCATGCGTCTCGGTCATCGAAGGCAGGCGTAGCAGGCTGTCAAGCAGCGTCTCCTCTTCGTTCAGCACCTCCAGCTCCTGCGAGAAGTAACCGATCTTCAGGGCCGGATGCTGCCATACCGTTCCTTCGCTCGGCACAAGCTCGCCCAGAATCAGCTTGAGCAGGGTTGACTTGCCCGCCCCGTTCGGCCCCCGCACGGCCAGCCGGTCGCCGCGGGAGAGGATCAGGCTGAACTTGTCGAACAGCTTCTTCGTCCCGTAGCCGAAGGACAGCTGCTCTAGCCGCACCAGCACACGTGCGGAGAACCCGCCTTCTCCCAGCTGCAGGTTGACCTTCGGTCCGCTCTTCGGCTTCTCCACGCTTTCGCTCTCGAGCCGCTCCAGCTCTTTTTGCTTGGCGTGGTACCTGGAGATGTTCTTCTTGGCTTTGGCTTTGTAGTAAGGCAGCGCCGCCTTCGTTTCCGTATTTTTATCCGCCGATTTCTCGGCCTGGTGGAACCATTCCTGGTAGTTGCGGATCGATTCCTCTAACGCTTCCCGGGCCTGCTTCTGCTTCTTATAGAGCGCCTCCTGCTCCCGAAGTTCGCGGTCCTTTTCCCTCCGGTAATCGGAGTAGCCGCCCTTATATTTTTTCAGTCCGGTCTCGGTCAATTCGCAGACTCCTGTCACCACCCGGTCCAAAAAGGTCCGGTCATGGGACACGACAATGACGGTGCCTTCGTAGTGACGGAGCCATTCCTCCAGCCAGTTCATGCTCTCCTCGTCCAGATGGTTGGTCGGTTCGTCGAGGAGCAGCACCTCCGGCCTTTTGACCAGCAGTGCCGCCAGCCTGACCCTGGTTTTCTGGCCGCCGCTCAGATCGGCAAAAGGGACCTGCCACAGCTCGGGACCGATGTGCAGCATGGTCAAATGCTTCTCCAGCCCGGTCTCCCAGTCAAAACCGCCGCTGAGCTCATACTGCTCAAGCCGCTGGCCGTATTCCTCCAAAAGATCAGAACCTACTTCGCCCGTCGCCATCGCCTGCTCCAGCTCCTTCAGCCGGCGCTTGATCTGCCACAGCTCGCCGCTTTCGCGCCCTGCCGCATCCAGTGCGGTCAGATGCATCAACTCTTCCGACGTCTGCGTCATATATCCCCACTGCTCCAGCGGGATTCCGCGTTCCACGGTGCCGCGGTCAGGCTCCAGCTGTCCGGTCAAAATCTGCAGCAGCGTCGTCTTCCCCGCGCCGTTGACGCCGAACAGCGCCAGCCTCTCGCCTTCATAAATTTCCATGTCTATCTTTTCAAAAACGGTCTTCCCTTTAAATTCTTTGGCTATATGTTTCGTTTTTACGATATTCAACATTAAGCATCACCCTTTAAAACATAAATTTGAATTTCCGTTGTTTCAGACACACCAGCGGTTTCCGTCCAGCCCCGGCCTCTGATCCATTTCACGAATCAAAAAAGCCGCAGGCAGCATCGCCTACGGCAGGAAATTCGTTATCATTGTCTATGTCAAAAAAAGGGTTACCCGTCCGAAATACCGCCCCGAACATGATAATCCGGCACGATATCACCCCATGAACACGTCAAAATGCACAAAAAAAGCATGATCCGTATCCATCGGTGAGGTATCCAGTCTCTGAAAATAGACATAACGATTCTCTTCCCTGCGGCAGGCGCAGAAACTGCATGGTTTCAACATTAAGTTGGTTTGCAGATTAGAGAGATCAGTCATGTTTATCCATCGGCTGTGTGGTTACCTCGTTTTCTTCAGGATGAAATGCTTGCTGTCATTTTAACAAAATTATCGAAAAAAGAAAAGCCCAAACCTATTCGTCCACAGTCATGTACATCTCCGGATGTACATCGGCCGAAAGAAAATCACCACACGGTTCGATTACGCGGCCGGTCCTCCTTGGTATGCTGGATTCATCACGAAAAATGAATGAGGTGTTAGCGATGGATCAATACTCAACTTATATTATTATCATCCTGCTTGTCATTTGGCTTACCGCAAGGGAAAGAACCTTCCGCCCTTCCAGCATGTGGATCGTTCCCTTGTTATGGGGAGGAATGGCCCTTTCGTCCATCCCGTGGGCATCGGTAGGTCCGGTTGAAGTCGTGCTGTTCGCCGTGTTTGCCGCTGCCGGTTTGGCAACAGGTATCATCCGGGGTAAAATGGAAAAAATGCGCATGGGAATGGACGGCCAGGTTACCGTGCAGGGTTCCATTGCCAGCATCCTGCTGTTTCTCGCCGTGCTGGCGTTGCGGGTGCTTGCGCAGTCCTGGGGGCAGTCACACGCCTTCTATCACATCGCGAATGCGCTGATGTTCATGCCGCTCGGTTCCATCTGCGCACGCCGGTACGTCATTTACCGGAGATATCAGGCGATGATGGGACAACGGGCATAAAGACCTGAAACACCGGCGTCCATGTGCCAGCTAAAGGAGACCTGCTATGGAAACAGGCAACGATGAACGAACAATACTGTCTTCCAATCCGGCCAGAAGGGCGCTGCTGAGTTTGTTGATCGTGTATTCCGCGATTCAGAACGGCATGTACGGTGAGCCCCGTGCGTTCGTTCCCGGCGTGCTGTTGACGTTGGCCGCGCTATGCCTGCAATGGCGTTCCCGGTGGTTTACCCGCCGGGGGCCGGCGCCTGCTTTTGCCGTGTGTGCCTTGCTTGGTATCTCTTCCATTGGGGTCATCCTGGGACTTGACGGCAGCTTGTATATTATCGTCTTTTTTCTGCTGGGATGGGTGAGCTACCGGCTGCCGGCATCGTACTCGGCCTCATATACCGTTCTAAATATAGCTGCCGCAGCGTGGATCCTGCTGGATCAGCATCAGACTTTAGAAGCAGTGATGACCCAATGCCTGATTCTCGCGGCGGTCTATCTTCTATTTTTGGCCGGCAGGCTACGCAGAACGACCCGAACGATGAAAGAAACGCATCTGCAGGAGCTGACGTCCGCTCATCAGGAGCTGGAGGCGGCTTACCGCAGCCTGCGCCAAGCTCACGAGGAGCTGGAGGCGGCTTCCGAGCAGGCTCTGCGCTATGCGGTACTGGAGGAGCGCAGCCGGATCGCAGCCGATATCCATGACAGCATCGGTCACGGCCTGACCTCCGTCATCGTGCAGCTGCAGGCGCTTCCGTATATGATCGAAGCGGCGCCGGACGAAGCCCGCTCAACGCTCAGGCAAGTGACGGATGTGGCCCGCGGATGCCTTCAGGACGTCAGAACGGTCGTTCACGAAATGGGGCTCGTCCGGCCCGGCGAAGGACTGAAGGAGCTCAGGAAGCTGGTGGACACCTTCAGTGAGCGAAGCGGGATTCCGGTGGCCTTTACCACGGATATCCCCGGCACCATCGCACCGGAGCAGCTGTACGTCCTTTACCGAATCCTTCAGGAGGCACTGACCAACATGATGCGCCATGCCCAGGCCACCCAAGCTGAGGTCCGGCTTATAGGTAACAAGGAAGGCCTGGTCTTGACTATCCGGGATAACGGCGTGGCGCAAGGTCCGGTCCAGCCGGGATTCGGACTGACCGCCATGCGGGAGCGATGTGCAAAAGCCGGCGGACGTCTGACGGTCACCCCCCTCGCTCCCCATGGTCTGGAGATTACCGCAAGCCTGCCGTTTTCCGCAGCGACACCCAATAACAGAGGGGAATGAATGCTAAAATGGACCCAGAACGTATCCGCATCATCATCGCGGATGACCAGCCCCTGATCCGGCACGGCATCGGGTTTATTATTAAGGCTCAGCCGGACATGGAATGGTGCGGAGAGGCGGGCGACGGCCGCGAAGCCGTAAACCTTGCGCTCCGAACCCGGCCGCATATCGCCTTGATGGACGTGCAAATGCCCGGCATGAACGGGATCGAGGCGACACGGGAGCTCCGGCGGCAGCTGCCGGAGTGCAAAGTCATCATCCTCACCACCTTCGATCTCGAGGAATACGTGTATGAAGGCATTCGGGCCGGAGCCGTCGGCTATTTGCTGAAGGATGCGGCGCCGGAGGAGCTGCTCCATTCCATCAGGGCGGCGAGCCGCGGCGAAGCCATCTACCGGACGGGAGCCGCAGCCCGGATGATTTCGGAGGCGCTGCGCCAGACGGAATCGTTCCAGGACCGGCAGGACATGCGGCTGTCCCTGCCGGACCCGCTGACTGACCGTGAGCTGGAAGTTCTGCAGGAAATGGCTTACGGCCTGAAAAACGAAGATATCGCCGCCAAGCTCCACATCAGCGAAAGCACGGTCAAAACCCACGTGCACCGCGTCCTGCAAAAAATCGGCGCCGAGGACCGCACCCAGGCCGTCGTGCTGGCCATACGCAATCAATGGGTGCAGTAAATTGCCTTTACAAAAAAGCAGGCTTTGCCGGGAAGTCCCGCAAAGCCTGCTTGTATTGGAATGGAAACGTATTTTAGCCGCGATACCTTGTCTTTACTCTGCTTCCTCCAGAATCATGACGCCGCGTCCCGGCACCTCGGCCGCCCCGTCCACGGTTACGCCGCTGAGAAGGTCCCGGCGTTTGATATCCCCCGTGCGAACTGTCGTACTCTCCGCGTTATGGTTAAGCACGAACAGGAACGAGCGTCCTTCTTTCACACGGCGGGCAACCTCTACGCCGGCCGGAAGCTCCGGCACCAGCGGCTGAACGCCTTTCTCGGCGCAGACGGCCCCGAGGAAGCCTTCCATGAACTCGCTGTCCGCGCTGGTCGCCACATAGTATGCTTTGCCTTCGCCAAAGCGGTTCACCGTGAGGGCAGGCATGCCTTTGTAGAAGTCCGAGCCATACTCGGCCAGCACTTCCGCGCCTTCGGCATGGATGAGATCAAACAGCATCTCGCATTTGTAGCTGCCCGTAAGCTTGCCGTACGGCTGCTTCATGACGATTTCATTGTACTGCCCGAGCGGCAGTGCGTCGATTTCCTCCGCCCAAATGCCGAGCAGCTTGCGGAGCTCGCCCGGATATCCGCCGAGGGTCACGAGATCGGTCTCGTTCACGATGCCGCTGAAGAACGTCGTAATAAACGTGCCGCCGGCAGCGGTGAACGCCTCCGACTTCTCGGCAAAGCCCGGCTTGACCATATACATGACCGGTGCAATTACGATATCGTATTTGCTGAAGTCGGCTTGGGTGCTGATCATGTCCGCCTCTATGCCCTGCTTGAAGAGGGCGTCGTAAAACTTATGCACCTCGCGCACATAATTCAGCTCAACGGTCGGACCGCTCGAGAGCTCCATGGCCCACCGGTTTTCCCAGTCGTACACGATGCCAACCTTAGCATCCGTCACAGCGTCCAGCAGCGTGTCCCCAAGACGGCCCAGCTCCTCCCCGAGCTGCGCCACCTCACGGAATACCCGCGTATTCTCATGACCGGAATGCTCAATGACGGCGCCGTGGAACTTCTCGCAGGCGCCCTTGGAGCGCCGCATTTGGAAGAACATCACCGTATCCGCGCCGCGGGCAACGGCCTGATAGCTCCACAGGCGCATCACGCCGGGACGCTTAAGCGAGTTGTACGCCTGCCAGTTCTGCTGGCTCGGCGTCTGCTCCATCAGCATGAACGGCGCCCCGTGCTTCAGGCCGCGCATCAAGTCATGCGTCATGGCAGTTTCACTGACCGGCGTCGTCAGAGACGGATAATTATCCCACGAGACGATATCCATATGCTTCGCCCAGTCGAAGTAGTTGAGCAGCGGGAACAACCCCATCAGGTTGGTCGTGATCGGCACGTCCTTCGAATGCTCGCGGATCGCTTCCGCCTCGATGTTGTAGCATTCCAGCAGACTATCGGACATAAACCGGCGGTAATCCAGGGAAATGCCCTGGAACGCGCTGACGTTGCCTTCTCCCTCTTCGCTCAGCCCGTCCGGAAGTACGATTTCGTCCCAGTCGTAGAAAGTGTGGCCCCAGAAGCGGGTGTTCCATGCTTCGTTGACGGCATCAAGGGCGCCGTAACGTTTTTGCAGCCAGACACGGAATTCGGCTGCACAGTTGTCGCAGTAACAGAAACCGCCGTATTCATTGGATACGTGCCAAAGCAGCAGCGCCGGATGATCCTTGTAGCGCTCGGCGAGCTTCCCCGCCATCAAGCGGGAGTATTTGCGGTAAGTCGGGCTGTTCGGGCAGGAGTTATGCCTTCCGCCGAACTTTCTTTTTCGCCCGTAAAAATCGACGCGGGTCACGTCGGGATGCCGCTTGGCCATCCAGGCTGGATGCGCCCCGGTGCTCGTCGCCAGTACGACGCCAACGCCGTCCTTGTGCAGACGGTCCATCGTCTCGTCGAGCCACCCGAAATCGTAAGTGTCCTCGTCAGGCTGGTTTAACGCCCAGGAAAAGACGTTGATCGTCGCCACGTCGATCCCGGCCAGCTTGAACATCCGCTGGTCCTCTTTCCATTCTTCCGGTCCCCACTGTTCAGGGTTATAATCTCCGCCGTACCAAATCTTAGGCAGTTTATCGTTAATCACGTACCCACTTCCTTTCTCTTGTTGATTCGCCGATAGCCCGTAACCTTGGCCCGCGACTTAGCCTGTAACTCTTAGCCCGTAACAAATAAAATGTCTTCACCGGCTTCTTGTACCGTAGAAGGTTTCCCACGGTTTTTTCGGTTTTTTCGGTTTTTTCGGTTTTTCGGCTTTCTTCTGTTTTCTTAGGTTTTCTTCGGTTATCTTCCGCTTCCTTCGGCTTCCTTAGCTTTCATTTCAGCCTCAGCTTCAGCTTCAGCTTCAGCTTCAATTCACCGATACCGTTTCCTTGTCCCGTGGTATAATTCGGTACATTTCGCCTGCTGTCGTAATAAATCCGTCAGCCGGTAGCTCCTGCCCATATGGTCCCTGCACCCGGTACAGGGAATGGTCTGCGATCCGGCAGATCCCGCCATGCGTGGAGGTTATTCCTGCTTCCTCGATCGTTCCGGCGCTCCACTTCATGTCTACCACGAAGCCGCCTCGCGCCCGCAGTCCTTTGACTTCCCCTTCGTTCCAGGCTTCCGGCAGAGCCGGCAGCATCCGGATCTCGCCCTGGTGGCTTTGCAGCAGCGCTTCCGCAACGCCGGCCGCATAACCGAAATTGCCGTCAATCTGAAACGGCGGGTGGTTGCCGAACAGGTTCGGCAGGCTGGAGTCGCTGAGAATCCGCCGGATGGAGCGGTACACGTTCGCCGGCTCCTTAAGCCGCGCGTACAGGTTAAAGATCCAGGCCGCACTCCAGCCCGTGTGCCCGCTTCCCGCCTCAATCCGCTTCTTCAGCGACAAGGAGGCGGCTTGCATCAGCTCCGGCGTATTCTCGTTTACGGCGTCTCCCGGGTACACTCCGTACAGATGGGATACATGGCGGTGCCCCGGCTCATTCTCGCCGAAATCGCGCTCCCATTCCCGCATCCGCCCGTCCGGACTCATGCCGGGATGTGCCAGCCGCTCCCGTTTTGAAGTCAGCTCCTGCCGGAAATCCTCATCGATCCCAAGCACTTCAGCTGCATTGATGCAGTGTCCGAACAGCTCGTCAATGAGCGCCATATCCATCGCCGATCCGGCAGCCGTACTGCAAGGCTCTCCCGATTCGGTCAGGAAGACATTCTCCGGTGAAGTCGAGAGACCCGTCGTCCATCGTCCGTCGGGAAGCTGGACAAGCCAGTCCAGGCAGAACAAGGCGGCTCCTTTCATCAGCGGATACGCTACCTCCTGCAGGTAGGCCGCATCCGGCCGGAACGCATACCGTTCCCACAGATGTCTGGACAGCCACACGCCGCCCATCGGCCAGAACGCCCACATGGCCCGCCCATCCGAAGGCGTCGACATCCGCCACAAATCGGTGTTGTGATGAGCCGTCCAGCCTCTTGCACCGTAATGGATCGCCGCGGTCCGGCTGCCGGTGACGCTCAGTTCCCGGATCAGGTCGAAGAGCGGCTCATGGCATTCTCCCAGACCGCACACCTCGGCCGGCCAATAGTTCATTTCGGCATTAATGTTCGTCGTATAATTGCTGTTCCAAGGCGGCTGCTTGTGCGGATTCCAAATGCCCTGCAGGTTCAGCGCCTGCGTACCCGGACGCGAACCGGCAATCATTAAATAGCGTCCATAATGGAACAGCAGCGTTTCGAGGGCCAGATCGACTCCTCCTCGGCGATACAGCTGCAGGCGTTCGTCCGTCGGCATTTCCGCTTCAGCCTGTGGCAGCTGTGGGCTCAGCCCCACCTGCAGGTCTACCCGGTCAAACAGCGCGCGGTAATCATCCAAATGCCGCTGTTTCAGATGCAGATAATCACTGTCCGCCGCGTCGGCATGTTCCCGGCACAAGCGTACCGGATCGATGCCTGATGCGCCCGGCATGACGTCAAAGCCTGCGAAATCGGTCGCCGCAGCCAGCACAAAGGTGACCGTGCTCGCTTTTTCGATCCGCAGCCGCCCTTCCTCCGTCTGCACCTCTCCGTCGGTCCGCACCGTCAGTACAGCTGCAAACCGGAGTCCCAGTCCTTCTTCATAGAGAACCGACTGAGGATGATCCCCCAAGTAATTGTCCGCGACATGCGACGGAGCTTGTCCTGTCAGGACCAATGCCGCCGGCTCTGCGCTCACATTGCTAAGATGCGGAGAGGTGAGCCATGCCGTCAACTCCGGCAGCTCCGCCTTCCCGGCCGAACCCCCGCTCACTGCGGGCTCCGTCCGGAAATGGACGACGATAACCTCATCCGGTCGGCTCGCAAATGCTTCGCGGATGACGCGCACCCCGCCGGTTTGAAAAGAAACCGATGCAACCGCATGCTCCAAATCCAGCTCCCGCTCGTAATCGTTAATTTGATCCATGCGGCCAAAAGTAAAATGCAAATCGCCGAGCGGCTGGTAGGATTCCGTGCGTCGTCCCAGCATCCCGGCTTCGATCAGCGCCTCCGCTTCGGCATACCGGCCCTCGGCGACCCATGCCTTGGCCGGCTCCAGATGCCGCAGGGCATTATAATTAACCGTGTCCCGGGGAAATCCGGACCACAGCGTGTCCTCGTTCAATTGAATTTTCTCTTCTTCCGCCCCGCCGAACACCATGCCTCCCAGCCGTCCGTTTCCGATCGGCAGCGCTTCCTCCCATACAGAGGCCGGCTTGCGGTACCACAGCCTTTTATTGACGGCGCGTTTGCTGCTTTGCTCCACGCTTATCTCTCCCTTTTCCGCGAACGGTTGTTTCTTCCAGTACCTTGCCGGACCGGCGGCCGAAGCGTGTGCTTTCGTATATCAGGCTGCCTGAAGAAAAACGTCTATCGCCGTACCTTCAAAGATGACAGACCGCTTCTAGAGGAGGTTTTTCTTGCGAGGTCAGAAAGCAGAAGCTCCGAAGCTTATACTTTCTGATCTCTGAAGAAATGACGGGAAGCCCGATGTATTGGATCAGACTTCCCGCCCTGTTTGCTTTTCAGCATATTAAATGAGTGATCTTCAAAACATTATGGCAGTACACGCCAACCGAACAGAGCCTTACGGTCCGCAGTTTTCGGTATTCCCCGCTATTTTTACCGCCATATAGGCAAGGTACGGATGATCTACCCTTATTCTAAAGTTCTGAAAGCGATTGCAGTACCCCGAAAATTCGATAAAAAATCATGTCTAAATTAGACATTAAGCAGAGCTTTCCGTATCTCATCCGCGCAAGGGAGGCACCGGCTTCCTAGTTCCGGTAAGGAACCAGCTTGCTGTTCAGCTCACGGGTTTGGCTGTATACTTCCTGGTACAGGCTGAACAAGCCGCTGTACAATTCAGCCTGCTCCGCATTCGGCGCGTACGTTTTGGCCGGGCGGATGAACGCCTTCGCACAATCCGTCAGCGACGGGAACCAGCCGCAGCCGTATGCAGCCAACATCGCCGCTCCCATCGCCGGGCCTTGCTCGCTTTCGAGCTTGATGATCGTTGCGTTGAAAATATCCGCCTGCATCTGCAGCCACGTTTCGTTCCGCGCGCCGCCGCCGATGGCCACGACCTCATGGATCTCTTTGCCGGATTCGCGTACGATGTCGATCGATTCCCGCAGCGAGAACGTAATGCCTTCAAGCACCGCTCTGGCAAAATGGGAAAGCGTGTGGCCGGAGTCCATTCCGATAAAGCTTCCGCGGATATCCGCGTCCGGATGCGGGGTTCGTTCCCCGGAAATGTACGGTGTGAACAGCAAGCCGCTGCTGCCCGCAGGGATGGAGCCGATGCCTTCAAGCAGCTCATCGAAGCTTTTTTCCTTGGCGAACGTCTCCTTAAACCAGGTCAGGCTGTGACCGGCCGCAAGCGTGACGCCCATAACATAGTACGCGTCCTTTTCGCTGTGATTAAAGAAATGCAGCTTGCCGTCGGCCTCCAGTTCCTTGCGACTTTCAAAAGAGAGGACGACGCCTGATGTACCGATACTGCACATCGTTTGCCCTTCCTGCAAAATCCCTGCACCGATGGCGCCGCAAGCATTGTCCGCTCCGCCCGCGAATACCTTGGTCGACGGCAGCAGGCCG
This sequence comes from Paenibacillus sp. VMFN-D1, assembly GCF_003386155.1. NCBI lineage: Bacteria > Bacillati > Bacillota > Bacilli > Caryophanales > Paenibacillaceae > Paenibacillus > Paenibacillus sp. VMFN-D1. The sequence continues at coordinate 450,573 of NZ_QRDU01000002.1, read as the reverse complement.
GACGCCTCGGCGATGTCAGGCAGCAGCGTGCCCGTTTGATCGAAGGATTCCACGAGCGGAGGGCAAAGCGACAGCGGCAGATCAAAGGCTGCGGCAATGTCCTGGCTCCACGTTTTACCCGAAACATCCAGCAGCAGCGTGCCCGCAGCGTCGGAGTAATCCATCGCGTATTCGCCGGTGAGCCGGTATCTCACGTAATCCTTCGGCAGCAGGAACAAGCTGGCTTGGGACAGAATGTCCGGTTCGTTCTCCTGCACCCACAAAATTTTAGGCAGCGTAAAGCCTTCCAGGGCGCGGTTTTTGGCAATACTCAGCAGCTTTGATTCCAGCGTGTTCTCGATCTTGCGGCACTGCGCCGTCGTACGTGTGTCGTTCCACAGAATGGCCGGACGCAGCACCTTGCCCTTCGCATCCACCAGCACAAGGCCGTGCATTTGGCCGGAGAAGCTGAGGCCTTCCACTTCCTGCGGGTCCGCACCCGACTTTTCCATCAGTCTGCGGAGACTGACCAGCGTCTTGTCCACCCAATCCTCCGGATTCTGCTCGCTCCAGCCCGGCTCAGGTCTGCTCAGCGGATAAGCTTCAGAGTGCTCGTGCACGACTTCTCCCTGGGGATTCACCAGCACCGTCTTGACGGCGCTGGTTCCCAAATCAACACCAATAACGTATTTCATACTTTTTCCTCCTGTATGGATCGAATGGACATCAACGACGAACCAAGGATGTTCCGCATGGAAATCCGGTTCAAAAAAAGGCTGCCCGAAGAAGCTTTCTTCAGGCAACCTTCGTTGCATTTCAAAGAGATTTCATGATCGGTTTTGTAACAGCTGTGCCTGATGCTTGCTTCTACTCAGCCAGGATGTACTGGTTCAACTGAGCTTTCAGCAGCTCTTGGCGGCTGGACTCGTTGCGGCGCGGATTTTCATTGTTCAGTGCATACTCAGCCAGGGAAGCCAGGGTCGCTTTGCCGGATACGACGTCTGCGCCGATGCCTTCCTTGAAGCTGGCGTAGCGCTTGTCGATGAAGTCGTCGAACACGCGGTCTTCGATCAGCTTAGCAGCTACCTTCAATCCTTTTGCGTAAGTGTCCATACCTGCGATATGCGCCAGGAACAGATCTTCCGGCTCAAACGACTGACGGCGTACTTTGGCGTCGAAGTTAATGCCGCCTTTGCCAAGACCGTCGTTCTTCAGCACTTCATACAGCGTAAGCGTGGAATCGTAAATGTTCAGCGGGAACTCGTCGGTATCCCAGCCGAGCAGCATGTCGCCTTGGTTGGCGTCCAGGGATCCGAGCATACCGTTGATACGGGCTACGCGAAGCTCGTGCTCGAACGTGTGTCCGGCCAGCGTTGCATGGTTGGCTTCCAGGTTCAGCTTGAAGTGCTTGTCGAGATCGTATTTTTGCAGGAACGAAATCGTCGTCGCTGCGTCAAAGTCGTACTGATGCTTCGTCGGCTCCTTCGGCTTTGGTTCGATCAGGAACTGGGCGTCAAAGCCGATTTCCTTCGCATAATCCACAGCCATGTGGAACAGGCGGGCCATGTTGTCCATTTCAAGCTTGAGGTCCGTATTCAGCAGGGTTTCATACCCTTCGCGTCCGCCCCAGAATACGTAGTTTTCCGCACCGAGCTGTTTGCCGACTTCAAGGCCTTTTTTGACTTGGGCTGCAGCATGGGCATACACGTCCGCGTTGCAAGTAGAACCGGCACCGTGCATGTAGCGTGGGTTTGTGAACATGTTGGCTGTGTTCCACAGCAGCTTCTTGCCGGAGGTTTTCATGCCTTGGCTGATCAGGTCGACGATTGTGTCGATGTTGCTGTAGAACTCACGCAGGCTGCTTCCTTCCGGTGCGATGTCGATATCGTGGAAGCAGAAGAACTGCAGGTTCATTTTGTCCAAAAATTCAAAAGCGGCTTCCACACGGGCTTTGGCCTTGTCCATACCGTCGTATTTGTCCCAGCTGCGGACAGCGGTCTCTACGCCGAACGGATCGGAACCACCGGCAGTCAGCGTATGCCAGTAAGCCATCGCAAAGCGAAGATGCTCTTCCATCGTTTTGCCTGCTACCACTTCTTGCGGGTTATAAAATTTGAACGCGTACGGATTGGTCGAACGGCTTCCTTCATAAGCGATCTTCCCAACGTTCTCAAAGTATGCCATGTATAATCCTCCTCAAAATTTGCTTGTCGCAAACGTTTACAGGAACATAGTAACACATCGGATCGACTTTGTATATTGGTTAAACAAAGTTTTTTTAAACAGGTGATTTCGGGTTGCTTTTTGCTGCGGATGGCTCTAGACTAATTGATTATGTACTAGTGGGATTACTCGAAGGATGTGCGATATACATGAAAGTCACCGGCGACCAGGCTCTGGTCAAAAAAATAAACCGCTCGCTTGTGCTTCACACGATCCGCAAGCATTCCTCCACCCTCTCCAGAGCCCGGGTATCGGAAATGACCGGCCTGAACAAGGCGACCGTCTCCAATTTGGTAGCCGAGCTGTGCGAGCAGCAGCTGGTCACCGAAGTCGGGCCAGGCAAGTCCAGCGGTGGGCGTAAGCCGCTGCTGCTGCATTTTAACGCGATGGCTGGCACCGTTATCGGCATTGAGCTGCGGGTGAAGCAGCTGACGGCCGTGCTGTGCGACCTGGGAGGCAACGTACTGGAGGAGCGGGATCATACGCTTGCGCGTCACGATTTGTCTTATGTACTTGAAGCCATGAAGAAGGTGATCTCCAGTCTTATGGAATCGGCTCCGGACACGCCATACGGAACCGTCGGGATCGGGGTCGGCGTGCCCGGCATGGTGGATGAGAACGGGATCGTTTTATTTGCTCCCAACCTCGGCTGGGAAATGGTTCATTTGCGCCAGCTGCTGGAGGAAGCCTTTTCGGTACCTGTCACCATTGATAACGAAGCCAACGCCGGCGCGCAGGGCGAGCTGAATTTCGGGGCAGCAAAAGATGTGCGCCACCTGCTCTACGTCAGTGCGGGCTCCGGTATTGGTTCCGGCATTATCATCGGCGGGGAACTGTACAAAGGTGCGCGCGGGTACGCCGGCGAGACCGGCCATATGTGCATCGAGGCCGACGGAAGGCCATGCACCTGTGGAAGCCGGGGCTGCTGGGAGCTCTACGCCTCGGAGAAAACGTACGATACGGCCGGCACTGCCTTGCCGGCCCACAATACGCCGGAGCTGGTGCGCCTGGCTTCCGAGGGAAACGAGGCTGCCCGGGAACAATTCGCCCAGATGGGCAAATATTTGGGTATTGGCGTAACCAACCTCATCAACAGCTTCAATCCTGAGCTCATCGTGATCGGCGGGGCGCTGTCCGAAGCCCGGGATTGGCTGGCCGGGCCGATGCAGGCAGTCGTCGCGGAGCGGACGCTGCCTTACCATAAGCAGCAGCTCGAGATCACCTTCTCCCGGCTTGGCAGCCGGGGAACGATGATCGGCGCAGGCTTCGCCGCCGTAATGCATTTTCTCGGGCACGCGCGCGTCACACTGTAACCGAGGGTATAAAAAAGGCCGGAGATCCATGGATCTCCGGCCTTTTTCATCTATGGTGCGGGATAAATGTCCGCATGGACGGTAATCGACATCCTGTTCCAACAGCGAGCCTTTGGCTCGCCCTCAACTAGAAGTTGAAGCGCGCCCTGTAGAAGGATGTAAAAAGCTATTTCTATAATATCCAGATTACTCAAAAGCTCGTAAGATGGTGTCATATGGAGGTGGAGATGTTGAACAATAAAAACATTAAACTCAGGATTGTCTGGATTATTCCAAACGTTTTTATATATCTTCTTTTTATAGGTTTTGGAACCTTTGTACTTATTAATGCAGATGGTCTAAGAGATATCAATCGACTTGGCATTTGGGTATTCATGCTGCTTCTTATACTATTTGCGGCTTTGTTTGGTTCATTTCGAATTTGGACTTGGATAAAGCAAGGAAAAATATAGCATAAAAAAGGAGCTTTCAGCTCGCCACTAAGGTAGATGTTGACGCGCGTCCTGATCAGTCCCTTCATAGATGCCTGCACGGACGGTCGCACCCACGCTCGTGGGTTCTCTCCCGCACAACCACTCCAAAATAAAAAAACGCCATCGGCGTTGTTTGTTTAAATTAATATGGAGCGGGTGATGGGAATACTCAACATCCCGATCCAACAGCGAGCCTCTAAGGTAGATGTTGACGCGCGTCCTGATCGGGTTCCTTCATGGAAGCCTGCACGGACGGTCGCACCCACGCGCGTGGGTTCTCTCCCACACAACCGCTTCAAAATAAAAAAACGCCATCGGCGTTGTTTGTTTAAATTAATATGGAGCGGGTGTTGGGAATACTCAACATCCCGATCCAACAGCGAGCCTTCGGCTCCCCACTAAGGTAGATGTTGACGCGCGTCCTGATTGGGCTCCTTCGATGAAGCCTGCACGGACGGTCGCACCCACGCGCGTGGGTTCTCTCCCGCACAACCGCTCCAAAATAAAAAAACGCCATCGGCGTTGTTTGTTTAAATTAATATGGAGCGGGTGATGGGAATCGAACCCACGCTATCAGCTTGGAAGGCTGAAGTTCTACCATTGAACTACACCCGCATATCACCTGTAAAAGCAAAGCCGCCAAGGCGAATCTCGTACTTTCTCAGGGTGAATGTCTAGTATCGGGATGACACGATTCGAACATGCGACCCCCTGGTCCCAAACCAGGTGCTCTACCAAGCTGAGCTACATCCCGTTGCATTCAAGATATATCATCTTGTGAAGACAAGAAATAATATACCACGGATGCCGCGGGATTGCAATACTTTTTTAATTCAGCAGAAAGGTCCGTTCGAAATCCTCTGGTGAAATCGGCTTGCTGAAATAGTAGCCTTGTCCCTCGTGGCAGCGCTGCTCTTTCAGGAAATGGAGCTGCTCCTCATTCTCTACGCCTTCGGCCGTTACCTTGAGCTGCAGATGATGCGCCATCGATGCGATCGTGGAGACGATCGCCGCATCGTTATGGTCGCTCATCACTTCGTGGACGAAGGAACGGTCGATTTTCAGCCGGTCGATCGGCATGTTTTTCAAGTAATGCAGCGAGCTGTACCCCGTCCCGAAGTCATCGATACTGATGAAGACGCCGAGCTGCTTCAAGCGCCGAAGCTGGTCAAAGGCCGTCTCCTTGTCAAACGTCATGCTTTCCGTAATCTCCAGCTCGACGTACTTCGGATCCAAGCCGATTTCCTCCAGGATGGACCCGATGCGTTCAGCCAGCTGGGGCTGGAGAAACTGGCGCATGGATAGATTAATCGATACGCAGATCGGCTTATACCCCGCCTGCTGCCATTTTTTATTCTGCATGCACGCCGTGCGGAGAACCCATTCGCCAAGAGGAACAATCAGACCGCTTTCCTCTGCCAGCGGAATGAATTCGGCCGGCGAAACGAATCCCCGTTTCGGATGCCGCCAGCGCAGCAGCGCCTCCATGCCGACGATCTCGCTGCTCTCCAAATGAACGAGCGGCTGGTACTCCAGGTAAAACTCTTCCCGCTCGATCGCTTTACGCAGGTCGTTCTCCAGGCGGAGCCGCTCCTTCGCCTTCATCTGCATGGATGGGACAAAGTGACGAACGTCGACTCCATAGTCTTTGGCATGATGAACGGCGGTGTCCGCATGCTGAATCAGCTCCTCGGCCGTATCTCCGTCCTGCGGAAAGACCGCCATCCCTGCGCAGAGCGTGATATGATAATCGTTTTCCTCGATGACGACGGGCTTTTCAAAGAGCGTCAGCAAATAGCGGATTCGCTCCATCCCCTCTTCCACGCCGGCAAGCGCAGGCAGAATGATGGCGAACTCATCGGCGCCCATACTGAACACTTCCTCCCTGGACCGGGTATTCCGTTTGAGGCGGTCGCCGACAAGCTGCAGAATTCGGTCCCCCGCCTGATGCCCAAGAGAGTCATTGATATTTTTGAAGCGGTTGACGTTAAAAACGACGACCCCTGTCATTTCATGGCCCGTATTTTTGATCTTACTGGAAATGCGCTGAGTCAACCGGCGTTTGTTCGGAAGTCCCGTCAGGTCATCATGGAACGCCAGATAGTTCATCCGCGCCTCCACCCGCTGTTGTTCCCGGAATGGATCCTCGATCGTCAGGCGGTAAACCCCTTTGAGCATTAGATAGTAAGCCACACCTCCGGAAAGGGTGCCAAGCAGGTAATTCCACTGGTATGTATGATTCGCCGTCATCATCAGCCCCTGTCCGAGAGCGGAGTAAATCAGCGCCCGGATAATAATAAGCAGCGATGGGGCCCGGTCCTTTTTGCCCCGGTACATGATCGATCCGATGCCAATCAGGCATACCGCAATGATCATCAGGTCCAAATATTTCTTCAGCCAATTAATGCTGCCATGGTTCATCAGCAAAGGAAGTTTCTGATGCCACAGGAAAAAGGCAAACACACCAAATACGATCACGACCGACGTGATCATAAATGCGAAGCGTTTATGGGTAATTGACACCATCGTGTCTTTCAGATTATAAATCGACAGAAGCCCGAGGGCGCACGCCCCCTTGGAGATAATAAGCAGCCACATGGCATCGTCCTGGTTTAATGCATAGCCGAATAGAGGAATTCCGAGCAAGCTGACCGTCTGCAAAAAGTCAAATACAGCCAGAGACAAAAACAGCGCAGCCGTATACAGCCTATGCCGCGACAGTTTGTGCGAAAATAACAGCCATCCCTGGGCGAACACGGCAAAGCTGACAGCCACGCTGCTCCAGCCGGCAAGAACATAAACCGTCTTGAACCAGCCGGCGCCATCATTACTGTATAAAAATGCAGTTTGAACGATCTGAACCGCAACAAAAAACAAGATTCCCACCAAGGCCGTCCTGATTGTTCGTCTTTTCTCTACTCTGGTATGCATGCAGTCCTCTGACCCCCGGGCTTTTTCTGAAATATTTATATATGAATTTCATGCTAAATAATTCCACGTTTATGCCGACATTCCTGCTAACATTAGACAATAATTTTGCATTGGGGTCATCGTTCGACATGAGTCGTTTTGCAAAAAAATGAATCCTCATCCTCCTTCATCCGTATTGTAGATTATAATACCTAAGGGGTGTGGCATTGTATGATCATTACAACAACCGAAAATGTAGCCAATCATGAAATTATCGAGGTACTCGGCACCACGTTTGGAGTCGTCGTTAGAGCCAGAGGCATCGGCGGGGACATTATGGCTTCCCTCAAGGGCCTTGTCGGCGGCGAGGTGAAGCAGTACACACAGATGATTGAGGATGCACGGCGGCAGGCGGTGGACCGGATGGTGCAGAACGCGCATGCAATGGGCGGGGACGCCATCGTGATGATGCGCTTTGACAGCGGGGATATCGGCAATAACATGAGCGAAATTGTTGCCTACGGCACGGTCGTTAGAACCCGTCCTGTTAGCTGATGGGAGGTATGGTCATTATTCTGCTCATATACGCCTTGGAGCTGGTCGCTTTTCTGCTGCTGTTATGGGTAAGCTGGCGTTTCTTCGACAAGAGATACCGCCGCCGGGACGACAGCGGGGGCAGCAGGGACATCATGAACGGATCGTTTACGCCGACTTCGGAAGTATTTATTGACCCGAAAGACGGTCATAAATACCAGGTCTATTATAATCACCGTACCGGTGAACGCGAATATATCAGACTCGATTGAAGCCAAAAAAGGGCTGCCCGTACAAGTACGGGCAGCCCTTTTTCTAATGAATCAAATGAAGCGGTTTACTTGTGTTTCGGATCAAAGTTGACTTCCGGAGTCGTCAGCTTGTCGTAAAAATCCACGTACTTGTCCTTATCCTCCGATGCCCGGAGCGCCATGGCGGAACGTGGATGCTCCCCCAGCGTTCCCGTAACCATGTAAGGAATCAGGTAGCCCCATTCTTCCTTCTCACGAAGCGGAATCATCAGGCGTTCGATCACATCCAGCACCGGACGAAGGTTGTAATGGGTATTTTTCAGATGAGTGACGAGCAGCTCGGTCGGGCAGTTGCCAGCCGCGCGGCCCATTCCGTATACGGACGCATCCAGCAGCTCCACGCCCAGCTCCGCGGCGGTCAGCGTGTTGGAGAAGGCCAGCTGCATATTGTTATGCGTATGAACGCCAAGGCGCTTGTTCGGCAGGTGCTTCTTGAACTTCTCGACCAAATACTCCATGTCCTTGTGGTCAAGGCTTCCATAGGAGTCGACGATGTAGACGACATCGACCACGCTCTCCCGGATCATTTCGAAGGCTTCCAGCAGCTCGTTCTCCATGACGTTGGACAACGCCATAATATTCAGCGTCGTTTCGTAACCGCGTTCATGGAACGTCTGCACCAGCTCCAGCGCTTTATCCACGTCCTTGATGTAGCAAGCAACACGGATCAAATCCAGCATGCTCTCTTCGCGCGGCAAAATATCATTCTCATCGACACGGCCGATATCCACGAGGGCGGACAGCTTGGTTTTGCCCTTCTGGGGGATCACTTCACGCAGGAAGGAATCGTCCAAAAAGCGCCAAGGTCCGGCAGATTCGGCGCCCTTCAGCAGTTTGGGTGAATTTTTGTAGCCGATTTCCATATAGTCAACACCGGCCTCATTCAGTCCGGCGTATAAAGTTTGTACAAACTCGACGCTGAAGTCCCAGTTATTAACCAGTCCCCCATCGCGAATCGTGCAATCGACAATTTTACAAGGGTTCGTTTTCATCCAACAAGCTTCTCCTTCCGGCATAAAATTTATTCCTTCATCATACTTGAAGGTGACCAGAAAAGTAAAGGTTAATTGTCCGGACGGATATGACCGCGAAATGACGGCATACGAAATAAAGCGGCTATCCCGCTCAGGATTCCGCTTTACGTTCATGGTCTTTTATGAGGATGCCGCTTGCGACAAAATCCACTCCAGCAGGGTCCGGACCATCACCCCGGTACCTCCCTTCGGATTCACACCCCGCTCTTTTTGGGCGTAGGCCGTTCCGGCGATATCGAGATGAACCCACGGCAGCCCTTCGGCAAAGGTTCCGATAAACAGGCCTGCCGTTATCGCAGCCCCCCTGCCTCCGGTGCTGTTGCGAATGTCCGCCACGTCGCTTTTGAGCATATCCCAAAATTCCTTGTAAGCAGGAAGCGGCCATACTTTTTCACCGGATCTTTTCGAAGCGAGGATCAGCTCCTGGAGAAAAGTGTCATCGTTCGTTACCGCTCCAGTCGCCACATCCCCTAAAGCCGTCACGACGGCGCCTGTGAGCGTCGCCACATCGATGAGACGGACCGCTCCGAGCTGTCTGGCATAAGTCATGCCATCGGCGAGCACCACTCTGCCTTCCGCATCGGTGTTCAGCACCTCGATCGTCCGCCCGCTGAACGACCGGATGACGTCCCCCGGCTTAAAGGCACCGCCTCCAGGCATGTTCTCGGCACTCGGAATGACAGCCACGACGTTTACCTTCGGCTTCAGCGTTCCAAGTGCGTTCATGACACCCAGCACCGCAGCGGCTCCAGCCATATCGCTGATCATCTCTTCCATGCCGAGCCGCTTCTTCAGAGAGATGCCCCCGGTATCGAACGTAATGCCTTTGCCGACAAGCCCTAAAACGTCATCCCAGCTGTCCCTTCCTTGATATTTCATCACGATCATCCGCGGAGGTTGAATGCTCCCCTGGCCAACCGAGAGCAATCCCCCCATGCCGAGCGCCTTTTGCTCTTCGACATCCAGCGTGTGTGATTCCATGCCATGCTTCCGGGCAATTCGCTGCGCATGCTTCGCCAGATCTTCTGGAACCAGCATATTCCCAGGGAGGTTCGTTAAATCCCGCGCCAAACAGGTAGCTTCGGCTGCCGCTTTCCCACGGACTATGCCTTGACGCCATTCTTCAGCTTCCCGGGGATCCGCGTTTCCTTTTCGAAAAAGCACCAGCTCTTTAATTCCATGGTACGTCGGATGGTTTCGTTTGTACTGCTTGATCCGGTATGCGCCCAGAATGAACCCTTCGGTCAGGGCCTGGGCCGCAGTGATCGTGTTCTGTTCCGCAGTAAATCGCATCATGGTCATCGGCACTTCCCATGCCAGGCTGTGGGCTTGGATTTTGAGCGCGGTTTTAGCCGCCTGGGCGGCAGCAAGCCTGAGTTCTTCGGAGGTCAGCGGACGTTCGCCGATCCCGACTAGAATAACGGCGCGATGGCCGCTTGAATCAGGCACAGGCAGTGCGTGGATTTGATTGAAGGCAGCACCGAACAGGCGGCTGTCCCTGAGCTGCTGCACAATGGGTGCAAGACTGGGAGAAAGTGCGTTATCCTCAAAGTCCTTTTGGGAAACCATAACAACAAGCGCATCCATACTGAGCTGAGCAGCTTCCGTATGATCCTTCCATGTGACCGTAATATCTTGTCCTTCGGAAAACGGATGTCCATTCATCGGCGTCATCTTCCTTTGTCTTCAAGTTTTCGGACGATAGTCATATATATTATTCCACCGTTGTCCAAAGCAACTCCAAAGACAAAATGTTCCTGCTGTGCCGAATCAGGACATTTCAACGATCGGAAGCGAGATCACAAACTCTGTTCCCTTCCCTACTTTGCTGTCCACAGAGATATATCCCCGGTGATTCTTGATGATCCGGTAACTTACGGACAGACCAAGGCCTGTCCCGCTCTCCTTGGTCGTAAAGAAGGGATCGAATAAATGGCTCAGCGTGATATGATCCATACCCTTTCCGTTATCCGAAATACATATATTCACGTTTTTCTGGTCCTTGCGCGTGCGGATTTCAATCTTCCCGGTATGCTCATGTCCCTGATCAGCAATCGCATCCATGGCGTTTTTAATGATGTTGAGAATGACCTGCTTAATCTGCTTCACATCGACGGAAATATGAAGGGGCGTAGACTCATCAAGCAACACAACCTCGCAGCCATTCATCAGCGCTTCGCTCTCCGTAAGGAGAACAACTTCCTTCAGCAAAGACGAAACCGGGATGACGGTCGTTTGCGGCGCAGATGGCTTGGACGAATTCAGAAATTCATAAATAATATCGTTCGCCCGGTCGATCTCGGTCAATATAATGCGAGCATACTCGTCTTTTCCTAGCTTGGTCAAATGAGGTCTCAGCAGCTGAATGAATCCACGGATGGCCGTGAGCGGGTTGCGGATTTCGTGGGCGATCGATGCCGAAATTTTGCCGAGCATCGCCAGTTTGTCGTTTCGGTAGGCGGTTTGTTCGATCTGCTTGAAATCGGATACATCCTTGACACTAAATAAAAAATCACCGTCCATTTGATCGCCGTAGGTGACCGTAAGAAGCCACTGGCGTCCGGTTTCATCACTTAGCTCATGGTATCTTTTTCGGTGAAAAATGGTTTCGCGGTAAATACGCAATATTTTCTTCTTCTTATACCTGCTTAACTGGGGATGACGCAAAATTTGAAGCAAGGTTAGGCCAGTCAACGACTTACGGGAAATTTCCAACAACCTCGCCATTTGCACATTGATAAATGTCAAAACGCCCTCACTGTCGAAAAGGATTACCCCACTGTCCAAGTGCTCCAAAATGTTCTCGTACTTGTTCTTCACAAGCTGCGTAGATTGAAACGCCTCCAGGGACTGCAACAACGTCTCTTGGATTTCGCTCACACGATGCCCCCCCTTTATAAGGAAATGACGGAATTGGCAAATCGTTAGCAGGCAGATATTCCATCTTTTGGCCAGTAATAAAGATTAGTTTAATCATAGACAAGCTCGCCGGAAAACTCAACAAGAGATACTGTCGAAAAAAGAAAAAATGGTCCCAGCCTGAAAATGATGGCCGTCAATCGGTGCTCTTTCTTAGCCGAAAGTCCCCGCTTATGCAGAAGTTTCTCCTGTAAAAATAAGGATGTCGCCTCTTGCGGAAGCGAATCTTAAAACAAAAGCATCAGACACAAAAAATTTATATTTTTGTACCTGATGCTATGTCATGACCGGGCGCTCAGCCGGGACGATTTCCGCCGATTCGACGGCAGGCCCGGGTATCCGATGAAATTTTATGATTTATGCTGAAGACGCAGCCGGCGCTGGCTCATGACCGCGAGTCTTTTTTTCAGCTCGCTCTGCCATTTCTCGTCTTGAATTTGCTTGGCGACCGTCAACAAATCAAGGGCCATGTCAATCTGGCTCTGAATGATGTCTTTCGGATCTTCCTTCTCACAGTTGACCACATTTTCAAAAATGGTCTCTTCGTCCTCGATCACATAATCCTGAAAGTCAATTTCTGCCGCTCCGTCACCATGCGCATATTCGGCCAAAATTTCGTATTCATTCTCAACCTTGTAATGAACCTCAACCCGGTGGCACACGGGACAGAACAACAGGGGAACATTATGGACCTGAGTGCGATAATGTTTAAGTGTACCTTTCGTTCCAACCATACTTGCTCCGCAGCAATAACTCATTCCAGTTCACCCTCCTCTGGATTCCACCGTATTTCTTCATAATGTATTCGATTCCAAGCTCGACAATTCCTTTTTTTCAACCCTGACGGGACCCAAGTTTTCTCATGTATGCCTGCTCTTTGGTTTTCTATATCGCCCTGTTCAAATCCTGCTAAATAGATCAGTTCATTCTATATTAATGCCAAAACAAGACGTTATGCCGCTCCTAGCCATATTTCAACTTCTCCGAGGCATTCTAAACCCAAAACCACAGTTGATGAAAAACCCCCTTGGCCTGCATCAAGCAAGGCAAAGGGGGCTTGTCCGAATATTTAGAAATTAGTTGGTTACCAGATTTTTGTCGCCTGGTTTCCAGTTCATTGCGCACAATCCGCCGGATTGCAGCGCTTGGAGGACGCGAAGGGTTTCTTCAACACTGCGGCCGATATCGTTGTGGTTAACCACTTGATATTTCAGCTCGCCTTCAGGGTCGATGATGAACAGACCGCGAAGAGCAACGCCTTCTTCTTCGATGTACACGCCGTAGTCTTTTGCAACGGATCTCGTGATGTCGGAAGCCAGCGGGAAGTTGATTTTTCCAAGTCCGTTCGAGTCGCGCGGTGTGTTGATCCAAGCCTTGTGGCTGTGGATGGAGTCCGTGCTCACACCCAGAATTTCAGCGTCAAGCGCTTTGAACTGCTCGTAAGCATCGCTCAGCGCAGTGATTTCCGTAGGGCATACGAAAGTGAAATCGAGTGGATAGAAGAAAAATACGAGCCATTTACCGCGATAGTCAGTCAGGCTTGCTTTGCTGAAATCCGTGCCGTCACCTGTTACAGTTTCCATCGTAAATTCAGGAGCCGGTTTACCTACTAAACGTTCTGCCATGTCAAAAATTCCTCCTTTAATATAAAGAACAACTGCTCTGTTCTAGATTGAGTATCGTATTGCATCCCAAGTGGAATCTACATTTCAAATGGTATCATTCGACGAAATCAAAGTCAAGATTATATAGGTTATTTATTTATAATAATTATAAATAAGAAAATATCGTGAACTTTTCACCGAATCTTCAGCAGATGGATGTAAAAAAAAGGGGCCGCCGATCACCCGGCAGCACCCTTCCAAAAAAATCCCTTCATTTATATAGCGCTAAAACGACCTCAATATTACGTTGAAAATTACTTCTTCATCGCAGCCACGATCAGGTCGCCCATCTCCCGGGTGCCGATCGCCTTGCTCTTATCCACAGCGATGTCGCCTGTGCGATGTCCGGCATTCAGCACGTCAGCCACAGCTGCTTCAATCGCGTCTGCCGCATCGCCGTATCCAAACGTAAGGCGGAACATCAGCGCCAGTGACAGAATCGTGGCGATCGGATTCGCCAGGTTCTGACCCGCGATATCCGGTGCGGAGCCGTGAACCGGCTCATACAAGCCGAACGCGCCTTCTCCCATCGAAGCGGACGACAGCATGCCGATCGACCCGGTCAGCATGGCGGCTTCGTCGCTCAAAATATCGCCAAACATGTTCTCCGTCACGATGACGTCGAAGCTGGCTGGCCGGCGCAGCAGCTGCATGGCGCAGTTGTCGACAAGCACATGCTCCAACTCCACGTCCGGATAATCCGGAGCGACCCGATTCACCACTTCACGCCACAGGCGGGAAGTTTCGAGCACGTTCGCCTTATCGACGGAAGCGAGCTTCTTGCGGCGCTTCTGGGCGATTTCAAAGGCTTGGCGCACGATCCGTTCCACTTCCGCCACATTGTACACGCAAGTGTCCACCGCTTCTTCGCCATGCTCGCCTTGGCGTCTCAGCTTGTCACCGAAGTAAATGCCGCCGGTCAGCTCCCGTACGACCATCAGGTCCGTGCCTTCCAGCACCTCAGGCTTCAGCGTCGAGGCGTCCTTCAAGCAGTCGAACACCACGGCTGGACGCAGGTTGGAGAACAATCCGAGCGCCTTGCGGATACCGAGCAGGCCAGTCTCCGGACGAAGCTCCTTCGGATTGTTGTCCCATTTCGGTCCGCCTACTGCGCCAAGCAGCACCGCGTCTGCATTTTTACATACCGCCAGCGTCTCTTCCGGAAGCGGGGTCCCCTTCTCGTCGATCGCGATTCCCCCGAACAGCGCATGCTCTGTTTCAAACGAATAGCCGAACAGCTCCTCTGTGCGCTTGAGCACTTTCTCCGCTTCCGCGACAACCTCCGGCCCGATGCCGTCCCCTGCGATTACTGCAATCTTTTTAACCTCTGCCATAATTTCAGTCACTCCTTCAGTTACCTGCGTTTTCACTGTCCTAATTCTCTATATACTGTTGTAACACATGAAGGAGAGCATTGACCAAGATATAGAATCTATGACCTTAATAGTATTTTCCTATAAGCTGACCGAATGGATTAAATTATTCTATACCTGCCTTAACAAGGCACATTTCTTTTCCTGATTAATCCGGGTACAATGGTATTGTTTGGACTTATACTCTTCAATCGCAAAGGAGTTGAACGGATTCATGCAGTATACGTATTTGGGAAAATCGGGTTTAAAAGTGAGCCGCTTGTGCCTGGGAACGATGAACTTCGGACCGGCGACGGACGAGAAGGAAGCGTTCCGCATCATGGACGCGGCGCTTGACGCCGGCGTTCAGTTTTTTGATACCGCTAACATTTACGGCTGGGGTGAAAATTCCGGCTTGACCGAAACCATTATCGGCCGCTGGTTCGCCCAGGGCGGCGGCCGCCGCGAAAAGGTGGTCCTCGCCACCAAGGTTCATGGCGACATGAGCGACCCGGCGGACGGTCCGAACGGAGCGCGGGGCCTGTCCTCGTACAAAATTCGCAGGCACCTTGAAGGATCGCTCCGCCGCCTGCAGACCGACCATATCGAGCTGTACCAAATGCACCATGTCGACCCGAACGTCACTTGGGACGAGCTGTGGGGCGCTTTTGAAATCGCTGCGAACCAGGGCAAAATCGGCTACGTCGGCTCCAGCAACTTTGCTGCCTGGCAGCTGGCCATCGCCCAAAGCGAAGCGAAGAACCGCCATTTCCTCGGCCTGGTGTCCGAGCAGCATAAATACAGCCTGAACTGCCGCCTTCCGGAGCTGGAAGTGCTGCCGGCTGCGCAAAGCCTCGGCCTCGGCGTGATCCCGTGGAGCCCGCTCGACGGCGGATTGCTCGGACGCAACGCGCTGAAGAAGCTGGAAGGCACGCGCAGCGGCGGAAGCGCGGAGCGCATCGAGAAGCATCGCGCCAAGCTCGAGGCGTTTGCCGAACTGTGCAATGAGCTCGGCGAGCCGCAGGATAACGTCGCGCTTGCCTGGCTGCTGAGCAATCCGGCGGTGACGGCGCCGATCATCGGGCCGCGCACGCTGGAGCAGTTCGAAAGCTCCCTCGGCGCGCTCGAAATCAAGCTGGATGAAGCCGTGCTGAAGCGGCTGGACGAAATCTTCCCGGGACCGGGCGGCGCCGCTCCCGAGGCATATGCCTGGTAAGCGGGCATAACGGCTTACATCACTGCTCCCGAAATGCAAAAGGCGGATCCCCTCTATATCCGGGGATCCGCCTTTTTTATTGATGGATGAGTGCCGTATGTTATTTCTTGATCCAATGCATCATTTCGCGCAGCTGACCGCCGACAACTTCGATCGGATGGTTCGCTTCGTTACGGCGCGTTGCATTCAGGAATGCACGGTTGGATTGGTTCTCAAGGATAAAGTCGCGGGCGAATTTACCTTGTTGGATGTCGGACAGCACTTCCTTCATCGCTTTCTTCGTTTCTTCCGTTACGATGCGAGGTCCAGTTACATAGTCACCGTACTCAGCCGTATTGGAGATGGAGTCACGCATGTTAGCCATGCCTCCTTCATAGATCAGGTCAACGATCAGCTTCATTTCGTGGAGGCACTCGAAGTAAGCCATTTCCGGAGCGTATCCAGCTTCAACCAGCGTTTCGAATCCGGCTTTGATCAGCGCAGTTACGCCGCCGCAAAGTACGGCTTGCTCACCGAACAAATCGGTTTCGGTTTCTTCGCGGAAGGAAGTTTCGATAACCCCTGCGCGGGTACAGCCGATACCTTTTGCATAGGCCAGTCCGATTTGCTTCGCGTTGCCTGTAGCGTCCTGCTCGATGGCGATCAGGCCAGGAACCCCGAAGCCTTCGACATACGTACGGCGAACCATGTGGCCTGGGGATTTTGGAGCAACCAGGAGCACGTCGGAATCTTTAGGAGCGACGATTTGTCCAAAATGAACGTTGAAGCCGTGGGAGAACATGAGCGCAGCGCCTTTTTTCAGGTTAGGCTCGATTTCGTTTTTGTACACGGATGCTTGAGTTTCGTCCGGCATCAGGATTTGTACTACGTCCGCTTGGCTTGTTGCTTCGGCAACGGACAGAACTTCGAAACCGTCGTTTTTAGCTTTATCGAAAGATTTGCCTTCGCGAAGACCGATAACGACCTTGACACCGCTGTCACGCAGGTTTTGCGCCTGTGCGTGGCCTTGGCTTCCGTATCCGATAACGGCAACGGTTTTTCCTTTTAAAGCGCTGAGTTCTGCGTCTTGCTCGTAATAAGTTGTAACTGGCATGTGAATAAATCCTCCTTTGTTTTTAAAAAGAACCCTTCATAAAGAGCGGGTGTTTCAAAGGACCCTGCACCCGGTTTGTCCCGCTTTCGGGATACGATCCTCTCAAACCCCCGCTCTTTAGCGGGAATTTAATGAATATGTTGTTGTGTATGATTATGCATTTCCGCGAATCATGGCGGTGACTCCGGTGCGAGACAGCTCCCGGATTCCGTACGGCTTCAAGAGCTCGATCATGGCGTCGATTTTCGAGGAATCCCCGACAACCTGAACCATAATGCTGCCGCTTCCGATGTCGACGACCGAAGCGCGGAACGTTTCCACGACGCCGAGGATTTCCGGACGTTCCGCCGGCTCCGCACTGACTTTGATCAGCGCCAGCTCCCGCGCCACCATTGGTTTGGAGCTAAGGTTGATGACCTTGATAACATCGATCAATTTGTACAGCTGCTTCTCGATTTGCTCCAGCGTCATGTCGTCACCGATCGTGACGATGACCATGCGGGAGAGCCCCGCTTCTTCCGACTGCCCGACCGTAATGCTCTCAATGTTGAAGCCGCGGCGTCCAAACAGTCCGGATACCCGCTGCAGCACGCCCGGCTGGTCATTCACTAGAACGGCAATGGTATGTCTCATGCTCATAATTATGCATCCCCCATCAACATTTGATCAATGGTCGAGCCTTGAGTAACCATCGGATATACGTTCTCACCCTTGCTGACCACAAATTCCACAACGACAGGTCCCGGTGTTTCGAGCGCTTCTTTCCAGGCCGTTCTGGCCTCTTCCTTGTTCGTCGCCCGAAGTCCCTTCACTCCGTAAGCCTCGGCCAGTTTGACGAAATCCGGGCTTCCTTCCAGGTCGATATGGCTGTAACGGTTATCATAAATCAGTTCCTGCCACTGACGAACCATACCGAGCACTTGGTTGTTGATGATGACGACCTTCACCGGTATGTTGTTGATGGCGCAGATGGCAAGCTCCTGAGAGCACATCTGCATGCCGCCGTCACCATTCACCGAAATGACGAGCCTTTCCGGATTGGCCATTTGGGCACCGATGGCGGACGGAAGTCCAAATCCCATCGTTCCGAGACCGCCTGAGGTCACCCAGGAGCGCGGCTGATTGAACTTATAGTACTGTGCAGCCCACATTTGATGCTGGCCTACGTCGGTCGTGACGATCGCTTCGCCCTTCGTCGTATCGTTCAGCAGCTCGATAACCCATTGTGGCTTGAGCTCTGTATCCGAATCAGCGTAGCGGAGCGGATGCTCCAGCTTCCACTGCTGAACCCGGGTTCTCCAAGCCTCTGCCTTGCCCGCCCGCTTCACATCGTTGTTCAGCATTTCCAGCACCGTCTTGCAGTCGCCTACGATCGGAATGTCTGTCGGCACGTTTTTGCCGATTTCCGCCGGATCGATGTCGATGTGCACGATTTTTGCGTTCGGGGCAAATCCGTTCAGTTTGCCTGTTACCCGGTCATCGAACCGTGCGCCGATGTTGATCAGCAGGTCCGACTCCTGAATCGCCATGTTGGAGGCGTAAGTTCCGTGCATCCCCGGCATGCCCGTCCAGAGCTCGTGCCCGCTCGGGAAAGCGCCCAGACCGAGAAGCGTCGTCGTGATCGGAATTTCGGTCCGCTTCACGAATTCGTACAGCGCTTCATGTCCGCCGGAGTAGATCACGCCGCCGCCGGCAATGATCATCGGCCGCTCGCTCTCTTCGATCGCTGCAACCAGCTTGTCGAGCTGAAGCTTGTTAGGCACCAGCCGCGGGTTGTATCCGCGAAGGTTGATGCTGTTTCCCGGTTCGAACAGCGTAAGTGCCGCCGATACGTCCTTCGGAATGTCGATCAGCACCGGACCTTTGCGGCCGGTCGAAGCGATGTGGAATGCTTCGTGAATAATTCTCGGTAGATCTTTGACATCTCTGACGAGATAGCTGTGCTTCGTAATCGGCATCGTGATGCCGGTAATGTCGGCCTCCTGAAAAGCATCCGTTCCGATCAGGCTCGTTGCGACGTTACCCGTGATAACAACCAGAGGGACGGAATCCATATAAGCGGTGGCAATTCCTGTGACCAGGTTGGTCGCCCCCGGTCCCGATGTTGCTATACACACGCCGACTTTGCCGCTTGCCCTTGCGTAACCGTCTGCCGCATGGATTGCTCCCTGCTCGTGACGAGTCAGCACATGTTTGAAATCCTTAAATCCATACATCGCATCGTAAATGTAAAGCACTGCCCCGCCCGGATACCCGAAAACACACTCGACACCTTCCAGCAGAAGGCTGCGAAGCAGTATTTCCGAGCCGGAAATGACTTCCGGCTTCATCCATTTCTCACGTAATTGTTCTGTAGACCGCACTTCAGGAATTTGCGCGCTCATCAGTCATCCTCCTCTCAAGAATACGTTCATTTTTTTGTGATGGTAAACAAAAAAACCTTCCATCCCTCATCACACAATGTTCTTGTGTGAGGGACGAAAGGTTGTTCTTCCGTGGTACCACCCATATTTGCTCCGCACTTCACAGTGCACAGCCTCAGCAGGTATAGAAAATCAGGAACGGTGCCTCATCATCGATGGCTCATCCGTTTCCATACCTTGAGTCCGTAACGTGGACCTGACGATTCTCCCTAATAGGCTTTAGCGCTTTTCAGGAGAACAGCTCCGAGGTGAGCTCGTATAAAAGGGGTTTTGGCGGAGGTTGCAGCAGATCCTCTCACTCTCTGTTCAAAAGAGCCCTTTAAACTTCGTCCTCTTCATTGCCGATGACTGTATACTCGATAAAATGTTTAGACACATTATATGACCCATCGATTCTATAGTCAATACCCAGATTCGGATAAAAAAATACATGTCCGCTTTTGTCCTCCATTTTCCCGGGAACTTTCGGCACACCGCCCACCCCTATTTTCATATGATGACGTATGTCGCTCATGGATGAATTGGGCAGCAGAACGGAGGACAGACTCTATGATTAGATACCGCAGACCCAAGCAGGACGATGCTGTCATCATGCATTTAATCGAGACCCAGCTTGTCCCGCTGTCCCATATGACCAAAAGCCAATTGGATCAGGTGCGAAAGGATCTTCCCGGGCGCATGAACCGCGGCGTGACGCTCATCGCTTCCCCCTACTACGAAGGGGATCCGGTAGGATTTGTCCACTTCATGCTTCACGGCGATCTGCTCTATATCGATATGTTAGCCGTCGCACCCGAATCACAGCGCAAAAGATGGGGAAACCTCTTGATGGCCCATGCGGAAAGATTTGCGTTGTCACGCGGGTGCAAACGGTCGAAAGTCATGGTTGATTCCGGGAATGCGAATGGAATGATATTCTACCAAAAGTTAGGATATTTCAACATCAAGTACCACGCCAAAAACCAGTGCTACGAATTGGAAAAGCGGCTTTCCTAGCCGCGCCGAGAACTTCCTGCACTCCCCTTAACAATTGAGCCGGTAATTAAAGGCTTACCAGAATCCACCGCCGTAAGGATAAGCGCCCGGATATCCGACGGGGCCGTATCCAGGGCCGTAGCCGCCGTAAGGTACTCCGCCGTATCCCCCGTAAGGGCCGTAGGCGTATGGAGCCGTTCCGATCGCCAGCAGGTCAAACAAGACGAGCGGAATGATCGCTTTGGTGTGAACCTTTTTCCCTTTATCCCGCTGCAGAATCAGGCGGTTGCCCGAGATGCGCAGCAATTTTCCGGTCACCAGGCTTCCGTCTTTTTTGGCAGCTACAATATGTTTACCAACAAACTTCTGGGCGTGTTTACGAGTCACAGACTGTTGCATGTAATCCCTCCTCCAATGGTCTTCACATCAATCTATTCGAATGCCCCGCACGGCGCTTGTTCCATAGCCCGGTTCACGGGAAGATGGGTGAAGCAGGCATCGCGGGCGCAAGCATTGGAAGTATGTACTGCTGTCGGGAGGAATCCGCTGCTGGATGCTAATCAAAAAAAAGCTGCACTCCAGTTGAATGGAATGCAGCTTTTTCTGCGGTTTGATCATTATCTTTTTCCCGGATCGTACGGTTCCCCCAGCGCAGCCGGCGCAGACGAGCGTCCCACGGCCGCCACCAGAACGATAACGGTCAGTACGTAAGGGAGCATGTAAATAAATTCCTGCGGAATGTCATGCGCCCAATCGAAGAGCTGGAAGTAGTTCCCGATGGCCTGGGAGAAGCCGAAAAACACAGCTGCCCCGAACGCACCGAGCGGATTCCACTTCCCGAAAATCATCGCAGCGATCGCGATAAAACCTTGGCCTGAAATCGTATTATGCGAAAACGTGCTCGTCGTCGTGAGCGTAACCGTGGCTCCGCCGAGCGCAGCCAAAGCACCGCTGATCATGACCCCGATATACCGCATCCGGCGCACTTTGACGCCGACCGTATCGGCGGCGCTTGGATGCTCTCCGACCGCGCGCAGACGAAGGCCGAAGGAGGTTTTGTACAGGATATACGAAGCGACGATGACGACAATAATAGCCAGATATGTTGTCGGGTAATTGCTGAATATGCCTTCCCCGATAATCGGAATTTTGGAAAGGAAAGGAATCTTCCATTTTTCCAGAGACTCATTTAACAACGGTGTTTCTCCCGCACCTTCAAACATCAGCTTGACCATATACAGCGTGCTTCCTGTTGCCAGGAAGTTGATCACGACGCCGCTGATCACCTGATCCGCCTTAAAGGTGATCGAGGCGACGGCATGAATCAGCGAAGCGACTAGCCCGATCACGATCGCAGCAAGCATGCCGATATATGGGGAAGCCGCCCCCATGCCTGCATCTTCCGCGTAATAGGAAGCGACGCCGGCCGCAAACGCCCCGAAGGTCATCAAACCCTCAATCCCGATGTTCGTTACCCCGGAGCGTTCAGAGAAGATGCCGCCCATGGCAGCAAAAATGAGCGCTGTCGAAAAAACGAGCGTCGTATTCAGCAGCTGGCCAATTGTTGTGATCCAATCCATTTACAACACCTTCTCTTTCTTGCGCTTCAGATAGAAGGGCTTTAGAACCCAGCGTACAATGCCTTGTGCAGCAATAAAGAATATGATGGATCCGATAACGATCCGGATGATTTCCGGCGGAACGTCCGCACCGAAGCTCATGCCCGCGGAGCCGTAAGTCAGCGTACCGAACAAGGCAGCGGACAGCAGAATGCCGAACGGATGGTTCATGCCGATCAGCGCCACCGCGATTCCGTCAAAGCCGACGCCCGGAGACCCCGTGAAGATCGCCTGGTAATGAAATACGCCAAGCACCTGAAAGGCACCGCCCAATCCGGCGAAAACACCGCTGATGAACATGGCTTTCACGATATTGCTCTTCACGTTCATGCCCGCATATTTCGCGGCATCCCCGTTATGTCCTACGGCCCGCAGCTCATACCCCTGCTTGCTCTTCCACATGAACACATAGAAAAACACAGCTGCTAGAATCGCAATGGCGGTTCCCCAGTGCATACGAGCATCGCTAAACATGTCGGAAAGCCAGCCAATTGATATTGACGCCGTGTCCTTGATGTCCTCAGAGCGCTGCTGGCCCTTGAGAAGCAGGAAGTTTCTCACGATATAGTTACTCAAATACAGGCCGGTCCAGTTCAGCATAATCGAAATAATAACTTCGTTTACGCCCCGCTTGGCTTTGAGATAACCGGTGATGCCAGCCCAGATCCCTCCGGCCAGTCCGCCGGCAATGATCGCGACGATGGCATGCACGACGATTGGCAGCCCTGTCAGCTTAATCCCGACCACAGTCGCGGCGGTCATGCCGACAATGTACTGCCCTTCCGCCCCGATGTTGAACAGGCCTGCCCGAAACGCAAAGGCGACGGCAAGACCGGTCATGATCAGCGGCGTAATTTCACGGATCGTTTCCCCAAAATCGTACAGGTTTCCAAATACGGTGCTGAACAGGGAACTGTACGCCAGAATCGGATCGTACCCCCCGATCAGCATAATGATGGCCCCTACGATGAGTCCAAGCACAATCGATACGAGAGGCGTCAACAAACTGTTGACGGTAAAAATTTTAAACAATTTATTCATTAGACCTTACCTCCCGCAACCTTGCTGCCCGCCATCATCAGACCCAGCTCCTGGTCATTCGTGTCTTCCGGCCGCACTTCGCCGACGATCTGCCCTTCGTAAATGACCGCAATCCGGTCGGACACGTTAATGATCTCGTCCAGCTCGAAGGAGATCAGCAGCACGGCTTTCCCCTTGTCCCGCTGCGCAACAAGCTGCTTTTGCACAAACTCGATCGCACCGACGTCAAGTCCCCGCGTCGGCTGTGCCGCGATGAGCAAATCCGGATCTTTATCTATTTCCCGGGCTATAATCGCCTTCTGCTGATTACCGCCGGATAAAGCACGAGCCTTCGTCTCAATGCTCGGCGTTCTGACGTCAAATTGCTCGATCAGGCGTTTCGCCTGGTCGTCAATGGCGCTTTTATTCAAGAAGCCGCCTTTAGTATAAGGAGCTTTATAATACGTTTCCAGCACCATATTTTCACTCATGGAAAAATCAAGGACAAGCCCGTGTTTATGCCGGTCCTCCGGAATATGGGATACCCCACTTTCCGAAATGAAACGCGGTGGTTTGTTGGTAATATCCTTGCCGTTGATTTCGATCAGACCGCTGTCAACCTTGCTCAGGCCCGTCAGCGCTTCGATCAGCTCGCTCTGCCCGTTTCCGTCAACGCCGGCGATGCCGAGAATCTCCCCTGCACGCACCTGGAGATCAAGCCCGTTCAGAACGGGAATTCCCTCTTTGTTTTTGGACACCAGATTTTTTACATTTAGCACGGTTTGCTTCGGTACGGACGGCTGCTTGTCCACCTTAAAGGAGACGCTGCGGCCCACCATTTTCTCGGCAAGCTCGTTCGGGTTCGTCAGGGACGTCTTCAAGGTGTCGATGACTTTTCCCCGCCGTATAATCGTCACTGTGTCGGAAATTTGCATAATTTCCTTAAGCTTGTGCGTAATTAAAATAATCGATTTACCTTCGGCAACCAGCCGCTTCATAATGCCCATAAGTTCGCCGATCTCCTGCGGTGTAAGCACGGCCGTAGGCTCATCAAAGATGAGAATGTCAGCGCCGCGGTAAAGCGTCTTCAAGATCTCGACGCGCTGCTGCATCCCGACGGATATGTCGTGAATTTTGGCATGCGGATTAACTCTCAAACCATACTGGTCGGACAGGGCTTTGATCTTGGCAACCGATGCTCTGTAGTTCAGATGCACCCCGGCAATTTTGGGCTCCATCCCCAGTACGATATTTTCGGTTACCGTAAACGGCTGAACCAATTTAAAATGCTGATGCACCATGCCGATGCCCAGCTCGATCGCTTTATTAGGACTGTCAATGATGACGGGCTTGCCATTCACTTCGATACTGCCTTCATCAGGTTGGTACAAGCCAAACACGATATTCATCAAGGTCGACTTCCCCGCACCATTCTCACCGAGCAGTGCATGGATTTCGCCCTTGTGCAGCTTCAAGCTGATGGAGTCGTTGGCAACGATGCCGGGAAAGCGTTTGGTAATTTGCTTCAACTCAACGACAGGGGTCGCTGCATCCATGAGATCACCCTTATCACATATTTTGCGGCCTCTGTTTGGGCCATAACGTAAGACAAGGCTAGTCATAATAACCAGCCTTGCCGTTTGGTACACATGAATTATATCAGTTCAAATTATCATTATGGGGTTATTTTGCAGGGGTTTCAGGAACTTTGATCTCGCCGTCGATGATTTTTTGCTTGAACTCATCCACTTTTTTCAGGACGTCTGCAGGGACGTTTTTGCTCGAGGTATCGGCCAGACCTACGCCGTTTTCCTTCAGACCAAGAGTTTCATGCCCGCCTTTGAACGTACCGTCAATCACTTCTTTGGTCACTTTATCAACCGCGGTGGACACGCCTTTAACCATCGAGGTCAGCGTTACATCGTCGCCGAATTTCAAAGACTGATCTTTGTCTACGCCGATAACCCAAACTTTGCTGCCACCTGCTTTATTTCTTTCAATCGCTTCGTTGAATACTCCATTACCAGTAGCACCGGCAGCATGGAAAATAATATCTACGCCATTGTTGTACAAAGTAGCTGCAGCCGCTTTACCTTTATCAGGCGCGTCGAATGCACCTGTGTAGTTGACGGTGACTTTTGCTTCTGGATTCGCTGCGGCAACACCAGCTACGAAACCAGCCTCAAAACGTTTGATAACCGGAATTTCGGATCCACCGACAAAACCGATTTTGTTCGATTTCGTCATGGAGCCTGCCACGACACCAACCAGAAATGCTCCTTCGTTCTCCTGGAACGTCACGGAACGTACGTTAGGCGCGTCTACTTCCGCATCAATGATCGCCATCTTGGCATCCGGGTTCTGCTGGGCAACCGTCTTCATGTCTTCGCCAAGGTCAAAACCGATCCCCCAAGTGAGGTCGTATTTGCCTTTGACATATTTGTTCAGGTTCGGAACATAATCTTCTTTGGACTTACTTTGCAGATACTGGGCTTCGATCCCCTTGTCCTTCTTCAAAGCTTCGAGAGCTTCCCAAGCGGATTGGTTAAAGGACTGGTCATTAACCCCGCCAACGTCAGTCACGAGACCGACCTTCACGCTAGATTTTGCTGCGCCGCCTTCTTCGCTGCCGCCGGACGAGCTGCTCGTATCTTCGTTCTTTTTACCGCAGCCGGCCAGTACAACTGAAAATGCAAGCAGCATAATCAGCGACAATTTGAACATTTTCTTCATTAACTTATAGTCCCCCTAGAATGAATTATATCCTTTCACCTGTCTTCGCCCTTCAGCAATTGATCTATGGTCAATTAATTGCTTGTGAAGGCTTGTTCAAATGTCGGACATTCCACAGAACAGATTATACATTTTACCTACGCCAAAATCCAGCAAATTTACGTCAGAAAATAAAACTTTTTTAGTGAAAAATCAAGGGAAAACGCTTTATTTTGCCATAAATCACACAGCCTGTTATTTCCATGGAAGAGTAGCTGTCTATAAGCTCACCTGATGTCGATTCTAGAATGAAAAGATACGTGAAATTAACATTCATACCCATTCATGAGTGCGGCACCCGGTACCTGCGACGCTAGGTTCTGATTTATGTTAGCAAGCGGGGCTTTTCTTGTTGGGGATATGATTCTTATATCTAAAGAAACACGTCTATCGGTGTACGTTCTATGAAGCCAGACCGCTTTTAGCGGAGGTCTTTCTTGCGATATAAGGTAGTTTAGTCTCTGATGTATTTTCTTTCTTATATCTTAAAAAAACCGCCGGTTAGGGCGGTTTTAATATGCATTACAAGTATATTACGCGTTGACTTTCTCTTTGGCAACCGATGCGATCGAGTTGAACGCGTTGATGTCGTTAACGGCCAGGTCAGCCAGCATTTTGCGGTTGATGTCCACGCCAGCCAGTTTCAGACCATGCATCAGTTTGTTGTAAGACAGTCCGTTCATGCGGGCTGCAGCGTTGATACGCACGATCCACAATTTGCGGAAGTTCCGTTTCGTCTGACGACGGTCACGGTATGCGTACACGAGGGATTTCATAACCTGCTCGTTAGCTGTTTTAAAAATGCGGTGTTTGGAACCGAAATAACCTTTTGCAAGTTTCAATACTTTTTTATGTCTACGACGAACGACGAATCCGCCTTTTACTCTTGCCATAATATAAACCTCCCAAAAATGTGTGATTAACTATTTCAAGTTCGCCAAGCCTTGTTTCAAGCGTCTTACGTCCCCCGGCGCCATTTCTGGGTTGCCTGCCAATACGCGTTTAGCACGCTTGGACTTGTGGGAAAGCAAATGGTTTCTGTAAGCTTTGTAGCGAGTCACTTTACCGGAACCGGTAACTTTGAAGCGGCCTTTAAGGCTGCTGTGTGTTTTCATTTTAGGCATTGTACTTCCTCCTCAGGATCATTGGGCTTTTGGAGCCAAAATCATAATCATGCTGCGTCCTTCCAGCTTCGGCTGACGCTCAACGCTGGAGTGCTCGGCAACTTCTTCCCTTACACGCTCCAGAATCTTCTGGCCGATGCTCGCATGCGCGATTTCGCGTCCGCGGAAACGAACGGAGCATTTGACCTTGTCGCCTTCCTTCAGGAACTTGACGACATTGCGGAGCTTAGTCTGGTAGTCGTGCTCATCAATGTTTGCTCGGAACCATACTTCTTTAATATCAACGATTTTCTGATTCTTCCGGGCTTCCTTCTCTTTCTTCTGCTGCTCGTAGCGGAACTTGCCGTAATCCATGATGCGGCACACCGGCGGCTTCGCCTGCGGCGCCACGTTCACCAAATCCAGATTCAAATCCGCTGCCATCTGCAGAGCCTCACGAAGGGGCTTGATGCCAATCTGTTCGCCTTCAGCGCCTACCAAGCGAACTTCCTTCGCCCGGATCTCCTCATTGATCATATGTTCCTTACTGATAACCGTCCACCTCCAGATCTAATAGGTATTTCTGTGTGCAGAAGCAAAATAAAAAGGGATGCGGGTATCAGCACCCAGCATCCCTATGATCAACTCTTCATGAAATATCGCATTCACAAATCATTGGATCAGTAACCCGCCAACCTTCGTCGGTCAGGTGAGAAGCTGGAGCTTCTGCTTTGAATCCATTTCATATTTAAAGCACTCAAATAGTTTAACACAGGGCCCGGACAATGTCAACCCGGTTCCATGCGTTTACCCCTGCTTGCTCTGCACCTCTTCCAGTCTTACCACACGGGTATGCTGGGTATGGCTCCACTGCTTGTTGTTCTGCGTGAAGAACGCATAGAACGTGATTGGATACCAGGAGATCAGATAGATCGGGAAGAGCACCAGGTACAAATAGACCTTCTTGAAGGTGACCTTCTCCAAAATCATCGCAGCCAGGAACGTAAAGACGTTGGCACCGATCGCCACAAAGCTCAGCCACAACGGCAGATAGCCGTAGAGGTTGGCGATGTTCGGACCGTCGAAGAACGTATTGTCCACCCAGATCGTGGCCGTCATCAGGAATGTCAAGAGAACGATGTATACGTTCGCCCCGTACAGCGCCAAGTCCAGCTTGACGATGCTGCGTTCCTTGATGCTTTGCCAGATCAGCGGGAAGAAATAGCGGCGCGCCACCGTAAAGTGTCCCTGCATCCAGCGCAGGCGCTGTCTTGCGGAAGCCTTGAACGTCAGCGGCTTCTCGTCGAACACCTTGGCGTCGTAGTTGAATTTTGGATAGACGCCGCGCTTCACGCTGCGCATCGTAAACTCCAAGTCTTCAACCAAGCTGGTGGCTCCCCAGCCCATTTCCTTCAGCAGGTTGGTTTCAAAACACATCCCCGTACCGCCGAGGAAGTTGGCCATGTTCATGTTATGACGCGACAGCTGCCACAGACGGTTGATGTACCAATACGAAATCCCGTATGCAGCCGTAATCCAGGAATCCTCGGGATTCTTGGTGTCGATGTATCCTTGAATGACGCGTGCGCCGGAGCACAAATCGTCGTTCATTTCTCTCAAGAAATTTGTATCTGCCAGGTTGTCGGCGTCAAACATGACGACCGCATCATACTGGCGGGGCATGGCCCACAATTCCTTCAGCATCCACTCGATGGCGTAGCCTTTACCGCGAAGATTGTTGTTGGTGCGTACGCAGGCGTTCATGCCATGCTCGCGCACGATACGTGCCGTACCGTCCGTGCAGTTGTCACAGATGACAAACACGTCGTACAGCTCCTTCGGATAATTCAGCTGCTTCAAGTTCTCCATCAGAGCCCCGACAACCTGCTCTTCATTGTGCGCTGCAACGAGCACAGCGAAGGACTTGGTCGGTTCAAAATGCTGCTTCCTCTTTTTCCTGTAAAGTCCCAAAACGGAAAATACAAACTGGTACACACCGATCGCGGCCAGCAAAACCTGGAGCGCGATAAAAATGGCGTCTAACATGACTCTCAGAACCCCCCTTTTTTACCCCTCATAATCATGTTTCTCTCTGTAGATAGATTGAACTAAAGTTTGTTGAACTTCCTGTTATAGCGGTCCAATACGGTCCTGTTATGTTCATTTCCTTAGTTCATTCTATATAGATTACGGTAAAGCCGTTACCCTTTTCTAATTCTTTATGACCCTTTTGACCTTTTACATTCTTTTACGTTTTGTTAACGCTTCGGATGACCCTATCGATTTTCCACACTTTTCAGTCATTTGTCAAAACCGTAAAACCTCGTAATCGTCTAAAAAAACGGTAATGAGGCGGTTTCCTGACGGTTCAGCCCCTTACGGGCTCCTATTCATGACTGTTAGTTCTTATTTTCATCTCTTTTCCGGGTTTTTATTTCTCAGGTCCCCCCTTTTTTTAGTCATCAGTTTCCATGATTATCGGCATACTTTATAAATAAACGAGATAAAGCCAAGAAAAGTTATACTTTAAACATCAATTCTTTATAAACGGATTGCACCCGTTTGAATCATTGTAAAGGTTCCTCAGGGGGAAGTCAAAGTTGGCCAATTCCTTGCCGGGCCCCATTTTTCCGCGAAAAATGGCTTTGGACAAGATCGGCCGATTCCCGACAAAGTTCTCGGGCGGTGTCAAATAACGACCCTGAACTGGGTTATATATTATAAGAAGGGGACTTACGAAGTTATAGTTTCTGCTCCCTTCGGAAATATGATAAAATTTAGAAAAACATCGCATGAGTTGTCCATGATCTGCCATTATTTCATAGAAGATTGGCTGTACACGGAGGGATGGAATGAGACGTTTGTTCAAGAAACTTCAATTATGGGACCGGCGTCTTTTCCAATGGATCAACGGACGTCTTCATAATCGTTTTTTCAATTTCTGGCTGTATTATTTAACGCATCTCGGAGGGGCTACGTTTACGATCTGTGCCTGCCTCCTGTGCTGGGGCCTGGCCCCGCCGTCATGGAGCACCCAAGGCGCCCAGGCCGCCGTCGCTCTGGCCGTCAGCCACATCCCGGTTGCGGCAGCCAAGAAGATGTACCCCCGGGTCAGGCCGCATCTCGCCCTGCCGGGAACCCGCACCTTTCGTAAGCCGCTGGTGGACCATTCGTTTCCATCCGGGCATACGACGGCAGCATTTTCCTTGGCAGTTCCTATGATGATCGGGCATCCTGAGTGGACCGCGCTTTTTTTGGCTTTAAGCCTCGTGGTCGGATTTTCCCGGATGTATTTGGGACTTCATTACCCATCCGATGTGCTTGCGGGAGCTGTAATTGGTACTTCCGTAGCTACAGCAACAGTTGCATTGTGGCCCTAAAGTCGATATGGTGGGTATAAGGAAAAACATGCAGGAACAGGTGAATTGAGAGTGATGAAAAAAAGAGTATTGTTATTATCTGAAGGCTTCGGTGCGGGACATACTCGAGCGGCTTACGCACTCTCAAGCAGTCTGCGCAAGCTGTCGCCGAGTGTGCAAACCAAAGTGCTTGAGCTCGGAAGCTTCCTGAATCCCAAGGTCGCACCGCTCATTATTACCGCCTACAAGAAGACCGTTCTTTCGCAGCCGAGGCTGGTTGGAATGATGTACAGGCACCAGTATAAAAAGTCACTGAACCGGTTTACGACATTAGCGCTTCACCGCATTTTTTATACACATACCAAAAATATCGTCAATCAGCTGCGGCCCGACATCGTCGTCTGCACGCATCCGATTCCGAGCGCGGTCATTTCCCGCTTGAAACGGCTCGGTTCGAACATTCCGCTGTGCACGGTTATCACGGATTACGATGCCCACGGCACCTGGATCAGCCCGGAAGTGGACCGCTACCTGGTCTCCACCCAGGAAGTGAAATCGAAGATGCTGGAGCAGGGCGTCGCCGCCTCCAAAATCGAGGTCACCGGTATTCCGGTGCATCCGAACTTCTGGGAGCATCCGGTCAAGGAAGAGATCCGGGAGAAGTTCGGGCTGAAGAACATGCCCACGGTGATGGTCATGGGCGGCGGATGGGGCATTATGAATGACGAAGTCATCAATAATTACCTGACCCGCTGGAGGGACCAGATTCAAATCGTGTTCTGCCTCGGCAACAACGAGAAGGTCCTCCGCAAGCTCGAACAGGATCCAAGCTACAACCATCCCAACATCCGGCTGATCGGGTTTACCCCCGAGGTCGATAAGCTGATGGAGGTTTCCGATCTGCTCGTGACGAAGCCTGGCGGTATGACCTGTACGGAAGGTTTGGCCAAGGGCATTCCGATGCTCTTCCATCACCCGCTTCCCGGACAGGAAGAAGAGAACTGCCAGTACTTCACCGCCCAGGGCCTTGGAGAGCCGATTTCCTCTCTGGAGGTCATCACCAAGTGGATGAACAAATTGATCCACGAATACGATTCGATCCAGCAGCGCCGCGAAGAGCAGCTGAAGAGCATTGACCGCTACCGGCCGATGCAAAGCGCCCAGAGCATCATCGACATGCTGGAATCAAATAAGGTGCCTTCCTGAGGGAAGGCACCTTATTTTGTATTTATGGTTGTTCGCTGGAGGCCTCTTCCGGCTGCCCCGGCTTGTCCGGCCGCAGTCCGTATTTGTCGAGCCGCTGTTTCTGATACCGGCTCAGCGCTTCCTTGCCCACAATCACTTCGCAGCGGTGAATGTTGATGCCCTGACTTACAAATTTAGTCTCATACTCGGTCATGACATGCTCTTCGTTCGGTCCTTCGCGGTGCAGATTCAGCGAGATGTTCGTCATCTGCAGACCGTAATCCGCAAAGGAATTCAGCGAAAATTCAAACAGCGTCTGCGAGTCGGTCTTCAGATGAATTTCACCGTTATCGTTGAGCAGACCGCAGTATTTGTCGAGGAAACGGGGATGTGTCAAACGGCGGCGGGCATGTCTGGCCTTCGGCCATGGATCGCTGAAATTCAGGAAAATCCGCTCGAGTTCTCCCGGCGCGAACACTTCCTCCGCATATTCGACATTGGCCAACGCCAGCCGCAGATTCGGCGGATATTCGACCTCCCGTTCGGCCCAGGCGAGCTTGGCTTTCTCGCTGGCCCGGCGAATGAGTTCATCATACATATCGATGCCTATAAAATTAATGTCCGGGTTGCGATAGCTCATCTGGCTGATAAACTGTCCTTTGCCCATGCCAAACTCCACGTAGATCGGCCGGTCGTTGCCAAAGAGCGATGACCATTTTCCTTTATACGACCGGGGGTCCAGAACGACGAAGCCCTGCTGTTCTTCCAGACTTTCCCGGATTCCTTTTCTTCCGCGTAAACGCATCTCATACCTCCGCTAGTTATACTTCCGTCCTGCCGCGGCACTTGCGGCTACTGCAATATTGTGCCGAACTTAAGCCGAAATGTAAAGAGGGAAAGCTTGACTCGCCCCAAAAGAAAAAGAATCCCGGTCTCTCTCATGCGAACACGAGGAATTCGGAATTCTTTTCCATTATCTATTTGGAATTGGGGTCCAACGGTTTCATTGTTGATAGTCTACCGCATCTTGATGCTGAAAATCAAATGTCTTTTCGAAGGCGTTGCGAATTTTTCGGCGGGCAGCCGCTTTCACTTCCGGATTGCCGTTAAACTCTACGCCTGTCAGGGCAAGCGCCTCATCAGGAGTCAGCTCTACAGAAATCTTGCCTTTACCTTGTGTCTCAGCAGTTGAAGAATTCATCATTATCACCTCACGGTTAATATGTTGGCCATGACGTCACGCTTTTATGAATTCTATAAGATATTTACCCCGAAACCGGGGTGCTGACGCTAATTAAAATATAACACTTCATGTAAGTTTTATCAATGGAATATTCGCCTGATTAGCGGCATAGCGGCGCTGTTTTTGAAACATTTTTTTGCAGTCTATGAACCTGAAATATCCGGGTATTTCGCCCCGATTCATGGAGAACCTCTATATTAAATAACGGCTCAAAATCCAAGGGGAGAAAAGCCCGTAAGTCTCAGCGTTTCCCACGGGCCTCCTCATACCCTTTAGGCCTGATTTTTGTTACAATAGAGCAAGCGTAAGCCGCAATGCACAATAAAGGAGTACCATCCATGAACAGCCCAACCCTTTCTTCTCCCCTGCTGTGGGGCGATAAAAGATTCCATACGTGGAATTACGAGATGCGGGAACAGTTTAACGATAAAGTGTTCAAGGTCATGCTGGATGCCGGATTCACCTGCCCCAACCGTGACGGTTCAATCGCGAGGGGCGGCTGCACCTTCTGCAGCGCCCGGGGCTCGGGCGACTTTGCCGGCAGCCGGCGCGACGACCTGATCACCCAGTTTAACAGCATCCGGGACAAACAGCATGAGAAGTGGCCGCACGCCCGATATATCGGTTATTTCCAGGCCTATACCAACACGTACGCCCCCGTCGATGTGCTGCGCGAGTACTATGAAGTCATTTTGGAACAGCCGGGCGTTGTCGGCTTATCCATCGCCACGCGGCCGGACTGCCTGCCGGACGATGTGATCGAGTATTTGGCCGAGCTGAACGAGCGGACCTATCTGTGGGTCGAAATGGGGCTGCAAACCATTCACCAGGAGACGTCCGATCTGATCAACCGTGCGCATGACACCCAGTGCTTCATCGACGCCGTGGAGAAGCTGCGGAGGCATGGCATCCGGGTATGCGCGCATATCATTTACGGCCTGCCGCAGGAAACCCACGAAATGATGCTGGAGACCGGGCGTGCCGTGGCTAACATGGACGTTCAAGGCATCAAAATCCATCTGCTTCACCTGATGAAGGGCACGCCGATGGTCAGGCAGTATGAAGCGGATCTGCTCCGCTTCCTGGAACAGGATGAATATATTAAGCTGGTGGCGGACACGCTTGAATTTCTGCCGCCCGAAATGATCGTTCACCGCCTGACGGGCGACGCTCCGCGGAAGCTGCTGATCGGCCCAATGTGGTCTCAGGAGAAATGGGAAGTGCTGAACGGCATCGACGCCGAGCTCGAGGCACGAGACAGCTGGCAGGGTAAGTATTGGAGGAAAGTATAGCATGGGGTTTCTTTCCGTTCTTAGCTTTGCCCACAAACAAATCGCCGAGCGTCTGAGTCCCGGGGATATTGCCGTGGATGCCACGATCGGTACAGGGGCCGATACGCTCTTTCTGGCCAAGACGGCCGGACCCAAGGGGCACGTCTACGGCTTTGACGTGCAGGAGCAGGCGCTGACCCTGACCCGGCAGCGGCTGGCGCAGGAAGCACCGGAGCGGATCGCTCCGGTGACGCTGTACCTGCAGAGCCATGCCGCGATGCGGGAGGCGCTGCCGGAAGGCGTCCACGGCCGGGTCGGGGCGGTGATGTTCAACCTCGGCTACCTGCCTGCCGAGGAGGCGGACAAAGGCGTCATCACCACGCCGGACAGCACGATTGAAGCGCTGGAAGCCGGATTGTCCCTGCTGAGACGGCGGGGCATTATGACGGCCGTGCTGTATCCGGGCCATGCCGGCGGCGATCTGGAGGCCCAGGAGGTAACGGCTTGGGCCACCGCCCTGCCGCAGTCGTCGGCCCAGGCCGTCATATACAGGCAGCTGCAGCGCGCGGATGCCCCTTATGTCATTGCGCTGGAGAAAAAATAGCGCGCTGGCCGCTTATGCCGCTCGTGCCGCGAGCTTCCGCCCACCAGGCGTCGCGGCATGCTGAACACTTTGAAACCGTTTGTGCCCGGGGCCCGGCGCCCTCTTCATCCGGATGGATTCCGGTCCAAGGGGATCAGCCCGGCCCAAGGTATTGTTTTACATAGTAGCGGTTTATCCCAAGCGATCACACGAACCCAAGAAAGGAACGATGAAGACATGACACAACCTTATCCATTATTATTTCAGCCGGAGTTTAAAGAACGCGTATGGGGAGGCCGGGCGCTCGAGCAGTTCGGGCTGCAGATTCCGGAGGGACATATCGGCGAGGGCTGGATGATCGCCGATCATCCGAACGGCACGACAACCGTGATTAACGGCGAGCTGAAAGGCCAAGGCCTGGACCAGGTCCGCGAACAATTCGGCAAGGAATGGTTCGGCGCCAAGGGATTTTCCGAGAAAAACGGCCGTTTCCCGCTCCTGATCAAGCTGCTGGACTGCAATGACGACCTGTCGGTCCAAGTGCATCCGACTGACGACTATGAGGGGCTGCCGAAAGGCGAGCTCGGCAAGACGGAAATGTGGTACGTGCTGGACGCCAAGCCGGACGCCAAAATCATCTACGGCCTTAAGGAAGGTGTTACACGTGAGGCAATGAAAGAAGCGCTCGAGAACGGAACCGTCATGGACAGCCTGCAGGAAGTTTCCGTCGAAGCCGGAGACACGTTCTATATCCCTGCCGGCACGGTGCATGCGCTGTGCGCCGGTGTCGTCGTGGCTGAAATCCAGCAGAACTCCGATACGACATATCGCCTCTACGACTACAACCGTCCGGGATTGGACGGCAAGCCGCGCGAGCTGCACATTGAAGATTCGCTGAACGTCATCGCCTATGAAGGATCCGGCGCCACAACGATGAAGACCGCCGGCAGCGCTGCAGGCGAATGGCTGCAGCTGGCGAAGTCCCCTTATTTCATCGTGGAAAAGGGAATCGTGGACGGAGCCTGGAGCCTCTCCACCACGCCGGACAGCTTCACCATCTTGGTCGTATGCGACGGCAGCGGCTCCATCGCCTGGGACGGCGGCTCGCAGGACTACAAAGCCGGCCAGTGCTTCCTGCTACCGGCTAATCTCGGTCAATATGAGCTAAAAGGAAATGCTACCGTTCTTCGTTCCTACCTGCCTTAAGCCTATAAGGCGCGGGGCATTTCTTCTGATTCATCTGTCATTCACGAAAGAATGAAGGAGTGACCTCCATTGCGGGAACAAACGTTTACGATGACGGATCCGCTGGGCACGCAGATCCATGTCTATGCCTGGCTTCCCGACGAGCCGGCTGGAGTGAAGGCCGTCCTGCAGATCACCCACGGCATGTGCGAAACGGCCGAACGCTACAAGCGGCTAGCCGCGCTGCTCACGCGGTTCCGCTATGCCGTATATGCCCACGACCAGCGCGGGCACGGCTTGACCGCCGGCAGTGTGGAGCGGCTCGGCCATACCGGCAAGGACGGCTTCCGGCATATGCTCCAGGACATTCAGCAGCTCGGCGGTATCGTTCGTGACCGGCACCCGGATATTCCCCATTTTTTGATGGGGCACAGCATGGGGTCGTTCCTCGTGCAGCGGGTGATGGAGACGGACGGTGGACCGTATACCGGCTTTATTCTGTCCGGCACGAACGGCCCGCGGAGCATGCTGAACGCCGGCAAAGCGGTCGCCAGGCTGCAGGGTGCACTCCAGGGAGAGTCGCACCGCAGCGTCCTGCTGAACGCAATGGTCTTCGGCAGCTACAACCGCAGCTTTGCCCCGACCCGGACGCGGTTTGACTGGCTCTCCCGGGATCCGAAGGAAGTCGATAAATACATTGAAGATCCGTACTGCGGAGCCATTTGCACGACCTCATTCTTCTACGACTTCTTCAGCCTGCTGCAGGATATTCAAAATCCCGGCAGCTATGACGGCATTCCCCGGGATAAGCCGGTGTACCTCTTCAGCGGGGAACTCGATCCGGTCGGGGAACAAGGCAAGGGCGTCCGGCGGCTGGAGGACATTTATCGCAGCATCGGCATCAAGGACGTGGAATGCAGGCTGTACCCGAACGGACGCCATGAAATGCTGAACGAGATGAACCGGGACGAGGTCATGACCGAGCTGCTCGATTGGTTGGAGCGGCATGTGTAGTGCCCTTCCCCTACTTCGAAGAAATACCCGCAGGTTCAAGGCCTGAATGAACAAAAGCCGCTGCACGGTGGTCATAACCCCGTGCAGCGGCTTTTCTTTGCATATTATCGACGCTCAAAATTTGCCGATCTTAACGCGTTCAATTACAGCAACTCCGCCGGCTGCAGCTTCATCGTATAGAACACAGGCAGTTCGCTCTCGTTCTGCTGGTACAGTACGATCAGCACCGTCCCCCCGGAAGCCTCCGCTCCGTCGTCTCTGCCGGCCAGCAAGTCATCCAGCGCAAACGGCAGCACTTCAAGCACTGCATGCTTTTGAAGCTCCCGTTCGGACAAGCCCAGGGAAGCGAAGTTCCCCGAGACGAGCTCCGGATGCTCCGTAACCTTTCGCATCAGGCTGCTCCAATCGTCCTTGGCGAGCGGCTGCTCCCACCAAATTTTACGCGGCTTGTACTTATGGTTGAGGAAGTAATCCAGCTTCATCAGCCCCAGAATCACATCCATGCGCTTCGTCTCCCGCTGCTTCAGGAAGGCGGCCAGACGCGTGAACAGGTCCTCGAGCTGATGGCCGATCTTCTGCCAGCCCTGCCCTTCCCAATAGTCGCCGAATTCCTGGAAGAAGTCGAACGGTGACGGAAATTCATGGGTCATGAGATAGTTCAGCGTATGATCCATCCGGTGCGCATTCCAGTATTTCTCAAGCACATCCTCCAGCCGCTTAAGCCGGACGATGTCGGCAAATGGCAGCTTATGGCTGCCAAGAATTTCGTAAGGCGCCTGATCCATGTACGTGTAATCGTACTTGCCGGCATCGCGGCGCAGGCCGGTGCCCCGCAGCATTTTCAGAAAACCGAGCTGCAGCTCTTCCGGTCCCAGGGCAAACACGTCGTTAAACGTCTTACGGAACGTTTCATAATCTTCTTCCGGCAGACCGGCGATCAGATCCAAATGCTGGTCGATTTTGCCGCTGTTTTTAATGATGCTGACGGTCCGGGACAGCTTCTCGAAATTTTGCCGCCGCTTGACGATGACGTTGGTCGGATCGTTCGTCGACTGTACGCCGATTTCGAACCGGAAAATCCCCGGGGGCGCGTTGTCGGCTAGATATTGCAGCACTTCGGGACGCATGATGTCCGCCGTAATTTCGAACTGGAACACGCAGCCGCGGTTATTTTTAATGAGAAAATCAAACATCTCCAGCGCATACTGATGGTTAATGTTAAACGTGCGGTCCAGAAACTTGATGATCTTCGCGCCGTGATCGATCAAATACGTAATATCGGACTTCACCCGCTCGATGTCGTAATACCGGACGCCGTTCTCAATGCTGGAAAGGCAGAACTGGCACTGGAACGGACACCCGCGGCTCGTCTCGAAGTAGACGATTCGCTTCCCCAAATTCGGGATATCTTCGGGAAAACGGTGCGGCGTGGGCAGCGTATTGAGGTCGCTCTTCGGCCGCGGCGGGTTGATGATCACTTCGTCGCCCTTCCGGTAAGCAACGCCATAGACAAAATGGAACTTGCGGTCTCCTTCGATCACCTGCAGCAAATGGTGAAAGGTCTCTTCGCCGTCGCCCATGACGATGAAATCGACCGCCGGCATCCGCTCCATCCAATACTGGGTGTCATAGGAAACTTCCGGTCCGCCGAGCACGATCGTGACTTCCGGCATGACCTTCTTCACGATCTCGATCACTTTAAGCGTCTCTTCGATATTCCAAATATAGCAGGAGAACCCGATGACGTCGGGTTTCCGTTGAAACAGGTCGGACACGATGTTCATGACCGGGTCTTTGATCGTATACTCGGCCAGCTCGATATCAAATTCATGCTGGCTGTATGCCTTGAGCAGGCGGATGGCCAGGCAGGTATGGATGTATTTGGCATTCAGGGTGGATAACAGGACTTTCATCGGTTCACGACCTTCTTCTTATTCATCATATCCGCCAGCGTAGGCATCATCGCTCTGATTTTGGAAAAAATCAAGAAACGGTCTGCCGTACTTCCGGAACTTCACCTCGCCGACGCCTTTAATATTCAGCATTTCATCTTCGGTCTGCGGGCATACCACGCTCATCTCGCGCAGCGTCGCATCGTTGAAAATAATATACGACGGCACATGCTCCTTACCCGCGAGCTCGCGCCGGATCAGGCGCAGCTGCTCGAACACGGTCTCGTTGACCGCCGACGGCGAGACGTCGCGGCTGCGGGAGCTTCGGCCGCCCGTTTGCGCCACTGCCGGGCGCGCGGTGCGCTGCAGCACCTGCCGCTGGCCCTTCAGCACTTCGGCCGCCAGCGGCTGCAGCCGCAGCACCGGATACTGGCCTTCCGAAAGCGCCAGATACCCCTCTGAGGC
The DNA here is from genome assembly GCF_003386155.1 of Paenibacillus sp. VMFN-D1. Classification (NCBI taxonomy): domain Bacteria; kingdom Bacillati; phylum Bacillota; class Bacilli; order Caryophanales; family Paenibacillaceae; genus Paenibacillus; species Paenibacillus sp. VMFN-D1. Next base: position 411,443 of record NZ_QRDU01000002.1, on the reverse strand, counting down.
GAGCACGTTAATGATCTCGGAAATTTCCTTCTCCGTCCGGTTCGCCATCGTCCCGTAAGTGGACAGGCTGTCAAAGCCGTACTGCAGCACCTTTTTATTCTTCGAGCCCTTCAGCACCGCCGCCACCAGCGATACGCCAAAGCGTTCGCGCATCCGGTGGACGCAGGAGAAAATTTTCTGCGCATCGACCGTCATATCGACCAGCTCGCGGTCATCCGTACAGGAACTGCAAATCCCGCAGGGCTTGTCCTCGTGAGACTCGCCGAAATAGTCCAGCATCGCGCTGCGCAGGCAGCGGGTCGTATAACAGTAATCGACCATTTGCTGAAGCTTGCGGTACTCGTTCGATTTGCGGTCCGTTTCCTGCGGGTTCTGCTCAATCAGAAACTTCTGCGTAATAATATCCTGCGGGCTGAACAGCAGAATACATTGGCTCGGCTCGCCGTCCCGGCCGGCGCGTCCGGCCTCCTGGACGTAAGCCTCCATGTTTTTCGGCATGTTGTAGTGAATCACGTAACGGACGTTGGACTTGTCGATACCCATTCCAAAGGCGTTGGTGGCAACCATCACCCGGATGTCGTCGTACAGAAATGCCTCCTGGCTGGCGGCGCGCTCTTCATCGCTCATCCCCGCATGATAGCGGCCTGCGGCCAAACCCACGCTGCTCAGACGCTGGTACAAATCGTCCACGTCCTTGCGCGTCGCCGCGTAAATAATCCCTGGCTGGCTGTTATGCGCCTCGGCGTAGCTCATGACAAAATCGCGCTTGTTCTCCCCGCGCAGCACCGACATGGCCAGATTGTCCCGGCCCAGCCCGGTGACGAACACTTCCGGCTCCTGGAGCCTCAGCAGGCGGACCATGTCTTCGGTCACTTCCGGGGTAGCCGTCGCGGTGAACGCCGCCAGGATAGGCCGCTCAGGCAGCCCTTCCACGAACGGAGCTACCGACAGGTAGCTCGTCCGGAAGTCGTGCCCCCACTGCGACACGCAGTGGGCCTCGTCGACGGCCACGCAGGAAATTTCCAGCTGGGCCATTTCGTCGCGGAACCAGTCGAGCTCAAGCCGCTCCGGCGCCACGTACAGGAGCTTCAGCTCTCCCCGCTTGGCTGCGCGGATCCGCTCGTTCACTTCCTTGCCGCTCAGCGTGCTGTTGATGTATGCAGCAGCGATGCCCATCGCCGTCAGCGCATCGACCTGATCCTTCATCAGGGAGATCAGCGGCGATACGACCAGGGTCAGGCCCGGCAGCATCAGCGCCGGAATCTGGTAACAGATCGACTTGCCTCCGCCCGTCGGCATAATGCCCAGCGTATCCTGATGCTTCAGGAGGCTGGATACGATATGTTTCTGGCCCTCCCGGAAGTCGGGATAGCCGTAATATTTTTGCAGCATTTCCTGTGCCCGTTCCAAAGAAGGGGTCTCCACACTCATAAATAAGAACTCCTAACGATGCAAATTCAGCGGCGGCCCATGCAGCTTCCAAGGCTGCGCCACATTTGTAAATTCAACCTTTGACTTTAGGGAATAGACATGATGACTTTCGAGAATGACTTGATTCAATCCAATTATAAGTTTACCGGGGTTTCCGGGAATGAGCAACCGTGGTGAAGGGATTCTGCCCGTGCTGGGAGTGCACTTCTTGTTGGTGAAACAGAATGTGCCAGCGATGGTTGCAGCTTAAGCGGAACATGGGATGCAACTCTTGCCGTCCGGTTCTCGTCATAAAAGATACATGGGGAGGGAGTGCAATGAAAAGAGGATGGTTATCTCTGCTTATCGCTGTGACGTTCCTGGCCGGGTGCTCTCAGGATTCTGATTTGGATAAAGGTAACGCTGCACCGTCAGCAGAGATGGCAAATCTTGAGGCCGATATGCCTGCAGACATGCCGGATGATTTTAATTTCGTTGTCCGTTTTGGTTATGGCGAAGTCACTAAAAATGAGATAAACACCTTTCAAGGGACCGTAACGAAAGATCTAATTACGAAAGGTACCGCAACGGCTCATCTCAAGTTCACCCCCAATGAAATGCGGGAGATTTACGGCAAAATGAGAGAAATAAACATCATAGCACCGAAGAAATTTGCTACAAGCCGAAATTGCTCCCAGTCGCCAAGCAATGAAGATGAGTGGACGGTAACCGTCGATGGTAAAACGGAGTCGTTCTCGTGGACAGACCGGAATTGCGAACTGTCCAACGATGCAATCGCGTTGTTGGAATTAAGAAATTTCATTCAATCCATCGTAAACGCCAAAGAAGCCTATCAGGCCTTGCCGGCAGCTGAAGGCGGTTATGACTAAGGGACGCTTGTTCATGGCCGAAAAAAAGTCGGCAGTCCGCCAGGCGCCTCCCATGATCGATGGGTCCATATGCACCGCGGACTGCCGCTTAGCGGCGGTATTCAGCTTTTGTGGAGCTACGCCCCGTGAAAAGTTCGTTAAACATCGAATCGATCCGGCGCGGCTTACCAGGTCAGCGCTGCTTCGAGACTGCCCCTTGAGCGGTATCCCAGCGGTGGCTGTACTGCTCAAGCTTCGGATGCACCGTCTCCGGCTCCTCCGTCAGCAGCAGCCTCAGCTTGACGATCCATTCCCCAAAGGTACTGTAGCTGGCAAACTGATTCGCCATCTCCGGCGTCAACAGCAGAAAATGCGGCGCAGGATATTTCTCCGTCAGATGGCGAAGGGCGGCTTCCACCGGCGTGTATTTTTTCCGGCGCCCCTCCCAGTTCTCGATGACCGTCTTCCCGTGCCCTTCAGATCTCCAGGCTTCCAGCCGTTTCTCCCGTTTGTAATACGGACTGACCGGTTCCTTGGTCATTCTCCGCACCGTCTCCTCATGCAGCGGATACAGCACCAGCTTGGAAAAGGATAGCACGCCGGCCAGAGACTCCGCTTCATTCAGACCTTCTTCATCAGTCTCTTCAAACGTATCGTAATAAATGAGCGTCCCCTTACGCTTTTGCACCGGAGGCTCGTACCCGTAGGGAACCGTCTGTACCGTATGCTTCATCCTCATCACTCCCCAGATTCATCCTATATGTAATGTACCCGGCAGCGGATGACGTGATCACTCCACTCCAGTTGCGGAGGCTCGCAGAGTTATTCGTCGACCTCGTCCAGGTGGTCCCGGCAGAAGTTTTCGAGCAGCTCCACTTCGTCCTCCTCCAGGTCAAAATCGAGATACTGCCCCGTCGTTTTTTCATAAATTTCGTATTTCACGATCGCGGATTGGTCTTCGTCAACCTTGTAAATGACCCGGACATAAAGTCCATTCTCCGTATAAAGCTCATCGTCATCAGGCACCTCGATGTCGAGCTTGAATTCATAGCGGGTTCCCTGCAAAATGCGGAACGGGTCCTTGATCTTCTCCGCTTCGTATTCCGTTATCGTCAGCATGTTGTCATCCTTTCATTCATCCATCCTATTCTTTATTGTACCAGACCTGTCCCGGTCCATTCACGGACACGAGCCCGCCGGGCATATAATAGCCCCATAAAGGGAGGCGTTAGCCATGATTTATGCAGTCATGCAGCTCATCGGCGGATTTATTTTGGCGTTCGGCTGGATTCCGCAAATTATTCAGGTCATCCGGACCAAATCGGTCGCGGATCTGAGCCTGAAAACGTTCGGCTCGCTCGTAGCCGGCATCGGCCTGATGGAGGTCTATGCCGTTCATATCGCACAGGGCGGTGTCGGCATTCCGTTTCTGATCACCAATACGCTGTCTCTGGTGCTGATGCTGATTATGATCGGCTGCATTTTAAAATACCGCAAGCGGCCGTAGCGCAATACTAACGCATACTTTCTGCCCCATCAACCAAGCCATCCAATCATCAGCGGCAGCAGCACAAAGGAAGCGAGCGTCGTCCATAATATGCACCGGGTCACGACTTTGGGGGCCGCATCAAACTGCTCGGCCAATATGACCGCGTTAACTGCGGCCGGCATGGAACTGAGCACCAGCATAACGTTAAACAATACGCCATGAATGCCGAGCAGGTATAAGAGCAGTGCGGACGCCACCGGCGAGATCACCAGGCGCATCGCCAAACCGGCGTAGAAAGCTTTGTTCATCGCTGCCGTATAAGCCGACTTCCCGCTCCTGACACTGACCATCTGCGCCCCCAAAATAAACAGAGCCACCGAGGAATACGCACCCGAAATCATCGATATTCCTTGATTCAGCTCCTGCGGCAGCTCCACATGCGTTGTCCGGCAAATCACGGCGAGCACAGCCGCGTAGATCGACGGCAGTTTGAAGATCGACAGTGCCGCCTGCTTTACGGAAAACTGCGAACGTGCGGCAAAATACACGCCCAGCGTATTCACGATGATGATCTGCAGAATAACGTACACTGATGCCTTATCCAGCCCCGCTTGCCCAAAAGCCAGCAGCACCAGCGGCAGACCATAATTGACGCAGTTCGTAAACAGCGCCGTCAGCGTGAGGCCTGACCGTTCGGCGGCCGGGAGCGAACACGCTTTTCCAATCCCTACGGCAATCCCCCACAGCAGCAGCATATTAAGGATCGTGAACAGAACCGTATCCGTAATCTCACCGTAGCTGATGTCGGCCCCAATCAGCGTTTCGAAAATAAGAGCCGGACTCAGCAGGTACAGGGACAGCGTGGAGATCGGCTTGGTATCGATCGGCTTAAAATGCTTGATCAGCGCCCCTCCGATTACCGGCAGCGATATCGGGAGGAACACCTGGTACACTGTAGTCAAAAACGTCTGCAGCATATGTAATCCTTTCCTGTCTTTGTGCTATGTTTAATCCCAGACGGGGGCCTTGTCCGGATGCCGCATCAATTCAAACATCAGCCTGATCTGCTCATCCGTATTACGGATTTGCGAAAGGGCGGGAAGGTCGTCCTCTGCAAAAAACTGAACGCCGCTCGTCTCTACCCCCTCAGCCGCTTCGCCGCCGGTGATTTCGCAGGCGATGAATATTTTATACACATGATACGGGCCCGGCGGATTATGCTTCAGGTTGTCGAGCACGGCCAGGAGCCGGGTCGGTGTAACCACAAATCCGGACTCCTCCCGTACTTCCTTCACGGCAATTTCGGAAGGCGACAGCCCGATATCCGCCCAACCGCCTGGCAGCGACCATTCCCCTTCGGCCTTTTCGCGGACAAGCAAAATTTGATTTTCCTGAAAAATCACCCCTCGCACATCCACCTTCGGTGTGGCGTATCCGTCTTCCCCGGCAAAAAGTGCCGTCAACAGTTCGGTCTCAACATTGGTGTACTCCCGCATAATCTCTACGCTCAGTGCCCGAAGCTGTTCAAAGCGTTCCAGGTCATATACGTCCCGCGAGTATGCCAATCCTGTCTGGGCAACGGCTTGAATCTGTTTGGCCCACTCCAGCCATTTCAACGGTTTGTTCATCGGCAGGTCTCCTCCACTGAATCGAATTCAACAATTTTTTCATAAAAATTAGTGAGAAAGATTATCATTGAGAATGAATGTGTGATACAATGATCTCGAGTTATCATTCATTAACATATCATAAGGAGTCGACGACCATGGTGAAAGCCCCTGATCAAAAATACGCTTCCTTGCGGGTTGACGATTATCTTGACCTTTTAAACCTGGCGAAGCAGCTGCAAGACACCCGGTGGCAGAAGGAAATTATCCGCAAGCTCGAACGCCTCAACAATACATCGATCCATCCATTGTCCTGTTAACATAGAAGACCGCGGGGCGCGTATTTTGATAGTACCATGCCTTCGGGGGAATCTGAACATATTTTCCAAAAGTATACCGTGAGCGTATTTGATATTTCAGCAGGGGTACCCCAGAGGGTGCTTCTGCTTTATTTGTGTTGGTCACCCTGCGTCTTCAGCCAATTTTCCCACCGGCGGGTCATGGACAGGCGTGCCTCGGTGCTTCGCTCGGAATAGGTGCCCTGCCCTTCCCTCCACTCCGGTATGGGTGGAAATTGTACACCTGTAATCCGTTCCAGTGCATTGCAGCGCTCGCCAAAGGTGGAAGCCCGTTGATGATTTGCTTCCTCAGCTAATCCCGCGATCAAGGGCCGGACAAACAGTGGATCGTTGATGTTTGCTGCGAGACGGACAGCCCAATACCGAATATCTAAGCTCGGGTCCCCAAGCAATGGAACGAGTTCCTCTGTGATCTCATCCCACCATTCTGGGTGCCTCTGGATCGCATACACCCCAGCCATGCGAACATGGGGACTTGGGTCCCGCAGCACCTCCCGTACCAATTTGGTCGTGTACCACTCCGGATGTTCCGACAGCAGCAGGGCAGACACGCAGCGAACTTTTTCATCGGGATGCTGAAGCCATTTATACAGTGGTTGTTTCAGTTCGATTAGGGCGGCATCGGAGTAAAAGGAGAGCAGCGACTTCATCACTTTATCGGTGTCACCACTCTGCAACGCTTGCAGCCTGTCGGCCAACCCTTTTCTTTTCCACCGTTGCCAACAAGCGTAAGCCCCCTCCCCCTGTATTTGCTCGATTCCATGATCAAAGTTCACAGCTGCATAGACATCAACAACGCCTGCCTGGAGTTTGTTCCATATCGGGAGCGAGGCTCGGCTGGTCGCCAGTAGAGCAGACTTCACCTGCCGGGAAGACCAGTTTGGTCTAGCCTCCCAAATGCAAGCGGCAGCTCCCAAGATCATCGGGGCCGCAAAGGAGGTTCCTTCTGTCCTGGCATAGCCCCAAGGCAAAGAATCGGATGAGGCAGTGAAATGATTCAGAAATTCCTCTCTGGACTGGAACGGAGTGGGCAGCATGATATTAGCGGCAGGGGCCAAAATTTCCGGAGTCCACTTATTTTCAAACGTCACGCCTCTGCTATTGGGATACGGGAGCGCATGCTCCGCCTTCCCATCTTTCGGAACGATCACACCACCTACCGACAAAACGGACGGGGCAGCTGCGGGTGCGTTGCTAATCAGCTCACGGGTATTCCCGCATGCCGAGACCAACATCAGCCCTTCGCCGGCCAGCTCCTCGCATAATCTGCGAACGGGATCAGCCTGCCAAGGCAGCAGCCCGGTGTCTCTGGAAGCGCTCACGGTCAAAACAGCCCCGCGAATGCGGTATTGGCGCCAGTTCGCTTTTAACCAGAGGAGTGCCCCTCCAATTTTCTCTTCAAGATCCTTGGGAGTGTGGAGCGCTCCTGCTTCGAGCAAAAATAAATGGGCTTCAGGTGCTGCCCCAGCATACTCTCCTTCCGAAAGCTCCCCGGATCCGGCAGCAGCGGCTGCGCTCATTAATCCGTGATGCCCTCGATCCCAAGGGCCTTGGTCAGCAGCTAGAAGTTCAGGCACCGCCTGAGAGTCTGATGTACGGACCAGATATGTGTCCCGCCGCTTGTTTGATGCAATGTCAGGATGGTGCGGGAAAATGCCGTCAATGACGGCGATATTGACGTTCTTCCCCGTTAAATGGTCTGGAATAGCCAGAAATGATCGAATCGATGGCCACATGCTAATTTCCTCCCTCAGTTTGGAATGAAATGCTTATTGCTGCCTCTCCTCACACGCACGAAAAAACGGACTGCCTGCAGGCAGTCCGTTTCGTTGTATACGTTCAGGTAAAATATGATATTAACCTTCGAGCAGCAGAGATTCCGGATCTTCCAGCATCTCTTTGATCGTCACCAGGAAGCGTACGGCATCAGCGCCGTCGACGATCCGGTGGTCATAGGACAGCGCGATATACATCATTGGACGGTTCTCCATCCGCTCGGCGTCGATGGCAACAGGGCGAAGCTGGATGTTGTGCATGCCCAGGATACCAACTTGTGGTGCGTTCAGGATCGGCGTGGACAGCAGGGAACCGAAGGTTCCGCCGTTCGTGATCGTGAACGTTCCGCCTTGGAGCTCAGACAGCGCCAGCGTATTGCTGCGCGCCTTGCCGGCCAGCGTGGCGATCTCTCTTTCGATGTCGGCAAAGCTGAGGCGGTCGGCATCACGTACGACAGGTACGACGAGGCCTTCTTTGGCCGATACGGCGATACCGATATCGTAGTATTTCTTCACGATAATGTCTTCCCCGTCGATCTCCGCGTTCAGGTGAGGGAACTTCTTCAGCGCACCCACCACCGCTTTGGTGAAGAAGGACATGAAGCCGAGGCCGATGTCATGCTTCTCTTTGAAAGCATCTTTGCGGCGCTTGCGGATGTCCATGATCGCCGTCATGTCCACCTCGTTGAAGGTTGTCAGCATGGCGGCCGTTCTTTGCGCTTCCACCAGGCGTTTGGCGATCGTCGCGCGGCGGCGGGACATGCGTGTGCGTTCCGCCGGTTTGCCCGGCTGGGAAACCGCTGCTGGAGCGGCTGCCTGCGGCGCCGGTGCAGCAGCCTGTGGCGCTGCCGGAGCTTCTGCATGGTTCTTCACGTTGTCCGGATAAATGCGGCCTTTCGGATCCCGGCTCGATACCTGATCCAGGTCGATGCCCTGTTCGCGGGCCAGCTTGCGTGCCGCCGGCGACGCGGCGAGGTAACCTTCGCCATCGCCGGAACGTGCAGGCTCGGCTGCTGCCGGCGCTGCCGGTTGGGCTGGTGCCGCAGCCGGTGCAGAAGGCTGCTGAGCCTGCGGCGCCTCTTCCTTCGCTGCAGGTGCGGATGCCGGTTTGGCGTCGCCGCCGGTGCCCATACGTCCGATCACTTCACCGATTTGAACCGTATCCCCGTCTTTTCTCAGAATCTTCTCCACCACGCCGTCTTCTTCGGCACTGATTTCCAAATTGACCTTATCCGTTTCAAGTTCGAGGAGGACGTCGCCCTGGCTGACTGCCTGGCCTTCCTCCACATGCCATTTAAAAATCGTTCCTTCTGTGATGGATTCTCCCATTGCCGGTACTGTAATATCGCTCACTGCCGCTACCTCCCCAGAGTGATGTTATGTTTAATGGATTTTTGATTTAATGCTGCCGCAACGATTTGCTGCTGCTCGAAGGCGTGTACTTGTTGGAAGCCGCTCGCCGTACTGGAGCGTTCCGGACGGCCGTTGTAGTTCACCGGCGTATCCTTCGGCGCCACCTTGCGGAGCTTGGACTCGATGTAGCGCCATGCTCCCATGTTCTCAGGCTCTTCCTGTACCCACAAAATTTCCTTCACGTTCGTAAAGCGGGCCAGAATGCCAGCGACTTCCTTCTCAGGGAACGGATACAGCTGCTCCACACGGAGGATGTGCAGCCATTCGTTCGCCTCGCCGCTCTTCTCCAGTGCCTCCTCCAGCTCAACGGCAATCTTGCCGCTGCACAGGACGATGCGCTCAACGCGCTCCGGACGTGCGCCCAGACCCGGTTGTTCCAGCACAGGCTTGAAGGAGCCTTCGGCGAATTCGGCCGGGCTGGAAGCCACGCGGGCATTCCGGATCAGGCTCTTCGGCGACATCAAGATCAGCGGACGCGCATCTTCGCTTTCGGTCAGTGCGGCTTGCCGGCGCAGCAAGTGGAAGTACTGGGCTGCCGTCGTAACGTTCGCTACCGTAAAGTTCTCTTCCCCGCCGAGCTGCAGGAACCGTTCCAGACGGGCACTGGAGTGCTCCGGTCCGGCGCCTTCGTAGCCGTGAGGCAGGAGCATCACAAGGCTCGATTTCTGTCCCCATTTAGAGCGGCCGGCCGAAATAAATTGGTCGGTGATCACCTGTGCCACGTTGGAGAAGTCACCGTACTGGGCTTCCCAAATGACCAAGGTCTCCGGCGAGTACACGTTGTAGCCGTATTCGAATCCGAGCACCGCGGCTTCGGACAGCGGGCTGTTGTAAATTGCAAAGGATGCCTTGGCGTCCGGCAGATGGTGAATCGGGCAGTAAGTCGAGCCGTTCTTCGTATCATGCAGCACCAGGTTGCGGTGTGCAAAAGTGGCCCGCTCGGCGTCCTGACCGGTCAGCCGGATCGGCTTGCCGTCCGCGACGATCGAGGCGAAAGCCAGCGTCTCTGCAAGACCCCAATCCACCTTTTCCCCTTCGTTCAGTGCGGTTTCCCGGCGCTCCAGAATACGCTGCAGCTTAGGATAGACGTTGAAGTCATCCGGACGGCTCAGCAGATCCTTATTGATCTTGCGCAGCTTGCCAATCGGCACGGCCGTCTTGATCATGGCGATCCGCTCTTCGGCTGGCGTCTGGTGATACGAGTTGGCTGGATCCTGTTCCTTGTCCTTAATCCGGTCGTATGCCGCCTTCAGACGCTCCTGAACCTGCTGGATGATCTGCGCGGATTCTTCCTTGCTGATCACGCCTTCCTTGATCAGGATATCCGCATAAATGGCGGCAACCCGCGGATGAGTCTTCACTTTCTGGTATACGAGCGGCTGGGTCGTATCCGGATCGTCCGTTTCGTTGTGGCCGTAGCGGCGGTAGCCGACCAAGTCAATCAGGAAATCCTTCTTGAACTTGTTGCGGTATTCGCTGGCCAGGCGCATCGCGTTGATGCACGCTTCGGGATCGTCGGCGTTCACGTGAACGATCGGAATTTCATAACCTTTCGCCAGGTCGCTTGCGTAATGCGTCGAACGGGAGTCTTTACTCTCCGTCGTAAAGCCGATGTTGTTGTTCGCAATAATATGAATCGTTCCGCCGTTCTGGAAGCCCGGCAGCTTGTTGAAGTTCAAGGTCTCGGCCACGATGCCTTCGCCTGGGAATGCGGAATCCCCATGAATCAGCACCGTCGCGGCTTTGTTTACGTCCTGCTGCGGATATCCCGGCTCGGTGCGGTCCTCCTGGGCGGCGCGGGCAAAGCCCTCGACCACCGGATTAACGTACTCCAGATGGCTCGGGTTGTTCGCGAGCGTGATCTTGGCTTTGACGTCGCCGCCTTCAACGGTGCGGTTCGCACCCAGATGGTATTTCACATCTCCGGTCCAGCCGAAATTGATGCCCATCGATCCTTCCGAAGGGAACATCTTCTTGTTCGGGGAGTGATGGAATTCCGCGAAAATTTTATCGTAAGGCTTGCCGAGCACATGAGCCAGCACGTTCAGACGGCCCCTGTGAGCCATGCCCATCAAAATATGCTCCGCACCTTCGTCCACCATGTGGCGGACAAGCTCATCCAGCATCGGAACCATCGTGTCAGTTCCTTCGATGGAGAAGCGCTTCTGCCCGACAAAAGTTTTGTGAAGGAACTCCTCGAATTGATCTACTTCCACCAGTCTTTCGAGCAGCGCCTTTTTCTGCTCTGCGTTCAAAGGAACCACAGACTGGTTCTCGACCTGGCGGTTAAGCCATACGCGCTCCTCCACTTCATGGACGTGGCTGAATTCGTAAGCAATCGTGCCTGTATATGTTTGACGCAGTTTCTGGATCGCTTCCCAGCCAGTTCTCACGTTATCGGGAGCTCCGTCCCAGATCAATGAAGCCGGAAATGCTTCCAGGTCGGATTGGCTCAGCCCGTACTGCTCAGGCTCAAGCACCCGTGTGTCGGCTTTGGTGAGAATGCCCAGCGGATCAATGTCTGCCGCCAGGTGTCCATAAGTGCGGATGTTCCACACCAGCTTGCCTGCGTCAACGCCCTTCTTCAGCAGGTTGCCATCCAAAGCGACGGATTTCGGTGCCGCAGCCGGCTCCAGCTCGGCAGACGCCATCGGCGGCGCTCCCCACAGCTGGAACACTTTACGGTACGTTTCGTCCACCGATTCCGGATCATTTACATAACGTTCGTACTGTTCCTGGACGTACCCCAGATTGGGCCCGTAATACGATTCCCAAGCCCCCTGCGCTTGCTCGTCTCTCTTATTGGTTATCATCGTTAACGTGATACCTCCGCCTTGATTTTTTAATAGTCATATAGAATGAATAAACCGCTTCATTGTTCAATCTATATTTGGACGGAAATCTGAACAATCAATGCAATGTAAGCCATTTCACGATAATGTAAGCGGCTCAATTTCTATTATAAACAAATCGGAGCCAGACCTGAAATAACCATTTAATATAGTTATCATCTAAAAAACAGATGGATCAAGTTTGTCACCCATTCTCGTATATGACAATATTTACAGCTCCCCTTCGCCAAAAAGCGACAGCTGTCCCGGAGGCTTCTCCGGGGTCTTCATGCCGAGCATGTCCATCAGCTGAATTGCATTGTCCGCCGCATCCCCGCCCGAATTGTTGTTAAAAATGACCCAGCATTCCCGGGTTTTCTCCAGCAGCTTCCCGATATGCTCCTTCCATTCCTCAAGCTCCTCGTCGCTGTACCTGTACAAATACCGGACCTCCCGCCAATTGGGCTGACCGCTGGAATGCCATCCCGCCGTATTGCGGCCATGCAGCCGCACAAGCGACACGTCTTCACGGGTCGCTTCCAGAACGAGCGGCACCGATCCCTCTCCGGCCTGAGGCTCGTCGCAGACGGTATGAATCCATCCTTCTTCCTTCATAAAGGCCAGCGTCTTCTCCCTCATCTCCCCGGCAAACCAGCTCTGATGACGGAATTCCAACGCCAGCGGAAATCCGTCCATCCACTCGCGGGTCCGGCGCAGTATGTCCACATGCTTGCGCTCACAGTCAAACCACGGCGGATACTGAAACAGCACGGCGCTCAGCTTGCCGGCCTGGCGCAGCACCTCCGCAGATTCCCGGAACGCTTGAAACATCGTCTTGGAATCAGGATAAGGGCTTTTGCCCCGGGCGTGTCCGGTCATTCCCTGATAGGCTTTCACCACAAAACCGAAGGAATCCGGCGTTTGGGCAGCCCATTTCTCCATACGCTCCGGCGAGGGAGTCGCATAGAAGGAGTTGTCCATCTCCACGATGGGGAACACGTTGCCGTACATCCCCAGCTTCTCACCCGCCTTGGTTCCCTTTTCGTAAATGTCGTCATGATCCCCCCAGCCGGAAAGTCCGATTCGAACCCGCTCGGCGGGGGTTATCGTCTCATCCATAGCCATCGACTCCATCCATAGTATTGACCAACAATAATTTTCCAAGTATAAATCCGCTTACCATACCTATACCCGATTGAAGGAGGCGTCCTTCAGATCTTGCGATATTCCAGAAAGTGGATATGATAAGAGATATGCGTCAGCTTTACGATCTTTAGTAGCAAAGGAGCATGAATGTATGAGCCATTCGTTCGTCATGTTTTCCGGCCCGCACCTTGCTGCGCTGACGGTCTTCGTGCTCGCCTGCATCCTGCTGTTCCTGGGCAGAATCCGCCTTCAGGACAGCGTGCCGGCCAGACAGACGGTCCGTTATTTGATCATCGCCTGTCTGATCGCCTCCGAAATCGCACTCGACATATGGAACATAACAGAAGGCTACTGGAACATCAAGTCCACGCTGCCGCTCGAGCTGTGCAGCATTACGCTGCTGCTCTCGGTCGTCATGCTGGCCGTCCGCAGCCGCTTCCTCTATCAAATCCTGTTCTTCGCCGGGATCGGCGGCGCCCTTCAGGCCCTCATCACCCCAAGCCTGGATTTTGCCTACCCTCATTTCCGGTTCTTTCAATTCTTCGCGGCTCATATGCTCATCATTCTAGCATCCCTGTACATGACCTGGGTCGAAAAGCTTCAGCCCACCTGGAGATCTATCGGCTGGACGATGATTTTTCTGAACGTTCTTGCACTTGGAGTTGGCGTCATCAACTGGATGCTGGGGTCCAACTACATGTTTCTGATGCACAAGCCGCCGACCGCTTCGATTCTGGACTTTCTCGGCCCGCACCCCTTATATTTGCTGGCGGAGGAGGGAATCGCCCTGCTGATTTTCGCATTGATGCAGCTGCTGTTCTTTGTCCTGCCCGCGAAAATATCCAAAGCGTCAGCGGCAGCCAAAGCCAGGGATAAAAGCGTTCTTTAAGCCGGCCATAAAGCCTTTCACGCTGCCCTCGCCGGTATCTCCTTCCGCTGCCTCTACGTTGTGATCTCCCTGCCGAAGTTCTATAATGAACGGAAAGCTTAGAAGCTGTGAACCGGCTGATGAACTGACAAGGAGATGGACCCCATGACTGGACCGAAAGTTGTGCAAAATATTACCGAGCTCATCGGCGATACCCCGGCGGTCAAGCTCCGCCGTTTGGCGGGAGAACAGGATGCCGACGTGTACGTGAAGCTCGAATACTTCAACCCTAGCGGAAGCGTCAAGGACCGGGCCGCTTATAATTTGATCGCGCAGGCGGAGCAGGACGGCCTGCTGAAGCCGGGCTCGACTATTATCGAGCCGACGAGCGGCAACACCGGCATCGGGCTGGCGATGAACGCGGCGGCCAAAGGATACCGCGCCATTATGGTGATGCCCGACAACATGACCAAGGAGCGGATCAATCTGCTGAAGGCGTATGGAGCCGAAGTGGTGCTGACGCCCGCAGCGGAGCGGATGCCCGGCGCCATTCGCAAGGCGCAGGAGCTGCACCGGGAAATTGAAGGCAGCTTCATTCCTCAGCAGTTCGAGAACCGGGCCAACCCGAATATCCACCGCCGCACGACGGCTCTGGAAATTCTGGAGCAGATGGAAGGGCGGCTGGATGCCTTCGTCGCAACGGCGGGCACTGGCGGCACCATTACCGGCACGGGCGAAGTGCTGAGGGAGAGACTCCCCGGCATCGGCATCTTTGTCGCCGAGCCGAAAGGCTCGCCCGTGCTATCCGGCGGCCAGCCGGGACCGCATAAGCTGGTGGGCACCAGCCCCGGGTTCATCCCGCCGATCCTGAACACGGACGTCTACGACGAAATTTTTCAGGTCAGCGACGAAGATGCCATCGGAACGACACGCAGGCTTGCCGCCGAAGAAGGCATCCTGGTCGGCCCCTCCTCCGGCGCTTCCGTCTGGACCGCGCTGCAGGTAGCCCGGCGTCTGGGACCCGGCAAACGTGTGCTGTGCATTGCGCCGGATACCGGAGAACGGTATCTGAGCATGGGCATTTTTTAGTCGTGCGCAAATCATCGAAAGGCATCAACCGGTTTGTATACCCGGCTGATGCTTTTTTTGTGTTGTTCATCGGTCGGGACGGGCATATGCCCGAATGGGAGAGCAACATCTCAAAATCCCTCTCATGCTATAAATGACTCAAGCAGGTCACAGCCCTGTTAAACCGATGAGGAGTTGACAATACATGAATAGATTGACTGGAAAAACGGCACTGATTACCGGAGCAAGCCGCGGCATCGGCCGGGCCATCGCGCTGCGCCTGGCCGCCGGAGGGGCGCTGGTGGTTCTACATTACGGAAAGAACCGCCCCGCCGCCGAGGCGGTCGCCCGCGAGATCGAGCAGCAGGGCGGAACGGCGCTGCTCCTCGGGGCGGACTTCAGATCCGTTCGTGGCATTCCGGAGATGTATGAAGCTCTGGATGGCCTTCTGCAGAATCAAACAGGCAGCCCCGGCCTGGACATCCTTGTGAACAATGCGGGCATCGGCCTTTCTCTTCCCATCGAAGCAACGACAGAGGAAGCCTTCGATGAGGTGATGAACGTGAACGTCAAGGCACCGTTTTTCGTCATTCAGCAAGCACTGCCGCGGCTGCGGGACGGCGGGCGGATCATCAACATCTCCTCCGCGACGACCCGGATCTCGCTGCCGGTGATTCCCGCCTACAGCATGTCCAAAGGGGCAATCAATACGCTGACCCTGAACCTCTCGACTCAGCTTGGCTCCCGCGGCATTACGATCAACGCGATCATGCCGGGATTCGTGGAGACCGAGATGAATGCCGAGACGCTGCAGACGCCGGAAGGCCGCGAGTTTGGCGCGAACTTCTCGATCTTCAAGCGGTGGGGACAGCCGGAAGATGTCGCCGATATCGCCGCCTTCCTGGCTTCGGACGACAGCCGCTGGATCACGGGCCAGCTGCTGGACGCCAGCGGCGGAACGCATCTGTAACGGGGCTTGCCGTGCCTCGCGCCCGGCTGCCCTGCAGACTGCCATTACAAGCAAAAAATCCAGTGCCCTCGGCGGCACTGGATTTTCTTTTACCCGAGATTTATGGAATATACTGCTGCACCACTTTGACGACTTTGCCGTCCTTCACCGTCAAATGAAACGGAAAAGATCGGATGTCCAGCAGCTTGTCGTTATGGTAAATCGCCAAAAATTTGTTCAAGCTGACCGGTTCGTTCCACTGAATGTTCATTCCTTCATAGGTTCCGTCATGATCATACAGCTGCATCAGCACTTCAGCATCCGGAGCGATTTCGTACGTCTCCAGCGTCTCATCGTCGTTGACAATGTAATACCCGTCAGGAGCGCCGCCCAGCTCTTCGGCGTCCGGCTCCCGTTCAAGGAACTTCTTGTCTGCCGCCGCGCCCTCGTACCATTCGATCGGATCCACCGTCACGTAGAGGTGGCCGTTCTTGTCCCCAATGGTGGACAGCATCGCCGTCACCGTATCCTCGGTTTGCGGAACCGGCTTATATTCGTTATCAGACCCGACTGCACTCGTTGAAGTCACTACCAGCCCCAGCAGAAAAACGATCATCAGGGAAGCGAATACGGTCATCTTTTTTTTCATTTGAAAATATCTCCTTTATGGAATCATGATTTCTATCCATATCAACCATTACCCTGCGGGATTGTTTTCAAACGCTGCGAGAGGGCTCTGTGATGTAACTTTATTGTAAGCCACAGCCGGGGCCAAATCGTCACAAATTCGTTACAGCCGAGTCAAATTGTTGTAAATTCTTCAAGCGCTTTCGTGAATGAAGGAGCCGACAAGCCCGGTCAGCCCTTCATCTCCAAAATGTCCTTGATCTCCGCCAGATCGTGGATCTCATAAGTCGGGACGATGGCGGTTTCGTTGGGCAGGCGGTTCGGGTTGTACCAGCACGTGTCGATGCCGATATGGTTGCCTCCCTGAATGTCAGAGGTGAGGGAATCGCCGACCATCAGCATTTTATCCTTGCGGTCCTCCTGAATCACCCGGAAGGCATGCTCGAAAATGCCCGCCTGCGGCTTCTGGAATCCCGTATCCTCGGAGACGATGACCGCCTCGAAAAAGTCCTTCAGGTCGGAGCGGCCGATCCGTCCGAACTGCACCTCTTTAATGCCGTTCGTGATGATGGCCATTTTGTAACCGTGCTCCTTAAGATAGAGACAGATGTCCAGCGCACCCGCCAAAATAAACGCGCCTTCGGCGAGCGATCCCAGGTAACGTCTGCTCAATTCCTCGGCATCGTCGCTCAGCCCCTGCTCGCGGCCGAATCGGCGAAAGCGCTCGACCCGGAGCTCCGCCGAGCTGATCCGTCCCTGCTCAAATTCGCGCCAGAGCTCCTCATTGATCCTTTTATAGCAGCCCGTTATTTCCGTATCATTCGCGTCCAGGCTGCAGCTGGTGAGCAGCTGGTTCAGCGCGTGGCTCTCCGACATTTTAAAATCGAACAGCGTTTCATCCGCATCAAACAAAATCCATTCGTAAGACAAGATGTACCCTTCTTTCAGTAAAGTGATATAAACGGCGTCAGCGTGCCTCAATCAATGTCATGCAAAAGGCATCATCCGGTTGTTTTGTGCGTTTCTATTGTACCATGCCGCCAAAAACGCCTGCTTGTGTCCATGTCCGCGACCAAAACCAAAACGAATGAGTGATTCGCTTTCGGCATCAGTCGCCATCTGGCTCTTGGAGAGCCTTATCCCAGGCAGACGCGAAGTCGGCCACAGAAGCGTACCGCCCTGCCCGTTCGGCATGAACCGCCTTCAGCGCAATGTCATACAGGGACCTGCCGGCATCCCATTGGTCATAGGAGCGGTCCAGCTCCCCGCCAAAGATGAAAAAGGCTGTCGCCCCCATATTATACACATTAGTGATGCCGTCAATCGCAGCGCCGTATTCAAACTCCTCGGGGGACATAAAGCGGGACGATCCCCACAGCCTGCCCATCCGGTTCTCAAAAGGGCCTTTCTGGTACAGGTCGATATCGCAGATTTTCGTCATGTCGGCGGCAAAATCGTAAAGAACGCTTCCGTCATAGAAATCAACCGCTATGTACCCTTTTTCCTCGACGTGGACATGAAAATCAAGTATAGCCCTGTAGGACGCCAGCCGCTTCTCCAGCGGCAGCCTGCGGTAACGATAAAACGGGGACCTCGGGTCTTCATATTTGGCCGGAGGCGGAAATGCCCAATGAGGGTGCAGCGACTCCCCGTCAAACCATTCAAATACGGCGGCGTAGCCGGGCCCGGCTTCAAAATGGCTCAGCAGCCGCACCAAGCTCGGATGATCCAAATCTTCGTAAACTTGAACAGCCTGCTTCAAACGCAGAATGGCGTCCGCCGGTTCCCCCTCGAACTCCGTGGTAGCCGCTCCGGCGTACTTGATGAACCGTCTGACCCCATCCTTTTCCACGCCAAACGAAAGGTTGCCGGAGTCCTGCTTGTCAAACACCGCAAACACTTTGCCCCAGGCGGGCAGCCATTCCAGCGGATGCGGCTTTTTCAATTGAAATGTTACTTCATCGATCTTGATCGTAAGCGGTTGATCCATTCGCGTTCAACTCCTTTTTATGGTTGTCTGGGCTAATCGCCCTTGGCGTCATGCCCGTTATTCCTCCCTCTGGGTAGGACTGCGCCCCTTTTCCGCTTCTTCCGCACTGCCAGGTTCCTCGGCCAGCTCCCGTTCGAGCTCCGCTTCAATGTCCTCGTCGCTCATCCGGTAATCATCCTCTTCCGATACGCCCAGCTTCCTTTCCAAAAAGCTCACCCTTGCCCTCAAGTCCTCCACCATGCCGTACAAATAGCTCAGCAGGCCGACCATAACCAGAAGGGCCAGAACGGTCCCCCAGGGGCCAAACACCCAGGTTGCGATCAGCCCCCCGGCAAGAAACACAACGATTCCCATGATAAAATAAACCATTGCCCACTTCCCTTCTGCCGCCGGTTCAGTATGCGTCACCTTGGGGCTGCTAACTGCCACTGCGGCAAGCTTCTAACGGGCGCCCAATCCTTCCGCTACCATATTCAAAAAGTAATCCCGGTTCTCTGGATGACAAGCGATCAGGTAAGGCTCCTCCGTCATGGCTTCAAATGGTTTTCCTTCAAAGTCCATGACCAGCATCCCCACTTCCTTCGCGATCAGAACGCCGGAATAGAGGTCCTCCCCTTCGGAGTTATACAAAATGATGGCATCGATGTTCCCTCTCGCCAGCATGCACCACTGCAGGGTCGGCGCCCACAGCCGCATCATCCGCTTCGTATGCAGGTCAATGTGGTTTCTAAGCCGGGTGGCGCGTTCGTCGCTGCCTACCACATGTCCCTGGATCCAGGCGACCGTTGCTTTATTAAACGCCGGTGCAGGCCCGTTCGTTACGGGCTGCCCATTGCAGGTTGTTCCACCGTTACGAGTGGACACGAACAGACGGTCAATCATCGGTTCGTAAACCACCGCCACGACAGGCTGCCCTTGGTGCATCAGCGTAATCGAGCAGGAGAACGCAGGCAGGCCGATCGCATAGTTGTTCGTTCCGTCCAAAGGGTCCACCAGCCACAGCCAGTCGCTGCGCTGGCCATGATCTCCCGATTCCTCGGCCCGGATCCGGTGATCCGGAAATGTGCTGCGGATATGCTCAAGGATCCGCTCCTCGGCCAAATGGTCCACCACCGTGACGAGGTCGCCGTTATCCCCTTTTTGGTCAACTTTTTCCAGCTTGTCAAAATACGCCTTCGCGATCGCTCCCGCTTCCTTGGCTGCGGCGATTGCCAGTTGCTTCGCCTCTTCAATGATCCGTTGATCCATATGTACCATCTTCTCCTTTTGCCTAGTGTTCATATTGCTGCGCCCGCCTTCGCTCCTTCAAGAAAGAAAAAACCCTGTGCGTCAGGGTTTAATGTCAAGCATTATACTTTCCGTTTGAAAATGGCGATGACGTCCCGCGACTGTCCCTGGGATACGCTCGTGTCAAAGCACGATACCAGCTCCCAGCCCTCGTAGCCGTAGCTGTTCAGCAAATCCTCAAATTCCTCCTCGTCCACCTTGCCGCCCAAAAAGCCTCCTGTTTTATACTTCACCGTCTTGTAAGACCATTGTTCCATCATTTTACGCTTCCTTTCATCGTATCGTTTGGCCGCTCACGACATGCCAATGCATATGTTTGGATTCCTGGTAGTCTCCTAAGTTAGTGACGACCTTGGCTGCTCCCGTCTGCCGCACCATGTCCGAGGCGACCTTCTTAATTACCCTTAGAACTTCGAGCAGCAGCTGTTCGGTATTCTCCTCTTCTCCGGATATCAGCGATCCTACATGAATCTTCGGGATCACCACAACATGATGCTCATAATAAGGACGCGTATGATGATAAGCGAGCACCTGATCCGTCTCATACACGCGGTTGACCTGCGTTTTGCCGTTTAGCACCTCGTCGCAATAAAAATCGTTCGACACGCCGCTCACCCTTTCCTTATCGCTGCTGCTTCAGCAGCTGCGAAACTTCCTCCATCCAGCGGCCTTCGGGATCCGCGATCACCGTATGCCAGCCCAATGCCCTGGCAGGGATCAAATTTTTCTCCTGATCGTCCACATAAATGTGGGGTCCTCCCCCATCGCCGAGCTGCTCGCATACGAGCTGATAAATGCGGGGATCCGGCTTGCAATACCCTGCTCTGCTGGATATGGTAAGGCTCTTCACCTGCTCCTTGACGGGTGCCAGCAGCCCGCTCAGCCATTCCTCCCGGTGGTTACTCAGCAGGTGAATATCTGCGTTCCTGCTCCATGTGGCAATACGCCCCAAAGCGGGGAGGGGTTGCAAATACCTCATCGCCAGTGCGCTAAGCCGTTCCATGCTCAGATCTGGTCCATGCCCGGCAAGCCAGTCCCTAAACTGCTCGATGGAGATGCCGCCTGTCCAGAACGACTCGCGAATTTCCCGGCTGAAGCTGTCTTTTAACTGACGATAACTCGTTCCCCCTGCCATGGCGGCCTCTTCCCAAAATCCAGGCGAGAGGTTCGTTGCAATGACACCGGCGACATCCAAAATAAGCCGGGGTCTGTTCATCGGCTCCTCCCCTTCCAAGCTTCCAGTCATCATCAGCTGGGATGGGTGCTGCGCAAACATTCGGCTACCCATTCATAACAGCGCTGCAGATCCTCATGGCTGACCAGGTCGGAGCGATGCTCGAACTGAATTTTGACTTGCGAGTTTTCCTCGCGGATAACGGTTAAATAATCTCCAATCGGGGCCCATCCGTCCTCAGGACGCTGTTCCGGCAGCACCGGGTAGCGCAGTTTGACGGACGATTTCGTGTACTGAAGATTCCACAGGTGGATAACCTCCGCATACTTCGCATATTTGCGGATGACCGGCAGGGCCTGAAAAGAAGGGTCCACGTTCTGCTGCAAAAACAGCCTTCCCGTATCCAGGCACAGCCGGATGTCCGGGTACTTCTTCAGCAGCGCTTCCAGCACGTCATGCTCATAAATATAAGAATTCAGCGCATCGAATTCCAGAACCGGCGTGAAGCCGTAATCTCGGGAAGCGGCGCTAAGCCAGGCAAAAAGCTGATCGCTGCGCTCCGCAAACATTTCAAGCGAATAATCGCTATCATAGACATACTCCGTTCTGTCGGAAAAATGCCATTTGTCCCAGTTCACCCGGTCATCCAGGATGACGGGCTTCGGATAATGGAACAACACGTAACCCGGCCGTACGCTCCTTAAATAGTCGAGCTCGTCACGGATCAGCCGGAGCGCTTCATCACGGACATGTTTGTCCGCATCCAGAAACAGGGCGTCCCGAAGCAGCGACTTCCCCGCACGCAGGGGAAAATGTACGCCGATGTGGAAGCCCCGCGCTCTGGAGGCGCTCAAGAGCTTCTGCGTGTCCGCTTCATTTTCAAACAAACAAGCCTCGATTCCGTAAAAGCCGTCTCTGAAATCGCGCTCCATCTTTTGCTCGTCAAACGAGCCGTATTGCCCGATCAAAAATCGCTTCATCGTCGTTCCTCCGGCAGCGGGGTGTGAACCATTCATATGAAAATTTAACCATTACTTCCACGTTCCGTCCAGTATTCATTGAACCCGGCCTGTACGAAAGCCTATGAATCTATCAATAACGAATTGAAATGGATGATAGGAGCAAGTGCGCAACATTTGCCTACGATCGGATAATCAGGGACGAATCCCCTCCTCCGTCATCCGCTGCTTAATCGCGTTCAGCATATCCCGAGCAAAAGCCTGAAGCATCCGAGGTTCCACGCTCACTTCATCCGTCTGTCCTCCATAATGAAGAAGACACTGGCGCAGGAGCGTTTCATACGCAGGCGGAAGGGCCGCGAGTCCCCATTCGCCGCCTTCCTTTTTGGAGGAAACTTCGCCTTCCCGCAAAAATTGCAAAATTCTGCACAGATTAAGCGTATAATATACCGGCGCCTCGGCGATCTTCTCTTCGGCATGCTCGACATCGGACCAGATCGACCGGATGTACATCTCTTTCTCCGGCCTGAACACGGACTGTGCGGGCTCCCCATACAGCGTTATCCCACGGTGATAAATGACCATCATATGGGCCGCAAGATCAGGGTCTTCATAACCGCCGCATACATACTGCGCATCAGATTCATACCGCTCCCGGTGAGCCTCCGAATAATGGAATTCAAACGGTGTCGGGTGCAGCGGCTCCCCGGCGTACTGCCTGAGAATGACGCTGACTTCCATCCCGCGGTGCCCCGGCATCAGCCCGTGAAGCTCAAGAAGGCCTCGGGCGAGCCGAGTCCAAACCTCGGGGTCGAGCTTCTCTTCAATGACCGCCAGGAGATCGATATCGCTCCGGTCTTGACGGTAACACCCCATCGCCAGCGAGCCGTGCAGATATAAACCGGTCAACGGTGCTCCCAGCTCGGTAATAAAAAGCTGTGTCAAACGGTCCAGCACCTGCTGTGTATTCATAACTATCCTCCAATATAGAAAAATGGCTGCCCCCTTACCGGGAACAGCTGTCATTTCGGCACTATGACCCCTTTTTGCCTGATCCGAAAGCAATCGCATACCGATCCGGATCGACCA
Organism: Paenibacillus sp. VMFN-D1; assembly: GCF_003386155.1. Lineage (NCBI taxonomy): Bacteria > Bacillati > Bacillota > Bacilli > Caryophanales > Paenibacillaceae > Paenibacillus > Paenibacillus sp. VMFN-D1. The sequence continues at coordinate 388,533 of NZ_QRDU01000002.1, read as the reverse complement.
GCACGAAGTCTTTCCAGTCCCCCCATCCCTGATGTTCCAGCACAGGCTCCTGAATGAACTGCGCTCCTCTAGCTTTGAAATGCTCATACAATTGATCCAGTTCTTCATGCGTTTCGACATATGCGTAAGTGTCCCATGGAACCATCTTGTTGTTCCCGGAGGGGTTGGGACGGACATCTTCCGCCTTTGCCGCCTGAATCAATTTGAAGCCGAGGGCAAAATCATCCCTTACCGCCCAAACGTCCGACACGTCACAGCCGAGCACATCCGCATAATACCGCTTGGACCTCTCTAAATCCGAAACCAATCGAACCTGAACCGAAAAGTGAACTTTACTCAAATGAACATCATCCTCCGAATGGTCGATTCTCCTTCGTGTGCTCAACCTCTTCCTGGATTGGCCGCACAGCCAATGGATGAGCTCGAAGGGTTGCCCTATGAAACTGGCAGATATAGCGCTTTCAGTCTATCACAAATTTTAACAATGATACATATGATTTCCTACTCCTTCCACATTCTCGTCACCTGCCGCAGGGCCTCTCCCTCCCACTCCGTCTTGTAAATATCCGGCATGGAAGTGGATTCCCAGAAGGCGTAATCGAACCGCGGGTCAAATTCGCCCAGCATCAACGTCATAATATCGCAGTGAGTCCCAATGACAATCCGCTTTCCGGCATGCTCATTCAGCAGTTTCCGGACCACCTGGGCCGCTCTATGCCGCGCCTCCAGGCTCGACTCTCCCCCCGGAAAAGCAAAAGCGGCATCGCCGTATACCTTTTGCTTCGCTTCTTGAAACGAAAGGCGCCCGATCTGCCCGATTTCCCGTTCCCTCAAATCTTCTTCTATGATGATTTCCTTGCCCGCGAAGGCGGCCGCATCCCGGATCGTTCGCACGGCTCGCTCGTAGGGACTGGAAATGTACAGGTCAATGCCTTCACCCAACAGTCTGTCCTTGACCGCAAGCGCGTCTGCCAGCCCCTGACGGGACAGTCCCCGTGTTCGTTCCCTGCCTTCCTCATAAGGCGATTCGGCATGCCGGACCAAATAAAGAATCGTGCTCCGCTCCTGGTGATGTGCTGAATTTGCAGTCATGAACCAGCAACCTTTCCATTTTATTGGGTTAAAAAAGAAAAGCACCCGCTTCAGCTCCATCATACCAGCGAGATCCTGCCGCTGACATATCTGAAAGTTCCACGGGTGCTCATATTAAGATAATAACGGTTTAAGCTCTTCTCGCCAGCTCGTAAGGCAGACACAGCGGGACTCCGGTCCGGGGGTCGACGAGGATATCGGCTTCAATAGCAAAGACCTCCCGCAGCACTTCCCGGGTCATGACTTCGCCGGGCGTTCCCTCCGCCACGACTGTGCCTGATTTGATCGCCACCATATGCTGCGCATACCGTGTGGCATGGTTCAGGTCGTGAACGACCATGACGATCGTGCGACCCTCTTCCTCATTCAGCTTCTGCAGCAGCTGCAGCACTTCCAGCTGATGCGCCATATCCAAGAAGGTCGTAGGCTCATCAAGGAACAGAATATCCGTCTGCTGGGCCAGCGCCATGGCGATCCATGCCCGCTGACGCTGTCCGCCGGACAGCTGGTCGATCGCCCGGTCTCTGAAGGCCCCAAGCCCCGTAACGTTAATGGCCCACTCGATAACTTCACGGTCCTGCGAGCTAATGCTGCCAAATCCCCGCTGATGCGGCGAACGGCCGAAGCCGATCAGCTCGGTTACGGTCAGCCCATCCGGGGCCGTGGGGGTTTGCGGCAGGATCGCGAGCTGCTTCGCCACATCCTTGGTCGGCTGGCTGTGGATCGATTTGCCGTCGAGCAGCACCGCTCCGGAGGATGGCTTCATCAAGCGGGCCATCGTTTTGAGAATCGTTGATTTGCCGGAGCCGTTAGAGCCGACCAAAGCCGTAATTTTACCCGCCGGAATGCTCAGGTTCAAATTGTTGACAATGAGCGTATCGGCGTATCCGATGTTCAGCTGCTCGGTGCCGAGCCTCGACTGGAGCTGCGGTTTTTCCTCTGTGGCGATCTCTTGCTCCGGCCAAGCCAATGTGTTTTGTACCATACCGTATCATCCTTTTTTAGGGATTGTATTTCGCGGCGGGTTCGCCGCTCCGCATGCAGGGTGCCTTATGCTATGTTCAACGTTGTCGAAATGCCGTATCGTTTAACGCATGATTGCCTTTGTTGACACATTATGCGTGGAAAAGTGCAATTTATGTGTATGTATACACACTTATTATGATAATGATTCTCAATTTCATTGTAAAGAGTTTTTTCCCTCTTCTCCGTCTTATCTCACGAAAAAAGGACAACGGAACTCGTGGTCCCATTGTCCAAATATTGCATCCGGCTTAATTACTCAAAATGTCCTTCAGTTCCATTAAGTCGGTGATCGAATAATCCGTCTCACAGCTCGTGTCTCCGGCAGCCGCCTTCATCCATACCGCCTTCATCCCGACCATCCGGCTGGCCTCGACATCGTTAACGGCATGATCCCCGACAAACACAGCCTCCTCCGGCTGGAGCTCCAGCCTGTCCAATGCCCTACGGAAAATGGCCGGGTCCGGCTTGCGGAGCCCTTCAAGCTCGGAAATGAGAATGGCGTCAAAATCATCAGCAATGCCGAGCCCTTGAATGCTGCCCCATTGAAACTCGCCGAAGCCGTTGGAAATGATCCCGAGCTTCATTCCTTGGCGCTTGAGAGCAGTCAGCATTTCCCGAAGATGCGGATAACCTATGCAGTGAAGGCGAAAACCGGCGATATAATCCTCCAGAAGGCGCTCCCAGGACAGCTCCAAGTCCATTTCCCGCACAAGCTGTTCATAAACTTTGTCCTTCCAGACATACCCCCGCGCGTCCAGCTCTACAAAACGGCGGATATATTGATCCCGGTCCACGCGTTGAAGCTCCGGAAAACGTTCATATTGATCCTCCGTAAAGCGCAGCAGCGAGGTATCCCGGTCCAGCAGTGTGCCGTCCAGGTCAAACAGCACGCCCTTGATCATGCCCCGCTCCTTTCCGCCAGCTGTTCCTGCTTTACGGCCGTGACCCGGGTTGTCTTCTTGTCAAAAGAGACGTTGGCCTCCTCCACAAGCTCAACCTGCCCCTCCGCGAACGTTAGGGTGAGCGTGACCCTATAGGGTGCCTCGATGTACACCACGGTTAGCTCGAGCTGCAGATCCTCGGTCAATCGGGCCGAAATGACGGCTTCCTGCCGATGCATGGCTAGATCCTTCCGGAAGATGTCCTTGGTGCTTACCCTCTTCGTCAAATCAAAGGGAAGTTCGCGCCGGCTGCCATCGGCATAAATGATCCAAAGCTCGGACCGCTCATCCAGGCTGCACACCGCAATCTCGGCAACGCCGCCTGGCTCTGGAGCCTGGACACGGTATTGACCTGCCCAATCATCCGGCATAGGAGACGAAGCAGAAGGTACCTGGTGCTCAGCGTCTTCCTGCATTCGCGCGATCCGCCGCAGAAGCAGCGGGTACGCTTCGGAGCTGACTTGTTGCGATCGGTCTACCCGGTCCACAATATGCTCATAGATGAGGTCCAGCAGCTGCGGCAGCTGCTTTTTCATATGGCTCATGCCCGAAGAGGCTGCAATGACAATGCCGTGCTTCGGAGCAACAAAGCAAAGCTGCCCGAACCCGCCGTTTCCCATATAGCATCCCTTCCGGCACCGGAAAAACTGGTAGCCATACCCTTCCGAAAAATCAGCCCTCGTCTCATTGCGGCGGTTATCGCTCTGCTCCGTGGTGGCTAACCGGATGTATTCCGCCGATACGATTCTCCGGCCGCCATACACGCCCTCGTTCAGCAGCATCTGACCGAACTTCGCCACGCCATCGATGGGAATGCTCAGCCCCATGCCGCCTGCGGCCACTCCCATCGGGCAGGTCTCCCAATCCACCAAGCCAATTCCAAGGGGCTCGAACAATCTCGGTTTTACATATTCGACGAGGCCCATGCCGGTCGCTCTTTCCAGAATGGCGGCAACCATATAGGTCGCATGGGTGTTGTACACGTAATGGCTTCCCGGCGGATGCTCCGGCGCCAAGGATAAGAACGTTTGGGCCCAGTCTGGCTCGGATTCCATCACCCGGCAGTAGATATTGTCATGATGTCCTGTATTCATCGAAAGCAGATGGTGGATGGTCATCTGGGATAAGTAGGGCGGGACGTCACCGGCAAGCTTATCGGGAAAATACGAAACGACCGGGTCCGTCAGTCGAATATATCCTTCATCCCTGGCAATTCCCGCCGCAATGGAAGTGAAGCTCTTGCTGAGCGAAAATAATAATGTGGGTGCCTCTTCCCGATACGGCTGACGGTTGAAACGGGCCGTAACTTTTCCATTCTGAAGCAGCATCAAACGGTTGACCTGAAGCTCCAGTTCCTCAATCCGTTCTAAGAACCGAAGTACATCGCCGGACGACAGGCCGTGGCTTTCCGGCTGTGAGGTTTCCAGTTCCAATCCCAATCGTACACCTCCAACATTCCCTCTTTATTGAAGTTCCTTAATAAAAAAGAGATTCAGATCATCGTCCACCCGGACCATCTCGCCCGGCACGACCGGCTGGTTCTTATACACGATGCCGTTGCCATCGGGAATGTAACCTCTGCGGCAGTAAATGCGCTGCGCCTTGCCGTAGTCCTTGAACAAGCCCACACCGATGCCGATCCGCTTGCCCTTGCGGCTTACGATCGATTCAAACTCCTCCAGGATCCGGTTGCCGATTCCTTGGCGCTGGAAGACGGGGAATACGTTCAGATCATTCACTTCCGGAATGCCCTGCTCTTGGAAAGGGGGGTAGTCCGATTCGTATTTCAGGTGACATACCCCGGCGACCTGGTCATCTGCATAGGCGATGATCGTTTCACGGACACCCGCTGCGTTTTCAGCGAGACATTTGTCGTAGTACTCATCGGGGCGAAAGATGTCCTGTTCGGTAAAAGCCTGCTTCCACTGCTGCTTTAATTCCTCTGAAGTGAGCAAAGTCAGCTTGATTTTCATTTACAGCACCTCCATATCGAATATATTTTTGTCCCCGTGTTCCGCGGCTCTCTTTTAAAAGTTAATGTTCACTTACTTTAGCATTGATGATTAAAGAGATTCGCGATTATAATATGTATAAATATGCCACGGCTTGATAGTAGAGAGGGGAACTGCCATGCGATCCGCTGAAGTCCATAATTACGACTTTGCCTTTAGGCAGGCCGCGATCGGCATGGCCCTTATCGCGCCTGACGGAGCCTTCCTAGAGGTCAACCCCGCTTTATGCACCCTCCTCGGTTATACACCTGACCATTTCACTTTGCCGGATCTTCTTCTTCCCGCGATTCAGGAACTGTCCCGCGACATCGTTAAGTGCGGGGAATGGCTGCAGTCCATGAAACGGGATCAGCACCGGATCGACCAGCATTACTATCATCCTTCAGGACAACGGTTATCCCTTGATATCCGCATCTCCTTGATTCGGAATGAGGCCGGGAAACCTGAGATTTACTTCACCCAATTCTAGAACAGGACCCAGATGATGCAAATGGAAACCCGGCTGCATTATACCGAAACCCATCTGCACGAGCGGGAGGATTCCTTCATGCAGCTGCTGGATGGCCTCCCCCTTTCCGTGCTGATTACGAACCACGGCCAGATTCAGTATGCCAATCCTGCCGGCCTCAGGCTCATTCATGCAGACAGCCTTGAAGCCGTAATCGGCATGTCAACGGACGATTTGGTCGACGCCGCCGACCACGAAATTCTGGCCGAGCGCAAGCAGCGGCACTACAACAACAGGCCCATCGGCTCCGTGCGCTACCGCATCCGCTGTCTCAATGGACAGCTGAGGCATGTGGAAGGATTTTCACTGAAGATTACCTATCAAAAAAAGCGGTGCGTCATCGGGATCTTTAAAGATATCTCCGACCAGAAGCTTGAGGAAGACCGGCTCATGCAATCCGAGAAGCTATCGACGGCAGGGCAGCTTGCCGCAGGCATCGCTCACGAAATCCGCAATCCGCTGACCGCCATTTTCGGCTTTTTGAAACTCCTCCGCACTTCCAGCCATTACAACGACCAGTACTTTGCGATCATGGAATCCGAGCTGAAGCGGATCGAATTTATCGTCAATGAGCTGCTGGTGCTGTCCAAACCCCAGGTTTCGCACGCGAGCAAGCCAATGGACATTTTGCCGCTGCTGGACCAGGTGATCACGCTGATGAACGGCCAGGCCGCATTAAAAAATATCGAGATCGTTTCCGCCTTCTCCGAACCTTCCATCTGGATTGCCGGCGAGGCCAACCAGCTGAAACAGGTCTTCATTAACCTGCTCAAAAATGCGATGGAAGCCATGCCGGAAGGCGGCATCATCCGGATCCACGCTCTCGCCCGGAACAACGAGGCCTCCATCAGCGTTCAGGATGAAGGCTGCGGCATGACTGCGGAGCAGATCCAGGCGCTGGGCAAGCCCTTTTTCACGACCAAGGAATCAGGCACCGGGCTCGGGTTTATGATCACACACAACATCATCCATAATCACGGCGGGAACATATCGGTCCAGAGCGCTCTCCAGGAGGGCACTACGTTTACCGTGACGCTCCCCGTTATTTCCGAACCCGAGGCAGCCTCATCATAACAAGCCTAATCCGGTGATCAGCCGGTAATTGTAAGTTTCACATCCTGGGACCAAAAAATGGACGGTACTCCCGCGTTATGCTCCTATGTATTGGAGGAATACAGCAGAATGCCGTCCCTCCGGCTCCAGCCCGATTTGGCCCAAAAATAATTGCCGATCTCATTCTCCTCGATCACCATGATATGGCACTTGGCGATGCCCTCTTCCCGGAGCTTATCCAGCCCGGCTTTCGCCAGTTTCTGCCCGATGGCTCGGCCCCTGTAAGCCGTATCGACCGCAACGTGGTAAATATACCCCCTTCGGCCGTCATGGCCGCACAGAATGGTGCCGATCACTCGATCACCCTCGGTGGCGACAAAGCTCATGCCCGGGTTCCGAACCAGGTACCGGTATATCGATTCTTTCGAATCGGCGTCGCTCAGCGCCATCCCTTCCGTATTGCCCCACAGCTCCATGCATTGTTCGTAATCCTCAATTAACAGCTCTCGCAGTGTTTCCATGATGTTCGTTTCCTCCAGTCATTAATTAGAACAAACGTATATCGACGTACATTCAATGAAGCCAGCCGCGCCCGGACTATGTCCCGGCCTCCGCCCGCTCTACCGACTCCGGACCGATAATCTGTCTAAAGTGGTGCCGCATATGCTCCAGGTAATCGTTCACCAGCCAATCCAGCGTCGCTTCACCGCCGCCGGGAAGAATGCAGGTTTTGCCGTAATCCTCCGCGGTCAAACGCTCGAGAACATGGGCAATTTGCCTGTTCAGCATAACCCACAGCGTAATGATTTCCGTCTGGGTGTATTGCTCCTGATACCCGTGCAGGTCCACCCACCGGTCCTGATCGTATCCCTCAAGGGATACCGGATGCGCCGACAGTTTTATTTGGACAAACCGAAGATGGTTGTTCGCCGCCGAATCGCATAAGTGGCCTACGATCTCCTGCTTCGACCACTTAGCGGGTCCTGGCTTGTGTCTGAATACCTCTTCGGGCATAGCTTTCAGTTCGCTCTCAAAATATCCGACTAAACGGTTCAAGTTTTGACTATAACTATGATTCATCCCGCTTCTCCTCTCCATTGGCTGCACTGTATTCAATCAGCCAGCAATCGCGGTACTCTCCTTCATGCCATTCGCGTTTTTCCAGCAGCCTGATCTTGCGGAAGCCGCATTTTTCGTATACGCGCAGGGCCCTGGTGTTCCAGGTTTGCGGGTCCATGACAATTTTATCGGCTTGAAGCGTGTGGGTCAGATAAGAAACCATGCCTTGAATCAGCCTTGTGCCGATTCCCCGGTTCCAGCAGTCGGGCTCCCCTATAAACTGATCCATGCCGAAAATCCGCCCGTCCTCTTCGCTATAGCCATATACCTCGCGTTCCTCCGGATCGACCGGATAATATTGAATATATCCGATATCGCGGTCGTCCAGTTGAATGATGCAGGCTTCTATTTGATCATCCCGGTAAAAGTGCTCCTGCACCATGGCCATATCATGCGGACGGTCCCGGCCTTCATAATATTCGAGGACCCGCGGATCGCTGAGCCAACGGACCAAATGGTCCGCATCGCCCGCCTCCAATTTCCTTACGCTGACCCCCTGCTTGCTCCAAAGAATCAAAATTACGCCTCCTCCCTCATAACTCAAGCACGCAGCGTTTGAGCCATTTTATATGAAAAGCTTAACGTTTTTGACCACGTAATGGTACCCCGACAAGACGGTCATCATCACGGCGACCACCATCAAGAAGGAATCGACGCGAAGGCTGGTCAGCCATTGAAAAGGATAGTTATTCAGCAGCACGGCCGTAATGGCGACGACCTGGGACACCATTTTCCACTTGCCGTAGCGGTCTGCCGCCAGAGCGATCCCTCTGCCCGAAGCCGCCATGCGCAGCGCAGTCACGATAAATTCACGGCCGATCATCACGAAGGCCATCCAGGCTGGAATCATCCCGGCCTCGACCATCATGATCAACGCCACCGAAACAAGCAGCTTATCCGCAAGCGGGTCCAATAGCTTCCCCAGATTGGTAACCAGGTGGTATTTGCGGGCAATATACCCGTCGAGCTTGTCCGTAGCGGAAGCGAGAATGAATACGGCCACCGCCATATAGGTTCCGTAATGATTCAGAAATTGAATGAACGCGTTGGAGTCCGCCAGCCGTACGGGGTACTCTGCGAAAAAAACGATAAACACGGGGATCATCATGATTCTGGCCAGCGTCAGCTTGTTCGCCGGGTTCATGCATCCTTCCTCTCAAAAAACGTGATCCGGTTACCGAAAGGATCGATCACGCTCACCTCCATATCCTCAAGCCCAGGGCGCGCATGCTTGTACTTCTTCGCTATCAGTTTGGCATGGAGGCTCTGGATGTCTTCGACTTCCACACGGATCGCCGAGCCGGGGGTGCAGTCGCCGTGATGCCCGCTCAAATGGATCTCGCAGTCCCCGCTGGACACCTGCATGTATAAGGGAAGATCGTCTTCATAGCGATGCTCCCAGTCAATCCGGAATTCCAGGAAATCCACGTAAAACTCCTTGGCTTTGTCCTCATCGAAAATCCGAAAGATCGGTGTGATCTTCTTCATCACTTATCCTCCTCTAAAAGTTCATCCAAACTTATGCCTGGCCCGGCTATCGTACAGGCAATGCGGAGGCAAGCTGCATAGGCGCCGACAGTTGAGCGAACCGGCTCTCCACATAGGGATTGAACCAGACCGCGTGGATGACCTTCATCCCTGCCTGATGCGCCCCATCCAGCTCTCCGGAGCCTCCGTCACCTACAAACACGCAATCCTCCGGAAGCACCTGCAGCCGCCGGCATGCGAGTTCATAGATAGCAGGGTCGGGCTTACAGCATTGTACCTCGTATGAAAAAATAACATCATCAAAATACCCGGCCAGCGGGGAATCTTCCCAGCCCCGGACTTCCTCCTCCGAACAGTTGCTGATCAGTCCCAGCTTCCAGCCATGGGTACGGAGATTTTCGAGCATTTCCAAAATGTCAGGGCGAACAGCTTCAAAAGGAATCCGCTTCTCCTGGATCCTTGCCTGGTAGAGCGTCTGAACGGACTGTTCGTCCGCATCCAGGCCTCTGCTTCGGCAAATATCCCGGATGACGTCCGGAAAACTTGCCAGCTCCCCGCGCATCCGCCGCCCCACCCGGCTTCTCCACTCCAGCTTGAACTCTTCCTGGCTCAGACCAAGCAGACCCGGGTAATCGTAGCGGCGCCCCGATATCCGTCGGCCATCCGCATATTCGGTGATCAAGGTCTCGAACAAATCGAACAAAACGGCTTTCGTGCCCAAGCGCCATCCTCCTTAACGGTATTCGGGATTCCGGTTATATCATAGCCCGGCCCGCTTCCCCCAAATATACGGTTGGAATGACCGCCTCCACCACATGCCCTTCCATGGCTCGCACCTCGTAGGCTTTGGCCTCAGGACGAGAGCTTACCGCCCGATGAAAAACACCATCTACATAATGCAGTGCCGCTCCGTCATCTGCGGCTATTCCCCCACCGATTTGTCCGCTTTGGATCAGCCGGTGATAACTGGGCCTTCGGTCCGCTTCCCCGTCATAATGGGGACAGTGGCTCCCTGAAAGCAGGCCGAGGCCCTCCAGCCGGGTCAGATCGCCTGGGATGGAATCCGTCACGCCTTCCTCAAACCAGCAAATGGAACCGGCGCTTAGCCCGGATAGAATCACCCCGTTTTCCCAGGCCGTCTTTAAGTATCGATCCACACTCCGTTCCTTCCATACCGCAAGCATCGATTTCGTATTGCCGCCCCCGACATAAATAATATCCTTGTCCAGAATAAAATCCTCCAGATCGACAGTTGGGGGCTGGACCAGGGAAAGATGAGAAGGAGTGCATTCCAGACGCTGAAACGCATCATAAAAACGATCGATATATCCTTGTGCGTCACTGCTTGCCGTTGGTACAAAGCAAATCTTGGGGCGGCCGGTGCCTGCCTGCCGAAGAATGTACAGATCCAGCAAGGGGTTATCCGGTTCCATTGAGAATCCTCCGCCACCCATAGCGATAATTTGTTTGATGCTGACGCCCTCCTTTCCGTAACGTGTCATAAATTCCAAGTAAAACTGCCGCAAGCGATGTTAATTTACCTATTCGACGGGAAAACGCCATACCCTTTCTTCGCCGGGTACTTGCTAAAAATGGATCGATATGGTAGCCTGTTAATAATTTACGAAGAACGGAGGGTTACGTGTGGTAGATCAGTTTATCCGGGTTCGCACGTTTTGCAACTAACATATTGCAAAATTCTCTGCTTGTACGCGGAGGACTCAGGATTGGTCTGCCATTTTTTAAAGGTAACCCAGGTATTATAACGACTATGGCTGAAGCATCATCAGCAGGAACACGCATGATCATGTCCAGCCTGCCTTTAAAAATTCATCTCACATGAACGCATTGCGGGATCGTACCCTCAAGGGATAGGAATGATCGTCTCTCCCTGCCATTGGGCCTCTTCCGGCTTTCATGTAAGACCTCATATCCTGCGGCCGAAGGAACGGTTGTTCCTTGGACCGGTCGGTCCTTTCGCGAAACGCTGACACAGGCAGACAGCCTGTGTTTTTTTGTGCTTATTTTTAGATTAACGATGATTCTGGTGAGGAGGGTTACGTGTGGTAGATCAGTTTATCCGGGTTCGCATGGTGTACAGCTGCTAAGAAAAAAAGCCGTTGGCTTTGCTGTGTACAGAGAAACTCAGGATAGGTCTGCCCTTTTTGCCAGGTAACCTCCTTTTTGCTCAGGAAAAAATATCGCTTGGTCGATGCATAATGTGCCGCCACCCGCCGCTTCAATGCCGGGCTTATATGCCGATGAACTGCTCTTTCATGCAGTGCGTCCGGCCCGCACAGGTGCCTGTCATTCGGTGAAATCCGCCGGATCCCGCGGCGTTATCCTGAGTCTCTCCACTTTACAGCACAGCCGATGGGCAAGAAACCATCGCTGGATAACGGAGGGATTCATGGATGCATAAACATCGACAACGTCATATTAAGACGCACTTGAACATAGAGAAACCCGCAGCAAAAGGACAGCACCTGCTGCACCACGAGCCGGTCATTCACGACATGATCGGAATGGCCGGCGTCACAGCCGCCGACACGGTGCTCGATCTGGGCGCCGGGCGGGGAGCCATCACATTCCCGCTTGCGAAGAAGGCTGGCAGAGTGCTGGCCATTGAGAACGATGCCGCATTCGCCGCCGCCCTTAGGCAAAAAGCGCTTCCCGGCTCCAATGTAGCCGTTATTGAGAGGGACATTCGCGAGGCTTATCTTCCGAAGGAGCCGTTTCATGTTGTAGCCAACATTCCATTTTTTATGACGACATTCATTCTCGAGAAGCTGCTCGATCCGCCAGGTTCTGCGTTCCAGGGGGCGGTGCTGATCGTGCAGCACGGAGCAGCCAAGGGATTTACAGCAAGGCAGATTCGCAGCCCGCGTCTGCTCAAGTGGCGGATGTGGTTTGACTTCGAGCTGGTGAAGGTTGTGCCCCGGCAGCATTTTTCACCCCCACCTCAGGTGGACGCAGCCGTACTCCGTATTCGGAGACGGAAAACACCTTGGCTGCAGACGCAGCATCATCATGCGTTCGGCGGATTGGCCGAATACGCGCTGAACGAGCCGGCACTGCCGGTGTGCGAGGCACTGGCGGGGATTTTTACACCGGTGCAAATCAGGCACCTGCTGCAGCACATCCGGGTAGAACGAAATACGCCGGTATGCTTGCTGCGCGAGCGGGATTGGGCCGCCGTATTTGATACGATGCGGGAGAAGGTCCCCTCTTATCGCTGGCCGAAAGCACCAACGAAGAAAAAGAGCGCCAGGTAGGCGTGAATTGAAATTTAAGGAGGAAACACAAATGACAGAACAACTCATTAAAGTAGATGGTATTGAACTGTGCACCGAAAGCTTTGGACGTAAGGAAGATCCGGCAATCCTGCTCATTATGGGCGCCACCGCCTCGATGATCTGGTGGGAGGACGAATTTTGCCAGCGACTTGCTGACGCGGGGCGGTTTGTCATCCGTTACGACAACCGCGACGTCGGCCAATCGATGAACGATGAGCCCGGCAACCCGCAGTACGGCTTAGAGGACATGGCCGATGACGCCATCCGCGTGCTGGACGCCTACGGAATTAGCCGGGCCCATGTGGCAGGCATGTCGCTTGGCGGCCTGCTGACGCTGATGGCTACGGTCAAGTATCCCGAGCGGGTGCTGAGCGATACGCTGATCATGACCTCTTCGTTCCGTGACCCGAGTCTGCCGGAAATGGAAGAAAAGGTAGCTGCCTTTTTTGCTTCAGCCGATCAGGTCAATTGGGAGAGTGAACAGGAGGTGCTGAACTTCAGCGTCCAAAAATGGAACCTGCTCCGCGGGTCAAAGCACGCTCCGGACGAGGATAAAGTCCGCCGGCTGGCCGCACGGGAGCTGCAGCGGACCCGAAATTGGACGGCGAGTATGTTTAATCATGGCCTGCTGACCGGCGGAGAGGAATTGATTGCCCGGGTACCGGACATCCGGGTGCCGGCCCTTGTCATCCATGGCACGGAGGATCCGATCATCCCTCATGTCCACGGTGAAGCATTGGCACGGGAAATTCCAGGAGCCCGGCTGCTGACCCTGGAAGGAACCGGCCATGAGCTGCATGAGGACGATTGGGATGCCATTCTGGAAGCGATCATCCAGCATACCGCAGACATCCAGCAGAGCGAGTCGAGATCAGTTAAGTAATTAGCAAGACAGCGGGCAGGGATGAGTCCCTGCCCGCTGTCTGTATGTAACCCTACGGATGATGAATCTGATGCTTCAAGATTGCGCTGCCGCCAATCACTGACATGATGTCTGTCTTCAGCTCAACCGGATATACCGACACATCGCTCACACCCAGCTTCCGTTTCGCAGCAGCGGCTCGATCGTGCCGTCCTCATGCTCCGCATCGATGCTCAGTTCCGCCGAACCGACCATAAAATCTTCGTGCTGCATGCTGACGTTGGCTCCGCGGGCAAGCAGCTCCTCATCGCTGAGTCCCGCCCCGCCCTGCAAATTGGTCGGATACGCACTCCCGAGCGCAAAATGGCAGGACGCATTCTCGTCGATACCCACGTTATAGAAAACCCGATTCAGACGGGAGATCGGCGAATCATGCGGTACGATCGCAATCTCCCCCAAATACCGCGTCCCCTCATCGGCATCCAAAAACTGCTTCAACGCCTCATATCCGGTCTCCGCCGTAAAATCCACCACACGTCCCTCACGAAACGTCAGAGTGAAGCGATCCACCAGCTGCCCGTTCAGCACAAACGGACGGGTGCTCGATACCGTTCCGTTTGTCCCGGCGCGGTGCGGCATCGTATACACTTCCTCGGTCGGCATATTCGCCACGAACGGAATTCCGCTCTGATTAACCTGGCCGCCGCCAAGCCAGATATGGCCGGGAGCGAGTTCGACTGTCAGATCCGTGCCGGGTGCCTTGTAATGCAGCATGCGGTACTGCTTCGCGTTCAGCTTATCGGTGACGGCTCGTAAATGCTGCGTATGCCTCCGCCAGGCAGCCACCGGATCCTCTTCAACGATATGATTCATGCGGAAAATCGATTCCCATAAGGCGTTCACCCGCTCTTCCTGCGGGCGGTCGGCAAACACTTGATCCGCCCAGGCCTGGCTCGGCACGTTGACGATGCACCAGCTGATCCGGTTGGTGCGTATGTACCCGAGATACGTCTGGCGGGCGGCGGCGGCGGCTTTCCGGGAAGCCGATATTTTCGCCGGATCCACGCCGTCATACAAATTCGGATTCTCCCCGTCCAGCAGGAGAACCGCTCCGCCGGACTCCGCGATGCTCTCCATCATGTGCGCCGTCCAAGGGGGATAGAACGCAAACGATTCCGGTCCCGCCAGGTCATAGCGCATGCGCTCTACCGTTTCATCACGCCAGTTCAACTGTACATACTTGGCCCCTGCCTGGTAGGCTTTTGCCGTAACCAGCCGCGCAAAATCAGCCGACTCTATAGGCGATTCCACATAGAGCACCTGGCCTGGCTGCACATTTACGCCCACTTGGACGAGCAGCTCCGCATATTTTTCCATTTGCTTCTGAAACTCCGTCAATAACATCCCCTGCCTTATCTATTTATAAATTGTACGATCTTCATAACGAGCCGATTAGCCGGGTGACCAGAGGAAACGTATAAATGACCACCATGCAGGCCAGCAAAATCCAGCTGAGGATCCGCGGATACTTGGCACGGTACAGTCTCACGGTACCAAATATGCCCGCCACGAGCAATGCCAAACCGGCGATGACCGGCAGATGATACCCGGTTGAACCCCCTGTCCATGGATCCAAACCTAAGCTTGAAAAAATCATGTCCCCCACGGATACATCCTGATGATTTTGCACCAAAAGGACCAGCGCGGCCAGAATCATCAGGAAATAGGGTATGCCCTTTTTCACGCGTAATCACCTCCCTCGGAATCTGCTCGCTTCGCTAATTCCTTTCCAGCATCCAATCCAGGTGTTTCTTACTAAGGTTCCATATCCAATGGGTCCCCGTCTCGATCTGGGGCAGCAGCCCATTCAGGGTTCGGTGCGCGAGCACGAAGTCCTCCTCCGTAATAGCCGAACTGCGAAGCGCTCCGCTCAACTCGTCTTCATCTTTGATCACATAGCTGCCGTCGGGAAAGACGACCAAGTCCAGATACAAGTCATCCCAGTAAGGAATGCCCTCCCCGCTCAGACCGTTCCGTTTCGTTATATCTACGTACCACTGGATGACCTCACGCTCCGCATTAAACATGGTGGTGACCGCGTAGTGCTCCTCTTCCGGAAAGTGCTGCATCCAAACGTATCCCTGATCCGCCAGGCACAAGTCCCGGTTCTGCATCTGTACGACAAGAGGTTCGCTGATTTGATGAATCGAGATGAGTGTCACATGCCCATTAAATTCGTCGGATCGGAGCGGCCGGTAGGCAAAGTCTCTTTCCAGCACCCGCCGCCAATTCTGCCGGTCGGCATATTTTCGCTTCACTTGCTCCCCTCCCGAGCTCCCCGCTTCTGCATAACTCTGGCCGCCGCCGCTAAGCTAGCGACTGAGACGATGCCGATCCCCGCGTACAACCACCATATCGTTCGCATCTCTGGCCCTCCGGAATAAGCTCCCTGCTGAATCGCCAAAATGTACGTATCTTCGCCTGTTCGAACTGCGATAGCCTCCTGGCTGCTCCGCCCTTGAATGGCGTAGTAACCTGTTCCTTTGGGATACATATTGGAGAAATTCCCCCGATACGTCCCTTCCCGGTCCGAGTACTTCGTGACTTTGCCAATTTTTGGGCCAATGTCCTCGGGCTGAACGGCTTGTTTTGTGACCTGGTAGATATGGCCGGAGTATACGACAAATGGATAAGCCCAGCTTGCAGAGGCGATCGATAGTGGAAAAAGAAGGATGAAACCAAGGAATAGAGGCAGCACCCTTTTCAAATGACATTCCTCCTCCGAAAAAATAGCCATCAGCAAAAACGCTAATCCGTGACTTTTACACAACGACCGTCAGCTTATGCCTGAACCCATGTTCCCCGGGTATAGCCCAGCTTCAGACCTGCCCGCTCCATGTTGCGGTGGCTGGTCGAGGCGTAGGCCGCCTGGCCGACCACGATCCGGCAGCCGCTTTGATGCGCTTCGGTGATCCTTTTTTCCAGCAGCGCCTGCTGAACCCCCTGGTTACAGTATTCCGCAAGTGTAGTGGCAAATGTCAGCGAAGCCGCGTCATCCTGGATATACATCACGCCTACGCCGGCCGGCTTGCCGTTAACCCACGCAGCATAGAACTTCCATCCATCCCTGTCATAAAGAACGATGTTGTTGTCGGCGATGTGGTGTTTGCCGGATATCGGCAGACCGGTGCCCAGGCAGTGAATTTCGGCATACAAGTCCATTTCGTCTGCGGTGAGTTCCCGGATCGTAATATGCTCTCTTACTGTCTCACAAGAGCGCGGTTCGCCGTATAAAGTCGCATGATACCCGGTCTGGTAATAGCCCTGATCAAAAAGAGCCCTCATCAGCTTGGGATGAGTTTTGGAAGGAACCACCTCAAATTGGCATCGGCCCTGCCGCTTCCGATAAAATTCCAGAACTTCATCCAGACGCTCAGCCTCTTGCTCTCCAATTCCCTTCACCGTATTAAACTGCGGCCACGGCATCGCTTGACTATAGAACGCGGCAGCACCGCCAAAAGTTTGAATGTCGATCCCCATCGGATTGCCGGGCCGCTCCTGAATCGCCTTCATCCGGTCGATCATGTAATCGATTTCGGATTGCTCCATCAGATCGGACAATCCTTTGCTTATGTACATATTATGACGTCCTTTCGGGCTTGATCGTCGTTGATTGATCCCTATTTATTCTCGCGGCAAAAGCGGCAACCTGGGAGGTATGATGACGATGATGCCAGATGAACCTTTGCAGGGCCGTGTCCAGTGTGATCGTTCCGAGCACTTCGGTTCGCATCGTTCTGCGAAAGTCCATCGGAGTCAGGTTTAGCAGCAGTCTATAAAAGCGATGATGCAAAAGCTCCATCAGCGACACTGAATGTCCAATGGTCAGATCCATATAATCCGGCAGCTCGGCCCACAGGTCTTCCCGGTATGAACTTGCCAGAGGCTCCTGCTCGGTCAGGGCTCTTTTAAAACGAATATACGCATTCATATCATTATCCGCCAAATGATGAACGATCTGCCGGACCGTCCAGCCTTCAGGGCGGTAAGGAACATCGAGCTGCTCTTTCTGAAAATGGCTTAGAACGCTTTGCAGCTTGCTGCTCAATTCCGGAATTTGCCCGATCCAATCTTCGCGCTGCTGAGAGGAGGGGGCAATCACGGGCTCAAAAGAACCTATCGGAAATCGCAAAGCATCAAGCGCGCTCATCGTTCTTTTCCCCATTTGTCACCTTCGCTGCCTCATGACTCTTGTGCATGACGACCTGCCGTGTCGGCTTGTAGCCGGTCTGTTGATAAAAATCCACCAGGCCGCTCTCGCAAAATAAGCTGACCACGTGGATATTTTTCAGTTCTGCGGTGATGCGGTCGATGATTTCCCGTCCCAAGCCGCGTTTTCTGTAATCCTCGTGCACGCTCATATCCTCGATATAGGCACGGAACAAGCCGTCCGAGACCGCTCTCGCAAACCCGACCAGCCTGTCCTCGTCCCAGGCGCCGACAGCAATGGATGAACCGAGCATGGATTCGATATCGGCCAACGTTCTTTCCGGCCACCATCCCAGGTGATCATACAGCTGTTTCACTTGAGCGGCAGGGATATTTTTCTCCTGATACGTCCGTACAGTGATTGGACTCATAATTTTAGCTCCTTAATATAGAAATTTTCATTTGCATTAAATCTTCAAAAACAGGCCGCTGAACGGAACTGATCGGCAGCTGTTCGATTTCATCCATGGATTTGAATTCAAGCTGAAGCGACTCCTGATGAAGGTCCTGAAAAAGAAGTGCCCTTCCGTTATCGGAAAGGCTTCCCTGCAAGTTTGCTTCCGCCTTGAAGATGAACATGACAAACACAACCTCGTTCCCGTCAGGGTAGGTGTACTGCATTCTCGGCCCGCTATAGACACCCATCAGTTCATGTTTCAGGACGACCAGTCCGGTCTCTTCCAGCACTTCCCGCCGCATCGTCTCCTCAATCGTTTCTCCGGGCTCCATCGCACCGCCGGGCAATCCCCAATCCCCATAATCGGACCTGCGCTGCATAAGGATGCGGCCGGCTTGATCCTGAATAACAGCGCCTCCTGTCACGATAATGCGCATAGCTACCTCCTCCCTCCTACGGTGAATCAGACCTTTGCCCACTCCCGCGCTTGCTTTAACAGCTCAGCAATCGTTCCGGACTTTTCATCCGAGTATTTCAGCAGCGTGTTGATGCCGCTGGCCACCGTGTTCCGTTTGGCCTGTGCATAGGCATTCGCCTGCTCCGGATGGGCGCGCAGGTAATCCCTGAACAGCAGGTTATCCCGCCAAATGGCGGAGTCCCACTCGGTAATTTGCAGATTGATCTTCTGCCCGGTACGTTTACGGTAATGAATCCGCTCTGGCACTCCCGCCTCACCCATGCTCTCATACTGTAAAGCAACCAGCTGCCGGTCTGTACACTCGTCAATGTGAAGCTCCTTGAGGCCGATCAGGATATCGACAATCGGTTTGGCTGTCATCCCTTCAACAGACGTACTCCCGATATGGGCAAACTCCACCGCTTGTCCCGCGAACACAGGCTCCAGCTTCCTCTGCTCTTGCTCATAAATTTCTTTCCATTCATCCTGATAAGATGACAGCTCAATGATTTCATCAATTCCCATCAGCTCCCTCCGATCCGATCATTGCTCCATTTTTGGACAGCTCCTTATTTGGAAAAATCCAATCCCTTGTCGGCCATTGCCCGCCGAAGCTGTTCTACCGCTGTGGGGCCGATGCCGTGAAGCTGCTTCAGCTCCGGTTCGGTGAGTTTCGCGACCTCTTCTAGCCGGGTAATGCCCGCATTCCGGAGCGCGCGTACCGCCGGCTGGGC
This sequence comes from Paenibacillus sp. VMFN-D1, assembly GCF_003386155.1. Classification (NCBI taxonomy): domain Bacteria; kingdom Bacillati; phylum Bacillota; class Bacilli; order Caryophanales; family Paenibacillaceae; genus Paenibacillus; species Paenibacillus sp. VMFN-D1. The sequence continues at coordinate 369,279 of NZ_QRDU01000002.1, read as the reverse complement.
CAGCTTGGGCAAATCGCTTTCCGTCAGATCCTGCTTATCCTTTGGCATGGCTTATAAACCTCCATAAATAGATGGTTAATACCTTCCAATCACCTTTTCATCCCAAATCTGTGCCTCAATGTATCGCTCTGGCCCCCGGTCCCCGTGCTTGTTCCATTCCTGCGGGAGCCCATGCCTGGCAATGACTTCCCGGATTTCATCCTTCGTATATACCTGCTTCCGGTAGGGCTTGCCATCTTCGTAGCGCATTGTCGGAAACAGATCGCCGTACGTAAAACTGATCGAACGATCATCGAATTCGTCCCAATCGATTTGAACCACGTTCGGTTCCACATACCAAGAACACAGCCAATCGCACGGTCCGAGGGTCATATAATGCGGATACGGATTTGCGGGCTGGCCGCCTTTGGCTATAAACGCCTCTCTGGCCCGGCTCTCCAGTATAAGCCTCGTTTCCATGTGATCGCCTGCCCTTTTACTGGCAAACGTTTTTCCTTCCTGCACGATCTGCCCCAAAATTTCACGAGCTTCTTCCAGCGGCAGACACGAAAGGTTTCGAAAAGGACCCTGTGCTGCTTCATAGTAGTGATACAACACCAGCGTCATGGCCATCGCCCCTTCCGGCAGCTCTGTTGCACTTAGCCCCACTCAAAAAATAAAGCATCAGAACATACCGATGATGTCTGACGCTTTACGTTTTATTCCATTTTAGTCAAAAGGAACATCCTTCTCAACGAAAACTGTTGTTTCATCGTTCCTCTACACGGCCTTGGGGCACATTTACTATGCCCCTTTTGCGAATCCCCTACATTCAGTACCGTTCCAAAACTTATATCTCATCCTTCGAACTCTGTTCCCCCAAATTCTCGTCGAATGATTTTGACATTCTCCTCATGACTCGCGATGGTCGACTCAGACACAAATCCGTGCTCCTGCTGCAGCCGTTCCAGCGCTTCCCGGTCATCCGCAAGCACCGCCTGTTTCAACCGCTCGATATGATCAAGCGCCATGCTCACTCTCCGCTCCATCTCTGGAAGATCAGCCGTGTATTGACCGTGACCAGGAATCAGGCACTCCACCGCATGCTCCTTCAGAATCCGGCCGGCCTTATGCAAGGTCTGCTCATAAGATCGTGCACTATCTTCAATAAAAGGCAGTTCGAAATCGGATAAATAGTCTCCGGCCACAAATACACCAAGCGGGTCGATAACAGTAAACAGACCGTCCGCCGTGTGTCCCGGCGCTAAATAGAAAGTCAACGTATCACTGCCGATCGGCACCTGCTGGCCATCCCCGGTAATCATGATATCCAGCTCAGGGAACTCCACCGGGTAGTCCCTGGTAACATAGTAAGTCGCGTCAAAATCGCGAATCAGGCGCAGCTTATGCTCTTTCTTCGGATGGCGCTTCAGGCCCTCGCTTCCGATTGTGACCGCCCCTGGAAAAGCACGGTAACCGATAATATGGTCGAAGTCTCCGTGGGTAAACAGCAGATAGCATGGCCGATCCCCACGAACCTTGCCAACGTATTCCTTGATCTCCTCGATCTCGCCGGGAAGCCAATTCGGATCCACGATCAGAATGCCCTCGTTCAACTGAATGACAGTAGAAGTGGTCTGAAACAAGGCGCTTTGAAACACGGTGATCCGGTCATTGGAAAATTGAATCATAACCCAGCCACTCCTCGTTGTTTTTCTTCGCATAACGATACACATTAAAATCGCTGTATTCCACATAAAATCCGTCATGGATCAAATGGTAGTCTTCCGGATTTATAGTATATAACGCGCTCCACCGCCCTACCCGATCAGCTTATCCACCGTTTCGCGGTCCAGCTTCTTGATCACCGCCGTCAGCAGGTCGGCGGCCTGGCTGAAATCGGATTTGGACATCACGGAATTATGGCTGTGAATGTATCGCGTGGCAAATCCCACGGACAGCGTCGGGCAGCCGATGCCGCTCGTATGAATCCGGCCGCCGTCTGTCGTGCCGCCGGTAATGGCGTCAAACTGCACGGAAATGCCCAGCCCCTCCGCCGTGTCGATTACAAGGTCCCGCAGGGCGGTATTCGGAATCATCGAAGCGTCAAAAATGAGCACCAGCGGTCCGCCGCCCATATTGCATTTCATCGGGTTCGACTCGCTGCCCGGTGTGTCATGCGCGATACCGACGTCCAGCGCAAAAGCTACGTCCGGCTGGATGAGGTTGGCGGCCGTTCCCGCACCGCGGAGACCTACTTCCTCCTGCACTGTCGCTCCCGCATAAATGACGTTCGGATGCTGTTCATTCTGTAGACGGGACAGGATTTCGACCGCCAGCGAGCAGCCGGAGCGGTTGTCGAGCGCTTTACCCGCCCACAGCTCGCCATCTCGCATCGTAAAGAAATCGCTTACCGGTACGACCCAGTCGCCCGGACGAACCCCCATGTCCTTGGCGTCCGCTTCATCTTTGGCCCCGATATCGATGTACAGATCCTTCAGCTTCATGACCTTGGTCCGCTCCTCGGCCTCCAGCACATGGGGCGGCTTGGAGCCGATGATGCCGATGTATTCGCCTTTGCGCGTCTTTACTTTCACCCGGTGGGACAGAACGTTATGCGCCCACCAGCCGCCCAGCTGGTTAAAACGCAGAAATCCCTTCGGCGTAATCTGGGTGACCATAAACCCGATCTCGTCCAGATGGCCGGCAAGCATGACTTTAGGTCCTCCGGCAAGGCCGGTTTTCACCCCAAACACGCTGCCGAGCCGGTCCATAACCAGTTCCTCGCTGAGCGGTTCAAGATAGCTTTTCATTTGGGCGCGGACGGCGCCTTCATGTCCGGGCACACCGTCGCACTCGGTCAATACCTTCATTCGCTGCGTCATTTCATCCATCATGGTTATTCAACCTCCAAATCTGCGTTTTAAAAAGGATAGAACTCGGACGAACTTATCCATATTTCTTCGTATATTGCTTCGCCCTCACCAGTCAATTACCTCCCTTGGCGTGGGAAATTGCTTTTTGGGCATTCCCTTTGCACTCTTCGGCTCGAGCCTACGCGTCTACGATGACTGTTCATACACTTCCACGCTTACTGGATGACACCCGTTTTTCTTTTCAAAACAAGAGAGGTACAATATTTCTAGACTTATCTTCGCAAAGAAAGGACGCACTCCCTATGATCATTACACCCAGAACACGCGGTTTCATCTGCACGACGGCGCATCCGGAAGGCTGTGCCGAGCAGGTCCAGGAGCAGATCGATTACATACAGCAGCAGCCTAAATTGAACGGCCCGAAACGGGTCTTGGTTATCGGAGCCTCCACAGGGTACGGCCTGTCGGCCCGGATCGCTGCCGCTTTTGGGGCGGGAGCCGCCACCATCGGCGTCTTCCGACCCAGCTCCGGCCGGGATAAACGGACCGCATCGGCGGGCTGGTACAATTCGGCGGCTTTTGAGCGGCGGGCCGCTGAAGCCGGTTTGACATCCGTCAGCATTACAGGCGATGCCTTTGCGGATGAGACGAAGGACCGCGTCATGGACACGATTGCCAATGAGTTCGGCCGAGTGGACCTCGTCGTGTACAGCGTAGCTTCGTCCCGACGTACCGACCCGGACAGCGGCAAGACGTATAACTCGGTTTTGAAGCCGATCGGAGCGCCCTTCACCGGCAAGGCCGTGAACTTTCATACCGGCGAAGTGACCGACGAAGTCACGACCGAACCGGCGGAAGGTGACGACATCGCCCAGACGATTGCCGTAATGGGAGGCGCCGATTGGCAGCGCTGGATCGACCGGCTTCGGCAGGCGAACCTCCTGGCCGACGGAGCGATGACCATTGCCTACTCCTATATCGGCTCGGAGCTTACCCGGGCCATTTACCGGGAAGGCACCATCGGTAAAGCCAAGGAGGATCTGGAGGCAACCGCGCAGCGGCTGACCCGTGAGCTGTCCGCTTTAGGCGGAAAAGCTTTCGTCGTCGTCAGCAAAGCCCTGGTCACCCAGTCCGCTGCTGCCGTTCCGGTCTTCCCTCTGTACATCGCCGCGCTCTACAAAGTGATGAAGGAAAAGGGCATCCACGAAAATACGATCCAGCAGTCGTACCGGCTGTTCGCCGACAAGCTGTACCACGAGGGTGGAACGCCTGTAGACGAGGCGGGCCGAATCCGCATCGACGATTGGGAACTGCGTCCGGATGTCCAGCAGGAAGTGGCCTGGATCTGGGATCAGGTCACAACGAATAATGTATATGAGCTGACGGATCTGAAAGAGTACCGTCGCGAGTTTTTCCAGCTGTTCGGATTTGAGACGGACGGCATCGACTACGGCAAGGACACAAATCCGGACGTACCCCTTTTAAACGTAAGGTAATACAGAAAAGGCAGCCGGTGAGAACCGGGCTGCCTTTGGATTTTTATACGCTATCCTTTTTTGTTGCTCTCCAGGTATGTTCCGCAAAGCTAGACACTACTTTAAATTGATGCCTCTCATACAGCCTTTTGGCACCCTGATTGGTTTTGGCGATACGCAGATAGATTTTTGGGATCTGCTTACCCATCATATGCCGGATGCAGTGAGTAAGGATGGCACTGCCATATCCGCGGTTCTGCTGATCCGGTGCTACAACGATGTCCTGGATATATCCACCAGAAATAATATAAGCCCCAATCAGAGTTCCCTCTTTCCAAAACGAACGAAACTCATCGTTTCGGACCTTATCCTCCAATCTCTCATGAAACAAACTTATATTCATGCGGTGTTCGTCCAGTGGCCAGCCGTTTTCTGCATTCAATGCGGCGTATGCCCTGTCAAATAAGTCGGCCAAAGGAGTCAGCATACTCGCTTCATATGTATTTACGATGAGATCCGTATGGGATAGATCCGGTTCATGAGGCCCGTCATAATACAAATGATAGCCCTCCATATCCGTTTGAAAACCCAACTGGCGGACGAAATGAATCGCCCTTACGTTCTCTCCGTATAAATTGAAACACAGCTCCTTGGTGCCAGTCTGCTGAAGGTAGGGAGTCATGGTATTCGAAATGAGATCAAGGAGGGCATCAGAATAAGCTTCCTGTATGAATGAAAAATATGCAATAACTGATTGATCATCCTCGGCGATACAAAAAACACCATGTTCCCGCTCTGTTGCTTTATGATAGATAACATCAAGCTTTTCATTCCGGACAGCCAGCTCCACATAATCCCTTGCTTGTGGCGAGATATAAGCAATCAACCCGAGAATGTCCGCTATGGTTTCGGTATTCACACGCCCCCACCTTTTTTACCAAATAATCTAAAGTTATCAGGATATCTGCCCTGCCCCAATTGTGGCCTCTGATCTTCCTGAAGGTATGTCCTTTAATTTCTTCATTCACCACTTATCGTCTTACGAATCAGCTCGTCGATCCAGCGGATCTCCCCTACAACCCGCGATATCGTTTGCTGAAGAACCTCATTCAGGAACATGTCATGAGCCACGCTTCCTTCCTGGCGCTGCTGAATGCCAGCCAAGAGGGATTCGAGGTCCTTTTTGCGCATATCCAGAATTCTGAGCCGATTCTCACGGGAAATACGGTCAAAAAGGGATACTCGGATCATGAACTCAATTTCATGCTTGGCGTCCTTTTCGGTAAAAGCGTTGATCAGCTCGGCGATTTTCGCCCTGCCCGCATCGGTAATTTCGTACACGTACTGGCTGGGCCGGCCTTCCTGCTCATTACGCTTTCGGATAATGGCCCCTTCCGACGTAAATCGGCGCAGCGCCGGGTACAGCAGGTTATGATTCACATCCATCAAATAGCCGAGGTCCTTTTGGATCTCTTTTTTGATTTCGTACCCGTGTTTGGGGGATTTTTCAATCTGGATTAAAATGAGTAAATCGATATACATAGATCCTGCCCTCTCGTCTGATTTGACTGCTGTCCGGGTTTATGTATTTAATAGCATACCAATTCGGATATCGTTCTTCAACGAATTCCGACAAACTCCGCATTTCCTACTGCACCCAAAGTCATGGGGCGTTGGGCAGTGGCTCCCCTTCGGCCAATATGTTAAATTAACATATGATATTTTAAGCATGAAGTCACCTACTATTCTTCAACACGGGAGGGAATGGAATGCAAGAAATCATTGCTTTAGCGGATATCACCCAGTTCCGATCACGATCCGAAGAATTCAACCCGTACGATTGGTACCGGGACAAGCTGCAGAACGAGCCGATCAGTTACAATGAAGCCACAAATACCTGGAACGTATTCCGCTACGACGATGTCAAACGGGTGCTCAGCGACTATGAGTATTTCTCCAGCGTGAGAACGCGGACGACGATCAGCGTCGGCGCCGACAATGACGAAGGCCGGGGAAACGATAAGATCAATACGATCAATGCCGATCCGCCGGAGCACCGGAAACGCCGTTCCCTGCTGTCCGCCGCTTTTACGCCGCGAAGCCTGAAGCTGTGGGAGCCGCGGATTCACGAGGTCGTCCGCCAACTGCTAGATGAGATGGGAGATGCTCCCGTCATCGACGTGGTCAAGGATTTTACCGGCGCATTGCCCGTCATTGTGATGGCGGATCTGCTCGGGGTGCCCTCCAAAGACCGCCTGCTGTTCAAAGAGTGGGTAGACACCTTGTTTCTTCCGTATAACAAAGACAAGGCAGCCGAAATCGGCGAATTGAAGCGCAAGGCTGCCACAGAGTACTATACTTACCTTTTTCCTTATATTGTTCAGAAAAGATCCCAGCTCGGCGATGACATTATTTCCGATCTGATCCAGGCTGATGTGGAAGGAGAACGGTTCACGGATGACGAGATCGTCCGCACCACGATGTTCCTGCTCGGCGCTGGCGTAGAAACGACAAGCCATCTGCTCGCCAACTCGTTCTATTCGTTCCTGTACGATAACGACCAGGTTTACGGTGAGGTCCGGGCAAACCGGGAGCTGGTGCCAAACACCGTGGAGGAAATGCTGCGTTACCGCTTCAATATTTCCAAAATGGACCGTACCGTCAAGCAGGATAACAACGTGCTCGGCGTCGATTTAAAAAAAGGCGATGTCGTCGTCGCCTGGATGAGCGCCGCCAACATGGATGAACAGGTGTTTGAGGACCCCTTCACCCTGAACATCCACCGTCCGAACGCCAAAAGGCATCTGACCTTCGGGAATGGACCGCATTTCTGCATGGGCGCACCGCTGGCACGCCTCGAGGCGAATATCGGGCTGGAGCTGTTCATGGATTACTTTGAGATGATCGAGCCGGTTCCCGGCTTCCAGCTGGAAGAGAATTTAACGCCTTCCGCCGCCGGCCAAGGGCTGGTAAGCCTGCCTGTGCGGGTCAAGCGGGCCTAAGATTGGTATAAGAACAGCCGCTTCCGGTAATCGGGGGCGGCTGTTGTTATCTTCTATTCCGGATCCTCCTCCAGCAAAATGTCCAGCATCTGCCCCGGGCTCTCCATCATTTTTCGGGTGATCACGTAATGGTCCGTATCCTCCAGCTTCACCGGGCGCATGCCTTGATCGTCGAGCAGCCAAATTTCCGCATGGGGATATGACATCAGGATCGGCGAATGCGTGGCGATAATGAATTGCGACCGCTTTTTCACTAACTGGTGGATCCGCGACAGCATGGACAGCTGCTTCAAGGGAGAGAGTGCGGCCTCCGGCTCGTCCATCAGGTACAGGCCCCTTCCCCCAAACCGATTCATAAACGTCGCAAAGAAGCTCTCCCCATGGGACTGCTCATGCAGCGACTTGCCTCCATAGGAGTCCCGGATCGGAGGACCATAGCTCATCTCCGCATCCAACTGGTCGATATTCGTCGCCACATTATAATAGCTTTCCGCCCGAAAGAAAAAGCCGTCCTTCGGCCGGACGACGCCGCGCACGAGCCGCATGTACCGGTGCAGCTCCGAGTGGGAGGACATCGTTTCAAAGGAAAAATTAATGGTGCCTCCTTCGGGATTAAATCCCCAGGCGACCGCCATCCCTTCCAGCAGGGTGGACTTGCCCGATCCGTTTTCGCCGACGATAAACGTCACCGGCTTCTGAAACGACAAGCTGTGAAAGTCATGGACAGCCGGCAGGCTGAAGGGATACGCACGAAAGGACGGCACTTCCTCTCTCCTCAGCATCACGCTCCGCAAATATAATGAACGTGCATCCAGCATGAATCGATCTGCTCCTTTCCATCAGAAAATCATACGTTTAAATCCTTCCTCGACATAGAGGCCCGCCCCGTCCTCCTTATTGCAGGCGGTACCACGCCGGCGGCCCCCCGTTTTGAAAGTCATGCGTGTTGATCGTCCGCTCGATCTTTTTCAGCGTTTCCTGAACTCTATCATGTTGGATGCCCCCGATCAAGGTCGCGTGCTGGTTCAGCGCCACAAACAGGTTGTATTTCGGCCAAAAGTCCTCCGGAATGCCATCTTGGAAATATCCGTGAACCTGGCCCTTGGCAAAATACGGGCTGACTTGGCAGGTATACTTCGGCAGTTTGAAAAATTCCTCCCACGGGTCTCCCCAGTCAAACCGGCCAAAGTCGATCACACCGGCAAGGCATCCATGTTGAAAGATCAAGTTGGAGGGGTGAAAATCGTCATGCTGGAAGGTTACCGGACTCTTTTCAAGCAAGCCCAGGTTGTCGTCTATGTATTTCTCCAAATCGTTCTGCCGATAAAAGCGAAGGCCCAATTCCCGAACCTTCTCCCTTTTCTGCCTGTATTTTTCTGCACGCCGCGCCGCCCAGTGTATAGGGAGGGACCTCAGGAGTGACCTGATGAATCTTTCTTAACTCTTTTCCGGCCGCCGTCCCCTGCTGAAGTTGAGCTTCCGGCGCTAATCCGGGCAAAACTTCATCCCCGCTAACGCCAGGGATGTAGGACAGCAGCAAATAGCAGAGGTCAAGATGCCCAACCAGCTCCGCCACCAGCGGCTTGGAGCAGTGGACCTGATTCGCTTCGTGCTTTCGGAGCAGTTCGAACTCCATCCGCTGTCTGAAATACATGCTTCCTTCATGTATCCGAAGCAGGTACACCGGGGTATCCGCCTGATACAACACAAATTTCCGCGCGTCCGAAAATCCCTTCTCAAGCGGCTCAGCCCGGTCATACCCAACTTGCTCCCTGATTTCGGCAAGTAACTTCCGAATCCGCTCCTCGATCGGTTCCATCCCTCTCCCCCTCTGTCCATCCGTTATCACGTTGTTCTCCTCTTCTCCACACCCATCCACCATATAGAGATCCCAACGCTATAGCCGTATAATGGTATCACAAATATACAGGAAATGGGTGCAAAGGAAATGGCATTGCCTGACGTTCACCACAATTTTAGGCAGTTCTTTGATGGTTTACAGATGCATGGTTCATCAGGGCGCCGGTACGAACGCATGAGCCTTCATTCATGGATGGGAGAAGGAACGGTGCAGCGACTGGCTCCCCGGCAGGATCTAGGGGTGGCGGCAGTCGATTTTCGTTTGAACGATGACTATACTGTAGCCCTGCACACCCAGGTGCCGATGGTCGAGCTGAGCTGCTGTGTTCAAGGCTACCGGAGGGTCGAGGTGTCCGGCAGGGAGTTCGAGATGAAGCCGGGCAGCTGGAGCCTCCAGTTTGCCAACCCGGCGGAAGCCCGCATGCCTTTTTCCAAAAATCAGCCGTTTCAAATGATGAGCATCGCCATTCCCGTCACCGCCTTCCATCATTTCATGGAAAATAGCGAGGGCACCCGGGCCGTGGATTTTCATCAGATTATCGGAACGCTGCCATATCGTCTGTTCCAGGAAGCCTATGATCCTGCTTCGGCCTACCTCCTGCAGCAGATGATGGAGGCCTCTGCCCGGCCGGACTCGCTGAGCATAGAAATGGAGTGCCGAATTTTGGAGCTGCTGTCCCACGCGTTCCGTTCGATGCTTTTGGGCAAGGAAAAGAGGCCCTCCGGCCTGTCCAGAACAGATCTGTCCAAGCTGGAACGGGCGAGGGAAATCATATTGGATCGAATGAGCCACCCGCCATCCTTATCGGAGCTCTCCCACCTCATCGGCCTGAACGAATTCAAGCTGAAGACCGGCTTTAAGGACTGGTACGGCAGCACCGTGTTCGGCTATTTGAGGGAGGCACGGCTGGAAACGGCATACCACCTGCTTCAAGAGCCTGATGCCAGCATCATCGACGTATCCGTGTCAGTCGGTTATTCCAATCCCAGTTATTTTGCCGAGGCGTTCCGCGGGAAGTACGGCATGAACCCGGGTACGCTGATCAGGAAACCGTAAACCCTCACAAAAAAATCCCGCCAACCAGCATCCGGCTCCTTCTACTGGTAGTGCTTCATTCCCCGGTCACGATATGATGAGCGCATATCCTACAAGGGAGAGTGAAGATATGTCCGATTCGCCCCAATGGAAGCTGAATGACGAACTGTCGGCAACAACCCGGCACGGCCTGGAAGTGCTGCCCGCAGCCGTTACCGAAGCGATCGAGCGCTCCGTCGAGGACCTACGCACATCCGGTGCCGCACGCGGCCTGATGGTTGGAGATGACGCACCCGATTTTACGTTAAGCAATCAGACAGGTGACCCTGTTACGTTATCTGAAGAATTCGCGCACGGTCCGGTCATTCTGACCTTTTACCGCGGAGAATGGTGCCCGTTCTGCAATTTGGAATTAAGGGCCTACCAGCGGCTTTTGGACCGCATTCATGACGCAGGAGTCCGGCTGCTGGCCATCAGTCCCCAAACAACGGATCACTCCTTGTCCATGCAGGAAAAAAACGGACTCGGTTATCAAGTCCTGAGCGACCTGCACAACAAGGTGGCGGAGAAATACCGGCTGACCTTCCGGCTGGCGGAAGACCTGCAGCAGGTGTACCGGTCACTCGGTTTTCCCCTGGACCAATTCAACAGTGACGATTCGTGGGAGCTTCCCGTGCCCGCCACTTACGTCATCGATCCGCAGGGCGTCATCCGTTATGCGAGTGTAGATCCGGATTATCGGACGCGGGCTGAGCCGAAAGAAGTGGTGCAATTCGCGGAAAGCATCTAACGGAAGCTTTTCCGGCGAAATTAGAAACGTTCACGCTCTACAAAAACAGCCCGGAACGACCTTATAGTCATTCCCGGGCTGTTTCATTGTTCTCCCAGTCCCTCAGCACCCCTGCTATCCGCCGGACTCCCTCTGGAATCTGCGGCTCGGCTGCATCGCCGAATCCCATAATCAGTTTGTCCTCGAACCTCCCCTTCACGATGGCATACTTTTCGGCCGGATAGACCCGGACACCCTTTTCCGCTAATGCTCGGACCCGTTCCTCGTCAAAAATATGCCCTGAAAATTCTGCGATCAAATGAAGGCCCGTGGCGTCGCCGCTCACCTGAATCCGGTTCCCGAACGTTTCGCTCAGACTGCGGATCAGCAGCTTCCTTCTCCGGCTGTAAACACGCTTCATGCGGGTGACATGGCGCTGTAAATGCTGATCCGCGATAAACCTCGCCAGGATGGCCTGATCCAGCGTAGGCGTATGCATATCCATAAGACGTTTGATGCCTTCCATAGGCGCTACCAAATCCCGCGGCAGAACCATATAGCCGATGCGTAGCGCCGGGAACAGATTTTTGCTGAAGGTGCCGATGTAGATCACCCGCTCCGCATCCAGCTCCCTTAACGCATGGACTGGCATACCCGCGTACCGAAACTCGCTGTCATAATCATCCTCAATAATGAAGCAGCCGGTATTACGCGCATACTCCAGCAGTTCCATCCGCCGCCCGATGGATAAGATGCTGCCGAACGGAAACTGATGCGACGGCGTGACAAAAACAAGACGGGGCCGGGCCTGGCCGGGAATATCCTGAACCCGCAGCCCTTGGGTATCCACCGGAACCGGCACAATGTCCGCGCCGGCCGTCTGAAAAATCCCATGGATGAACGTAGACGTCGGGTCCTCCGAGATGACCGTCTCTCCCGGCTGCAGCAGCAGCTTGCACACCAGCGTGATCGCCTGTGTCGCACCGGCCGTAACGACCACCTGCTCGGGATCGCATAGGATGCCCTTCGTATTCAGCAGCATGTCGCATATTTGCAGGCGCAGCCCCCAGTGCCCCGCGGGACCGGCATATCCGTATTCCCGGTCGTCCAGCTGGTCGTATACCTTGTAGGCGACCTCGCGCCACTTTTTGCGCGGAACATGCTCCATCGACGGAAAGCTCGGCCGGAAATCGACTCCGTCGAAACCATAACCGTCATCAGGCTGCTTCCGGGAAGAATGAAAGCTCTGATCCGACTTCTCGAATCTTGCAGGCTTCCTGTTTTCCAAATCGACCACATACGTCCCCGATCCGAGCCGCCCTTCCAAATACCCCTCCGCTACCAGCTGCTCATATACGCTGACGACCAGCGTGCGTGACACGCCGAGCTCCTGCGCCAGCTCCCGGCTCGACGGCAGGCGCATACCCGCGAAATATTGTCCCTGGAAGATCCGTTCCCTGAGCAAGGAGTAGATTTGTCTCGTTTTAGTGTCTGCTGCCTGCACGCCTGTAGGTTCCTGTGCCAATACGGCTCACTCCCTTCCTTTTCAAATTGGTATGTTCAAAATCATTCCAGAGTGGTGCTTATTACAGCCAATCTAGCATGGTAGGATGGATTTTGCAATGAATGGAAGGAAGGTGACGCCTATGTATCGGTCTCCAAAACCAACCCATGGCGGCCTCATGACCGCCGCTCTCTTTTTGGCCGCTTTGAACTTGCGCCCTGCCATCAGCTCGGTATCCCCGCTGCTCGCCTTCATCCGGGATGACCTGGGCATGTCGTCCGCAGCGGCAAGCCTGCTGACATCCATCCCTGTGCTGTGCATGGGATTGTTATCCCCCGTATCGGCCAAGCTGGCAGGTCGGGTGGGGACTGAGCGCGTGATTCGCTGGTCACTCGTTCTTATCGGATTCGGAACGGTCCTGCGGCTGTTCGTGCACTCGGCCGGCGTATTGCTGCTGACCGCCCTGATTGCCGGGCTTGGCATTGCAGCCATGGGTCCCCTGCTGTCCGGATTTATTAAGCAGCATTTTCCCAACAGCGTCCCTGCAATGATCGCCGTCTACTCGGCCGGCTTGTCTCTCGGGGCTGCGCTCGCTTCAAGCTTGTCCCTCCCCTTGCAGGCGGACTCCCAATCGTGGCAAGCCGCCTTAGCCGTATGGTCGGCACTCGGGGCGGCCGGAGCCGCCGTCTGGTGGACCCTGCACCGGGGGAGCCGTCCCGGTCCGCGAAAGGTTAGCGAAGTCCCATCTGCCAGCCTGCCTTGGCGGAATCCCAAAGCATGGCTGCTCACCCTGCATTTCGGCCTTATGGCAGCCTGCTTCTATTCCCTCCTCGCGTGGCTGCCGCCCGTGATGCAAAGCCTGGGATACACCTCGTCGGAAGCGGCCGTCATGCTCACCATCTTTGCCATCACGCAGATTCCGGCCGGTACGATCCTGCAGCGGCTGCTGCGGCGCTACCCTTCCCGCCTGCTGTGGCTATGGGTATCATCGGTGACGCAGCTGGCCGGCCTGATCCTGCTGTTCTCGCCTCTGCCCTGGCTGGCCGCGGCCATAATCGGCCTGGCCAGCGGAACTTTATTTGCGCTGGGCCTGCTCCTCCCGATGGACGCAGCTGCAACCAGCCACGAAGCCGCATCATGGGCCGCCATGACGCAATCCGCCGGTTATTTGATCGGGGCCGCCGGACCTTTTCTCATCGGCCTCATCCATGATGCCGCAGGTCCGTTTTCGTTTGCCATTTACGGCTTGATGGGAGTAACGGTGGCGCTCATCGTCGTTCAATGGTTCGTGGCTCCTTTTCAAGCACAGAAAAGGGCTGCTTCCAAGGCAGCGCCTCCTGCAAAGAGGGTGGATCTATCCGAATAGGAAACCGCCTGAATGGAAACCAAAAGACCCGCAGCAGGGATCGCCTCCCTCCATGCGGGTCTTCGTTTTATTTTTCCGACCTAGCCCAGTTCCACCAGTGCCTCGATGACAGGATACGAAATGAGATGCCGGCTTCTGCATATCGATGACCAGCAGACCCGGTTTCAAATGGATTCCTCCTCAACTTGTTTACCTCATATAAAATACAATTCGAATTTCTATGCAAAATTTCCTTGTTCGAACATGTTTTTTCCAAATTTTGACCCCCAAATAGGGCTAATATCGTATACAATAGTAGTCAATTAGTACCTTTTTCCATGGAATGTTATGGGATGAAGGCGAACCGTGTCAGTAAAGGAGTGCAGCAAATGGCTATCATTGAAGTAGTGGAATACGAAGGACCACCGGGGGTGTTCGCCTGGCGCTACCCGAACCAGGAGCTCGGGACCTGGACCCAGTTGATCGTTCATGAAACACAGGAAGCGATATTATTTAAAGGCGGCCGGGCTCTCGATTCCTTCGTGGCAGGACGCCACACCTTGAGCACGGCGAATATTCCGATCCTCTCCAACCTCATTAATCTGCCATTCGGCGGCAAATCGCCGTTTACTGCAGAGGTATGGTTTGTGAATAAGCTCCGGTCGCTGGATGTGAAGTGGGGAACCGCATCTCCCATCCAACTGCAGGATCCGAAGTTTAACATTATTGTATCGCTCAGGGCCTTCGGCCAATTCGGGGTGGAGATTGAAGATGCACGCAAGTTTTTGCTGAAATTGGTCGGCACACTTCCATCGTTCGATCAAGATACACTCGTGAAATACTACCGCGGGGTTCTGACCTCGAACATTAACGAAATGATTTCCTCTTACATTATCCACAAAAAAATCAGCGTGGTTGAAATTAACGCCTACGCCGCCGAAATTTCCAAGCATATCCGGGACACGATCGCACCGTCTTTTGAGGAAATGGGCATATCCCTTGTGAATTTCTTTATCGATTCGATTAATTTTCCGGAAAATGATCCGTCTACGCAGCGCATTAAGGAAGCACTGGCCAAAAAAGCGGAAATGGACATTATCGGCTTCACCTATCAACAAGAACGTTCCTACGATACGCTCGAAAGCGCCGCCAAAAATCCGGGCAGCACCGCCGGTATCGTCGGCAGCGGACTCGGCATGGGATTAGGCATGGCAGGATCGATGTACGACGCCGTCCAGCAAATGGCCGGCAATGTGAAGGTTCAAACCACTAGCGATATGGACGTGAAGCAAAAAGCCTGTGTGACATGCGGGCAGCTGAACGCAGCCGATTCGAAATTTTGCTCTGCCTGCGGCCAGAGTTTGACGTTAGGAGCAGCCGGCATCCCCGCGAAAAAAATCGTCTGCAGCGATTGCGGACAACCGCTTCCGCCGAACGCCAAGTTTTGTCTGAACTGCGGCGATCCGTACAACGCCTGCCCTGCGTGCGGCTATGACTTCAAGATCGGATCGGTGAACTGCAGCAGCTGCGGAACCCTGCTGCCGAAGCTGTGCCGCGAGTGCGGGGAATGGATGGACCCGAAGGCCCGTTTCTGCCCGGGCTGCGGAACCAGCAGCATCCTGAAATGCTCGAACTGTCAGGCGGAGGTACAGCATGGACAGAAATTCTGCATGGAATGCGGCCATGCCCAAACCTGATAACGAGGCCAAAGGAAGGGGAACCACACTGATGCATAAAAGCAGGTTTTTTACCGCTGTCATCCTCATTCCCTTGATTGTCTTCATCGGGTTTGGGTGGAGCGGCGGCTGGGCCGAGAGCCGGTCCTGGATATCCGGTGCCGGCGCGGGATGCGCGGCAGCAGCCGTTCTTCGGTTTGTATATCGCATGCTTAACCGCCGTCAGGGTTCAGGCATGCCTGCTCCCTTTTACATTGGCTCCGGTATAGCAGCTGGACTGTACGCCGGGGCGGTGCTGCTGGAGATGTTGTTGTTCAGTCTTTGGACCACGCTCTCCGTCACCTCTTATGTATGGAGCCAGATTCTCACCCTGATCGGATTCATCATCCTCACGGGGACGGTGGAACTGTCCGGAACCTATGCTGCCAGGCAGGAGCGGCGGGATCACCGCAGCTGGAGCAAGGGGCGGGATACGGCAAATCGGCTGGAAACTATCCGTCAGAAGCTTCAATCGCTGCCGGAGCAGTCCCAGCACGGTCATGTTCAAGAGCAAATCCGCCGCCTGGAGGATACGCTCCGGTACAGCGACCCCATTTCGGTTCCGGCCTTATACGAAGTGGAGCAGCTGCTTCTGCAGAAAATATCGCTGCTGGAGGATCAGGTGAGCCTGATCGCTACCGCTGTGCCGGACCAGCGTGAACAATTAGCCAATGAAGCTTTACTCCTGATCCAAGATATCGAGCGTACAGCACGAGAAAGAAATTCGCAGTTACTTCAAACAAAAGCTGGTTCTATATAGATTGAACTAAAGTTTAACCATTTCTTTAGTTCATTCTAATATACATAAACATCATCACGCATAAAGGAGACCATCATATGGAGATCCCGGTTCCATATAAAGTTAGATTTTCGACATTTGACACGTGGATTATCATCCTCACCCTGCTCGTATTTCCCGTCGGCGGACTGCTCGCCTTCATCCGCTTGGCATCGACCCACCATCATAACAAAGCCAAAGGCAGAAACTTACGGCTATTGGGATGGGCTATGGTCTTTTCCTATATCTCCATCATGATCATTCTCTATTTGACCTACGATACGTTTGGAGAGGAGGAACAGATTGATTATTTGACCTCAGGGATTGTTCTGGCGATATATTGGTTTCTTCCTACCCTGATCTTTTTCCTGGTCGGCCATAGACTTGATAAAAAATTCGGCTCCCTGCTTCAAGTCTATCAGGAAGCCGTTGTAAGCATGCGCCTGACCTCCGTTGAGCAGATTCGCAGCCTTTCACAGACATCCCCCGCCGATGTCACCCGGGATTTGACGTTTATGTTTGAGGAAGGGCTCCTCCCGGAAGGCAGAGTTATCAACGGAACCGTCTACATCCAACAACAGGCGCTTGAGGATTACCTCAACGGAGAGTATGAAGAAGAATACGATGATGAGTACGATGACGAGTACGATGACGAGTATGACGAAGAGGACTCTGCCTCTGATGAAAACGGTCATGGATGGCCTTCGGGATTTCAATCCCCCGTTTCCGGTCAGTCCTCCTCTCCGAAAACCGTTGAATGCCCCGGCTGCGGAGCAAGGGTATTTCTGGGCGCGGAGCGGGAAAAAGAATGCGAGTACTGCGGCAATGTCGTTTGCGCCTGACCGCTTTGGTGCTTAGCAGGACCTCACCCTTCCTTTTCCCCGCTTCGCCGGGTCCATGCCCAGAATAAAAGCGCAAACGCACTGACGCCTGCCCCGAGCATGCACACCCCGTCCCAGCCGAATCGGGCATAAATGCTCGTCGAGGCGATGGAACCCGTGGCGCTGCCGATCGAGTAAAACGTCATGTAAGCCGCAGTCAATCGGCTGCGCGCTTCCGGGCGTACGCTCAGAATCATGCTCTGGTTCGTCACATGGACGGCCTGTACCGCCATATCGAGCAAAAGGATGCCCAGGATCAAGGACAGCAGCGAGTGCTCCGTATATCGGATCGGAAGCCATGAAACGAGCAGCAGCGCCAAAGCAACACCAGTGGTACGCTGTCCCATCCCCCGGTCGGCCAGCCGACCGGCTCTTGCCGCTGCAACCGCTCCGGCGGCCCCGGCGAGTCCGAACGCTCCGATGGCGCTGTGCGACAGGGAGAGCGGCGGGCTGCTGAGCGGAAGCACCAGCGAGGTCCACAATATGCTGAACGCCATAAAAATCAGCAGCGCCAGCATGGCGCGAACACGCAGGATCCGCTCCTGCACGAACAGGCCCAGCACCGACCGAAGCAGCTGAGGATACTTCAGCGAAGTCTTCTCCGGATCCTTCCCCGGCAGTACCTTAAGCAGAATGCTGGCCACGATCAGCATCAGACCCGCAGACGCCAGGTAGACGGAGCGCCAGCCGGCGGCATCCGTTAGCAGACCGGCGAATGTTCGGGCCAGCAGAATCCCGATCACCACCCCACTCGTTACTACGCCGACGACCCGCCCCCGTGATTCGGGGGCCGCCAGCGTCGCGGCATAAGCAACCAGCACCTGCGTGACCACGGCCAAAAGCCCGACGACCGCCATCCCTCCAAGCAGAATGCCCCGGTTAGCTGCCGTACCTACGACGACCAATGCAGCCACGGATATCAGCATCATGCCCGGAATCAGCCTGCGGCGGTTCAACAAATCTCCCAGCGGAACGAGCAGAATCAAACCTATGGCATAGCAAATCTGCGTAACGGTAATGACCACCCCGACCGACGAATGCGAAATCCCGAACTGCGCCGCCAATGAATCCAGCAGCGGCTGGGCGTAATAGACGTTGGCGACCGCCAAGCCGCACGCCGCAGCAAACAGCAGCGCGGTCCAGCGGGTTATCGGCTGCACGGATGCAGCCGTTGCGGTGGTTGGAACGGCGGCCCTTTGTTCCTTTTCCTCCCCCATCCTTTCTCCGGTTACCATCGATTTGGTTTCCTGCAGATTGTTCACAACGAACCCCTCCCGAGCTTTCAATTATCATAACATACCAATCGGTACATAATGATTTGTGCTTACCTTACCTTCCCGAGCAAAGTGCTGTCAAGAGGTTCGTGGATCGAATTTGTTCATGGGCCTGAATTTAAAGGATTACGAAAAATATTTATAGGCTAGTCCGATCACTGATCTTGGCTGACCGAATTGACAGAAGGGAATGAATCTCCTACAATCTAATCATACCGATCGATATGAAATGAGGTGCCAAAAATGGTTAGGCAGCGTGAATTCGATGTGGATCAGGCGCTGGAAGACGCCATGCATATATTTTGGAGTAAAGGCTATGAGGCAACGTCTTTAACCGATCTGACGGCGGGAATGGGCATTCAGCGCCCAAGCATTTACTCCGCGTTCGGGGATAAGAAGGAGCTGTTTGAAGCGGCTCTGCGTAAATATACTGCCGCGCATGCGGCGCAGGCCAGATCCGTGCTTCTGCACGGCGAATCCGTTAAGGAAGCCTTCAGACGTTATTTTGCGGGGATTGTCGAAGAGTCGTATGCTGACCCGCAGAACCGCGGATGCTTCTGCATTAATACGATGGTGGAGATGGCTCCACATGACGAAAAATTTGAGGTTTTGACACGGGAGCATGAGATGTATTTGGCGGCGATTTTTCAGGAGGCGATCGAACGCGGGCTCCGTTCAGGCGAGCTGCACACCGGTGTGGACGCCAAGTCCCTGGCGCAGACTTTGGTCGTCTCCTTGATCGGTCTGACGGTGATGATGAAAGCCCGCCCGGAGCGTTCCTTTGTCGATCATTCGGTTGAGGTGATTCTCACGTTGATTCAATAAGATGCATGAACGGAACCGGCAGTTGTGTTGTGCTCAGGGGAAAGCCTTGGAGCAGCAGATTAAGCCGAGTCCCGCTCGAGCGACAGGCTCGTCAGGCACCCTTTTAAGCTGGTGATCGCTTCTTCCTTTTGTGCCAGCAGCCGGTCCTGCGGCCAGACGCTGTCTCCCCGTTTCAAGTCGCCTGAAATCAGGAGCAGCATCCAAATAGAAAACACGGTGGAGAAGCGGCAGTAATCGCGGATAAAATCGCCAAGATCCCACTCTGCGCCATACAGCGCCGACTGAGCTACGTAATAGGTCAGGAGCTTTTCCCGATCTTCAGCGGTCACCTGTTTCGGAAACAAGGGATGCGACATGTCGATGAGATGATACAGGTCCCAGAACGGGGTATTCAGGTGGGCATGCTCCCAATCCATGATGTACAAACGGCCGTCAGCCGCAACGGCATAGTTGCCCAGATGCAGGTCCCCGTGGGATACCACCTTTATTTTCGGGAGAGCCCGGCCCTCCGCAAAGCTGAGTATCATGCCGTCCAGCTCCCACGGCTCGCCGATTTCGTTCATGACTGTCACCGCCTCATCCCGTCTGTTCATGAGATCGGCGGCGATCTGCTCGATCTGCGGCTTAGGCCCCGACCCGCTCAAACCCTCCCGGCGCTCCTCCGGCAGCGCATGCCACCAGGCGATCTGCTGTACCACTTTCATGGCGGTTTCTACATCGTACTCATGTCGAAGGGGGCCAAGGTCTTCAAAAATCGTCCATCCCTCCTCCCCGGCTCCTTCCTCCGAAGAGGCGAGCAGCGCCGGGTAAATGTCCGGAAAGCCGGACAGCATGTGCCGGTAAATCCAGGCTTCCCGGTCCACGCTCTCCCCGTTGGTCAGCGGCTTGAAAATGTAGCTGTGCTGCCGATCCGGGTAGAACCGTTCCACGAATTTTCCGTTCATGCCTTGGTACAGGGCTTCCCGCTTCCACAGCCCCTCCCCGCTCAGCGTTCCGTTCGGCAGAACGAATTGGCTCAGGTTGTACATTAAAAACTCCCCCTTCGGCTTGTTTACAAACCGATATATTCGAAGTCCCATGCGTCAAAGCTCACTTGGTCCGTCCATGTATTTTTTCGGTTCGGATTCCGAAGAGCCCTGATTTGTAAACGATCGATGTCGAAGTCAGTTTGGACCCCATTCGGCTTGCCTGACTTTAGAACAAGCTGCTCAGCGGATGGCGCCATCCTCATAAAATTGCCTTTCATAAGACTAAGACTGACTAGTGAATGCTCCGAAACTTTGTTAAAAGCGACCACGTAGGCGTCACCAAGCGCTTCAAGATCGAGCGGCGCAACCAATATTCCGCCTATACCTAGCTGATCGATCCAAGGCTGCGGAAGAAACGGCGGCTTCGCTGCCGCTATAATTCTATCGTAGGGAATTGACTGATGATATCCGTAAAACCCGTCACCGCAGATGACTTTTACATTTCTGATTCCCGAACTGTCCAGCTTCGCCTTTGCCCGTTTGGCAACAGACGGATCCACTTCGACCGTATGCAGGGTCCCTTCCGGACCGATCAAGTTGGAGATAAGTGCCGCATTGAATCCGCTTCCGGTTCCAATTTCAAGGACGCGCTGTCCCTTCTGAACCTGAAGACACTCAAGCATTTCCGCCATAAAACGAGGATTGGTGCTTTGAATGACCCGGGAACCGTCCTGGTGGAAGAGAAACTTGGCTCCGTCGACGTGCTCAAACGCATTTAGGATAGACGGTGATACATGTAAGCCATCCAACTCGATAAGATGATTGGGATTCATCCTCATTCCTCCCACATGAATTTTTATCAGGTGAGTAATTCTGCTGATTTATTCATACATCGCCCGGTATACGCCCGCTTCTCCCAGAAAGTCCTTCCGGGTCAGCCCCTGTTCGCCAAGGAGCATGCGATAATTCGTAATCGTCCCGTCATGGGAAACGATGATAACATGTTCCGCCTGTGCCTTGCACCAATCCAGCAGCTGTCTCCCATAGGTCTCGAAGGCTTCCTGTCCGATGCGGTTGATCCCTTCTTCCCAAAGGTCCAAGCCAAAATCCACGATCACGGCATCTGGAACCGCCTCGCGAATCTCGTCCTTCGAATAGATTTGATCGCAGACGAAGGGCGAATACGAAGGATCTTGCGGGAACATACGCGGCCCTGCCAGCGGAGAGATCACAAAAGGACCGTCTGACAGCAAGATCCTCGCTGTTTCGATGGTACGTTTAGTCGGGCTGACGACAACCTGCTCATTACCGTTCAGCAATAAACGCCCCCGCAGCTCATTCACCTGTGACTCTCCATACAGCGTTAACCCGGGATGCAGCATGTTCAGCTGGTTAGGATAATCCAGCAAATGCTCCCCGTGCCCATGACGGACAAATACGACTTCCACTCTGATGCCCCCGATTCTAAAAGAAGGATATGAGCTTACACTTATATTTCGTTCTCCGATGTCCGTTGTGATGTGGATCTATTTTAGCATGGATTTTAGGGAGCAGACTCACCATTTTTAAACAAAAACTGCTTGTATAAGTTGAATAATTAAAATGGATGATGGGGGCAAGTACGTAAAATGTCTCTGCATCACTACCGTCACTACAAAAAAAGAAAGCTTCCTCCCGATGCATCAGGAAGAAGCTTTCCTTATCGTCCGCTTATTTTACACTTACACTGCATCTATAACGAACCCTTGACCGCATAATGCAGCTGCACCACACCGGATCCCAGCGGTTTACAATCCAGCAGCTCCACATCTTTAAATTGATATTCATGTTGGTCCGTGACCAAGTTCAGCCCTTTTCCTTCCAGCACCGGAGCTACATTGAACACCAACTCGTCGACAAGACCGCTTCCCAGAAAAGCATTATGCAACTCGGCCCCTCCCGCCAAAAGCGCGGTGGAATGCCCCCGGCTCGCGAGATACTGCAGTGCCTCTTCGGGAGAGCTCACGACCGTCACGCCTGCGATCTCCTTGACACGCTTGGTGACAACCACTATATCTAGCCCTTCAAAAACCGCTCCACCGCCGCTGGCCTGCATCCCCTCAAAGGTTCTGCGCCCCACGATAAAGTTCCCCGATCGTCCGGCATGGGCCGTAAAATCGGCCAGAGCTTCCGGCTTCGGCGGGTTGTCAGGCCCCGACTGCGCATAGTTTCCGTTGGCGGACAGCGCTGCCCAAAGAATCGTTTTCATATGGATATCCTCCTCGATTTCGTCTCTGTCAATTTAATCGTGTTCGGCCGCTTCGCTGCGCCATTTGTTCTTTCCAGTACTCTGCGGATGGACGCCGCCACCCGGTCCGGGCGGTCCTCCTGCACATAATGGGATGCATCGCTCAAAGCTTCCGTTTCGTGCATTCGCAAAATGCCCTGCCAGCGCTGCATTTCCTCTACCGGAAAACCGGCACTGTCCTTCAGTCCCCACAAAATTTGCGCAGGAATCTCCGCGAGCAGAGGCAGTCTGGATTCAATTTCAGCCAGCCACGGTCCGGCTTTGCGAATGCTTCTAGGGAACACCCAGGTCGGTTTGCGAAGCGCCGGGGTAGGAAAAGGATCGGTATACGCCTTCCTCAAGGCTGCCGTGACCTTCTCCTTATGGTGAATGCCGCCGGGCACAATCGTATGGGCAAAAAAGTTCCGCTGAGTCTGAAGCCAATATCCGAGCGGCCAGCCTCCCATGGCCATCGAAAACAGCTTCATCGGCAAGATCTTGGCCGGCCATGCCCACGTATTCATGAGGACGATGCCGCGTATGTTGTCAGGGTGATGCACCGCATAATGGAGCCCAACCGGTCCGCCCCAATCCTGAACGACGAGGACTACATGTTGCAGATCCAGCTGCTCGATCAGTGCCGTCACTGCTTCCGCATGTTCCTGGGGTGTATAGCCATAGCCCGTAGGGGCCTTTGACATCCCGAAGCCGGGATAATCCGGCGCGATCAGCCGGCACTGGCCGCTCAGCTCTTTGATCACATTCCGGTACAAATAGGACCATGTGGGGTTGCCATGCAGGAGCACGACAACCGGCCCCTCGCCTTCATCGATATAATGAATCATACCGTCCCGGTAAGGCAGCCAATGATCCTGAAACGGATATTCCGAATTGTCTACCTCAAAGGGTCTTTGCATCATATTTCTCCTATCTTCTCAATGGGTATATTCCAAGACTTGGATCCAGCAAGCCCGATAATCGATTATGGGTCGGGACCGGAATTTAATGGAATCCGTCCCCTTTCCTAAGATTAGTCGACTGTGGTACATTTGAAAAGTAGTTACATTTAAGTGCACTAGTTTCAAAAAATGAACTAGGAGGGTTTCATCATGATCGATCCCAAATGTCCGGATACGATTACCCCGGTCATCGAATTGCTGGAGGGAAAATGGACGCTCCTGATTCTGCGCGACCTGTTTAACGGGTTACATCGTTTCGGGGAGCTTCGACGGTCCCTGCATCCCATCAGCCCGAAAACGCTAACCGACCGGCTGCGCCTCCTGGAGGAGAATCACATCGTCACGCGGACCATTTTTTCAGAAGTGCCGCTGCATGTGGAATATGAGCTTACGGATAAAGGCCGGCGCCTTCAGCCGATCTTTGCCGCCATGCGGGAGTGGGCCGAGCAGCCCTGTCCAACGGCGCATACAGCGGAATTGCAGGAAGCCCAGGCCTAAATACAAGAACCCCCTTCCAAATGGAAGGGGGTTTTTAGATCTTACAGTTGGTATCTGCAAACGCAAAAACTCAAGCCGATTTGGACCAGTAAGCTGCGCGATTCAGTTCCCAAGAAAGTGCTGCTACTTCAAGGCTTAACTGCTTGATACATCAATTTCTGATTATTGCTGGTCGGCTTAGTTCCATCCTTAAAATCTGCATTGACGGTTACATTTGAAAAACCAATGTCTTCAAGAATATAAATGAACTCCTCAACCCCATACCAGCGTAGTGCAAAACGCTGCAGCTCCGTTAGGAAAATATTAGGCGAAGGAATGTTTGTGTATAGTTAAAAATTACCTGACTTTTTAGGTAATCTGCACGGAGGCTGCTGCGGTCGATTGTTCATTTAATCCTCAACTGGCTAAAGGAATGACAGCTGCCCGCCAATTTGACGGATGTGGTTGACATCGGCCCACAGGATAAAATAATTGTAGAACGTTTCCCCGATTTGGACAGGACGGGGATACCTCACAATGAGGGCGGCCTGTTTATTCATTTCCGCTGGTTGGTCGACCGAGGGAAAAATAAAGCAGGCCTCTCTGGTTTGTATTGTCTGCATGACAATCCGAGGAGAAGAGCCGTAAGGCATCAATGGATGAAAAGCTTCGGAGCTGCATACATCGGCAATCCTGTCGCCGGCTGAAATCGCAGATACCTGAAAAAAACCGTCTGTCCCTTCGGCTCTCTCTTCGCTGACCCGGCGCCAGGTTGCGGGATATGGAAAGGATACCCTGTACACGGAGCTTGTGTAGATGTTTTCCGGAACCCTTCTGACGCGAGGAGACCACTGCAAGGCAGTAATCCGGCCGCCGCTGAGGACCTTCACCGGCATCATCCCGCCAATATCGACTATCCAGATCTGACTTGCGCTTGCTGCACCTGCACAACCAGATAAATACGCGATTTTGCCGCCGTCCGGCGACCAGGCAACAGGAGTGGCAAAACAGTCGGAAGCGGCCAACGTTCTTTGATTCTGACCGGTACGGCTATCGATTTGGATGAGAGAATAATAGTTTGGCTCCTTATAAGCGGTTGCGCTATAGGCGATGCTCCGGGAGTCCGGGGACCATGTCGGTAGAAAGTTTTTGGCAAGCGGTCCGCCCTTCAGCCTGTAGATGGTGCCGCTGGCCAGATCCACCGTCGAAATGATGGAGATACTGACACCGGGGAACGTATAAAGAGCAAAGGCTCCGTCCGGAGAAAGCCGAACGTCATGTAGCGGTCCGTCCGTATTTTGCGTGATTTGTCTCCGATTTGTCCCATCAGTCCGGATGCGGAAGAGCTGGGTAATGCCGGTGGTATCCGGAGCCGCGAACAGAAGCTCCGTACCTGAAGGAAACCACTGGACATCGCTGGCTCCCTCCTCAGGGATGGCATAGCTTCGATGTGAGAATGTATCATAGATGAGGATCCGCCCGTTTTTGACATACGCGAGAAAACGGCCGTCCGGGGACCAGTCCAGCAGCGTGTATGGTTCGATTTGGTCGATCCTTGCGACAGCAAGCGTCACCGTATCCAGCAGGTGAACCACGTTGCCAATGCCGATGAAAGCGATACTCCTGCTGTTCGGAGACCAATAGGGAACCGAAAATTCCGCACCAAGCCCTATCGTAAGTTGAAAATGAAGACCGTCCTGCGGTCGGTAAAGCCAAATGTCGAACGTTCCACCGCGGTCCGACGTGTAAGCGATCCTTCCTTGAAGGGGATCGTGAGAAACAGCTTGCAAGTGCCAACATCCTCTCCTGAATCATCTTATACTTCAGTTGTATTCAGTGAAAGGTGGTTAGGCAACTGTCCCATAGTTAATTTCGCGTGATTCAAGGCTTCTCCCGATTACTCAGTGAAACTCATCTTCTTGATAACCAAGTCTCCCCAACTCATAATCTGTGATTTTCATCATAAAAAGACTTGAATCCTGCCACACGCGGTGTCATTATAAACAAGGGACTGTCTGCAAAACTATTCATCACTAGATCACGCTTACTAGAGGAAACTTCAGCAGGAAGCCGGAACTTTCGTGTTGGAGTCGAAACATCCAAACCCATATGAATACGGAGGACAGGATTCATGAAAACGATTAAGCTTGGCAGCAGCAGCTTGGAAGTACCTGTAGTTGCAGTAGGCTGTATGCGCATCAACTCCCTGGACAAAAACGAAGCGGAGCGTTTCGTGCAAACGGCACTGGAGCAAGGAGCCAATTTCTTTGACCATGCCGATATCTATGGCGGCGGTACATGCGAGGAAATTTTCGCAGACGCCATCCATATGAACAGCGACGTCCGTGAGCAAATCATTCTTCAATCCAAATGCGGTATCCGTCAGGGCATGTTCGACTTTTCCAAGGAGCATATCCTGAATTCGGTGGACGGCATTCTGAAAAGACTGAAAACCGACTACTTGGATGTTCTGCTGCTGCACCGTCCGGATGCATTGGTGGAACCGGAAGAGGTAGCCGAAGCGTTCGAGCAGCTGGAATCCTCCGGCAAAGTGCGCCATTTCGGCGTATCCAACCAGAACCCGATGCAAATCCAACTGCTGAAAAAATTCGTGAAGCAGCCCATTGTAGCCAACCAGCTGCAGCTCAGCATCACGAACGCCACCATGATTTCCGCCGGTATTAACGTGAACATGGAAAATGAATCGGCCGTGAATCGTGACGGCAGTGTCCTGGATTTCTGCAGACTGAACGACATTACGGTTCAGCCCTGGTCGCCTTTCCAATACGGCTTCTTCGAAGGCGTGTTCCTTGGAAACGACAAATTCCCGGAATTGAACCAAAAGATCGACGAAATTGCCGGTAAATACGGCGTAACCAATACGACCATCGCTATTGCGTGGCTCCTCCGCCATCCGGCCAACATGCAGCCGGTCATCGGCACGATGAACCTTGAGCGTCTTCAAGACTGCATCAAAGCAAGCGATGTGACCTTGACCCGCGAAGAATGGTACGAAATTTACCGCGCAGCCGGTAACATTTTGCCGTAAATCATTGCATAACGGCCGCTCGTGCATATGGCCCGAAACAGAAGCAGCCTCAAGTCGACGACTTGGGGCTGTTTTCGTTTTCGATGAGTGCCTTGAGCGTCCGTTGACGGTAGCGGATAAAGGCTCTCATGTATTTTTCCAACACGAGCGCATCAAACATCCGCCCAACCCATCCGAACGGAGCGCTGAAATCGAGAATGTCCCTGACCAGCGTTCCTCCGGCAACCTCCTCAAATTCATGGCGGTGAGTCAGATGGCGAAAGGCCCCCTTTTGCATCTCGTCGGTAAAAGAATAGGGCTTATCCATCTCGGTCACCTTCGAGGTCAGCCGCTGCCGAATCCCAAAGTGCCTTGCTTCGAACACCACCGTGTCGCCCGCCTCGAGCAAACCGCTCATCCTTCCCGCGACGACCCGCTCATGGGTATGCGGCCAGACCGTCCGGGAGTGGTCATCCACATTTCGGGAGACGTCAAAGCAGACGTCGATCGGGGCATATATCATTATTTCTTCTTGTATCGTCGACATACTGTTCATCCTGTCATGATGGTTTAAAATGTCCTGAGCAAATCGCCCGCCATATTTCCGAACTGACGGATATCCGCTAAATAATCGTAATCTTCCGAATTGCTGAGCTGGTTATACATCCGAACGACCACCGCATCATACTCCGGAATGACGAGGCAGGCGCATCCAGTAATTCCAAGCACCTGGTAGGCTCCGCCAGGCAGCCGTTCGCCTAGCTGGTTCAAGGGAGTGTCCCGCTGCAGCCACCAGATGAATCCGTTGAGCGGCTCATGAGCCGGCAAGGATTTCGGGGTTTGCGGGGAAACGATACGACCAAATACGCTTTCGGGAATCAGCTGGTCCCCTCCGACGTTTCCTTTGTTCATATGAATCGCACCCCAGCGTGCCAAATCCCTTGCACTGGCAAATAAATTGCTCTGGTCCCCCGCCGCGCTATCATTAGGTCCAACCCAGGCGTCCGGAACCTCATAATAGTTGTAGATCAGCTCTTCCCGCTTTTCCGTTCTCCAGCCTGTTTCGTGAAGCCCGTAAAGGTCGAATACGTTTCTTTGCATGTATGTACTGAGTGGATATCCCGTTAATTGATGGACCAATTCGATGAGCAGAGCGATGCCTGTATTTCGATAGGCCCAATCGCTGCCGGCAGGAAATTCACGAACGAGCTTGCCCTGCATTTCCGTCAACCCGTGGGTATGAGTAAGGAGGTGCCTCAGCGTCACTTCTTCAGCTTGTGGGATGTCCTTATCTAAATAACGACAGATCGCATCGTCAATGCTGTGAATTTCCCCCTGTTCGATCAGCAGGCTGATGGCAAGGCCCAAATACGTTTTGCGAATGGAGGCTACGTTGAACTGAGTTTTCTCGTCTACAGGTCGGGAATCCGGTTCGGATCCATGCCTTCCGCCGTACCATTCATTCACCACTGTATCCTTATGAATAATATAGACTGCCGCCGCCGTAGCTCCGATCCTGTGTTGCACCTGATGGACATAATCATTCAGGGGTTGAAAGTGGCTGCTTCGAGTATGTTTCAATGGAATTCCCCTTTATCTTTGATAATTCTAGGGCTAGTACACCATCAATCCTTCGATCCCTCTAAATTGCGAAATTTCCTCCCGGTCATCCGTCTGGATCCACGCTTCATGCTCATGGGCGATATTAACAAGCCAAGGCTGACCGCCTTTAAAAAAGCATAAATCCTCCAACAAATTCGGCCACACCCATTCATACAGGCCATCAGCGGACTCCAAGATCAGCTTCTCCAATGGCGGCTGGCAATCAAAATAATATACGTCGGCATAATGCCCAAACAGTTGGGTTCCCGGCCAAGCGTCCTGCTTTTTGACCGTTTTGACGTATGGCTTTAATCGTTCGGCCAGCGCCTCCATTGCAGGCGTTAGCGTTAGTTGATCCTTTTTGACCAGAATGAATTCATCGCACACACGGAATGCCATCGAGATCAAACCCTCATAAGCTCTGCCGCGAGGTTCCTCTAAAATGTATATCAAAAGCTCCCCCCCCTGCTTACCGTTCCGGCATCGTATTAAAAAAGTTCTTCCCCTGGATCATCCAATACCGTTCCGCTTCCGGCACCAGTTCCAAAAAATCACGATATTCCCCGCCCCATCCCTCGGGGACATAATGTTCGAAGGACATCGGTTCCGGGAACAGCTAATACAGCAAGCGGTCGTCGAAATGGACGTAAAGGGCCGGAACAAACTCGAGAACCTCGTCTTGATGCTGAAAAGAGTCCTGCAAATCCACGAGCATTTGAGAGAGCTCCGTTGAAGGCACCCGAAAGTCCGAGATAAGACGGAAAAATTCCGCTGCCGTGGTTTCATCCAGCACTTCAATACCGAAGCGGTCTTCCATTTCCACATTCAAAAACCAGTATTCCCTCTCCGTTATGTACCAGCTCCACTGGTTTCGAAAAACCACACCAACGATAATATTGTGGGCGTATTCAGGCATTAA
Organism: Paenibacillus sp. VMFN-D1; assembly: GCF_003386155.1. Classification (NCBI taxonomy): domain Bacteria; kingdom Bacillati; phylum Bacillota; class Bacilli; order Caryophanales; family Paenibacillaceae; genus Paenibacillus; species Paenibacillus sp. VMFN-D1. The sequence continues at coordinate 339,741 of NZ_QRDU01000002.1, read as the reverse complement.
TTTCATGCTGTTCTCCTAACGGTTACAAGATGGTTCTGCCAAAAGACAGGCTCTTTCGTTCTTTACTACCATGCTACTCTATTTCCATGATACTCACCGAATCATTCCATGAAATACGTCAAGCGGGTAGAACTCTTTCCGTAACAACCGCCTGGTGATCTGCTTGATGACTTTCGCTTCCCGCAGCTGTTCATCCGGCTGATGGAGCAGCGTATCGATGGCAACCCACCGGCCATCCATAATTTCATCATTCTGCACTCTTAAAGCGTCACCCGCTGCTTCGCCGACAAAATGAAACAGGATCACCTGCTGACCACTGGTGCTTCGAAACGGGTACACACCAGTAACCGCCTTCAGCCGTACGTCCAGTCCAGTCTCCTCCTTAACTTCCCGAACAGCGGTCTCGGCCAAATCTTCCCCCGTCTCCCGCGTCCTGAAGGAAAGTTCCACAGACCATACGCGGAGGCCTTCTTCTCCTGGATCATGAACACCTCTCCGTTCCGCAGAACGGAAACGCTGGCGACAATGATGTTTTCTTCTGAGCTCATTCCATCTCTCCGTTTATGTTCAATTTTCCCCTCCAAATTCCCGTTACCGCATGCTATGATAGCGATGGGCCTACGAACCATAATAGACGAACAGGGGTGATTTGGAGAATGAAAAAAAGCATTTTACTTTCTCTAAGTGTGATTCTATGTACTGGGATCAGTCTGGGCACCGTCAGTCATGCGCAAGCGGCAGGTCAAGTGAAAAAGTACCAGAACTGCGCTGAATTAAACAAAGATTACAAGGGGGGCGTCGCCCGCTCGGCTTCTGTCAAAAACAAAGGCGGCAAGACCAAATATAAGCCTTATGTTTCTAAGGAGCTCTATGACGCCAACAAAAGCAAGGACCGGGACAAAGATTTGATCGCGTGTGAAAGATAACGAACAGATTATGAACAGTGTTCTAGCAGCATGATCCCTTAACTATGAGGTCGTGCTTGTTTTCGTTTTGACCCGTTCTAAGATGGCCGCATGACCGGCTCTAGTAAACCAGCTCGCAATCCCGATGCTCCCATACGTCAAACAGGTTGCCGTCCAAATCCTCGAGTACGAAAAACTTTCCGTACTTTCCTTCGTCGCTTAGGTTGCCTACCTTGACATCCCCGGCCTGTAACCGGCTGTGCAGCGACACGATATCGTCCGAAAAAAAGGTGATGACCCAGCGCTTTCTACCGTTCACTTCGAACACCGCTCTCGAATCGTGCTCACTTTGGATCAGATCAAGAATCGGCCGGTTCTCTCTGAACAAGCTCAGATAACCGTCACGCTTATTGCGAATGTTAAATCCGAAATGCTTCACAAACCATTCCGCCGATTTCTCCACGTCTTTCACCGGGATAACATTATAAGTAATCCCCAGGATTCGCCCAGATTCCATATCCGAACCTCCCATTTGGAATTTATACCCAAATACATTTCACAAGAATGTATGTTCGCATGTAAAGCAAAAATATTAGATATCAATCTGTGGTCCCGATCATACTCGGCTCGCTGTCATCTGCCGAAGCCTCGACTACATTTTCCCCTTCGCTATCCACTGCAAAAAGTCAAAGCTTCTCTCCAGACATGCCTGATAGGCTTGGGGAAGGTAGCTTTTGGAGTAAGGGTTCATGAAACCATGCGCCCCTTCGATGACGTGGACGTGCGTGTTCTGACGATGCTCCAATTTTACAACGAGCTCTGATACGTTAAAGGATTTTTCGTTCCTTGCAAAAAACAATAAAGCCGGGCACTTCGGCTCCGTTTCGGCGTAATTGCGAATTCTTGATCCGTAAAATCCGACGATCCCGTCGATTTCGGATGCACTGCACAGCCAGGCAATGGTTGCTCCAATGCTGAAGCCGACGATCATGATGCAGTCATATTGATCCCGGTGATCTCGTACCATTTGCCTCACTTCATCAGCGGCTCGGTCAAAGCCGATCTGGCTCACAAAATAGGAGTAGGCCTCTTCTTCTTGTTCATATGGAAAAGGCTCCCGTTTCAGCAGGTTCGGGGTCAGCACCTTGTAACCCGCCTGGGAGACCTTATCGCGAAAAGCGAGAATATGCTCGTTAAGCCCATAGATTTCATGGAGTATGATGACCAGTGCCTTTCTGGATGTTTGAAAATTCATGTTTGCCATCTCTTTCTATAGTAAATAATTAGAGCTCTGCTATCGTGATTAGCTGTAGTCCTCGATAAGAGACAGCTTTCCATCCCTGACCGTAAAGACCGACCTTCCCTGTAACCGAATGGTATCCCCAGCCTTTACACCGTCAGGAAGATCTGACGCCAGCACACCCGTGTAATCAATGTCCGCCTCAAACCGGCCGCCTATCTCCCGAAGCTCCAAGATCGTTTGATGTCGGATCGAAAACAGGGCTGCCGCCTTTTCCGCCAAAGCCCGAAATGGCTGCAGTCCATTCGTTTCCACCGAAACCTCGTTACCGACGATATTTCTGAAAATGACATCCGGATGAAGCACACTTAACATCCCCTCGATGTCAAATGTGTTATAAGCTTCGATATAATGGCGAATGAGCAGCTCGGCATCCTGTTCTAACAGCTTGCGGTAAATCTCTTCATTTTCCTTGTCAAAGCAAACGAACTGCACCTTCTTGATGGAGGTCTGCGGATGAGCCGATAGAAACTCCTTTACCGCACGGATGGCGATCGGCGCTGCCAACGTCTTGGGAAAACCGTAGATTCCCGTGCTAATGTTGGGAAAAGCTACGCTTTCCAGCTCGTACTGATCAGCCAGTTCCAGCGATTGGATATAGCAGCTGTGCAGCTTGGCCTCTTCCTCATACTGTCCGCCGTTCCACACGGGCCCCACAGTATGAATAACATATTTGGCCGGCAGCCGGCCAGCCGTCGTGATCACGGCTTCACCTACGGGGCAGCCTCCCTGTCTAGCCCGGATTTTCTTGCAATCCTCAAGAATTTCGCTCCCGCCGGCACGATGAATGGCCCCGTCGACGCCGCCCCCGCCCAGCAGGCTCGAATTCGCAGCATTCACGATGCCATCCACTTCAGCGCGGGTAATGTCTCCTTGGATTAATTCAATCACGGTAGATTGAAAGTTTCGTTCCATGCATCGTTCTCCCTTCCGCCTGAATCTTCCAGCACGGGGAGGTCGTGATAGACGTTTTTCCCCATTCCCCTCACCCTCTCTGATCGATACGGACCGTTTTATACGGAGCCGCCCTTATCCATATTTCTGATGTAATCCGCCATGCGCCGCATCATTTCCATTCTTGTAAAATGGTATTGTTCGTATAAACCGTGCGCATCTTTGGTAGCAAGCAGGCCGTTCAAATCTTTGAACTCATCGGCATTGGTAATCGTGCCGACCAGCTTTTTCCCGATGCCGTGCCCCCTATACTCCTCATCCACAAACACGTCGCACAACCAATACATCGTGGCCCCGTCAGTCACGACCCGCGCAAAACCGACCAGCCTGTCTCCGATATAAGCCCCGTAGCAAATGGAATTTTCGATCGACTTCAGGATTCTTTCCCTGGGCCGTTTATTCGCCCAATAGCTCCGCGACAGAAAATCGCAAACCTTATCCATGTCCAGTTTCGACTTATCGGTGCTGATCACCAAATCTCCGTCAATATTTTCCATATATATCCACCCTTTATGTATTTAAGGGCAATAGTATCAAGTCTGATTCCAAAGTTCAATCGTTTTTTTGCAAAACAAAAAGAATAAGGCCCGAGATTTCTCGGGCTTTATTCTTAGGCTTGGGTTCTACGGATCGCCGGGTCCGGTTTTCCTTTCGAAAAGCCGACTTTAAGCGCCGTGTACCCTCATGTCATTTTTAATTTAGGGGGTCATCGTATTAATCGTTGTCACGCTGACGCGCACGGGCTTCGCCGCCTTTTTCACCGATTTTACGATAAAAGTCCTTGTCATGCGACTCGGCTGTAGCCTCTCCGCCTTTGCGGCCGATTTCCTGATAAAATTCTTTGTCATGATTTTTCGCCGTGGCTTCTCCACCCATACGGCCTCGTTCTTCCGGACTCATTTTGCCATTTTGGTTATTTGCCATGATCAATCACTCCTCTGAATTTTTGGGAATTTAATTTCCTTCACGACATGTATTTAACCGCATGAAAAAATATTAAACAGGTTCTCTTCCCGTTTACCTTCATGAAATTTTTACCTTTTTCCCGAGCGACTTAATCTATTACCAATTACCTAAACGTTTAAGTTATTCAACGCCATACTAGGCACCTTTTTCTGTATCACCCTATATTCAAAAAAAGGGAGCGTCCCCACACTCTATCTGCTGCGGTTTCTTGTATAACTTCGTCATTTCTCTTTTCTCATTGACAATATCGTTACCGGATTATTAATATTAATTTGTAAAGTTAACGATAACTTAATAAAGGAAGTGTGTTGGGCGTTGAAATCCATTGAACAGGAAATCCGCAGGGAATGGACCGAGCATATCCTCCCCTTTTGGGCGGGATTGCGGGATGACCGACATGGGGGATATTACGGTGAAGTGAGCGTAGACCTGCAAACAGACACCCAAGCTCCCAAGGGCGGTATCGCCACCGCGCGCCAGCTGTGGTCTTTTTCCGCAGCTTACCGGGTAACCGGCGATGAGATATGGGCATCCCATGCAAAGCATGCCTATTCGTTTTTGAAAGACCGGCTCATTGACCGGGAGTACGGCGGTATTTACTGGATGGTCGATCATGAGGGACAGCCGCTGGACACGCGCAAGCATGTGTATGCCCAGTCTTTCGCCGTCTACTCGCTCAGCGAATACAGCCGGGCCACCGGCGATGCGGAGGCGCTTGAGCTGGCACGCGAGCTTTTCGGGCTGATTGAAGAGAAGGGATACGACACCGGCATTCAGGCTTATAAAGAAGAGTTTGACCGCGAGTGGCATGAGCAGCCAAACGAAATGCTCAGCGAAAATGGAATTAACGCGGACATCACGATGAACACCACCATCCATGTGCTTGAGGCGTATACGACACTGTATCGCGTATGGCCGGATCCCCAGGTCCGCTCCGCACTGGAGAATTTGCTGTCCATGCTCTACAACCGGATTTATGATCCAGAGAAAAAGCGTCTGAACGTATTTTTTGACCGCAGCTGGAACTCCCTGCTGGACCTGACCTCGTTCGGTCATGACATTGAGGCCAGCTGGCTCATTGACGATGCGATGAAAGCCATCGGTTCCGACCATGCCGATTACGCGAAGATGGTGGTAGACATCGCTTATCAGATCGCCGATACCGCAGTTTCGGAAGACGGCTCCCTGATGAACGAGCAGCACGGGGACCGTATCGACGATACCCGCATTTGGTGGGTTCAGGCCGAGTCTATGGTCGGTTTCTACAATGCCTATCAGCGGACGGGCGATACCCGTTTTCTGGATCTGATCGACCGGATGTGGACGTATACGAAGACCCATATCATTGACTCTAGAGGCGGCGGCGAATGGTATTGGTCGGTTCAGGCGGACGGGCAGCCGGACCGCCGCGAAATAGCCGGACCTTGGAAGTGCCCTTATCATAACAGCCGATTTTGTATCGAAATGATTGAAAGGATGAATGAAGCATGATCCATGAAAAATATGCCGAGCTGGCTTCCCGCCAGGAGGAACTGTTGTCCAGGCCCAATGAGCGGAATACGGAGTTTTACAACGGAGTCTATGACCGATACAAGTACCCTGTGATCACCCGCCACCACGTACCGATCCATTGGAGGTTTGACCTGGATGCGGAGCGCAATCCGTTCTTTATGGAGCGGCTGGGCATTAACGCCACGCTGAACCCGGGAGCTATTTATCACGATGGTAAATATATTCTGGTCGTACGGACAGAAGGTCTGGACCGCAAGTCGATATTCACCCTAGCTGAGAGCAAGACCGGAATCGATAACTTCCGTTTCGTGGATCAGCCGCTGGTCTGGGACGATATCGACCCGAACGAAACGAATATGTACGACATGCGCCTCGTCAAGCATGAGGACGGCTGGATTTACGGGATCTACTGCTCCGAGCAAAAGGACCCGGACGCACCGGCTTACGATACGTCGAGCGCTGTAGCGCAGGCCGGACTTGTCCGCACCCGGGACCTCAAAACCTGGGAGCGTCTGCCGAACATTCAGACCGGTTCACCGCAGCAGCGGAACGTGGTGCTTCATCCGGAATTCGTGGACGGCAAGTATGCGTTCTACACGCGTCCACAGGACGGCTTCATTTCCACCGGTTCGGGCGGCGGGATTGCTTTCGGGTTGTGCGATAACATCCTGAATCCGGTCATTGACCAGGAGACGGTGATCGATGAGCGCCGGTATCATACGGTGTACGAAGTGAAGAACGGTCAAGGGCCGGCTCCCATCAAAACCGACCGCGGCTGGATCCACATCGCCCACGGCGTCCGCAACACGGCGGCGGGTCTCCGCTATGTCCTGTATACCTTTGCAACCAGCTTAGACGATCCTGCCAAGGTTATTGCCAAGCCAGGCGGCCACTTCATCGCACCGTACGATGACGAACGCGTCGGGGACGTTTCGAACGTGATTTTCTGCAACGGAGCCGTCGTCAACGAGAAGAATGAGGTCTTTATTTATTATGCTTCAAGCGATACCCGCATCCATGTGGCCACAACGACGGTAGACCGGCTGGTCGACTACACGTTCAACACGCCGGCGGATGAGTTCCGTTCGCTGGATAATGCTGCCCAGCGCGCCAAGCTGATCGCACAGAACGAACAGCTGCTGGGCGAGCGCGCTTAAGTTTTAACCAACACTGTACAACCCGGCCTTATTTAGATACATCTTTCTTTATTCGTTTGCCAAAGCAGGCTATACTTGTACTATATGATGTATGGAGCGTCCGGCTGCCGCAAGGCAGCCGGCGTTCAATGTAACGGACCTTTTTCGAATAACCAATTGTTGTAAGGAGATGGTGGAATGAACAAGCATATCACCTTGCGGGACATCGCCGAGCGAATGGGCGTCAGCAGCGTCACCGTCTCAAAGGCTTTGAATGACAAGGAAGGCGTCAGCGACGAATTAAAGGAGCGGATCAAACAGCTCGCGGACGAAATGGGGTACCGCATCAACAAAGTCGCCAAATCGATGAAAGAAGGCCTAACCTATAACATCGGTGTCGTCATTCCCGAGCGTTTTACCGGACAGACACAGTCTTTTTACCTGAAAGTGTACCAGCAGATTTCGATGGCCCTTGAGCCCTACGGCTACGACGGCATTCTGCATATTTTGTCCGCCGAAGACGAGAAGCTGCTCCACCTGCCGCGCATCTACTATGACCGCAAAGTGGACGGATTCATCCTCCTTGGCCAGATCAGCAAGCCTTATATCGAAGCGCTGGAGCATATGGAACAGCCGAAGCTGTTTCTCGACTTTTATGACGAGCATTCCGACATCGACTCGGTGACGACCGACAATTTCTACTGTGCCTATGAAATCACGAACTATCTGGTCCAGCAGGGACACCGGAAGATCGGCTACGTCGGCAATCTGTATTCGACCAGCAGCATCCAGGACCGATACCTGGGTTACTATAAATCTTTGCTCGAGCACCGAATCCCGTTGAACGACCGCTGGATTGTCAATGACCGTGATGAGGAAGGAACGCTGATCGATATGGAACTGCCGGAGGATATGCCTACCGCCTTCGTCTGCAACTGCGACCGGGTTGCCCATTTGCTCGTCCTCAAGCTCAAATCGCAGGGTTACCGTGTACCCGAGGACTGCTCGGTCGTCGGGTTTGATAATGATGTGTTCGCTACCCTGACTGAACCGCACCTGACGACAGTAGAGGTCGATACGCCGCAAATGGCCCAGACCGCCGTCCATTCCCTGCTGAAGAAGATCAGCTCGCCGGAAATGCGCTTCGGCCGCGTTCTTGTTCAAGGCAAAATCATTTACAGAAACTCCGTCAAGAAAGCAGGCTCTACAGATTGAGTCGGACCGTGATCCCACCTTACGATGCTGCGGCATGCTGATCTTCCGCTTCGCTATGCATCCGATCTCGGCGGCGTCCAGCCGGCCGCTTGCGACCAATCATGCGCTCTCTGCAGAATCTCCCATACAACAGGCCCTTTCCCCTCCACATATTTCTCACGTTCGTGCTGAAACCGCTGCATCAGGCGATGCTTCTCGGCCGCATAACGCTGGCAGTCTTGGGGATGCTCGCGCAGATAGTCCCGGAACAATAGGGTCAGCTGCTCGGACCAGCTCCCTGCCTGCCGTACATGGATATGCGTTCTGCGAGTGCCGGGAACTTCACGAAAGTATTTTTTCGTCAGGTCGGGATTATCCTCCCTGTGCACAAAACCGACAGACTCCATCTTGTCCCGGTAACGCGCAACATCCTGTAATGCCGCTACCGACACCTGAACATCAATGATCGGCTTCGCATCCATCCCGGGAATAGAGGTCGATCCCACATGGTCGATTCGCACGGCCGCCTCCCCCAAGGCTCCTCTTAGTTTCATCCCTAATTCAGAAAAGAGATGTCTCCACGCCGGATCGTACGGCGCAATTCTCCACTGGTTTTCCATATCTGGCTCCTTTCCTGGCGACAACAAAGAGAGGAATCCACGCAGGACGCCTCTCTGTCTTCATTTGGATCGGATGCGTGCCGGCGTTACTCCCTGCTGCGGTCGCTTAATTTTTCGCTGATCTCCCGCAAGGTTTGCTGCAGCGCATCCATCTTCTTCAGGCTTGCATATTGGTTACTGATGATGGCAACCAGAGCGATCAGCAGGATGACAAACAAAAATAGCATGTGATCGTCCTCCAATCGTTATAACTGCTGCTCCAAGTTATTCTTAGACACTCCATTCTGTATCCTGCCGCAAAATGGAGTACATCCGTTGATCCACAAACTGCCCCTTAATCTTCAGCTGCTCCCGGAGCACTCCCTCGAAGCTCATCCCGAGCTTCTCCATCACCCGGTAAGACCCCGGATTGCTGGCGTTGCATCTGGCTTCCAGCCGATGGAATCCTGCTTGGACAAAAGCGTAATGCACGATCTCCCTCGTAGCTTCCGTGATAATCCCCTGACTCCAATAAGCTCTGGCCAACGCATAACCAATCTCGGCTTTTTCATGCACCGGATCAACATGGATGAGGCCAGTTCTGCCTATCAGTTTACCACTGGCTTTCTCGACAATCCCCCAATGGATCGCCTGCTTCATGTCAAACCTTTGATTGACTCTGGTTAGATAATCGCCGGTCTCCTCTATGGAATGATGCCGGTCCCACACGGTTTCAGCCGACACATCCGGATCGCTTGCGAGCTCAAAGTAATCTGGAGCATCGGAGAGTTCCAGTCTTCGAATCCAAAGCCTCGCCGTTTCAAATGTTGGGGGACTCGAAAATAGTTTTCCTGCATCCATCATCCATGGGCCTCCCCATTCTAAGCACTCCTCTTAGGCATTAGCTCCAAACCACCTTCAAGTACTTCCGAAATAATTCATCCAGCAGCGGCGTCGGATCTTGGAGTTCTGTCTTAAAGTCCTTCAAAGAATCGATTACATGCTCCATTTCGGCTTCGATAAAGTCATTGATGCGATCGATCCGCTTTTCATAATCCAGTTCCTCCCCAGCCATCTTGCGGCTTAAGAGCGAATGAATTTCTTCTAAAAGGGACTCATCCGAAATTAAATCCGCAACGAGATCCTGAAAGAGAATCGGAGGACTCGTGTTATACTTTTCGATCCATTTACATGCCAGAATAGGCCGCAGCACATAGAAGTATTTTTTAATCTTCACATGCTCACCGCGCAAATACTCCCGGAAATTCCCTTGGGCCATACTTAGATAATGGTGCATGGAGGCTTTGGGAGAAAACACCCTCTCTTTGATGTCTAACAATTCGTCTTTAAATCCATAGTTTTCATCATAAACGATGTCAGAAACGAGCCACTCCAACAGCGGAGGATTGGACTTTCTAAACAGCTTCAGCGCTTTTCGGATGTCCCACCCGTTGATATCCAGCATATCGTTGATCGGCAGTTCGATAACGTCTCTTTTATCATCGATAGACAGGTACCATTCGGGTCTGTTCACATAGACAAAACGAACATCGTAGTCGCTGTCTTTGGAAGGAAACCCCCATGCACGGCTTCCTGATTCCACAGCGAAAAGAATCTTCACCTGATGCTTCTGTTCAATTTCTGCTAAATTCTGTTTTATGATCTCTTTCACTGCTTGCCTCCTTCCGTCACGTTTGAAAGGAATACTCTGCATTTTGATGCGTTTCAATCGACATCTAGAAGAAATCTTCGAGGAGGTCCTGCCTCCTGCTCAGCTTCAAAATAAGATAGCCGTTCCCCGAAAACAAGGACGGATGGTTGCCCAAATCCAACAGCAGCCTGGAGGGCTTCAAGCAAGGGCAGCTTTTTTCCATCAATTTCAACATTCCACGAAATGCAGTAGGAAACATTGTATGCCTTATGATTCAGCAATATTTCGTAAATACGCTGAACATCCGAATTGGGTTTGGGAATTTCTATCATACGCCGAAGAATGAAGAGGTCTTCATATCGATGCGAAAATCGGCTTAATGCATGCTTTCGTTTCTTTTCCGAACTAAGCTCGTAGATCAGTCTCTCTCGAACTTCTTTCCGGCAAAATCGCTTGATAAAGTCTGCCTCAATCTCCCTGTCCATTGCCGCTCCCCTTGCTCTATACGTCCACCCGATAATTGAGATGCAGCTCGTCCCCCGGAAGGCCGCGAATTCCCCAATTCGTTTTCGGTGTTTCAAAAATCGTGATTTCCAGGTCCGAAACGCCGATCCCCAAGGCGGGAATTTTTTCGAAAAGAAGCTGGATCAGCTGCTTTTTCGCGGCAGCCGATCGTCCTTCGAACATACTGATTTCAATAATCGTATATTTGTCGGTGCGGTCACCAGGGTAAATGAAGTCTTCTTGATCCATGAAAAAGAACCGGTGAAACCTTTTATCCTGAGGCAGCTGCAGCGCCCCCACGGCGCAGGCATGAAGCACATCCGAGAAAGCGCTCTGGATCGGCTTCAGTGTGGAACGCAGACCGAAAATTTTAATTTGAGCCATACGTCTCTCCCCTTCCATGAAATAGAATCATCCCGGGATGCTGACTTGGTTATACGTTAGGAAAAAGAGGCGTCGAGAGATATCTTTCCCCTGTATCGGGCAGCAGGACGACGATCCGTTTATTGTGATACTCCGGTCTTTTGGCCAATTGAATGGCCGCGTACACGGCAGCCCCGGACGAGATGCCTACCAGCAGTCCTTCCCATCTCGACAGCGAACGGGCCGTTTCCAGTGCGTCTTCGTCCTTGACCTGGATGATCTCATCGACGATAGACGGGTTGAAGTTATCCGGTATGAAGCCCGCTCCGATACCTTGAATCTGGTGTGCACCCTTCTTCCCTCCGGACAGAACCGCCGAGGTAAAAGGCTCCACCGCCACGATCCGTACGGACGGATTTCTTTCCTTCAGCACTTCGCCAACGCCAGTGATCGTGCCGCCTGTCCCGACGCCGCTGACGAAAATGTCCACATCTCCGCCGGTATCTCTCCAAATCTCTTCCGCTGTCGTCATCCGGTGAATCGCCGGATTGGCCGGGTTGTTAAATTGCTGCGGAATAAAAGAGTTCGGAGTGGATGCCGCGATTTCTTCGGCTTTGCGGATGGCACCGCTCATCCCTTCATTCGCCGGTGTCAGCACCAGCTCGGCTCCAAGCGCAAGCAGCAGCTTGCGGCGCTCCAGACTAAAGCTCTCCGGCAGGGTAATAATCAGCTTGTAACCGAGAGCTGCAGCCGCAAAAGCCAGGCCTACCCCGGTATTTCCGCTCGTCGGCTCGATGATCACCGAGTCCTTGTTCAGCACTCCGCGCTCCTCGGCATCCTTGATCATGGCATAACCGATGCGGTCTTTTACGCTGCCTGCCGGGTTAAAATACTCCAGTTTGGCAATGAGGGTCGCCTGAAGCCCGTGCTTCTCCATCACATGGCCCAGCTCCAGCAGCGGCGTATTTCCTATAAGTTCAGTTAAGTTCTTGGCGATTGTCATTTCCGTTAACACTCCTGAGTATAAAATCCAACTTCCTCCGTTGGTCATTACTTCAAGTTATCATTTCCGGAAAATAAAAACAATCCATGCGACCCGTGAAGCACCTAAGACAGGCTGCTTGCCCGCAATGCTCTGGTCATACCTCTACAATACCGGCGGCTTGGTAAGGGTAGTCGATCTGCTTTTTCACGAGCTGCGCCGCTTCCGTTCCCGCAAATTGTTCAATGACGTATACGCCCAGATCAATCGAGGTGGCCACCCCGCCAGCCGTGATGAAATGGCCATCTTTTACAATCCGGGCTTGAACCACCTCTTCGCAGTATGGCTGCAGCAAGTCGTAGACGTTGGGATGGGTCGTCGCTTTCCGTCCTTTTAGAAATCCCGCAGCTCCCCACAGCAGCGAACCTGTGCATACAGACACTTTGAATTCCGCCGATTCAGCCGTCCGAATCCAGTCGATAAAATCCGCATCCTCCCGCAGCTTTCGCGTTCCCATTCCCCCAGGAATGAACACCAGGTCATACGCCGATAAATCCGGCCGGATTACATTTACGCTGACCCGCATCCCAAGCTCATCCGTCACTTCCTCCGTTAAACCGCAAATGTCCCATGTCGTATCTTTCGTTGGCTCAAACTGCCGCAAGCGGTAGATGACATCATAAAAGCCGACAAAATCCAGAAACGTAACGCCATCGAACAATACCAGCGCAATTTTCAAACCGAATCATCCTCTCAGAAAGGGCAGCCTAGGATTACAGCTATGTGAAACGAACCCCGGGCTCTTCTATATTTTTGAACTGCTCAACGCCGTATGGGAGGCAGCATATTCTTCTTTCAGCAAGCCGTAGATCTCCAAATCGACAACGCCTTTACCCGACCAGACGGTTGCCTGCCTTAACGTGCCTTCCAGCATAAATCCGTTCTTCTGCAGCACGCGCTTGGAAGCATCGTTCGCCGGCATCACTTCGGCCTGCAGCCGATTGACCCCCACCTGTTCGAATAAATAGCCGGTCAGCAGCTGCACCGCTTTCGTGGCGATGCCCTGCCCCCAATAATCTTCATTTAAAAAGTAGCCGATGGACATCATATTCACTTTGGAGTTGATATCATACACTTCGGCAATACCGGCCAGTTTTCGGGAGGAGTCCGGGATCAAGATGCCCCACTTCACTCTCGATTTTTTGTTATAGTCGCGTTCGAAATGCCCGATCATCTTTTTCACCGTATCTTTATTGTGCTTGGGGATGATTCCGCAGTAGTCAAACACGCGGTCGTTGGAATAAATTTCGTATAGGCCATCTAGATGGGCCGGTTCGATTTTACCCAGCTCAATGCTGTCGTTGTGTAAGGTAGGAAAGGTGTCGAATAGCGTGTCTGTATTCAAATTCGTGGGCCTCCTTGTGGGGGTTAACTAAAGTTGAAATGATAATCGTGGACTTGTTCCTATTTGCTCCTAAATGCCCGAAAGGCAAACTTTCCTATGATAAACAACATCACGCCGGCTCCAAAAAATCCGATGACCTCTAAGATCCCTTGCGCGCTGAGGGTTATCCCGAATTCGACCTGCTTCTCCAACAACTCGGCGGATTTATCTGATTTTAAAAGACTAGGAACGTAGTGCAGTGTCTTGTAGTAACCCCAGCCCGCCTGAACTCCAAAGTAGAGCAGCAGTGAGGCCGCCGAAAAAATGATAGATTGCAGTAGGGTCTTTCTCATCGGAACGTCGCCCCTTTTCAGTCGAAGTTAGGTGCTGCCAGTTCAGCAACCTGGCGAATCACGTCACCGGCATCATCACTGTTCCGGATCACAAAGAAATGGTCCGCTTCCTCCGCCGTAGGCTCTATGACGCCGCTGTCCGGAGACTCCGCCTGCTGCCGATCTAAAATTGCTTTAAAGGAAGAAGCTTTGCTGAAGATAGAAGTGCTGCGCTGGCTGTGGGCTACCCTTTCTTGAAGAACCGCATCCGGAAGGTCAAAATAAACGACAACCGTCGTAAACCCGTGGTTCCGGTAATAATCGATCAGTTTGAGGCGGGCATGGCGATGGCGGTTAGAGTTGCACAGGATGAGATGATAGGAGGTCTGGTTTACCGCATAATCCACAATGGTTTGAGTCACGGCGTATTTGATCCGATTAGGTCTTTGTTTTGGCAGCAAAGCCCGGTAGTGGGTATTGATAAAGTCCGCATGGTTGTCCTGATCAATGATCAGGGAGTTCGGCAGCTGTCCTTCCAAGGCTTGGGCAAACGTCGATTTACCGCTGTGGGTTACCCCGACGGTTAGAACGACGAGCCTGCTCATGACGGCTGCTCCTTCGGCTGGTAGGCGCCCAGCTCATTTCCGAACGGATCGACGAATTTGATGACCCAACCGAATCCGTGATCTTCGTACTGCCTGATATGTACTTCGTTGTCCTGCAGGGTCTCGTGCAGGCGTTCGATCTGCCGGGTGATAAACATGAATGACGGCATCGGAAATTCATCTTCCGCCAGCCAAAATGTCCGCTCATTTTTTGTGCTGCGGTGCAGCATGAGAACCGGACCGGAGTTGAATTTTAACCAAGCCGCGTGATCGTACACCGTCATCACTTCAAGACCCAGCACTTTGTTATACCACTCAACCGCTTGCGGAATATCCTGCACCGGCAATTGTACGTGATCGACGTTCTCTACGAGATGTTTCAAAACATTTCCTCCCTTCATTATTCACGGATCAACCATGTTTTGGCTTAGTAATATTTCAATAATTCCTTGTCGATCTCATCAATATAACCGATGTCTTCTTGACCATCCCAGAATACAATTCTGCTCGCTTCATTATTGATGACGAAAGGCCTCTCCTGATCAATATCCGCGCAAAATAATCCACCGTATTCGATCCTGCCGTCCTTTAATCGGAACTTCATCATTCCTCTAAATGCAACACGATTCGAGGTTTGACTGGTCTCCTCAGCCATCTCGCGTATAGCGCATTCCCGAAGGGATTCGCCAGGCTCCAACATTCCCCCGGGTAACTCCCAGTGATTTTTCCATGTATTATGGAGCAGCAAAAATCCGTCCTTATTCCTGGCAACGACCAAGGCGTGAGTTATCGGAAAATCCAGGTTCATTTGGGCTGCTTCCTCTTCGGACACGGGCAGAAATTCGTCAAACACATCCCCATTCTGATTGATACAAATTGGCATCCTAATCCTCCCTTTCATGAGATATAACTGAAACTCAACGGAAACCATGCTCATTAGCGCATGAGTCTATCCCTTTTTCACAATAAAATTTTGATACCTTCTGCCCTTCTCCATCCTTACGCTGACCTTGCCCTCAACAGCTACTTTGTTTATGACATTATCCCAAAACGCCTGAGCTGGAATATTGTTGCTAAGTTGGCTTAGCTCCCATTCCCCCGAAACACTTTTCAAAAAGTCCACAGCAGCCCCAGTACCGGCTCCCAGCCTCCTAAATTTGCGAAGAATAAAGAAATGGCACAATCGGCTGTACTTTCTGGGCTGTTCTATTTCTTTCGTTAAAATAAACCCGCCTATTTCACCGTCCACTTTAATCAGATAGGGATGATGCCCACTGGCAGGGTCCCAGTAAGCATCAAGTTCAGGTGGTTTTGGATAACACCCGTCTTCGCCAATAGCGGTATTAGTGAATTCGGTAAAATCATATACATAGAACTGTAGTAAGTTTGCTAATAATTCTTTTTGCGACTCGCCTGCTCTTGTAACCAGAACCTCCATCCGCTTAAAAAATCTCCCCAAGCTTGATCTCATCATAAGAATGAACCGTGATATCCGCTTGGTCCAGGTTCTGGTTCCCCGAGTTCGGGTTCAGATATCCAATACACATCATGCCAGCCTTCTTGGCGGCGATTACCCCGTTTCTTGAATCTTCAAGGACGACGCAATTCGGCGGATCGACTCCGAGCTGCTTTGCTGTCTCGAGGTAAATGTCAGGTGCGGGTTTTCCTTTTGGAACCTCTTCACCGCTGACCACGGTCTTGAAAAAATGGCTCAGCCCGAATTTTCCAAGAACACCTTCAATAAAAATCCTCGGAGAAGACGAAGCGACCGCCATCGGAATATTCCGCTCCTTAAGTTGAGCAATCAGCTCCCGAATGCCTTCTATAGGCTCTATTTCGAGATTATTGAGAATATTCATTTTCAAATTCAGTTGATACTCGATCATTTCCTGAATCGTATGCACCAAATTGTGCTCCTGCCTGAAAATGCCCAACATCTCGGGATTCGTCATCCCGACAAACCGCTCCAGCTCCTGCTCCGTTGTTTTCACACCAAAGTAATCCAATGTCTTAATATCCACGTCAAAATGAATCGGTTCGCTGTCAATAATGACGCCATCCATATCGAAAATAAATGCGCCGCTCATGAAGTTCCTCCCTTTCGCCTAACCTGCAGTTATATTGCTTTACTTTACTGTAACAACCCAAACTTATGCTTCAAATAATACATGATCCCAGCCCGGTCCACATCGGAAAACTGTCTTGGTTCCTCTTTCATCATCCTCTGGATTTCATCGACCGGCCTCCAAGCGGCATCCGACGTTTCATCGCCATTTCGAAGCAAGGTCCCTTCCGCTCTGCATAAAAAGTACATGCCAATGGAATCTACCGGACCTTTGATGGTCTGGTATACACAATAGGGTTCGACGCACTCCACCTCAAACCCTGGGTTGATCCCGGCCGTATCGATCCTTTTCTCGCTGCCTTCGACTTCGACGATGGTGAGCCCCGTTTCCTCACGGACTTCGCGTTTTAATCCATCCAGGATCGGTTCAAAGAGCTCTAATCTGCCTCCAGGCAATTCCAATGATTCTTCACCCGGCTTGGTGCGGGTCTGAAGAATGATCTCCGTTTGGTTGCGGTGAACGCGTTCAATGATGGCTCTCGCATTAACGAAAAACATAACGCCCTCCTCCTATTCACTCGATTTACCCACTAAAAGCAGATCACATCCGCATCCTTTAATAGGAATATTGACCGGTGCCTGAGTCGTTATTTCTTTAAGGGTATAACGTTGAAAAAGTCTCTGTAGTTGGTTAGGTAAAAATCGGCGCCTGGGGTTTCGTTTTGAAACAAGCAGGTTTTAATTCCTAAAGCCTTACCAGGCAATATATCGATCTCCCGATCGCCGATAATGAAATCGATTCGGTTTCTATGGTGCAAATGTAGATATGACGCCGGATCCGGCTTTCTGGGAAAGCCGTCATCCCCGGCCACGATATCCACAAAATAGGACTCCCAGTGATAATGTTGCAGTATTTGGATGACTTCTCTCCGAGGTTTGTGAGTCATTATTACATTCTTTTCTGCCGTCCGTAGAATGTTCTCTAAATCGGGGAAGGGTGGAGTTTGTTCCGGTTGCAGGCTCTCTTCTCTTCTAAAAATTTCTTCGATTTGAAGCTCTGTTAGATTGAAGTACTTAACTGCGTGAGTAAACGAGATTTTCAGGTGCTGCAGGATTTCTTCTGTGGGTCTTTGCTGTTCCAACACCTCATAAAAAATGTCCGTATAGGCTGGGTATGTATTAAACAAGGTACCATCGAAGTCCCATAATATGTTCAAATACTTCCTCCTCCCTTCACTAGAATCAGAGATCCTCTCCTAACTCATTCACTTCTCTGCTCCCGCCACCAAAATACCATTGATGCCTCTCTATGAATTCTAAAAATTCGTCTATAAAAATATCGTTATCCTCATCATCTCGAATTTCGACGATTCCCTCAATTTTGATGAATTTGGCCATTACAAGCCTCCATTAATTAAATTTTTCAGTATACTCGTTGATCCGTCTCGCTACTTCAAAATGATTCGGACCGTTTCCTTTAATGTCTTTACGGATCTTTATAATTGCTCGCGTTCCTTACAATCCTTCAAATGCGCACCTACAAAAAGATCAGATCCTAAATTGCATCATCTTTGATACATATTTTTTTTGTGTTATTATATATGTAATAAAGACCAAGTGCTGGTAACACTTGGTCCATACAATTGGCTTGGATGGAGTTCCCCTTCTTAGTCAGTATAAAGGAAAAAAACCCACCTTTTGCTTCCAACCTTTGGGTGGGTTTTTACTTTTTCTTGTTGTTATTATTGATGTATGTTAAAAGAGCAAGAATGAACGTCCCAAATAGGAACATGATCGTTAATGCGTCTTTTACTTCCATGGCTTCACCTCCTTTCGAAGGGAAACCATGCCCACCCAAGATTCAATTGTAATTATATTTTACCTTTTATCACATATACGCACGAGTGTTCCCGTCACTTTATTGAGGAATCCTGACCCTTAAAAAATCTTATGAAGATTCCCCAAACAGCTGCTCCTTGAGCCTCTCTCTTACATCCACATCCGCCTGCTCTAACATCTGCTTCAGCCGCACAGCATGCCAAGAAATATACCAAGGATCCATCCTGGAGCCCTTGTCAAAAAAATCTGGAGGATAATCAGATGACTCTAAATCCCTCTCCTCTACCGGCCCAAAATACTCAAATACATACGGAAAGCCCTCTTTTTCTATTAAATCGTCAACGACTTGTTCAATTCGCTCCCGGTTAATGGTGTCAACGATAATAACTGGTGTAGATGCACACCAATAGGCTCCATTGAGGCATGCTCCGCTCGTTAAATAATCTTTTCTCATGGATTCGATGCATGGGATCGTATAGAAATTCGATATCCAACGTGTTGCATCGGGAAAAGTAACCACTACATCCACATGAGCCTGTTCCGGATCGTTAATCCAGTTCTCTGCGTCAATCCGGATATGTCTTTTCTTCACAATCATCCTGCCCTCCTCCAATTCCTATGACTCGGTTGTTTCTCACTACCCCACCGCAACAATCACACTCGTTACGAGCAATAACAAAGAGACGGGCAACCAGATCCTTCTCTCCCATTTGCTTCGAGTAATCAGGTTCAGCACGGTTGAAATCGTTGAAAAAGCAACCACAAACCAGATCGCTTTGTTGGCAAACCCATCCCACGACGGAACGAATAAGCCCGACCTGCTCAGCATGATCGCCGCGATGGCGAGAAGAACGATAGCCTGGACAATCGCCCCCACTCGCATACCCGGCGGATATTTCCCCGGAAACTTTCCTCCCATCGCATAACTTCCCCATGGCATTCCTAGTGCCAAAGCCAGTTGAAAAAGCACCACGATTAAAGTCAAAATAGTGAATACCATCGCCGATATGGATACCAACACGGTCATCCCACTCCCTCTCAACTGAAGTCTACTGGGTGAAAATCCGCTTCTTCCTCTGACGGCGTAAGCCATGTCATCGAAAGTATTCTTTTCCGGTCTGTGCTGCCCTTAGACCTCGAACCAAAAACGGTTCAAGACATTTCCGTCATCCTCAATAAAGTCTTGGTCTTGAATCCCGCCATTGTTGAGGATCGTCTTCTTAGAGCCTATATTATAGGCATCGCAGACCACCAACACTTTATGTATTCCAAGCTTCTTGGCTTCTTGAAGTGCTAAGGAGAGCAATTCGGTGGCGTAGCCTTTTTGCCTTTCCGAAGGACGGATCCCATATCCGATATGTCCGCTGCTTTCCAATAATTTTTCATTAAGCTCATGTCGTATATTTACGGCTCCAACGATCCGATTCGTCTCCGTCACCAGCCACAACGTGGAGTTCCTTACATATCCATCCGGCAGGTCCTTGCCTTGTTCATTGTCCTCTAAAAACCGGATCATCCCTGCAAAATCCGCAGGATCCTTCGAAACTACCCAAGGCACAATCGGTTCGTTGCTTTCCTTCCAGTCCAGATAAAAAGAGAGGTACTCCTCCTGCAGTTCTGCCGTAGGTTTGATTAATCGTACATTCATCTCGGTTGCTCTCCTCAATCACAATTGTTTTATCGTCTGACCGTCCGCGACACTCCATTCCTAATAGACTATTCCCAGAATGTCCTCAATCTTCTTGATGTAATATGTGCAATTTTCACGGAGCAGTTCTCCGTCGCTTCCATATCCATACTCGGCTCCAATAGAGTCAATCCCGTTGTTTTTGGCCCCGATCATATCGTGCTTTCGGTCGCCGATCATAACCACTTCGCTTTTAACAAGGTTTCTGTTCTGGAGGATGTATGTAATGATTTCGGTTTTGTCGGACAGCGTCCCATCCAGATGACTGCCAACGACCCATTCAAAGTAATGGTCTACTTCAAAATATTTCAGGATCTCATCCGCAAACACTTTCGGTTTAGAGGTGGCGACATACAGCGTAAATCCGTCGTCCTGCAGCTGCTTCAGCACGTTTTGCATCTCGGGATACAGCTCATTTTCAAACATTCCGCGCTCCCTAAAATACTCCCTATAATATTCAACGCCTTGCAGCGCCTGGTCCTCTGAAAAAGAATATATTTCCATAAACGAATTTTTCAACGGGGGACCAATAAACGGCTCCAGCTTATCTAAGTCATCCTCTTGGATCCCGAATTTGTTCAGTGCATATTGTACCGACTTGGTAATCCCTATCTTAGGGTCCGTAATCGTGCCGTCCAGATCAAATAAAAGATGTTTGTATCTCATGAGTTAATGTCGACCTGCTTTCTAATTGCTGGTTTGGGATGATGGGTTCTGTATCCAGTACTTGCAAATCCCTTTATTAATCCCCTCAAGAGTTCCGCTGTTACTTTCAATGACCTTCCTGGACTTTATATTTACTTCGTCACAGGTGAGTAGCAATTTTTCAATTCCAAAATCCTTTGCCTTCTTTACGAGCTCCGATAAGAAAAGCTTTCCGTAGCCCTTGCCACGTTCACTTGGCCGTACGATATAACCGATATGTCCGCCATATTCCGCCAAGCGTTCATTCAATCGATGTCTCAATTTTCCATAGGCAACGGGACGATCATTGATGCACATCCAATAAATCGTCTGTGGAACATAGCCCTCAGGCAAGTTAATCCCCGCTGAAATTTCAACCAACCTAGGTAAACTGGCTTTAAACTGATCGAAATCATATTCCGGAAAATTGGTGGTAAACCCGTTCTCGCCTAGTCCAATTTCATGGATCATTTCAAAAATATCCCTGTCATCGTTCTCTGATAAAGCTTTCAGTTCAATCTTCAAAGTTTTCACCCGCCCACCAATCATTACTTGTATAAAAAACAAGCCCTTACGTTGCCCTGAGCTTGTTTTCATTCCAATCATGTTCCTAAACTTGATGATCTGTTAAGTCTTTTATGAAATAGTAATGCTTACTTCCTAGAGGTGCATTCTCGATCACAGCCATTTCTTTATATCCGTACTTCTTATAGAACTCGGGAGCCTGAAAGCTGAAGGTGTTCAATTTAATGAAAGTACACTGCTTTGAGCGCGCAATTTCTTCCGCCTCCTCCAGTAACCTTTTCCCCTGTCCGCTTCCACGATGCTCATCATCCACCCATAAAATATCAATTTCCATCCAATTCCAGCATATCACACTGTTTAAGCCGGCTATGATGTGTTCCTCTTCATCCTTTACGCAAAGGTTCACTTCTTCATAAACACCATTGGGAACTTGCTTGGAGTTAAATTCAATCAATTTATTTCTTACGTAATTCGCTTCATCGGCTGTTCCTCTTCGTATTTTGGAGATTTCGGGCATCGTATCCTCCTATTGGGTTGGTATCGTCTTACTCCTTCTCTTCTTAAGAATGACCCGCTTTCATTCGCTCCATGATCGGATGGCCTTCTTTCAATTGAAGCAAGTCCCACAGGTTCCCATACAGGTCTTTAAAGACGGCGACCATTCCATAGGACTGCTCTTTCGGCTCCCTCACAAATTCGATCCCTTTGGCGGTCATATCGTTGTAATCTCTCCAGAAATCATCTGTATTCAGAAATAAAAACACCCTTCCGCCGGACTGATTGCCAATGAATCGTTCCTGTTCGGGTTTCGATGCCCTTGCGAGCAGAATGGTCGTACCTGCCGAACCCGGAGGAGCAACGACGACCCAGCGCTTATCCTGTTCTGGCTGATACGTATCCTCGACTAATGTAAAATGAAGCTTCTTGGTATAAAAATCGATAGCCTCATCGTAATCCTTAACAACCAGCGCGATGTGCACGATGGATTGAATCATATCCTCTTCTCCTCCGATATCTTGTAACGTCCCATGAAACATTGAATTCATTTTATATGGATTCCTATAATTTACAAGGTTTTTCATTAAAACATCCTTATTTCTCCGGAACGCCTCTGTCTATTCGAACGACCACCTTGCCTATCGCTCGACCTTGGCCGAAATACTCAAAAGCCTTGGCCGCGTCTCCCAACGTATAAACCCGATCAATAACAGGCTTGACTTGACCCGTTTCCACCAAAGACCTCCAGATCAACTGGTCCTCATGGTTCGGCTTATGGATCAGTAATCCCAAGTTCTTTTTTTGAAGCTTGGCCGTCCATGGTGCAGTCAATAATGTCTGAAAAATACGCGGAAAGGGACCACCCACCATGACATAGGTGCCGCCCTGTTGGAGTGCGCGCTGGATCGCAAATACTGATCGGTTTCCGACCACATCGAGAATCAGATCATACCGCTTATCACCTGCAGTAAAATCTTCATTCATATAATCTACAACATGATCCGCCCCCACGGAAAGCAGCGTTTCCAGCTTCTCGGCCCGATCTACGCCGGTTACCACTGCCCCATGCAGCTTGGCGTATTGAATCCCGAACGTGCCTACACCGCCGCCGGCTCCGTTGATGAGAACGTGACAGCCTTTCGATAGCTTTCCTTTATCGCGTAGTCCTTGCAAGGCCAGAACCGCTGCTTGAGGGATGGCTGCTGCCTGCTCGAAACTTACCCCTTCCGGCTTCGGCGTCAGTGCTTTTTCGTCAGCGCAGACGTACTCTGCAAACCCTCCCCAGCCGCAGCCGGAAATATCCCCGAACACTTCGTCGCCGGGCCGAAACCGCTTGGCGGCCGCCCCCACAGCAATAACCCTTCCTGCAATGTCTGCACCTAAAATGCGGTAACGGGGTCTCCGCATCCCACCAATCCGGTTCACAAACGGTTTTCCGCGCAGGAGATCCCAGTCCCAGGAATTTACGGATGCGGCGTGGACCGCGATCAACACTTCATGTTCCTTGGGCTTAGGGATTTCCACCTCTTCGATCCGAAGAACATCCGGCTGTCCGTAAGTTTCATAGACAAGCGCCCTCATCATACCAGTTCCTAAACTTGCTTGATGCTCTTTCGTCTCGATCCCGGTCTTCATGGCCGACACCATCCTATCTTCAAATTAGGGTTAAACGCTAAGGCGAGCTAGTCAGCTCTTCGAAAGCAGAAGAGATCAGCTCTTTTTTAAAATACCTAAATATGCACTCCACGGCCCAACATCAGCCCGGTATCTCTCCGCCATCACCCGAACCATTTGCGCCATATGCGTAAAATCATGAACAACCCATGCAGAGAGGAGCTCCCTTAACTTCACGACGCCGAATTCCGGATGAAGACCGGTCTTTTCCAGATCATGAGGATTGACGACTGCCCTCAGTTTGGATATGTTCGCCATTCTGATGGTATGGAACTCTGATAATGCATCTTCAACGGTTCTCTCAGACGTGTCTTTCAAATGGGCATAGCGGTCGAATACGGGAAACGGATTGTTTTCCCCTTCCGCAAGAATGGATTCCATCCGCGGGATCCAGTTATGCTTCTCCGCTTCTACGAGGTGCTCAACGACTTCAAGCGGGTTCCAGGTTCCTTCCCCTTCATTGCTATGCAGCCATCCCTCAGATAGACCGGATAAGAAACGCTCCAAGGTTTGCGGCGTGCGCTCCAATATTTCGAGGGCTTCATTCAAATGGAAGTTCATATCAACACTCCTTTTGGCTATGTAAAAGCTCATCTTCAAAAATGCTTCCACCAGATCCCCGCACATTCCGGAACCGTTGCCCACTGATTCTGAAGGATCCGATCCACAAGTTCTTGTCCGAAGAAAAACTCCGTATGATGAATGGCTTCTTCGATACTCCCAAAGTCATAATCGGTTCTGATCCATTGATGGTCAAATCCATATTTGTTTTGAAGTAATGCATAATACGGCTGCAAAAATTCAGGGGGATGCGGCGTCTCATATCCCGTTCCCATCGTTTCAAAAATAATGACCGTTCCCTTCGGCCTTAACACCCGCTGCAGCTCGGCCATGATTTGTTCCAGATTCTGTTCCCAGTGATTATCTGACGCATCGGCCAGGTAACAAATACTCCACCCCGAGACAACCAGGTCAATGCTCTGATCGGGTATGGGCAGCTGCCTATGGTCCGACACCACGGTTTTCCAATTCAGCGGACCGTTCATCCCCTGCAGCTTGCTCTCCAAGATGTCCAGCATCGGACGGGAGATATCCGTGCAGATCAGAGACTTCGCCTCAGGCGCAATCACCATCGATAATCGCCCCGCCCCTGCGCCTAAATCCAGCACGTCCAAATTTTTGAAAACTCTGATTGTATTGATGATGTCATATAAATCAGGCTGACGGCTGACCATGGCGTCATACATGTTGGATTGATTCGTATAGATAGGATCTTGGGTTGACATAGGAAAAGGCTCCTCAAAAGTAGTATTTTTGTGCAAATGACAGTTCTTGAATATCAATGACAATTCATCTCGTACTGTAGTAGTTTTCTGCCGTGTAGATCGAATAGTTCCAAAACTTCGTACCTTGACTAATGACAAACCGGTCGAACCATAATTCAAAATTCATATGTAATGGCCTGCCCTCAGAGAATTGACTAATATGTCCTTTTACGAAGAGGTAATTCTTTTGTCCACGATTGAATAAATTCAGGTCAATAAAGATGTTATCTTGATAAAAATAACCGATCTTTAAATATCCCTCGCTTGGTTCCTCATATGTGAATTGCAATATTTCCTCGAGACTGTACAAATAATTCTCCCCGCCATAATTGGGGTCATCGAATAATCTACATCCATTAGCAATCTTTAAAAATGCCACATAATCATCAGGTAATTGATAACCTATACGATCCAAAAAAGCCGCCAGCTCGGCATCGGATACGGGTTCATTGAAAGTGCACGTTCCTTCAGTAATAAAACCTTCCTCGAGCTGAAGGATAAGAACGTTATTGTTAGACTCTAACCTTTTCTTAAGTGAAGAAATCGTTCTCGCAATTATCGTAGACTCTTCCATCTCATCTCCTCCTACTGCAGCCTTCATTCGAGTCGATTAACTGTACGATCTGATCCGCTGACAAAAAATACTTCTTTTCACTCTGATCTTTGAACATCTTAGTCACTTCAGTTGCTAAATCATCATTTCCCATCTCTAAAATACGCTAGTATTTGAAAAGATTGATGCATCGCTTTCGAATTGATCTTTTCAAAATAAATGGGCTTTAATAAAGGGTCGAAGTACATCAAAACCATGGTTAATCCAATGATGAAGACGGAACTTCCCCAAGCAAGTTGAGCCCTTCGTATCCAAAAAATATTACCGGAAATCCACACCAAAGCGAGGAACAAGAAGCTTCCAATGATGAGATAGACAGGCACATAACCCTCCATACACCAATAAAAAAGGCTGTACCAGTACATCCACACGAGCAGCATCAGCATATTATATGGAACTAGCGCTAATCTCTTTATCATTTTTGCAATCACCCTTAATCTTTCAGGCAAAGGTTATGCCTTCGGATAGTCACTCCATAATTCGATGATGTTCCCATCCGGATCATAAAATCCAAAAGACTTCCCCTGGTAATTCGATATCCGTCTGACTTCAATCCCATGATCCATCAGCCACTGCCTGGCTTGATCAATATCGGGAACGACAAAACCATACGCAGCTTGCGGACCATTTGAATACGTCATCTGTGAGTTTACCGCTTCTTCACTTACGATCAGCATGATCCGAATTCCCGTGGTCGACCTCATTTCCACGTACAGAGGGTCTTCAAATGCAGTTTCAAAATGCAGATATTTGGCATACCATTCTACGGAGCGTTCCAGATTCGTCACAGGGATATAAATGTATCCACTCAACAATTCCATTAAACAACGCCCTCCTCTCTTGAAATGGGTTAACCTCTTACAAAATCCTCTTTCAATTCGTCCTGTGGATCCCATATGGACCAAGCGGCCTCCAGCAGATTCCCCTCTTGATCTCTAAAGTAAAAATATTTAGCTTCTCCAGCTCCGAGAGTCTGCAAATCTTCGACCATCACCCCTTTGTCTTTCAGGAGTTGATGGGTGTAATCAATGTCCGGACAGTTTATCGCCATGATCGGAAAAGGCTTGCCGTTCCTCATAATTTCCAGCGGCTGCTTGTCTTCGGTTTCAATAAGCAGCAAAGCAATCGAATGTTGATGAGGATGGTGCAGCACGGCAATATAAGACCCGCGGTCCTGAAACTTATTCATTAACTTGAAATCCAAGTTTTCCGTGTACCATGCAATAGATTCATCAATACGGGTTGTCGGAACATATACGTAACCAATACGGGAGAAAGCAAAGGTTGGACTCATTGGATACACTCCTTCGTTTGGATGGTTTTTAGTCTCCATTTGGGTTTGAAGAATAATCAAAAAAGTGATTAAAAATCCCGAAGGCTTTTATTTCAAAATCCATATTTCCTTCAGAATACTTATCCCTCACCTGTATATAAATCCCCGCGTGCATAATATATCTCGAATTCCACTTAACCTCGGCCTCTTGTCTCTTGCACCCCATGTCCGGTCCGGTATTCACGCATACTATGCCGTGTTCCGTGGAAAGCCATTTCGTGTAATCTTCCTCATTTGGACAGGTCATCACTAAAATTAGCAATACAGCGCCAACCAGGCCAAGGGCCCACTTCATAACATTATTCATCATACCTCCTTAGACTCTTAAAACATTTCTCTCCACCAGCTGCTTTACCTTGAATTCACTTTTCTTTATACCACTTTCGAAGCAGATTAATATGCGCCTGATGATAGCGGTTATGGTCCGCCATATGCCATATCCCCCAGCGTATCGTTGCCTGCTTCTCATTTTCATGTCCAAAAGAGACGGTTTTCTCAAGATCTGCATCGGTTAGCTGCGTACACGCCTCTTTCAGCATGCCTAATACATCGTCATATTCAGTCATAAGTGTATTTAAAGATACTCCTTGGACCATCGGAAGCCTGCCATGCCCATCGATCATGGGGCCGTACTGCTTTTGAAGCGACTGTGGAAGTGGGAGCTCCTTTATTCTATAAACCCAGTTCAGATCAACGTACATGAGGTGTCTGATTAACTGAGCTGTGCTGTTAAAGTTGTTATCGGGCCCCTTGTAATCCACCTCTTCTTGCGGCATACCGTTTGTGATGGATTGTAGTCGTTGGATGTTCTCTTTTACCGCAGAATATAAGATACCCACCATTGGAGCCATGTTGGCCCCACCTTTTAAATCGTAGAGCATCCTGGCTCCTCCTTGACGATACTGCCTTCTTCGAGCCCGTTGATGACATCCCTTACTTCCCACAGGTCCCTACAGATAAAGTCTGGCTCATTACCTTCTGGTTTCTTCTTATTTAGGCGATTTAACCATACGGTCCTAATGCCCACATTGCTGGCTCCACCAACATCGCTTGTAAAAGAATCTCCAATATGTATAACTTCATCTGCGGATAGGTTATGTCTCTTTAATGCTTCTAGAAACATTTCAGGCCTTGGCTTATAGGATTTCACGTCTTCACTTGTAACGA
Source organism: Paenibacillus sp. VMFN-D1 (assembly GCF_003386155.1). Taxonomy (NCBI): domain Bacteria; kingdom Bacillati; phylum Bacillota; class Bacilli; order Caryophanales; family Paenibacillaceae; genus Paenibacillus; species Paenibacillus sp. VMFN-D1. The sequence goes on along the minus strand of NZ_QRDU01000002.1, from coordinate 311,944 downwards.
TGTCATTTACCTCGATGCCATGATATTGGGTAGCAGCTAATACATCAGATGAATCAATGTTGGATAAGATCAAGATGGGGTAACTTTTAAATTCATTCAGAAAAGGAAGGGTATCTTCGTATATAGCAGGCTGTCTCCAGTGGTCAAATTGACTTTGGATGATCGAATGCGCATCGCATTTCGCCTTGTATTTTGTAATCGTGTTGGTTAATGAAAGAAGCCCAAGTTCTCGTTGGGACCGAAAAGTTTCTCCATAACTGTTTTGAAACATTGTAGAAAACTCTTTCCACCAATACCTTCCGATATCGCTGATTTCACAACTTTCACTAGCATTCTCTTTAATTTCTTGACAGATGTTTGGAATAATATCGTCGTCCTCATGAACCAACGTTCCATAAAAATCAAGAAAGATTGCCTTTACTTTCATTACCTCAGTCCCTTCGCATAATCGCTCTATTCTTTAAACGATTTCTTCCTCTTCCGCTCTTCTTTATGAAATAACCCAGCCATAGAACACTCTTATTCTAGGCTGGGTCGTTTGTTGTCTGAAGCTTTTTCCATGATTATACATGTATATGACCAATAGGATAAAGCCCCCTGGCGACTGAAATCTCTTCAACCTATTATTCTTGTCTTGCATTTCTCATACGGATCATGGAAAAGTTGACGGTGGACTTCAATATTTGTTCTCGCAGAGGCTGTAACGATGGAGTGATCCTTAGCTCTATACCCTCATTCAGAATCGCAGTTATCAAATCGTCAATTCTCTCTACTTCCATCGGTATAACCGGACGTCTTGATACATAGTATCCCGCATTCTCTTCTTCCAACTCGAAATCAGCCGCATCAAAAGTGTAACGATAGATAGAACCCTTTTTTACCCGTTCATACCACCCGGTCTCAATGGCTATCATCCGGCTAGTTTTCGACATCCCAAAAAAACGTTCATTATCCATCTCACTTGTATCATCCTTTGGACAAATGCAGACTCTGAGGCATGCTCTTGGAAAATAATAATGCGGCGCATGGTACTCATCGATCGTCCAGACTTACGCATCGGCTTGATCGTATATGGTCCGAGGTTCAAAGACTTGGATGCCGGGTTCTTCACTAAAATGAAACAGCTTCATATGAATTCCCCCTTCAATGCGCTACTTCCAAGAATCCCCTTACCTCCTGTAACACAGGTTCCCAATTAAATTCCGTATTATTTATCGTTAATTTATCGATTTTCAAATGATCCATGATGTCTAATTCATATTCCTTTCGTTCCTTCAGTACTTCACAAAGGCCATCCACACCGTGATATCCCTTTGCCTTACCGAATCCCTGCTCTGTGAAATACCACGTAATATGGCGCAGCCAATCATCCGATCGTTCCTGAGTGACTCTGCTGATGGTTGACCTTATATTGTCTTGATAAAAGTAAATGATTTTAGGATGTAAAGGTTGAATAATCGTTTCTATTCTCTTTATAAAATCAGTAATCACTTGTTGTGACTGATTGAACCGCCCGAACATCATAGTCAGCGGATTCTGCAAAAAGCAGCATTCTAATATGACGGTTCCTTCCGCTTTTTGAGCATCGCTAACGAACTCTTCCCATCTTTCAATAACGAGCTCTTGATATCGATCCAACGATCCATTGTATACATCTAATCCGGCTAACTCATCGATGAGGCTTTTATATTGGTCGATCGGTATTTGTTGCTGTAACTTGCCGTAGTAAATTAACCGGTATTGCCTTACCGTCTGAGTGAATTGATTTATTATATCGCCCAATTCAGGGTACTTATTTTTCAACACTTCATACTCATTAAAGTCCAAACAAGCTACGGACTCATAATCCGCCGGATGATTTAGATCCCCTTCCAGGTACAAGTGATTGTCCTTATCGTGAGCATCAAGCAGCCCCTTAATATATCGAGCTGTAGAGGTTTTACCCGATCCGGGTATACCTTCCACTAGAATTAATTTTGTTTGGGTCAAGATGATGTCTCCTTTTTAACTCTTGTCTTTTTTGCGAATTTAGGAGCAGACTGGAGCAGGTCAATTACGATGGTTTCGATTTTGCGTGGGAATTCTTTTGTAAATAATCAATATGCGCCTTGACCTCACTCCAATCCACAGCACGATAAACAAATTCATGCTTAATAAATCGGTTATACGGCTGCTCGTATAAAATAACAGGCATACCCCTTTGTGCAAACTCTTCTGCATAATGAGGCCCATCATCGATCATCACTTCGACTTGGAGCTTCAAGCACTCCTTAAGTTTATCCTCGATAAATACAATATTGTTGTATTGAACGCTATGGTATTCGAGCCATTTAACGGTAACATCCCGAAACTGTGTTGGTCTTGCGGTAACGATTGAAATGGTATGGTGTTTAAAAAGCGAGGCCAGCGTTTGTATAGCTTGAGGATACGGGGATGAATTCCAGTGAATATCATGTCCATGTTTATGATAGATCACATCGCTCTCCGTCTTGTCCCAGCCGTACATTTTATATAGATAAAAATCATTAACATCTTCATGGGTTAAGGTTAATCCAGATGCTTTATTGTAATATTGCAAATGGGCAGTAGTTGCATCAAGGAGGGTATTATCCAAGTCCACACCGATATGCATAACGTTCACCCTTTCATTTTTCAAGTGAAGACTTAGATTTCATTATTTCCGTCTTCAATGTTGTTCTTAGATCCTTTTCCATCCCATGTAAAATCAAATAATGCCAAATTTCGATAGAGCGTAATATATTCCACCTTCACTTGCCTTTTTCGTAACGAAATTTGCTTTCATTTTCAACTTATCCACACTGTTTCCCATCGCAATTCCCATACCTACGTATTCTATCATCTCAATGTCATTTCCACCGTCTCCAAATGCGATGGCATTAGCCTTATCGATTTTATAATAATCCAGCACTTTTTTGATAGCAGTTAATTTAGAAACTTCTGTTTGTTCGAGAACATTCAGGACATAATTATGAAAACGTTCAAAGCGTAGGCTAGGGAAGTAATCTATAAACTTTTGAGCTTCATTCTCATCCGCATACAAACAAATACAATATATCTCTTCTAACAATAAGGCTATTTTCTCGGGATATTGTGTCAGACCTAATGTTTCTTTTAACGCCTTCTTTACACGATCATCTTCTGCCCCAAGTCCGTTCATCGAAATCACATCAGTGAAATAGGATACGCTGTGTCCGTTTATTTGAGCAAATTCCGATAAATCACGAACGCTTTCTGCTGAAAGGCTTGACTTGTGAATAACGTTATTCCCGGATTTAATAAGAGCTCCATTTGCTGAGATAATAGTATCAATCCCGAGCTCTATAAGCTCTTCGCATAGATTATGTGGTCTTCCTGTTGCGATTGCCACCTTAATCCCTTTATCATGCAATTTATTTATCGACTCTCTCGTACTGTTCAGCAAAGTCCTGTCAATTTCACTTAATAGAGTTCCGTCGACATCACAAAATACAATTTCATACATATTTATCTCCTTGTGTTAGAACATTTACCAACTGTAGTCATATAGCCTGCTCTCGCAAGAGCTTACTGGTCATGGCTGATTTAGCTCCCCGTATTCTCTTTTCAAAATACTCATATAAATGGTATCCGAGTAACGTCCATGGATAAAAACCTTTTCCCGTAATCTTCCTTCTTCCTTAAATCCACATTTCAAATAACATTGATAAGCCCGTTCATTGAAGTCATGTACTTCTAGCTGCAATCGATTCAAATTTAATCTGTTAAAAACAAACTCCTGCATCAACTTTATAGCCTCCGTGCCATATCCCTTGCCGAGATGCTCTTTTATTCCAATGACAATGCCAAGCTCAGCAGATCTATTTTTCCAATCTAATCGAAACAAATCAATTTGCCCGATATACTCCTCGGTATTTTTGTCTGCTATAATAAATCCTTTTTGTTCCGTTTTGCCCTCAAGTATTGAATTTAAGTACTGCTCTGTCCCATTTAAGGTATGTGGAAATAGAAAATATCCGATAGGTTATCGACGATCTCTGGGTCATTACACCACTTTCTCATAAAAATTAAATCTTCTTTTCTGTACTCTCGCAGAACAATCCGGCTGCCAATAAGTTGCGGCATGGCGACACATCCTTCAGATTTTTTGTCATCCCTTCTTCAAGACAAATACTTCCGATACCCCTCGACCTTTCTTTAAATCCTAATTTCTCATAAAAGGCATGGGCTTCCTTTCTCTGTCCACCAGACACCAAAATAACATAATTACAGTCTCTCTCCCGCGCTATGGCTTCAATGTTCATCATGAGCTGCTTTCCTATGCCGAGCCTGCGAAAACGATCTGAAACCACAACGTTCTCAATCACCATGAAGGGTCTGCACTCTCCGACAAGATCCTGGCAGACAATTCCCATAACGGACCCTGCCAGTACTCCATCCTTAAAAGCCCCCAGGACATGGTAGTTACCGCTGGCTTGCATGACTTCATATACCTCTACTATTTTTTCGTAATTGGTAGGCTGATGATCCATGAGCTCCTCGTACAGACGGCATAGGTCATTCAGATCGCCTTTGGTGACTTCTCTTATAGTAATCATTGAACAGTTTCTCCTTGCTTTCAAAAGTAAAAGGCCACTACTCATTTACTGTCCGGTTCTATAATACGTCCTATCACAAATTGCTTGTTGGAATCATTGGCATTGAACATCGGTGTGGTTTGGCCAGGGTGAACTTCGATCACTCCGTCCGGTTGCAGCACCTCATGATTAAATTCTAGATAACCTCCGATGACCTTTCCTTCGGATTCTAAAATATAGGCTACAATCTGATTATATAGGTCCGTTTTTTCCTTAAGGATATAACCCGTCTCTATAACCTCCTTGTTAAAAAACGGTGCCAAATCAATGTTCCCTTCCGTTCGGATGGTATCGACATGATCCTTATAACTCTGCAAAGTTTTTGCTTCATATTTTGTTTCCGATGCAAAGCGTTCCGCCTGCCAGCCAAATTTTTGCAAATAGTCTGTGTGCATTGGCTTATAAAACGGCATATATTCTTTCTTTTCTTCTTTACACCCTGTAAGTACGAGGACGATCAGTATCAGTAAAATAACGATTTTGGATCGCAATGAATGACCTGCCTCCTTACATTTGGTTTCCACATATATATTGATGATATCGCATATATAACACAAAATTCACCTAAATTTTCCCATCATTCTTCACCTGATCCAAAAACTCCTGTACCTCTTTCCTCGACTTTAATATGACGACTTGTTTTCGACCCTTTACCTGTTCGAGCGCTTCCATGACCTTGTTTCGGCTTCTTTTTTTATAGTTCCAGACCCAAATAAAAAAAGCCCAATCCAGTTTTTCGGGGCATTCCTCGTTCAGATCGGGTCGTGTTTTTCCATGATATCGGATTCGTCTTTTCATGATCCTATAAATGCATAAGAGTCTGGGCATATCTAAAAATATGACGGCATCCGCTTCATTCAAACGAATACCTAAGGTTCTGGTGTAATTTCCATCGATAATCCATTGATCCTCGCTTACAGCATCCTTCACAAATTCATCCCATTCGTCATTTACGGTTGGAGTCCAGTTTGGTTTCCAATAAAATCGGTCCAGATGAACAACAGGCAATGATAGAATCTCGCCTAATCTTCGAGATAAGGTAGATTTACCGGAGCCGGCTGAGCCGATGATCGCGATTCGATTCGTCAAGGGTTATCCTCCTTTCTATTGAAGAACATCCTAGGATGTCAGCATCTTCATAGAGATTCCAACTCAGCTTTTATCCTTATAAATGCCCTATGTAACCTCCCTTTTGTTGCTATAAACAAATCATTGTTTTTATCGATGACTTCTTCCTTACCAAAGACACGATCCTCAATATACGTAGTATACCGGATTTCAATTTGTACAGCTTCTGTATGTGAAAGCGATCCATAATGAGATACGATATAACCACCTGTAAGTCCCTCGGCATCTACTTCAACCTTGAACCCTTCTTCTCGAAACGCTTTAACTAGAACACTTAGGAATTCTTCTGAACACGTCTGGCCTCCTCTGGTTCCAAGAACAATATCCGCTGAAGACTGGATGTAGAAGCTATGCAAGTCAAACAAATATACCTTTCGATGATTTGATGTAATCTGCCCTATCTCTTCCGCAAGACAGTGATGATATGGCAGGTACATCGTTTCAATTCGATTTTTGATTATTGCCTCATCTGGTGATGTATCATAAATTTGTTCTCCAAAAGTAGTCTTATGATAAATTAACGAGTTTCTGTAATTGTCTTTATTATCTCTGAATGACATATCCCGGTTTACGTCGATAACATACCGACTATAGTTCGCAGATATAACTGTGAAATCAATACTGTCTAAGAAATCGTATAATTCGCGAACATACCAATCATTGTTAGACAAAATAATTTCAGGAACTAATCTAGACTTCATTTCATCAGTTAATAATGAGGAGCCGTGTGGAATACTTGCAATAAACGGGGATTTTGATGTACTTCTTTGGATATGGAAAGGGTCTATTTTCTTTCACCTCCAATGATTAAAGTACTTTACTGACTTCCCATAAGTTCCTGTATTTAAGAACCCAATAGATGACGTACAAACATTTTGCAATCACAATAATAGGTGATCCTTTCATATACACGCAGCTTGTGCTCTGCGTTTTTCTCACGTTTTCAATCGAAGAGCTTCCCCCTCCGGATCAGATCCATCCATTCTTCTAACGTATCCCTAATCACGAATCTGTTCCTTGATTCCTTACTCCGTATCACTTCCCAATCTTCATTGACCAAAACTAAATGATAGGAACCGTCGGCGTCTGAATCAGGGTACCATCCAAGGTCAAGGATGAGTTTATTCTTCTCCGGTATGATCCAGCTTCCTTTTCGAAGCTCCATTTTATGTATTTGCAATATATCCTCAGTGAAATATCCCCAATTCTCTAAATACTGATCTTCTTTAGATTTCACGGGTTCAATGTCTTCAAATTTGTTATAGCAAACGGCAAATCCTGCCGGTACCTTCATTCTCATTAACGACAAATTAGTTTATCCTCCATTAAAAGATTGGTATCTATAAACCTGCTCGTTCTTCATTTCATGAAATATGTCTATTAAGAGGCTATCCATTACTATTACGTCTCAGCCCCATTAATGGATCCCGTCGTATATGAATCACAAAATCTTGTTTTGAAGTATGATACACGACATTCCCAGGCCTCGCTTGAAAAAACTCTTTATTAGCATCTTCTTCCGGTATCGTCCGAATCGGTGCAACCTCGTCTACTATCTTTTTGTTGCCTTCCTCATGATAATCAAGTATGGAAACCAGAACAAATTGGTCAGGGAATAGTTCCCTTACTTCTTGCCATTTCATTCGTTCTACCTCCTATAAAATCGTCCTTATTACCCTTGCTACCCTGATTTTATCACACACAAAACCAAGTATTCCCAAGTTATTTCGACTTGACATACAGTTTTTTAAGTGTTATCACCCTTTAAAAAAATCCGTGTCGGGTACACCCCACTGGACAAATGTCCTGGATCTTCTAAGCGATCAGAATAAAGACCCACCTTTGGCGCTAACCTTGGGGTGGGTCTTTGCTTTATCTTATTGTTTAAATCGAAGTAGCCAATAACTCCCCCGCAAAATGGTAAAATGCCATCGCATCCTCCCCGTTGGCAAAACCGGCCTGCGCCATTTTTTCGCTGCCTCCGCCTTTACCGCGATAATCGGCCAGATGCTGCTTAAATAGCGCGCCGCAGGCGAGTTCGCTATCCCCTCCCCGGGCGAGAAGCACCTTTTGGTCCGCCCCCGATACGAAAAGCACGATCACATCCGTTTGTTCGGTAAGTTTGGCCGCCAGGTTCTGCATATCTTTCAGCGGCTTGTCCGCAAAAGCATGCTTGATTAGGCTGCCCTGACGGTCAGCTAGCAGCTTCTCAGCCAGGTAAGCGTCATTCTCAGCTTTTACCGCGGTTAATTCAGCCTGGAGCTGCTTCTGCTCCTGATCCCATTTTGTAATCCGGTCCATAATTTCTTCCTTGGCGGTATTGAACCGGGTCGACAAGCTGCCGAGAATCTCCATGCCAGCATTAAATTCTCTAAGCGCACGATAGCCGCATTTAAAATAAACACGCGTATGCCCCTTCTGCTTCTCGGCTCTCAGCAGTTTGATCATCCCGATCTCTCCCGTTGCGGAGACATGCGTGCCACCGCAGGCGTTATACTCGATGCCTTCAATCTCGACGATCCGAATATTATCGGTTACCTTCGGCTGCTTCACCAGAGGCAGGGCCGCTGCCTGCTCCTGACTCACAAAATAACTCGTTACTTTTCGATTCAAGTAAACCTGATCATTCACTTCCAGATCCAGCATCATCAGCTCGTGCGGAGGCAGATCGGAACGTGCGATATCAATGGTGGCGTAATCCTCACCTAAGTGGAAGCTGAGCGTCTCCGCTTTACACACCTCCAGACACATCGCCGACAGCAAGTGCTGGCCGCTGTGATGCTGCATATGGTCGAACCTTCTGTCCCAATCCAATCGGCAGCGAACGTCTTCTTTTTCAGGGAAATGCTCGACCTTATGAAGGATTTCTCCTTCCTCAAGGATGACATCCAGCACCGGGATCGCATTGATCCATCCCAGATCACAGGGCTGCCCACCGCCGTGCGGATAAAAGGCTGTCTCCTCCAGGATCACATAAGTTCCGTCTTCCCTCTCCATTTTGCGCGTGATACGCGTCTCCCATTCCCGGGTATATGCAGATTCGTAATATAGCTTTTTCGTCATGTTTGTATCCTCACTGTCCTGTCATGGTTAAATTCACTTTAAATCCAGCTTACTATAAAACGGTCCCCCTGCGCCAAATCCTTCTGAAAAAGAAAAAACCGCCTGCAGCATCCCAACAGTACGGTCTTCATGATATGTTAGAACATTTTTGCACGATCGGTTATGTCGCAACCCCATGCTGTATGCCTCCGCTGCTTTCCAAAAAGTCAGACCGCTCCACACCATACAAATCATAGCGCTGCTGCGAATGGTTAATCGATTGATAGACCTGCTCGTACCGCTCATTGGCTAATTTGACGTATGGCAGCTTTTCCACGGCTCTCTTCGACCGGATGTTCTGGGTGCGGATCTTCAAAAAGATCGTCTCAATATCCTGTCTAAGAAACAATTCAGCCAAAAATGCTTCCTTTGCGCGTTGGTTATACCCTTTTCCAAAATAAGGGGCCCCAATCCAAGTCGCCAGGAAGCCTGTTCGATGATGGATATGATATAGATCGATGGTGCCGATGGGGTGGCCGATGTCGTCAAGAATCGTTCTGGAGATGCACGTCCCCTGCTCTTCCTCAACGATCAACTGCTTGGTGACGAATAAGTATTCCTCATACGTTTGGCATGGATAACGGACATAGGGAAAAACGGCCGGATCCGTCATCAGGTTATACAGTGCATGGCATTCGTGCAACTCACGTTGTTTTAACATGTCATCGCCACCCTAGTCCTTGTAATTAGCTATACTCAGATTTAAGTATATAAAAGGACTTGGAGGATTGGATGAATGCTGCATTTTCCAGATGTAAAATCCGTCTTAAAAGCTGAATTTGGCTATGCCCCGCGCAGCGGATTTTACCGATCGTTCAATCCCTTGCCATCGAGGATTTGCTGTGTATATTTTTTGACCCGGGACTCCCGGGTTTTGGATTGCTTGGGCGCCGAAAAATAATACACGTACGCTCTTTGCCGCCCCGGCGTCAGTGCTTCAAAAGCAGCTTTCAAGGCAGGGTTTTCATCTAGTTTATTTTGAAACTCTTCGGGAATATCGAGGTGTGTTTCTTTGATGATATCCTCTTTTACACCGGATTGTTCGACTTCAATGGCTTCCGCAATATAAGCTCTCAAGATGGGTTCCAGCTGGACGATTTCTTGGGTATCATTAAACCGGATCTGGCGCCCTACTTTCGTATTCTCACCGGTTTTAACCAGAATGCCATGGGGATCCTGTAGCATGTAACCTTTGAAAAACAGAAGCGCCAAGTAGGCTTTAAATCCCTGGATGATCACGATGTTTCGTCCCTGTGACGTGTAACAAGGTTTGCCCCACTTCAATTCCTCGGTAAGCCCGCAGTCAAGCAGGATCTCTCTCAATTTCTCTGTTTCTTCAAGCCACATTGTGGCTCTGCCTACATATGCATCTACTTTGGGATTCATTTTATTTTCCATGTTTATGCTAGTTCCTTTTCTCGCAGCGGTTTTGGTATATATCCATATTTGTTTACAGAAAGCTGGTGTCTGATACGGGGGGAGAAAGTCTACCATAAATGAATCTTACAATGGGTTGGGTAGATAGTAATGATAAGTTCTATAATTGTTATTTGTCCTGATTGTATTCCCAGCATATAAACCATTCTTGGTTTCCCACGCTGTTGTAATGATGCTCTTACTCAACTCAATAATCTCATTTGAGCTTTTCACATCTTCAATGTGCCAATATTTCATGTCAGCTATTTCTGCTTCATCTTTTATCATGGATCCTGAGACAAGTTTCATTTCAAAAACAATGTACAAACTCGCTTGGATTTCACCATTTCGTTCTTGTGTACCGGAGCGGAGACATACGACTCGACCTGATTGGGTTACTAAACCCGTTTCTTCTTTAAACTCTCTTTCAGCAGCTTCTTCAATAGATTCGCCTGGTTCTGCAAAACCACCTGGTAGCATCCACATTCCTCGATTAGCACCATAATCAACCTTTACCAGCAGAACGGAATGATTGTTAAATAAAATACCACCCGCTGAAATAGAGAAATGATTCATATACACCCTCCTGAAGGATCATTTGACTGTGAATTTACCATATAGAGGAAGATGTATACCAATACATAAAACAAATGAAGATGATCGTTCTGTCCTATAAGTATATTCAATTTGCTTGATTTCTCATATAGCGTTCCCAAGAGATAGACGCGATGCGTTTTTCAGGGTTGTCTTTTATGAGATCCTCTCAAAAACGGTCCCCCCATCGTTTCGATTAGCACACCAATCCTTTTCAGTTATTAAACAATCGAAGGACTTTTTTGGGGATTGTCTTGAAACTCAATTTAGAGGAGATTTGTTTTTTATAACTCAGCTATCTCAGATAGCCTTTTTGTTCCCAATACTCAATGGCGAACGTTTCCGCCTCGTAGGGAGCTCTCCCTTCAAGCAAGCTCCGATTGAGCGAAAGCAGCGTTCTCTCGGCCATACGAAAGAGCCAGTAGGCGGTCTTCAGCTTGTCCGGATCCCAGAGGGGAAAAGCCTTATGTTCATACCCATTTTCAGCCTGGTAAAGAATATGGACGTATTCCGTTCCATCCGCATCTTTTTCAAGTACAAAATGGTAGATGTCCATCTCCTCTCCTTTTTCTCTTGCGAGAAGAAAGCAGGGTGGTTTTTCTTCCCCATCGCGAACCACGCCAGGCTGCCGAAACGCAGTGTATATGCTGCCGCTCCAGAATCCGCTTTTATCATCGTCATAAAAGTCATCATACGGTTCAGCAAGAGGCAAAGAAAGGAGCGCTCTGATTCGTTCCGGACGGATGAATCGGCGATAGTATTCGAACACGGACACTTGCGTCAGCAATGTGCGCCAACCGTTTTGCAGAAGAAGATGGATATCGTTCGGAGAATGAGCGTCCAGCGCGTGCCATTCGGTTTCTTCCCCTTCAATGTATCGCCACCTGATGTTCAGGCTCAAATCCTGTTTTTTCGAACGCCGGACCCACCTGCTTAGTCGTCGATCCCCCTGCTCATTCTCTTGTGTCTCTATGATGACCGCCAAAGGATCTTGCTGCAAATAAACCGCCCGATATGGCGATGGAGCCTGCGAACGAATAACACGATAAAAATCGTCCTGCAACCAAAACTCATATTTCCGGTTTCCGTTTGCGTTAGCTTCGGACGGCATCAAGATCGAGTCTGTCAGCCGACACAGATTCACGATGCTGATTTCAGCATTTTCAAACAGGAAAGGGATGTCGATTTCGCTTGCGGCAGTGACTTTAGCTGGCACAATGACAGAACGTCCGCTTTCGAAATGTTCCAGCATTCTCTCTCGGTACAGCATGACCTCTTCATCGGTCTGGATCAAGCAGTCCTGCATTAACACCTCTTGAAGCAAGTCTTCGTCAAGGTCATACCCGTTCCCGAATTCGTCCCACTCGCTGATTCGAAGCTTATCAATACATGATACTCTTCGGTATCTATAAAAAGAAGGGCAGCAGCATTTCCTGCTACCGTCAAATCGCCGTGATTATAATCCCCCCAGAACAACTCCGACACCTGCAAATCGCCTGTCACATAAATCTCCTGGCCACCAACAACCATATTTCTCGCTTGGAGATCGCCGAATACGATAAGTCCCGTCGCACCATCGGTGTCCTCATTATAGATATAGGAATCAACGACGAGATTGCCGTCCACCAATACGATAAAGACAGATTCCTCACCTAAGGGCTTATCCAGATTCAAGCTATCGAGCCGAGTATCTCCCTCGAGTAATATGACGGATTCGTTTTCGAATTCGCCGTCGTTTCGTTCATTGCGAACATAAGCCCAACTGTCCACTGGCAGCAAATGTTTGATTTGTGAAAAAGGCAGGACTTTATAGTTCATGATTCTACTCCCTAACGGATTAAGTTTTTGATTTCAACAGCATAGGAAGATCATTTGTTCCATAGCCCAAGCAAGGATCGGCGTCAGTCGGGCTGCAGCGCGAATACCATGTTATCTGATATATGACCTTTTCTGAACTGCTCACGAAAATACCAATCTTGTATCTTTTCTTTATCTGTCATTTGATCCATGTCCTTGTTCAATTCAATCAAGATATCGTGTGTCCATTTGTCATTTTCATAAACACAACGGTGTTCATAGCAGTTTGCGTCGTCTATAAATCGATGTATGCTTTTCGGAATGATATCCGCGATCCCGTTATTTTCCGGGTGCATAATCCACTCCAAGCTCTTCCAGTCCAGGATTCCTTCTGGTGTCTTTATGGGAGTCTCATGGATGAAATCGGACGGTAACTCAGCAAAATAAGCATACATCCCGCCGGTTAACTTACCATCTACAATCCAAGTTACAATACCCTTAAAATCAATGGATTCCAGGGCAATCCCTGTCTCTTCCTCGATCTCTCTTAGCGCAGACTCTCTTGGCGATTCATTCTCTTCGATTTTTCCGCCCACGCCATTCCACCTTCCCATCCAACTCGGCTTTTCCCGGTTAAGGAGCAGGATTTGATCGCTTTGTTTAAGGAAGCAAATGTTGTATTTAAACATGGATAACCGCCTTTCATGACAACGTATAAAGAGAATTCACAAACCAGATGTTATTATATAAGTAATAAAAACCAAGTGCAGCAACACTTGGTCAGTACAATTGGCTTGGATGGTTTATTCCCTTCTGAGTCGAATATGAACAAAACCCACCTTCGGCCTCAACCTTTGGGTGGTTTTTTACTTTCTCTTGTTGTTATTATTGATGTGTGTCTTCTGCTAACCTACTTGATAATTTTTCTTAAGCAATGCAAATATGGCAGTATCAACAAACTGATTTCTCCAATAAAAATGTTCCTTCAATATCCCTTCTTCGCTAAATCCGACTTTCTCAAGCACCTTCCTTGAATTCACATTCCCCGGTTCAACGAATGCTTCGATTCGGTTTAATCCAAATTCACGGAACCCGAATTCAATCACCCTCTGAATGGCCTCGGTCATAAAGCCCTTACCCCAGTAATCTGGTGTCAGTTCATATCCAATTTCGGCTTTAAAATGATGTTTCATCCAACCATGATACCCACATGTGCCAATGACACGGCTTTCAGATTTTAAAGTAATCCCCCAGCGAATGCCTAGATTTTTCTCAAATCTTTGCTGCCACCGATCAATTAATTCCTCAGCTTGTTGTACATTCGTAAAACTCTCCACATCATAAAATTTTGTTACTTCATCCAATGAGAAATAATGAAACAGGTCGCCTGAATCCGCTGGTGTAATCTGTCTTAGAACCAATCTTTCCGTTTCTAATATGGGAAATGGGGTCATCCTGTCTTCTCCCTTCAGTGTGAGTACCGAACTTATCCCCCGAACGCAATTCTATACCCATCAATGTCTTGAATCGTGAATTCACTAAAAAAATCATTCAAATCCGGACCTTGTACAATGGGGATTTCTTTATCCTTGATCTCTTCTAGCAATTGTCGAACATTTGTATAACAAAAAGCATCAAAATAGAGTCCGCCTTTAACAGATGAAAATGGTCTTACATCTTCCGGATCAGCTGCTTGATGTAGAATAAAGGTTACTTTATCTCTTGTCATATGTACATGTTGGACAACCGGACCACCAACGAGTTCATAACTGAAACCGAGTTTCTTGTAAAAATCGATTGATTTTTCAATATCTCTCACAAGTAAGACCATGGTTGGTCCGGAAAATGCAGCCTGATTCATCTTCGAATACCTCCACTTATAAATTGGGATTGTTAATATCGAATAATCCTCTGCCAATCAAATTTGCTGTAACAGGCTTCTTTCCGATTTCTCTTGCCCATACAGACAACTGACCGATGTGGTGGATTTCGTGGGCGATCAGATGGCGCATAACCTCGCCGTATGTATGGGCTTCTCGTTCCCCTTCGTCCGTAATATCGATCATAATACGGTCTTCCAAGCTGTCGTTCCAATCATAGACAAATGGAGCAATTTCTTCGTGGCAGCGCGCAGAAAAATCCTTAATCTGCTGCACACTGGCCACTTTCTCAAACGGAGGGATTTCAACTGCTTTTTCAAGGATTCCGCCGCATATCCAGCCATACTCGACCCCCACAATGTGATGCAGCGTGGGAAGGAAGTAGCCTATGCCACCGGTGCGTTTTTTCAGCAGCTCTTCTTCACTCACCGTATCGCACCAGTCTAACCAATCTTTACGAACCTGACAGTTATACTCGAATAATTTCAGCATGCTGTGGCCTCCTTATTTGGTTGGTATCTCCACAATATCAAATTCAACTTTATTTATTAAGATTATTTTGAACATCTTTCAGTACTTCGTAAAACCACTGATATGCCTGCTGTGTATGCTTACTAATATCTTCTATAGAATTCACTTTATATAACTCTTCTAATTGTTGAACAATTTCTCTAGGTAGATGCTTAGAGATACAGACAATGTAATAATCGTGGTTAATTGGCTTGTATTTTATTCTTAATACTTCTACTAAAGGGGAGATCATAAATTTATGATAATATCCTATAGCTTCAATAAATTTATTTCTCTCTATATATTTTTCTATTCTTGCTTTCTGCTTGATAGTGTTTTCTAGATGATACAATCGATTTCGCAAAGTTTGTTGTAATTCCGACTCGTTATGTTCTCTGATTTGAATGACTTGCTTTTTGTCAAATAAAACAATAGGAACTTCACTATCATTGAACCTGTCAAATTCAATGGGTCTATGACTATAAACATTCACATCAATAAATAAGTAGGATGGTGTGTTTTCTAAGTGAAAAACTTTGTATCTCATATTTGGATGGTGTCGTGGTTCTTCGTAGGATAAATCAAGTGCTGCAATCTCTTCCAATAAGTTTTCACATATTGAAAGTGCGTTTGTTTCAAATCCGCTATTAACATGTATGACTAAATCAATGTCAGATAAATGATCCGATGTGCTTGTTCCATCTGACCCCTCCAACCATAATGCATTAATTTCAGGATAATTGATCATTCCCTCGCTTAAGTGTGAAATAATACGTGATCGTATCCCCATTTTTAGCTTCCTCGCTTTTTTGGGTGCTAGTCTCCCTTTTTTTGAATCCTTTGTTTAATTCGAATTGATTTATTTAAATGCAAAAAGATATGTCTTGTCGCCGGCATCAATATTAATCCTGCAATCGTCTTTCCCCCCCAATATTCAAGCAACCAGGAAGCTTCTTTCTTGACGGCTTTTTGCTCTTCAAGTACTTTAATTCTTTCGGCTTCCACCTTTTGATTAAACGCGTTGGGCAATAGACGAGATACAACTTTACGAGTTTTTCGCCCTACTTCAATTCGATAGGCCATTAGTGCTTGAATATCAATATTTTCACTAAGATCGGTAATTTCAGCTTCTGTCATTTCGTTTCCAGAATGGGGGAAATTCACATTAAGCTTCTTGTTCCATTGACCTGAATGCAGCACTTGTTCATCGTTATTTACAAGTACGTTCATGGTCATATCTTCAATGCGAGTAATGTGCCAAATATGCCATACTATGGAGTTCTTGGTATCCGGAGCTGTAACAGGATATTTGCGGAGTGTTCCTTCACAAAGGTTAATAAATAATTCGTCTTCAAGAGTAGGAACAGGTGAATTGCTCATTCTTGTTGCATGTAACAACCTATGCTGATCCAAAAATAGTTCAATGGAAGTTTGATGTTCATTGGGTTTAAGAATGATATGGGTTAGTCTTTTATGATTTTCATTCCATTGTTTTCTTTGCTTCAAATCCACAATGAACCGTCCTTTGCTTAATCGATTTTGGGGTTGTGTTTTACAATGAATATAGTAAGGCTCTCATCCTTTTAGTTACGATACCTCAATAATTCCTTCAGCAGTGTATGGATAGTCCATTTGTTTCTTTATATTTTCTATTTGTTCTTTCCCTATAAATTGTAATTCAATAATAAGGTTTTGGATTTTGTGTTTACTCTAGTTCTCCATACCTTCGATGAATACCAAGTTGAGCCTATATTTAAATTGTTATTTTCTTCTGATATCCTAAGATATCTTGTTGTTCCTACAATTTCATTTGTCTCTTTATCATAAATAACAAATGGAAACTGCTCTTTCCGATCACGCCCATCCAATGCTTTTTGGACGAATTTCTCCATCTCATTTAACGTCCGAATATGGGTTGGATAGTTTGCCCAAATTTCTGGGTCCCTAGAGCATTCATATAGATGTATACTGTGTTCCAATTCTAACGGAATTAACTTTACTCGTTTTCCATCCAGTTCTGAAAAAACAAACATCTCATGCCCTGCCTTTCGTAATTGGTACGTAATGTTCTTTGTAGCTAAGAACCAGGGAGGGTTTAAGGCACGAATGCGTCTGCCACATTGATCACATTGCTAGCAAACAATAAGGATAGGAACCGCCAGGTATTAATTGTTTGTTAGTTGGAATACAATCTTTCCTGATTATACCATTATGCTTCCAAACACACCGAAGGATTTGTTACCGGAATGCGCTTGTATTCTAATATTAATTGATGGTCTCACGACTTAAGAAGTGAATTCGGGTCGCTGCGGACCTAGAGAAAGGGGATCGGGGCTAAGCTGACGAAAAATGAAAAAAAGGGGGAACCGAGTTCTCCCTGTAGGATGCTTGACTATCCCCTACGAATTACAATTCACAAGGGCTTTAGTTCGTTATGATTTAATAGTAAATGTAAACTGATAAACGCTTGATATCTCTCCACCAAGTTTTTTATAAAATTCAACCGCGTGTTGATCAATAGCATCTGCTTGAACAAAAATTTCATGGATTTGCTTTGATTTACAATACTCGACTAATTCCTTAACCAGACGGCTTCCTATTCCCTTACGTTGGTCATTTCCTCCTACCGCTATGTCATATAAATACAAACTTGAACCCATTCGATCATACATGGGTAGTTCGTATCCGGTTAATCCGCCAATAACCTCGTTGCCTTTTATTCCAACGATACAAATAAATAAAGGATTTGATAAAAGCTCCGCAATATTAGCATGATTGACGAAATCCGTATGTGGTGATTCAAACTCCTCATTGAACAGCAATACTAAATCAAAAAATATCGATTCATCACCTACTTGCAGCTTCTTATATGTAACATTCTTATCCATGTTAACCTCCAATTTAATTGAGTTATCTTAATGGATATTTCATTTCACCTAACAGCCACAACATACTACTTTCTTGTTTTAACGCCAATCTGATCCTCGCAGCTGCCGGCGTTTACTCTTTATGAACCAGTTCCTGCAATTCTTTTTCCCTATTACGTGACTCTTTCAAAAAAAGAATCATCACAACAATAACTCCAATGCATAAGAAGGAATCGGCCACATTAAAAACGGGAAAGTTGAAAAAATGAACTTGTATCATGTCCACAACTTCCCCTTTAAAAACTCGATCGATAAAGTTGCCCATTGCTCCGCCTAACTTCAGAGCTAGACCATTCCCTCATTCATCAATATTTCAGCAATCCGAATGGTGTCCAACTTTCCCTTGTCAGTCAGCCATGTTATTTAATCCCTTCATTTTTTCGAAATTCGTTCTCTAATATGCTCATCGTAATGGAGTCATGGTACTCATGGTTATAAAAGAGAACCTCTCGCTGGATTCCCTCTTGTATAAATCCTAACTTTTCATATGCTTTTATGGCTCTTGCATTATATGAGAATACGTTAAGTTCAATTCTATGTAGATTCAGCACCCCAAAGCCATAATTCAGTAATAATTTTAGAGCCTCCGTTCCAAATCCCTTGCTAAAATCCGCTTGATTAAATAAGGCTATCCGTATATTGGAATTGCGATTTACATAATCTATATCCTGTAGTGCAACTTCTCCAATAATACGATCTTCCTCTTTAAGAACGATCAATAAGTGAATACGATCCGTTTCATTCTGTATTTCTTCAATATAATTTTCGATCATCTGTTTTGAAAATACTCTTTGGGTTCCCGTCAATCTCCTCACTTCTTCGTTCAACATGTTCGGGTAATACATATCGGAATCTTCACTTACAAGCGGCCGAAGGTAAAGCCTGTCACTTTCCAATGCTCTGTTTAATTGCTGCATAGTAATTCCCTCCTGTTATTTATATAAAAAGAATGGCTCGTCCTCAAACGGATCCTGAGGCACAGTAACTTCCACTTTTAATTTTAATGAGCTCTCTGTATCATAACCACCTGAATGAGAGGTGGTATGCGGAAATCCGTGTATCTTCCCTAATTGAATAATCACGTACTGATTATTTTCACCGTATATTTGAAATTGGTTCATTGTCTTAAGCACCTCAACTCCTAATAAACAAGATCTTCACGCACTTCGATTCCATTCTCATCACAATAATCTCTATATTTTTTGAGCACTGTGAAAATATCGTCTTGACCAATAACTACGTTATTATGATCGAAATACTGCAAAGATCCACCCAGAATGAATAAAGTTATAACTTCCTCATCTTCAGTAATAAGCGTATGAATGTCCCCAGGCGGTTCAAAAATAAAGGTTCCAGGTTTCGCCATCCAATGACGTCCTTCATATCTCCATTGTCCCTGAATGTTGTATCCTATGACAGATCCTCCAGTGTGCCGGTGGCGTGTTAGCACTTGATTACTCTTTATCTTAAAGAGGTATATCCAGGTGCCGGTGGCAAGGTCAAATCGAAGAGGTTTAAAATAACAATTTGCTTCTTTCCCCTCATCGAAAGGAACCCAAGGTAAATCTTCAATATCAAAGACCCTTTCGGGTAATTGGAGATCCTCAGCTAATTTTACTACAGCATCTTTAATCAATGGATTCATGGTATATGTCTCCTTTTATGATAACGATCTGAATCACCGCAAGAATTATCTGCTGTTGCTTTCTTGATCGAGATGACCCGCCAATATACCTGCTCTTCTGATGATTTCAATTCGTTCTCCTCTTCCTTCGATGTTCATTATCATGTCTATAGCCGTTTCAAAATTTGTTATGATGTAGCCTGTCTTTTCAAATCCTTCAGGTATACTCACGAATTTATTAACTTGAGCTAGAAAATATACGGTATACGAATTGGTTTCCTTCCAAAACCAGCTAGCAAACGGTATTCTTGTCTCAGCTAGTTCTATCCCTGCTTCTTCTAAAGCTTCTCGCTCTAAACCCTCTTGTATGGATTCATTCTCTTCGAGTCTTCCACCAATGGTAGTAAGTACTTTCTCTTCCCGATCCCAGACCATCATCAGATTGCCGTTATCAAATACAGGTACACAGTGAACTCCAGCAATTGGGAAATCTGTCGGAAGTTCATGAATCAATTTTAGCATGCTTATCCCTCCCTGAATCCATTACCTTAGTTTTGGGTAAAGGTGTCGCATCTCTTTTACTTTCAGCCAAGAGTGAACACCCCTAGCGTGAATATTATGTTAGCTGAAGCCATCAAGCTTTTATGATCTTTACCTTATTGCGCGTCCTTTCATTACTTTCAACATTTTCGATTCAATGCCTGCTTTTCCTCCCGCTTTTGCTTACACCCAAATGGGCTTCCGAAAAAACTAATGAATATATTTTTATATCATGTTAGCATGCGTTGTGTATCCAATATCATCCAGGGAGGAATGAATCATGGTGATTAAATTTGAAATGATGCCAAAAACCCGCATTGCTTTTGTGCGCCAAGTAGGTCGGTACGGTCCTCAGAACATCCAAGCAATGGAAGCGTTAAAGAAATGGGCTGTGGAAAAAAATTTACTCAACGGATCATCCATACTGCTTGGAATTGCCCAAGATAATCCGGAAACTACGCCTCCTGAGGATTGTCGTTATGATGCTTGTATTGTTATTTCAGACGATTATCGGATAGAAGACACGGATCATAACATTTTCGAAACTGAACTCGATGGTGGACATTATGTTACCTATAAGGTGAAGCATACAGCCGAGGATATTCAAAAAGCGTGGACTGATATTTTTCCTGCGTTAAATAGTAGCGGATATCAAATAGACAACAAACCCATATTCGAAAGATACATTGGTGATATGTTGTTTAACCATGATTGCGAGATATGTATACCTGTAAAAGCGTTATAGTCCAGCGTATGATAACAAACTCCACTGCCTTGATGGTCATGATTAGCTTTCATAATTTGTTTATGAATATGCATCACTTTTACCTAAGGCTCTCGTATTCACGACGTCGATCTCCCTCTGATTGCTCCTATCTTAGGGAGATCGATGTTTCCACGTGATTCAGCCCCTGCTCATCTCCCCGGGCGAAGCAAAGATCGGCGTAAGCCGATCCGCAGCGTGAATACTATGTTATCTGTGTGCCAGTGCCGTCTTCGAGTGACTCACAAAAAGTTTATCATTTGTTCTTAAGCAGCTCTTCTATCAATATCCCGTTGATCTTTAAGCCGGTAATGTCACAATTATTTATCTCCATATTGCTCAAATTACAATTATGAAACACTATAGGCTTATAATCTCCGTTTGGATCATAATTTCTGTCACCTTCCTGAGGCAAAACAATATTTACAAACTCAGTCCCGAATAGATGTACATGATCTACCTTCATATGGCTCATATTTGCGTGCTGAACTGAAGTCGCGGATAGGTTAGCATTTCTAATATCAACTTCACTAGCATTAACGTCATTGAAAGTCATTCCACTCATATTTGCATTATTAATCTTAGACTTTGATAAGTTAATATTATCGAAGTCTAATCCCTCCGCATTAACTTCTTTGAACTTAGATCCTGAAATGTCTTTCATCTCCAATTCCATCTTTGCAACTTCTAATCCCATGCTCATTCTCCTTTTCAATTTAGGTTTGAATTTAGGTTTGTATGTGAATTTCAATGATGTTTAATAAAAGGTTCCTACTGGTTTCAAATAACATCTCCCGTATGAACGAAGCGACCCGGCCTTAGATAACTCCTATCTTAGGCCGGGTCGTGTGTTGTCTGAACCATCTTCCATGATTATACATCTGACAACCAAGGGGCGTCAGCCCCAAAGTGTGATGTAATGGGCCCACTTCTTCGAATAAAGACAAGACGTCGGCCCGCTAAACGATCTTCTTACTAAAGACCTCTATTTTTATTATTCATATACTAAAACCCAATACTTCTCTCCGGGTTTTCCTTCTTCAACAACCTTTTTCCATCCACTTTTTTCATAGAAACCCAATGCTTTATGATTTTCAGATACACACTTTAATCTTACGGGCTTACCCATTTTTTCTATAGCATGGTTAACTAATTGAGTACCAACCCCTTTACCGCTAAAATCGGGGTGTACAAATAAATTATGAATAAAGTTTTCAGGTAAATATAAAGATGCGAAACCAAGGATTCGCGAATTTTCTTCAGCTAATAGTATATATTCTTCAGTTGTATCTCTCTCAAAATCATCTAAATTCATTTCTTCTGTATTCGCCCAGTGAAAGCTCTTGCGGCGTGATTCAAGATATATTTGTCTTAACTGAGGGTAGTCTATTATACTTGCTTCTCTGATAATTATAAGATCAATCTCCTATCCACAAAAAATTATGAGTTATATAAATATAATAAAGGATATGGTGAAACCCCTTCAAGCAGCAGAATGTCGCGAATGAATAACACATGGAAATAGGTTAACCATATAAGTTCTTCTAAACTAAAAAGCCACAGCTACGCAGCTGTAATAAAATCTTTCTTCAGCATGGAGAATATCAAAGTATCCGTAATGAACTCACCAAATATATAGTCCCGAAGCAAACCCTCCTGTACAAAACCCACCTTTGATAAAAGTCCTACAGATGAATGGTTATCCGGCATTACTTTGGCCTGTATTCGGTTCATATCCAACTCATTAAAGGCAAAAGGAATAATCGTTTTGATCACTTCAGTCATGATCCCTTTTCCCCAATAATCTCTTGATAAGTTGTAGGATAAGTTAACCATGGATCCTCTCACAAAATCGTTCAATACGCATGTCCCAATAATTTGATCCTCTTCTTTCGTAGCTATTCCCCAAGTGATCATTTCTTTTCTAGTAAATGCGTTTTGAAACCGCGTAAATGTCTTGGAGGCCGTCTCGATATTTTTGGGCCCTGGATATCCCCAATATTTTGTTACTTCTTGATCTGAGAAATAACTGTAATATGCCTCGGCATCTTCCGAACGTAATTCTCTTAATATAAATCTTTCAGTTTCAAGCTTAGGGAAAGAAGAAAATGCATCTTTAAAAGGCATATTGGATCCTCCGGTTTATGGGTTTTTATAGCTTCTTATGCCATCTGCGAACATCTTCCATGATTATACATTGGATAACCGAGGGGTGTCAGTCCCAAACGTTAGGCACTGACGTGCCTATTTGCTTAGACCTACAATGTCCTACTAAAATTCATCAGACGTATCGTTATCATTCACTTCCCAGAATTTGTTAATAGTGATAATGTATTTATAACTAATTAATATTAAGGAGATAGTTAAATTGCATAAAAAGAAATACTTTACCCTTTTACCACCGTTCCTCCTTCTTGCGATCATCCTGGCTTTCACTCTTCCAGAGGATAAAAAATCTTTGGCATTACTTGCTATGATTGCATTTTGGATTACTTACTATGTTTGGATTTACATTGAGAAGCGGATACAGAAGAAGAACGAATAGTATTTGTTCCGACTTCTGACTCTACTGCGTCATTACCTCTATTCTTATTGATGATTCATCGTTAGTGGTTATTGATGGATTAAACCCCTTATTTTGTGCTAAGGTCTATACTGAGGTGCATCCATGAATGGTAAAAAACTTGTGCTCTTGATTGTGCTTATTTGTGTATTTGGATTAATCGCTATCTATGGGTTAGTTTATTTGATCATATGGTTTGCTTTTAATTCATAAATTTCGGCCCCGGCGTCTTGGACTACAATCTAACTTCTGCTTCGGGAGGTAATAACATGAGTGGTAAAAAAATTTTCCAGCTGGTAGTGCTCATTTTTGTAATTATCGAAATCGGGTTAATTGGATCCTATTTTGGGGCGACCGCGGAATCTCCAACTCAATAAACATTAAGTTGCGTTCCCCCATCGGTCCGTCAGTTAGTCAATATTTGCTAAGCGGAACTTCAAGTAACTCCTAAGCGTCTTATATAAAAAGGAGCTGATTTACCCATGGTTCAAGCAACCTTCATTATTTTCGGTGCTATATTTATTGCACTCGGTATCCTTAGTCGCATTAAACCCACGTTTGGTTGGAATATGAATGAAGCGTGGAAAGTGAAAGGTGACTCCGAGCCAAGTGACGCCTACATTGAAGCCCGAAAATTTGGTGGGTTTATTGCGATCGTGATTGGTTCATTTTTCTTTGCACTTGGAATTCTATTAATATTTATATATTAAGCTCTCAGTAAGCAAGTTATTACATATTCAAGTAAATCTGGTGATAATACGATTCTATACTCGCTGGATTTATGCGAGCTGAGTCCCTCTCTTATTTCTGACACGACAGGGTTGATCATCTCTTATGTACTCTGTAACCGGCATTACGAATGGCCCACCGAGACATGAAATGATGTTCGGTCTGGAGGTGAAAAACAGCTATGAAAAATAGAAACGTAACAGGTATTGTGGTGGCCATTATTTATTGTATTGTCCTTTATGGGATTTTAATTGAAGCACCCCCTGGTGAAGTTCCAAATCATCCGCCATGGGCATACTTAATGATTCCGCTAGGAGCAATTGCAATTACGGCTCTCTTTGATTTTGTGATCAAGTACGATTTCTTCAAAAAAAGGAATAAAACAAGATCTCATTCGTTGCAACAAAACCTGGAAAAAGATCTGGCCCAACCTCACGATTGTGCACATTCGGCAAGGACTAATATTTTGTAACGCCGAGACGACAGCAACAAAAGGCCCCCATGCCGGAGACCCCTTAACCCTCTCTAACATTTATTTGCCTGATGACCGTAAAATCGGACCTCCGGGTACGCCTCATTTGGCCCTTTCAGCAGCGTTCCGGCGTTTCCCTTAATGCTCATCGAAAAATTCCAGCACGTCTTCAAATAGCCGCATACATTCCTTCTTCTGGAACCTTCAACATTCATGTTATCGGATGTCCAAGACTTTTCGAAACATTCAGCAATGAGTCCATATTTATAGGATAGGGTTGTAAGTATCATTAAATTGATATTCATAGTTGTTATCTATCCGGATATACCCTAATATACAATGCCACCTATCTCTGTAAAAAACACTAGAGTAGTTCTGATTATCCGTATTCCCTTCGGCGACTAAAATTTCATTATCATTGCAAGCCAGTACAATCCCCGTGTGGTCATGTGAATCATTAGATAGTAATTTTTCATAGATCACGATATCGCCACGTTGGGGAGTAAAGCCGTTATGCTTATCAATATGAAAAAAACCAGTTTCAGGTAACTGTGCCCATTCGAGCAACGCTCCTACACCGGCAAGTCGATATTTACCATTAGGATATCGGATCGGCATTAAAAATCCAGCTTCAAAACAACAATGATACACAAAAGCAGCGCACCAACTATTCTGTAAAACTTGATAGATGGCTCGATCCGGCCAATATTTACAAATTTTCCGATATCGCTGATCTCCTGGCAATCCGATGATGTTTGCTCTCCCCAGGTCCTCAGCAATTTCAGCCATTCTCATTCGTTTATCTACGTTACTAAAAACAATTTCTTCTTGGTTGCTCTTCTCAACTATGCAATCTCCCGGGATTCCCAGTTCACGAAAAACCTTCTGCTGCAGTCTGTCGGCATCTTGTTGCTTCACGATACAACCCGGATTTTGAAAATACAAATGCAGAACATATGCATCCTTAATGATTTCATCAAGAGGGCCATGGGTCCGATCTCTGTAATCTCTATAAAAGATTGCCCGTAAAATTGTGACCTGCTCTTCTGTAGTAAAGGCCTTCAGCTCTCTTAAAATCGGTCTTACGGTTTCTGCACTATTGATGCCAGGGAATTCTATGATCCCAGTATTAAAGCGGTAATAATCATGAAGAAGGCCACTAATGGCTGCGATTTCTTGATTTTGATCCCTTCTCTTTGCAAGCAGCGAGGCAGTGCTGGACACTCCATATAACTGAACACAAGCTTCCTGCCGCTGTATTTCACTATCCAATGAACCGATCATCTCTTGAACAAGAATACGAATGCTATCCAACCGTTTATTCAAAGCCACGCCTCCATGTTTTAATGCGCCGTAATGATGTACGTTGATTCTCTATAACGTTCCAATAATCTACGAACCCTAGAAGATCATCTGTTGTCATATATCCTCTTGTTATACTAACCTTCTCGATATTCCCTACAAAGCCACTAATCTTTCCTATCCCATACCACGATGAATAGCGTTGCTAATGGTCCAATTAATAATGATATTAGAAACCAATGAAGTCCGCTTCTGTTCTTTCCTTGTGCTAATCCTGCATTAATTAATGCAAGTGTTCCCCAGCCAACTGTGAACTCACTATTATTCATAAATTAACTCCTTATTTTTGTTAAATCGACGCTGCAGCACATTGTTAAACGAAGGAACTTTGTAACATCTCAGATCATGTACTTCATAATTCCACCTTTAAAATGCCTTTGAAATTACATATTTTTAAATTGGTTTAATAAACTCAACTCGATTGCCAAATGGATCCCTGAATTCAAATCTTTCATATCCTGGTATTGCAACAGATTCCAGTATCTCAATACCATTATTGTTAAGCAGCTTTTCCATTTCTTTTAAATTTTCGACTTCATACGCTAGATGGGCTTTCGTTTGTAAACGATCCACTCCATCTTCTGTCCCTATATGTAGCTGTTGATCTCCTACCTGAACCCAAAAGCCGCCTCGACCAACTAATGATTCCGGTTTTGAGATCTCTTCCAGTTTCAGAATGCCACAATAGAAGTTCCTGGCCTCTTCTTCTTTTCCCTTCGGAATTGTGATTTGGGCATGATGAAATCGTTTTATCATATCAATGCTCCTTTTGAAAATTTTTTAATATCGCTTCGTTCATACATGTAACGTTCTTCATATTCACGAATTGTAAGTAGAGATTTCTATTAAATTTCCATCTGGATCTCTTAGGTATACCGACGTGATCGATCCTAATGCCCCTGTTCTTAATACAGGACCTTCCTCAATCATTACATTGCAATATTCTAAATGGCGTATGACATCGGGTATATGATCGTCTGTTATAAAACATAAATCAGCAGTGCCTGGCATAGGCGTTTTCGCTTTTGGTTCAAACTCTTTGCCTGCTTCATGTAGGTTTATTTTCTGCTGCCCAAAATGCAATGCCTTTCGTCCTTCTCCAAACGTTACGGTTTGCATTCCTAAGACCGAATAAAATTCACATGTTTGATCAATATTCGAAACAGTCAACACTATATGATCTAAACGATTGATGTTTATCTTAATCAGCCCCCATTTTTTAAAGTTTTCTTGCTTTGATCACGAAGGTTACCGGAAACATCGTCGCTCTTTTTACCAAATCATCATTTGCATCGTGCAATTGTATGATTTCATTGTCAGTTTCTTCAATCATTTGTTCAATAACAAACCCTGCTTTCGCCAACGCATTGATGTAGGTTGATAGTTTACGATCAGATAAGGTTAATTCGCCGTGACAAAAATCTGGAGATACCGAATACCAGGATTCATCGAAATAAGGCTTGTTCATAGCAAATCTATTATTTTCTTGAACAACACATCGGTGTATAGGATGAGACCAGCTGAAAATAAATACGCCGTCTTTTTTTAAATAAGAAGCGATCCGGCAAAAAGTGCCTTCAAGGTCGGTTGTCCAGCCTATGGCGTAAATTGAATAAACAACGTCAAAATAATCTGCGGGTATGCCACACTCTTCTTCCATGGGAGAACAGATCAATTTGGCTGACAGGCCGCACGCCGTCAAATGCTGCTTTGCCTTTTCAATTTGTTTTTCTGATATATCGATCCCCCATAGTTCAGATGCATTGCGATCCCCGTGATATTGCAAGGAGTGACCGTTTCCACAACCAATCTCTAACATCTTTTTTCCGGAAACATCGCCAAAAAGTTGGCACTTTTCTTCTGAAACAAAGGCCCCATAATAAGGAAGCACGATGGCTCTTAAGAAGTCATTTCCTTTCGTATCCCAATAGAAGCTGTTTGTTTCATGAACATGATGCTTGTTCAACCTAATGACCTCCTCTTCTTCGACACCCCTCGGCCAAACCGAAGGGCGAATGCCCCACAGCACGAATATGTTGTTATACGAGATCTCTACTTCAACGAAAAATTTGCTGTTATTCGCGAAGCAGCTGTTATACTCGTTCTCCAATTAGGGTTGCCAAACTTCCCATATGTTGCCGTCAGGATCTGCGACCGTTATGTTCGGTCCGCTTGTCACCCGTTCACCTAAGATGTCCACTCCGTTTTCCTTGAATCGTTTAGAGAGTTCTTGAATTCTCGGAGTAATAAAGCATGCCATTGCATGGGGTTTGCCGTTGTCCAGTGACCATGAAAAACGTAATCGACCGCCTTCTTCGTCCGATTGGTGAAGGAACAATGCAGGTACGACTTGCCTTAAACCAGGGGATGGCAGGTTTCCATTACGGTCGGGAAGATTCAATACAGCCATCTTCATTCCAGGCTCAACAAGGTCGTTGTTTGAGGGTTGGTACCCTAAATTCTTTTGGTACCACTGAATAGACTCGTAAACATCATTTACTGGCACGTAAATACAAGTGATACCCGTAATGTCTTCCAGGCTTTCTTCCACTTCGTACCCCTCATTAGCGTTCATATCAATTCCTCCCTCTCATCATTGGTAATCAACTTTGATATAGATGTAATAAAGACCAAGTGCTGCGAACACTTGGTCAGTATAATTGGCTTGGATGGCTTATTCCATCGAGTCAAACAGGAACAAAACCCACCTTCGGCCTCAACCTTTGGGTGGGTTTTTACTTTCTCTTGTTGTTATTATGAGGTAGGGTGAAAGAGCAAGAATGAAATCCATGCCCACCTAAGATTCGATTAGTTATATCTTACCTTTATTGGCATTTTCGTACAAGCGTTCTCAATTGCATATGTCCGCCTTAACAATCTATTGTTTTGAGTCTTTCAAATTCCTTGTACCATTCTATTTTATGAGTTTTTAATAATCCTAAAGCTTCATTCAATGCTGAATCTGTAAATATAGTTAGTTTTTTGAAGTCAATATTCGAATTTCTTATCCAGATTTCAGTCAAAACCTCTCCGGCACTTGCTTGTAGCATTATAATCGATCTGATTATTCTTTGCTATATTAAATAGCGCTTCGATAACTTCATTGTTATTAAATTCGGCCAAGTCAATAATTGCATCATCTCTTTCATCGAATCGAGCTGATTCAGCTTTCACAATTTGAATAAGTTTTTCCCATCTCTCCAAGGAGATCACTCCAGATTACACATAATATTCAGTGCGTAACTAGATCCCGCCGAATCAATAATAACTTGTTCGTTTTCGAGTTTGTCTTAATAATCTAGTTTATATCTTATTATAAGCGATATATCTGTATTTTTAATCAAAACCGGCGTTCCCTTACTTCTTGTGAACCAAGGGCCGAACGGCCGGCAGCGTCCGATGCTCCCGACTTCTTCGAACAGCTACCAATAATATCTTGTGTCGTTTTACGATTACTTAAATAGTGTGTTAATTATAATTTCTGCACACTCTTCTGGTGTATTTAAACTGGTATCGACTGAGCAACTATATTGAATGTTCTCCGCCATTAATTCACTTTGCCAATCTGACTGATCCTCTGATCTATCCCCACGCTCAATATTGCGCTTGCGACATATATCTAAAGGACAATACACCTCAACAATTTCTAAGGGATACCCCATAAAAATGCCTTTAACCTTGTCATAGTGTGGAACTAACTCGGGTCTTTCAACTAAAACCCCATCGATTAGAATGTTCTTGCCACTATCTGAAAATAATCTTGCTGTATGGTACATCATAATAATGACTTCGCTTAGATACTTCCAATAATCTTTATGCAGATGTTTATCCCCTATCATTTGTTCAAAAAGGTCATTTGCAACTACATAGAAAAATGGATCCGTATACGATTGAATTGCATCAACGATAGAAGTTTTTCCAGAGCCTGTTACTCCATTCAAAAAGATAATTTTCCCTTTATCCATCTGTCTCCTCTTCCAGTGAGTGGTTTTAGATAAGAATTACACTCTTCATAATACCTTAGGGGATTCGATAACTTTCCTTGAAAACTATCCTATTATTATCTTTCAGTTCTTTAATACCAAGTTCTGTAACTCTCAATGTTTGTTTCTGAATGATCACTAGCGTCCGATGTCTTGAAGTACCTAGCGTAATATACATGTTCAATTGTTTTTTTATCTTTATCCGTATCAATATCCAGATATATGTTGTCGGGGCATTCTTGAATAATCTCAAAAATAGACCATTCCATATTCTCTTCATTCAGGTACTTCAATGTATTCTGATACTTTTGTTTTCAATATTTCAATTAGTTCTTCATCCATATATCTATATTCATCTTCTATATCAAGTCTTATTACTCGCTTTCCGTTTAGATCTAAGCTGAATTTTTCTTTCAGTCTTCTTTCATGTTTTTTCTCCATTACAAATATTAAATCAGCCCATCCAATATGGCCGGCAGTAACTTTGATTCTCGCGTTCTCTTCTGTACCGGCAGATTTTACATCATACATGTTGTACTGTTCAAATATCTTCTCTGCTGTAAGACTTCTCCATCTATTTCTACTACAGATAAATAACAACTTTATATTGATCACCTTCAGAAATTTTTTTCATATCTCCCTTAAAATAAATATACCACTACCACCAAATCATGGTAATGATCTATTATCTCCGAACACGAGAGGCTTAAGGAAAATCGCGCCGGTTCCTTGTTATTTGATGTTCCTGACTTCCTCAAGTTAACCTCAAGCCTCATTCTTTCAATAACCTCTTTGCAAATATGACTGAGAACAAACCCACCTCTGACCATCAACCTTTGGGTGGACGCTCAATTTTTTTATAGAATGTGTGTGATCTATTTTTTGCTCACCTCATTACACCTTATTGATAAAAAAAGAGCCTCACACAAGTTATATAACTCGTGTGAAGCCTCTCATCTACTTCATGTTTCCTACTACTTTCACTCGCAGTCTCGTCGCATTTCCCGGATGATAGGCCAGCGGGGTTTCTTCCACTTCCACAAGCTCAACCGTTGCCGGATCAGCGCCAGCCAGCACCGCCTGCTTCACGGCTTTTTCTTGCGCATCTCTTAATGAATCCTCACGGGGCTCTGTAGAATAAATATAAATTTGTTCATATTGTCCGCTGATTTGAGCTATACACGCGCCAATGGCGTTGGCTACGCCGCCGTGCTCAGGCTTGATCATATGGGACACCCCGCGAATCGTGTCCGGGATAACGACACTGCCGCCGCCTACCAAAACAAGCTCAACGTCTCCCGAGGATGTCTTCATTTTATCAATGGCCTGCTCAATGATGGCTGCAATTTCAGACTGCACATTTTTAGCGAAGTCTTCTTCCAGATGCGCTACCAAGCTCTTATCCCCGACATCCGCGAGGCCCAGCCGAACGGCAATGTCGGTTGTCGTCAGCGTATGCCCGCCAAAGACCAGCGCTTCCTGTCCAATCTTGTATCCTACGCTGTCAGGGCCAACGGTAATTTTGCCGTTCTCCGAGCGCACAATACTTCCGCCGCCCAGCCCGACGGAGATAATATCCGGCATGCGGAAATTCGTGCGGATATCGCCAACCTCGACCGCAACCGAAGATTCTCTCGGGAAGCCGTCCTGTAACACCCCGATGTCCGATGTCGTCCCTCCCACGTCGAGAACCATCGTATCTTTGATCTTCGCCAAATAAGAGGCACCGCGTATGCTGTTCGTCGGCCCGCAGGCAATGGTCAGGATCGGAAATTGCTTAGCGTAATCGATCGACATCAGGGTACCGTCATTCTGGCATAGGAACACCGCTGCGTCTGTGATGCCCTCTTCTTCCAACGCCTGCACAAATCCTTGGGTTGTCGTTTCAATCACCTTGCATAAGGCTGCGTTCAGTATGGTCGCATTTTCCCGTTCAATTAAGCCGACAGAACCAATCAATGAAGAACAGGAAACAGGGAATTCAAGTCCGTATACTTGATGGATGAGATCACGAATCTGGAGCTCCTGATCATTTTTAATGGATGAAAACACACCAATGACTGCGATGGACTCGACACTGCTCCCCCATTCCTCTAAAAGAGCTGTAATTTCAGCTTCATCGACTTCTCCAAGCACTTGGCCGTCATATTCATATCCGCCATGAACGAGCGCATATTTACCCGACAGCTTCTGAACCATATCCTCAGGCCAGGACGTGTACGGAGCAACGGAAGCCGTTGCCGGGTAACCCAGACGAATGACGCCGACTTGCGCCAGCTTTTTACGCTCAACAATGGCATTCGTACACTGCGTCGTGCCTAACATGGCATGCGTGATTTGGGTTTTATCAATATTCGATTCCTTCAGCAAATTCCGGAGCGAGGTTTCAATCCCTGTTTTAATATCTAAACTTGTTGGGGATTTAACCGCGTGAATCAAATGATGATTCTCATCCAATATGATGGCATCTGTGTTGGTGCCGCCTACATCGATCCCGATTCTATACATTCTCAGCCACCTCCTTTTTCACCAGTTCCTCAATAGCAACATAATCGTAATCATATCCGAAGTATCTTGGTCCTACCGTCTGGACTCCCTTTTCCGTTCTCCACTTTTCATGAGCGGGCAGTCCAACCACCCGTACGCGTTTTCCGTATTTCAGGCTCTCCGTAGTTACAGGCGACAAGGTTTCGTAATCAACCAGACAGATCAAATCAGGGGTCATCGCTACCACTTGACCATTCTTTTCAGCAATCAGGTTTTCATTTTGAAAATGAACCTTCATCTCGCCGCCTTTAAACGCCTCGATTCCTTCAAGATGCATTTGGCCGAGATTGAATCCTCCCTTGGTTTCCCGGATGACATCCACAATTTTGCCTTGGAAAAGTTCATAGCCGGACACCAGGTTCAGCAGTTCTTGAAGCTTATCGCCTGCGTCCCGGTTCTTCGATGTAATGATGGCTCCGATCTGTTCGGACAGGGTCACGATATGATGAACGCCGCTCTGCTTGATTTGAGCACCCGTTGCCGGGTACAGGCTGACTAAAGCACTGGCGCCCATTTCAACCGTGGCCACTCTGGCGAGCCTTTCCGTCCATTTATTATCAATGGTCTCAAAGATGCCGATGTTCCCTTTTTCATCCGTAATCGCCATCGGTGTCGCCGGAATGCCGTCCAGGTTAAACGTGACCATTTGCAGCTCCGGGAATGCCCGTCCCATACCGTCACAGTCGATCAGAGGCAATCCCAGCTGCGCTGCAACGACGATGGGAATCATGGAATTAACGCCTCCCGCTTCCATCGGAAACGTGCCGGCGATCAGTTCTTTTCCCAAGTACTTCGCTAATTTTTGAAAAACCTTAACAAACTCGTCCCCTTTAGGGAATTTCTCAACTAATACGGAAGGCGCCCCCATCATCGCGGCCGGGATAAAAAAGTCTTCATCCTGAATCTCATCGACGGAGAACAGTTTTACAGGTCCAAACTTCTCAATGGCCGAGATAGCCATCAATTTGCCGATGTAAGGATCTCCCCCTCCGCCGGTTCCTAAGAATGCTGCGCCGACGGCGATGTTTTCAACAGCTGCTTGATCTAAATATCTCATTTACGTTTCCTCCAATATGACTGTTTTCCGAGCCGATAAACGATAGACTGCATAATAGATGACAAAAGAAATGACAATGCCGATCAACGGCTGATTCGGTAACTGCGGCAGACTTGGGAACAGGGATAACACAACAGGGGTACAAGCGATGACCGCGCCCACCAGCCAGGAAATGACGCCCAGTATATTCACGCCTTCGACCTCATGCCACCGGCTCTTATCCCCTTTGCCAAGCACCCAGTACGATGCGATCATCACGCCTGCCACCGGCGGAATCATCGCCGACAGGATGGACATAATCGGCGTAAAATAGTTGAGTATGCCGACGACAGCCAGTACCGTCCCGATCGTTCCGGCGATGCCGACGGCCCATTTTTCTTTTTCCTTTGATACGTTGAACACGTTTATTAAGGCAAAACCGCCTGAAATGGCATTCACGAGGTTCGTCTTCCATGTAGCGAGGATCAAAACCACACCGCCAATAAACGGAGTCGTGATGCTCAAAAAGGTTGCTGTAATATCGCTGGCCTGGTAAGCAATCGTCAGGACGGCTCCTGCACCGATCATCAGCAAGCCTGCTGGGATAATTCCGAAAAGGGCGGCTTTCAGGACATCGGACCGTTTTCCCGAAAATTGGGAGTAATCTCCCGCGACAACGGCTCCCAAGGCAAACGAACCCAAGGTTACCGCCAGTCCGTCCGTAAAGCTCATAGCTCCATGTGGCTTAAAATTCTGAATGATCTGCAGGGAGTCACCGGTCAATGCCTTGATAAGACCAAAAACGCTGATCCCAATCAATAAAGGAACGGCAATATAGCTGATGACGCGCAGCACTTTAACGCCATAGATCGCCGAGACCACCATCACAAGACCGCAGATGAGGGAAGCCAGCGGAACCGGGACACTCATTCCACCTACGGCTAACAAATTGGCCAAGGCCGCACCGCACACATTCGCCTGAATTCCGAACCATCCGAGGCACGCAATGGCGAGGATGATCGAAAGAATCGTCCGCGATCCTTGTTTGCCGAACACCTGACCCGCAACCTGAACCGTCGGTCTTCCCAGCTCCGTGCTTTGAATCCCCTGCAAAATCATGAGCAATACAATGATGGAATAACCCACCAACGTGACGAGCAGCGCTTTCGACAATCCCATGCCTGCCACCAGCGTGTTTCCCACCAATAAACTGGGGATGCTGATGACCGCACCGGCCCAGATGATCCCGAGACTGAACCAGGATTGATGCTCTTTAACGGCTTTCATAGGTTCTCCCCTCCTCAACCTTGTTCGTTCGAATTGTTTTTCTCATTGTAAAAGATGAAGCCGGGCAGCGTCTTTTTCAGAAAACAAAAAAAAATCCGATGTTTTTGTCTGATTCGACAAAACATCGGAACTTTTTAGTTATGGATGAGACGGTAGACCATGCAGGCGGTATAAACATCGTACGATTCCGAATTGATGGTCACATCATATCCGATGAGCTCGCAAATTTTTTTAATGCGATATTTCACCGTATTTTTGTGGACGAACAACAGCTTGCTGCAGTCATCCATATTCCCCTTCGCATCCAGAAGAAACGTCATCAGGGTTGTCAATGCGTCAGGGTCATCCAACAACGGCTCAAGGACAGACAAGCATTCTTCCGTGATCTCTTCCCCTTGTTTGCTAAGGTCAATGGCCCGTTTCATGGAACGGACTTCAGCCGCGGTGTATAATTTGCGGTGATGGTAGATGCGGTGTACCTCTTTAGAGGCTTCGTTGACGAGCTGGTACATCCGGCGTACATCCTGTGTGTTCCGCATCCTCGGAGAATATACGATGCTCGATATTTCAGCGATGAGACTCGTGGTTTCGATATATTCCGCTGCGATTTCAAACTCATTGTATTTATAGGAGCAATTCCCCAGCAAAACGACAATGCAGTGATCGATCGTTTGAATGACCGCGGTTTTATAATATTGCGAGAGATACGCTTTTAAGTCTTCCCGTATCCTTCTTTCCTCCGACAAATCCTGAATGTACACGAGCCACATCATTTGGATGGCGGAAACGTCGATATACAGCAAACTGGCCAATCTGCGCATTTTTTCGCTTTCATCATTTACAATGGCTTTAACCAGAGCGTATTCGCTGACCTCGTTATGCTTATCTCCCCACAAATTGATGGCCACCTGCACCACCTCGCTGATTTGATCCATTGTCTTCGGAGGCAGCTTCGAATTTTCTTTAATGATAAACAGGTAAAGGGACTCGCCGTTTTTTTGCTGAACACGTTTATATTCAACAAAGCAGGACGAATCCAGCTCCCCTTCTCCCGTTCTGCCGTTCAAAATGGAAGGCGCCATGGACCGGATCAGATCCGCAACAGGGAGCGATGAATTGCGCGGCCACATGACACGATTGATGATATCCAGGTTGCTGTTTGTCAGAACGATGTTCGCTTTCATCCGGTCCGACAGCAGTTTAAGGGTAATTTCCACGCTCCGCAAATGCTCCGGCAGCAGTGATACCTTTTCCAGTGATTCATTCACGAAATGCTCATTCACATTCTGATTGCTGACGATCGCCTCCATGACTTCATAAATGACTTCATTATATCGAAGAGAGTAATCGTTTCTCGGCATGCAAATGATAATAAAATTCAAAGATTCAGCCAGCTCGAGCACTTCATCGGCGATATCCGGCATTACAATGCCAACATAGTACAGAATCAGCCCCACTTCACCCAGGTCATGCAGGTACTGAACGGTTTTGCACTGCTGCTCCACGCTGTCTTTTATGGAATAAAAAGAGCTGATGACCAGCTCCTCGGCATACCACTCTTCTTGTACGGTCTGAATAATTTGCGAAAAGAAATTAACATCCGCCACCTCTAAAACAGATAAAGAGGATACGGTCTGATGAAGCCTGCTTGTTCCAGTGACCACTTGAGCTCCTCTAAATGAAGGCAGCTGCAGTATATCTTTAACGGTTACCCCAATTCAACCACCACTTTTTGTCGATTCAAGCTGCTCCTATCTTCAATCTGTACGATAGCTTGATCATATACTTCTCTACATCTTTTATAGATAATATTAGTATAACCCTCGTAATGATAAGCAACCAAGTAAGTTCCTTTGCCAACTATGAAATTTTTTGCATACTCGGCTTGGTCCACTTTACATGCCAGCTTAATAAAGGAGCAGCATATCTCCAACTGGAATTGTTTTCATGTCTTTCATTAAAATCTTTAGTGAGCCTTAGAATAATCATTTAGGTAATCCTTTCTCACACTGGTTTCGCGTAACCTTCCCCCATCTATAACGCGACCCGGCCTTAGCTAGCTCTTATCTTAGGATGGGTCATTTGTTGTCTGAGATACATCTATGATCATTCATCTGACAACCGAGGGCGATAGCACGAAGAGTGAATACAGTGTTATGCTCCGTTACTGTCTTCGAAGATTCCAACTCTATTTTTCACTTTCGTATATAAACTCAACTTCACGATCTAGCAAATATCGATATTCAAATAATTGCATTGTTCTTTCCCTAATTCTCTCTCGTTCATCCTTGGCTAGGCTTACCGATCCTTGTGTTCCAAGGTAACCATTATAAATAAATGTCTCCTCTACAAATTTTGTTTCCTTTAAGTGATACTGTAACCATTCTTTCTGCGATTCAATGAGTGCTTCTCTTGGTTCTCGATCCAACTTCGAAAGAAGCTTTTCATATATTTGATTCAACTCTTTATCCCAAATCTCTGTATATTTGCTTTCCAACGCCCCCCATTCCAATGTTGTAATTATCTCTTCGGAATTCTGAAATTCATTAACTTCCACTTCATAATCATGATCTATAGGGTTTCGAAGCATTTCATCATAAAATTCTCCTTTCAATTCATAGTTCCCAATGTTCATGGATATCACTTCATTGTTAGAAGGATCTGATCGACCTTCAGTTATTTCTTTCGATTCTGTTCCATTACCTGTACTCACTACATCAAAAGGCATTTCAGAATTCACTATTGATTTAGTCTCGCTCTTCAAGGTAGTCGATTGACTAATATTTTGACAAGATGAAAACACGATCGTAATAAAAAATAATAAGAGCATCTTACCTTTCATAAATGATCTCCTAGCACTTTCCACGAGTCCTCACTTACAAAGTGTTGACTTGAAATTCTAATTATGTCTAACTCCGTGTTCGCTCTCAATTTAAGATTAGTGAAAAGATGATTTGTGTAATTCTCATGTGCTTCTTGACTTACCCAACCAGTTAGGGTTAAATACCGATGATTGTCTTTAGAAGAACAGGCAAATTTTCCACCAAGCATCGCATTAGTCGTTTTCATTCCTGGACTCCAAACTTGATTTTGGACCTCTTTAAAATGATTAATTCTATCTTCTTTTACATCGGTTAATGCAGTTCGAATGAACTTACTTTTTCTAAGAACTGAAATAAAATCATCTAAAAGCCCTGTGATGTTATTTACTTCTTCAAAAAGTTCAACATTAATTGATGAATACGTCTTTGACTGATTAGATTTTGAGACTATCTCATCATGTACATTGCCCATAAAGTAATCATAATCTTCTTTACTTTCCCAAAATGAATATATACAAGCCGACAACTTATTTTTTATATCCCAACCGCCTATTTGGCCTATGAATCCTTTTAGGTTATGTATTAATTCCCAATTTGTTTGTAACCTTGAAAAAGTATCAACTTCATTGCTTTTTACTTGACATGTAATTCTTTTAATTAACATTTCGATGTACTCCTTTTGGAATTTTTCATCTCTTGCGCTGATTTCATATAACTCCCATTCTACGAATGTCGCATACTCTTTCCTTTCCCACCGAGTATGCGATATTCGTATTTCATTTGTATCTCCCATGGTATGCGAAATTACCAAATTATTCAATTCGATAATCGATCCAGCTGACTCAGTATACGGCGGACGTCTTTGATGCTGACATGGGTGTTGATTTCGGTGGTTTGGGAGCTTTCATACCCTAATAATTTTTGAATGTACCGGAGATCAGTACCTGATTCAAGAAGATGTGTGGTGAAAGAATGCTTCGGTGTATGCACCATAGCGGGCTTAACATTTCCCTTGCCTCTTTGATTTTTTTGTTAGTCGACCGCCCCCTATGCCCCTTATCCCCATTAAAAAAGGCAGCCCCTCAGGGCTGCCTTCAGTTCTTCTCATACGTTCCGCATTCTTCATCCGAGTTTTTCAAGCTTCCCAGCTTTCAAACCCATTAATAATCTACTCCCGCACAATCGTCACCAGCTGCTCGCTCTTATCCCAGTTCACCTTCGTGCCGAAGGCGTCGGCCACAAAACGCAGCGGCACGTACAGCGTGCTGTCGCGGTTGATCACCGGCTGGGTCAAGGTAACGGCTTTGCCGTCGATCGTCGCTTGCTTGGAGCCTTCCTTGATGACGATCTGGGTGCCTTTCAGGTCATCCACCATCGTCAGCTGCTTCGTTGCCCCGTTCCATTTTAACTGAGCATCCAGTTGACCGGCCACATACTTGATCGGCACCATCGTCGTGTTGTTCACGATAATGGCTTCCGGGTAGTACCAGTAGTCTTCGTCGTCTTCAGCATTTTGGCGCGTTGTCAGCGAAATCTGCTTTTGCGTAATCTTCGCATCTTCCATCAAGAGACGGTACAGGTCGGATTTCGCATCGAGATGACGGATCACTTCACCTGGCGTCACGCCGATCAAGCTTGGTTCCCACACGCCTTTGGACGTGTCGACCTTGTTCACAGTCACCGGCTGGTTGACGTTCCACGTCTCCGACTGCGAGTGAACCTTCACCTGCTTCACAGGCACGCCTTCACCCTGCGGAATTTGGATCGTCAGGTTCATGTTCTGCTTGCGGATCTGCAGCTTGCTGTCCAGGAAGAAGTCCAGGGACAGCACGGTATCCTTGCCAAGGATCACCGACATATCGGGTTCAGCCATCATTTCTTTGACGGTGTCGTCGTATTGAGGCAGAAACTCGTTCAGCGCCTTCAGCGCTTCATCGGTAAAATAAGTCACCGCCGCGTCTTTATCCTTCAGCACGCTTTCCGGCGTGCCGAACGCTGCAGCCATATCGCCCATGTCCTCACCGGACTGGCTAAACGTAGATTCAAAGATCGGATAGTAGACGTCGTAGACGGCTGCGATCATTTCTTTCAATCCTTCTTTGTCCTGGGATACGCTGGTCAGGAAGCCTTTAACCAGGCCTGCCAGCTCATCCCCGCGAATGTCGATGTGCAGCTTCTGCAGCGACAGCGATTCGCCGTTCACTTTGTCAGTCACGGAGGACAGTGCGATCGAGGACGGATTCGGAGCGTGCTTGATCAGGAAGCTGCCGACATCCTTCACCATTTTCAACGCGCTTTCGTTGGACATTTGAAGTCCAGTCATCGTGAGCCCTTCCATGCCTTCCATACCGTTCAGCGGAATCACGACAGGTTGGGTCATGCCTTCAAGAGACAAGGCCAGGTTGTCCTTATCTACGGACAAGTGGAAAGGAATCTGCTTGCCGTTAACCTTCACGGCGCCTTCAATCGATCCGGTGTTTGGATCCTGCGTACGAGCCGAGTCAATCGTGAGCGAGATGGAGTTGATCAGGTCAATCATCTGCTTATCTTCTTCAGTCAGGCCGCTATCCGCAGGCACCAGTTCAAGCGACAGCGAGGACTTCGCTTCGGACGATTTGACATCCAGGGTACTGAGCACCGCTTTGTTGACGTCCAGGCCGCCAACGGCCTGACAGCCTGCTAGCACAATCAGCATGATGGCCAGTCCAAACGCCAATCCCCATTTAAAACGCTTCTTCATCAGTTTACCTCCCCAATATGTATGTATGGAAAAAATTCCATTTTATATAGTATGCCAGCAGGTAACACCGGATGTAAAGAACATTTCAAACCGTATATATTTAACGCGGCATTTACGATATAATGAACATCATAAACGAGGTGAAGAAGCATGCAATCAAGTCCTTTGTGCCCCAAATTGGAAAAAGGGATGGAAATTATCAACCGGCGCTGGACCAGCCTGATCATCCATCAGCTGCTGAGCGGCCCGAAGCGTTTTTGCACCATTGAATCCTCCCTGCCGATCAGCGGCCGGTTATTGTCGGAGCGGCTTAAGGATTTAGAGCAGGACGGTGTCGTCCGGAGAGAGGTTTTTCCGGAAACGCCGGTGCGAATCGAATATTCCCTGACCGAGAAGGGCATGGCACTCGAGCCGGTCATCCGGGGAATCGAGCTCTGGTCCGAGCAATGGGTCACGATTGATAATGCGGACTCCACGCCCGCCGAAGCTGCCAAGTGCTGCGAAGCGAAGCCTGCCTGCGACGAGGACCTTTAATACGTACGGATTGGACCAACGCCCTCATCATCACACACAACAAAAGGCGCCTGCTGCATGCAGAGCGCCTTTTCGATATTCCTGCCTTTATTATGGATAATGAGCCGTCATTGCCTCCGGGCTTACTATACTTTGCGCCCGACGATAACCAAATCCCGTTCCACGCCATCCAGCTCGGCCACGCCCGGCAGCACGCCCCAATCCTCAAAGCCATAGCGGCGCAGCAGCTTCAGACTCGGTTCGTTATGCGCGAACACAAAGCCCACCAGCCGGTTCAGTCCGAAGCGTGGAGCTTCGGCCAGCGCCTTTTCCAGCAAAATCCGGCCAACGCCCGCCCCGCGGCACTCTTCCGCCACATAAATGCTGATCTCCGCCGTCGCGTTATAGGCTGCCCGC
Source organism: Paenibacillus sp. VMFN-D1 (assembly GCF_003386155.1). Taxonomy (NCBI): domain Bacteria; kingdom Bacillati; phylum Bacillota; class Bacilli; order Caryophanales; family Paenibacillaceae; genus Paenibacillus; species Paenibacillus sp. VMFN-D1. The sequence goes on along the minus strand of NZ_QRDU01000002.1, from coordinate 270,558 downwards.
CCATAAAAAGACTGGAAGCTGAGCCAGGCCACAACCTTCCCTTCGGAACGCATGACCCACAGCGGACGGTGATGGCTGTTATGCTCATGGAACCAGGCCAGCCGGCTCTCTACCGTCACAGGCTCCAGATCCGCGGTCACCATTCTTCCCGCCACCGTCGTGTTGTAAATATCGACCACCGCCTGCAAATCTTCCAGCGCGGCGTCTTCAATGATGTAATGTTGTTGCGTCGTCATCTGCCCTGTTCAGCCTCCTACCGCTTGTCTACGAATACATATTATTTTCTATTGTAAAAGAATCCGGGAATCTGTGCTATAGGAAGCTTTTGACGCTGCACTTACCCGTCCAGTCCCACCATCTGCTCGCTCCAAGCCCATAAGCGTTTTGCACTCTCCCGGTCGGCTGCTTTGGACTTCGGCGTCTGCTGCTTTTTCCGGTAAAAATATTTCCCGCTCACACCCGCAACCTCCGGCGAAGCTGCCAGGTAAATGGCGGTGTCCGCCCCCTGCTCCGGCGTCAAGAACATGGGCTTCAGCGCGGCCAGCACCCGCTTGCCAAAGCCCGTATCGCGGTTCACCCCGATTTGAGTCGCGACGGCGCCGGGATGGACGCAGTTCACGGTGACCCGGGTGTCTTTCAGCCGCTCGGCCAGCTCCACCGTGAACAAAATGTTCGCGAGCTTCGACTGGGCGTACGCCTTGATCGGATTAAAGCGGCGAGACAAAAACGGATCGTCAAAATGGATGCTGCCAGCCTTATATGCTCCGGATGCAACGACCACGATTCTTCCCTGCTCCGCGGCGGTCAGCCTGTCCAGCAGCAAGTTGGTCAGCAGAAAATGGCCCAGGTGGTTCACGCCAATGTCCATTTCGAAGCCGTCGCGGGTTAGCTGCCTTTTCAGCATGACTACCCCCGCATTGTTGACCAATACATCCAGCACCGGATAACGTGCCTTGAACGCCTCCGCAAAGCGGCGGATACTCGCCAGATCGCCCAAATCGCACAGCATCAGCTCAATCGCCTCCGAGCCGCTCCGGCGGATAGCCTCCTGCAGCGCAGCTTGGCCGCGCGACTCGCTCCGGCACACCATAATAACGTGCGCTCCCTGCTTCGCCAGTTCGACCGTCGTCGCCAGTCCCATACCGGAGTTGGCGCCGGTCACGACCACCGTTTTGTGCTCCATGCTCACCCTGATCCCTCCCTTTTCGCGTACTGCTTTTTCTAAAATACTAGCACACAGGCAAGGGAAAGCGTAGATGGTTCTGCTGAATTCCTCCCCTCCTCTTGCCGCATAGACAGCGCCAGTATATACGGCTTTTCCGTAGGCTCATACTAGAGTGGCACCCTGCAGGACCTGGCCATAACGGACAGCATTTTGCAGCACCGAGACTCGTGGCACTTTCAAGGACTGCTTTTTCTTTTTACAGATGAGAGGTTTATAATAGAAGCAATCCATGCTTCACATTAAAAAACATAGGAGGTGTACCGGATTTATCCGGGAAATGATGCAAATCGGACATCAGATCGTATCCATTGAGCTGTTTGCCCAGCCGACGGCCGAGCAGCCAGCTTACCAGCCAGTCCTGCTGTGGGATGAAACCGGAGCCACGCTCGTCGACACCGGCAATGTCGGCCAGTTCGACCAGGTCCAGAAAGCAGTCTCCGAAGCCGGTCTCACCCTGAACGATATCAAGCGCGTCATCCTCACGCACCAGGACATCGACCATATCGGCAACGTATCCCGCCTGCTTGAAGCTAATCCCGACATCGAGATCTGGGCCCATGAAGACGATATTCCCGTCATAACCGGACAAGAGCCGCTGATCAAGGTCACGCCGGAGCGTCTCGCCCAAATGCCCGAAGCGGCCCGGGAGGCAATTCAAAACGTTCTCGACGAGCGTTCCTCCATTTCCATCAGCCGGGTGCTGCATGACGGGGATCATCTGGAGCTGCACGGCGGCATTCAAGTAATCCATACACCAGGGCATACACCGGGGCATATTTGTCTGTACCTTCCCAAAGAAAAGCTGCTGCTCGCAGCCGATGAGCTGACCATTCACGAGGGCGAACTGCAGGGACCGATACCCGGTTTCACGCCGAATATGGCGCAAGCCATCGAAAGCATGGGCAAGCTAGCCGATCTGCCGCTGGATGGAGTGTTCTGCTACCACGGCGGCTTGTACGACAAGTCACCGAACGAACGCATCCGGGAGATCATTCAGAGTCACCGGTAACCCATACGTCTATCGAAGTCATTGGATTGAAAATGACCGCGTTTAAAGAAAATTTTCGAGCCGCCTAACCATAGGATTGAAGTGACACGGGGAGCCTGGATCGGGCAGTTCGATCAACGAGCAATCGAGCCATCGGGCAATCGGACAACAACATTGACGGACACGGCCTGCCCACCAGCCCCCTCTACATAAGAAAGGATGAATAACCATGAGCAACCGAATCACCGCCTTGGAAAAGGCCATGAACGAACACGGCCTCGACAGCCTGCTCGTCACCGACCCTAAGCATGTTTATTACCTGACCGGTTTTGCCAGCAACCCACATGAACGGTTTCTCGGCCTGCTGCTGACCCGCGGCGAACAGCCGCTCCTGATCGTGCCCGCCCTCGATGCCGAGGCCGCCCAGGCCGCATCCTCGGTAAAAAACATCATCACGCATGCCGACACGGACAATCCGTACGACCTGCTTCGGCAGCAGTTCAAGAACACGATCGGCAAGCTCGGCATCGAAAAGGAACAAATCAGCGTGGCGCGCTATGAACAGCTGCAGCAGTCGCTTGGCGCTGGGCAGTACGAAGATATCGGTCCGCTGCTGCGCGCGATGCGCGTCAGCAAGACGCCGGAGGAAATCCAGCGCATGAAGCATGCGATTGACCTGATCGAAGAAGTGCTGCGGCAGGGCCTCTCCCGCGTGAAGCCGGGTGTGACTGAGATCGAAATCGTCGCCGAGCTTGAATATTTAATGAAGAAACTCGGTGCGGACGGTCCTTCGTTCGACACGATGGTGCTGACCGGACCGAAGACGGCGCTCCCACACGGCACGCCAGGCCAGACCAAGATCCAGTCCGGCGACCTGCTCATGTTTGACATGGGCGTCTACGCCAACGGCTACGCTTCCGATATCACCCGAACGTTTGCGGTCGGCGACATTTCGCCGGAGCTGACGAAGATTTACAACACCGTGCTTGAAGCCAACCTGCAGGGCATTCAGGCGATCAAGCCGGGCGTGACGCTGGCTTCCATCGACCAGGCGGCCCGCCAAGTCACGGAGGACGCAGGCTACGGCCAGTACTTCATGCACCGTCTCGGGCACGGCCTCGGCATGGATGTCCACGAGTATCCGTCCGTGCACGGCGGCAATACCGACTTGGCGCAGCCGGGAATGGTCTTCACCGTGGAGCCGGGCATCTATGTGCCGGGACTGGGCGGTGTACGGATCGAAGACGATATCGTCGTCACTGACAGCGGTGTTGAAGTCCTGACCTCGTATCCGAAGGAATTAACGGTAATCGGCGGTTAATGCCTTATGAAACAGGAAAACCGGAAGACCCCATCGACAGATGGATCTTCCGGTTTTTTTGTGCTGCAACCATTCAGCTTATCTATTGAACAGCGGCAATCATTACAGTGGCCGTCTGCTCTGCTTAATCCTCGTCCTTGAATTTGAAATCGCGGGCGATATATAGAAACGGCGTTCCCACCGCGGTCAGCACGAACTTGATCAGATACGTCGTCAGAAAAATTTCAATCCAAACCGACAGCTCGTAACGTCCGGCAAAAGCAATCGTGCAGAAAATAAGCGTGTCCACCAGCGAGCTGATCATCGTGCTGCCGTTGTTGCGGATCCAGAACTGGTTCCGCTCGCCGAACAGCTTCCGCAGCCAGGCATACAGGCGAACGTCCAGGAACTGGCTGACGAAGTAAGCCGTCAAGCTTCCCAGCGCCAGGCGCGGCATCAGGCCGAAGATGTTCTGCAGCGATTCCTGCGCGAGGTCGCTCTCGTCCGGCGTAAAAAACAGCGCCATCTGCATCAGGAGCGTCGTCATCAGCAGCGTGAAAAAGCCGAACCACACCGCCTTCTGCGCTTCCTTCCGGCCGTATTTTTCGTTCAGCAGGTCACTGGTCATATACAAACTGACATACATCGTATTGCCCAGCGTCAGGACAATGCCGAAAATGTCGATCGTCTTCGTCACCTGAATGTTCGCGATCACCGTCGCGACCCCGATCCAGGCGTACAGCCCCTTTTTGCCGAATAAACGGTAGCATAGCAGGTACAGCGAAAAATTAACAAGTACGAACAAAATACCCCACAACAAATTGTACACTCGTGTTCCTCCTAGTTTTGATTACGCGGGATGGTTGCGAACCGCGGTTTTGGGGTCTTTGTCTATTCTTTCAAACCCAAAACATGTACTACTGTATCACACGGAAACGGAAGTTGCCATGTTTTTTTCTGGGACTGGAAGTGCTCTTGGGCAGGCCCCGGAACCTCCGGGAGACACTGCTGCAAACAAAAACTGCCCACGATCCGACGTTCGCAGCCGGCATGGGCAGTGTTTTCAATATTTCATATAAAATGGATCACACTCGTTCATCATCCAGAACAAGTCACAAGGCACGCCTTTACTTCACGTCCGAATTGGTAAAATACAGCGTCTGCGGTCCGGCCGCTCCACCGGTCAGGCTCAGCTCGGCAGCGATCGTTTTGCCCTTTTTGTTCACCGTAAATTCGGTAAACTTCCAGGCTTTCTGATAGTTTACGAACGGCGATTGCAGCAGATCCTTGCCCCAGCCGATCACGTAGTGGCCCGCGCCGCCGGAGGGGTTATCGTACACGGAAATGGTCCGTTTGACGTCCAAATCGTTGTTGATGGCCACGCTGAGGTTGTACATGACCCCATAGTTGCCGTTGTTGATGACGGTTCCGCCGTCCACCGCGTTCCAGCCTTCCTCATACTCACCCGGCATGCTGTCGCTCCACGGACCGCTCGCCGCTGAGGAAATGCGGATCAATGAATTGCCGCTCGACGTATTGTAGTCCAATGTACCGGTTCGGTCCGCATGAGGGAATGTCCCGCGCACGTGCACATCCTTCGGCAGAATCGGTACGTCCAATGGGTTAGCCGGCTGCTCTTTATAGCCCAGCGTCGTGACCGTGACGGTCGCATCCCCATGCCCTTGCTGCGTATACGCGGCAAAATTGGCGATGCCGCTGGCGGTGTGCGTATTTTCCGCGAGGGCAGTCAAGTAATAGCTCTCACCCGGCTGCAGGATCGCTTCCTGCTTCTGGGCTGCACGATTGCTCATAAAATCAGCCAAGGCCATCTGGCCGGCGACATCCGGATAGTAATCCGTTGCAAGCCCGATCCCCTCCGAGAACAGCATGATAGGCTCGTCGGACGTGTTGGTCACAGCCACGGCCACGGTCAGCGGCTCGCCGGTCATATTTTGATGATGCCAAAAGACGCGGAACGATCCGGTCACCGCATCCCTGTAGTAAGCGCCTTCAACTTTAGGGGATTCCGGGGAGTCGCTCAGGATCAGGGATCCGCCCGTTCCCGTCAGCACCGGTTTCACCATGGGGACCGCCGGTTTCAGCGTCTCAATCGGTACCAGCTCCGCGTCGTCCGCAAAAGCCGCAGCCGATCCGGACAGCAGCAGCGTGCCCAGCAGGCCGATGTTCAGCAGCCATTTCGTCTTTTTCATGCTCATTCCCTCCTGAATTTGTAAGAGTATCCTTCCAGGTGGCGATCGTGGGATGTCATTTCGGATGGTTAACATGTTCGCGAAGGTGCGGTGTTTTCCTTTTTTTAGGGACTGCGGCCAAAGGCTCATTTCTTGGGATTGTTTCGTGACAAATCTATTTTGCCTGATGGTGCGGGGCTCCCAAACATCTCAGCGCTGTTAAGCCTTGCTGCGGCACGTATCCTTTCTCCGCGGTCCCTCCCCACCCTGAGGACAGTTCGCTTGGGTTCGTCAGCCAGTCCTTTGGTCGCAGAAAATACCGTCGAATGGTCTAGATTTTTATTGCAATCTAAAAATGCCGATCCTCTCAAGATATACTTTCTCCTATCAAAAAAAGAAACCAAAGCCCGCAAAGGCTTTGGTTTCTTCGGACGCGTACGCAAGCTTACGCATGCGCCGAGTCAAGCTCGACATGATTGTTGTTAAACGTATCCTGGTCGTTCTCTTTCAAAATTTTGCTCGAGATCAGACCGGCCGTGATCGAGTCGTTGACGTTCAGCGCCGTGCGTCCCATGTCGATCAGCGGTTCAACCGAGATCAGGAGACCGGCGAGCGCCACCGGCAGGTTCATCGTGGACAGCACGATCAGGGATGCGAAGGTGGCACCGCCGCCGACGCCGGCAACCCCGAAGGAACTGATGGTTACGATCAGAATCAGTTTAATAATGAAATCCCAGCTTGTCGGATCGATGCCGACCGTCGGTGCGATCATCACCGCCAGCATCGCCGGATAAATACCGGCGCAGCCGTTCTGGCCGATTGTGGCACCGAAGGTTGCCGACAGGTTGGCAATCCCTTCCGATACCCCAAGCTTCTTCGTCTGGGTTTCCACGTTCAGCGGGATGGTTGCCGCACTGGAACGGGAAGTGAATGCGAAGACGAGCGTCGGGAAAACTTTGCGTACATATTGGATCGGGTTGAACCCGAACAGTGTAATCAGAATCAGATGAATGATGAACATAACGATCAGTGCCACATACGAAGCGCCGACAAACTTGGCGAGCTTCAGAATCTCATCGATATTCGTGGTAGCGGTCGTCTTCGTGATCAAGGCCAGGATGCCATATGGCGTCAGCCTGAGCACTAGTGTAACGATCCGCAGGACCACCGCATAGACCGCTTCAACCATTTTGCGGAAGGTAGCCGCCTGCTCCGGTTTTTTACGGTCAATGCCGAGAACGGCAACTCCGATAAAGGCCGAGAAAATAACGACAGCCAGCGTCGAGGAGCGGCGTGCTCCGGTCATATCCGCGAACGGATTGGTCGGAATGAATTCCAGTACCTGCTGCGGGATCGATTTGTCCTTCACGTCTCCCACTTTTTCTTCCAGCTTCTGACCTTGGGCTTGCTCACGGTCACCCGCTTGAATCTCAATCGCCTTCAGGTTAAAGGACAAGCTGGTTACGATACTTACCGAAGCTGCAATCGCTACGGTGATGAGCAGAACAGCGATGATCGAGCCGCTCATTTTGCCGAGGTTCTGTCTGCCCTTCAGGTTCATGATCGCCGAAATGATCGAAACCATGATCAGCGGGATGACGACCATTTGTAACAAGCCGACATAGCCGCTGCCGACAAGGCTGAACCAGTCGGTAGACTTGCTGACGACCTCCGATTGCGTGCCGAAGGCCCATTGAAGGATAAATCCGAAAATAATACCGAGCGCAAGGCCGGTAAATACGCGTTTCGTGAACGATACGTGCTTCTTCTGCATCCAGATCAACAGGCCGATCAGGATGAGCATCACAACGACGTTCACCACAGTCCAAAGTGTGTCCATCTCTCTTTCGTTCTCCCCTCTTGTAACAATAATGTTAACGCCTGTCCCTGCGGCTTGCCCGCGGGCAGGTCGCTTGCTTTTTTGGGCAATCTGTGAAACTGGACTTTAGTGTAGCATAATTCATACTATTTGGGTAGGGTTAATTTCATGTTAGAATTTGCTGTAAAAAAAGAAAAAAGAAGCCATTCGCCAAGTATACTTCGGAATGACTTCTATTTATTACCCGTATCCTGCTCAAAACTATACCGTCTTGGCGGATATTCCCATGATTTGATACACCTGCTCCAGATCGAGATGCTCTCTGACGAGCGACGCAACCCGGTCAAACTCCTGCTCTTTTAGCCCCGATGCGGAGAAAGTCTCCTTCACCGGGCGGAGCCCTTTGCTCTCGCGGATCTGGTCGAGCCATAAACGGCGAAGCCGGTCGTTATGAAACACGCCGTGCAGATAGGTGCCCCAGATCCGCCCGTCCAGCGTCCCCCAGCCTTCGGCGGCCGGCTGCTCTCCGTCCGGCCCCAGCTTAAACACCGGGGCCATCTGCTCCCCTTTCAGGCTGCGGCTCTGCCCCATATGGATTTCGTATCCTTCAACGGAAATCGGTTCGCCGGCGGCCAGCAGGCATCGGCTCTCTGCGGACAGCAGCAGAGGAGAATGGTCCGCAACCCGGCCGGTCACCCGGACTGTGCGCTTCTCCTTCGCAAACGTCGTTGCGACCGGCAAATAGCCGAGTCCCTCCTCCTCGCGGGCAACGCCGCCATCGGCGGCGTCCGGATCATGCAGCATTTTGCCGAGCATCTGGTACCCTCCGCAGATGCCGGCCAGCTGCGCATCGCCCGATTCGACGGCTGCGGCGATAGCCAGATCGAAGCCCTGGCTGCGGAGATACTGCAGGTCCCCGATCGTATCCTTCGTCCCCGGCAGGATGATCACATCCGGATGACCGAGATCAGCCGCCTTGGTAATAAAGCGGACCCGGACATCCCTTTCCTCCTGCAGCGGGTCAAAGTCTGTGAAGTTGGAAATGCGCGGATAGCGGATGACGGCAATGTCGATGTCCGCTTCCAGGCTGGACTGCCCTTTGGCGGTCAGCTCATCCAGCACGACGGAGTCCTCCGCCTCGATGCGGATGTCCGGGATATACGGAAGCACGCCCAGTACCGGAATGCCGGTCCGCTCCTCCAGCCAGTCCAGCCCCGGCTGCAGCAGGGACAAGTCCCCCCGGAACTTGTTGATGATAAAACCTTTCACCCGCTGCCGCTCGTGCGGCTCCAGCAGCTCTAAAGTACCCACCAGGAACGCGAACACGCCGCCCCGGTCGATGTCCGCAACGAGCAGCACGGGCGCATCCGCCCAGCCGGCCAGGTTCATATTGACGATGTCACGGTCCTTCAGATTAATCTCGGCCGGGCTGCCTGCGCCTTCCATCACGACGATGTCGTACTGCCCGCGCAGCCTGTCGAGGGCTTCCAGCACCGTGTCCTTCGCTTCCGGCAAAAAGCGGCTGCGGTAATCGGTCGCGCTCATGTGTGCCAGCGGGCGCCCGTGAACGACGATCTGCGAATGCATATCGCCCGTCGGTTTGATCAGGATCGGGTTCATATCGGTGGTCGCCTCGATCCCGCAGGCTTCAGCCTGCATCCCCTGCGCCCGTCCGATTTCCTTGCCGTCCGCGGTCACGTAGGAATTCAGCGCCATATTTTGCGACTTGAACGGTGCCGTGCGGTATCCGTCCTGCACGAAGATCCGACAGAGCGCCGCGGTCACGACGCTTTTGCCGACGTCCGAAGCCGTTCCCTGCAGCATCAGCACGGCCCCCGGAGAGCCGTCCTTCCGTGTTGTATCGGTTAATTCCATCGCGTCTGCCTCCTAGTCAAAAACGGTAGATGAGTATGGTCAGCACGAGCAGAAGCACAGTCTCAATGCCCTCGTTCAGCGCGCCGTAGGTGTCGCCCGTTAAGCCGCCGAGCTTGGCGTTCATCCGCTGCCCTGCCCACCATCCGGCAGCCCATGCCGCCAATGGAAGCAGCAGCCAGGCTAATCCGGCATGAAGCCAGGTGATGCCTCTATAATTCCATATCCCGGCAGGTCCGTAGGGAAGCAGCGGAGACAGTAGCGCCGCGATCAGGGTGAGCCCTGCCGCCAGCAGGAAGGACTCCATGCTCTGCTTCCGGGTCATGCCGTTGAAATAGCTGCCCGCCAGTCCCTCTTTGCCCCGCGCCATCGGCCAGGAGACCATCGCATGGACCATGAACCAGCGGCTCCATACCGGCGGCAGCAGCAGAAGCAGCGGCGGAAGGCCGCCGAGCAGCAGCGAGTAAATCAGCGATGCCTTCAGCAGCAGGAGAAGCACACAGGCCATGACGCCCATGGCTCCGACCCGGCTGTCCTTCATGATCTCCAGCATCCGCTCCCGCGAGCGGTAGCTGAGCAGGCCGTCCGCCGTATCCATCCAGCCGTCGAGATGCAGGCCTCCGGTCAGGCCGACCCACAGGATCAGCATGAGAACGGCGGCAGGAAGCGGCGGAAGCAGATACGAAGCGGCCGCTCCGCCGATCCAGACGGTCAAGCCGACCGCCAGCCCGACCAGCGGATAGAAGCGCGTACTCCGCCGAAATAGCTCTGGCGTATAATCCAGGGTCATCTTGACCGGAAAACGGGTCAAAAATTGAAAAGCGGCCGCAGCCGCCTGAACGTTCATTTTCATAGGTGATACTCCCTGCTCTTGAGCTCGATCGGAATGCCGGCCGTCACCAGAAAAACCTGGTCGCTGACGGCCGCTACCTTGCGGTTCAAGATCCCCGCATAATCGCGGAACACCCGACCCAGCAGGTATTCCGGCACGATGCCGTCGCCGACCTCATTGGTGACCAGCACCAGCGGAGCGGGATACGCCTGAATCTGCTCCACGAGTTGGTTGATGGCCTCCATGAGGCGTGACTCCATATCCTCCTCGCCCTCCAGCGCCAGGAGCGTATTGGACAGCCACAAGGTCAGGCAGTCCACCAGCACGGCCGGCGCACGATCTTCCGCGGATGAAGTTGCGCCAGCGGGATCAGCCTGCCCGGTGCGCAGCGTCTGCAGCAGCTCCGCCAGCCGCAGCGGCTCCTCCCGGGTTTCCCAGGGATACGCCGCCTCCGTGCGCTGCTGCCGATGGAGGGCGATCCGCTCCTCCATCTCCCGGTCAAAGGCCTGCGCCGTCGCCACGTACACCGCCTGGCCAGCGTGGGCCATCATCCAGCGCTCCGCAAAGGAGCTCTTGCCGCTGCGGGCGCCGCCCGTTACGAGTACGCTCACTCGGACGTCACCGCCTCGCCGCCGGAGATGCCGGCGCTTTCGAAGGTGGCCATCTCGCGCACGATGCGGCACGCCGCGTCCACCAGCGTCAGGCCGAGCACGCCGCCGGTGCCTTCGCCGATGCGCATGTCCAAGTCAAGCATCGGCGCCAGCCCGAGCTCCTGCAGCAGCAGGCGGTGCCCCTGCTCATGCGAGGCGTGGGACGCGATCATGTATTCCGCGGCCAGCGGACAGATTGCCCGCGCCAGCAGAGCAGCGGCGCTCGAAATAAACCCGTCGATGACCACGGGACATCGATGGGCGGCCGCGCCGAGGATGACCCCGGCCAGGCCGCCGATTTCGAGCCCGCCGACCTTGGCGAGCACATCGATCGGGTCGGCCGCGTCCGGCGCGTTGACGGCGAGCGCCTTCTCGATGACGCCAATCTTATGAAGCAGGCGCTCGTCGGTCAGGCCTGTCCCGCGTCCGGCTGCTTCCTTGACCGGCGTGCCGGTCAGCGCGCACATGACGGCCGAGCTGGCCGTCGTGTTGCCGATGCCCATTTCGCCGGTAACGAAGATGCGGACGCCTTGCGCCACCGCTTCCCCGACGACGGCGATGCCGGTCAGGATCGACTGCTCCGCTTCCTCGCGGGTCATCGCCGGCCCCTTGGCCATATTGGCCGTCCCGTACCGCACCTTGCGGGACACCAGCTGCGGATGGGCAAGGTCACTCTTCACCCCGATGTCGACGCAGACGATGTCCGCGCCGGCCTGCCGCGACAGCACGTTGACCGCTGCGCCTCCGGCGAGAAAATTGAGGATCATTTGCGGCGTCACTTCCTGCGGGAAGGCGCTGACACCTTCCTCGCACACGCCGTGGTCCGCAGCCATGATGATAACCTCTTTGCGCTCGAACAGCGGTTTCGTCTCGCCGGTTATGCCGGCCAGGCGGATTGCCAGCGACTCCAGCTTGCCGAGGCTGCCCGGCGGCACCGTCAGGTTGGCGATATGGGCTGCCGCCTCCTTCGACGCGGTCTCATCCAGGGGCTGAATCCGCTCCACGTACTGCTTCACAAGTTCGTTCATCTTGCATCTACTCCCTCTCTCGTAAAACTGCCTTCAAACCGATCAACTCACAGCCCGCCTACTTCCGCACTCGTTCTCCGAGCTGCTTTAATCCTACCGCTGCCTAGTCACCAGTACCTGCGGAATACCGCTGACCGGATGGGGAACGATGACCGGCTCAATGCCGTACACCAGACGGATCGTTTCCTCGGTCAACATGTCTTCCGGCGTTCCCATTCCGACCGCCTGCCCGTCCCTTAATACCAGCAGTTTATCACAAAACTGCGCCGCCAGGTTCAAATCATGCAGGACGGCGACGACCGTGATGCCCTCTTCCTTCCGCCACTGCGCCACCAGCTCCATGAACTGGTGCTGGTAACGGATGTCCAGGTAAGTCGTCGGCTCGTCAAGCAGCAGAATCTGCGGCTCCTGCGCCATCACTTTGCCAAGGGCGACGCGCTGGCGCTGCCCGCCGCTCAGCTCATCCAAGGGGCGGTCGGCAAGTTCGTGCAGCTGCAGCTTATCCATAATGCCCTCAATCAGGACGTCAGGATCGCCGCCCTCGTCCCGTCCGAGCCAATCCTGATACGGGTAACGTCCCATCTCCAGCACTTCCCTGACCGGATAATGAACAGGAGGAAGGCCGTCCTGCTGGAGAACGGCCATCATGCGGGAAAGGATTTTCCGGTTATAGGCAGAGGCAGGTTTACCGTGAATCAGTACCTCGCCGCTGCTGGCCTTTTCCACGCCGGAAACCAGCTGCAGCAGCGTCGACTTGCCGCTGCCGTTCGGCCCGATAATCCCCCACCATTCGCCTTCCTGGACCGACCAGTTGAGGCCATGGAGAGCTGTAATGCCGCCATACTGCTTCCCTGCTTCCCTGATCTCGATCATGTCCATCTCCCCTTCCGCTGCTTTTTGTTCCGGTACAGCAAATAGGCAAAAAACGGAGCGCCTACGAAGGCCGTCACCACGCCGAGTGGAATCTCGGTCGGCGCCAGCAGGGAACGGGCGATCGTGTCGGCCCAGACCATAAAGACAGCTCCGCCGATGGCCGACAGCGGCACGATCAACCGGTAATCGGGACCGGTGATCAGCCGGATCACATGCGGAATGACGAGTCCGACGAACCCGATAATGCCCGCAACCGACACCGCGGCAGCCGTGAGCAGCGTGCTGACGAGCAGCACCCCCAGCTTCACGCGATCCACGTTCATCCCCATATGGGCCGCCTGCCGCTCACCTAAGGACAATAGATTCAGCGCGCGGGCCCGGCTCCAGACCACCGCAAATCCCACCAGAAAATACGGCAAAAGGATGGCCGTATACGACCATCCACGCAGGCTGAGGCTGCCCATTGTCCAATATATAATTTCATTGATCGTCCGGTTCGACATCGCCGAAAGGAAGGATACGACCGCTCCGAGAAAGGACTGCATTACCACACCGGACAGAATCAGACTGTTCGTCGGAATTTTCCCGCTCTCCCTGGCCAACGCGATGACCATCCACAGCGTCAGCATCCCGGTCACGAAAGCGACCGCAGGCAGCGTCCAGCCGCCGAAAAACGAATACTGCAGCCCGAAAAAGATCAGGAACGACGCGCCTACTGCCGACCCCGAGGAAACCCCGAGCGTAAACGGATCAGCGAGCGGGTTGCGCAGCACCCCCTGGAACCCCGAGCCGGCCACGGCCAAAGCCGCGCCGACCAGCATGCCCAGTAGAATCCGCGGCAGCCGAACCTTCACGATAATCTGCTCAAACGATGCGTTCCACGTCGGGTCGATATGGCTCCCGATCCATGGAATCCGGTGCAGTAGAATGAGGGCGATGTCACGGACCGGCAGCGCGACCGAGCCAATCCCCAGACAGATCAGCAGGGTCAGGACGAGCAGGACGATGCCGATTCCTCCATAGCCTGCCAGCTTTTTGCTCATTATTTAAACAGGTCCGGATAAATGGCTTTCGCCACTTCCTTCAAGCCCTGCGTGACACGCGGGCCCGGACGGCTCAGCAGATTGTCGTCAAGACCGATGACCGCGTCGTTCTTCACGGCTGTAATCTGGTCCCAGCCGCTGCGGCCTTTAATGATATCGCCAAGGCTTTTCTTCGTCTTCTCGTCGATGACGCTGTTGGCATACAAAATCACGTCCGGATTGTCCTTGATGATTTTCTCTTCGCTGATTTCATTCCATCCAACTGTATCAGAAGCAATATTAGTTCCACCAGCAAGATTAATTATCTCATCCATAAATACTCCTTTGCCCGCTGTCCAGCCTGGGGAGAATTCAATATATACCTTTTTCTTCTGCTCCGGCGTCAGCGATTTTACCGCTTCAGTAACCTCATTTTCCTCCTGCTTCATCTTTTCGACCACCGCTTTGGCTTCCGCCTGATGATCGGTGATGAGGCCGTAGGTTTCGATATTTTTGATGACGTCATCGACCGTTTTCGGATCGGTCTTGAAAATTTGAATGCCGAGGTCGCGCAGCTTCTTCACCGCTTCCTTGCTCATCGAAATGCCCGTGAACACGATGTCCGGCTGGGCCGCAATGATCGCTTCCTCGTTCGGTTTAGCAATGCCGCCCATTTTCGCCTTGGACTTGGCTGCTTCCGGATAATCATCATAATCGGACACCCCAACGATCTCGCTGTCCAGCCCAATCGCAAAGAGTGCCTCCGTTTCCGCCGGAGATACCGAGATGATATGCTTCGGCGCTTCCTTGAAAGTAAAGGACTCTCCGGTCGCATCCTGAATGGTCAGCGGATAGGTTGTTTTCAGTTCGTCTGTCTTTGTCTGCGACGCGCTGTTATCCGTGCTTTGCTCCGTTTGGGCAGCAGGCTGCTGCGAGGCGGAGCTGTCTTCCTTCTTGGCGCCGCAGGCACTCAGCGATAAGGCAAGCAGCAGCGCCGCAAGGCCTGTGGACCAGCGTTTCAACGTTACGTTCATGATTTCGTTCTCTCCCTCTTTGTCTATCGAATAATTTGCACAAAAGAGGCCTGACCGGTATACGAAAACGGAATAAACCTGACGGAAATGCTAGAGTTGCAGCGCCGCTGCTCACCATGAGCAGGTGTATGGCGTCTGTCGCTCCATTCTTTGTCAACTAAAAAACCCTGACTCTTGTTCGATCAAGAATCAGGGATTACGTCTGCACGGAACATCCCGCGGCATCGCCGCGATGGACCGGTGTGCCTTGTGGCATGCTGCGAGGCCAAGAGTTCAAGCCAATGCTTGCTTGGGCCGCGGCGAACATGCGTTATGAAGGGCACGTGAAACGTAATCCTTTCCTCGAAGGACCGTCATTTCCTCTCGTGAGGCAGGTCTCCTGACTTACAGGCTGGATAAAATCGTCCCCGCCTTCCCATCCCGTGTAGCGGCGGAACAGTGGCTTCCTGGGGACATACCTGTTTACAGTGGCGGGACCGTGCCGGAGTTGCACCGGCTTCCCTTTTCACCCGGATCAACGCTCGCCTTATACGGCAGACAGCTTCCGGGACCTCACAAGCACTCCTATTCAATTATCCTGGCCATGCTTCTTTTGTCCTGATTATAGGGGAAAAGCCTGCGGGTGACAATGGAATTTTTGTGTCCGGCACTTGCCGGGATACATGTCCGGTCGCATGCCGGGGCATGTCCGGACCCGAGCCCGCAAGCATGTCCAACCCCGGGGGAACGGACGATTCGGGAAACACGTCCTCGTATGCCGGCGGCCTGAGTCGATTCGCCGCTTTCTGCTGGCCAGAGTGCAGGCAAGACCCTGACCGGTCAATGCCGACCATTACCTTGTTTGCATCCTCTCTCAAGCTTCATTCACCAGCTTGCCGTTCCAATCGCCGGTTTCTTCAGTGAAGCTCAGCCGGATCCGCAGCAAACTCCCGGGCTGAACATGAACGTCCCAGAAGGACAGCCCCGGGACGAGGCTGACCGCAAGCTGCCGCAAGACGCCGCCATGGGCGACGATCAGCATCTCCGGCGGAACCGGCGCTTCGGGGCTGGTGCCTTCCGGTCCTTCCGACCGGGAAAGAGCCGCCTTGTTGTCATCGCTCGTTTGTGATCCGGGAAGTGCCGCCTCACCAATCTCGATCCTTTGCGATTCGGGCAGTTCCGCCGCGCCAGTCTCATTCCCTTGCGATCCGGGCAGTGCTGCCTCACCAATCTCGATCCTTTGCGATTCGGCAAGTTCCGCCCAGCCAATATCGCTTCCTTTCGATCCGGAAATTGTCACCCCGCCAATTTCGTTCCTTTGCGATTCGGAAAGTGCCGACCCGCCGTCGTTCTGGGCCTCTGCCAGTCTGCTGCATGCCCCTTCCACATCCTTCAACAAGCTGCCGATAAACCCGTCGACCCTCCCGGCAAAATCCGCCCATGACTCCCCGCCCGGCGTCGTCACCTGCTGCGGCGAATCGATCCACTGCCGGTATAGGGGCTCATGCTGCAGCTGCTCATAGGTATGCCCTTCCCAGGCGCCAAAGTCCATTTCCCGCAGCCTCGGGTCATACGTCGCAGTATCTGCGTGCGGCGGACTGATGATCGCCAGTGTCTCCCGGCATCGGGCCAGGTCGCTGCAATATACGCCGTGGAACGCCTTCCCGGCCAGCTCCCGGGCCAGCGGCGCAAGCTCATCCCTGCCGCCCGGATCCAGCGGGATATCCGTATGCCCGAGGTAACGCTTCTCCCGGTTCCACCGCGTCGTGCCGTGCCGGACCAGCAGCAGATCGACCTGTTTCGCTAGGACGTCCATAAGCTGCCCCCTGCCGCCCACAGCACGGCGATGCCCAGCAGAATAAAGATGACCGATACCGTGATAAGCAGCCGGATCGTCATCGTGATGTCGCGCGCCTCCATCGGGCGCAGCGCCTCGCCCATGTAAGCCCGGAACGAGACGACGCCGTGGTACACGTTCTCGCCGCCGAGCCGGATGCCGAGCGCGCCCGCCACCGCGGATTCGGGGAAGCCGCTGTTCGGGCTCGGATGGCGGCGCGCGTCCCGGCGCACGGTGCGCCAGGCTCTGGCGGCGTCCAGACGCAGCAGCCAGGCGGACAGCACTAGGATGCCCGCAGTGATCCGGGCGGGAATGAAGTTGGCGATGTCATCCAGCCTCGCCGACGCCCAGCCAAGATGCAAATATTTGTCGTTCTTGTAGCCGACCATGGAATCGAGCGTGTTCACCGCCCGGTAGGCCATCGCCAGCGGCGCGCCGCCGATGATGGCGTAGAACAGCGGAGAGACGACGGCGTCGACGATATTTTCCGCCACCGTTTCGACCGTGCCGCGGACGATCTCCGGCTCGTCCAGGTGGGCAGTGTCCCGGCCGACGATCATGCCGAGCGACTTGCGCGCCTCCGGCAGGTCGCCGCGCCGCAGATGGCCAAGCACTTCCTTGCCGGCATCCTTCAGGCCCTTGACGGCGATCGTCGTGGCGATGAGCACCGCCTCCACCGCCCAGGCCAGCCACGGATGCACCTGATGCAGTCCCCAGAGCACAAGCCATGTCAGCAGCAGAGAGCCGCCCGCCACGATGACCGGGAGCAGTATCCCCGCCCGCTTGAGTCCTGACGGGCGGGTGGCCCTTGCCCGAATAGCGTTTTCCACCTTTTTGATCGCCTTGCCCATGCCGATGACCGGATGGGGAATCCACCTCGGATCCCCGATGATCCAATCGATGGTAAAAGCTGCGGCTAGGATCCATATTGCGGTCATTTCCGCTCGCTCCAGGCCGCCAGCAGGCCTTCCTTCACCGTGCCGTACACCGCGCGTCCAATCATCGCGCCGAGGTCGGTCGCGGTGCCCGCATAGCGGTGCAGCCCGGCGTAAGCGGCGCTTTGGCTGACGCCGAGGACGACGGCGTCCGTCGTCGTCCCCGTAGCGATCAGCCCATTGTCCGGGTCGCGCACGTCCAGGTCGGCCAGCGCCGCGGCCTTGGCCTCCACCGCCGTCATGACGGCATTCAGCATGGCCGCCTTCGTCAACTGGCCGTCGATGGCCAGCATGATGTTGATCGTTCCCGGCGTATAGGCCGCGAACGTCCGCCGCTCCGAGCCGGCGCGGGCCGCATTGGATACCCCTGCCGTCGTGCAGCAGAACACCGCGGCCTGATCGTTCTTCTCCTCATGCACCGCCGCATGGCGCAGCTGGACCGCCGTCAGCAGCCCCGCTGTCGACTCCAGCGGGTATCCCCACGCCGTGAGCCATTCCTCCGTATCGCGCACCGGGTCGCTGCAGTCATATGTCCGGTCCACATACATATTCGTCACCCGCTGCAGCCTGCCCATGCCGCCTCCGTGAATGGAGCTTCCGAGACTGTCGAGCAGCTCCGGCGCCTCAAGCAGCAAATGCCGCTCTTTCCGTGTCAGCACGAGTCCCGGCCACACGGCGGAACGGTACGTATCCTGCAATCCGTCCATAAATGGTGTCGTCATCGCTTCTTATCCCCCATATCGATCTTGTGTTTATGCGGCATCCGAAATCCGGTCCGCAAAGGATGTGTACACCCCGCGCCAGCGCCTCTCCAGCGTAGCAGCTGTACAGCCCTGCGTCTTGGGCCTGCACAGCCTGTCCTATTGTGCAGATCTGCTCCTTACATCAAAATGGCTCCCAACGTGCAGATCATTCCGCCCGGCTTGGAAGCACGTCGCCCAGCACCGCAAGCAGCCGCGCATTGGCGTCCGCTCCCTTCACCGCAAACCGGACATGTCCCGGCCCCAGGCCCGGGTACATGGCGCAGCTGCGGATCAGGACGCCGCGAAGCCCGAGCTCGCGCTGCAGCTCCCCGGCACTCCACGGTGCCGGCAGCTCAGCGAGCAGGAAATTGGCTTCGCCGCCGCTCACGCGGCAGCCCAGATCCCGCAGACCCGCCGTCAGCCGGGCGCGCTCTGCGGCGATCAGCTCCAGCGTCTCGCGCTCATGCGCCTCGCCGCCCTCGAGGCACAATTCCCCGGCGAGCAGGGCCAAGCCGTTGACGCTCCACGTCACCTGCTTGCCCGTCATCGCCCGGATCACGTCCGGATGCGCGGCCGCATAGCCCAGCCGCAGCCCCGGAATGGCATAGAACTTCGTCATCGAGCGGACCAGGATCGCCCGCGGAAACCGCTCCAGCTCCGGCAGCAGCGTCATCCGCCGCCCTTCCGGGATGAAGTCGATGAACGCCTCATCGACGACAAAATAGGTCCGGGTCCGCTCCGCCTCAGCCGCCAATTCCCGAATCTCTTCGAGCGGATACTGCACACCGTTCGGATTGTTCGGCTGCCCCAGAAAGAGCAGGTCTACCTTCCTCATCATTCCGGCAATGTCCGAAACCTCAGCTCTCCAGTCGCGCTCCCGGCTGCCGAAGACGGCGTGCACCTCGGCGCCGAACTGCTCCGACAGCTGCCGGTACTCCGAAAAGCAGGGCTGCACGATCCCGACCCTCGACGGCGCCAGCCCGAGCAGCAGGAGCGCCATCGATTCCGCCGCCCCGTTACCGATGCTTAAATGTTCCGGCGCCACGCCCAGTTTGCGGGACAGCAGCGCTTTCAGGCGTCGGTGTCCCGGATCCGGATAACGAAGGATGGAAGGCAGCGCCTGTCCCAGCTTCGCCATGACGCCTTCCGGCGGACCCAGCGGATTGATGTTGGCGCTGAAATCCAGAAAGGACGCTGGATCGCCGCCATACAGTTCCGACGCGCTCTCCAGATCCCCACCATGTCCGTATCGTTCCAGCATATGTATTTTCCCCCCAGCAGTTCACTGTCTTGAATCGCTTGCGAATGACCCCATTATGGGGCCAAATTTCGCTGCGCGTCAATTCGGTTTTCTCTTTTGTTTCTTGTCCGCAATTGGTTTACAATAGACGAGGAACCGAATTAATTAAGGCCTTTTAACGGAGGAATCAAATATGCTGTTTATCGATAACCAGGGAATTACCGACCCTGCCGTCAATCTGGCGATTGAAGAATTCGCCCTCAAACATCTGCCTATGGACGACAGCTACCTGCTGTTTTACATTAACCGTCCTTCGATCATCATCGGTAAACATCAGAACACCATCGAGGAGATCAACCAGGAATACGTGAAAGACAACAATATCAAGGTTGTTCGCCGGCTCTCCGGTGGCGGTGCGGTGTACCACGACCTCGGCAACCTCAACTTCAGCTTCATTACCAAGGATGACGGGGAATCGTTCCACAATTTCCTGAAGTTTACCCAGCCGGTCATCGACGCGCTGCACCATATGGGTGTTAACGCGGAGCTGAGCGGACGCAATGACCTGCAGGTCGGCGAGCAAAAGATTTCCGGTAACGCCCAATTCTCGACCCGGGGCCGGATGTTCAGTCACGGCACGCTCATGTTCAACCTGAATCTGGACGATGTTCAGGCTTCCCTGAACGCCAATCCGGAGAAATTCAAGTCGAAGAGCACCAAGTCCGTACGCAGCCGCGTCGCTAACATCAGTGAGCTGATGAACCAAAAGATGACGATCGAGGAGTTCCGCTCCGAGCTGCTCCGCTACATTTTCGGCATGGAACCAAACGAAGTTCCGCAGTACAAGCTGACGGAAGCCGATTGGGAGATTATCAACCAAATTTCCAAGGACCGGTACCAGAACTGGGAATGGAATTACGGGCAATCTCCGCAGTCCAACGTCAAGCATACGAAACGGTTCCCGGTCGGCATCATCGACATCCGGATGGATATCAAGGACGCGCGGATTCAGGATATTAAAATATACGGCGACTTTTTCGGCGTAGGCGATGTGGCGGATATTGAGGACCGTCTGCGCGGCAAGCGTTACGAAGAGTCCGAAGTCCGGGAAGCCCTCGCGGACATCGACGTGAAGCACTATTTTGGCAACATCGGAATGGACGACCTGATCGGTCTAATCTTTTTGGAAGAATAGCTGGACCCGGAAATCGTCCTTATTGTAGTAGTGACATACAGCAAAGAGAGGCCTATGAATTCCATGGACCTCTCTTTTTTATCGCTCGAACCTTCTCATCCTATGGTATAATCGGCTGCAAAAGCTTGCAGACGGTGTCTTTCGCTCACCGCTCAGGCTCACATGAACGGAGGTAAGGTTTTTCGATGGAAATCAGGCCGATCCTTGAGACCGACTATGACCGCGTGATCCCGGTCGTCAACGACTGGTGGGGCGGGCGCCAAATGACGCATCTGCTGCCGAAGCTGTTTTTCGAGCATTTTCAAAATACCAGTTTTGTGATGGAGGAAAAAGAGAGTGGAAAGCTTGTCGCCTTCCTGATCGGTTTCCAGTCCCAGACGCATCCGAACGAGGCGTATATCCATTTTGTCGGCGTCCATCCCGATTATCGCAAGCAGGGCACGGCCCGGACGCTGTATGAGCTGTTTTTTGAAAAAAGTCTTCAGCTCGGCTGCGACACGGTGCGCTGCATTACCTCGGCTGTGAACGAAACGTCCATGAAATTTCACGCCCGCATGGGCTTTAGGCTGACGATGGCCAAAGACTATGCCGGTCCGGGGCAGGATTACATCTTATTCGAAAAGAAGCTAAATATGGACAGTGAAAAATAAGCACACAAAAAGCTGCCGCTAACCGGCAGCTTTTCTAATAGTTATCATTTTCTCATTTATATTTACGCCAGTCCATGCTGCTGTTCTCCAGCAGATGTTCAAAATCGTTATCCAGGCGCTTCTGTTCCGCTTTGCGCGCTTCGGCCGCTTGTCTCTCCTGCTCTTCCTTCTGCTTCTGCTGCTCCGCCTTCAGCTCGTTGGACTGCTGCTTCAGCTTATCCAGCACCTTGCTGCTCAGGAGATCCTTCAGCGTCGCCGGTTTATCCGAGACTTGCGGCTTGCTCGGGGCTTGGTTTCGGTTCTTCTTAGCCATCGTATCATCTCCGTTTCCCCCACATTATAGCAGGTTTCCCAGGCTCCGTCATGCCCTGAACCCGCCCTTCGTGCCTTTTTGATCCTTGTTCTCCCTCCGGTTTTACGTTACAATTTGGTCGCTTGCCTGTTTTGCACAGGCCGATCGTACGAACCGTGAAAGGAATGACTTCATTTGAACCGCTCCCGTATTGCCGACCTCAGCCTGCTCATCGTGGCGATGATGTGGGGATGTACCTTTTTGATCGTGCAGCATGCGGTCCGGGTCCTGCCTCCCCTTGCCTTCAACGGCATCCGCTTCTTGGGTGCGGCGGTGCTGCTGGCCCTGATCATTACGTTTTTCTACCGCAGCCAGTGGCGGGATATTTCCGGCAAAATGCTGCTCCACTCGTGCCTGCTGGGCCTTTTTTTGTTTCTGGGCTATGCCTTTCAAACGGTGGGACTGCTGTACACGACCACTTCGAACGCCGGTTTTATTACCGGCTTGTCCGTCGTGTTTGTTCCGTTTTTGGCGCTCCTGCTGCTGAAAAGCCCCATTTCCCGCTATACGTGGATCAGCGCGCTGCTGGCCGCCGCTGGCTTATACCTGCTGGCTTTCGCCGGCACCGCCCTTACGCTGAACAAAGGCGACTTTCTCATCTTCCTGTGCGCGGTGGCGTTCGCTCTGCATGTGGCGTATACGGGCGTGTTTGCGCCCCGCTATTCCGCGCTGCCCCTGGCTGCGATGCAGATGGCGGTCGTCGGGCTGCTCAGCCTCCTCTCCTCGTTGTTATTTGAGGATGTGGGCCCGTTGACGCAGGTGGCGGATCGTCTGCTGAAGCCGGAAGTGATCTGGGCGCTCCTGGTGTCGATCGGTCCGACCAGCGCGTTCGCCTTTTGGATCCAGACCGTGTGCCAGAAATATACGAACCCGTCGCGGGTTGCCGTCATTTTTGCCATGGAACCGGTCTTTGCGGCATTGACGGGCGTCACCTTCGGCGGAGAGGTGCTCGGCGCCGCGGCGGGACTGGGATGTATTTGTATTTTTGCCGGAATGATCCTCGCGGAATTGAAATCTGCCCCGCGTGAGGTACAATAAGAAAAGTATGATCGATGTAATCCACAGAAGACAGACCGCTTTTAGTGGAAACTTTTCTTGCGAGATCAAGATGCTTTTCCCAATAGAGGTTGGACTTTCTGATCTCTAAAGAAAAGTATGATCGAAGTACTTTCACAGAAGACAGACCGCTTTTAGTGGAAACTTTTCTTGCGATAATAGAATGCTTCAGCTTCGCTGAAAACGATAGATTCTATTATCTAGATAAGAGCCATACTGTGCAGGAACGTTTAGATAAATACCCTTCCTGCGGTAGAGAGAACATGGACGAGCTGTTCAGCGCATTTAAAGGATGAAAGGTTCGCCATGATTAAAGGAGAGAGAACCATGTACAAATTGATCGCGATCGACATCGACGATACTCTGATTAACGACGATAAAGAGGTGACCCCGGGCACCCAGCAGGCGCTGGAGCAGGCGGTCGCCAAAGACGTAGTCGTCACGCTGGCCACGGGCCGGGCCTATGCCTCCGCTCAGGCCATTGCCCGCCAAACCGGGCTGAACGTACCGATCATTACGTACCAAGGGGCACTGGTCAAAAACCTGATGGACGAAAAAGTGCTTTACGAGCGCTACGTGCCAAAGGATGCGGGATACAAGCTGTTCCAATACTGCATCGAGCATAACCTTCACCTGCAGGTTTATATCGACGACAAGCTTTACGCCCGTGAAGAGAACCAGAAGCTGAAGGATTACAGCGAACTCAACCGCACGCCTTACTATATCGAGCCGGATTTTGAAAAGCTGATCGCCCAGAAGACGCCGAAGATGCTCATCATCGACGATCCGGACTACCTGGATCAGCTGATCCCGATTCTGCGCGACCTGCTGGGAGACGAAGTGCACATCACCAAATCGAAGCCGCACTTCCTCGAAATCATGCACCGCGAAGGCACCAAAGGCCATGCCCTCACCTTCCTCGCCAGCCACTTTGGCTGCGACATGTCCGAGACGATCGCCATCGGCGATTCCTGGAACGATCATGAGATGCTGGAAGCGGCAGGCCTGGGCATTGCGATGGGCAACGCCATCCCGGCGCTGAAAGACATTGCGAACTACGTAACGTTAAGCAACAACGACGAAGGTGTGAAGGCCGCTATTGAGAAGTTCGTGCTGAACGTATAATTCGGTCGAATATTTAGCGATACGCAAGATTTACAAAAGACAGCCGCGAATCAGGATCACCAATCCTAATTCGCAAGCTGTCTTTTTTGTTTGCCGGCTGATATTTCCCGGCTGCTGGTTTACCGTTTACTGAACCGCTTTGGCCCGGTCCTTGCCTTTATCCGACTCGCCGGCATTTTTGTTGGCGGCTTCCCGGTCCTGCTGCATTTCCTCCACGGTCTTCACCTTGAGGCGTGCCGCGCCGCGGTATCCTTCCCGGGTCGGAATCAGGTTGCCGGAAGCCAGCCGTACCGACGCCTCGGCGATGGCATCCCCGTATTGCGGCAGCCACTGCTCCTGCGCCACGAGCATTTCATCGACCATCTGCCAAATTTCGTTCGGATTGCACACCGCGCCGACCAGCGGGTCCATCATGAACGCCTGGCGAAGCAGCTTGTCGTCGCCGTGCACGGCCGCTTCCACCGCCAGCCGCTGCACGGAAATGCTCACATTGCAGACCGCCGCCGGTCCGAGCGGCAGATCCCCGACCACCGGCATGGAGATGCCGTTGCGGTCGACGTATCCCGGAGCTTCGATGATCGCGTCATCCGGCAGATTGGTGATCACTCCGTTGTTGACCACGTTGAAATGCCCCCGGTACACCCGTCCCGTCTCCAAGCCTTCGATGATGTAGGATCCGTGCTCATGGCTGCGCTGGTCCTGCTTGTATTCGAACGGCTTCTCCTTCATCCAGTTGGGAAAATCGGTCTCAAACCAGTTGCGCCCTTCCGTGCAGACGCGAAGGTATCCTCCGGTCTCCCCGTTGATCCAGCTGCCGAGGTCGATCCAGTCGTTGATTTCGTCCGCCCGCTTGCGGTACCACGGAACATACTCACTGAGATGTCCGTTCGATTCCGTACTGTAATAGCCGAAGCGGCGCAGCATGTCGATCCGTACCTTTTCCGTCCGGCTGAAATCCGGATGCTTCTCGAACGCTTCCAGCAGCTTACCAGTCAGGTCCTCTCCGTTATGGCGGATCTGGACATACCACGTCTGATGGTTGATGCCCGCGCAGATGATATCCACTTCCTCCTGTTTCAGACCAAAAGCTTCCGCAATCTGCCAGTGGCCGCCCTGAACCCCATGGCACAGTCCGACCGTGCGGACTCCGCCGTACTTGTTGCAGGCCCACGTGAGCATCGCCATCGGATTGGCGTAGTTCAGCAGCAGCACGTCCTTGGACGCCATTTCGCGGATATCCTTACAGATGTTCAGCATCTCGGCGATGCCGCGCTGTCCGTACATGATGCCGCCTGCGCACAGCGTGTCGCCCACACATTGATCGACGCCGTATTTCAGCGGAATGTCCACATCCGTCGCGAACGCCTCCAAGCCGCCAACGCGGATCGTACAGATGACGTATTTGGCATCCTTCAGCGCCTCACGGCGGTTCGTTGTCGCGTGAATGTTAATGTCCAGCCCGTTCTCCCGAATGTCCCGCTGGCACAACTCGGTTACCATGTCCAGGTTATGCGGATTGATGTCCGTAAAAGCAACTTCCACGTTATGAAATTCCGGAACGGACAACAGGTCACGCAGCAGTCCGCGGGTAAAGCCAATACTTCCCGCCCCGATAAAAGCAATTTTAAATGACACGGCAAAAACCGCCTCCCTCAAGAATAGTCGCCAGGTTCACCCTGATACAGGTATTGTAGCAACCCTTTCTGGGAAAACGTTATCAAATTCATGACCTCTTTGCCTGAAAAGTGTCAACAATTCTCACTTTTTGGATTTGGATTACTGCACGTCCCGGGAATCCACGTACCCTGCGATCCGGGAAGCCTTCCGGTACTCGACCGGCGTCTGGCCGGTATGCTTTTTGAACATCAGATGGAGATACTGGCGGCTGCCGATCCCCACATAATCCGCGATATCCGCCACAGGAATTTCCGTCTGCCGCAGGAGCATTGCCGTTTTGTCCATCCGGTAGGCGTTCAGGTATTCCATGATCGACATGCCTGTCTTCTGCTTGAATACCCGCTGCAAATACCCAGGGTGAAGCCGGACATGCTCGGCAGCGTCTTTTACCTGGATGCTGCGGTCATAGTTTTGATACAGGTATTCGATGCACTGCCGCACGTACATACTCTGCGTATCGGGACCGGCCTCCACATATTCCTGATGCAGCCGGGCAATCCGGATCAGCAGCTCGGCGAGCATCAGCTGCGGCATCAGCTCCTGTCCGGATTCGGCGGCGTCCAGCTCCAGAACAAGATTTTTCAGCAGCTGATGCACGTCATGAAATTCCCTAAGCACGACATAGGGAGCCGGGTTCCGGAACAGCGCCGCCAGCGCCTCCTCTCCCTCGGCCAGCTGTTTCGTCGACGGCAGCACCCCATCCCGCTCGACAAAGCGGAATTCGATGTTGAGCATCCGGCAGGTCCCCGTCACCAGCAGACGATGGGGAACGGTTCCGTCCAGCAGGATAAAGCCACCCTTGGTCAGATGCACAACCGCTTCGTTTTCGCCAAACGGCTTCACCCCGACTGAGCAGTTCCCGTCTATGACGTACATGATTTCGGAGGAGTCATGGGTATGCAGCGCCATGTCAAAACCGTTCCACTCTTTAAAATAGTAGGCGCTCACCTCCGGACGGCAGTCCGCCAGCATCAGCTTTTCGGGAAATAATCCGCCGGGTTCCCATCCGTCCAATTCGCTGCCATTCCATCCGCTGACATTTGCCATGGATACGAACCTCCTTTTTCCCTTAGCGGTCAGCCCAGCTCAACCTTCATTCCGGCCACGGCCAGTGTCACCTGCGGAGGGAGCGGATAAGACCGGTTCAGGTCGATATCATGCGACATATGGGTGTAGACCGTTCGCAGCGGCTTCACCTCCTGCAGCAGCTCTGCCGCTTCCTTCATATCGTACACGGACCGGGTGGGATAAGGCGCCGTCTCATGAAAAAAGCTCGTCCCGAGCACCAGCAGATCCAGGACGTGCAGCGGCCGTTTCTCCTCCTCGTTCAGACCGATCGAGTCCGAGCAGTACACCCAGCGGAAGCCCGGTTTCTCCAGCCGGTATGCATAGGCATAACCGTTCGCCCCATGCGTCACCTTCCACGTGGTGATGTTCCAGCCGCCAAGCTCGATTCCAGCATCCGCGGGAATCATTTGAAGCTGCCGGTGGATCCACGGAAACTGCCGCTGAATTTGGTCCAGCACCTCCTGCGGGGCATACAGCTCCCCTTTGGCCTGCCGCCAGCGGCATTCATCCGCCCACTCCGGCAGACCGCCGATATGGTCAAAATGCGCATGCGTCACCAGCACCCGCGCCGTCGCCCGCTGCCCGATCGCTTCCATCTGGCTGCGCCAATCCGGCCCGCAATCGATGAGGAAGCTGTCTCCCTCCTCCTGCCCTTGGACGAGCACCGAAGAACGCAAGCGGCGGTTCATCCCCGTCGTCCGGGCCTCTTCGCACACTTCGCAGCTGCAGTATACGCGCGGGACGCCCATCGCGTCCCCGGTTCCCAAAAAGATCAATGCGTCCATTGCGTCGGTCATCTCCTTATTTTTCCTATGTATGTAGAGTGATGGTTATATTCCTGGTTCGTTACAGCTATATAGAATGAACTCAAGAAATTCATGTTGAAGGGCTTGGATAAGCTGTTACAACAGGGGGTTCAATTCAAAACTTGAGTTCAATCTATAATATGATACCATATTCGCCTTTCTGAGAGTTCTCGGTCCAGAGACCGACTGCAAAATCATACCAGCGGCGATTTTTTCCGGCCGCTTATTCGAGTACACTGAGATCAAAGCTGCGAACGACGGACGCATCAGGCACCGCTGTTAAAACTGCCCCTGACCGGCGCAAGCCGGACACAGATGATCGGATGAACCGCATAATGCGGGTGCCCGGTGCCTGGGTGAAGTCCATCTACCACTCCAAGTTCGCCATATTTGTACCGTAAAATTTAGAAGAAACGAGGTCACCCGCATGGAGCTTTTCCGCAATGCCACATTTGTTAAAATGTTTTTGGCCAACTTCGCATCCCAGCTTGGCTCGATGGTTGGCAGCATGGCTTTCGCCTTTTATCTCGTCGACCGCTTCAGCAGCCAGCCCGCTTACGCCACGTTAGCCGAGCTGATGTATTCTCTGCCGACGCTGGTCGTGTTCCTGTTCGTCGGCGTGCTTGCCGACCGACTCGACCGCAAACGTATCGCCGTCAACAGCGACTGGATCCGCGCGGCCCTCTCCCTGGTTCTGCTGCTCGCGATTTATGAAAACTGGATCGTCGGCGCGTTTGCCCTTCTATTTCTGCGCAGCGCCATCTCGAAGTTTTTTGCACCCGCCGAAATGAGCCTGCTCCAGGGGGTCATGAAACCCGAACAATACGTACAGGCCTCCAGCCTGAACATGTCCATCTCGGGCGTATTCATGCTCTTCGGCATGAGTCTCGGCTCGGCAGCTTACTATTACCTCGGCATTGAAGGCGCCATTCTGATCGACATGGCCAGCTTCGTCATCTCCGCCCTGCTTCTCATGTCATGCCGTTTCCCGCAGCATGTCTCCCAGCCCAACGGCAAAGTACGCTTGAAAGACCTGAATCTGAAAAGCATCGCCGCCGACTTCGGCATGGGCTTTCAATACATCGTCCGTTCGCGTCTGCTGCTGGCGATTATTCTCGGCTTTTTCTTCTTCGGCATCGTCAACGGCGTGTTTTCGATCCTGCCCCTCTTTACGATGAAATACAAGCTTAGTCCGGAGCACTACGAGGTGTACACACCTTTAGTCATGGTATTCCTCGGGATCGGCTACCTGGTGGGCAGCGCAATCAGCACCCTGCTTATCAAAAAGATCGGTAAAGTCGGCGTGCTGATCACCGGGTTGTTCCTCATCGGCATCATTACGCTGGTCGCCGGCGGTTTCCATCACATTCAGCTGTACCTGGGCACGATGGTGCTGCTCGGTGTGATCCTCGCTCCGATCAACGTCGTGCTGGGCGGATGGCTGCCGGAGCTCGTCGAGCCCCAAAGCATGGGCCGCGTCAGCGCCTGGATCGAGCCGCTCAACACGACCGGCCAGGCGATCGCGCTCGGATTTCTGGCCGTCGCCTTCCCCGGCCTGGTATCCGTCACCGCACTGTACTGGATCCTGGCGGCCAGCATCTTTATCGTCAGCGTCTATTACCTCGCCGTCCTGCCTTCGCTCAGCCGCAGGCACCAGCAGCAGGAGATGAACGTCGAAATGCCCGGCTGATGGCCGGGCTTTTTTTTGCAGGGTGGGGGGTGTACTTTTGTCCGCCTACTGGCCATTCTTGCCGCCAAGCACAAAAAAGCAGGCCCCGCCAAGCGGTCGCCTGCTTAAACCCTGTTCCGATTTCTACACTCAAATCCCCGCCAGCACCTGGTACCACACACCCCGCTTGGAGTAGAGCGTGCTGCGCACCTCGTCCCAGCCGCCGAGGTAGTTGATATCGAACAGCCCTTTCGGCACCGGGTACTTGGCCGCGTTGGCCTTCAGCACCTCGTCGTCGACGGGCCGGAAGCCGTGTGCGGCGAAGATTTCCTGCGCTTCTTTGCTCCACAGGTACTTCACGAATGCTTCGGCCACCTTGGTGGTGCCGTGCTTCTTGGCAAAAGCGTCAACGACGGCGGCCGGATTCTCGATCAGAATCGTGTTCTCCGGAATGACGACGTCGTATTTGACGCCCTGCTGAATTCGCGCCAGGAGCTCATTCTCGTACGTGACGATGACGTCGCCCACGCCGTACTCGAACGCCGCCATGGACGCCCGGCCGCTCTTGTCGAGCGACTCCACGTTCTTGTGGACCTGCTCCAGGAAAGCTTTGGCCGCGGCCGGATCCTTGTGTCCCTGCTGCTCCGAAGCTTTCAGACCTGCGCCGTAAATGGCATTGATGTCCCACTGCGCCCCGCCCGAAGTCTTCGGGTTGGGGTACAGCACTTTGACCCCCGGCTTGGTCAGGTCCTGAAAATCCTTGATCCCGAGCGGGTTCCCTTCCCGCGTGCCCAGCACGACGATGGACCGGGTGACCATGCCTTGATCCGGATGTTTCGTCTTCCAGTCTTTATCGATGAGCCCCGCGCTGACGAGCTTATCGACGTCTCCCTCCATCGCGAGCAGCGTGACGTCGGCCTCAAAGCCGCCGGCAATCGCCCGCGCCTGGGTTCCTGACGCCTCATAGGACTCCTGGAATTTGACGGTCTGTCCGGTCTTCTCCTTCCACTCCTGCTGAAACTTCGGCAGGATGTCGGCCATCGCATCCTTCGCCACGCTGTACGCGCCGATCACCAGGGTGACGTCGCCGCCCGCTGCCGATACGGAGCCATTCACCGGCGCATCCTTGCTGCAGCCGGTAAAGACGAGAATGCAGGCCAGCAGCAGAGCGCCGAGAAGACCCGGGCGGAGTGCCGGCTTTCTATCGTGATTTTGCATCGTCTGCTTTCGCATCGTCTGCCACTCCTTTAGGCTGAAACTTGCCGTGTTTGCCGCATCAGCCTGCCGGAGGGCAGGCTGGAGTTGTAATACGGATGATGTTCACAGAAGCGGTATTGCTGTGTCATCTCTAAATTACGGAATTACCCGTGCTAAGAGTAAGTATTTTCCGAGGTCCAATATGAGATTTCAAAGAAGCGTTACTCGGATCCCTTTAAATAATGACCGGCATCGGGTCGACCTTAAGCCGGTTTTCTTCGATCCAGCTGCGCTCGTCGTTGAACAGGTACGCGCGGTGCACCAGCACCCGTACCGGCTGACCCGGCTGCAGCGTATCCTTCTCCAGCGAGCGGTACGTCATCAGCTTGTGGCTGCCGACTTCGACCTCCACCATCCATTCGCTGCCGCGGAAATGCAGATGGCGCACGATGCCTTCCTCCGTCGCGGACAACACCCGGAATTCGTCGGGCCCGCCGACTTCAATGTACTCCGGCCGGATGAGCGCCCGGGTGCCGCTGCCCCCGGCAGCTTCCTCGAAACCTTTCAGCTCGCGGGCATTCTCCACCACGGTGGACTCCCCGATAAAGGTCGCGACGAACGGCGTCTTCGGCTCCTTGTAAATATCCCACGGGGTGCCCTTTTGTTCCAGGCGTCCCTGATTAATGATCATAATTTCGTCGGCTACTTCGATCGCCTCGTCCTGGTCATGCGTCACGAAGATCGACGTGATGCCCACCCGCTCGATCAGTTCCCTGAGCCAAGAGCGGAGCTCCTGCCGGATCTTGGCGTCGATCGCCGCAAACGGCTCATCCAGCAGCAGCAGCTGCGGTTCCGGCGCGAGCGCCCGGGCAAAAGCGACCCGCTGACGCTGCCCGCCGGAGAGCTGCTGCGGGTAACGCTTCTCAAAGCCCGCCAGCCCGGTCAGCTCGACCAGCTCCATAACCCGGTCCTTGATCTGCGACTTCGGCGTTTTCTTCACTTTCAGGCCAAAAGCAATATTGTCGAACACCGTCATATGCTTAAACAGCGCGTAGTTTTGAAACACAAAGCCAATGCCCCGCTCCTGCGGCGGAAGCGCGTTGACCAGCTCTCCGTGGAAGCGGATTTCCCCGCTGTCCGGCGTCTCCAGCCCCGCAAGCATCCGCAGAATCGACGTTTTGCCGCCGCCGCTCGGCCCGAGCAGACCGATCAGGTGGCCCTTTTCAATCCCAAAATGCACATCCTTTACGGCATGAAAATCACCAAAATGCTTGTTCAATCCGCGAACTTCCACATGCATATCAGCGCACTTCCCTTCTTTTTTTGGCCCATTCCATCAGGAGGAGCAGACTTACCGAAAAAGCAGCCAGAACCAGCGCAACGCTGTTGGCCGAAATGACATTGAAATTTTCCACGTCCTGGTATACTAGCGTCGTCGCCGTTTGGGTCCTGTTAATGATATTACCCGATACGACGAGCACCGCCCCGAACTCGCCCAGCGAGCGAGCCACCGTCAGCACGATGCCGTAAATGACCGCCCAGCGGATCGATGGCCAGGTTACCTTCCAGAACGTCGTCCAGCCGTAGGCCCCCAGCGTCGAGGCGGCTTCTTCCTGCTGAGCCCCGATTTCCTGCAGCACTGGCATCACCTCGCGCACCATGAGCGGAAAAGTGACGAACAGCGTAGCAATGACCATCCCCGGAAAGGCATACACGATCTTAAAGCCAATATCTTCGAAAAAGGCCCCCACCGCGCTTCCCGGCCCCAGCAGGAGCACGATCATCAGCCCCCCAATCACGGGGGACACCGCATACGGCAGGTCGACGATGCTGTTCAGAAACCGCCGGAGCCCGCCGCTCATCCAGCTGCCGCGAACGAGATAGATAGCCATCATCATGCCGAGCAGCGTGTTCAGCACCGTCACGGTGACGACGATAAGCCCGGTCATCATCAGGGCGTGCAGCGCCTCAGGCCTTGCCAGGGCATCGCCCAGACCGCCCAAACCACCTTCGAAGGCACCCATGACCATTTTGCCGAGGGGAGCGATCAGCAGCAGGAAAAAGACCAGGTATGTCAGCGTAATCCACAGTTTTTTCATGCTCTCTTCCCCTTCGTCTGCACAAAATTCACGACCCAGAGTATGACAAAAGACAGCGTCAGCAGCAGAATCGACACGGCAGCGGCCCCGGCAGTATTGTCACTCTCAACCTCCCCGTAAATAAACACGGAGGCGATCAGCGTCCGGCCCGGAATGTTGCCGGCGACAAGCACGACGGCCCCAAACTCCGCCAGCGCCCGGGAGAAGGCCAGCATTCCTCCGCTGAGCATGCCCGGCAGCATGGACGGCAGCACGACTTGGAAAAAGATTTTGGTGCCCGAAGCCCCCAGCGTCCGCGCCGCCTCCTCCTCGGAAGGATCAATCTCCTCCAGCAGCGGCTGCACCGCGCGGATGACGAAAGGAAACGTGACGAACACCATGGCGATGACGATCGCCGGCTGATGGAACACGATTTCAAAGCCGAGCGCTTCGGCGGCTCCGCCGATCAGGCTGCCCGGTCCGAGCAGAAGCAGAATCATGAGGCCCCCGACCGCGGTCGGCAGGGCAAACGGGAGATCCACCAGACTGTTCAGCAGCGATCTGCCCGGAAAACGGTAGCGGACGATCACCCAGCCGATCATCGTACCGATCAGAACGTTAATCATCGTGGCCACAAGGGCCAATTTCAGCGTAAGGAGCACGGATTTCCACGCGATCGGGTCTTTCACGCTTTCCGCAAAAGCGCTCCATCCCAGCGAGAACGAATGATAATACACTCCCAGCAAAGGGAGCACGACCAGCAGTACAAAATAAAGAAGAACGGTGCTTCGAAAACCCCAGGTCCAGCCTTTATGTCGCAGCAGTGTATTCACTTGACCCCTCCCTGCCTCCGGGAATCGGCCCGGTCGGCGCTTGACGATTGATGATTTCCATTATAGATTAAATTATTCCTATTTGACTACTTGGTTTTTGCTTATCAGTACTTTACCAAAAACTGTCTCACACCGTCAATACAAAAATAGATTTATTTCCAGTCTCCGTTTACGCCGCAAAGAAAAGAGCCTGCACGAGTGCAGGCCCGGCATTTTTCAGTCCAAAACATTCGGCCCGTTTCGGAGCAAGGTCAAGGTCTAACCGTGATGATCCTTTGCCTCATCGAGACCGTCTGCGGTGGAATTCCCAGCACTCCACTCTGTTATCGCTTCACCACGGACATATGGAGTTGATCGGCATGCGCAGTTCTTTTCGAACGTCTTTGGAAGGTTGCCAGGATGACGCCGCAAATAATCAGCACCGAACCCGCAACTTGCATGTAGCTGATTGGCGTACCTAGAATGAAGTAGCCTGACACCATCGCAACAAATGGCTGCAAATTTAGAAACAGGGACGCGGTCGCGGCACCTACCCGGCGAATTTGAGCGTTCCAGACGACGGCGCATAATCCTTGAATAAGCAGCGCGGATCCAACTAAGACAAGCCACCACCCATAGTGTGGATGAATCTCAGCATGCGGTTCGCTCCAGATCGATACCGGGAATACCGCAATACACCCCAGCATCGTAGAGTAGGCCGTTGCCACAAGCGGTTCGATGCGCTCTGTCAGCTTTTTCATGAGAATGACAGACCCTGAAAATGCCAGCATGCAAATCAGCATCCATCCAATCCCGGACGAGATGCGGAGCATAAAACCTGCGCCATTCGCCACAACAAAGAAGACACCGGCAAAGGCGACGACCGACCCCATCGTCATCCGAAGCGTAAACGATTCCTTCAGAAACAAGCGGGCAAACAGCGCGGTACAAATCGGTGATAATGATAATATCAATGAAGCCGTCGTCGCATCGACCGTGCGCAGCCCCGTAAAGAACGAGACTTGATGCAGCAGCATTCCCACTAGAGCATAAGGTATTAAATACACGGCATCCCGCAGCGAAACCCGCACCCATCGGCGGGCCACAATCAAATAAACGAGCAGGAACACCGAGGAGACGGCAAGCCGATAGGCCGATAGATGCAGCGCAGGAAATGCTTGCAGCAAAAGCGAGCCCAGTACGAAGTTGCTACCGTAGAGTGATGCGCAAAACAATAGAAGCAGATAGGATCGCAAACGATTCGCCTTCTTTCAAAAAAGTGGGTACGAAAAAAGCCTGCGGCAGCATGCCGCAGGCCTCGTTTTAGGCATATGAAACGTTGGGCACTGCACCCGGGTTATTTCGCCGGGATGTACGATTCATCCAGGAAGCCGCGGATCGCTTGAAAAGCCTGCATCCTGTTCTTCTCCAGCAGTACCATGTGCGTTCCTTCCCCAATCTCTACCCAGCGGCGATAAACGGCGCCGGTCAGTGACGTGAAAAAGTTTTGCGCCAAATCAAGAGGCACATCGATGTCCCATTCTGCGTGAACAAGAAGGACAGGCACCGTGATCTCCTTGGGCTCATAAAAAGCTCTGTTAGCCGTCCAGTATTCACGGATGTCCAGAATCGGCCCATTGGTCGCCCGAATCTGTCCCGGATGGTCGCTTTGGCTTCCCGGATCGGAAGCTAACGTCGCTTCGGTCCATTGTTCGAACCAGCCTTCCGGAATCAGATCGCCGCGTTTATCTTCAGGGGCGGCGCTTAGCCAGCGTTCCTTCGTGCTTCCGACCGGGACGAGACGATAGGAGCCGAGCGGACCTCCGGTATCGATAGGGACCGGTTTCGTGCTCAGCCACTGAGGCGCAACAAGAATAAGCTTGTTTACTTTATCGTTGTTTCGGCTCGTATACGCCCCGGCGACCGTTCCTCCCCAGGACATTCCCAGAACGTTGACCTTCGATAAGTTCCGATATTTTAAAACGAAGTCTACCGCCGAGCCCAGGTCGCGAACCCCGGTTTCCGTGCGAACCAGCGGAGGGTTGGAGTCAGCGGGCTGCTCCATCTCAGGGGGTCTCGTCGAGCCTCCATAGCCGCGTACATCCACGGCATACACGTCGTAACCATGACTTGCCAAATAGTCCAAGAACGTGAAGCCATCCAATTCAACGTCATACAAACTGCCAATCGGATATGTGGCGCCGTGAACCATGACAATCGTTTTCTCGTTCGTGAATGTGTTCATGGAAGCCGGACGTTTGTTGCGTACATATAGTTCGATTCCTGACGTATCGCTGGGGATACGATGGTCTTCGGTCAAAATCGGTATATCGTGCCTAAAATCGTTTGTCGTCATGTTGTCAGCACCTTTCAATGTGATTAGGTAAATTTATTAGATGAATTCCCATTTGAATCCGTTGCCGTCACGAGTCACGTACCCCGCAGAACTCCCCGGAAAATGGGTACTGAAATAAATGATGGGCCGATCCGCGACATAATCCAATACCCTGCGCCGGGAAACGCGTGCTTGTTCCGTGAATTCGCAATACATGGAATTCCACTCGGGATGATATACCTGAAACGGATGGTGCATCACGTCAGCACCGAACAAAGCTTCTTCTCCGCCGGACGTAAGGCTGATCGACATCTGACCGATGCTATGGCCGGGAGTCGGAATAAATTTGAACATATCGAGGAACTCCTCCCCCTCGGGAGAGATCGTCTTTATCATTCCAGCTTCGACAACAGGCAGAACGCTCTCTTCATATGCGTTAAAGTTGGGTTCGTTTTCTTTATTATGGCTGGCCGGGCTGGAGTAATATTGTTGTTCCGAAAGCGGAAATACATAGGTGGCGTTCGGGAACGTCGGTATCCATTTACCGCCTGCAAGCCTTGTATTCCAGCCGACATGATCCACATGCAAATGCGTCAACAGGACATAGTCCACGTCTTCCGCCGTAACCCCTGCCTCCAGGAGACGATCAAGATACGGCAGCTTTAGATTGGACAATTCCGGATTATACGGAAGATTTTTATCGTTTCCCGTCGCGGTATCAATAAGGATCGTATGGTCCGGAGTCTTCACGACCCAAGTTCCAATACTAACGACAAGTTGAGAATCCCCGTCGATTAGCCCGGCAGGCAGGATATTCCGATTCTTTTCCAGAAACGCCGGGTCCCACGAGCCCGCAAAATAAACTTCCGGCGGGACGCCGCTCAGCGTCATTTCCGTGACACGGGTTACGGTTGCGTCGCCTACTTTATAGACTTTGTTCATTTGAAATCCTCCGGTTTTCTTTCTAAATCGTAGATCGTTCGAGACAACTATTGTAATGGGATCTGAAAGCACCCCAAAAATTTCGCTCAATATGGAAATGGTTGAAGGAATTCGTAAATACCCGGGTATGAGACTGAACATCAACCTTGATATAATAGTAGTTCTTAACCCCTGATATTTCAACGGTTTTACAGCGTAATTCGCTCTGCTTCAAAGTGCTTGATACCACTGCAAATATCCGATATGATACACGTAAAAATTACGTTCACAGCGAAATTTTCAGTTGAGGGGGACTTCAGATGAATTCAATCGGCGATACCATTCGAAATACGAGAAAAAACAAAAATTGACGCTCAAAGAGGTTTCCACCATGGCCTCCATCTCTTTGTCTTTTCTCAGTGAAATCGAACGCGACAAAGTGAATCCATCCCTAAGCGTTCTCAAGCGTATAGCAAACGCTCTGGGTGTGAATTTTACCGATCTGTTTGGCGAGGAGAAACGAAGCATCGTCATCAGAAAAAACGAACGAAAACCTCTCGTTCACTCCGAGGGTTCCAGAATAACTTGGTATGCACTCAGTCATGGAAGCGGCAATAAGATGGGACCGATTTGGGGAGTTCTCGAAAAAGGCGCAACATCAGGGGATGTCGGCGTTGGCCATCCCGAAGGGGAGGAGTTTCTTTTTATCCATACCGGACGATTGGAGTTCATCCTTGGAAATGAACGGTTCACGCTTGAAGAAGGCGACAGCATTTATTACGATGCCCGAACGCCGCATAGTTACAAAAATATCGCCGAGGGGGAGACACTGCTGATTGCCGTTCCCTCTCCAGCTACCTTCTAGATTCACTTTATTCTGTGGAGGAATAGGCCAGCCCGTTCATTGTGCTTACGGCACAGCAGCTGTATCATAGGCTTATGACATGTCCAATATCAGGTAAAATACACTTTAGGAAAGGAGACATACGACATGCTGCATACCCTTGAATTAAGTACGGCATCACGGGACGAAATGAGGGATATTACCCGCGAGATTATCTCGCTGGTTCATCAGAGCGGGGTCAAGGAGGGGACGGTGCTGATTTACTGCCCGCATACGACCGCCGGCATCGCCATTAATGAAAACGCCGATCCGGACGTGAAGCATGATGTGCTGCTGCGTTTGGATGAGGTGTATCCGTGGGAGCATCCAAAATATCGCCACGCCGAGGGCAACACGGCTTCCCATTTGAAGTCGATCACCTGCGGACCTTCGCAGACCGTGATCATTACGGAAGGTGAGCTGCTGCTCGGACGCTGGCAGGGGATTTATTTTTGCGAGTTCGACGGGCCGCGCCGCAGACAATACCATGTAAAAATTATGAAGGGATAAGGAAGCCCGCTGTATCCCCAAAAGCAGGCATGACAAAACAGGTGTCGGGGTGTGAGGCATTTCTGCATGCCCTCCCCTTCACCTTATTTTCTTCAGCTGTGCTCACACTCGCCACAGCATTTATACGTTGGCGCAATACCAATTCACCGTTATAAAGTAAGTATCTAAAAAAATTACCGCAGACTGCGGCAGCATATCTTCACATGCGTGATGGCCGCGGGTTTGATCTCCTCAAAAGTCACGCGATCCTGGATGTAATACGATATGAATCCGTGCATGGACAAAAATAACGTTAACGGCAGATTGCGGCAATGATCGGGGCCGTGCTCCTCCTCGTTCATATAACGGCGCACCATGGAGGCAAACAATTCGAAGCAGCGCCCCTGCTCAGAACGGCAGTAGGACAGCAGTTCTTCGTCCCGGATCATGAACATGATCTCGTACTGATAAGGATGGTCCAGGCCGAAACGGATGAACTCCAGCATGAGCTGTTCCACCTTGGTCAAGTCCTGGGTCGGAGCGACCTTGAGCACCTTATTCAGCTGTACAGCGAGATTGTTGAAATCCTCAACCACGATGGCGTAGAACAATTCTGCCTTTTCCTTGAAATGATAGTATAAGGAACCATGACTGTAACCTAAATGCTGACCAATACTGCGCATAGAAATGGCCCGGTATCCCTTGGTCACAAACAAATGCCTGGCCGCTTCCAGAATCCTCTCCCTCGACAACTCCTGTTCCACTGCTCTTCTTGCCATAGACCTTATTCCCCTTCAATAAAATAAAGCTTTTCGCCCTCCGTAATCAGGGATTGCCCCTGCGTCAAATCCACCATCCACGACATAAACGTCTCCGCTTCGCGGTCTTCCGGCAAGCACGTCAGCCGCACCTTATCCGTAAACACCATTTCCCCCATTCGGACCTCACGGCCCCGGAGCTCGTTCTCGACTTTCCCCAGCCAGGTATAGTCGATTTCTACAAAAATCTCGCGGTGAAGCACGCGTGTGATCGCTTCCCCCGCTTCAATCGCAGCCACAGCACCGTCCGTGTATGCCCGGATCAGTCCTCCCGCCCCCAGCATGATGCCGCCGAAGTACCGGGTCACGACGATCGCCACATTTTTCAACCCTTGATTGCGGATCACCTCGAGAATCGGCTTGCCGGCCGTTCCGCTCGGCTCCCCGTCATCCGACTGCTTCTGGATTTCATCCCTCTCCCCGATCATGTAGGCGGAGCAGTTATGCGTGGCATTCCAGTGCACCTTCTTGATCTCTTCAATAAAAGCGTTTGCATCATCTTCGCTGTCCACCGGTTTCAC
Source organism: Paenibacillus sp. VMFN-D1 (assembly GCF_003386155.1). Taxonomy (NCBI): domain Bacteria; kingdom Bacillati; phylum Bacillota; class Bacilli; order Caryophanales; family Paenibacillaceae; genus Paenibacillus; species Paenibacillus sp. VMFN-D1. Next base: position 231,340 of record NZ_QRDU01000002.1, on the reverse strand, counting down.
ATGGCCGATAAAACGGGACTTCTTAATGACAATTTCCTTGGATCCCGCCCCCCGGACGGTTCGATAGCGATCAATCATGTTCATGCCCTTTCTTATTTGCCAAGAAAGCAGTCCCCCGCTGTTGATTAACCGGTGAACTGCTTCCCTAGCTTTGTATGTCTATTCAAAAGTTGCTGATGTTATTCTTATTCGGACAGTCTTGCTTCCAGCTTCGCTTTTTCTTCCTCATAGCCCGGTTTGCCGAGCAAAGCGAACATGTTCTTCTTATAGGCTTCCACGCCAGGCTGGTCAAACGGATTGACCCCAAGCAGATAGCCGCTGATACCGCACGCCTTTTCAAAGAAGTACACCAGATATCCGAAGGAATACGGAGTCATATCCGGTACGGTTACGATCAGGTTAGGAACCTGTCCGTCTGTATGTGCCAACATCGTGCCTTGGAAGGCCTTTTTGTTGACGAAATCCATCGTTTTGCCAGCCAGGAAGTTCAGGCCGTCCAAATCGTCCGGATCGCTCTCGATCGTAATTTGCTTCGCTACATTGTCCACCTGGATGACGGTTTCGAAAATGTTGCGGCTGCCTTCCTGAACGAATTGTCCCATGGAGTGCAGATCGGTCGAGAAGTCGACGGATGCCGGATAAATGCCTTTGTAGTCCTTGCCTTCGCTTTCGCCGTACAGCTGTTTCCACCACTCGGATACGAAGTGAAGAGAAGGCTCGTAGTTCACGAGAATCTCGATGGCTTTGCCTTTGCGGTACAGTGCGTTACGCACGGCAGCGTATTGGTAGCTGAGGTTCTCATGCACGTTCGGGTTGCTGAATTCCTTGGAAGCGTCAGCGGCACCCTGCATCATCTCTTCGATGTTGATTCCGGCAGTAGCAATTGGCAGCAAGCCAACCGCAGTCAGTACGGAATATCTTCCGCCCACGTCGTCCGGAATGATAAAGGACTCATAGCCTTCTTCATTCGCGAGCTTCTTGAGGGCTCCTCTTTCCTTGTCGGTTGTTGCATAGATACGCTTGCGGGCTTCTTCCTTGCCGTATTTCTTCTCCAGCTCGGCTTTGAAAATACGGAATGCAATCGCAGGCTCCGTCGTTGTGCCGGACTTGGAAATGACGTTCACGGAGAAGTCCTTGCCTTCGATCAGATCGAGCAAATGCGCCACGTAAGTGGAGCTGATGTTGTTGCCGGCGAAATAGATCTCAGGCGTCTTGCGCTTGTCCTTTGGTAATACATTATAGAAGGAATGGGACAGAGCTTCAATCGCCGCGCGTGCGCCGAGGTAAGATCCGCCGATTCCGATGACGATCAGAACGTCAGAATCGCTTTGGATTTTCGCTGCTGCTTTTTGGATGCGTGCAAATTCTTCCTTGTCGTATTGGGTAGGAAGATCGATCCATCCCAAGAAGTCAGAACCTACGCCTGTCTTGTTATGAAGCTGCTCGTGAGCGAGTCGGATCGGCTCTGCCAGATAATCCACTTCGTGCTGACCGATAAAGGAGAGCGCCTTACTGTAATCGAAATTTAATTTGGTAGACATATCTAATGTAAACCTCCTAGTTTGGCTTCATCTCTATTCTATTTACGCTCCGAAAAAAACAGCTTTAGAATAGGATACTGTAATTTCACTGCATTTGGCAAGGACAATATGAAGCTTATCCACCCACAATTTCACTTCTCCCCCCATGGATTGTCGCATGGCCTCATGGTAAACTTAATGAATGCTTATATCTCACAGGAAAAGGTGATTCTCATGAAAAAAATAGGCTTCATCGGACTGGGCACCATGGGAGCGCCCATGGCTTCCAATTTGTTAAAACAAGGTTACGAGGTAACCGTCTATAACCGCACGGTTTCCAAGGCCGAAGCGCTTGTCCGGGAAGGCGCGTCCCAAGCCGCCACTCCTGCCGAAGCGGCCTCAGGACAGGATGCGGTCATCACGATGGTCAGCAATGACGATTCCATCCGCGAGGTGTTTTACGGCGAAGATGGCATTCTGAAAACGCTGGCTCAAGGCACCACCGTCATTGACAGCAGCACCATTTCCCCGGGGCTCGTCAAAGAGCTGGCCGCCGAGGTTCACAAGCTCGGAGCTTATTTCCTCGACGCACCGGTTACCGGCAGCAAGCCGGCAGCCATCGACGGCACACTCGTATTTATGGTCGGCGGAGAAGCTTCCGTGCTGGAAGCCGCATCCGGCCTGTTTGATACGCTGGGCAAGAAGGTCATCCATATGGGACCAAGCGGCAGCGGTTCCGTTGCCAAGCTTGCCCATAATACGATGGTCGGCATCAACAACCTGGCCCTGGCGGAAGGCTTCGCCATCGCCGCCAAATCCGGCATTCCTGCGGACAGCTTCCTCGAGCTGGTGCAGCTCGGTTCGGCCGGCAGCAAGGCCGCGGACCTGAAAGGCCGGAAGATCATCGACCACGACTTCAGCAACCAGTTCTCCCTTGCGCTGATGCTCAAAGACCTGAAGCTTGCCTCCTCCCTCACAGACGCCACTGGCGTACCGTCCCCGATGCTGAATCTGGCAAAAAGCCTGTTTCAAGCCGGGCAGACGCAGGGCTTCGGAGATGAGGACCTTTCCGCTGTCGTCAAATGCTATGAAGCATGGATCGGACAGACGATCGGCGGCAAGCCGCTGCAATAATGGACAGGCTCCTTCCATATACAGCCATAGGTTGAATGGAACGGCTCCAAATTATGCAGAAAATTGAGTTTACCGGAGAGAAAAGGGTAAGTCCGCCAGATGACGGACTTACCCTTTTTCGTTACTCCGCCGGGTAGGAGCAGCAGTAATCGGTTACGCTGAACACTTCCAGAGCGAATTTGGAATGGGCAGGCACGTGAAACGTGTGTGCTCCCTGAATTTCTTGCCAGGATTCTTCACCGGGAAGAAGGACCTTCAGGTGGCCGGACAGGATCTCCATAATTTCAGGACCGTCCGTCCCAAATTCATACGTGCCCGGAAGCATGATTCCGAGCGTAACCTTGCTACCATCTTCCAGAATGACGGTGCGGCTGGTCACCTGGCCGTCATAATAGACGTTGGCTGCTTTGACGATGGTGGCATTGCTGAACTGCGACATGTGCTCACTGCTCCTTTTGAACTCAAAATATGAATTAAACGGCTATGACCTTACAGCAGCCCTTTGACACGGCTGACTACATTGTCCACCGTAAATCCGTATTCTTCGATGACGCGGTTGCCAGGAGCGGATGCGCCAAAGATGGAGATGCCGAGAATGTCGCCTTTGTCGCCGACATAGCGTTCCCAACCGAATGGCGAAGCCATTTCGATGGCAAGACGCGCTTTGACGTCAGGCAGCAGGACGGAATCTTTGTAAGCTTGATCTTGTTTTTCGAACAGATCCCAGCTTGGCATGCTGATGACGCGAACCTCGATGCCCTCTTTGGACAGCGCTTCGGCAGCTTTCACAGCCAGCTGTACTTCGGAACCCGTTGCGATGATTTGCGCTTGAGGTTTGCCGTTCTTCGCGTCAGCTACTACATAAGCACCGCGCTTGATGCCTTCGCGTGCACCCTCAACCGTAGCGGCCAGGATTGGCAGGTTTTGGCGCGTCAATACGAGCGCTACCGGGTTCTCTTTATTTTCAACGGTGTAAGCCCAGGCAGCCGATGTTTCGTTGGCGTCAGCCGGACGGATCACAGTCAATCCAGGAATGATGCGCAGCGATGCCAGCTGTTCGATCGGTTCATGGGTAGGACCGTCTTCACCAACAGCAATACTGTCATGAGTCAGAACATAAGTGACAGGCAGCTTCATGATCGAAGCCAGACGAACCGCCGGACGCAGGTAGTCGGTAAATACGAAGAACGTACCGCCGAATACTTTCAGTCCGCCATGCAGCGTCATGCCGTTCATCACTGCAGCCATCGCGAATTCGCGTACGCCGAAGTAGATGTTGCGGCCTTCGCGGCTGTCAGGCGTGAAGTTGGCCAGGTTGTTCAGGTGAGTCATCGTGGAGCTTTCCAAGTCGGCGGATCCTCCCAGCAGCTGTGGTACGCCGCCTGTTAGACCGTTCAGGGCGTTACCGGAAGCAACGCGTGTCGATACGGCTTTGTCTTCCACGGAATACTTCGGAAGGTCTTTGTCCCATCCTTCAGCAAGGTCGCCGGCAACAGCCTTTTCGAATTGAGCGGCCAGTTCAGGATAAGCTTTCTTGTAAGCTTCGAACTGCTCGTTCCATTCTTTGTTGACTTTCACGCCGTGTTCTTTCACTTTCGCGAAATGAGCGCGAACTTCTTCAGGCACGTAGAAGTCTTCTTCGTATACCCATTTGTAGAATTCTTTGGTCAGCTTGGCTTCTTCCGCACCCAGCGGGGATCCGTGAGTACCGCCATGGCCGCCTTTACCTTGTTTGTTCGGGCTTCCGTAACCGATGACGGTTTTCACTTCGATCAGGGTCGGTTTGCTCGTTTCGGCTTGCGCTTCCGCAATGGCTTTCTCGATGGCCGGAAGATCGTTGCCGTCTTCCACGCGCAGCACTTGCCATCCGTATGCTTCGAAACGCTTTTGTACGTTTTCGGAGAAGGACAGGTTTAGTTTACCGTCGAGGGAAATGTCATTGGAATCGTACAGCATGATCAGCTTGCCGAGCTGTTGATGGCCCGCCAAAGAAGCAGCCTCATGCGAGATACCTTCCATCAGGTCGCCGTCGCCGCAGATCGCGTACGTATAGTGGTCAACCACTTTGTAGTTGTCTTTGTTGTAAGTTGCAGCCAGCTGAGCTTCAGCCATTGCCATACCAACGGCCATAGCCACGCCTTGTCCAAGAGGACCTGTCGTTGCGTCAACGCCAGCTGTGTGACCGAACTCTGGGTGACCTGGAGTCAGGCTTCCCCATTGACGGAATTGTTTCAGTTCTTCCATTGGAAGATCGTATCCGCTCAGGTGAAGCAGGCTGTACAGCAGCATAGAGCCGTGCCCAGCGGAGAGAACAAAACGGTCGCGGTTAATCCAAGTCGGATTCTCCGGATTGTGGTTCATCGTCTTTGCGAACAGCTGGTATCCCATTGGTGCAGAGCCCATCGGCATACCCGGATGTCCGGAGTTGGCTTTCTCGATCGCATCGATCGCGAGGGTACGGATCGTCGTAATCGACAGATTATCGATGGTCGCGTTCTCGGCCTTGTCAATCGCTTGATTCTTGTCAGTCATGGTTATCCTCCTCAGTATTTCTGGGAAATTAACATGAAGCGGGCACACTTGAAAGCACGGAAAAACCCGGCGGCTTAGAAGAACATCCGCTTGAATGTTTCATTTTGACTTATTATAACACTTGCCTTTCTTCTTTTCCATAACCTTTATCACCATTCCCCATGAAGAAGGTCATTATGCGGAGCATATCAGATCGGAAAAAGGGGCAGCAGATCCCGCCCGAAGCCAAGAGCCGAGCGGTATTGAGCGAAGTCTCGCCCTCCCTCCGTCTGGCAATAGTTTCAAACTTTTTTCATGTACCCCTGCGGGTTGACGCGTCTTCCATCTATGACCCGCACGATCCGGTCCTGAAACAGCAAAAACCATTGGAAACAGCCGTTTCTTCGGGTATGATAGTTCGTAACTCAACTGCATGTAACCGAGGTGAAAACGTCAAATGAACGGAAATACGCACATTCTGGTCGTGGAAGACGACAACGACATCAGCGGCCTGCTCTGCAGCATCGTCCGCCGCAGCGGATATACCGCACAGCCCGCCTTTTCCGGAACCGAGGCCCTCATTTATTTGAAGCAGCAGCCCTGGGACATGGTCCTTCTGGATTTGATGCTTCCCGGCTTATCCGGCGAGGAAGTACTGAAAGAAGTTCGGGAACACGGCGCTCCGCCGGTAATGATCATTTCCGCCAAGGGCGACCAGTCCGGAAAGATCGCTGCCCTCCGCGGCGGTGCCGACGACTATATCACGAAGCCGTTCGACATCGAGGAAGTATCTGCACGCATCGACTCGCATCTTAGACGGGTCCATCGTGCAGCGAACTCCGCCAAGCCGGTCATCTATTCGCATAAAAATTTGCTGCTCGACCCGGAAGCCAAAACCGTACACGCCGACGGCGAGCCGATTTCCCTGACCGCCCGCGAGTTCGATATCCTTCATCTGCTCATGGCATCGCCCAAAAAGGTATTTTCCAAATCCAATCTGTATGAAAGCATCTGGGGCGAGGAGTTTCTCGGGGATGACAATACCGTCAACGTACATATGAGCAATCTGCGCAGCAAACTGGCCAAAGCTTGCCCCGGCGAGGAGTGGATCGAAACCGTCTGGGGCATCGGCTACCGGCTGAAGCCGTGAGAAGTTGGTGGAGCTTAGGTCGCTGCCTTTCAGGGCTGTACAGCCGCATCCTTCAACAGCATAGCGTTATCCGCTGCAGTCTTGTACCGGCCGCAGTCGCCTCTTCAGACTTAAGCCTTTCTTAAGAATTGTCTTAAACTTCTCTTACGCTTTCCGGAATACACTGAGCCTATCACTGGAGGGAGGCTGATGAGAAAACCATGAGCGAATATGTTCTTCGCACCACCAATCTTACCAAAACGTTCAAAAACGGCATCGCTTTGGATAAGGTGAATCTCTCGATCAAACGGGGGGCCATTTACGGATTCATTGGGCAAAACGGAGCCGGCAAATCCACGCTCATCCGCATCGCCGCGGGGCTGGCCTTTCCGACGGAAGGCTCAGTGGAGCTATTCGGATACAGCGGTCCTGCGGAAACAAACGAGGCGCGCAAACGCATCGGATCGATCATTGAAAGCCCGGCGCTGTTCCCGCAAATGACGGCGGAGGAGAACGTCGAAGCCAACCGGCTTCTGCGGGGCATTCCCGGAAAAGATATCGTCAAGCGATCGCTCGAACTGGTGGGCCTGGAAGGGACCGGTCGGAAAAAGGCGAAAAACTTCTCGCTGGGCATGAAGCAGCGTCTGGGCCTGGCGATCGCCCTGCTGGGTGATCCGGAGTTTCTCATTCTGGACGAGCCTACCAATGGGCTTGACCCTATGGGCGTCGTCGAAATGCGCGAGCTGCTCAAGCGGCTGAACCAGGAACGGCGGATCACCATCCTGATTTCCAGCCATATTTTAAGCGAGCTGCATCTGCTGGCCACCCATTACGGCATCATTCACCGCGGCGTCCTGCTCGAGGAACTGACGGCCAAGGAACTGCAGGAGAAATGCCGGCAGTTCATTCATATCAAAGTCAACGACCCTGCCGCGGCGGCATCGGTCCTGCAGAACCGTCTGGACACCACGGAATTCGAGGTCATGCCGGACGGGTCCATCCAGCTCTACGATCATTTGGAGCATCCCGGTCGCGTATCGACCGCATTAGCCGCATCCGGCCTGGAGATCGAGCAGTTTATGCCGAAAGGCGAAGACCTGGAGACGTTTTTCACGAAACGGATCGGAGGTGTGCAGCCATGAGCAACGTCATCAAAGCGGAATGGTTCAAGCTGCGCAAGGACCTCTCGTTCCGGACCCTGCTCCTGTGCATTGCGGCGGCCGCCATCGTGTATCCCCTGCTCGTCGTCATGGACCATACCGCCGGCGAGCCGGAAGTCACGAGCCTGGAGTTTATGCAAAATGTGCTGGCCGGCAACGCCTATGTGCTGAAGTTCTCCGCCGCCCTGCTGGCCGGGTTCTTTATTTCCAGCGAATATTCGACCGGCGTCATGAAATGCATCGCCTCTTCCGGCAACAGTCGGATCCGGCTGTTCGCCGCAAAGCTGCTGGTCTTCACCGTTGGTACGGCCTTGCTTGCGCTCGCCTTGCCTGTGGTAGCGACAGCCGTGATGGTGATCGCAAATGGGGACGCGGGATCGTTACCGCTGCTTTTTGTACTGCGAGCCCTGGGATTTACCGTCCTCTATGCGGCCGGATTTGCCGGCATTGCCGCCTTGTTTTCCACCCTGCTGACCGACAGCGGCAAATCGATCGGATTTTTGTTCATTTTCTTCCTGCTGATGGATTCCATGCTAACGGGGGCTGGAAAGTACGTTCCATTTATAGGCACCATTTATGATTACTCCGTATTCAAGCTGGTCAACAACGTGCCGATGCTGGAACGAAGCGGTGGACAGCTCAGCGCCATGGTCGTGGTTCCGGTCGTTTGGTTCCTGATGTTTGGAGCTTTGGGCATTCTGGCCTTCCGGAAGAAGGAGATTAAGTAAGAAGCAACTGTAAGTAGCAACCCCATACAATCAATGAGCTGCAAGGTAGTGAATCTATTTTCGTGGGAAACCATCTAACCAAAGGAGGCGGACAAACGATGCTCTACGTCACCATTGTCGCTGTCGCCGTTATTGCTCTGCTCGTCGTCCGCCTCCTGCGGATGCGAAGGGAACTTCGGCGGGTAACCGCCCAGTTGAAGAGCTACAACGAAGGCAGATCGGGCAAAAAAACCGATTTGTCCTATTACGAAAAAGATCTTGAATCGCTTGCGGCTGAAATCAACCGTCTGATCGACCGGGTGACCGAGAGCGGCGCCATGCAGCGCCGAACGGAAAACGAGCTGAAGCAGGCGATCGCCAACATGTCCCATGATATCCGCACGCCGTTGACGTCGATCTTCGGCTATATTCAGCTCCTTGAGGCCGAGGACCTCAGTCCCGAAGAAAAGCATGCCTACTTAAGTGTGATCAAACACCGTTCGCAGCGTCTGCAGGCGCTGCTGAACGATTTTTTCGAGCTGTCCGTGATCGAGTCCACCGATTACGAGCTGAAGCCGGCGCGCATCCGTTTCGTCCCGGTGCTGCAGGACGTGATCATGAGCCTGTACGACCAGTTCACCGACTGCAGTATCACCCCAATCCTGGAGTTTCCTGAAGAGGAGATCATCGGGTTTGCGGATGAGTCGGCCGTCAAACGGGTCATCGAAAACCTGCTGCTCAATACGATCAAGCACACGCTCGGCGAAGTCGGCATCGGGCTGAAGCGGCAAAATAACGAGGCGGTGCTGGTCATCCGCAATGATGCCCCGCATCTCGCCGGCACCGATCCCTCCCTGCTGTTTGACCGGTTCTATACAGCCGACCAAACGCGCTCCGGTAAAGGGACCGGCCTCGGCCTGTCCATCGCCCGCAGCCTGATGGAGAAGATGGGCGGCCGGCTGTCCGCCGAACTGAGCGGGGACGTGCTGACGATGACATGCCGCTGGGAGCTCACTGCCGGCGGGAGTTCGCAGGGAACGTCGGTTACCTGAGAGAAGATGTTATAATTGAAAATTCACATATTGTAATTGAAAATTCATATGAAAAAGAACCCCTTGGAATGGCATTCGCTGGCGGGCCTCAGCCCTCCTGCCTCCAAGGGGTTCTTTGGTTTGAGTAAATTTAGCGTGGTCCGCGCCCTAGCGCGGGTTCCGCTTGCGCGCGGCCAGCAGGCGGTCCATCGCTGCGGACCGCTCTTCCTCCGGCTGCGGCGGGCTTTGCGCCGCAGCTTCCTTGCCCGGCCCGGCCTCCGGCGGCCGGGCTGTTGGCGCCCCGCGCGGCGGCGAAGGCGAAGCCGCCGGGCGGGACGCCCCCGAAGCCGGACGCTCCGCTCCGGCTTCCTGCGGGCTGCGCCCGCTGGCGCCGGCCGCGCCGCGCTCCGCGCGCGCCTGCGGCGCCGGTGCCGGCGGCCCGGCGTTGCGGCCGCCGTAGAAGGCGGCGGTGCGCTGCTTGCGCGCCGCCAACCGGCCCAGGCCGGCGTCCGGGGCCTCCGCCCCGCCGGCCGGTGCTTGCCGCCGCCGCAGGATGGCGGCGGCCCGCGCAGCGATGGCGCCCCACGGGAGCGCCAGGCGGCGGACGGCAATGTCCGCCACCCACAGCACCAGGGCCGCGGCCAGCAGCGCATAGCTCCAATCATGGAGCTGGCGGCTCGGCTTGGCTTTGGCGGCAAATACCTGCTCCGGATGGTCCATCGACAGCACTCGGCCGCCGGTCAGCTCAGCCAATCGCTGAAGCCCCTGATCCGCATTCCCGTCCGCAATCCGGTATTCCGGAGAGTAAGGGACGACCAGCCCGGTGCCGGGCGCAGCCGGCTTGCCGCTGCCATCGAGCAGCGTCATCAGATACGAACCGGACTGGTCCACCGGTAGCTCTCCGGTATAGCTTCCCGGCGCCTCCTGAACGAGATCCACCTTATGTTCCTGCAAATCATCCCCGGTAATAACCACCTGCAGTTGATCCGTGCCCGCCGTATCCGATTTGACTTCAAAACGGACCTGGTTCCCCTCGATCTGCGTGCTTACCTCATACGGGGAAGCCGTAAACTGCGGGAAGGTCCACTTTACCATCTGGGTCACGACATTGGAGAAGGCGGGCCAAGCTACCCAGTCCTTCGACCATTTGCCCATCAGGTCGCTCGTCCAGGCGACGGTTCGGCCGGATCCGTACTGCCACCTCGCCAGCAGCGGGTCGGGCTCCGGACTGGTCAGCACCGTCTGCGCCCCCTGCTTCGGCGTGGTGGCGACATAGCCGTAAACTTGCGGCACGCCATTTTCGAACAAAGACGTCCAGTCCCCGCCGTTTTGCAGTGCCGGCACAAACGGTTTGTCCACGATGTAGGACTTGGACATCATCGCGGCTTCGCGGCTGAAAATCGACGGTATCGATGAAGCGTCATCCACAAAGTAGTATCGGCCCTTGGCCTCATCCGCCAGCGACTGCAGCAGATTGACGTCCGCGTCCATTCCGACCGCAACCGTGGACATCGTGATTTTGCCGCCCTTCATTTGCTCGATCAAATCGCTGTATTCGCCGTTTCCGGCCGACTGTCCGTCGGTCATCAGAATGATATGCTTCCGCTGGGCCTTGACCTTCAGCATTTCCTCCACGGCGGACGCCGCGGCCGGGTAAATATCAGTTCCGCCATCGCTTTGGATGGACTGAATCTGCGAAATGACGTCTTCCTTGCCGTTCGCCAAGGGCTGAGGGGTCACGACCCACCACGACTGGGAATCAAAGGCGAGCACGCCGACCGTATCCTTGGATCTCAGCATTTCCACCGTACGGATCGCCGCTTCCTTGGCGAGCTCCATTTTGTCCCCGCTCATACTGCCCGAACGGTCAATGACCAGGATCAGACCGAGGGACGGGATCTCCCGCTTGCCCTCCAGCTCCATGGACACGGGGAGCAGCTTTTCGATCGGCGTCTTGAAATAGCCGCCCATGCCGTAGCTGTCCTCGCCACCGGCCATCATAAAACCGACCCCGTAGGTGCGGACCGCCTGTTCGATCATGGCCATCCGCCGCTCGCCCACCTGGTCACCGGAAACGTTGTTAAAAATGATGGAATCATACGCTGCATATTTCGCCGGCTCCAGTGGCAGAACACTCGGATCGATCCGCTCGTACTGCACCAGGCCCGATGAGAGAGCTGACGCAAGATTGGCTGCGTTTCCCTTCTCGCCTTCCACGATCAGCACCTTGGGCGGACCTTCCACCCGGGTAAAGGCATATCCCGCATTGTTGGCCGACTGGCGGTCGCCGTCCATGAAAATTTCGGCACGGTAGCGGTGGAGCCCCGTTTTTTTCGCCAGCCCCTTCACAGCGTACCGGTTGTCTCCCGGGGTCACGTCCACCGACTCGCGGCCGATCTCGGCGTTGTCTTCATACAGCCGAAGCTCACCCTTGCCTTTATAGGTGCTCCGCACCAGTACTTCAATATAATAGGACTCTGCTTGGTAGAGCTTCTCCGGGACGTTGACTTCCTCCACGGAGACGTCCTGCTGTTCGGACGAAGGCATCTCCAGCACGTCAACCGGGATGCCCTGGTTCTTCAACAGCCGTCCGGCCGACAGCATGCTGCCGACATTCTCCTCCCCGTCGGTGATCAGGACGATCCGGGAATCCGAGCGGCTGTCCAGCATGCTCCCGGAGAGCGTCATGCCGGCTTCCAGATTCGTGTATTCCCGCTTCAGGTCCGCATTCAGCCGAAGGGAGCCCGGGAGCTCATGGGTCTCTTTTTGCTCAACAGCCGCGTCCAGACCCGTTGATACCACCGCGACGGTGTCCTTCGCTTCCTTGCCTTTGGCCGATTGTCCAATAAACGCTTCGGCGCTTTCCGTGTCCGTCATGCTCATCGAGCGGTCAACGACATATACGACCTTCTTTTGGTGCAATACAGTATAAGATTGCAATCCGGACAGCATCAGCACGAGCAGCAGCAGGATCACGGAACGGATGGCGATCGCCCAGGTTTTGCGGCGGCCGGCCAGGCGAAAGTCCGATTTGTACGCATACACCATCAGAAGCGCCAGCGGAAGGAGCAAGAGCAGCAGCCAAGGGTGATTAAATTGAACGCCCACGCTGGTACACCCCCCATTCGGTCACGATCATCAGCAGTACGACGGCGGCGGCCAGCCACATGAGCGAGTAGCGGCTTTGACCGATTTTCCCATCCGTTCCCGGATTCCCTGCCTGTTCTCCGGCACCTGCCTCAGCCCTGCCTGTATCGTCTTGGCCCGATTTCAAAACAACCGGTTTAGAGGAGGCAAAGGTCCCCTCAAAAGGATCGGCAGCCGCCTCCACCAGATAGCTGGTGGTGTTCCCCTGACTGTTTCGCTCTTCAAAAGCATACAATCCAGGTACTTGCGGCGCCATCTGCAGGGAGGATATCGCCCGCTCCCGTTTTTGCACCTTCGGAACCGGCGCTCCCGCACCAGGCACCCCGGTATGCTGCACCTTCCATTCCGCTTGCTCCGCATCCGCTGCGATCGGCACCTCCATGCCCGATCCGGCTGTTACCCTGCCGAGGCCCATACCTTCGCCTTCGTTCAGCCAAGAAACCGCGTTATGGACGAGGATCGGAAATTCCGCCGACAGCGGCAGATCCGTGTCCTGCAGCCGGAACAGAAACGACAGCCGCGGATGTCCCGCTTCCTTGCCTGCATATATTGCCGGCGTACCGCCGATCGTCACCAGCGGCTCGGCCCAGGCCGGCAGCGGTTCCTTGTGCAGCTCGCCCACGTAGAGGCCTTTCATCGTGATGTACCGGTTCACCGGATGATCGGATACTTTAGGCTCCTGACCGTTCACCTTGACTTCCGGACCGCTGCCGCCGATCGACCACAGCGGGGTCTCTTCAAGCAGCTGCTTCCAGGAACCTTCCTTCGTAAAAGCAGGCGCCTGCCCGTCCACAACGATCAAATCCGGCGGATCCTTGGGAACCTGTGGAACAGACGCAGCGTTCCCTGAATCCGCCGTTTTCGCGGAATTGCTGGATGCCGCCTCTTCCGTTGTCATCCGGGTCACCTGCGCTCCGGTCAGCTGCAGCGCCTTTTCCAGAAACAGATTGCCCGGCGTCAGCAGCAGAATGCTCGGCTCCCGGCTGCTCTTCCCAAAAGCGTAAGCTGCGTTGTCCGCGGCATATCCGTCATCGCCATCCAGCTCAATCCGGTACACGTCAGCCGGCGGCAGAGACTGCAGAACCAGCGTGGCGCTGTGCCGGGTAAGATCGGCCGATTCGGTACGCAGCAGCTTGTTGTCCCCATAAATGCGTACGTCGACCGGCGCATCCCATGTCCCGCTCGAGCCAAGCACGGCCACCGCATCATTACCTTCCTTGCCCTGCTGAATGCCAAACTGCTGGATGCCGGCATTTTTCACCGGACCGTTTCCAACCAGGACTGTGTGTGCAGGAACTTCAAACGTCACCTGGTCGCTGGCGCCCTTCCATTCGCCGTCCGTAAAAAGAACAACCTCCGCGTCCTGCTCCTCCCGCGTAAGCGCAGAGGCCAGCGACAGCGTCTCATTATACGCCGCCTGACCGTAGTAAGGCGTGAGACCGTCGATCGCATCCTGAATGCGCTTCGCATCCTTTTCCCGGGAAATGATCACGTCGGGCTCGGATTTCATGCTGAGCAGGGTAACCTCGCTGCCGCGGGCATGCTTCTTCACGTACTGCTTCATCTCGAATTTCATTCGTTCGATCCGCGTCTCCTGCGGGTCCTGGGAAGACTGTCCTGCATTGCCGGCTGCCGGCGCCGCTATGGCACCCATGCTCCCGGATGTATCGGCGACGAAGACGATATGCCCCCCGCTATTTCCGGATACCCACAGATAAGGCTGCAGCAGGGCAAAAACGAGCAGCGCAGCGGCAAGCAGCTGCAGCCACAGCAGCAGGCGATTTTGCAGCTTCTGCCACGGGCGGTTGGCTTCGATATTTTTCAGCACCCGGTCCCACAGCAGGTGGCTGGGCACGGTGGTGTCTATAAACTTGCGTTTGAGCAAATACATCAGCAGAATCGCCGGTATGCTGAGCGCAAACCACAGCCCTGCCCATGAACCGATTCCCACAATGCTTCCCCCTTTCTCTGTACGCCAAGCTCGTCAGGCGATGACGAGACCTGCCTCCGCCATTACGCCAAACACCGCCTTTTGCAGGCTCATATCTGTCGAAACCCGGATGAAGGTCATGCCGCGATCTGCAGCCAGCTTCATCAGGTATTCCTGATACCGTTCAAGCTCGTCCTGGTAGGCCCGTAACACTTTGCCGGTGAAGGCGATATCCTTCCCGGTGCCCAGCTCGCTGTCGATCAGTCTTAAGTCGCCGCTGTAGGCCGGGTCGATTTCCTCCGGAGCCAGCACCTGAACGAGTACGACTTCCTGCCCCGCCCCTCTTAGGCGGCTCAGCATCAGCCCGAGATCCTTCTCCCGTTCATCCAGCCAAAAGTCCGAGAAGATCCAGGTCATCCCCGGCAGTCTGGGCATCGCTCCTGGTGCGCCGAAGGCGGCCGCCAGGCCTCCTTCTTCTCCGGGGGCCGCGTCCTGAAAAAACCGAAACAGCCGGTGGGCCGCCCCGCGCCCGCGGAGCACGGGCAGGCGGGCGTCGATCTGGCTGCTGAAGCAGCAGGCCTGCAGCCGTTCGTAAGAGCACAGCGCAACATATCCGATGCTGGCGGCCAGCTGCTTCGCATACCGCAGCTTGGAGGGATTCGCTTCATTCCCCTCCCGTCCCCGGGTCCCGCCTGCAAAATCCATCGATGCCGAGCAGTCCACGTACAGGCTGACCATCAGCTCCTGCTCGTCCATAAACTGCCGGACGAACGGTTTGCCTGTCCGCGCATACACGCCCCAGTCGAACCTGCGGATGTCATCCCCGGGAGCGTAAGGCCGGTAATCGGCGAATTCGAGCGAAGAGCCGAGCCGGCTGGAGCGCCGCTTGCCCTGCAGGGTACCGGCCACACGCTTTGCAGAGCCAAGGCTCATCCGCTCCAGCCGGACCATCCAGTCCGGGGGCAGCAGGTATTCCGCGCTCATCCCTGCGCCTCCGCCCGCTCGAGCATCTCGCGGATCACCTGGTCCGTCGTAATGCCCATGGCCTGGCCTTCAAAGTTCAAAAATATCCGGTGCCGCAGTGCCGGCACCGCGACGGCATGGATATCGCCGGTGGACAGGTGCATCCTGCCTTGGCAGACCGCCCGGACCTTCCCCGCCGAAATGATCGACTGGATGCCGCGCGGCCCCGAACCGAAGCGCACGTACTTCTTGACGCCCTCCGGCGCCGACGCCTCTTCCGGATGGGTCATCATCAGCAGCCTGGCCGCATAATCCAGCACTTCATCGGAGACCAGCACTTCTCTTGCTCCCTGCTGGATTTCCAGCAGCTCAGCGGCACCGGCCTGCTTCCGCACCTCGGGCTGACGGTTCGTCGTTGTCCGCCGGACAATTTCCTTCAGCTCCTCGCTTCCCGGATACGGCACGAGAATTTTGAGCAGGAACCGGTCCAGCTGGGCTTCCGGCAGCGGATAGGTTCCTTCGTTTTCAAGCGGGTTTTGCGTCGCCAGGACGAAGAACGGTTTCGGCAGAACGTGCGTCTCGCTGCCAACCGTCACCGTTTTCTCCTGCATCGCCTCGAGCAAAGCGCTCTGCGTTTTCGGGGTCGCCCGGTTGATCTCGTCCGCCAGCACGATGCTGCTGAAGAGCGGCCCGCGCTGAAAAGACATCGAGGTTTCCCCCTGACGGCCGAAAGAAATGACCTGCGTCCCCGTAATGTCGCTTGGCATTAAATCCGGCGTAAACTGGATGCGCGAGAACGACAGGTCGAGCGTGTCGGCAATCGTACGGACCAGCATCGTCTTGCCCAGACCGGGAATGCCTTCCAGAAGAGCATGGCCTCCCGCAAAGATGCACCACAGCATCTGCTCGACGACCTCCTGCTGGCCAACGATCACCTCGGCGATCTGCTCCCGTACCCGGGATATCGTCTCTTTCCAAGCTTCCGGATGAATTTGCGTATCCAGCATTAGCCTTCCTCCTCAATTGTAGATCAGGGATTCGGATTGATTCCCGTAAAATATTCCTCGACCAGGCCCTGCATCTGCTGCGGCAGGTCGCTGCGCCCCAGCGACTTTTTAGCCTCGGCCTCATATTCTTTGTATACTTCCTCGTAAGGACGGCTCGTTCCCTCGACTCCCGGAGCCACGCCGCCTTTCTGGACCGTTCCGCCGCCGCCTTGAATCGGACCTTTGTCCGCCTGCACGTTCCCTTTGCCGGCGAATTCGCGCGGCGTCGTGACGAGCTCGCGTCCGCCTTGGCCGAGGCCTGCGCCGGAACCTCCCGGCCCCTGGCCCGAGCCGCCGCGTCCGGATCCGCCCTGGCCGGCGCCGGAACCGGATCCGCTTCCAGATCCATTGCCGGATCCCTGGCCGGGACTATTACCTTGGCCCGCCCCGTCAATCGGCTCCGATGGATCGCCTCCGCCGCTGTCCGAAGGTTCGCCCATCCCGGCCGAATCCGCCAGGGCCAGCTGTTCCGCCGCGCCGCCGGTGGCCCAGGCATCCGATACGGGCATGCCGGCCGCCGTCATCTGCGAAGCCAGGCCGAGCCCCTGCGATGCCAGGCTTGCGGCCAATGCCGAAGCGGCGTCGGATTGGCTGGAAGACGCCTGGCTCGCGGCAATCGCTTTGGCCAGCTCATCCTCCAGCCCCTTCAGGGCTTCGTCCAGCTTGGAAGGGTCCGTGCCGGCCAGCGCCTGCTCCGCCTTGTTGAGCGCTTCTTGAAGGGCCTTGGTGTCCTGTTTCTTCCCGGCCTCTTCGGCCATCTTCTTCAGAGCCTCCCGCAGCTGCTCCTTCTCTTCCGGCGACAGCTTCCGGATCTGCTGCTTCAGCTGGTCCAGCGCTTTTTTCATCGCAGCCTGATCCTTCTGCTCCAGGCTCTTCCCGATGGAAGACAGCTGGGGCGTCTGCTGCATCTTCCGGCCCAGCTCCGACAGGTTCTGCGCCTTCTCTTCCTGCTGTTTGGCCGTCTGCTCCATCGCCTTCATCGTTTTCTCCAGCTGCTCCAAGGCACGGTCCGGATCTTTGGTCCCGTCCAGTTCCTTTTGCAGCGTCTTGAGGTGGTCGTCCAGCGGTTTTTTCGCCGTCAGATCCAGCTTCTTCGTTTCGAGCTCTTTCACCAGATCCTCCGTTTTCTTTCGCTGCTCCTGAACCCACTGCTTCTGCTCCGCCGCTTGGGCAAGCTTATCATCCATCGGACTTGGCAGCAGCGCCAGAGCAAGGCATACGGCAAGCCCCCCGCCGCAGCCAGCCCACCACTTCGTCAGCTTCGGCATTCTCAGCCTTGTCTTCATCTGCGCCGCAAACAGGCGTCCGTATTCGGCCGCCTGGGTCCGCTGCCATCGAGCCGCCGCCGAATCGTTCCCGGCAAAAGACAACGCGGTCACCATCATGTCGCTTCGCTCCGCACTGCCGCTGGCGAGATCCATCGCTTCAGCCGCTTCCTTCACACGGATGCGGTGCAGCAGCCCGGCAGCCAGACCGGCGGCCGCTCCTGCTACCGCAAGCCCGGCAGCCGCCAGCTGGTAGAAAGGAATCGGCCACAGCCTGGCGGCGAGCAGGAAAAGCAGCGCTGCGATCAGTCCGCAGGACAACCCATATGCCAAATACCTCAGCATTCTGAAGACCTGCAGACGGGCGCGGGCCCGGTGGATCGCCTGCATGATCGGGTCCATGGTTTCCACCTCCTTTTTAATGGATAAAATACTCGGCCAGTGTCCTTATCATCCCGTCCTGCTTTCTTTAAATCCCGTCCAGTACTTACTTCACGGGCTCCATCGTTGCTCCGCCATCCGTGCCGTCTGTCTCTGCCTGCTTCCTTCTACGGCGAACCGGGCGAATCCGGCGGATGCTGATCCAGAGCGACACGATGATGACCACGCTGTACACCACCACAAATTCCTGCCACAGCTGAATCGGCGCATCCGCGTTGAGCGTCGTTCCCCGGACGAGGAAAGCCTGTTTGGAAAAGCTCGGTTCGAATAAGCTGATCAGCGCCGCCGCCGGATTCAGGCCAAGGATATAACCAACCCAAGAGTAATCCGGCTGCAGCACGGATTGTGCATTTTGTCTCTGAACCAAGCTCAGGGCGAACAGATACAGCAGTCCCGTCAGCAAAAAGATGCACAATCCCACGCCATAAGTCACGATCACGGAGATCATCGTCCGCTTCAGCAGCGTGGAGAAAAGAACCCCCAGCGATCCCAGCATCAGCATAATGAACAGATAGAACAGGAACAGTGAGACCAGCTGATTCAGGGAGATGCCGCCATACATAAATACGATGCTGTATACCGGCAGCGTCGCTACCACGATCAAGGCCATAAAGCTGAGCGAAGATACCAGCTTGCTCAAAATGATCGTCGACGAGCTCTGTTGGGTGGTTAACAGCATGCTGAGCGTCTGCTTTTCCCGTTCGCTGCTGATGACGCCCGCCGTCAGGGCCGGTGCCATGAATGCGATCAGCACCAGCTGGGCAAAGCTCAGCACATAGAACATGATCTGGCCCATGCCCGAGTTGAATCGGGTCTGCCCGCCGCCGTTCCCGAGGTACATGCTGACATAGATAAAGCCCAGGGCGATCAGCCCGAGAACTAAAATATACACCATCAGGGAAATCGCCGACCGGGGGGTCCGCATCCGCAGACGGAATTCCTTATCCAGCACGGGATTGATCCATTTGCGCGTCCAATTCATGTCGCGGGCCCTCCTTTCGTAATTTCGAGGAATACGTCTTCCAGATTGGTCTGCGCCTCGTGAAACGACAGTACGGGGTAACCCCATGTGACGATTCTCTGAAGCAGGGCTCCTTGATCCTCATCCCCACCGCCGAAATGAACATGGATGCCGGTGTTGTCGGCAAGCACGCCGCTGACGTAAGGTTCATCCCGCAGCCGTGCCGCAAGCTCCTCTTCCTTATCCAGCGAACGGATGTGAAGCACTTTTTTGACGCGAAGACGATTCTGGATATCGGCCACCCGGCCTTGGGCGACCATTTGCCCGTGCTCGATGACGCCGATTTCATCGACCATTTCCGCCAGCTCGGGCAGGATGTGCGAGGAGATGATGATCGTTTTGCCCATCAGCTTCAGTTCCTTCAAAATTTCGCGCATTTCGATGCGCGCCCGCGGGTCAAGCCCGGATGCCGGTTCGTCGAGAATGAGCACCTTAGGGTCATGCACCAGGCATCTGGCCAGGCACAGCCGCTGCTTCATCCCCCGGGACAGACTGTCGACGTAAGTGTCCGCTTTGTCGCTCAAGTTGACGAGCTCCAGCAGCTGGGGGATCAATTTGTCCCGCTCCCCGCGCGGGATGTTGTAGCTGGCTCCGTAAAAATGCAGGTACTCCGTCGTTTTCAGCTGGTCATAGACCCCGAAGAAATCCGGCATGTAGCCGATTCTTTTGCGGACCTCCTTGGGGTTTTCGGTTACTTCAAAGCCGTCTACCCGAGCGGTGCCCGAAGTGGGCAGCATAAGCGTGGCCAGGATCGACATCGTCGTCGATTTGCCGGCCCCGTTCGGACCGACGAATCCAAAAACGGTTCCCTGCGGAATGTACATATTAATATCTTTTAACGCTTGAAAGCTCCCATAAGTTTTCGTTAAATGTTCGATTTCGATCATGGCTTCTCCGCCCCCTTCAGACTGATCTCCGGAAGTTTCAACTGGACGTGCTCCTGGGCTGTCAGCATCAGGCGAATCCGGCCGCCCGCCAAGTATTGTTGGACGTTCTTTTCAGCCTTCCACTGCTTGGTGGCATCCCAGGTTACCGGGTCCCACGTCTGTTTGTCATTGTTGAAAATCCGGTATTCCGTTTTCTTCCCGGGGTTGTTCGCACGGAGAGTCAGCACGGCAGAGGCACCCTGCTTCAGCGCAGGCACCGTGTACTCGAAGGTGATGCTGCCTTGGTCCATTTCGGTGGTTCCGCTTGGATCTTCATACCATCCCGGCGACGATATCTGGGTAACCTTCGGTTGAATAAACCCGAAAGGAATGTTGAGCTTTCCGTTCTGAGCCCAGTTGATGGAAACGGGCTGTGCCCACAGGTTCAGCTGATTGCCTTCCAGCTTCTTGCCCTCCATGGTGTAGCTGACCAGCGGATCTTTGCTCCAGGCCATCACGTAGGAGCCTGACTGATACCATGCCGTGTTCGGAACCGTGGTCATCAGAATTTCGCGTTCCCGCGTAAATTCGTCCGCCTGGCCTCCGGTAAGGTTGCCAAAGATTTGGTTGGCCATATTGTACGGATTAACGGCGGTCGGTTTACTGGCAGCCGATAGGGGCTTGGTTTCCCCTTTGCCGAAGTCGCCGAGCTCAAACAGGCTTCCGCCTAGCGCCAGCACCGCATGATTCAGATTATAGGATGTGTTGTTCGTCACCTGCCCTCCGATATTCCCCTTGGCATCCAGCTGGATCTTCACATCGAACTGGCCGACCTTCCGGTTCTCCCGGCGATTGGACCATACCTTCGCGAGGGACCACTGCGGCATATCACTCAAGGTCAATCGGGTCGACTGATCACCGACCTCCACAAAGCTGTTCGAACGGTTCGAGCTGCTGAAAGCCCCGTTGGTCCGATCAACCGTCAAATAGGTATGTGCCGGAAAATCAATCGTGAACTCCCCGCTCCGGGGCGTAAAGAACGCCGAAGCGCTGACCTCCGAGGCATTGCCCTTGCCATCCAGCTCCAGCATGTTGATGGTATGGGCGAGCTGTTTGGTTTTATCGGCCGCTCCGATCATGTAGACAGTGCCGCTGGCGATAACCGCGATGAGCGGAATGATCCACCAGGCCCATTCGCGCTTGTCGGCCTTTTTCAGAATCCAGTACAGCACCGGCGCCACAATCACGGCATAAACGATGAGCAGCCAGGCCATGACTGGAAAAGACGGCATTTTCAGCGAAGGAAAATAATCCAGTACGTTGATGAGATTGTACATCTGGTTCTGCATCATGTTGAATTTGTTGTTCGGCTGATTGGACAGCGCCAGGTGATCGCGCAGCAGATACGACCACACCGACGGATGACCGCTCCAGGAAGCCAGCGGTTCCATCGACAAGTCGTAGGCTGCATACAGCACGGTGCCCTGCTCAACTTGGCGGGAGGCGATGAGCGGCTTGCCGCCGGCCTGATACATGACCTCTCCTCCTTCCACCGGGGAAGCGTCGGAGAGCGTAAGCTCACCGCCCAGCTCCAGCGGCTTGCCGCCCAGCTTGGCGAGCTCCGGAAGGGATGATGCCGTGTAAGTGCCCGTATACTGAACCGGAGCAATCTGCTCGAAAGCGGCCGCCGACTTCGGATATGCCGCACCGCCGGCAAGGACCAGCTCGCCGCCGGAACGTACCCACTGCTCTACGGCTGCGGCCTGCCCTTTGGACAAGGTGTCCGAGGCAAAACGGTTCAGCACGATGACGTCAAGGCTGTCCAGCAGCATCGGATCCTCAGGCAAATCCGTGCCTTTCAGCGGCAGAACGTTCAGGTCATACCCGCTGCTCCGCAGCACGTTTAAAAAATTCATCGTGTCGGGGTCCTCCGACAGAACAGCCACATTGGAGGCCGTCACAGGCATGCCCTTCAGATAAGGCGTACCGGAGCTGAAGCTGACCCGCTTGCCCTTTTGGAAAGAATTTTTATAAAAGCGGATTTCATTTGTATCCTTGGTGAAGTTGTCCCCCGGAACGCCCATGATGACGACCTTGGCCGTATCCTTCGGCAGTTCGACGTGCTGGACGTAAGTGGCGGGAGCCAGTCCGGTGTCGATCTGGATAACCAGATCTCCGGAAATATCCTGGCTGCTGGTGAGGGTGAATTTGACGGGATTCCAGCTGCCCATTTTCATTTTGCCGTTGTAGCCGATTTCGGTTTTCAGCGAAATGGAAGGGGCATCCTCCGCATGCGCGGTGCCGCCCCATCCAGGCAGGAGCAGCAGCACCCATATGGTAAGCAGTACTGGAAGTACGATCCGCCTTATGTAACGTCGAAATGATTGCATGATTGTCTCCTCTCTTCTCTCAGGCTTCTTTGGTCATTCTACTATAGGGATGGGGCGAAATTGGTAAAATATTTTCATAATTTTGGATAAATTGTCCGAACTGGGCTAAATCGACAAAAAAATCCCGCTCCATGAGAGCGGGACGGACATACCTACAGCTTGATGCGCACGGTGATCCCCATAGCTCCATGTCATTCATCCTATTGACGAACGCGATGGGGGCAAACCCTGCATCCTCGTCACATCTCCTGAAAACTAGCGAGCCGCTTCTCGTACGCAAAAAGCCTTTATTCATTTTTTCAATGATTCATAGATACTGGCTGCCTGCGCTATAGTTCGCGCCAAGGGTGCCTGTCTATTATGGGTTACCCGTTAAAAACGACCGTCTTGTTCTCATGCACCAGAATGCGGTCCTCGATATGCCATTTCACCGCACGCGCCAGCACGACACGCTCGATCGTCCGGCCGATCCGCTTCAGCTCGCTGACATCGTCGCGGTGGCTGACCCGCTGAACGTCCTGCTCGATGATCGGTCCTCCATCCAGCTCCTCCGTCACGTAGTGCGCGGTCGCCCCGATGATCTTCACCCCGCGCTGATAGGCTTGGGCATACGGTTTGCCGCCGACGAAGGCCGGCAGGAACGAATGGTGGATGTTGATGATCCGGTTGCGGTAATGCTCGATAAAGAAAGGTGAAACGATCTGCATATACCGGGCGAGGATGATCACGTCGATGTCACCGCCCACGACTTCAAGCTGGCGCTGCTCCGCTTCCTTCTTCGTATCCGCCGTCACCGGAATGTGATGGTACGGAATGCCGAACGATTCCACATATTCCTTCATATCCGGATGGTTGCTGACCACCATGGCGATTTCGGCATCCAGGTCGCCGGCCTGCCACTGCCACAGCAGCTCGACCAGACAATGGTCTTCCTTGGATACGAAAATGGCAAGCTTCTTCTTACGGCTGACGTTCTGCATTTTCCAATCCATCCGGAAGGTCGATGCCACTTCGCTGAATTGGCTTTCCAGCTCCGGCTGCCTCTTCTCCAGCTCCGGCAGGTCGAATTCAATGCGCATAAAGAACATGCCGCCTTCCGGATCCATCGTATATTGGTCCGACTGGACGATATTCGCGCCGTGTTGATGCAGAAAATGCGATACCGCCGCCACGATTCCCGGTCCGTCCGGACACGAAATCAGCATTCTTGCGCGGTTGGCGTGCGCACTTCCCGTGTTGTTATCCTTTTTGACATGCAATTCCATGTGTAAATCCATTCCTCTCTCTCGTGTTCTCTCTCTTGAACCGTATGGCCCCTCTGTGATTCTGTCGGCTTACGCCAAAATTCCTTTACCCGCAAACCAGGCGGTCAGGCGCAGATTGATCTGCTCCTCGCTGAGCTCAGGGAACAGTCCCGCTTCCATAATCATGTCGTACAGGCGCTCCATCGGCTCGCGCGGATCGGCTTTCTTCGCCTTGGCGTCGGTTTTCAGCACATTCCACACGTCCAGCACATATTGGCGTGGATCGACTTCCTGTTTGCCAAAGAAGGAATGCAGCTGTTCAACCTGGCCGAGGAACTCAGAGCCGAAGCGTTCGCCGACATTGCCGCGAAGCAGCGCAATCTCCACCTCGTACATCGGCCGCTGCGTCTTCGCATCCTTGCCGATCCACGGCGTTTCCAGAATGAACGGGAGCCCTTGCAGCTTCTCGTGGTGGACAACGCGGTTGATAGCGTCAAAGCCGATCCAGCCGGATCCGATTGGCGTATGACGGTCTTTGGCGGCGCCGCGCGGATTTTTGCTGTCATTGATATGAACAACGCCGATCCGGTTCAGACCGATGATCCGGTCGAACTCTTCCAGCACGCCATCAAGGTCGTCCACGATATCATAACCGGCGTCATGAATGTGGCAGGTGTCCATGCAGATCGTCAGGCGTTCGTTGTGCTTCACCTTGTCGATCATGCGGGCGATTTCGTCGAACGTGCGTCCCATCTCCGTGCCTTTGCCGGCCATCGTCTCCAGCGCGATATGAACCTCCGTCTCGTTGGTTCCGTCGAGCACTTCATTCAAGCCGTCGGCGATGCGCTGAATGCCGTATTCGGCATCCATGTCGGTGTAAGCGCCGGGATGCAGCACGATGTTCTTGACCCCGATGGCATGGGTGCGGCGGATTTCCTCCTGCAAAAAGTTTACGGCGAGCTCAAACGTATTCGACTTATAAGAGCCGAGGTTAATAATGTAAGGCGCGTGAACGACGATTTCGTCGATGCCGCTCTCTTTCATTTGGGCTTTGCCTTCTTCGATGTACATCGATTCAATGGGCTTACGCCGCGTATTCTGCGGTGCGCCCGTATATATCATAAACGAACTCGATCCATAGGTGTCCGCTTCTTTGGTTGCAGTTAACAGGCCCTTGTCCGAAAAGGACACGTGAGAACCAATTTTGAGCATGGTTTATCCCCCTTAAACGAATTATCCCTTATTTTATCGTGGATAATGAAATAAATCTATAAATGCGTTATAATTCTAAAGAATGGAATATAACTGCGATAAACGATTTATAGAGGTGACAATATGCATAGTTCACTGGGCACAAAGTTGCTGACTGCAACGGCGCCGTCCAACACGTTTATGAATTCCATATTTGTGTGGGCCATCATTTTGCTTGTGTGCATGGTGATCGGCGGATATTTTATGATCCGCAAATTTCTGAAGGTGCTGCCGAAGAATGACGGCAAGTCCAAGCTGGACTGGCAGAATTACTGGGTCGAAACCAGCCGGCATCTGTGGACGGACGAATCCAAGGCGTTTCTGGACAAACTCGTGAAGCCGGTACCGGGTCCCTTTCGGGATATCGCCAAGCATTCGATTGCAGCCGAAATCGGAAAAATTGCGGTGGAGAGCG
This sequence comes from Paenibacillus sp. VMFN-D1, assembly GCF_003386155.1. Lineage (NCBI taxonomy): Bacteria > Bacillati > Bacillota > Bacilli > Caryophanales > Paenibacillaceae > Paenibacillus > Paenibacillus sp. VMFN-D1. Next base: position 206,169 of record NZ_QRDU01000002.1, on the reverse strand, counting down.
GAGCCAAGGAAGTGACGCAGGATCACTGCATCCAAGGATATATCAAAGCAACGCCAAAACGGGACAATAAATTCCTGGTGGCCTTTCTGAACAAGAACCAAATTGACTATACACCTTACAAGCATCTGATGGACGAATAATCCGCAGCTTGGACCGGGTTTTCAGGACCTTTTCCGAAGACCCGGGAACGGGAAATAGAATAGCGCTTTATAGAAGGAACACCTCCGTGCAGGAGTGCTCACATTGAAGAAATGGGTTCATTTCGACAGTCTGATCTCTGCCGGGGGTTTTTTATATACATATCTTAAAATGAAATCAACTTCGGAGGAGAGGATAAGATGAGAGTCGCCATTTGCGGAGGTACCGGCTTTATCGGCAGCGCGCTATCGGAGCATTTGCTCAAGAACGGACACGAGGTGACTGTTGTCACCCGCAAGCTTCCGCCCGATCATAAACGCGACCCTAGGCTGGTGTTGTATACGTGGGATGAGATTGCAAGCCATCCCGAATTGATGGAGGGCATGGATGCACTGGTCAACTTGGCCGGTTCTTCATTAAGCCAGCGGTGGACCTCCAAGGCAAAGGACAGCATTATCCGCTCTCGCCTCACTACCGTAGCTGCCGTCGCCAAGCTTGTGGAGGAGCTGCACAGCAAGCCAGGGGTCGTCATTCAGGCCTCAGCTATTGCCGTCTACGGCACCTCATGGACCGACACTTTTGACGAAAACAGTCCGAAACGGGTCATGGATTTTCCTTCGGATGTCGTCAGCCGGTGGGAAGACGCTGCCGACAGCATCCAGGGCGTACGGCTCGTCAAGCTGCGCATCGGCGTCGTGCTTGGAAATCAGGGAGGAGCCTTCCCGATCATGCGCCTCCCCTACAGGCTGGGGGTCGGCGGCAAAATCGGCAGCGGCCGGCAGTGGCTGTCCTGGATTCATCTGGAAGACATCGTCCGGCTGATCGAGTTTTGCATGACGCATCCGGCGGCCGAGGGTCCGATGAACGCCACGGCACCCGAACCGGTTACTAATGATCAATTCGGACAAGCCGTTGGCCGTGCGTATCACCGGCCACATTGGTTTCCGGTACCCGCCGTGATGATGAAGGCCGTTCTTGGCGAACAATCCTTGATCATCTTGGAAGGCCAGCGCATTCTTCCGGCCAAGGCGCTTGAGCTGGGCTTTAAATTCCGGTATCCCCGCCTTCAGGGGGCTTTGAGCGACCTTGCCAACGAGCAGGGATGAACGTTCTACGAGGGATCTCAGGATACCTTGAACGTATAGACTCCGCTGATGATGGTAAAAGTGTCCCCATCCTTCAGCGGATACTCCTTGTAGGGCACCATAGGCTCTCCATGCAGCTTGGTTCCGTTGCGGGAGCCCAGATCCTTGATCAGGTAGCCGCCGTCCTTGCCTCTGGCCAGCTCGACATGCGCGCGTGAGGTGCCTGTGGAGGCTTCTACATACTGGGCAACCTCTTCCGACCTTCCGATCACGAAGTGCGGCAGCTTCAGCTCGATCCGTTCAGAGGGGCGCCCCTGCTCCCCTTCGCGAATCAAATAATAGCCGGGACTGCCGGAGCGATGGCTTTTCCCTCCGGCAGCACTATCCACAGGCGCGGATAGAAGTACAGTCGCATTACTTCGTCCGGCACCGGACATAGCCTGTTCTTCCTTCAAACGGAAATCGTGCCCGGCGCTTCCATCCGATCCAGCATGCTCGCTGGCCGCACGTTCAATCCCGGCTGCATGGGTAGCCTCAAGGTGACTCCACAGACGCTGCCGGATGTCCGAATAATGTTCCCGGTCGGCCGGAGTTTCCCGACTTTCCCGTTCTTCCCGATCTTCTCTCTCTTCCCGACCAACCCAACCTTCCTGTCCGATCCCAACTCCGCTTCCAACTCCGCTCCCCAGTCCTAGCCCCTTATTGTTAGAGCCTACCGACGAGTAGCTTGACCAACTTGTCTCGCTTGTCCTCTGCCCTCCTCCCCTCAGCTCAATACCTGTTGATGCTGCAAGTAAATCCTGCGAAAACTTCCACTTCCAATCCGGTTCCGCATCATCTGTTCCGTGATCGTCATCATCGCGATCCTTTCGCCTGCTGCCTTTACCGAACCAGCCGGTCAGCTGCTCCACCTGAAACCGCGGGATTCTCTTTCGTGAAGCCGAATTGCGATCATCATCGATTTCACCCGATCCGAAATCCGGGATTTCTCCTTCCATCGCCTGCTGCGCAGTACGGCCCAGCTTTAGCTTTCCAGACCAGCTAAGCCAAGCCGCTACACCAAGCAGAATCGTCAGTAAGATACTAATCAGCATCGAGCTTGTCGTAGGTTTCGGCATATAAATCATCCGCCAGATGACGGCGGCACATAATAGACATCCCAAAGCAATATAAATCTTTCCACCAGACTTTCCGTTTGCTTCCCGCTCATCGTTTGAGTCTAAGGCATCGTCACGGTCCGGATTCCGGTTCCATTGGTCAAACGCTTCCTGAAGCCCGCCCACTCCCGGAAAGGAGTCCCTTTCGGGACTCTGTCGGTCTGCCTGCTGCATCGGCATGGACCGCAGCCGATCCCCTTCAGCTGCCCGGGCATTCGTTCTTGCCTTATGAAACGGTGCCACGCTGCCCGCTGCAGAGTCTTCTGCTCCTCTTATTCCTTTTCCCGGAACACGACTGTCACCTGGCAACCCTTGCCTGTCAGCCTGCTGAAAATGATTTTGATACCCTTCTGACGGCTGGCCGCCTCCCGAATGGTCAGCATATCCATGTCCACCATCCTCCTCGGCGGTTAACAGTTCGAGCAGGAGCTTTTTAAAGCCGGAGACCGAAAAGTCCTCGCCTCCGGTGAATTGAAGCAGTCTTTGAACACCGTTTCCCTTTAGCTCCTGGACCGTGGCCATCAGCCGCGTGACTAATTCCTTCAATCGGATTCGCAGCGGCTTGTCCTGAAACGGCTCCTCCAGTGGAACATAGGTAAAATAAAGCGTTCCCGAGTGCAGGGACCCGTCAATGAAGATGTAATCCTCGTCCAGCACATACTTATCCGGCTGCAGCATGTAAGACTTGCTCTCTTCCAGCGTTCCGGCCACCTGGCACAAAAGCCCGTAATAATCCGGCATGCTGAGCCTCTCTCCCCTCAGCATATGGGAAAGCATCTTCTTGCCTGTAATGTCATACTGGAGCGTTACCCGGAGATCCATCTCCTTCAGGCGCAGCGGAAGAAATCTGGCAATCCGGGAGGCCGAAATCATAGATAATTCTATATTGTTTAATTCGTCGGGACGGTACCCTTCAGCAGGGCCAATGACCATAAAGGTTCCGTCATGTTGAATAAAGTCACGCGTCAGGGACTCCAAACCGGTGTTCACCTCCAAAAACATCTCAAGGAACTTATCACTTCGTAAACTCGAGAATCACAAATACATGCACGCGCATATAAAGCCAGGCAGCACGGCAAGCATAAACGGAAAATGAAGCTGCTCTTTCCGATTTCCCCTCAAACTGGTCAGACTCCTTAATACAAAAAATCCGGACAGGCTTCCCGCGGCTTGGCGCAGTCGCTTCATTGCGTCCCTCCTCCACAAGGAAATCAACAACCCGATGATTCCCGCAAAGATGACCGAGTAAACCACGCACTGAACCGCAAACAGAGCGCCCATCCAGGCACCGATCCCGGCAAACAGCTTCACATCTCCGGCTCCGACCGCGCCCATCCAGTACATGACGAGCAACACCAGGAATCCGGCAGCCAGCCCTTTCCCTGCAAACGCGAGCCCGGACCAGCCGTCCCAAATCCCGTGGAAGGTTATTCCCGCGATAATAGCGCTGAAATTAAGCTTATTCGGGATCTTCATCGTCCGGATGTCGGTCACAAAAGCAGCGGCAATCAGCACTGCACATCCATATATGGCTGGATTCACGGTCCAACCGCCTCCTTTCCCCTTCTTTATGTAGTTGAACTAAACTAACTGTTACCGTAATTACGGTAGATGTATCGGACACATAAGGTTAAGCAGGCCAAAAAGAGGTTTTGCACGACCCAAACGAGGCTAGTACACCAATTGAGGTAAAACCACACCATTTGAGGTATGAGCTATCCCTTTACGACGGTAAACATAACTTCCAACCGCTGGCCGTCCGAAGTCGTAATGACGAAGGGCCAGGTTCCGGGTGTCGTGTTAGGTCCGACCCACCATTCCCACTCGATGGTTCCGTCCGCGTCCGCCTGCTTTTCCCCCAAGTATTTGGCGGTGCTTTGACCGCTTTTATAAAACACGGATAAATTCGCCGATCCGTTTGGAGCGATCTTGGCGCGCACCTTGGCTTTTTTGCCGACATACGCGGGATCGGGTTTGGATAAAATGCTGATGGATGTGCGTCCATCAACATCCCCTTCGCCCTCTCCTGAGCCTTCTTCATCGGTGGCGCCAATCCACAGGCGTTCCTGTGCCTTGGCCTGGATCACGATTTTTCTATTGACAAAAGGGACCTTTATCGGCAGCTCGTAGCTCACTTCAATGCCAAAGTACGGATCCGTCCTGTTCTTGAGGTCAGGGATTTGAATATTGGAAACATGAATTCGCTCGTAGCTTAGAAAATGGCTTTGCATTTGTGGCTTTAATATCGGTTTGACCACCGGATCGAGCACCGCCTCTGCCGTCTGATTTTTTAAATCCTGGAGCGGGGCTTCGGCCCGCCCCACTGCCTCATTCGTCCATTCCTTCAGGGGAGACGGAAGAGCCCCCGTATATCGGGAAGCCCAATCGCTTAGCGACAGCTCGGGAACCGACCAGCTCCCGGAGTCACGCTCCTTGGATCCGTCTCCCGTCCCTGCGGATGCTTCCGGCTGGATGGCCAAAGCCACCGGATATATGTGGGAAGATACCAGCTTGACGGTATCCGAAACGGTGCTCTGCAGAGCCGTAGAAATGAGTGTCATCTGAACGATATAAATCAGAAAAATGACGAAGAACAAAAAGACGGGCAGCACCAACGAGGCTTCCAGGACGATGCTGCCCAGCTCCCGCTTCTCCCGCTTCTCCCGCTTCTCCCGCTTCCCCCGCTTCGGAAACGCCTTGGCGAAAGCAGAAGCTCTCCCCCAATTCATGCGGTGCAGCCGATCAATAAGCAAAATCCGCTTTTTTCGTAACATAGTAACGGTTTCCTTCCACGTTATCCGGACTGCCTCCGGCATAACCCGCCATTTGGATCACGCCGGGCAGAAACCACAGCCTCATTCCGATCCGGACTTCTCCTGACGCATACGTGGCGCGTTCTGCGGGATTAATTCCCGTATTCAGACGAATCAGCGCCAGCATTCTGGACATTTTCTTCTCATTGTCGCTGTGGATCAGCAGGAACAATCTCAAGTAGTCGCGGTATGTCATTTGAATCTTGACGTAACTGGACAGCTCTACGGATCCTTCCCTGCAGAGCTTCACCATGTCGGCCATGGCCATCTCTACTCCGTACAGCAGAGCTGCAGCTAGAACGAGCAGCGGATTTCCCAGTTTGCTGTTCTTCACGAGCCCCTCCATGGTCCGAACCGCCAGCCGTGCCGCAAAAATTTCAGCATAGGCCGCTGACACATTACCCACCGGGTTATGGAAGCCGTACACGATATACTCCAGCTCTTGATGGCTTACGCTCATCTCATCGGCAACCGCATCCCCAAGCCGGCTTCCCGGGCTTGCCGCCGCATCTTTCAGCAGTCCAAGATCAAAATGGGTAAAATACAGCGCTGCATATTCGTTCTGGAACAGTTCATCCTTGATGCCCGACATCATCCGCGCCATGGATCCATACACCGAATCCGTCTGCTTCATGGCCGATTTGCCCGCATCATAGGGGTCATGGTCAAGATCGGTCCCCTTGTACTCGCTGCCTGCGTCTTCCTTATTAAAGGTCAAGCTATCGTCGTAATACTGCTGAAGCTCCTGGTATTCCTCATTATGCTGCTTCACTTTCTGGTCCAGCTTATTAATGCTTTCCAAAATGCCCGCTGCTTCGGACAGCTTGGCCTTGCTCAGCTTCTCTTTTTCTTTCCTTTCCTTGTCGGATCCCCGATGCTCCTGCAGCTGACCTGCCACCCGGTCGAGCTTATTCCCGCTGCCTGACACGGCGTAATCATGGACATAACGGTCAGCGGCGCTTACTCCCCGGATCACCTCATTTTTCATGCGCCCACTGCTTCCCTGAACTCCGGAAGACTCGGCAAGCGAAGATAAAAGGGTGGATAACTGGTTGTTAAAGGCACTATAATCCTGTTTTTGGGTCTTGATTACATCATTCAATTCCTGAAACAGACTATCGGACAGCAGCAGTTGGTCTATGCCGTCCCGGATGCCATGAATCGCCGCTGGATCGCTTCCGGATGCTTCCGGTGCCGCCCCCGGGATTATGGCGCTCCCGACCTGAACGTAGCCTTCGGTCCCGCCGCGGTTTCCGGCTTCTGCAATCACTTCCTTCATCTTATCGTTGCTGCTCCGGGCCTCCTCCCAGTACTCCAGGGCATTCTGGAGTTCCTTCGCATGGCTCTTGGCCGCCGAGGACTGGATGCCCTGCAGGCGGGAAATGACCTTTCCTGAGCTGCGGTTATACTCCCGGATTTCCGAGCTGTACTGTTCCTCTTCGTCTTCGCCACGGTTTGCATCCTGATTGACCTTGTCTACGTAGTCCTCATATTGTGCGGCGATGTCGGCCGCGGTGACCACTTCCGAAGAACCGAGCGATTGGTCCGGTATCGCCCCTCCAGCAGGGCTCATGATCAAATCCCGAGCCTCCTTCAGGCTTTGACCGGCTCTTCTTTGGGCCGCCAGCATCTGATCTAGGGCCTCCTCGCGCTTGTCATACAGCTTCTGCAGCTTGCCCAGGACATCCACCGTATCCGAGGCTTCCTTCATGGATTCGGACAGCGGCTTGAACCTGCTGACGAGTTCCAGGGAAAAGTCGATGGGCGCTTTATACTTCATCTCCTCGCTGACTTCCCTATTAAAAATGTCATACTCCCCCAGCATCCGTTCCATCTTGAGCGACGAGGTGTCCAGCTGAAGCGGAAGCAGATCAAACCGATCGCTGCGGTCTCCCTTGTCCATCGTGCTGTTAAGCACGCCTGCCATAATTTGATCGCCGCTCGTGCTGCCGTGTGCAAAAAGTCCATACCTTTCCTGCAGTTCAGGGTCGTACGACGACATGACCGACCGGACCGCTGCACGGACCAACCGCTCGCTCTGCGCCTTCATCGCCGCGATCCGGGCGTAGTCGATAAATAATGCGACAAACGCAAAAATCATGGCCAAAACTCCAATAAGAAAGATGGATACCGATCCACTTTCCGAGCGTCTCTTACCGAACACCCGCCAGTCCTCCTCTCCGGCTCCTAAGGCTGGCTTCCGGAAGCTTGAAGCTGCTGCAGCACCCCAGCCGCGCTGCCCCGATCCATCCCTTCACCAGCATCATTCTTCTTAAACTTCGAGCCGTAGTATCTCATCAGATGGATGCTGCGGATAAATTCTACCGGATCCACGACCAATGAACTCCCGGAGGTTCGAAGCTCGCTCCCTCCGTCCAGCATGGCATCGAGCGGCCGAAGGGAGATCATTTGGTTCAAGCTGGCAGTTACATTCCGCTGCAGCAGAGCATTTTTATAGGTCATATCCCCCTGCATGCCCGCCGGAATCGCCGAGCCGGTTTTGCTCAGCTTGATCGCCGTCAGCGCCCCTTGCGTGGAAGAGGTACTAGGAACAGGTACCGTCTGCGAGTTCTCGGCTCCTGCCCAGCCAAACAACGCACCAAGCCATTGATCGTCTGTCATTCGCCAATACAGCGAATCATACTGGTTGACCGGCACCGAGCCGTCAAGCGCTTCTTTATGGCTGTTATCCCAGCTGTAGGCCGTGCGCTCCGCAGCTGCGGACGCCGCTTGATGCAGCATGCTCTGCTGATACATATACAGGGACAGAAACAGCAGAATCATCGTCGTGAACAGAACGACCGGCATGACGAGGGAGGCTTCCAGCGTAAAGCTTCCCTCGCATTCTTTTAACCTAGCTCGTAAATTCTTCACTTTTTTTGTTGACGTTAGCCAGCAGTTTGTTGATAAGCTCCATAATTTGCTTCTTAAACAGAAGCGCGATAATGAGGATCACGACGATAATCAACAGCATTTCGAGCGTTCCTAGTCCCTCCTCGTCCTTCCATAATTTCTTGCCGCTTCGTCTTATCATTGTCAGCATTTATACCCCTCCTATATGTTCATCATCATAAAAGCCGGTGTGCCCACCAGCACAATCACGATCATAAAAATGACCATCATTGGAAAAACGAGCTTTGACGAAGCTTGCTCTCCTCGTGTCCGGGTAATGGCCTTGCGCTTCTCCCATAATCCCCGGGACAGGTCGTTCAGAGCCATGGCAAAGTCGCTGCCCCCTCGCCGCAAATTGAGCAGCACGGCTGTCGTAAACGCGGATACCTCCTGCACGGCACAGCGTTTGCTAAAATTTTCGAACGACTGCTGAAAGGAATACCCGCCTTCCAGATCATCGATCATCCGGATTAGTTCCTTATAAAGCGGATGATCCTTTTGAGCTTCCTTCTGACGTGCGCATCGCGTGATGGCCTTCTGTACCGTCTCGCCGGCTCCGACTAGCAGTACGATCTTGTTTAGCAGCTCGGCCAGCTCGATCGTAATATCCTGGTCCCGCTTATCAACCTTCGTGTGCAGGTCCTTAATGATCGCGGCCGGCAGAAGGATGGCCAGCAGCCCTCCAATAATAAGCCCCGTGTTCCCCCCGGCGGCAAGCGTCAGCAGGCAGCCCAGCATCAGCATAAGCCAGCTGTAACACAGCATCTCTCCGGCATACAGGAGCGTCATCTCCACGCTGTGCCGCTGCCCGTAAATCTTCTGGATCGAGCGCTGAAGCCTGAAGAAGAAGAGCGGAAAACGCGCAGTCAGCTTGTACTGGTCGATGATGTACAGCATGGGCCGCATCACCGCTCTCAGCCGAATCCCTTCCATCGGCAATGTCATCAACCGCTTATACTTGTCGCCGCAGCGCTGGTTCTGCACCACCCAACCTCCCGCCAGCAGAGCCAGCATCACGGCAGCCAACAATTTCATGACTTCACCCCGTTCACACCTTGATATTCATCATTTTCATAATCCATAGCAGGCAACCGGCCAGTCCCGCCAATGCACCTGTCGAAATCACGATGCCCATCCCGCTGTACAGCGGCTGCATATAGTCTCCGGCCGTAAAATTCATAAACATCAGCATCAGGATAGGCGCAGCCAACAAGGCTCTGGATTCAAACTTTTTCTGGGCGATCATGACCGAGATCTCCTGTTTGATATCCAGCTTCTCGCCGATCACAGTTGAGGTGTGCCGTACAACCTCGACAAGGTCCCCGCCCGTGCGCTTACACGTCGTGAACACATCCGCAAAATTCGTAATATCCTCCATTGCGGCACGGCGGCTGAAGTCATTCAGCGCATCCTCGACCGGTTCGCCGTATTCCATTCTTGCGCAGATAATACCCAGCTCAGTAATCAGGTCATTCTCCGCATCCGGGTCGAGCATCCGCAGGTCCTGAATAGCCTCCCTAAAACCGTTCTCCACCGATTTGCCCGCAGACAGGGAGGAAGACAGCGAATACAGCGCCTGCTTAAAGTGAAGATTCATCGCGGTCCTCCGGCGCTCCAGAAGATGAGCCCTCCAAAACCGCGGAACGATCCATCCGCCGGATGCCATGATTATAGCTACGAGCCATTGGTGATAGAACAAATAGCCGATTCCGAAGCATAACAAGCCCCCAATAGCAATGCATGCCGTACGCTGGAGCCCGTTCAACTCATAAGTCTGGTAATCCGGAAGCTTCTTCCCTATACCCTCTGGAGGAGGAGATCCGTCCATGCCTTGCCTTCTGAGCGCCCTGCCTGGCTTCTTGGGAGGAGCGGCCTCCCGCCGGTTACCGCTGCTCCCTGTTCCCTGCTTTTCGTGTAACATCGCTTCACCTCCCTGGTGACAGTACCCAACTGGTTTATTAAGGCCTTTTAATTTGATGCTGCATCAATCAGCCCGCGACCCCAATCTCCTCCTATTTGAATTAAAAATGTCCGCTTCACTTCTTAGCGGCGGCGATTCCCGCAGCTTGAAGCTTTGCGACATGAATCAATCCGTTTCCCGTCGGCTCCAACTCCCCTTCAACCTTTCCATCCTTCTCCCCCGTCTCCCGAAAACGGAACAGCGGATTAAGGACCACCTCGCCGTTCTCCAGCCCGGCCACCTCGCTGATTTCAGTGACCTTCCGAGTGCGGTCGCGCATCCTGGACAGGTGGACAAAAATATCGATCGCCGAGCTGATCTGATGGCGGACGACAGGCACAGGCAGATCCGCTCCGCTCAGCACCATCGTCTCCAGCCGGCTGATCATATCGCGCGTGTTGTTCGCATGGCCGGTCGATAAGCTTCCATCATGGCCGGTGTTCATCGCCTGCAGCATATCGAGCGCCTCGCTCCCCCGGACCTCGCCGACCACGATCCGATTGGGACGCATCCGAAGGGAGGAGCGGATCAGATCCCGGACGGCGATTTCCCCTCTCCCCTCAGTGTTCGCGTTACGGGTCTCCAGAGCGACCAGATTGGGGACGGTGACAATCTGAAGCTCAGCCGAATCCTCAATCGTGATCACCCGTTCGTCCGGCGGGATGAATTGCGACAGGGCATTGAGGAACGTCGTTTTGCCAGAGCCCGTCCCGCCGCTGATAAAGATGTTGTATTTCCCCACCACCAGCTGCTGCAGAAACTCAGCCGCCTCCGGACTCAGTGCTCTCCGGACGATCAAGTCCTGCATCGTCATCGGCGATTCGGGGAACTTCCGGATCGTCATCGTCGGCCCCTTCAGCGCAACCGGCGGCAGGACGATATTGACCCGCGAGCCGTCCTTCAGCCTGGCGTCAACGATCGGCGAAGACTCGTTGACGACGCGGTTCACGCCGGCAACGATCGACTGGATAATGTCTTCAAGCCTCGACCTCGATTCGAACTTCAGCGGCAGCCGGGACACCACGCCGTCCTGCTCGATAAAAATATCCTCGTGGCTGTTGATCATAATTTCGGTAATCGCGGGATTGTCCACCAAAGGCTGCAAAATGTCGAGCCCGCGGAACGAATCGAAGATCCGCCGGATCAGGCTACGCTTCTCCTGCGCGGTCAGCTCGCGAAGCTCAGGTCTTCTGAACACCGTCCGCTCGATATACTGCATCAGCTCCCGGTTGCCAAGCGCAGAAGTAACGTCCAGTCCGGACCGGATTTCTTGACGAAGCTCGCGGAACAGCTCTTCATCCATATCCCCTCACCCCTGAACCACTGACGAATGAGTCCCCCATGAGGGACTTGCACAGCTTAAGGATATCCCGCTGGTAGATCGGCGAGCTGAGCAGCAGCTCTTCGTTGCTGTTCTGCTTCCAGGAAGGGATATACGGCAGAACGCCGTCCACCTCCGGAATGCACGCGGGCAGCGGATTGGCCAACTGCCCGGTGAACCGATTGACCACGTACCGGCTCTTTCCGGCAAGCTCGGCGAACAGTTCCGGCTGGCTCCGCTCCATAAACGCAAACCACTGGCCGTTTTTGTACAGATTGGTGATGTCGTCCAGCATCAGCCAGACCAGGTGACGGCATCCTTCCAGGACGGCGGCCAGGCGTTCGTTCGGCCCGGAATCTGTGTCGGCGATCACCACGTCGTACCGGCCGCTTGCCGCGATGCTCTGCAGCAGCTTCCGTGTATCGGCCTTACCCAATTGAACCAGCTCTTTGAAATTGGTGACGGGTTTGAACCAATCCGCACGAATTCCCGGATGGTGGACGGTGTATGGCTCCGGAGATACCATCGTCTGCACATGCTTCTCCTCCTGGGCCGCTTTCAGCTCATACAGCATCCCGGGCAGCCCCTCGGCACTCTCCGCACCGCCCCCCTGTCTGGGAAAAATTCCGCTGCTGTTCACGGTTTCGAGGTTCAGGTAAAATACCGACAGGCCGGCCGCCCCCAGCTGTTTGGCCATATTAACGGCGGCGGTCGTCTTCCCGCTCCCGCCCACGACGGAGACGAAGCCGATCGTCACGGCCTCTCCGTCCGCCACCGGCAGTGTACGCCGCTGACCTTCCCTCCGGCATAAGCCGAGGATGGAAGCCATCAGCTCCGGAAGGGGCTGATATTTGGGGAGCACCGGTCCTTGTATAGAGGCGGCCTCCCCATGTCCGAGCAAAATCCAGTTCGGTATATCGCCGTTCTTCCCGGCAAGCCAGGATTCCAGGAAGGCGGCCTCCCCAACGACGGCGTCGGGCAGCTCCTCGCCGTCCATATACTTCATAAAAGCGTCCAATTTAGTGAATCCGGATATGTGCAGCTTGTCCCCAAACTCGCTGCTGTGAACATAGTGCAGGATACCCTCCAGATACTGCGCCTCCTTGACCGCGAGCGTAATTCGGTATGGTACCATCGCGAATGATCCCTCCTCGTTTCAGACAGCAAAAAAGCACCGTCCAACAACCCGCCTGGCGGGTGTTAAACGGTGCTTCCGTTATTGGTAAGTATTTACTTAATTTAGAATTTATCACATCCGGACCGGAAACACAATACACTTTGACATGAAAAAATCGATCCGGTGACGGTTCATTTTCACAGAAAACGGTTCCTAATCTCTGGCGTGGGCAGCAGGCAGGCTTCCTCCTTGCCAAACCAGCGGTACCGGTTGCGCGCAACCCAGCGATAGATCACGTTCCGGAGCGGCGCAGGCACAGCGATGAAAGCATACAGAAGCGGCCAAGGCTGCTTTAAACGCCGCACAATCCGCAAAGCCGCAGCAGATTCCGTATAATAGCGTCCGTTTTCAATCAGAACGACGGTATTTAGGGTTCCGACTGGCAATCCGCCCTCCCGGAGCAGCTTCTCTCCGATCTCGGACTGAAGTGAGGCAAAATGGAATATTCCTGCCGGATCCCGCTGGAGAATGAACTTGGTCAGCCCCTGGCATAAATGACAGACGCCGTCAATCAGAACAATGGCATTTGGCTTACCTGCGCTTCCTTGCTGCATGGTCATCGGCGAGCCCTCCCTTACCTCCAGTATCTTCCTTATTGCCTCGTAAATCAAGCCACTTTATTACTCCCCGAAAATAGAAAAAAGCACGGGATTCATAATCCCGCACCTGTATCTCCTGGATGATATTAATGGGCAAGCGCCTTATCAATCCATTGGTTCTCAACGATTTGCTGTTCCAGCTCGCCTGTAAAGCTCTCCATGCACTTGCAAATAAAGTCTTTGCGGCATACAGGACAAGGAGTTTTCTGCAATCGGCTGATGTTAGTCATTTTCCATTCCGGAAAACGGTTATAGAACGCACGGCACTCTGTTCCGTCAGCCAGGTTGATAATGAATTCGTACAATCCGCTTTTTTCATTGCTGCTGGCTTCTCTGACGTTCGTAATGATCGGTCTGTAAGACATATGCATCACCCGTTTATTTAGTTTTCTTGCCTCGGACAAATAGTACGTAACAAGTACTTAGACATATTAAATGAATTTTATATATCATGTCAACAAAGAAGGGTATGTAATTCATGTATTTGGCCCCAATATGTCTCTACAGTACCGATCGCTTTTGCTTCCCTTCAATATAAAGGATGCCTAACTCCCAAAGAAAATATCCAGAATCGTGCCAAGCTGATCTTTCTTTTTCCCTTCCAAAATATCGGGATTAAGCACCTCGACATTCCCGCAATGCTTGCAGGAAACAAATAAATAATGGATATGCTGGATATCAAACATCTTGCTGAGGCCGGCTCCCGTCATGGAAACCTCACGGATGTCGCAGATCCGCCCCTTGCACTTAACGCAAACAAAACGATCCTCAATGATGTCCTTAATGCTCAAGCTGATCTCCCCTTTCCTTTGGTGCCTAACTATTTTACGCCAGGGTGGTGGAAATCGTTCCAGGGATATGATTATGCCAAAAAAAGGATACGACAAAAAGCCGGAAGCAGCCGCCACCGCATGGTGAGCCCCCGGCTTTTGTTACGATGATAAAGTTCAGCGGAACTGAACCATTCCATCATCGCACGGAAAACTTCCGCGAAACGCGGCCAGTTTTCTATGAAGGTACGTCGATAGACGTTCGGATACATCCTGGCGTTATTTAAATCACGTTCAGCTCGACATCGATATTCCCCCGCGTGGCTTTGGAATACGGGCAAAATTCATGCGCCTTTTTCGCAAGCTCTTCCGCTTGTTCGCGTTCGATCCCGGGCAGCTTGATATCGAGACGGGCTGCAAGGCGGAAACCGCCGTCGCTCTCGTCTTTGCCGATCATGACGTTGGAAGTGACTTCCACATCATTCAGCTTCACGCCGGCCTGGCGGGCCACATTGGCCAGTGCGCTTTCGTAGCAGGCACCGTACCCGGCTGCAAACAGCTGCTCGGGGTTGGTTCCATTGCCGCCGGCTCCGCCTAATTCTTTGGGCATACTGAGTTCATGCTTCAGGACACCATCGGAGGATGCGACCGAACCCTCCCGGCCGCCATGGACCGTTGCCGTTGCCGTATATAGAGCTTTCATCTTCATCGACTCCTTTTCCTGAAATTTGACCCTACCCTCATTAATTAAAGCGATCCTTCCTATTTGAAACGGGATCCTTCGGGTAATGGCTATTCAGAAGAGGTGTGCATCCCATTCTTGTGTGTCCCAAAAATAATTGTACAACCACATAAAAGTTTCCCTAGACAAACAAATTTGTATGAGTACAATGAATAGTAGAACATTTATTACATTACAATAATTTTAATAAGGTGTGATGCATATGAAAGACACCGAAATTATACATCCTTCCAAGTCCAATACGTGGGAGAAACCGAAGGAACGAACTTCGCTGTCTGACGTAAACCAATCTATGAAAGTCCCGGTGAACGCCTCGACTTTTCGCAAATTTCTGGCCTTTGTCGGCCCCGGATATCTGGTGGCTGTAGGCTATATGGATCCCGGAAACTGGGCGACGGACATCGCCGGGGGATCCCGGTTCGGCTATTCCCTGCTGGCCGTGATCCTGCTGTCGAACCTGATGGCCGTCCTGCTCCAATCGCTGTGCAGCAAGCTCGGCATCGTTACAGGCCACGACCTGGCGCAGG
Source organism: Paenibacillus sp. VMFN-D1 (assembly GCF_003386155.1). NCBI lineage: Bacteria > Bacillati > Bacillota > Bacilli > Caryophanales > Paenibacillaceae > Paenibacillus > Paenibacillus sp. VMFN-D1. The sequence goes on along the minus strand of NZ_QRDU01000002.1, from coordinate 190,988 downwards.
CGTGCCGCAGCCATTACAGCAAGCCGGTCAGCATCGGTCTATGGGTGCTGTGTGAACTGGCCATCGCAGCCTGTGATCTGGCCGAAGTCATCGGTTCGGCGATCGCCCTGAAGCTGCTGTTCGGGATTCCGATCCTGTACGGCGTGCTGATCACCGCCCTCGACGTCCTGCTCGTGCTGCTGCTGCAGCACAAGGGCTTTCGGGCGATCGAGACGCTCGTCATCGTGCTGATCGTGACGATCGGACTGTGCTTCGGGATCGATCTGTGGCTCTCCAAGCCGGATGCCGCCAGCATCCTCACCGGGTTCATCCCGACGGCCGATCTGGTGACCGATCATCAGAAGCTCTATATCGCCATCGGCATCCTGGGCGCGACCGTTATGCCGCATAACCTGTACCTTCACTCATCGATCGTGCAGACCCGGCAGTATGAAAACACCGACAAGGGCAAGCGGGAAGCCATCAAATTTTCCGTATGGGATTCGACGATTGCGTTAACGCTTGCCCTGTTCATCAACGCGGCGATCCTGATCGTCTCGGCGGCGACATTCCACAAGGCGGGGATGACTACGGTCGCCGACATCAGCGATGCGTACCATCTGCTGACGCCGCTGCTCGGAACGACGCTCGGAAGCATTTTGTTCGCCGTCGCCCTGCTGGCATCGGGCCAGAACTCGACGCTGACCGGCACGCTCGCCGGACAGATCGTCATGGAGGGCTTCCTGAACCTGCGGCTGCCGTCCTGGCTGCGCCGGCTGATCACCCGGATGATCGCCATCATCCCGGCGGTCATCGTGACGGCCATCTACGGCGAGAGCGGCACCGAGGATCTGCTCATTCTGAGCCAGGTCATCCTGTCCCTCCAGCTGCCGTTTGCGGTCGTTCCGCTGGTCAAGTTTACTAGCGACAAGAAGCTTATGGGCAAATTCGTCAATCCGGTTTGGGTCAAAATATTGGCCTGGGTCGTGGCGGCATTTATCATTGTCCTGAACGTGTACCTTCTGGTTCAGACCATTTTCGGTTAATAGCAACGGACACAATAAAAAGCCCCGTATCTCATGGATTCCATGGATACGGGGCTTTTTTTAAATATCAGAACTTGCCGAGCTCGCTCAGGGCCAGGTTCAGCTTCAGCACATTGACCCGCTTCTCGCCGAATACGCCGAGGTCCCGGCCCTCTGTGTTCCGCTCAACGAGACGGTCCAGCTCATCGGCCGAAACGCCGCGCAGCTTGCTGATCCGCGGTACCTGGGCTTTCGCGGATTCGGGTGTAATATGGGGATCCAGCCCGGAGCCCGAGTTGGTGATCAGGTCCACCGGAAGCTCGCTGACCGGCACGTCAGGGTTGTTCTTTTGCCAATCCGCGATCGAGGCTTGAACCCGCTTCAGCAGCTCGGGATTGGACGGGGCATAGTTGTTCGATCCCGAACCCTCTGCCTTGTAATCAATACTGGAAACCCGCCCCTGGAAGAAGGAAGGGTCCGTAAAGGACTGGCCAATCAGCTCGGAACCCACGACCTTTCCCGTGCTGTCCTTTAGCATGCTGCCGCTCGCCTGGCTTGGAAAGATCAGCTGGGCCAGGCCGGTGCTCACCAGCGGATACGCAATCCCGCATAGGACGATCAGCACCAGACTCGTGCGCAGTGCGACACCCCACAAGGAACCGTTCCACTTTTCTTCGCCAACCGCCGTCGTCACTGTCGTCTTCATATCGTATCATCCCTTTTTCATAATCTACGCTTATCCATTTCTTTAATTCATTTGATCTAAATCCACAAATGGACCACCAGATCAATCAGCTTGATGCCGATAAAAGGCGCAATCACGCCGCCAAGGCCAAAGATCAGCAGGTTGCGGCTGAGCAGCCGCGACGAGCTTACCGGCTTGTAGGCCACCCCTTTCATCGCCAGCGGGATGAGCAGCGGGATAATGACCGCATTGAAAATCAGGGCGCTTAAGATCGCCGAAAGCGGCGAGCCGAGCTTCATGACGTTCAGCACGTCCATTTCCGGGATGGCGGCCATGAACATGGCGGGAATGATGGCAAAATATTTGGCCACGTCATTCGCAATGCTGAACGTGGTAAGCGCGCCGCGGGTCATCAGCAGCTGCTTGCCGATGGCCACGACCTCGATGATCTTCGTCGGATCGGAATCGAGGTCGACCATGTTGGCCGCTTCCTTCGCGGCCGCCGTGCCGCTGTTCATCGCGAGCCCGACGTCGGCCTGGGCCAGCGCCGGCGCGTCGTTCGTGCCGTCGCCGGTCATGGCGACCAGCTTCCCTTCGGCCTGCTCGCGGCGGATGACCGCGATTTTGTCCTCCGGCTTGCTCTCGGCGATAAAGTCATCGACGCCCGCCTCCCGGGCGATCGTAGCCGCAGTCAGCGGGTTGTCGCCGGTACACATGATCGTCTTGATCCCCATCTGCCGGAGCTGGTCAAAGCGTTCCTTCATGCCGGGTTTGACCGTATCCTTCAGGTGAATCAACCCGTAAATACGGCTGTCCACAGCGACAGCCAGCGGCGTACCGCCTTCCGACGCGATTTTATCGGATTCCATATCCAGATCCGCCGGAATACTTCCGCCTTGGGCCTGCACCCATCGCTTCACCGCGTCCACCGCCCCTTTACGGACATGCCGCCCATCCACCAGGTCGATGCCGCTCATCCGCGTCTCCGCCTTGAATTCGATAAACTCTCCAGCGGCGGCCGCCTCCGGATGAACCTCTATCGACTGCTTCTTCACCAGTTCCAGCACGGAGCGGCCTTCCGGCGTCTCGTCTTTAACCGAGCTGACGGCCGCCCAATAGGCGGTTTCTTCGTAATCCGCGTCCCCCACCGGAATGAACTGGCTCGCCATCCGGTTACCGAAGGTAATCGTACCCGTTTTATCCAAAATGATCGTGTTGATGTCGCCGGATGCCTCGACAGCTTTCCCCGACATGGCCAGCACGTTGAACTGCGTAACCCGGTCCATGCCCGCGATGCCGATGGCGGACAGCAGCCCGCCGATCGTCGTCGGAATGAGGCATACGAGCAGGGAGATCAGCACCGGGATATCCAGCGAAATGCCGAAATACTTGGCAATTGGCGCCAACGTGACGACCACAATCAGAAATATCAAAGTCAGTGTTGTAAGCAGCGTGTTAAGCGCAATTTCATTAGGTGTTTTCTGGCGCGCCGCCCCTTCGACCAGGGATATCATCCGGTCCAGGAACGATTCGCCCGGGTCGCTTTTAATCATCACCTTGATCTCGTCGCTGACGACGCGGGTTCCCCCGGTGACCGAGCTGAAATCGCCGCCGGCTTCTTTGATCACCGGTGCCGATTCGCCGGTAATCGCCGATTCATCCACCGATGCAAGACCTTCGATGACTTCCCCGTCACCCGGGATCATCTCGCCCTGGGAGACGATGACGACATCGCCTTTGCGCAGCTCGGCCGAACTGACGACCTTGATCTCGCCGCCCACCATTTTGTTCGCCGTCGTGTCTTTTTTGCTCTTCTTGAGCGTATCGGCCTGGGCCTTGCCACGGCCTTCCGCCAGCGCCTCCGCGAAATTCGCGAACAGGACGGTGAAGAGCAATATCAGAAACACGGTCAGATTAAACCCTATCCGTCCCTCGGTATGAAAATAAGAGGGAAAAAGAACCATCAGCAGCACCACGAAGGTGCCGACCTCCACAACGAACATAACCGGATTTTTCATCATTACGGCCGGGTTCAGTTTCATAAAGCTGTCTTTCAGTCCCTGTTTGGCAATGCCGCCAGACAGCATACTTTTGCGTTGTCCGCTCATGACTTGCTCCACCTCTTTAGTTAAGTGTTAAAAATTCGGCGACCGGCCCCAAAACGAGGACCGGAAGGAACGTCAATGCTCCGATCAGCAGCACGGTTCCGGTCAAAATGCCGGCGAACAGCTTGTTGTCCGTCCGGAAGGTACCCTGGGTCTCGGCAACCTTCTGCTTCACCGCCAGCGAACCTGCAACGGCGAGCAGTGCGATAATCGAAATATATCGGCCGAGGAGCATCACCAGACCGGTGCTGACGTTCCAGAATACGGTATTGTCTGCCAATCCCTCGAACCCGGAGCCGTTATTCGCCGCCGAGGAGGTGAACTCATAGAGCGACTGGCTCAAGCTGTGATACGAAGGATTGGAGAAGGCGTCGGTTCCCAGATGCGTCATAAACGAAATCGCCGTCGGCGCAAGAATAATGAAGGGATGCATCAGAATCGCCACCGCGATCAGCTTCATCTCCCGGGCTTCGATCTTCCGGCCCAGAAATTCCGGCGTCCGGCCAACCATCAGGCCGCAGATAAATACGCCGAGGATTGCATACATGATCATATTGACGAAACCGACCCCCTTGCCGCCGAACACGACGTTCAGCATCATTTCGGCCAAGGGCGCAAGTCCTCCCAGCGGCGTCAGCGTATCATGCATGTTGTTGACCGACCCCGTCGTTGCGGCGGTGGTGACGGTTGTGAACAACGCGGACTGCGCGATGCCAAAGCGCACCTCCTTGCCTTCCATGCTGCCGGCCGTGCTGTTGATTCCCAATTGGTTGATCAGCGGGTTGCCGGCTTTTTCCGAGAAATACGTCAGGCACAGGAACGCTACGAACAGCGTCATCATGACGCTGAAAATCATCCAGCCCTGCTTCTTGTTCCGGGCGAACCGTCCGAACGTGTAAGGCAGTGACGCCGAAATCGTCCACATGCTGAGAATTTCGATTACGTTGGTCAGCGGGCTTGGGTTCTCGAACGGATGGGCCGAGTTGACACCGAAGAAGCCTCCCCCGTTCGTTCCGAGGTGCTTGATCGATTCCAGCGAGGCTACAGGACCCAGCGGAATCTGCTGCACGCCGCCTCCCAGCGTTTGCACGGCCCGCATCGGCTCCAGCGTCTGCGGCACTTTGAGCCCGACCAGCACCAGGGTTACGATGAGGGCAAGCGGCACGAACAGGCGGACATGCGCCTTGATAAAATCCTCGAAGAAGTTCCCGAGCCCCTCACCCCTGCGGGTGATGCCGCGCATAAAAGCAATCGCGATAGCCAGGCCCGAGGCTGCCGAGGTAAACATCATCATCGTGATGACGATCATTTGGCCAAAATAAGACATGCCGCTCTCTCCGCTGTAATGCTGGAGGTTCGTGTTCGTCATAAAGCTGATGACCGTGTTGAAGGACAGGCTCGCCTCCATATTGCCGATGCCGCTCGGGTTGCCCGGAAGGGCGCCCATCGTTCGCAGCAATATATAGCTGATCGCTACCAGAAAGATATTGGTTGTGATCATGCTGAGCGCGTACTTTTTCCAATTCATGCTGCCCCGCTGCTTCAGCCCGATGATCCGGTATAGAACTCTTTCTACGCCGCCGAAAATCCGGTCCGTCCGGTTCGGTTCATTGGAGAACATATGATATACGTAAGTGCCTACCGGCTTCACGAGCAGCAGGAGCACGAAAATGACGATACAAATTTGCAAAATATCCAAGGCTGGCTTCCCCCTCTTACGAGCATGTTCTGTTTTGGCCCCTTGAGGCTTACAGATTTAAAATACCGGTCAAAATTTTTCCGGATGGATCAAGGCGTAAACCAAATAGATAAAGACAAGCACGGCGAATGCCCCAACGACAATCATTGGTCTTTGCCCCCTTCTTCCACCACTCGGCCGCACCAATGAAGAAATAACAAGAACACGCCAAAGGTGGCAGCGAGCGCAAGTATCATATATACATCCATCATCGTTTCCGGTCTCTCCTTTGCATGGTTAGAATCATCTTTATTTCAGTAAAAATCCGACTTCGCCGTTTAAGGTATAAATGATGTGATCTGCACCAAGCCCCCGGTAAATGCCGGGTGAGCTGCCCCTCTGCGTAATGACATATACCGGTTCCGACGTCCAGGGACGGCAGATCTGCAAATAGCGGCAGGTCAGGTTGAGGCTGCTTTCAAACAGAAAGATTTTGCCGACCTCTATTTCGGGCACCACCCAATCCTCCGCGTGATTCGTATTCAGCCGGATGATCCTCTGCACCCCCATTTTTCTCAAAAGGCGTTCCTCCCGGGCACTGTTGGTCAGAACGGCAAAGGGCCTCTTCCAATACATCAGCAGCTTGATAAAATTGCGTCCCGCCTCGTTCGGCGCGGTCACGATGACGACGTTGTCCATTTCAAAGGCTCCTCCTGTGCGGCAGCCGCGAATACGCAAAAGAAGCCGCAGGGAAAGAAGGACCTTTCCCGCGGCTTCTTGAATGTGGACGAATATGAAGGATCGTCCTATATTCAAAATGCGCACGACAAGTGCTGCCTCTCCCGTTACGCTGACGAGGTTAGCTGTCGGATTCGGGCGTGAGAGTCGCCCTACCTTCCGGTACTTACCGTACCGGAAAGATTCACCCCGGCGGCTTCCATTCCAGGCGGCCGCTGTGGTTCCCCCGCTCCCGGCCGTATCCGGCCGAAATTAAGCGTTATTGATAAGTGTATGTGATTGTGATGAATGCTCTCTTTTGTTCCAGTAAGCTAAAAAAGGGTAAAAAAAACACAGAGGCCAGCTGATCCCCCTGTGATCCGAAAGTTTATTCGGGTCGCAAGTTTCATCATTCCTCTCTCAAACGACGCTTACGAGGTTAGCTGACGGATTCGAGCGGTGAGAGTCGCTCTACCCGGCCGGATCCATGGCATCCGTAGCCGGGATTCACCCCTGCGGCTGGCAGCAGACCCCCGACTCTCACACCGGTTCGCTGCTCCATGGCACGCGTTTGGTTCCCCCGATTTCCGCGCTTTTTTGCGGAAACTCAGCGATTAGTAATGGAAACTGTATTGAATACGCTCTGAATCATACACCCGCTCCTTCCAAGCTGTAAAGGCAGTCTAAAAATCATGAACCGCGAATTTTGGAACATTCAGGACCTTATTAGCGCTTACATTTTGGCTTTTTGACTTCTACCTCTTCCATGCTCCCGATTTGACGCATTTATGGAATCCAGGTCATTCGGGGACACTGGCTCGCAGGAATATCCGCATTGACTTTACAGTTCAATCGTTTAAAATTAAATTGTGTGCTTGGTAAATGCTTCGGCTGGATGATGATTCATAGCAGTACAAAAGGAGGAGGATGGCAGTGAGCGTCTATGATTTTCAAGTGAACACGCTGCGCGGCAAAGAGGTATCGTTAAAGGAATATGAAGGTGACGTGCTGCTGATCGTGAACACGGCCAGCAAATGCGGATTTACGCCGCAGTTTCGCGGGCTGCAGGAGCTGTACGACGAGTTCCGCGACCATCATTTTCAAATTCTCGGCTTTCCGAGCAACCAGTTTGCCAATCAGGAGCCGGGTACCAGCGAGGAGATCGGCGAATTCTGCCAGATGAATTACGGGGTCACGTTCCCGATGTTTGAGAAGATCGACGTCAAGGGCAGCAACGCCCATCCACTGTTTCAATACCTGACCCGGGAAGCGCCGGGTGTGCTCGGATCGAAAGCGGTCAAGTGGAACTTTACCAAGTTCCTGGTCGATTCCAAGGGCAGGGTCATCAAGCGTTACGCGCCCAAAACGACACCGGACAAAATCGAAAACGACATCCGTAAGCTGCTTGCATCCGGAAAAAGCGAATAGGCAAATCAGCCCTACAAAATAACGCTACTTGCTGCGATCCGAATTCACTAGCTTTGCGGGACCCCGAAATATACGAAAATGCAATAAGCAAAAAAAGAAGCTCCCCTGGATTTCTCCAAGGAAGCTTCTTTCTGTGTTCATAGATGCGGTAGAGAGGACTCGAACCTCCACGGGCGTACGCCCACTACCCCCTCAAGATAGCGTGTCTGCCATTCCACCACTACCGCATAATATCCAAAGTTCATTTAGCGAACTTTTTTATTATACACAAAATCATCCGAATTGTAAAGGGAAATACATTAAAACACCATCCATGTAATATTATATAACACATAAAACAACAAAAACAGTGATTAAGTCGCCCTAACATTGACAAATCACAATATTTATGTAATATTAACTTACAAATAATAGTGATCGATGATTTAACTTCGCAATTCATGTAATATTTATTACCACAACAAAATGGAGGTGACCGCGTTGAACGACAAAAGCACCAAACTGCTCGATTACGTGCAAACGCTGGATAACGACTTGTCGGTCGGAGGCTTCAGCCATGTGTTCGACCTCCAAACCCGGATTGCAGAAGGGCGCATCCAGAGCCAGGAAGAGCTGGAAGGGTTCATCCTTCATCCGATGATGAATCGTTTGGTCCGCCAAGACGGCGCGGCCATTCTGGCGATTTACGCAGCTGCCGACCAACGGGATATCCGTCAGATCGCCCGGATTGACCGGTACATCCTCGGAAGAATCGCTGCCCATGAAAATGATGAAGCGGTGCGCCAACGGGGCAGAAGACTTTTGAAACTGGCCCAGGCTCTGTACCCCTGGCTCAATCTAAAGGTTCTTGACGAACTCGCGCAGAAGGAGCTGTCTCCCGTCTGCCTGGCCACGGCGCATGCCTATGTCAACTATCAGCTCGGGTCCAGCCGCGACCACACCGTTTATGGCTATATGCAATCTGCGGTCTGCACATGCATCCAGCTCGCTGCCCGCTCGCTGAGCATTCCGCCTCACGACGCCAAAGCGTTGGCCGGCAAATGGACGGCTGAAATGGAGCGCGCATGGACAGCGGAGAAAGACTCCCTGCCCACAGACCTTTTCAATATCCAAGAGAACGACTCCCATATCGCCTCGTGATCTCTTTAACAACACCACAAAGGCACTCCGCTCTGCCCTGCCGCAGCGAAGTGCCTTTTCTGTTCCCATGTATGTACTTGACCTTCATCTTACTGATCGCGGGACTGGTTCTTCCGGTATTCCACAAACTTGATGTACTCCTTGATAAACTCCTTCTCGTGATCGGATAGCGGCATTTCGTTTAACTGCCTTCCGTTTTCCCACAAATAAGGATCCTGCTGCTCTTTCACCATATACGGCCCCGGTTCCTTACCCAGAATCAGCCAATCAAGGCTGACGCCGAAAAAGCTCGAAATTTCGATCAATTTATTGGTGCTCGGGGTGGACTTCCCCCTTTTCCAATCTCCGAAATTCCCCGTGCTGATATTAAGCTGCTCGCAAAACGACTTTTTGGTCATCCCCTTCTGCTTAATCAATGCCTCAATACGTCCGTAAATGGATTGCATAAAAAACCGCCTTCCAGTCATGTCGCAAAAAAAACGACGCATTTAAGTAATTTTACGCTTGAAATATGACGCAAAAACGTGTATAGTATTCTTTATATTAGGAATTTCCATACCTATGGCTCTTATTGTATCATTAGTCCCTTTTCTAATCCAACCGCCCTGCAATCATTCACTTCATATCTGACATTACCTTTCCAACGCGATTCGGGCCCGCTTATGACCAATACCAAGACAGGGAGCGACCGCTTTTGCACACACTCGACATTTCTTATCATGAATTGATCCATGCCATGAGGCAATGTATTGCCGTCGTGGATGCCGGAGGAGTTATCATTTCAGTGAACCACGCCTGGATTCAAAGCGCATATGACGAAGGCGTCCCCCAATCCTTTAACTGGGTTGGTATTAATTTTATGCAAATCGCCGACGCCCTTTCAGGAGAAGACGAACAAGACCTGGACAGACTCCAGGCGGTTTTGCAGGGTATTTCTACATACTACAGGAACGAATTCCGGTCGAGCTGCATCCAGCCCTCCCGCTGGTTTCAAATCGAGGCTTTCCCACTCCGGAACGGCGCCAGGGAGGAACCCCAGGGAATGATCGTCTGCCTGTCGGATATCAGCCGAAGCAAGCAGCTCGAGAACGACTTGATGACCGCCTTATCCCAGATCCGCACTCTACGCGGATTGCTGCCCATTTGCGCTGTCTGCAAACGAATTCGCGATGACGATGACTTGTGGAATTCCATCGAGAGTTTTTTGCAAAAGCATGCCCACACCGAATTCACGCACGATATTTGCCCGGACTGCATACGGCGGCTGTATCCCAAGTACTCGTCCATATTGGACACACCTACTCACCAGTAGCTGTACTACCTCCAGTCTCTTCCCCAACCAAACACTTCTTCAAAATCATCGTCAACGCGCCGCAGTTTTTTTCGTTGACGTTCTTTGTTCATATCCATATAATTGTTATGACAATTATATTTTGAAGGAGTGTTTTCCCTGACCCGCTTCTCATCTTCGTCCCAAACGATCGGTTTCCGATACGGAAATATGTCCCGCAGAATGTCTTCTATTTTTGCAGGCCTGCTTAAACCTTACGGCATCACACCCGAGCAATGGTCCGTACTGTACCAGGTTCACCTCCAGGAAGGGATTAACCAGAAGGAACTCGCGCTTCGTTCCGGCAAAGACCAGCCCTCCATCACCCGCATTCTCGATGTGCTGGACAAGAAAGAACTGATTCAGCGCAAGCCGGATCCGGCCGACCGCCGGGCTTATTTAATCTACGCCACGCCAGCCGTGCAGGAGCTGATGAAAGAAACGATCCCGATGGAGCTGAAGCTTAATGACGAGCTGATCGCCGGCATTACGGACGAGCAATTGGAGTCACTGAACCGCATCATGGATCAAATCAATAAAAATATAGATCGAATTTTAATGGAGTAGGAGTCACCTATGAACGACACCCGAGAGAAACTGTGGACACGTGAGTTTATTATGCTTACGCTGTGCAACCTGCTGTTATTTTTAAATTTGCAAATGATCGTATCCCCTCTGTCCGGCTATGTAAAAGAACATTTTCACGCCAGCGCCTTCATGGTCAGCATGTTTACGACCCTGTTCTCGCTGGCTGCGATCGTGGCGCGCCTGTATTCTGCCAAGGCTTTGGAGAGAGGCATCCGTAATCAAATCTTATATATCGGCCTTGCCTTAGCGCTGCTCGCCACCTTCGGTTACCTGTGGAGCGGCACGATGGCACTGCTGCTGCTGATGCGGATCGTGTTCGGCGTGGGCTTCGGCATGGGCAGCACGACGCTGCCTACGATGGCATCCGGTATTATACCGGTCCGCAGGCTGGGCGAGGGCATGGGCTATTTCGGACTGTCGACAAGCATCGCCCTTTCGCTTGGACCTGTTATCGGGACGGCGCTTCTGGAGAACAAAGGGTTCGACACGCTGGTATATGCTACGCTAATCGTTATTGCCCTGATCTTCCCGCTGGTCATTCCGCTGACCAAAAAGGTAACGCCGGCCGCCCCGGCCATTCCAAAAGAATTTACGGCGGTGCCCCAGAAGCAGGGCTTTCCGAAAGCGCTCCTTCTGCCCAGCCTGATGAACCTGCTGATGTCCATTACCTATGGCGGACTGCTCAGTTTTATTAATTTGTTCGGAAAAGAGGCCAGCCTCGCGAACGCATCGCTGTTCTTTCTGTTCAATGCGGTCGCCGTCGTGCTGATTCGGCCCATCTCGGGCAAAATCTACGACCGCAAGGGACATATCGCCCTGCTCATTCCGTCGGCGGTGCTGCTCATTGGAGGGCTATGGCTGCTGTCTTATGCCCATACCACCGGATTTTTAGCCCTGGCTGCCTTGTGTTACGGCCTCGGATTCGGTACGGTTCAGCCGACCCTTCAATCTTGGATGCTGCAGCAGGTTCCTCCGCAAAAGCAGGGGCTCGCCAACAGTATGTATTTCAACTCGCTGGACCTTGGCATCGCCGTTGGAGCCATGATTTTGGGCCAGATCGCCCAATACTCGACTTACGGGGCAATGTACCGTTACGCATCCTTGTTCCTCGTCCTGTTCATCATGGTATACGCGTTCTATCTTGCGAAACGGGCCAAGAACAACAACATGCCAAACCGCGATACCGGAACGTCCACAACCGTATAAAGCCCCTTGGGCTTGATCGATTCAGCACCTTTCTGCACCTGGCAGAAGGGTGCTTTTGATTTCTTTTACAATCACAGCCATATGCCCCCGGCCCCACACATCACCTACTCCCTGTAGTTGTTCTGGTTCCACTAGTGGCTCTCCCAATGCATCATTGAAAATCACTTCATAATTCAATGTAATATTCTATTACTTGAAATGTTAAATATACTTCCAAATCTATCAATCAAGGAGTAAAATAGTCATATTATCTACCATAAGCCATATTCCTATTCCAATTCCGGGGGAGAGATTACGATGAACATGCCGGCCGCATCCACTGCCTTCGAGACGTTTATGCCCGTTCAGCCGGGCTTTGCCAAGCATTTTACCGATTACACAGAGCATTGCGACTTATTACCAGACACTCCGCTGCCTGTCCTGTTCTACCAATTCTCGGTCCCATGCGGCCACTCAGGACGCTGCCCCGTGCTGCCCGGGGGACATGTTGATATGTTGTTCCCGGTCGGAGGCTCCCCTACCGATTCCTTGCTTCTCGGCAGCGTCCTTTGCCGCCGTGAGGTGCCGTTTCGTCCAGGCACGTTATACTTCGGTGTCCGGCTGCTTCCCGTCCCCCTCGCTCCTGCTTTTAAAATTCCGCTAAAAGAATTGGCGGACCGGTCCTCGCCGCTGGATCGCGCCTTATCCATTCCAGCCGCCGCCATGCAGCAAATCCAGCAGGAAGACGCCTCTTTTCATCGCAGAATATCCAGTTTCCACAGCGGCTTCCGTAAGCTGCTTCATTCCGGGCCATGTACTGCCACTTCTGTACCATCGCACTTTTATCAGGCCATCCGGCTTATTTTTCAGTCCTGCGGCAATATCAGCATAACCGAGCTCTCTACAGCCATGGACTGTTCAACACGGAGTTTTCGTTCCCTGTTCGAGTCGTACATCGGCCTACCTCCCAAGCTGTTCTGCCAAATCATCCGGTATCAATCGGCCGTGGGCAGACTGCTGCTTCCGTCGCGGGCGGCTTTTAATGACATTATTTCAGAGTACGGCTATTACGACCAGGCCCACTTTATCCACGAGTTCAAAAAATTCAGCAGCGAATGCCCAACCCGCTGGATGGTGCAGCTCCTGCGGAAATCGTAATCTAGTTATCATTGCGTAAACTTTCCTGACACGACTTCCGTTTTATACAATTCATGTTAACTCTTCTTCAATATAATAGACTCCAATGACGGAGTGAAGGCGTTCGTTTATCCCCAGTTTCTGCGGGTTCGTCCTCCATCCTGCGAAGTTTCTCCCGCGGAAATTTCAAACGATGCCTTCCTTCCGCCACAAAGTCAGAATACATAACGCTGTATTGGAGGAGAACGACTTGAAGAGTTTTAAGAGCAATCTATTCACGGTTTTAATCGTTTCAGCTTTATCGCTGACCCCGACGCTGGCCTTTGCCTCACCAGCCGCTTCCGCAGCAGCTCTAAGCGGTGAGACGGCCGATGCACTGTCCCAGAGCTGGATGCCCAAATCTCTGACCTCCCTTACCGCCAGCAGCAAACCGATTACCGCCGCAGAGTTTGCCAAAGCAATGAAGCTCGCTGCCGAAGAAGCCGGGACGACGGTAAGCCCATTCGGTTCCAATATTAGCGGTGCATTGACACGCGAAAAGGCCGCCGCACTGCTGGATTCCGTCATCCATGTCCCTTACGCCGCTTCCGCAGGCTACCAAGACATTGCCGGAGGCAGCCCTTACAGCAAAGCCATCGCCAATGTCTATACCGCCGGCCTCATGCAGGGCAGCTCCTCCCAAACTTTCGGATACGGCAAGCCGCTGACGCACCGGGAAGCCGCCACGATCATCTACCGCCTGTATCAATATTTGCAGCCATTCAAGCTGACGGAAGCGACCATTGCAGAGATGCAAAAGGCGATGGAAACCGGCCGCCTGACCTCAGAGGAACTTGTCCAGCAGTATTTGGACCGGATCGCGAAGTACGATGATCAGGGTCCGAAGCTGAACAGCATCATTACCTTGAACGATAAGGCGCTGGAAACGGCGAAGCAGCTGGACGCCGAGCGCGCAGCCAAAGGGGAACGCAGCCCGCTGCACGGGATTCCGGTGATCGTCAAAGACAACTACAACACGTCCGACATGCCGACCTCTTCCGGGAATATCGGCTTAAAGGATGTCATCCCTCCGGAGGATGCCACACAAGTCAAGGAGCTGCGCGATGCCGGGGCAATCATTATCGGCAAAGCTAACCTGCATGAGTTCGCTTTTGGCTATACAACCGTCAGCTCATTGGGCGGGCAGACGCTGAACCCTTATGACCCGACCCGCGTGCCCGGCGGATCCAGCGGCGGAACCGCAGCCGCGGTAGCCGCGAATCTGGCCGCCGTAGGCATGGGTACCGACACCGGCGGATCGATCCGGATTCCTTCCTCGTTCAACAGCCTGGTCGGCATTCGTCCGACGGTCGGCTTGTCGAGCCGCTACGGCATCGCTCCGCTTGCCCTGACGCAGGATACCGGCGGCCCGATCGCCCGTACCGTGGAAGACGCCGCCTTCATATTGAACGCGACGGCCGGCTATGACCCGAAGGACATCGCCACCGCGAAGAGCGTCGGCTTCGTGCCGAAGGATTATACGGATTATCTGGATAAGGACGGCCTCAAAGGAGCACGGATCGGCATCGTCCGCGAGGTATTCGGAGACGACGCCCAGGTCAACGCAGTCGTGTCCCAGGCTATCGAAGAAATGAAAACAGCCGGGGCTACGATGGTGGACAACGTCAAAATTCCGAACTTCGATCTCATCAATAAATACGGAAGCCTAAGCGCCTGGGAGTTCAAGTTCCAATTCAACGACTACCTGAAGTCCCTCGGCGACGCTACGCCTTACAAGTCTTTGGACGAGCTGATCGCTTCGGGCAAATACGACCCGTCGATTGAAAAAGCCCTGATCGACCGCAACAACCGTGAATCGCTGGATGCCCAGGAGTACAAGGACATCGTCCTGTTCCGCACCAAATACGTACAGGAAGCGGTCCTCAAAATGATGGCGGACAACCATCTGGATGCCCTTATCTTCCCGACCTCCTCCAAAACAGCCGTGAAAATCGGCCAGGAGCAGGTGGCGGGCGACGCCTTCAAACTCAGCTCCTTCACCGGCTGGCCGACGGTCACCGTACCGGCCGGCTTCACCAGCGACCATCTGCCGGTCGGCATCGATTTCTTCGGCAGAGCCTTCAGCGAGCCGGAGCTGATCAAGCTGGCGTACAGCTTTGAGCAGCACACTCACCACCGCGTGGCACCGCAGACGACGCCTTAAGGACACCCAAGAAAATCATCTATCCGGCGTACCTTCTAAAAATCACTTTCAAAAAAGCGCACCACCCGGCTGCCTGTCCGGGCGGACACCCCAATCAGGTCCGACCCTTTCAGCGTGCCGCAAGGTGCGCTTTTTCCTTTTTCCATATCAGCTTCCTACCACGGCCACTCCCGGCCCAGCCAGTCCCTCATGACCAGCCGGTCCTCTTCCTGAATCCCTGGTCCTTCATAGCGGTCCCGCAGAAAATAGGCCACAGCCATGCGCGCCGCATCATCGGCATCCAGGTCACCTTCGGTATTCAGCTCACCCGACATATAGGATCTGACCCAGCCCGGATGGTACAGACGAAAGGTAAAGCCTTCGGGACGGAGTTCGTCAAACAGGCATTGAACTCCCCGGTTCAGCGCAGTTTTGGACATACAGTACCCGTACCAGTTATCGCGAAAGCTGCGGTTGATGCTCCCCGCTTCCGAGGACACGAAGCACATTCGCTTTCCGGACCCCGCTCTCAGCAGCGGCACAAACGCCTGCGCCATCCGCATGGGTCCAACCGCGTTAACGTTGTAAATTCGCAGCAACTCCTCCTCGACCTGCTCTTCATGAATCGTTCTGGGGTAACGTGTGGCGATCCCCGCATTATTGATCAGCACATCCACCCGATCAGTCTTGCCCCCAACCGCCCGGCTGGCCGCCTGAACGCTCTCATCGCTGGCTACGTCCAGCGGAATGATATGCAGCCGCTTCGGCTCTTTCTGTCTAAGCTCCGTCAATTCCGGCCAATCCGCCAGGTAACTCCCGGCAAAAACGTCCCAGCCCAGCTCCAGCAGCCTTTTTGTTATGCCAAGTCCCAATCCCCGGTCCGCGCCTGTAACAACGGCAACTCTGCTCCTGCTCATCCGTAAGCACCTCCTTTTTTAAAGCCCGTTATAAAGGAATCTCCTGTCCCCGCCAATCCAGCATAACTACCCGCTCTTCATCCTCCCTGGCCCCGGTAAAATAAGCAGCCGCCGCTTCAGCCGAAGCCCCCGTTTCAAGCTCCGATCCAGGCTCAAACAGCCGGAACGTGAAGCCCTCGCCGCTCAGATCCCCATGCAGCATAGTGTACGCCATATGCAGCGCAGCTTTGGACATCGCATATCCTGTCCCTGCCCCCGAAAGGCCAAGCCCCAAACTGCCCTGGACATCGGACAGCAGCGCAATTCTTCGCAGCCCGTTATCCATAAGAGGCAGGCACGCCTCGATGACACGAATCGGACCTAGCGTATTCGCCCGGTAATCTTCCAATACGAGATCCGCCGACATATTGGCGATTCCGGCCGCCTCCCTCCCCTGGCTGGATGCCGTTCCGCAAACGAGCAGATCCACCCGGCTGGTATGCTCCTGAATCCGCCGGACTGCCTGCCGCACCGATTCTCTGGACCTTGTATCCATCGTGAAGATATGTATTTTATCCGTATCCAAGGCGTCCTGAAATTCCTCTTCGGGAACGGGACTGCACCCCATGACGTGCCATCCCTTTTTGGCAAATTCCTGAACTAGTGCGCATTCCCACGGACGGTGAACTTCCGTAATCAAAACAACCTGGTCCATGATTTATTCTCCTTTCGGCGCTGATGCGGTCCACGTCAATGCTTGCCGCAGCAGCTGCTGGTAGCCCGGATACAGCCAAACCGCCAAATTGTGGCCGGGTGTCAGCACGCAAACCCTTCCCCCGCCTTCCGTTCGGGTCCATCCGCCCGGCTGCTCCCCATGTTCCGACCGGGTCACCATAAATATATTCACGTCACTCAGGTCGGTCATATCCATAAAATAGTGCTCGTCTTGCAACGTGAAGGCGTGGACTCCCCGGGTAATCTCCGTTTCTTGTACAGGCTCGACCGTGACCGGACACTGCTCCGGATGGTGATGAAAGACTCCTCCGACCAGCCCGCGCACGTCCTCTATGTCCCGGTAACCTACCGTACCGGAGTGCAGAACGAGCAGACCGCCACCCCCGCTGACGTAACGCTGCAGCAGACCACCGGTTTGGGCTGTGAGCCACGGTTGCTCTTTTACCGCGGAGACCCGATTGGATTTCGCCAAGATCAGCAAGTCATATTCCGTAAGCAACCTTTCCAGCGAGTCCTGCCATTCGGCATCGGTTTCCAAAATGTAATGAAAATTGAACCCGCCTGACCGAAGCGGCTCCAACCCACCCTTCACTACATCGGCCGGATGCCATTGATCGTCGCATAATACGAGTATGTTCACGATGCTCCCCTCCCTTGACAGCGTTTGCAAAGTTATATTAATCCTAGTATTCCAGAAACCCGTTTGCCACGCAACCCGGTTCCAGGTCCGATCATGCAAAATGCGGATATAACAAAAAAATCCTTGCTATTCGCAAGGATTGTCATTAGTCAAATTATGGTGCGGTAGAGAGGACTCGAACCTCCACGGGCGTACGCCCACTACCCCCTCAAGATAGCGTGTCTGCCATTCCACCACTACCGCACGTTTAAAGGGAACTTCTATTTTAAAAAACTGGTGAGCCATGAAGGACTCGAACCTTCGACACCCTGATTAAAAGTCAGGTGCTCTACCAACTGAGCTAATGGCTCTCGATGATCCACAACCTGTGCGCCCATAAGCATAGATGGTACAGATATCGGAATTCTTATTCACCTGCAAGCAATGAAAGTGGTGACCCGTATGGGATACTCTCACTTCGTTCGAGACTGCGAAGCTGATCCTAACGATGCAGCGCTTCGACGAACCCGTCTTGGGTTCTCATCCCCTGTTGCAAGCAATGAAAGTGGTGACCCGTATGGGATTCGAACCCATGTTACCTCCGTGAAAGGGAGGTGTCTTAACCCCTTGACCAACGGGCCATATCGTAACATCACTTTCTTGACGACAAGATTGAGTATAGCATAGAACAAAAAAGGTTGGCAAGCCCTTTTTGTAATATTTTTAAAAAAAGTGTCGCTGCCACTTCTCTCCTATTCCCGGGCATAAATTCATCCCTTATTTGGCATCCTATACACGTCAATGACATCAACACACGACAAGGAGACAAAATCAATGGCTAAACCAGACGACCGTTCTGATAACGCGGAAAAGATCAAAACCGCCATTATCAACACGCAGGACAACATTAACGAAACCAACGATTATTTGGCCGAACACGCCGAGGAAATTTCCGGTCAGGAAGTACACAACCTTCAGCACAAAAACGCCAAGCGCGAAAGAGCGATTGAAGGCATGCGGGAAGAGTACGAAGACGAAAAATAAAGCTTTTAGGATTCGCCCAAACAGCCCCCTGTCCAATGATGGATGGGGGTTGTTTTGTTGCTCCGACGAACCCTCCCCCGAGGGTTCTCATCCCTTTACACCAAAAAGCCCCCAGCCGCAAAGGCGGTGGGAGCTTTCTTACGAAGTATTCCAAAACGGAGAGAGAGGGATACTCTCACTTCGTTCGAGACTGCGATGCCGATCCTCCCGAAGCTTATGCTCCGACGCCCCCTCCCCCGAGGGTTCTCATCCCTTTTACACCAAAAAGCCCCCAGCCGCAAAGGCGGTGGGAGCTTTCTTACGAAGTATTTCAAAACGGAGAGAGAGGGATTCGAACCCTCGCACCGCTTACGCAGTCTAACCCCTTAGCAGAGGGTCCCCTTATAGCCACTTGGGTATCTCTCCAAGAAACTGGCTCCCCGAACAGGACTCGAACCTGTGACAACTCGATTAACAGTCGAGTGCTCTACCAACTGAGCTATCAGGGAACGTTGTTATATGGTAACACCAAATAATTTATCATGATTTTGTAGCGGAGTCAAGCTTGTTCAAGCGAAGATTTCCAGCGCATTTCCCGCACCGGTAACGGCGGGGATCGACCTTGCGTTTGCGCAGGTACACCATCCCGCACTGGCGGCACACCAGCTGGTACCGATAAGGCTGCACCTTACGCTCGCGCGCCGAAGGCAGCGACTGGCAGTAACGGCTTCCCCCGACCTGCTGCAGCAGCATTTTAAAATCCGGATCCCGGTGTTTGTATCCCCTTCCCGTCAAGTGCAAATGGTAATGGCACAGCTCATGCTTGATGATCTTTTCCACTTCCTCCCGCCCGTTCGCTTCGAGCTGATGGGGATTGATTTCGATATGATGGCTTTTCATAAAATAGCGCCCGCCCGTTGTGGATAATCTCCGGTTGAACGTGGCCCGGTGCCTGAAAGGCAGGCCGAAGCTTTCCTCCGAAATCCGCTCCACCCAAGCTTGCAGCTCTTCATTGCTCATGACGTCCATGAGGTCCTCCTCTGACTGAATTTGACGGTCTTCGGGGCGGTTGTCCCGAAAGAAACATTCTCTTGAATTATAACTTCCCCATACGCTACACTGACAAGTAGAATGTTATGGAGGGAGATTTTTGCGCCTTATGCCGAAGATGAGATATGTAATTTTACAGAAAAATGCCGACCTCTTTTTTGTGGAAATGCCCGCCGATTACGCTTACCAGCTCAGCGCGCTGAACCTGCGCCTCAATAAGGAAATAGACAAATTGACGGCCTCCGTCGTCCCGGAGCTGCCGCTCGCCGTGGCGGAATGCGATCAGTTGGATCTGCTGCAGGAACATCTGCAAATTCAGGACGGGCTTGCGTACATCAACGAACTGGAGCAGTCCTTTGCTTCGATTGATGAACAGAGCTATCCCCTCATCGCCCTGCTCACCGAAATCCGTGCCCTTCAAGCCCAACTGGAACAGTGGTATGAGGAGGAAGCGGAGGGCTAGACGGCCGCAGCGTTATTACGGAAATAGCCATAAACTGAACCGGGATCACAGCGAGGAGAAACGTGAAGGAATGCTTAATGGGATGCGTTTATAAAAATACAATCCCGTCCCCTTGCAGAACCCGGGAAATTCAAATGAGACCTGCACGCTTTGGGCGTTCTCCCCATATGCTGACCGTAGAGACGGAATGCAAGAGGAGGAGATCACCCTTGCCGCAATGGCTCTGTAATCAGCTGAGGAAGGCGTTTCATAAAAAAGACAGACGCCAGATCAAACTGCTCAACGAATGCTGGTTCTTCTACCGAAACGCCCCGGAAGAAAACTCGGACGCCCGATAAATATTTAGAAATGAGCCCGCTCCATGCAAACAGGCCGGTACCGTGTACCCGCCTGTTTTTTGCGTTTGGTTTTGTCGGATTCTATAGTCGATTTGCTCCCTGTTACCTATTCAGAGTTTCTCGAAGCCGGCCAGCTTCCTTTTTGCTTGCGAAGCATAATAATCTGCCCCGTATGATAGGCGTCATGCATCATGAGGCTGTGAATGAGGCTGGCGAGCGGTCTGGTCGGAAACGGCGCGTTCAGCTCACTGTCGCTCAAACCGGACAGGAAGCTTCGGATCTCGCCATGGACCTGTTTGAGACGATCGACCGTCTTCTGCCAGGCCTCGTCTCCATCTTCGACGTTGCTGAACGTCTCATCGTTGCTGGACGCTTTGAAGTCAGGGTTTTCGCCTCGCATCCGCTGCAGGTGATATTCTTTGTAATAAAGCAGGTGGTTCACGTTCTCCCAGATCGAGTTGACGGCTTCCCCTTCCGGCTTCCATGCCGCTTCCTCAGCGGTCACGCCCTCCAAAGCCGGTACAAGCGGCGGATACCAATCCTCCTGACCAAAGCATTCATCCCATCTTTGCAGCAGCACCTGAATTTGGCTCATATATAAATCCTCCCTGTCCGGTTTTTTGTAACGAACTAAAATCGATTTATTAGTTACATCCCATAAATTAACACAGTCTACTTCTGCCGGTCAAGTAACTAGCAAAATAATTATTTAGTTGTTACAATGAACGTGAAAGGAAGGATAACGTATGCTTTGGGATGATTTTTTGAACAGTGACTGGCATGATTGGCGAGGCAGCGGCAAGTCCGAGGACCGGTTGGACCGGCCCGGATGGCTGCAGGCATGGCTGCAGGAGCAGCAGCTGCCATTACTCGATGAACCAAAACCCCACGAACTGCAGCAGCTTAAAGAGCTCCGCTCCTTGATCCATGGCATGGTCACCTCCATCGTTCAGGGCGTTTCCCTTGACGCCGAGGCGATCGGCAGGCTAAATGTGGTCATGTCCGCCGGCCCCGTCATTCGGGAGCTATTCTACCGCGAAGACAGCTTATCTACTGGGAACAAACCGGTCCGCTGGGACTGGCAGCAGGTCATGTCGGAGATCGCCGCTTCTTTTGCCGAGACGATCGCCAATGGCGAACCGGCAAGAATCCGGATCTGTGACAATCCGGACTGCCTCTGGATCTATTATGACGATACCCGTAACCGCTCCAAACGCTACTGCGATGACAAAATGTGCGGGAATTTGATGAAGGTCCGACGATTCCGGGCACGGAAGAAAGCGACCCCACAAGACCATAACCAAACCTAAACCCGAACACGCCAAAATCCCGAAGACTGGAAACATTTTTTTCCATTCTTCGGGTGGGCTATGGGAAGGGGTCCGGCAGCTGCTCGTGAACCATTAACGTATGCCATGCTGGCCGATACTCCATATATACCGATCTTATAAAATCCTTTAAATCCTGATCTGGTTATAATCCGATCTTGTACACTTGAAGTCTTACGATCAAGTTATTCTCCCTGATGCGGATTGCGCATCGTCAGGCCGACACGGCCTTTTTTCAAATCGACGTTCAGCACCCACACTGTCACGTTATCGCCGACGGACACCACGTCCATCGGATGCTTGACATAGCCGCTGCTGAGCTGCGAAATGTGGACGAGACCGTCGCTTTTGATCCCGATGTCCACGAAAGCCCCGAAGTCGATGACGTTGCGTACGGTGCCCTGCAGCTCCATGCCTGGGGTCAAATCCTCGATCTTCAGCACGTCCGTCCGGAAAATAGGCAGCGGCAGCTCCTCCCGCGGGTCGCGGCCCGGGCGCTGAAGGCTCTCCAGAATGTCGCGCAGCGTAGGCACGCCGACTTCCAGCACCTCCGCCAGCTTCTCCACGTCCTGACGCCCCAGCAGTTCGGACAGCTCAGGCGTTCCCAGCTTCTCCATGCCGACACCAAGCTCGCGGAACAGACGGTCCACCACCTTGTACGATTCCGGGTGGATCGGCGTGCGGTCGAGGGGGTTATCGCCCTCGGAGATGCGCATAAATCCGATGCACTGCTCGTAGGTTTTAGCTCCCAGCCGCGGCACGTTCTGCAGCTCTTTACGGCTCAAAAACTTCCCGTTGGAATCGCGGTATTTCACGATGTTTTTGGCGGTCGTCGCGTTGACGCCGGACACATAGGACAGCAGCGACGGTGAAGCGGTATTCACGTCGACACCGACATGGTTGACGGCCGATTCGACAACGGTCTTCAGACTCTCGTCCAAATGCTTCTGGGAGACGTCATGCTGGTATTGGCCGACACCGATCGCCTTCGGCTCGATCTTTACAAGCTCAGCCAGCGGGTCCTGCACGCGGCGGGCGATGGACACTGCGCTGCGCTCCGCAACGTCAAGATCCGGGAATTCCTCCTGGGCAAGCTTGGACGCCGAATACACGCTTGCTCCAGCCTCGTTGACGATCAGGTAAGCCAGATCCGGCACGCCGATGTCGCTGATCACTTCTGCCACGAACTGCTCCGTCTCTCGCGAAGCCGTACCGTTGCCGATCACGATAAGCTGGATGCTGTACTTCTTAATCAGCTCGTTGAACTTCGCGGCGGCTTCTTTCTTTTTGTTGTTCGGCGGCGTTGGGTATGTCACGGCCACCTCCAGCAGCTTGCCGGTATCGTCCACGACGGCAAGCTTGCAGCCTGTCCGGTAGGCCGGGTCTACCCCGAGAACGCAGCGGCCCTTGACCGGCGGCTGCAGCAGCAGGCTGCGCAGGTTGCCGGAGAAGATCGAAATCGCCTGATTCTCCCCCTTCTCGGTCAGCTCAGCGCGGATTTCGCGTTCGATGGAAGGGGCGATCAGCCGTTTGTAAGCATCTTCAATAACGGCCGTGAGAATCGGCTGCACCGTCGAGCTGCCCTTGATGACCTGACGCGCCATAAAATTGTGGATCGACTCAGGCTGTACCTCGAGGCCGACTTTAAGAATATTTTCGCGTTCTCCGCGGTTAATGGCCAAAATGCGGTGAGGCGGCATCTTTTTCGCCAGCTCCCGGTAGTTGTAATAGTTCTCGTACACGGACTCCTGCTCGGGATCCTTCGCTTCCGAGGTCAGCATCCCATGGTCCATCGTATAACGCCGCACCCAGGCCCGGATGGTCGCATCGTCGGCCAGGTTCTCCGCCAGAATGTCCATCGCACCGGAAATCGCATCGTCCGCCGTTTCCACACCCTTTTCCGCATCGACGTATTTAGCGGCTTCCTTATGAACATCCCCCTGCTTAGGCTGAGCCATGATCCACTCAGAGAGCGGCTCGAGCCCCTTCTCTTTGGCGACACTGGCACGGGTTTTGCGCTTCTGCCGGTACGGACGGTACAGGTCCTCCACTTCCTGGAGCTTGGCCGCCTTCTCGATCGCCGTCTTGAGCTCCCCGGTCAATTTCCCCTGCTCATCGATAATCCGGATGACCTCGCGCTTGCGCTCTTCCAGATTCCGCAGATAAGTCACGCGCTCTTCGATTCCGCGCAGCTGGTTCTCGTCCAATTCCCCGGTCATTTCCTTACGGTAACGGGCGATAAACGGAATCGTGTTGCCTTCATCCAGCAGTCCCACCGTCGTCCGAATCTGCTTCAGGGACAGCTGCAGCTCCTTGGCAATCTGATGCACGATCCGCTCCTTTTCCTGTGCCTTCAGTACTTCACCGTTCTGTTCGATAACCATTTCCTTTTCCGTCAAAAGAAATCCCTCTTTCCCATTCGTACTTGTGTTTCCATGTATTCAAACGTTCTCTCATCATCGTCGTCATTAAAACATTCATTCGTCATCATGTGATTGGTCCACAGACTTGTCCGAGTCGAAAAATCGGAATGGTCTGGTTTATAAACGCCTGCTGCCGCAAACCGTCGTACCGAAAATTTTATATCAGCAGGGCGGCTTCCTGCGGCGTTATAGGTATCAGTGTCAGCTTGCCTGGCGGCCAGTCCGATTAACGGGCAGACAGCCTCTATGGAAAACTGTGAGATCAAACCAAAACTTTAGGCAAATCTACAAAGTTTTCATATCTTATTATCACAAACTTTTAACCATTTTTCCAGCGGTCATGTTTGGCAGGAGAAAGCTTCCATACCACGGTAGATTTCCCCTGAAAAAGCAAAAAGAACCTTACCCCATAAACAGGGCAAGGTTCATCATACTGCTGCGGCTTCCATCTGTATAGACCTTTACGCAGGCCGGAGGCCGGTTAATTCTGGAAGGGGCCGGAGTTTATACGCGCCGGAAGCGGAAAAACTCGCTGTGGTAATCCCCGCGTTCAGCGCCTACCGCGATGCCCGCATACATCAGAGCGTCGCCAGTGTACACCTCGCTTGTGCCCACCAGCGCATAATCTGCGGCCGGATCGAGCCCCTTCAGCTTGAGGCGGTTCAGCGGCGCGTTGGATTCGGCCAGCACCCGGAAATAGAAGACCGCGGCCTCGCTGCCGTCTTCCGCCACGAACATCCAGGCGGTCTCATTGCCTTCAAACGGGCTGAGGAGCCGGTACATCTCGCCGGTCTGGACGAGCCCGCGGATTTCCTTATACAGCGCCACCTGCCGCTTGACGACTTCCTTCTCTTCTTCGGTGAACTTCGTCAAGTCGAGCTCGTAGCCGAAATTGCCTGACATAGCGACGTAGCCGCGCATGTCGAGCGGCGTAGACCGTCCCACCTGGTGGTTCGGAACGGCGGAAATATGCGAGCCCATGGCGCTTACCGGGTAAACGATGCTCGTGCCGTACTGGATGCGCAGGCGGGACACCGCATCGGTGTTATCGCTCGTCCACGTCTGCGGCATGTAATAGAGCAGGCCGGGATCGAAGCGACCGCCTCCGCCGGAGCAGCTCTCGAACAGGAT
The DNA here is from genome assembly GCF_003386155.1 of Paenibacillus sp. VMFN-D1. Classification (NCBI taxonomy): domain Bacteria; kingdom Bacillati; phylum Bacillota; class Bacilli; order Caryophanales; family Paenibacillaceae; genus Paenibacillus; species Paenibacillus sp. VMFN-D1. Next base: position 165,803 of record NZ_QRDU01000002.1, on the reverse strand, counting down.
GTGCGGGAACGCCGACGTGATCCGTTCCATCACTTCGTAGAGGCCGAGCATGTAGCGGTGCGTCGTCTCCCGCTGACGCTCCGGCGGCAGCAGCGCCGAACCGATTTCCGTCATGTTGCGGTTCATGTCCCACTTCACGTACGTAATCGGCGCGCTGCTCAGCACCTCCGTCAGCATCCGTACAATCTCCTCGCGCACATCCTGACGCGAGAAGTCCAGGATCAGCTGCTGGCGGCCTTCCGTACGGCGCCGGTCCGGTACATGCAGGCACCAGTCCGGATGCTTGCGGTACAGGTCGCTGTCCGGGGAAACCATCTCCGGCTCGAACCACAGGCCGAACTGCATTCCCATGCCCGTCACGCGGTTCACCAGGTCTTCCAGTCCGCCCGGCAGCTTGTTCTTGTCCACCACCCAGTCGCCAAGCGAGGAGTTGTCGCTGTCGCGATGGCCGAACCAGCCGTCGTCCAGGACGAACAGCTCGATCCCAAGCTCTTTGCCGGCCTTGGCGATGTCGACGATTTTATCCGCATTGAACTGGAAGTAAGTCGCCTCCCAGTTGTTGACGAGGATGGGGCGCTCCTTGTCCCGGAACTGGCCGCGGGCCAGGCGCTCGCGGTACAGCCGGTGATAGGTCCGCGACATGCCTCCCAGGCCTTCGGAGGAATAGACCATGACGGCCTCCGGCGTCTGGAACGCGGCTCCCGGCTCCAGCAGCCAGGTGAAATCGAACGGATTGATTCCAATCGACAGACGGGTCGTTCGGAACTGGTCCACCTCGGCCTGGGCGATAAAACTTCCGCTGTATACCAAGCTGAAGCCGTAGACCTCGCCGTGGTCTTCATCCGCCCCCGGAGACATCAGCGCCGCAAACGGGTTCTGCTGGTGGCTGCTGGCCCCGCGGCGGCTCTCCACCGCCTGCATGCCATAGGCGACCGGACGGCGCACAACGTCGCGTTCCCGGGTCCAGGCGCCGGACAGCTGCAGCCACTCGTAGTCGGCGCGCGGGAAGTCCACGCTTGCGCTGAGGGCTCTCAGCAGTTCCACCGGCTCGGTGCTGTCGTTCACGATTTTTAACGAGCGGGTCAGCGCATCATAAGCTTCCATCACCGTGTACTGCAGCTCCACATGCAGCCCCGACACGGGATCCTGCATATTCACAAACAACGTTTCGGCTTCGGACTCGCTCTCCACATATGTCGAAGGAAGTCCCTCCATCCGAGGCTTCCCCTGCTCTACCCGATGCGACACGTACTTGAATTCGGTGACGGTTGAGCCGTCAGGCAGCCGGAACTGTACCAGCGGGTGACGGAAATCGCTCGTTCCGTACACCGGAAGCTCCTGCGGCAGCGTGTCCAGGGAGATCGTACGATCCTCCGGCACCGGATTCGGGCTGAAGGAAGCCCGCTCGGTCGTCACGAGCAGCCAGCTCAGGTCAGCGTCGCGCAGCCTTTTCCCGTAATAGAGATGGGCGGCATAGCCGGACGGAAGAATCTGAAATACGTAGCTTGAACTGCGGGTCTGAAGATGAAATAATTGCTGCTTGGTATCGATATGAATCGCCATAATTCCCTCCCTGATATCACAAGCGGATAGACGCAGATGCAGTACTCACCTGCCCGCTCATACGTTGGATACAATTCATTATAGCGAATGCGTAACCCCTTACAATGGACTTATGTGACTTAAAAACAAGTTCAAAAACAAGAAAAAGGCGCCCCTTCCGGGTACGCCTTATCCTTCACAACCATATCATCAACCTTATGGTTCAACGCTTAAAAATCGATCAGGCTGAGACTGATTTGCAGCGAATCATCCACCTTTTTCATCGTTTCTTCATCCAGGTGGGTAATTTTGTCCGTCAGCCTCTGCTTATCAATGGTTCGGATTTGCTCCAGCAAAATGACCGAATCCCTGTCAAAACCATGCGAAACCGCATCGATTTCCACATGGGTCGGCAGTTTTGCCTTTTGAATCTGGGCGGTAATGGCCGCCACGATGACCGTAGGACTAAAACGGTTGCCGATATCGTTCTGAATAATCAGAACGGGCCTGACTCCACCTTGCTCAGAACCGACTACGGGTGAAAGATCCGCAAAAAAAACGTCGCCGCGTTTTACGATCAATGTCTACACCCCGCTCACTAAGCGGCCTAGAGTGCTGTCTGCATCTTCTTCCGCATGAAAGGCCTCCGATGCCATCGTCAAATTGATCTTGGCCATTTCCATATAGCCGCGCTGCATTGACTCCCGTATATAACGTTTCTTCCGCTCCGTTAAATACAGTTTCATGGCTTGCCTGATGAGTTCACTGCGGTTCGAATTCTCCATCGCAACGATGCCATCCACTTCCTGCAAAAGATGATCCGGCAAGCTGATCATAATTCGTTTGGTATTCTGCATATTAGCCACCTTCTGTTCCACCCCCACAATACCTTCTCACCCTTGTGCCCAGTATAACTTGAATCAAGGAAATTTATACAAAGGAATATATATGCCGAAGATATACCAGGTATGCTGCATACATTATAAACTAGACTCGGCATTTACGTACAGTCATTCCGTCATTACCTTTATTCGGGATGCTTGTGCCGTATTCCTTCATTTCCAGCAAAAAGGCTGAAATTCCGCCTTTCTTCGCACTAGATGAGCAGTGGGTTGACCCGGTTGTACAGTGTCCCGTGCTTCATGTAAACACGAGGTACCCGGTGGGAAATCATACAGATGACCTCATAGTGGATGGTACCCAGCTGAGAAGCCAGCTCATCTGCCGTAATGCACTGGCCAGACTGCTGACCGATGAGCACAACCTCCTCGCCCGCATGAATTTCTTCTGCCTCTCCGGCAAAAGATTGAAGTGTTACCATACACTGGTCCATACAGATCGTTCCGACAACGGGAACGCGGCGGCCGCGGATCAGGACTTCCGCTTTACCGCTCAGCATCCGCGAGTACCCGTCGGCATAGCCGATCGGCAGCGTTCCAATGACTTCATCTTGATCCGTCACATATTTGGCGCCGTAGCTGACGCCCCAATGCGGCGGAAGGGTTTTGACATATACAAGCTCTGTCTTCAGCGTCAATACCGGGGAAAGTGCGACAGTCTGATGATTCACCTCATCCGATGGATACAATCCGTACAGGCTGATGCCGACGCGGACCATATTGTAGGACAGCTGAGGGGTATCAATCGCTGTGGCGCTGTTGCCCGTATGTATAAGAGGAGGGCTGAATCCTTTCTCCCCGAGCGAGGCCACCACGCTCTCGAAACGCCGGTACTGCTCCAGTGTATAGCTTTTATCTTCTTCGTCCGCTTTGGAAAAATGGGTAAACAAGCCTTCAACCTCAGCCTGCGAAAGAGCATAGAGCGACTCGATAAACGAAATGGCGTCCGGGCCGGGAAGAAGTCCCAGTCTGCCCATTCCGCTGTCGATCTTAATGTGCACCTTCAGCGGTCTGGACTCGGCGTCCGCCGGGAGCTGCCGGATAGCTTCCCGTACCTCCGGGCTGAACACCGTCACTGTTATGTTATTCTCCCACGCCGTTCTTATGCCTTCCGGAGGGGTGTAGCCAAGTACCAGGATGGGCAGCGTCAAGCCGGCATGCCGCAGTTCGATCGCTTCATCCAGGAAAGCGACGCTTAAATAGTCCACCCCGATGCTCGCAAGCTCCCGCGCCACCTGCACGGCACCATGACCGTACGCATCCGCCTTGACGCAGGCCAGAAATTTCATGCCTTCGGGCAAAGCCCGGCGAAATGCCGTAACGTTCGCTTGAAGATGGTCCAGATTGATTTCCGCTCTAGTTGCTCTATATTGTTGCTGCATTCATTCGTCACCTTCTCTAAGAATTAACACACTCATTACATACAGTCATTGAAAGGAGAGTTGTCATTTTCGTTCGATCAGTCTATGGACATAGATGGATCGGATCGAAAATCAGTTGTTATTTACCTTTCGTTTATCCTATGTAATCGTAATGTTCAGGAAGGTGACTGTCAATGAACCACGCCCCGGCTGAATCCGGCTGGTTTACCGTACCACAGCGGTTTTCGAAGATGGATAGGCGAAAGCCCCTTCGTTGCGCCGGTGGAATCATGCCCCGCCGGCCCGAAGGGTCCGCCTGTCTGCGTATTATTTACCCGATTGTTCCTGTAAAGACGCTGCAATCTGTATCATTTCGTCCACCGGCAGGTTTGCGCTTGTAATCCGGAATTCCACGCCGTCCCCATTCATCCAGGTCAGCGTTTGCTGCTCATCGCCAGCCAGGAGGCCCGCCGTAAATCCAAGATCCACCACTTCACCCGACATCAGGGACACGGCACGGTCCTGCGGACGGGATTCCATGATCGTGAACTGGTATGTACCGTCATACCGAAGCAGCAGCGCATGGTTGTCACTGTTGTCCAACTTGTTGCTGTCCTTGAGCGTAACGCCTTCAGGCAGGTAATCCGGAATAATCATGCCAAAGTCGCCAAGTTCCTTGGTGACTTCCTGCGCCGCTTCCCCGTTATCGCCCTGCGGCTGGTCCTGGGATGCGACCGGATTGCCGTTCTCGTCGACTTCGGCCACCGTTCCGACCGACGGATCGCTTTGCACGGTCATGTTGCGCTTCATGTCAAAAGAGTCCTTGTCGAATTTCGCATCGAACTGGAACTGGTCGAATTTGACCTCAACGACGACATGGGCGTCGGAGTCGGAGACTTGTACTTGTTTTGGCGCGTAATTGTCCTTGCTGAGCCAAATTTTCTGACGGACGAGAGACTGGCTGTGATAGTTGGCCGCAACATCGAAGACATAGCTGTCCTTGTCTGCGGCAAACTGCCGGGTGTTATCGCTTAAGATGCCCCGGACGAGCGTTTGGTATAAATAGACTTGCCCCTGGTTGTCCGGCCAGTCGCTTTTAAACCGGAAGCTTTTGTTCAGGCTCGGCGTCAGCACGAATACGCCATCATCGTTGCGGAGAACGATTTGCGTGACGTCCTTCTGGGCGTTCGTCAGGCTGATGCGGTAGTAGTTTGGATTCTGGTACCATACCTCCACCTGGTATTCCTGCGGCTTTTCCCCGGTATACAGCGTCATTTTTCCCGTTCCTTTGTAAGAGCCATCCTTGCTTTGCAGTGTATCGACCACGTTGTTCAAGTCTTTGACAACGGAAGCGGCATCCTTTTTGCCACCACAGCCTGCCAACACAACCGTAACGCACAAGATCATGGCGAGCATCCATGAAATCCGGCGCATGACATCATCCCCCTTAGCACTTGGTTTGAACTGATTGATACATGTCTATGAGGGACTTGGTCACATTATGCAGACTAGCATGACAAGCCTGATACCGAATCCGTGTTACTGAATATAATGTTATTAATACGCTGTTATATGACGTTGTATAAAGGTGACTCGCGGCGGTACCGCTCCATGAACGCTTGCCTTGTCATGAGCAGCATCTGCGGAACCAGCTTGGGAGCGCTGTGCTTCACCCGTTTTTGCCCGGCGGGATGAAGCATTCGCAGCAGAAACCTTAAATAGATCGTCGTCAGCAGCCGGAACCACCCGGCCTTCAGCTGGTGCTGCTCAAAGCCCAGCCCATGGGTCAGTCCCCGGTGAAGCAGCGTAATTCCGGTCAGCGCTTTGACCTCAGCCAGTTCGGGAACCTGGTCCATCGCTTCATGGATCTGTCTGAGCGATTGCTTCAGGAGCCTGGCGGTTTTCAGCGCCGCCCTGTCCGGCCCAAGGCTCCGCGACAGCTCCAGCACCTGCCCGTTATCCAAATGAAGCTCCCCGATCCAGTCGCCAGCATGAAGCCACTGCCCACTGTCACTACGGATGCTTTTCCCGTGAAAAGGCCGAACCACCAGCTTGCAAATTCCGTAACTCAGCACCCGCTTGCTCCGCAGCCGCGTGATCCGGTCGAACAAGCCCTCCCATTTCATCCATGCCGCCTGGACTCCCGTCTTCAAAGCCGTCGTTTTGATCAATTTCATCACATCTCTTCTCTATGAAGTTCGTTCTATTCAGTTTGACGGTTCAAATGAGGGAATCCATGCAAATCATCCAAAAAGAGTTATTTGTGACGCACTGACCATGCAACGTTCCTCGTGGAACAAGACGTGTCCGCGGCGCTGTCTAACATCATGCCCGGATTCCGTTATCAGGGGAAGGCCGTTTATGTCCCAGTCATTCGGCAAAAAGAAACGGCAGGCCGGGGGCTGGGCCGGGATACCGCCCCTGCGGTACCATCTCAGACCCCTTCCTCCTGACCTGCCTGTCTCAATAAAAGTGCTGCTCTATTGATCCGCCAAAATACGGTCGATCGATACCAGCTGCACACATACGCACAAAATATCGATGGCCTGCGCAAGCTCTTCGAGCGATGGATAGGTTGGCGCAATACGGATATTGCGGTCCCGCGGATCACGCCCATACGGATACGTGGCTCCGGCAGGCGTTAGTGTCACCCCGGCTTCCGCTGCACGCCGCACGACTTCCCGTGCGCAGCCGTCCATCGTATCCAGGCTGATAAAATAACCGCCGCTGGGCTTGCTCCATGAAGCGATATCCTTGGAGCCAATCCCGGATTCCAGCTTGTTCAGCACCAAGTCAAATTTCGGCTTGATGATCGCGGCATGCTTTTCCATGTGGCGGCCCAGGTGCTCCATATCCTTCAGGAAGCGGATATGCCGCAGCTGATTTACTTTATCCGGGCCGATCGTCTGCACGGACAACTGTTTTTTCATATGGCTGAGGTTGTCCCTGCTCGCCGCCAAAGCTGCTACCCCGGAACCCGGAAAAGTCACCTTGGAAGTGGATGCAAAGATGAATACACGGTCAGGATTGCCGGCGTTCGAGCAGGCTTCCAGCATATTTTTCAGCTCGTCATGCCTTGAAGTCAGATGATGGACCGTATAAGCGTCATCCCAGAAAATACGGAAATCGCCCGCCTTCGTCTTCATTCGGGCCAGCCGTTCCACCGTTTCGTCGGAATACGTGATACCGCCGGGGTTGCTGTACTTCGGCACACACCAAATCCCCTTGATGGAGTCATCTTCGGCGACAAGCCTCTCTACTGCGTCCATATCCGGCCCTTCCGGCGTCATATCTACGGTGATCATTTCGATATTCAGCTGCTCGCAGATCGCAAAATGGCGGTCATACCCAGGGCTTGGACACAGGAATTTGACGGACGGGAGCCTGCTCCACGGCTGCTCACTGCCAAGCACCCCGAACAGCATCGCCCGTGCCAGCGCATCATACATCAAGTTTAGGCTGGAGTTGCCTTGAACAATCACTTCGGAAGACTGAACCCCAAGCATCTCGGCAAAAAAACGCTTCGCCTCCGGGAGCCCGTCAAGGCCTCCGTAATTGCGGCAGTCCGTCCCATCCTCCGCCCGAAGCTCTTCCCCGGACGGCAGAACGTCCAGCATTTCGTTCGAAAGCTGCAGCTGCTCCGGGCACGGCTTGCCCCTGGACATATCCAGCTTCAAATTCAGACGCCGGTATTCCTCGTATTCAGCTTGCAGCCGGGCTTGCTCCCGCCTTAACTCATCTTCCTGCCATCCGGTATAACCCGTAACCATCTTCATCTCTCCTCGCTCAGCTCTTCGTCTAACTTTTACTAAATTACACCATATGACCGAAAGCAGGCGGATGTCAACTACAAAAATCACCACGCCTGGCGTCATGAAAACCCAAAAAAACCGGACTGCTGTAACGCAGCCCGGCTCCGGTGCTTTTTATGTTTAGTTATGTGGGGTTGGAGGCTCCTTCGGGACCAGCTTGAATATCTCTCCGCTCTCAAACGTATCGATGAGCCGGTCCAGCCAGCCGTAATAAGCAACCGCCTCGTGCAGTTTGGCGATATCCTTGCGCAGCAGCTCGGTGAACTCGGGATCATGCTCGTACTCCGTCAGCAAGCGGCCCATTTCGTCGATGGACTTGCTCAGAATCTGGATATTGCTCTCTACCGATTTTCTCCACTTGATATCGAAAAAGTCAGTAAACGTCTGATACCAGTCGTATTCCACTTCATATAAGTCCTTGCGGGAGCCCTTCTCCCATACTTTATTGACCATCTTCAAGTCCAGCAGGGTCCGGACGCCCGTGCTCATGCTGGTCTTGCTCATTTTCATTTCCCGTCCCATTTCATCCAGGGTCATCGGCTTGTCTGCAAAAAAAAGCAGCCCGTATAAATGTCCTGTGGACTGGGAGATTCCATATAAGTCCATGTTTCTTCCGATTGTTTCAATGACGCGCTTGCGTACCTTGTGGATTGCTGCGTCGCGTTCATCTTCGAATTGGTCCAAGCTCATGCTTGCAACCTCCTTATTTGTTCAACCATTCTCCGCAGAATCCCCGGCCCATAAGCCTGTACAAGGTCCGGAATCCGCTTGTGTTGCCCGTGATTGTAAGTGAAAAAGTATGGAGAAGACCAAACCTTCATCGTCTATTGTATGTAAACGTATTTTAATTGTAAAGAAACCGATCCGTCAGGAAAACGGCGGATATGGGAGCATTCGGCAGTAAATTTCGTACAGTTTTTTCTGTACGTTCTTTACGTACGGTTAAAACGTTTGATACTATATATATTAATTGTTACACTGTTACCCGTTGGTTATTCACACAGCATCGTGTTCGCACTTATCAACGATAGAGAAGCAATAAGGGGGTATCACAGTTGTCTATTTTGCAGCTTAAACAAGTCAGCAAATTGTTCGGAGCCCAGGCGGAGCAAAGCGTCGGACTGCTCGAACAAGGCTGGAACAAGGAGAAGCTGGCGAAGGAAAAATCCGTGACCGTCGGGGTGAACCGGGTCAACCTCAGTATTGAAGCTGGCGAAATTTTCGTCATTATGGGGCTGTCCGGCAGCGGCAAATCCACCCTCGTCCGGATGCTGAACCGGCTGATTGAGCCTACGGCGGGGGAAATCCTCGTTCACGGGCAGGATTTAAGAAAAATGAATAAGGAGCAGCTCCGTAAAGTACGGCGCCAGACGATCAGTATGGTCTTTCAGAAGTTTGCGCTGTTTCCGCACCGGACCGTACTGGAAAACGTGGAATACGGGCTTGAGATTCAAAAGGTCAAAAAGCCGGAGCGCACGGAGAAAGCGATGAGGTCGCTCGAGCTGGTCGGCCTCAAGGGCTGGGAAAACAAATCTCCCGACGAGCTGAGCGGCGGCATGCAGCAGCGCGTCGGTCTGGCCCGGGCGCTCGCGAACGACCCGGAGATTCTGCTGATGGACGAAGCCTTCAGCGCGCTTGATCCGCTGATCCGCCGTGACATGCAGGATGAGCTGCTCGAACTGCAGGAGACGATGAAGAAAACGATTATCTTCATCACGCACGATCTGGACGAAGCGCTGCGGATCGGCGACCGGATTGCGCTCATGAAGGATGGCGCCGTCGTGCAGGTGGGCACGCCGGAAGAAATTCTGACGCAGCCGGCCAACGCCTATGTGGAGCGGTTCGTCGAGGACGTCGACCTGTCCAAGGTGCTGACCGCCGCCCATGTCATGCGCCGTCCGGAGACGATCATGCCGGACCGGGGGCCGCGTGTGGCGCTCGAGCTGATGCGCGAGCGCGGCATCTCCAACCTGTTCGTCATCGACCGCGGCAAGCGGCTGCTTGGTGTTATCACGGCGGAGGATGCCTCGGAAGCGATGCGCAGCGGCAAAACGCTTGCGGACATTCTGATCACGGATGGTCCAAGAGTCCATCCGGACGTCCTGATCAACGAGCTGTTTGAAATCACCAGCATGTCCAAGGTACCGCTCGCCGTCGTCGACGACAACGACCGTCTCGCGGGCGTTATTGTCCGGGGTGCCCTGCTTGGGGCGCTCGCCGGGGAGAACGGTTCGAAGGAGGTGAGCCCAAATGCCGAAAATACCGCTGGATGAGTGGATTGAAGCATTGGTCGGCTGGATGGGTGACCATCTGACGGTCCTGTTCGACTTCATTTCGAGCGTCATCGAAGGCATCGTTAACGGATTTACCTGGCTGTTCATGCTGCCGCATCCGTTCCTGTTTATCGTCATACTCGGTATCCTTTCCTTCCTGGTCGGGCGGATATCCCTGACGTTGTTCTCGGTGATCGGATTTCTGCTGATTTATAACCTGGGGTACTGGCCGCAGACGATGGACACCCTCAGTCTGGTCATCACCTCCGCCTTGATTTCGGTCGTCTTAGGCGTTCCGATCGGCATCTGGTGTGCTTACAGCAAAGGGGCGTCCCGCATCATTACGCCGATACTCGATTTCATGCAGACGATGCCGGCCTTCGTCTATCTGCTGCCGGCAGTTACCTTCTTCAGCCTGGGTGTCGTGCCGGGGGTCATCGCTTCGGTCATCTTCGCCATTCCGCCGACGATCCGCCTGACCCTGCTCGGCATTCAGCAGGTCTCGGGCGAGCTCACGGAAGCAGCCGATGCCTTCGGGTCCACCGGACCGCAGAAGCTCTTCAAGGTGCAGCTGCCGTTGGCCATGCCGACGCTGATGGCCGGCATCAACCAGACCATCATGCTGTCGCTGTCCATGGTCGTCATCGCTTCAATGATCGGCGCCCAAGGCATCGGAGCCGAGGTATACCGCGCGGTAACCCAGCTCCAGATCGGGAAAGGCTTCGAAGCCGGTCTTGCGGTGGTTATTCTCGCCATCGTGCTCGACCGCTTTACGCAAAACCTATTTAAATCCAAAAAAAGGGGTGCATAACATGAAAAAACAGAAAAAATGGACGATCCTGGCCAGCCTCGGTCTGGCCGGCGCACTGATGCTGTCCGCCTGCGGCCAAAACGGCTCCGGGGGTTCGGCAAGCGGAGAAGGCAGCGCTGATTCCTTCGGTAAACAGGTCAACTACGAAATTATCGGCATCGACCCCGGTGCCGGGATCATGAAGGCGACCAACAAAGCCATCGAAGAATACGGCCTGTCCGACTGGAAGCTGATTGAAGGCTCCGGTGCGGCGATGACTGCGACGCTGGCCAAAGACATTAAGGCCAAAAAGCCGATCGTCATTACCGGATGGACACCGCACTGGATGTTCTCCAAATATGATTTGAAGTACCTGGATGATCCGAAGAAAGTATACGGTGAAGCCGAGGAAATCCATACGATCGCCCGCAAGGGTCTGGAGCAGGATGAGCCGACCGCTCACGCATTCCTGGACCGGTTTGAATGGTCCTCCGATGAAATGGGCGAGATCATGACGGCGATCCAGGATGGCAAGAAGCCGGAAGAGGCCGCCAAGGCATGGGCTGACAGCCACGCCGACCGGGTCAATGAATGGATCAAAGACCTGAAGCCTGTTAACGGCAACCCGCTGAAGCTGAGCTACGTAGCCTGGGATTCGGAAATTGCCAGCACCAACCTGCTGCAGTACATCCTCCAGGAGAAACTGGGCTACAAGGTAACCGCCCTGCAGGTTGAGGCAGGACCGATGTGGACCGGCGTCGCCAACGGGGACGTAGACGCATCGGCCGCAGCCTGGCTGCCGCTGACCCACGCCGATTACCTCGCCAAATTCAAGGATCAGATCGATGATCTGGGCGCTAATATGACCGGCGTCAAAACCGGATTGGTCGTGCCGTCCTACGTTGACATTCAGTCCATCGAAGACCTGAAGAAATAATTCAATTCATTCTCTATAGGTTCATATAAAAAAGGGCTGGGCCCCGGTAGATTGTTCTACCTGGGAACCCAGCCCTTTTTTTGCTGGAAAAGAAATCGGGTCCGTCATCCAGACACCGAACCGGTGCTTCTATAGAATGGCTTTGTTGCGAGCCTCTCCACCCTGACGGTTACTCTTCTTCAGCAGCCCGCTTCTTCTCCGAACGGTCGTCGATCGTCACGGTCACCGGAGAATATTCGGCCGTCACGACCTGCCCATGAACGGACACGCTGCCTTCCGGCGAGATGTCCTTCTCGGTCATGATGCCGAGCGCGATCGTAAACTCGTTGAACTTGATCGGGATGTTCTTCTCCCGGCGGATTTCCGTGCCGTTCAAATAGAACACAGCCTCGTCGTTTCCGCGGTCATACGTAATTTTGTAGGTGTTGAATTCACGTGGCTTAAAGTTGGTGTCTTCTTTAAAGATGCAGAAGTACCGGGTTTTGTCCGATGGCGGAACCTCTACCCCCGGGAAAGGAAGAACAGCATACACGCTGGCATATTTGTCGTTGCCGGCAAAGAAATCCAGCGCCGCTCCGGTCGTGAAATCCAGCAGGTTAAGCGATACGTAACCATCGTACAGATCATTCGGCACGGTATTAACCGAGCGGGCGCGGATCTGCAGTTCGAAGTCGACCACTCCGTGCTCCGGTACTTTGACCGTTTCCACTGAATAATACATATGCTTCGCGTTGTCCAAAATTTGAATCTGGTCGTTTTGCCGGCTCAATGGAGCACGGACGTACAGAATGCCGTTGCGGACAATGACTACCGCGTCAGGCTCCCGGTATTCCCAGAACGTACCGTCCGGCAGCGGAAAGCCGCCGATTTTCCAAACCTCGCCCTCCGACAGAATCGTATGAAAATCCCCAAAAACGCGTTGATGTACCATGTAGCATCGAACTTCCTTTCTCGCTTAAGTCAATATGGCCGTAAGTTCAGATCAAGCCTTGTATCAGCAAACATATAATCATAATGATCCCGCTCCGCTGGGTCGATTTCACCGAAGCTCCCATCAGCGGAATATAGGCATGGCTGTTATTATGAGACTTCAGCTTGCCGTACACCTGGTACAGCGGAATCATGCCCGGCAGGGCCAGCAGTCCGTACACCGGAAGCGCCCCGGCAATGACGCTGACCACGAGCATCAGCGCGGACAGAAACAGCAGAAACCGGGAGAAGCCAAGCGCTCTTTGCTCGCCCCACACGACGACCAGCGTACGTTTGCCGGCCTGGCGGTCCGCCTGCCAGTGTAAAAAGTGATGGTTGAACAGAATCAGCGTAGTTAACAGGCCGATCGGCAGGGACAGGAGCAGCGCCCGCAGGTCCAAATGCGAGGTTTGCACATAATAGGCCCCCATGACCGGAAGAACGCCGAACGACAGCAGGATTGCGACTTCCGAGTAGCCTTTGCCCCGGTATCCGAACTTCAGTGGCGGCGCCACATAGAAGTATGCGATCAAGCCGCCGAGTGCGCCGAAAATGAAAGCCCACGGCCCTGAGAATACGGCCAATATAATTCCGCAAGCCGCGGCAACGCCAAACAGCGCCCAAGTGACCGCCGCAAACTTGCGAATGCTCCATACGCCGCCCGTCAAAAAGCCCGAGTTCGTGGAGACCGCATCCACGGCCTCTTTGGCAGCCGTATCGGTCCCGCTCTTGTAATCCCACAGGTCGTTCACCATGTTGGAGAACAGGTGGGCCGCCGCCGCGCCGACGAGCGTAATCAGAAACAGCCAGACGTTAAAAACGCCGTTCCATACAAAAGCCCCCAACGCTCCCAGCGCGACCGGAATCAGCATGACCGGTACAACTCCGAAGCGTGAGGCTTTCATGAACTGTTTGAGCATGAACCATGCTCCCTTCCTTATAATGTACCCATGAAAAATGGGTTCGTATAATTTTCGGGCGAAAACGCCGTATTGCCAAACAAATGATATTTTTCACAAACTTTCCCATGATGGATATCGTTAACGACAACATACAGGAAAGCAGGTTTGTATCATCCTTCACAAGGATATCACACTTTCGCGGATGTTGTCACCGGAATGTATAAATCAGGAAGATTCCACGCGGTGTCAGGTTCCAGCTCAAGCCAAAAAAGCCACGGCCCTCTTTCCCGCTGCCCTTCGAATGAAGAATGCAGCGTTCCGGGTGTGCCATGGCTTGTTTCAGATTGACGAAAATCAACTGGCAGATTGTCTTAGAAGCGCCTGCCAGGATCCGCAGGCCGTACCGACCTGCCTGACCTAATTCCTATTGCTCTGTGCTGACCTGCCACGTGATGCCGAACTTGTCCCGGACCATGCCGAAGGCCGGGCTCCAGAAGGTCTGCTGCAATTCCATCAGCACCTGTCCCCCATCCGACAATCCGGCGAAGACCGATTGGAGACGCTCGCTGTTATTCGATGTAATGGCGATGCTCAACTGATCCCCAAGCTGATAAGGATTTCCCGGAAACGTATCGGAGAAGAGCAGCGTGTTGCCGTCAAATTCAAGTGCGGCGTGCAGTACGCGATCCTTGGCTTCATCCGGCAGCGGATGATCCGGATCCGGCATATCGCTGAAGCGGGACAATCCCAGGTTCTTGGCCTGAAGCACTTTTTCATAAAATGCAACGGCCTCGGCACAATTGCCATTCATTACAATGTAAGGCGATATCTTTACACTCATTCGGGTAGTCCTCCTTTATCATATGGGACATGCACAATCCATTATATCCCACGCCTCAGCGATTGATAATGGACATGCTGAAAAAAGGAGCCCGCCTACGAGCAGCCGTCCTCTTCAATCACCCGGCGGCCTTTGATATACAGCCGATTCCAATACGGATCCGAGAGCTCCGTGACCACGACGCCACCCGCTTTGCAGGAATGAAGGAACCGGCCGCCGCCAAGATAAATGCCGACATGGCCGATTCGTTCCAGCCCTTTTTTATGCGTTCGGGAGTGGACGGAAAAGAACAGCAGATCGCCCCGCTGCAGGTTCTTTCTGGCCACGTCATATCCCAGGAGGCTTTGCTGTCTGGACGTACGCGGCAGCAGCAGACCGTTTCTGGCAAAAATAAATTGCATGAACGAGCTGCAATCAAACGCGTCGATGGACCAGGGCACCGCACCGAACCGGTATGGAGTCCGGTAGAATGCCATACCGTCCTGGATGATCTGTTCGATGAGCTCCGCTCTGGAGCATCCGGACGTATCCCGCGACCATGGAGGTGCCGCCGGAATAACGACCGCTTGCGTATGAGCCAGATAAGCCGCGTATTGGAACGGCACCCGGATGCTTTTCAAATAGAGTTCGAGGTCACGCTCCGTTCGCATGAACGGCTTGCCCGGCTTATGGTTCACTTCCAGAATATAGAGGGACCGATCCTCGCCTATGGCCAAATCGACGCCCAATTCGGCAAAGCTCCGGTTGTAATATAGCTCCAGCTGCTCTGCGACCCGCCGTGACAGGTCCCCAACCTGTTCGTACAGCCTCTTCGCTTCCTCCTCCCCAAATCTTTTGACCAAAAAGGAATACCCCTCCAACGTTTGCCCGCCGTGTTCCGGATGCGTCGTCAGACGGCTTGTCTGTCCTACATGGACGACGAGCCCGGTAAAGCTCCAGCTGCCCAGCCCATCTTTCTGAATCAGCGCACGGCAGTCCCAGGGGTTTCGGCTGTTCACGCGCAAATCGAGCGCCGGCTGCATCATATAACCTTTGGCGGCCAGCTGATCTAAATATCTCCCTGCCGCTTCCACCTTGATGCCGCGGCATACGCCCCCGTCTTCCTCAATAATCAGCATGTCCTTGCGAAGACTGATCCGTTTGATCCCGGTACCCGATTCTCCGCTGACCGGTTTCAGCATGAGCGCTTTGTGCTGCTCCAGCATGGAAATCCCGTCGGCCGCCCGAATCAGCAGCTCCGTCTCCACCAAATGCTCCGCGATTTCAGGGGACGCCTTCAGTCCCTGATAGACGGCCCATTTATTGCCAAGCCAGTCCCCAACAAAGGGCAGCCGGCTGAAGGATTTGATTTCTTCCGCTTGCTGGTAACCGCGGATTGTCCTGTAATGGCCTATATCATAAATGAGATCCGGAAATCCCTGTACCGTACGCACCCATTTATGCTTTTGATAAGTGTAACCGGTAATTTTTCGCCGGGCCAGGTTCACATCTTCAGGTGCAAAAAGAATCAACCGTTTGAAACCTGCCTCATTCGCTGCCTCAACATAGGGAAGAAAATGGGACCTTCCGGCCGTCTTGGCAGACATTAGGCCGAGCGTGGTGTTCATACCCATCCCCTGCCTGAGTTTCCGATGCCAAAAGTACGGGTCATCACTTCTGTATCATCCTCCTGGGGGTTTTCAATTCTACTCGTTCGTAACCAGCGTATGCCTTGGAGAGGATGGAAGTGCTTATCCCCTCCTTTAACGGCAAGAAGGGACGTCCGCTCCATAAGCGTCGTCCCTTTCTTTCGGGTGATAGCATTATTGTATGAATTGCCGTTCTCTCAGCCAGGTCGCACACAGGTCCGGCCATGCCTTGACGGCCTCTTCTTCCTCCGCAAGCCCAAGTCCGTGGCGTCCGGCCTCGAACACGTGCAGCGCATAAGGAATCTTCTCGCGGCTTAAAGCGAGGGCGAAGAGCAGGCTGTTCTCCGCAGGAACGGCCCCGTCATCGGCCGTATGCCAAATAAAGGCCGGCGGCGTATCCGGCGTGACCCGCGTCTCGTTGGACAAATACTGGACCAGTTCCGGGTCCGGCTCTTCCCCGAGCAGCGAATACTTGCTGCCTTCATGAGTATATGGCCCGAAGCTGATGACCGGATAGCACAGCACCTGCAGGTCGGGACGGCTGCTCTCGCGCTCGACCGGATCTTCCGCATCCGACTGGCCTGCATCAAAATGGGTACCGGCAGTGGACGCCAAGTGTCCACCGGCGGAAAAGCCCAAAATGCCTACCCGCGCCGGATCGATGTTCCAATCGGCCGCGAGGCTTCGCACCGTGCGGATCGCCCGCTGGGCGTCTCCCAGCGGAACCGGGTGGCGGTTCGGCGACACGCGGTAGTTCAGGACCACCGCCGACACCCCGATGCTGTTCAGCCACAAGGCGATCGGTTCGCCTTCATGGTCTGCGCGCATGACGTATCCGCCTCCCGGACATACCACCATCATCGGGAAAGGGCCCTCTCCTTCAAGCAGGTAAGGCGTTATGCTGGGGCAGCCCTCGTTCTCCGGCCCGCTTTGTCCCAGCGGAACATCCTCCCATAATGGTATGCGCTGCTTGCTGTCAGGCAGCCTGCTTGCTGCTGTGCTCATTCGATCGTCCCCTTGTCATATGGTTTTGTCCACCATTTTACAATGGGAGCATACATAATTAAAGGGCTTACACTCAATTTAGCCGAAAAGTCAGCGCGAAAGCCCCTAGTTCTTCAGCAGCTTGAAATACAATCCGCCAACGACGCTCCGTGCTGAAAATTCATCTGCCGGTCGGTTTCGGTATCGTACCAGTTGTTCATCGGAACGCGGTCCGGCGCTCAAGATTATATCAAAAAAAATATACCGCGCTTCTCTTCGCAGGCCGGCTTCGTACATGAAACCGGAGGGAATTGTTCATAATGTAACGGTACTGCCCTACCTAAAACTAAGGAGAGAATGAAATCGATGGGTATTCTCGACGGAAATCCGAAACACCAACCGCTGCACTACGGCGAAGTCTTCAATGTATGGGAAGTTTCCATGATGGCTAAAGGACTCGTCTCCTGCTATCAGGTATATCTGAACCATGCCGGAGACAAAGACCTCAAACAAATTCTTGAGGACCTGATCGACCAAGCCAAGACCGAAATCAAGGAATGCGACAAGCTGCTGACTGACAACGGCGTCGTCCCGGCGCCGATTATGGCCGACAGACCGGCTGTCAATCTGGAAGACATACCGCCCGGGGCCCGCTTTATGGACCAGGAAATCGGCGCCAAGCTGGCAGCCGACTCCGCCGCGGGACTGGCCGCCTGCAGCGCGATTATGGGCATGTCCATCCGCGAGGATATCGGCGCATTATTCGCCAAATACCATACGACCAAGACCGCCCTCGGCGTGCGGATTTTGCGCATGAACAAGGAGAAGGGCTGGCTCGTTCCTCCACCGCTTCACGTTGAGCGTCCGGTTGAGGAAAAGGCATAACCCAGCCCCTCTGCCGATTACGGCGACTCCCGTTCACGCAGATCGGAATGTACGGCAAAAAGGCTTTCCCTTCGTCCCCACGGACGGCAGGAAAGCCTTTTTTGTGATATATCCCGTTTGACGTTATGACGCAGTTCTGACTCCGAAAAAAGTCCGGAGACTAGGAGAGCTTCACGAGATGGTATTTTTTCTTGCCTTTGCGGATGATGATAAACCGGCCCTCGATGGCGTGGTCCGCGCTTACTTCCAGCTCGGCATCGGTGACGCGCTCGCCGTTCATGGAGATGGCCCCCGAATTCAGATCCTCGCGCGCTTGGCGCTTGGACGGCTCGATGCCGACCTCGACGAGCCAGTCGATGATGTTCTTGGATTCCTTCGAAGCTTCAAACGTCGGCATTTCCTTGAAGCCCTGCTCGATTTCGTCCGCGGTGAGCGACTTGATGTCGCCGCTGAAGAGCGCAGCCGTGATCTTTTTAGCTTGGGCCAGCATTTCTTCGCCATGGACGAACCGGGTCATTTCCTCAGCCAACGTAATCTGTGCTTCGCGTTTGTGCGGCTCGGTCTGCACCTTTTCCGCCAAAGCGTCGATCGCTTCTTTGTCCAGGAAGGTGAAGTACTTGAGGTACTTGACGACGTCGCGGTCGTCCGTGTTCGCCCAGAACTGGTAAAACTCGTACGGCGTCGTTTTCTTCGGATCGAGCCAAATGGCGCCGCCGGCGGTTTTGCCGAATTTCGTGCCGTCCGCCTTCAGCATAAGCGGAATGGTCAGGCCGAATGCTTTCGCTTCCGGGCCTTCCTTTTTCCGGATCAAATCCAGGCCGCTCGTAATGTTGCCCCATTGGTCGGAGCCGCCGATCTGCAGTTGGACGTCCTCTTCCCGGTACAGATGCAGGAAGTCCATCGACTGCAGAATTTGGTAGGAAAATTCGGTGTAAGAAATGCCGGTTTCGAGCCGGTTGGCGACGATATCCTTGGCCAGCATCGTGTTAATGCTGAAATTTTTCCCGTAATCGCGGAGAAAATCAATGACGTTCAGCTGATGCGTCCAGTCGTAGTTATTCACCATGCGCAGCTGGTTGTCGCCTTCGGTTAGGAACAGCTTCTTCATTTGGGCGGTCAGGGCGTCCACGTTCGCCTGCACCTGTTCCATCGTCTGCAGCGTGCGTTCGGACTGGCGTCCGCTTGGGTCGCCGATCGTTCCGGTGGCGCCGCCGATCAGAATGACCGGCCGGTGTCCGGCCAGCTGGAACCGTTTCAGCATCATGAACGGGATCAGGTGCCCGATGTGCATGCTGTCCCCGGTCGGGTCGACGCCGCAGTACAGGGAGATCGATTTCTCCTCCGTCAATTGGCGGAGTCCCTCTGCGTCCGTCTGTTGGTTGATGGCCTCGCGCCACTCCAGTTCGTCAATAATGTTCATTTTCTTGTCCAGCTCCTTTGCTTGTTCATGATATATGGGGCTAAAAATCGGTTATACATGGATCGAGGCGGGCTTTTCCCGGATGCAAGGCTTCCTCATGAAGCCGGGAAACGCAAAAAATCGCCCCCCGGCCTGAAACAGACCTAAGGGACGATTGTAATAACCGTGTTACCACCCACATTGCGCAGGGCCGCCTCATTCAAGGCATGCTGCACCACTCGACGGCGCATATAACGTTGGCCATTCCGCTTGGCATTACCCAAGATACTCCAGAGTGTAATTCGTCAGGACCGTGTGCTGCCGGGTCGCATCGACCCCCGGCTTTCTGAGAACAGGGACTTCCCGCTACTTCGCTCTTTCCGCGTATATTCCGAATATTCAAATGGATAAGCAAAGTATATTGATTTCCTCCGGGGTTGTCAAATGCCAGGGTTTACCGGCTTTTCACCAGCAGCTCCACGGCTTCCTTCACCATTTTTCCGGTGTCCATGTTTCCAGCTGCCTGCTCTGCCAGGATACACTGCTGCAGGTTTTCCGCAACGATCTGGGCGATCGCCTTATCCGAGGCGTTGCGCACAGCGGACAATTGGGAGACGACCTCCTTGCATGATTTTCCTTCATCCATGAGGCGCAGCACGCCCCGGATCTGCCCTTCGATGCGGCGCAGACGTGTTTTCATTTCATCCGTGTAATTGTAATCCATGTCAGGATCCCACCTTTTCTAACGATATACCGGTATGGGTATATTATAGAGCAAAAAAAACAAAACTACACGGGTACGGGTCCCGCTGCCGCACTGAAATTTATTCCACCCGATCTTTCTCACAGCAGGGACGCCCATATTTTCACAGCCGTGAAGGCGATCAACACCACCAGCGCGTACCGCAAAAATGTCACGTTCATCCTGGAGCTGATTCTCGATCCGAGCGGAGCCCCGATCAGGCTGCCAAGGACGGTAAAGACGGTCGGCCCGAGCGGAATGCCCCCGCCCGCGATTTTGCCGATGACTCCGCCGACCGCCGAAATCAGCACGATGGCCAGCGAGGAAGCGATCGTCGTCCGGGTGGGAATGCGCAGCACTGTCAGCATGATCGGAATCAGAATAAATGATCCGCCCGCACCCACGATGCCAGAAACAGCACCGACCAGAAAAGCCGCCGTGACAGCCACGGTTTTGTTAAACGTTAGCGGTTCAGACCGGCTCTCCGTTCCCCGGTTCGGAATGAGCATGAGGACGACGGCAAGTACCGCCAAAATGCCGTAAATCACGTTGATAACCGTCCCGTCCATCGATCCGGAGGCCAGTCCGCCGAGCAGGCTGCCGGCCAGAATGCCTCCCCCCATATACATGACGAGGCCTTTGTGGACCGCCCCTCCTTTCGGTTCTGGCTTCGAACGGTACGCCATCACGCCGGCCAGTGAAGAGAAGAAAACCTGGAACATGCTGATCGCGGAAACCTCGTGTGCGGAGAACGACGGCAATCCCAGCATAGGCGGAACATACAGCAGCAGGGGGAAATTGATGATCGCCCCGCCGATGCCGAGCAGTCCGGAGAAGAACGATCCGACGAGACCCAGCAGCAGCATGACAGCGTAGAGCATCATATCCGCCATGTCGTCCTCCCTCCTTTCTCCTCCCTAAGCATCCTTAGTGATAACAGGCTGCCCGCGCATTTCGTACGCTGGTTACTTGTCATGAACCGCGCAGCGGTTCGGGCCGATCTCCATCTCGCGCTGTTCTTCTTCGGTCGGATGGATTTTGCCCATATTCGCCTGCCGGATATCCTGGTATGCATGAGGCTGTGGAGGGAGATTTTCCGTAACGGTGCGCCGGAACGATTCCTCGTCCTGTATGTTCAGCCCCGGATTGTGACGGAACAGGTCCGCCAGCCGGGCCATGACCTTCCCGTCCTCTCCAAGCTCGGAGATTTTGCCGAAATGCGCCGGCAGCACGATCAAGTCCTCGGACAGCCCTTTGTACCGGCTGTACAGCGTGCTCCGCAGGTCGTCCACCCAATCCTCCGCTTGGCCCGCCAGGTCTGGACGTCCGATGGATTCGACGAATAAAATATCGCCGGTCAGCAGATACTTCCCATCGATAATCAGCGACGTGCTTCCAATCGTATGGCCCGGAGAATACACCGGCTCGATTGCGATGGTGGTGCTTCCTACGTTAATTTCCCGGCCTTCCTCCAGACGCTCATAGGAAAAGGTAACTTCCTCCGCATCTTTCGGCGGCAGCCAGTAGATCGCTCCGGTGCGTTGGGCTAACGCTTTTCCGCCGGAAATGTGGTCGGCATGCAGGTGCGTGTCGAGCGTATGCTTGATCACCGCCCCCTGTTCGCCTGCAAAGCTTTCCAGGATGCCCGTCATGCGCGGCGTATCGATAACGGCAGCTTCGCCGCCGGAGACCACCATATAAGACAGGCAGCCTTTGCCGATCCGCACGAACTGATACAGCGCACCCCCGCCGTTCAATTCGGCGATCTGGACCGGTTCCAAATACTCGCTCCAGGATTTCATGCCGCCTTCCAGGTAGGACACGCCGGTTCTGCCCGCTTCAGCCAGCTGTTCAGCGACGAATTGGGAAGATCCCTCCTTGGCGCACACGACGAGAACCTCTTTGCCTTCAGGCAGCCGGGCAAGGGCGTCATCAACACCTTCCAGCAGATCGAAATACGGGATGTTGACGATCTCTATCCGCTCCCCTTCGATCTTCCAGTCATTAAAGTCAATCTCATTGCGCACGTCCAAAATCAACAGTTCTTCCTTGGCCAGAATCCGCCGTGTCAGCTCCTTGGCTGTCATCACGCCCGGATTCGCATTCACTGAAGCTGTCATATCAAAGATTCCTCCTTGTCAGAAAGATAAAGTGACGTTGGCATCCTTGGCAAAGTCGAGGAAGGTCACCGCTCCGCCGACTTCAATTCCGTCGATAAAGTCGTCCTTCGTCAAATTCATGACGTCCATCGTCATTTGGCAGCCGATCATCCGGACGCCAAGCTCCTGGGCCATTGCGACCAGTTCCGGAATGCCCGGAACGTTAGCTTTTTGAAAACCTTCGGCGAAATGCTCGCGTCCAGCTGGCAGCGGCAGCTGATGATGGGCCTGTTTGTGAATCAGATTCAATCCTTCGAATGTAAAGAAGATGGCTACCTCCGCCTCGGTGGCTGCGGCCGCCGTGGCAATGTTAAACACTTTATAGGCATCAAACAATCCGCCGTTGCTGGCGATAATCGCTACTTTTGTACTCATGGATCATACCTCCGTAAATTATTGAATTTGTTTTTGGTTTTGGTTTTATTGATTTTCAATCGGTCCCGTCCATGCGGACATGCCGGGCACGACGTTGCTTACATGCTGAAATCCATGCTCGGCAAGAAGGTGACATGCCAGATCGCTGCGCGATCCTGTGCGGCATACGACATGAATGCTGTGTTCAGGATCCAGCTCCGAAAGGCGATCCTCCAGGTCCCCCAGCGGAATGGATACCGCCCCGGGTATGTGGCCAAACGCATATTCTGCTGGCTCCCGCACGTCCAGAATGACTATGCCCTCGCTCGCTGCGAGCTTGCTTTGAAGCTCTTCATTGGAAGCGGTGTGCGGGTAATTCGCCGCTTCCTTCAGCTCTTCCGGCCGAGATTTGCGCAGATAATGCTTCAGCACTTCCCCTTCCTCAAGAGTTCCCAGGTACTGGTGACCTGTATTTTTGGCCCAGCCCTGCATATCCGCCAAAGACCCCAGGTCCGTGGCCAACACCTCGATGACCTGTCCCGCTTCAAGCTGATCCATCGCTTTTTTGGTTCGGACGATAGGCATCGGGCAGGACAAACCTTTGCAGTCCAAAGTGACATTTGCCGATATTTCCACCATGCTTGTAAACCTCCCTTATAAAGTAAGATCCGGATGTGTGTTGCTCATTGATCGAGGCGTCATACATATACCCCTATGGGTATAATTCTAGGATGGAAGCAGCGGATTGTCAAACCGCCAAATCATGGAATATTAAAAAAGCCTCCTGCAGGACGCGCCTGCTGGAAGCTTGTTTATCTTTTCATTGTTGTCCTTAGACAGCAGCATATGAATCGCCGAAGGAGCTAGAGGTTCGGTTTTCGGTTTAACCGGAGGACACCGGTTTTTCCGGTTTTTCCGGTTTTTCCGGTTTTTCCGGTTTTTCCGGTTTTTCTGGTTTTTCTGGTTTTCGTTCTTCTGGTTCTTCTTGTTCTTCTGGTTTTCGTTCTTTTGGTTCTTCTCGTTTTTCCGCGGCTCGCCCGGCTAAGCCCTCCTCCCGGTACCGTTTTGGCGTTACGCCGGTCATTTTTTTAAACACCCTGTTGAAGTAACTCTGATCGTTAAAGTTCAGCCACGAGCAGATGTCCGAAACCTTGTATTTCGTCAGCATCAACAGCTTTTTCGCCTCATCAATTCTTTCGCGCTGGATATATTCGCTGATGGGGACACCTACTTTTTTCTTAAACAGGCTGGATAAGTAATTGGGACTCAAATAGGTCAGCTTCGCCAGCTGCTCGAGTGTAATGTCGTCGTAGAGGTGGTCGGAAATATAGTGCTGGCAGGCCGTAATCGTCGACGAATACTGCTGCTCCTTAACCTTGGACACCCGTTCCGTAAACGCGAAAACCGCCTCGGTCATCACCTTGGATATCGCCTGCAGGCTTTCCTGCTCCTCCAGCTGCTGAATATAGTAATCGCTTAGCGTAAAGGCCGTCTCCTCGTTCAGCCCGCCTTCGATCGCCGACCGGCAAATCAAGGCCACGCCGGTGATCATAAGGTTTTTCTCGCTGCGGATCCGGCTGCGCCTGGACAGCTTGCCCAGCTCGTCTTCGCCGATCAGCGAATAACGGACGACGTCCTGAACTTTATCGGTGCGTCCCTTGCGGACATAATCCAGCAGCACCCGCTCATGCGAAAGGTTGGTATGGGAAATCAGGTTCATCCGTTCCCGCGAAATCTCCAGATCCGGCGCATGCGGCTGCTGATTTTCCGGTGGCTGCTCACCGCTGGTCTCAACGATCAGTGCCGGGTCCAACCGTTCCTGGTAGAGTAGGCTGTAAATCAACAGGCTCATGGAACGAAAACGTTCCGGGCCAATAACGGGCAGGGATTGGTAAAACTCAATCAGCACCCGGACATTGGAAAATTCGTGCATCAGCTCCGTGATGTAATCGATTTGCGTTTCGTCCAGCCCGGCGTCGAGACAGGGTCCGACCACGATTTGCCCCAAGACTGCATCGTCATGCTGCAGGCCGATTCGAAAAAAATGCAGCCTGTTGATGGAAAAAAAGACCGGAATCTTCTTCTGCCCGCCGTTTACTGCATGTTCCCTGATCTGCTCCTGAAGCGGAACATAATACGGGCTCTGGCGGATGCTCGCAGCCGGACTTTCATATGCAAATTGCCCGCGGGTGTTGACGTAAAATACTGACACGCCATGGGCCTCATGCAGATGGTGGCACACGTATTTAATTTCTTCCAATGCGAACCGCATGACGCCCCCCTTTTGTCGGCATAAAATGTTAACGTTTTCTTTACATTAAAATAATACAATTAAGCGTAGAAAAGTACAATAATTGCCGACCAAACCCTCGTACAATGGTCAATGAACAGATCATGATCAACGATTAGGGGGAATGTACGATGGAACTGGAAAATAAAATCGTGCTGGTCACCGGTGCCGGAAGCGGCATCGGCAGAGCCAGCAGTTTAAAAATGGCAGCCAACGGGGCCAAAGTCGTGCTGGTCGATTTTAACCGCGAAACCGGCGAAGAAACGCTGCAGATGGTCCAGGACCAGGGCGGCGAAGGTATCTTCGTTCAGGCGGACGTATCCAAGAGCGAAGACGTGCAGCGCTATGTCAATGCCGCCGTGGACACCTATGGCCGGATCGATGCCTTTTTCAACAATGCCGGCATCATTCAGAAGTTTTCACTGCTGGCCGACGTGGAAGAAGCGGAGTTCGACCGACTCGTTGCCGTTAACATGAAGGGTGCCTTCCTGGGGCTGAAATATGTGCTTAAAGTGATGGAGAAGCAGGGCAGCGGCTCGATCATCAATACGGCGTCGACCGCCGGCATCCGCAGCGAGCACAGCGTGTCCGTGTACTCGGCAACCAAGCATGCGGTGATCGGATTGACAAAGTCGGCAGCCATGGAATACGTGAAAAAAGGCATCCGGGTCAACGCCATCTGCCCTGGCGGCGTACAGACCTCGCTGACCCAAAGCGTGGAAGAACAGTTCAAAGCGGGCGGCTATATGCCCGAAGAAGTCAGCAACATGCGGATCGGCCGCTACGCGCAGCCGGAGGAATTGGCCGAAATGGTCTCCTTCCTTGCCTCCGACCGGTCAAGCTATATGGTTGGCTCCATCGTCCTTGTGGACGGCGGCCTGACACTGTAAGCTGCTTCTGCTTAGCTTACGACAAAAACCCTCTCTGGAATCAGAGAGGGTTTTTGTCATTCTCAAATACTGAACACACCTGCCAAACACAGCAGTCCACCGAAGATCATAAGAATCATGCCGGCAAAACGTAGGTACCATCGCCGATCCTCGCTAAGCTCCGCATCCCAATCCTCGCCGAATCTTCGAAACCACCACGATTCCGGCTTTTTTCTGGCAAACCAGCCAATCGCAGCAAGCACGATTCCCATGATCAGCACCGGCATATGTATCGACTCCTTTGTGGATAGAACGGGATCACGCAGCCGCCGCTACGAGATAAGCAAGTCAACTGAGCAATTTGATAAGTAACCGAGGGAGATACAGCAGCACATCCAAAAGCCAGGTGGATCTATCCGCATAACGTTCGATTGGATTGTACCTCATATTTTTCATAGGGCCACTCCTTTTAAATCAATGGCTGCCTGCTTACGGAGCAAACGACACATGCCGGATGATGTAACGCACCACAAAAAAACTGATAATAAACAGTGCCGCCAACCCGAGCAGGAAAAAAATCAGAATCTTATCCCCTAAGGAAAAACGCTTCATGGGTTCCACCTCGCAACTTTTCCTTAATTATACAGGAAAGCGGGCTGTATGTTAATTTTTGTTAAAAATAACATAGTTGAATCCTATATAAAGGAAAGGCCCCCACCTTTGGGAACCTTTAATGGATATCAGACGCAGTTCTATATTATAAGAATGACCCTCGTTTTACCGATGCTGCTCCCGAATCGCCCGTACGATCCGATCCGCCCGTTGATCTTCTTTGTATGAATGAACCACAAGCATCGCATGAATGACGCCCGGAATGTAGCCGATACATGTAAGGATGATGCTTAAGATGAACTGTCCCAATTTACCGCAGCTCAGAACGGCCAGCGGCGGAAGAAAGCATAATAAATAACGCATTGGCGTTAACCTCATTTCTGTTTGAATGATCTATAATACGCCGCGGCGGTATCTTCGTTTCATTTTGTGCCGCACTCTTTTTTGGGTAATAAAAAGAAAACGGAGATGAAGTAAGGAGGACATGACATGTGCGGACGGTATACGTTGGCGGTTGAAGAAGAGGATCTCGTCCAGTCATTTGACATCGATGATGTCCAGTATGAAATAACTCCACGGTATAATATTGCCCCGACCCAAACGGTTGCCGGCGTTCGAAGCGATCATGGAAAGCGGATATTGCAGGGGTTTCACTGGGGGCTGCTTCCGTTCTGGGCCAAGACGAAAAAAATGGCCTACCATACGTTTAATGCCCGTGCGGAGTCGATTGACAGCAAGCCGGCATTTCGGTCGGCTTTTCCTGAGAAACGAATGGCCGTGTTGGCAGACGGATTCTACGAGTGGACTCATGAAGGCGAACATAAGCAGCCCTACCGGTTCCGGGTTAAATCGAGAGACGTGTTTGCTTTTGCCGGCCTGTACGATGATTGGAAAAGCCCGGAGGGTGAGACAATCACGAGCTGCACCATCATAACGACAAAACCGAATTCCCTTACGAAGAAGGTGCACGACCGTATGCCCGTTATACTTGGTGAGGAAGAGCTGAACATCTGGCTGGATCCCGGCGTGTCCGATAAGGACTTGCTGCAGGGGCTGCTGCGGCCTTACGAGGCAGAGGACATGTACTCCTATCCCGTGTCCAGATCGGTCGGAAATGTACGGAACGAAGGTGAAGAATTGATCGAGAAAATCGCCCTGAATTCCAAATAAAAATCCAAAGAGGACCTCCGGGTCATCCGTTAGTCCTCGTCTGATCAAGAAACAACAAACTGAACGACAACCGGGGTACCGGGGTCCAACACATCGCCTCCAGGAATGGTAAGCGTCGTTGTTGTCACTGACGAAACGTCGGCCGTCTGCATCAAACCGTTCAAATAAAGGTTGTAGTAGTTGAACGTCCCAGGAAATGCCGTAGCAGCCACTCCAGCGTCATTGGTGAAGGCCGTTGCGGCTATAGCGAAGGTCGCTCCGGTTCCGGTACCTGCACCAATGGTCGAAGTGAATCTCACGCTGTTCTGATATGGAGTTACGATAGGCATATTCTCTCCTCCCTTCTTGGTTGAGGAACATATAGATTTTCAAACCAAAATCTTTGAAAACCTTCGGATCCTCTACCCTATTAAATGCAGGAAGGTTTGAATCGGCGTGGGGGAAAATACGAAAAAGTGCTAGACTGTAATATTCGCCGTTAACTGCACCGTTTCCAAAACAATAGGAGTCCCCGCATATATCGTCGTGCTTTGTGGTGGAAAATATAGCTCCGACGGATTGATGCTGTACGAATTCCCCGGCTGGATGATCCCGTTGATATAGAGGTTGCTGAAACTATTGGGACCAAGCGTCGAAAAATCGGCAACCGCATCACCTTCATCATTCGTGAATTGGCTCGCCGCAACCGCGGCCGACGCCGTTAAATCCAGATCGGTCTCCGGCTGATAAAAATAGCGGGCGGCCGTCGGCAGCACAGTTACTCCGGGTATAACGACGGGTCCAGGCGGGCCCTGCGGACCTTCGGGTCCTTCCGGACCAGCCGGCCCTTGAATGCCCGGTGCGCCTGGTGCCCCTTGCATCCCTGATGCTCCTTGAGGGCCAGGGTCACCCGGTTGTCCGGGAAGACCCTGTACGCCTTGCGGCCCCTCCGGCCCGCGGAGGCCTGCCGTCCCGGGAGGGCCCTGCACCCCCTGTAGGCCTTGCGGTCCGGGAATCCCGGGAAGTCCTGGCGTACCATCCGTCCCCCGTTCCCCCTGCGGACCATGATCACCCTGCATTCCGGTTAATAGCCCCAGCTCTGCTTTGATTTGTGCCTTGGCTTCCTCGATTGCCGCTTGTAAGGCATGCTGATCCATCACATTTCGGATCTTCCGTTTTCTTCTAGGGTTCACCTTTTTGCAAACGACGGCCTTTTTGATTCTTTTAGCGCCGATGCATTTTATTTTCTTCTTTACATATGTGCGCTTCGTTTTTCCTCCTTTTCCCATTTGCGGCACCCTTCCCTTAAAAAATTAGGAATATGTGTATATGACATATGTATATGTCCAATGCACGTCATGGGAGTGGACTATTCGCTATCTTCGGTGTTACCTCTCTCTCATTCCCTGCCACCTTTTCCCTTGCGGTAAAGATAGGCCAAGCTGGTCCACCGTCCGGACCACGATATGCATGATCAGGTCCTCAATGGCCGCCGGATGGTTATAAAAGGCTGGCACGGGAGGCATAATCGTCGTGCCCATGCGGGACAGCGCCAGCATATGCTCCAGATGGATATCGTTCAGCGGCGTTTCGCGCGTGAGCAGGATCAATTTTTTTCGTTCCTTCAAAATGACGTCGGCCGCCCGGGTGAGCAAGTTGTCGCTTAATCCCACGCGGATGGAGGCGAGCGTCTTCATGCTGCAGGGCGCCACGATCATGCCGTCCATCTGGAACGATCCGCTTGAAATAGCCGCTCCCAAATCTTTGTAACCGTACACTTGATCCGCAAGCCCCTCGACTTCTTTGACCGTGTAGGGGGTTTCATGCCGGATATTTGCAGCCGCCCAAGGAGAGACTACGGCATGCGTTTCGACGCCCGCCTCCTTTACGCTTGAAGCAGCCTGATGCCGAATATCGCGCCCGTCGCTCCGGACATGCCCACGATGATTTTCATAAGCCCTCTCTCCTTCGCATCCGTAAATACAAGTTTCACTCATTTCTTTTGATGAATCATGGTGCTGATGTTCCTTCGGCGGCAGCAAACAAGCGAATGGCGAGCTTGCGTATTTCCTCCGGATAACCGGTGAAGGAGGCCTGAAGCGGTGCATAGCCATCCGGCCATTCATTCGGAGAAAGGCAATTGTATACGATCTTTGTCGTCGCAGCCTTTCGTTTTTTCCTCCTGATCCAGGTAAGCGACAAGCGGCAGGACCGGCTGATCGGCAAAATGCAGGATTCTGTCCGGATGGTTGCGGGTGGCCGCCGCCCAGACGACCTGGTCAATCCGGCTGGGATCGATATCATCGTTCACGACGATGATTTTCGGAATGTATGAGCCGCCGCGGCAGGCGAACACTACTTCTCCGATACGGCGGGCGAGTGCCTTCGAATCGGCATATGCCCCAGAGGAATCTACCGTCACGACAAGCCAATGGACCGCGGATTCGAACGGGATGAAGCAGCTGCGGACAGGCAGGCGATGGCTCCGCAGTTCATGCTGAATGCTTGCGGCGATCGCGACGCCCCAGTTGGTATGATTCTCCTCGGGCGGCATCCCTGCAGCCACCGCCGGCATGATCGGGTCAAGACGGTGAGTCATCGCCGTAACGCGGAAACATGGCACTTCTTTCTCGTGCCCTACCCACGTATATCCCGCATACTCCCCCATCGGACCTTCAGGCACGGTCTCATTCAAGGATACAAAGCCTTCAATGACGATTTCGCTGCTTGCCGGTACCTTAAGATCATGGCTTTCGCAGCCGACGACTTGAAGCGGTTTGCCGTACCATCCGCCCAGCAAATCGGCTTCGTTCGCGCCGTCAGGCAGAGGATATCCGGCGATCATGGCGATGCCCGGATCCACGCCGAGACAAAGCGCATACGGCATGTCCTTGCCGATCTCCTTCCACTGCTCGTATATTTTGCCGATATGCTGGGTTGGCACGATAACGCCGGCCAACGTCCTTTTGCCATGCAGCATGACTCGCGTAATCGACCAGTTCACCCAGGATCCGTCAGGCGAGCGTACGATCAAAATGCCGTATGTGTTGATGTAGCGGCCGCCGTCGCCGACATGCAGGTACGGAACCGGAAGGCTCGTCAAATCGATGTCCTCCCCGAACAGTTTCTTCTCCTTGCACGGCCCGTCCGGCACTTCCTGCGGCGGCAGCGGTTTGGCTTCGGGGAGATGGGACCAAGCCTCAACCAGCTCCGCAATTCCCGTATCGGCGGGGAGCCCCAGCGAAAGCGCGATCCGCAAAAAAGGATGACGTGCATTCGGACTGAGACCGACTGGTGCACCCAGCACGCGAAATCCAGGGGCGCTGTCCTTGATCTTGCAAAACAGCGGCGCCGGGGCCGGCCGTTCATAGGCGTAACGGATCATCGCTCCCATTTCCAGGTTCCAATCCACCTCCTGTTCGATCTTGATCATATCGCCGTATTGCTCCAAGGCCTCGATATATTCCCGAAAATCGATGCCGGCTGCTTGAATTGTTTTCATTGTCTGACCTCCCGAGTACTTTAAAATGTCTGCATACAAAGCTTATATCCGAGCTCTTTTATATGTAAAATATATATTAAATTAGTTTATAATATAAAAAAATATATGCTAGTGAAGAGGGACGAGAATATGGATTTAAAAAAATTGGCCTATTTCGTGACAATCGTCGAAGAAGGACAAATCACCCGCGCCGCGCAGCGGCTGCACATCGCCCAGCCTCCTTTGAGCCTTCAGCTCAAATCCCTGGAGGAAGAATTGGGTGTGACCCTGATCGAACGCGAAAACAAAAAATTCGAGATTACGCCGGCCGGGTGGACGCTGTATAAACGAGCCAAAGAGGTGCTCCACTCGATTGACGGGATGGTGACGGAAATTCATGATCAGGAACAAGGTATGCGCGGCACACTATCCATCGGTACGGTCATGTCCTGCGTTCCCTACCTGCCTTCCGTCATCAAACAGTTCCAGCAAACTTATCCCCGGGTGACCTTCCGATTATGGGAGGATGATTCCTATCGAGTCGAAGAGCTGCTTCAGCAAAAAAGAATCGAACTGGGGCTCGTCAGGCTTCCCCTGCAGTCTGATTTAGGCGCCTATACGCCCGAGGTATCGATTGACCGGCTGCATACTGAACCCTTGGTAGCGATCCCGCCGGTCTCCATAGCGCTGGATGGACCGATCCTCGCGGTCGAGGAGTTATGCTGCCATCCACTGCTGATTTTGCGCGGACAGGGGGACTACGGAGTTTACCACCGGTTTATGGACATTTGCAAAATCAGGGGGCTGAAACCAAACATCGTATGCGAGAGCCCCGACGTATCAACGCTCATGCTCCTCGCCGAATCCGGCATCGGGATCGCCGTCGTTCCCCGCTCGGCTCTGCTGCTCCGCCTGGATCAAATAAGACATGCCGAAATCGATCCGCCCATTGAATCCGATACCGCCATCGTCACCCTGAAGGGGCAATATCTCTCGGCAGCAGCCCGGAATTTCAAACAGCTGTTGCTCGGATCGATGGGAAACGGCCGGAGCTAAAAAACCTTCCGCATCCATCATTTGCGAAAGGTCTTATCGGATTTTTTGATTTATAGCACTACGATGGCTGCATGATAGAAATGCAAATCGTTGTTCGTTCGGGTACAATAAGACAAAACAACCTATGGAGGCTGCAACGATGAATATGGAAGAAGAACCAAAGCAACAGGCGATTCCCGCCGAAGACGACCAAGGCAATTTCAAGCTGCTCGACACCCAGCGCATCCTTTCGATCACGTCCGAAATCGAAGGCGACGAGGACAGCGCGGCGATTTTTCATTACGACGACGGCAAAAAGTACAAATACGTGCACAGCGAGAAAGCCATGAAACAGTTCGGGGAATGGATTCAAAAAGGGGAAGGTTAAACGCTAATGTTGAGGATCGAAAGGCTGCCGCTAGGCAGCTTTTTCATAGGCTTGCAGCTATAAAAGAGAACGTGTCCACTCTTCATGGTTAAATAAAAATGCCTCCTTGCAGTACCATTAGTGGTACAACAAGGAAGCAAACAACACCTAGCTATTATTATTGGGCTTAGAAATTTCTTTACGTATCTCTAAAAACATCAGATATAATCTAAGGAAGAAACCAATGAACAGTCCCACCCCTATGATAAATCCTACTTGCCCCAACAATACTAAAATGTAAGAAATTGCACAACCTAATAATATCAACCCTATGAGTTTCATTTTCCGGTCTCCTATGATGTTAAGTTGCTGGTTTTAATATGAGCAGAACGATTCCATCCTTTACATATAATCCAATAATTACTATACCATGAGCAGGTGTATCGCTAGGTCAAAAAATATTAGAATTGTTCGTAAGTCAATGTAAAAATAAGCCTACAGGTGTTTGTGACTCTGTGGTTTTACTTTTATGATATAGTATGTAAAAAATCCGCTCTTTTACTTTTGTTGCTACACATAAGGAGTGTTTTGTTGATGAGAAGATTTGCTACGTTCTTACTTAGCGTAATAATTAGCGTAATTGTTTGCTATACCCTGGCAGCAGTAAGCGGTGCAGGTGATACTGGCCTTATTGTTTCATTATTAATTACGATTTCGCTTCAAATCTCATTCTTAACGGTGGTCTGCATTTTTAAAAAATCATAGCAACAAACTCATGAAAAAGGATTCGTTATTCGGATGTTTTTTTTTACCCAAGGGAGAAGGGCATATATGGCGGATCAGTTTGCTCATAAAACGGTATCCACAGCGCTGTGGGAGTAACCTTAACCGTGTATGGCCAATCTGATATAGCGTTCCTTACCATTTCGGTGACATCCTAAATTTCCAGTTTGATCACGACAAAAACCCAACGCCGTGATTTTTTGATTTTTTCGTGATTTTATGAAAAAAGGCTCCCTCTCGGGAGCCTTTTCTCTTTACTGCTATATCAGGCCTTGGGAGCCTTATATTACATCATTCCACCCATGCCGCCCATGCCGCCCATGTCTGGAGCAGCAGCCTTCTCAGGCTCTGGCTTGTCGGCGATTACGGCTTCTGTTGTCAGGAACATAGCCGCAACGGAAGCTGCGTTTTGCAGCGCGGAACGTGTTACTTTGGCAGGGTCAACGATACCTGCTTCGAACATGTTCACCCACTCGTCCGTAGCTGCGTTGTAGCCGATGCCCACTTTTTCTTTCTTCAAGCGGTCCACGATCACGGAACCTTCTTGACCAGCGTTGGCAGCGATCGTGCGGATTGGCTCTTCGAGAGCGCGCAGAACGATGTTCACGCCTGTCTTCTCGTCGCCGTCCACGTCTACGGCAGCTACTGCATGGTATACGTTCACGAGAGCTGTACCGCCACCGGATACGATACCTTCTTCAACCGCAGCGCGGGTTGCGTTCAGGGCGTCTTCGATGCGCAGTTTGCGCTCTTTCAGTTCGGTTTCGGTTGCAGCACCGACTTTGATAACCGCTACGCCGCCGGCCAGTTTAGCCAGACGCTCTTGCAGTTTCTCTTTGTCGAATTCGGAAGTCGTTTCTTCCAGCTGCGAACGGATTTGGGAGATACGAGCATTGATGTCGCTCTTCTCGCCGCTTCCGTCAACGATGGTTGTGTTTTCTTTCGTTACGCGCACTTGACGGGCGTTACCCAGCTGCTCGATGGATGTGCTCTTC
Organism: Paenibacillus sp. VMFN-D1; assembly: GCF_003386155.1. NCBI lineage: Bacteria > Bacillati > Bacillota > Bacilli > Caryophanales > Paenibacillaceae > Paenibacillus > Paenibacillus sp. VMFN-D1. The sequence continues at coordinate 131,745 of NZ_QRDU01000002.1, read as the reverse complement.
AGATCCAGGCCGAGCTTCTCGGTGATTACTTGGCCGCCAGTCAGGGCAGCGATATCCTGCAGCATCGCTTCGCGACGGTCGCCGAAGCCAGGAGCTTTAACAGCTACCGCGTTGAACGTGCCGCGCAGTTTGTTCACGATCAGCATCGCTTGAGCTTCGCCTTCGATGTCTTCAGCGATGATCACAAGCGGTCTGGCTTGTTGAACGATTTTTTCAAGCAGCGGCAGGATTTCCTGCGTGTTGCTGATTTTCTTGTCAGTGATCAGGATGTATGGATTTTCAAGCACAGCTTCCATTTTATCCGTGTCCGTGATCATGTATGGGGAAATGTAGCCGCGGTCGAACTGCATACCTTCCACAACTTCAAGCTCTGTAGCGAATCCGCGGGATTCTTCAACGGTGATAACGCCGTCTTTCCCCACTTTTTCCATCGCTTCGGCGATCAGTTGGCCCACTTCTTCGTCAGCTGCGGAAATGGAAGCGACTTGAGCAATTTCTTGTTTCCCTTTAACTTCGTTTGCGATGTTCTTCAGCTCGGCAACTGCCGCTTTAACCGCTTTGTCGATCCCTTTGCGGACAACCATCGGGTTAGCGCCTGCAGTTACGTTCTTCAGACCTTCGCGGATCATGGCTTGAGCCAGAACCGTAGCGGTCGTCGTACCGTCACCGGCTACATCGTTTGTTTTGGTCGCTACTTCTTTAACGAGCTGAGCGCCCATATTTTCAAAAGCGTCTTCCAGTTCGATTTCTTTAGCGATCGTCACACCGTCATTAGTAATGAGCGGGCTGCCGAATTTTTTCTCCAGAACGACGTTGCGGCCTTTAGGTCCGAGCGTCACTTTTACAGCGTTAGCCAAAGCGTCTACACCACGCAGCATGGAGCGGCGTGCGTCTTCACTGAAACGGATATCTTTTGCCATGTTGATAAAAACCTCCCATAAATGATATAGATGTTGCTCATATGTTCAGGCTCTTCGCCGAAAAATTCAATCCTCGCCGGATCAAAAAGTCGCTTAGCCTACGATTGCATGTATGTCGCTTTCTTTCATAATCAAATATTCTTTACCTTCATATTTGATTTCTGTTCCGGCATATTTGGAGAACAACACACGGTCGCCTTCTTTGACTTCCAAAGGAACGCGTGCCCCATCTTTAACGGCTCCGCTGCCAACAGCGATAATTTTGCCTTCTTGCGGCTTTTCCTTGGCGGAGTCCGGAAGGACAATCCCGAATGAAGTTGTTTCCTCTTGTTGGATTGGTTCTACCAAAACGCGGTCACCCAAAGGTTTGATCATGAAAAATAGCCTCCTTATTTAGTATGTTGTACTGCGGTTAAAGTCTGGTTGACGATTCTTGTTAGCACTCGACAACGTTCAGTGCTAACAACCACTTTTATGATACTCAACTTGGGAACAGATTTCAAGTCCTCTTTGAAGCATTTTTCTAAGAACTTCACACTTTTCATAGCACCCCCGCCGAACCCGTCCCATCCTGCACCGGACAAGCCTGTCACAGGCCTCCGCAGCGAATAAGACACCCTCCATCATTGTATCCACCGGAATCTGAAATATGCCGTTTTCCGTGATTTCTGAAAAAGAAATGCCGTTTTCGAAGAAAAGAAAAAAGCATCCTTTTTCCGTCCAGAAAAAGAATGCCTGTGTCCTGTTATTGCGGTTCGGCCGGGAACCGGTATCTGGCCTCTACTGCCGCATCCGCAGCCAGCTGCTTGCGGTACACGACGGAGGATAAAAACACGCTGAACTCATACAGCACGAGCAGCGGAATCGTCACGAGAAAATCCGAGATGAAATCCGGCGGCGTAATGACGATCGCGATGAATACGAGGGCGAAATAGGCGACCTTCCGCATTTTCCGCAGCCGCAGCGGGTTCAGAATCCGCAGCTTGGTCAGAAACATGACGATGATCGGCAGCTCGAACAGCAGCGCCACCGGTACGACCAGCGTAAACAAAAAGCTGAAGTATTGGGAGATGCCGTACGTCTCCTTCAGTCCCATCGACTCGGTCACCTGGGTCGTAAAGCCCAGCGCCATCGGGAATACAACGTAATAGCCGAAGGCAAGTCCGGCCAGAAACAGCAGAAATACGTAAGGCACATAGCGCAGCGCCGCCTTGCGTTCCACTTCGCGGAGCCCCGGGCTGACGAAGGCCCACAGCTGGTACGCCGTAAACGGAATCGTCGCCACAAGCGATACGATCATGGCGATCTTCATGTACATGCCGATCCCGTCCCAGAAGGAAAATGCGTGCAGCTCGAAATCCTTCGCCGAGTCGACGCTGATCAGATACTGGTAGATGGGATTGGCGCAGACCAGGCCGACCACAAGCCCGAGCACGAGCACGACCAGGACGTAAATGATCCGTTTGCGCAGCTCGCCCAAATGCTCGACGATCGACATTTCTTCCTGTTTTTCCACGATGAGGTCACCTTCCTTCTCGCTCTAAACCTTCCGGACAAAACAAAATCCCTCCCCGCAAGGAAGGGATGGATATGGACTGCCTGGACTTCTCCCTGAAGTCACTCCGGCAGGCGCTTATCTTGGGCAGCGCTGCTCTGCACAGGTGCAGGCTGCTGCGTTTCACTTGCGGCCAGCGGCTTAGGCTCGCTCTTGCGCGGCGCCTGATCGTCTTCGCCGATGATATCGCGGGCACCGTCCTTGAACTCGCGGAATGTGCGGCCGACGGCCCGTCCGAGTTCAGGGAGCTTGTTGGGTCCAAACAGCAGCAATGCCAAAATGACCAGCAAAATAATGCCTGGCACACCGATTCCACTCAGCATATGGTATTCTCCTCTCTGTACTTTACTCTTAACCAAAATCCGGATATGTAACACACCGTGTCCGAGTAAAGCAGATCATTGATGGATGTTTGCATTCGATTGGGCTTGTTCACAGCAATGACATAAAATTGCCACATCGCCATCATACCATATCACGGATCATTACAATATCAAATAAGTGTGACAATTTTGAAAAAAGTCAGGTAAATGCTGGATTATTGGCGGTATTGCCCGGTCACCATCAGCAGCGCTTCCGGCAGCTGGTCCATAATGGCCGCCAAGTGCTCGTGCACGCCCTTGGGCGAGCCCGGCAGGTTGACGATCAGCGTCCGTCCGCGGATGCCGACAATGCCGCGGAACAGCATCGCCGCGCGGTTCTTCTGCATGACGGTCGCCCGCATGGCCTCCGCGATGCCCGGCACCTCCCGCTCGATGACCCGGCGGGTGGCCTCCGGCGTTACGTCCCGGATCGCCAGCTCCGTACCTCCGGTCGTGAGCACCAGGTCCGCCTGGAAATAATCGGTTAACTCAATGAGCGACGCGATGATATCATCCTGCTCGTCAGGAACGATGCGGTATTCCACGATCTCCCCGCCCAATTCCTCCTCCACCAGCTCCCGGATGACCTGTGCGCTCGTATCTTCACGTTCACCTCGGGCTCCCTTATCGCTTGCCGTCAGGATCGCTGTTCTCCACACCATAAGATCACCCCTCCTCCTTTAACCCTAAGTTCTTATCTTTGTGAACCGTCTGATCCGAGCAGGTCCTTCTTCGACTATACTCAAGCTTCGCGGCTGTAGTCGCCGCTCTTGCCCCCGGTCTTGGATTCCAGCCGGGTCGGACCGATGACCATATCCTTCTGCAGTGCCTTGCACATGTCATAGACCGTCAGAGCGGCAGCCGATACGGCGGTCAGCGCCTCCATTTCGACGCCGGTCTTGCCCGTAGTCTTCACAGTTCCTTCTATATAAAGTTCATCATTTCCGTTATCGCTGAAATGAATATCAATGCCTGTCAGCGGCAGCGGGTGGCACATCGGAATGATATCCGACGTTTTCTTCGCCGCCATGACGCCGGCAACGGAAGCGACGGCGAGCACGTCTCCTTTGCCGATCCGCCCTTCCTTGATCCGGGCCAGCGTCTCGGGCGCCATCGTGACCGTCGTGCGGGCCACCGCCGTACGCGAGGTGACGTCCTTCTCCGAGACGTCTACCATTTTGGCCCGGCCTTGTTCGTTAAAATGCGTCAGATCCATCGTCAGCCCCCTTGTTCATCGTGTATATCCCTTGGTCGGTTATGAGGACCTGAAGACGGGCGTCGTTCTCGTCCATGGGGACGCGGTCCACGACCTGCGGCGCAAAACCGATCCCGGCCCACACAGGCATGGTACCGTCCCCGGCCGCAGCACTCCATCGTTCGTAAAGCCTGTCGTAGTACCCCGCACCGTACCCGAGTCTTCCCCCTTCGAGATCGAAAGCGAGACCGGGCACCAGCACCGCATCCGGCAGCATTCCGTCCTGCTCGGCCTGCACCCGCTCGGGGTCCGGCTCCAGGATGCCGTATGCGCCGGCCTGAAGCTCGTCCCACCGCCGCAGCCGGTGAATCGTCATGGAACGATCCCCTGGATGGCAGCGCGGGACGTACACATCTACGCCCCGAAGCCAGGCCCGTTCGATCAGCGGTCGCGTGTCCAGCTCGCTGCGAAACGGGACGTACACCATCACGCTTCGGCATCCGGCCGCTTCCATCCACGCCGATGCATGACGGCAGGCCTGATCGGAAGCGCGTCTCCGCTCCTCTTCCGGCAGACCATCCCGCACCTGCCGCATGGCAAAGCGAAGACGCGCCTTCTCTTCTTTCATCCAAGCCGCCCCCTGTGGCATCCAACGACGCTTTCGATTTTCAGTCCTGCATCCGTTGATTTGCTCCTATCTTACCACTGTTGCTTCTCTTTCGCCAAGATTGTCCCGAAGTCCTGCACTGCAAGTCGCGCATTCTCAGTATTTCATGTAAACTGATCTTATTAAGATGATAGATGGAGGTTGCAACGTCACATGCTTCTTCAAGCGAGCGGAATCAAAAAATTATTCGGCATCACTCCCGTGCTGGAAGGCATCAACCTGCAGGTTCAGGAGAGGGAACGTATCGGCCTCGTCGGCGTCAACGGCGCGGGCAAGTCGACCCTTCTGCAAATTTTGGCAGGGGAAATGTCCTATGACGGCGGGCAAATTTATAAATCGAAGGAAACGACAATCGGGTATCTCGCACAGAACAGCGGGCTGCAATCCGACCGTACCATTTGGGAAGAAATGCTGGATGTGTTCACCCCTTTAATTGAGACGGAAAAAGAGCTCCGGGTGATGGAGCAGCAGATTGCCGATCCGGCGGTCATGGATAATCCGAAGAAATACCAGGATCTGCTGGACCGTTATGCTTCCCGTTCGGACTGGTTCAAGGACCACGGAGGTTACGAAATGGAAACGCGGATCCGCAGCGTGCTGCACGGCATGGGCTTTGGCAGCTTTGCGCCGGATACCCCGATCGCCACACTCAGCGGCGGGCAGAAAACGCGGCTTGCGCTGGCGCGCATCTTGCTGCAGGCCCCGGACCTGCTCATGCTCGACGAGCCGACCAACCACCTGGACATTGCGACGCTGACCTGGCTCGAGGACTATTTGCGCGCGTATTCCGGATCGCTGCTGGTCGTATCCCATGACCGGTATTTTCTGGACCGCCTCGTGACGACCATCGTCGAGATCGAGCGGCATCAATCCAAGCGGTATACGGGCAATTACAGCCGGTATATGGAGCTCAAGGCGGCCGAGTACGAATCCCAAATGAAGATGTATGAGAAGCAGCAGGACGAGATCGCCAAGATGGAAGCTTTTATCCAGCGCAACATCGTCCGTGCGTCGACCACCAAGCGGGCTCAGAGCCGGCGCAAGGCACTCGAGAAAATGGACCGGATGGACAAACCGCTCGGCGATTTGAAGAAGGCCCACTTCTCCTTCGAGGTCGAGTACATGTCCGGCAAGGAAGTGCTGCAGGTGCGGGACTTGTCCGTGTCGTTCCAGCCGCCGAAGGCGCTGTTTAAGGACGTATCCTTCGACCTGCGCCGCGGGGAAACGGTCGCGCTCATCGGGCCGAACGGGATCGGTAAATCGACCCTGCTCAAGTGCCTGATCGGAACCAGCCAGCCGCAGACTGGAGCGATCCACTGGGGGACCAAGGTTAAAATCGGGTATTACGACCAAGAGCAGACCAACCTTAATCCTTCCAATACCGTGCTCGAGGAACTTTGGAGCGCCTACCCACACATGGAGGAGGCCCGGATTCGTACCGTACTCGGCAACTTCCTGTTCAGCGGCGAGGACGTGCTCAAGAAAATCGCTGCGCTCAGCGGCGGCGAGAAGGCTAGGGTATCACTGGCCAAGCTGATGCTGCTGGAAGCCAATATGCTTATACTGGACGAGCCGACCAACCATCTGGATCTCTTCAGCAAGGAAGTGCTGGAATCGGCTCTGATCGATTACGAAGGCACCCTGCTGTTTATTTCGCACGACCGGTACTTCCTGAACAAAATGGCCGAACGCATTATTGAGCTTCATCCCGAAGGGACCGAGCATTACCTCGGCAACTATGACGACTATGTAGCGAAAAAACAGGAGCTGGAGGAACTCAGCCAAGAAGCGCTTGAACAGGCAGGCGGAGCCGGAGCGAAGAACAGCCCCTCCAAACCAGAGGCAGCAAACGATAACAACGATAAATCCGGCGTATCTTCGTTCGAGGCCGACAAGCAGGCCAAGCGCGAGGAGCGAAACCGGCAGCGCAGGCTTGCCGCGCTCGAGGAGCAGATCCAGAGCCTGGAGGAAGAAATTTCGGAACTTGACGCGGAAATGGCCAAGCCGGAGGTCTACCAGGACTACGTCGCCCTGCAGGAGCATCAGCAGCAGCAGGAGGAAAAGAAAAACCAGCTGGAAACGATTTATGCCGAATGGGAAACATTGGCCGCGGAGTAAGCCGATTTTCAGCAAATGGAGCCGGCGGAAGCTCAAATGTTCGAACTTTTGTCAAATTTACAAAAAAAGTTTTGACGTTAAGATTCCACTTATTCACAGCCTTATCCCCAAAAAAAGTGCATAACTTCCAACATAGGATGGCCTTAAGGGCCATTTTTTGTTGAGAAAATGCGCCTCTTTGTAAAATATCCATCTTTATCCACCAAATTATCCACATTATCCACAGTTCCCACAGGAAACCTGTGAAAAACCTATCCCCTATTTTCACCCCTCTATAAACCAGCGATTTCATTAAGAAACAGGTGGTTGTGCACAATTTCGGTGGAATATGTGGATAACCTTGTCCACATCTTGACAAGGACCAGGTCCTAAGATATAGCCCCAAAATAGGTCCTTAGCCTGCCGATTCGCCGATTCTTCCGACAAGAATGACAGGAGCCTTCGACAGCATAACGGCCTTTTCGCCCCCTATCGTCGGACAACAACCGTCATAACCGTCAAAGATGCAAAACAGCCTGCCGTCTCATCAACGAGACAACAGGCTGTTCATAATTCACAAGGTCTATGTTACTGATTTCCCTCCGGCTCAGGCCGGATCTCATGATCGGGAAAACATACGGCCAGCTTTCAAGCGCGCACGGACCATTCCTCCAGCGAAAATTGCGGCATCGCCCGCAGGTCCAAACCGGCGAACTGCTGCTCCTTCCATTTCAAATAAGCAGCGGCTCCGATCATGGCCGCATTATCCGTGCAGTATTTGAACGGCGGGATAATCAGCTCGATGCCTTCCTGCTCGCACTGGCGGGACAGCTCCGCCCGCAGGCCCTTGTTCGCCGCCACGCCCCCGCACAGCAGCAGCTGCTTCGCATGGTAAGACTTCACCGCGCGGATCGACTTGGTGACGAGCACTTCCACGACGGATTCCTGGAAGCCGCGCGCAATCGCACCCTCCGCGGCCGGCTCCCCGCGCATTTTGCGTTGGTTCACCACGTTCAGCACCGCCGACTTCAAGCCGCTGAAGCTGAAATCGTAGCTGTCCGGCTCAAGCCAGACCCGCGGAAGCGGGATGGCTTCTTCGGATTCCAGCGCCAGACGGTCCACGTGAGGACCGCCCGGATACGGAAAGCCAAGCGCCCGCGCCACTTTGTCGTACGCCTCGCCGACCGCGTCATCCCGCGTGCGCCCGATGACTTCGAAGTGGCCCTCTTTTTCCAGGTAGACCAGCTCCGTATGCCCGCCGGAAGTCACCAGCGCCATACACGGGTACTTCAGGTCGGCCACCAGGTTGTTGGCGTAAATATGGCCGGCGATATGATGCGTGCCGATGAGCGGCTTCGAGAGCGCAAACGCCAGACTGGTCGCCGCGACGACGCCCACAAGCAAAGCCCCGACGAGGCCGGGGCCCTGGGTGACGGCAATCGCCGACAAGTCCAGCGGTGTGATGCCCGCGGCCTGCACTGCTTCCTGAAGCATCAGCGTAATATTCTCGACATGCTTGCGGGAAGCGACCTCCGGCACGACGCCGCCGAACGCCTTGTGGGTTTCGATCTGGCTGGCGATCAGGTTGCTGAGCACCTCTTTGCCGTCTTTGACCACCGCGGCGGACGTTTCGTCACAGCTCGTTTCCACCGCCAGAATATAGCATGGTTGTGATTGTATGTTGGCTTGATTCATTTGTGTACTTTCCTTCCTAGCCGCGGGCGTTCTGACTGCGGTCCGGAAACAGCTCGGCCCACATGATCATCGCGTCCTCCTGGTTGTCCGAATAATACCCTTTTCGGAGTCCGGCCGGCTCGAATCCCATTTTCATATATAAATTTTGCGCCACCCGGTTGGAGACCCGGACTTCGAGTGTCATCCGTTTCATGCCAAGCTGCGAGGCTGTCTTCATCAGCTCAAGCAGCAGGCGCTCTCCCCATTTGCGGCCGCGGTAAGGGGACAAAACGGCAATATTCGTCACATGCGCTTCGTCAATGACCGTCCACATCCCCGCATATCCGACAGGTTCCCCGTTCCATTCCATCATCATATAACGCGCAAAATGATTATGCGTCAGCTCGTTCCGGAACGCTTCCTCCGTCCAGGGCAGAGTGAATGCGTCATGCTCGATCACCATCACGGCGGGTATATCCTCTAATGTCATCGGACGGAAAGTTAATCCTTCCGCGTCCTGTTTGATCTCCTGCTCCATGATTGTCAAAAGACTCCCTTCACGGCTTGCGCAGGAGCTTTTCAGCTTCGGCAAGCTGCGTATAGTTTGGCACCAGGGCGTGCAGCTCATCCCGCTCTCCCCGGAGGAGGCGGTCCGCACCAAGCTGCCCTACCGGCTCCCCTTTCATATCGCAGGAAGTCAGATGAAGCCGGTCCCCCAGCATCGGATGCAGCCGCTGCGCCGCTTCCTGATGATTGCCGATCTCGCCGACAAAATGGACGGCAGCCGGCCATTCTTCCTCCGGCATGGACAAGAGGAGCTGCTCCAGCTCCTCCACCCACGGCTGCATCAGCCGGATGGCATCGTCCTTCTTCCGCTGCGGGATGACCGCCTGCCCGGCTGCAAACAAGGCCGTATACGCCTGGCCTCTTCTGGCGTCCACGAGCGGAATGACCCAGCTCGTTCCGCCAGGAGCCTGTGAGTCCGGGCCGGCCATCAGTCCGCTCCAGGCCAGCGCATGCAGGCTGGAAATGCCGGCGACCGGCACGTTCCAGGCCCAGGCCAGCGTCTTGGCGGCCGTGACGGCAATCCGGGTTCCTGTATAAGAACCCGGGCCAACGCCCACGGCGACGCCGTCGACTTGGGATGCTTCCACGCCGGCTTCCCGGAGGCCTTTCTGGATCAAAGGCAGCAGATGGACCGAATGATTCCGCTCGCCTGAAGCCTCGATCGTATGGAGCACGCGGTCGTCCTCCATGACCGCCAGCGCCAGGCAGGCCGTCGAGGTGTCCAGCGCCAAAAACCGCCGCAGCGGCTGTGAATTCTCGTTATTCATGTTGATACGACTCCATTTCTGTTCAAACTGCCGACCCATTCTTCATAAGGCTGTCCATATCCCCGGACCGTAATGCTTCGCTCCGTGAGGTCGGCAGTCTCGATGTAGATATGCAGATGCCGGTCCGGCAGCAGTTCTTCGATGATTTGCGACCATTCGACCAGGCTGACGCCGTTTCCGAAGAAGTACTCGTCCAGTCCCAGATCCTCGGCCTCCTCCAGAGACACCCGGTAGACATCCATATGGTAAAAGGGCAGACGCCCTTCGTATTCCTTAATAATGGTGAATGTGGGGCTGTTTACAACATCCTGCACCCCAAAATGCCTGGCGAACGCCTGCGAAAAGGCGGTCTTTCCCGCTCCCAGATCGCCGTCCAGGCCGATCACGGTCCCCGGCTCCGCTACGCCTGCCAGCCACGCGGCCAGAGCCTCTGTATCCTCGAGGCTGCGGGAGGAATAGATGAACGGTTTCCCGTTATGATTGCTTTCCACGATGGGATTCCACCTTCTCCTTCCAAATCCTTGAATGCAACTTGCCCTTAATTATATCGGTCAACCCTGACACCCGCAAGGACTGGGGGCAGCGTGTTCCGGTCAGCCTCATCCCTAATCCTCAAGGATGGTCAGCTGCGGCCACTGCCGCTTCCAGTCTTTCGACCGTACCCGGTTAATATAGTAGGCTCTATCCTCAAACCGGGGACTTCTGCGTACGACGAGGCCGAACAGATCGTCCAGCCCGTAAGGGGCCAAGATCTCCAGCCCGTTCCCGGAATCCAGGCGTGCGCCGACTGCAGTCGCCGTCTCCGGCCACCAGCTGACCGCGTCCTCCGAGGAACGGTAAGGCGGATTGCCGTTGCGGATATGCATGCGCGCCTGATTTTTAACAGACCATTTATCATTCCCGGTTTGTTCGATCAGCCTTTGTTCCAGCAGCCATTCGCGTTCCTCCGACAGATCTCCCGGATCATAGAAAATAACGTCAATATCGGTATGGGCCGCCTGGTTCGTAAATCCGTGCAGCCGGTCCCACACCGTCCCCCTGACGTACCCGGCTGCGATGTAGCACTGCGGAAGCCCAAGCTCCCGCACCCGTTCCAGATCCTTCATTAAAAGATCATTTTCCAGGATATACTGCCGTAGTCGTTCTTCGTAGGACATACGCATCCTCCAATTCCTTTGGCGGCTCATCCGCCGTGTTCCTTCATTATATCACGGAATCACAGAAGTACCGTTGGGGGAGAAAAGCGACCAGCGGACTCCCGCGGCTTCTTGCCAATGAGCAAAGCCCCTGTGCCGGAAGGGACAGGGGTTATATTTCGCGCGTAAGGCGTGAATGATCGTATCGAAAACTATTTTCGTCTTCTTTTCCATGGCTTGATGACCGAAATGATAAATATAACCAGCGTCAGAACGATCTGGATGAAGACGAACGCATTTCTGAGCTCATGGTTGCGGAGAAATCCAGGGTCTTCAAGCGCCGCCGGCCCCAACGTCTCCAGCAGATAGAGATTGGCAAGCATCAGCTTATCCACGACGAAAATGCCGATGAACGTCTGCAGCAGAAACAAAATCCATTTCACGGTCAGCCAGCGGTGCCTGAAGAAGCCCCATGGCGTAAAAAAGCCGTACACGAAGGCGACCGCCAGCATCCCCACGGCCCCCGTCCGGATCACACCGTCGCTGATGAGCACGATGACTTTATAAGATTTCAGCGTATCTTCATAGCTGTTTAACCCCAGCGCAAAGTTGACGGTCACCGAGCTCAGAATGCCGCCAAAAAACAAGGACACCAATACGATATGCACGATCTTCACCCATTTCATGGCGGGTGCGCTCATTTTCTTCACATTTGTCCTCCTCCCTTCCCCCAGGCCCGCAACGTTCGGAGTCAGGCCATAAGTCCTATCCTACCGGCCGGAGATTGCAAACCTGTGACAACGATGTATGCAATCCGTGAAATTTGGCGGCAAACCCCAGCAGCCGCGGAATATAGCGAATCAGGGGAGCCGCAGAATCGACAATCATTTTAGGAAAACGGCCATTCGACAAATCTCCACTGACCGGAGTTGTCAGTGAAGTGGGGGTATGATGGGGTTAAAGGGCAAACAGCCCGCAAATTTGCCAATGCGCTGACAGCATCGTCTGCCGGCTTTACATTAAAAAATGAACATGGAGGAGATTCAAATGGAAAAAACGCTCAAGGATCGCAAACCAATCGGATATGTATTCATTCCCGGGGCGGGCCTGGACGCCCAAATATGGGACAGGGTGGCAGGGCAGCTGCCGGCGCCTTGTCTGACGGTGGACTATCCGGGCAGAGGAGCGAATAACGGAGGAACAAGCAAGCTGTCCTTAAAGGATTATTGTGCACATGTAAAGGAGCAGATCCGCAGCTGGGATGTGGAAAAATTCGTTCTGGTCACACATTCTCTCGGCGGTGTACTCGGTCTGAGCATCGCCGACGAAATGGCGGACCGGGTCGCCGGTTTTGCCGCCGTCGGAGCGGTGATCCCGGCAAGCGGGGGATCGTTCACGTCCGCCTTCCCTTCAGGGCAGCGGCTCCTGCTGCCCCTGATGATGCGCTTGTTCGGGACCAAGCCTCCGGAACAAGCCATCCGCCGCGGGCTCTGCAGCGATCTCACCGAGGAGCAGGCCGACGAAATCGTCCGCCGGTTTACCCCCGAATCGATCCGGGTCTACACGGACCGGGTAGAGGCTGCTTCCCGGCTTCAGGTCCCTTCCCTGTACATCAAGCTTGGTCAGGATCAGGAGCTGAAGCCAGGCCTGCAGGACAAGATGGCCGAAAATCTGGGCGCGCGCGTCGAACGACTTGAGTCCGGCCATCTGCCCATGCTGAGCCACCCGAATGAGCTGCGTCAGCTGCTCCAAAAGTTTGGTACCTCGGTGTCCGCGGCAGGGTAACGGGCAGCCGGCCGGGCCCCCCTGTCTGCATGATTGGAGGAGCGCCCTCTTCCTCTTTTACTTGTTAACCGGAGACCTTGTGATGACCAACTGAATATCAAAATAAAAAAGTGCGTAATCACCTTACGCACTTTTTTCTATCTCTTTTCCCGGGTCTATGGACTGCCTATCAACCGCTCAAGATTCGGACAAAACCGCTGTCTCTTCCCCGGCTAGGACCGGTCCGCTCTCCCATACCCGACTCGGAATTTCGCGCCTGAGTACCGGCAGCACTTCCTCCGCGAACCGCTGCAGCTGCTCTTGCTGCTCCGACTCGGTCAGCCCATCCACGCCGATGCTCAGCACCGTATGGCCAAACGCCTCATGGTAATTCAATATTTTCTCGATGACCTTTTCAGGGCTGCCGATCAGTGCCGGGCCGTTCTCGATCTGATCCTCCAGGCTGTGAAAAGGCGATTGGTTATGCTTTGCCGATTCCGTTGTGCTGAAGGCCGTATAATACGGCCGGTACCGCCGGATGGCTTCCTCGGTCGTATTTCCCAAGTACAGGCTCCCGGAGCCCGCGCCGACGACCGCTTTGGCGGGATCATGGCCGTGATAGGCAAGACGCTCGCGGTAATGATCGATCAGCGCTTTATACTTGGCCTGCGGATGGAAGGCGTTGGAGGAAAAAATCGGCTCCCCGAACTTGGCCGCCAGCTCGGTCGAGCGCGTACTTGAGGCGCTGCCGTGCCAAACCGGAATGGAGGCCTGGTACGGACGGGGGAACGTCGTCACCTCCTGCAGCGGCGGCCGGTACTTTCCTTCCCAGGTGACGTTTTCCTCAGTCCACAATTGTTTCAGCAGCCTGTACCGCTCTTCCATCGAATCCCACTGCTCTTCCTCCGTAATGCCGAACAGCGGATAATGCCGGGGGTCGTTTCCTTTGCCGATGATCATCTCCAGCCGGCCGCCGGACAAATGGTCCAGTGTGGCATAATCCTCGGCCACCCGCACCGGATCCAGCACGCTCAGCACAGTCACGGTGGTGAGCAGGCGGATGCGGGACGTGCGGGACGCGATGGCGGTCAGCACTACGGGCGGCGCCGAGGACAGGAAGGGAGCTCCGTGCCGTTCTCCCACACCGTAAGCGTCGAAGCCGAGCTTCTCGGCGAGGACCGCTTGCGAGATGACGTTGCGGAACTTTTGCTGCGCGGTCAAGGACTCCCCTGTTACTGCATTGGGAAGATTCATCATAAGGCTAAATACAGCCACTTTCATATGGCATCTGGCCTCCTATCCATTCAAAAATCAGTTGAGTTCGGTCGGCTGCTCCAGGCGTGGTCCGGTACCTGCCGCTTCCTTCCGTTTCCGCAGAAGGAGCGCCAGCGGAATGGCCAGCGCCACCAGCGCGCTCGCGAACAAAAACGCATCGTCGATGCTCCGCGTGTAGGCCTCGCGGCGTATCCATTCCGTGCCCTGCGCAGCATAGTTAGCGTGCAGACGGGACTCGTGCACGCTCATCCGCGCATAAAACACCGATGTGAACATGCCGAGCGCTCCCGCGCTGAATAGCTGCCGCAGCCAGTTGATCAGGGCCGACGCATGGCCCGATTCGGACTGCGGAACCGCCGCCATCGCCGCGCTGGTCGCTGGGGTCAGCGACAGCCCCGTGCCGACGTTGCGGATCGCCAGCCAGATCATGACGGAGACGAGCGTCGTTTCCGTGCCGAGCCGGCTGAAGCGAAAAGTCGTCACCAGCAGGATCAGGCTGCCCAGGGCAATCAGCGCTGCCGGCCCAAAGGTGCGGTAACCTTTCCCCGACAGGAACGTGGCCAGGGTCAGACACGCGGCCGCAGGGAGAAAGAGCAGCCCGACCTGAAAAGACGACAGCCCTTGAACTTCTTCCAGGAACAGCGGGACAAAGTAAACGCCGGAGTAGAGGGCAAAGGACAGGATCAGCGATACACCAAGGCTTGCGGCAAACGTGAAATTGCTGAACAATCTGAGGTTCAGCAGCGGTTCCTTCGCGCGCAGTTCGACCCGGATGAAAAGAGCGGAGCATGCGCCGCCGATCAGGAGACAGCCCCACGTCCAGATCGACTGCATGCCCCAGGCGTGCAGATTGCCGAACAGCAGCAGGATGGCAAGACTGCCCGCGGTGGCCAGCAGGAGTCCGGAGGCATCCAGACGCTTTTGCGGACCCCGGATATCCTTCGGGAGCAGGATACGGCCCGCCAACCAGGCCAGAATGCCGGCCGGCAGCGTCACGAGAAAAATCAGGTGCCAGTCGTGCTGCTGAAGCCACCCGCTAACCGAGGGGCCCACCGCCGTGCCGAGCACCGTCGAAAACGACCAGACGCTGACCGCTAGAGGCTGTCTTCCTCGCGGCAGCGTCTGATAAATCATGGCCAGAGACACAGGCTGAATCAGTCCGCACCATAAGCCCTGCAAGATGCGGAAGAAAATCAGCGCATGAATATTCCAGGACAGGGAACACATCACGGAACTGACGGTGATTCCGGCCAGCGACAGCAGAAACATCCGCCTGCCGCCGAAACGGCTGGAGAGATAGCCGCTGACGGGAGCAATCATGCCGAAGGCCAGCGTAAAGCCCGTAATGATCCACTGCACGGTCCCGAGGCCGGTGTGAAAGATGCCGATAAAGCCGGGCAGCGAAACGTTTAAGGAAACCATGGGGTACATGCCGACAAAGGAACCGCAGAACAGGGTGAGCAGAACCGGCCAAAACGGCAGACTGCCCTGCCCCTCTTCGGCCTTTGCCGCGGCAGCATTCATCGTGACTGACAATTCATAACCTCCCGTTCAGGTGGCGGCCATCCCGTCACAGCGCATAATGGCAGGCCGCGTGGTGACCGCTGTCCAGTTGGCGCAGCGCCGGCTCCTCCTGCCGGCAGCGGTCTGTCGCAAACGGACACCGGGTATGAAACCGGCAGCCCGAGGGCGGATTGGCCGGTGAGGGAATTTCCCCTTCCAGGCTTCCGGCCGGCTGGCCTTGGCGGGGCGTGGTCTGCGGTATGGCCTCGATCAGAGCCTGGGTATACGGGTGGGCCGGGGCGAGAAACAGCGACTCGCTCGGTGCGATCTCCACGAGCTTCCCGAGGTACATCACGCCGATCCGGTCCGACAGATGCCGGACGACCTGCAGGCCATGGGCGATGAACAGGTAGGTCAGCCCCAGCTTTTGCTGCAGGTCCTGCAGCAAATTGATGATCTGGGCCTGAACCGATACGTCCAGCGCGGATACGGCTTCGTCGGCGAGAATGAACCGCGGGTTCAAGGCGATCGCGCGGGCGATGCCGATCCGCTGCCGCTGCCCGCCGGAGAACTCGTGCGGATACCGCTGCGCCCACGATGGGTCGAGCCCCACCAGCTCCAGCAGCTCGCTGACGCGGCGGCTGATGTCCGCGGGGGAGCGCTGCCCCTGACCGTGTACCTTAAGCGGCTCGGCGATGCTGTCGCCGATCTTCCAGCGCGGATCCAGCGATCCGTACGGATCCTGGAAGATCGTCTGCATATGCTGGCGGGCGGCGCGCAGTTCACGCCCTCCCAGGTTCGTCAGGTCCTTGCCATCAAAGAGTACCGTCCCCGCCGTGGCACGCTCCATCTGGAGCAGCACCCGGCCCAGCGTCGACTTTCCGCTGCCGGACTCGCCGACCAGGCCGAAGGTTTCGCGCTTGCGGATCGTAAAGCTGACGTCGTCCACGGCGCGGATCAGCTTCTTCGCTTTGCCGATGCCTCCGCCATGCACCGGGTAATACTTTTTCAGGTGATCCACGGTAAACAAAGCGTCCGCCGCTTCTTCCGCTGCCCTGGTTGAGCCGGCTTCGCCGTGTCCTTCAATGTTCTCTTCTGCGCCGCCTTCCCGTGTAACGCGTAAAGCAGCCGTCTCGCTGGAAGCCGCCGGGTCGCCAGAACCTGCAGCTGCACCCGAAACAGCCATCGCATTGGATGTTGCCACCGCACCGAAACCTTCAGCTGTACCGGAACCCTCAGCTGCACCGGAGCCCGCCGGCCCGGCAGGGGCCATCCAGCCCTCCGACTGAACCAGCTCCTCCGCATGCCAGCAGGCGCTCCGGCGCTCGCCGGATTCGGTTAAGACCGGCGATTCCTGCGTGCAGCGCTCCGTGGCAAAGGGGCACCGCGGGTGAAAGCGGCAGCCCTGCGGAAGTGCGGCAAGGCTCGGGATCGAACCTTCGATGGAATGCAGCTTCGTGCCGCGGACCGTGTCGAGCGTCGCGACGGAACGGAGCAGGCCCCGCGTATACGGGTGGCGCGGAAGGCGGAACAGCTCGGAAGCTGGCGCCTCCTCGACGATTTCGCCGGCATACATGACGACCACCCGGTCGGCAATTTCGGCGGCGATCCCGAGATCATGGGTGATCAGCAGGATCGACATGCCGAGCTCGGCCTGCAGCTCTTTCAGCAGGCGCAAAATTTGCGCCTGGATCGTGACGTCCAGCGCGGTGGTCGGCTCATCCGCAATAAGCAGGTCCGGCCCGCAGGACAGCGCCATGGCGATCATGGCCCGCTGCAGCATTCCGCCGGACAGCTCGCCCGGATACTGCTTCAGCCGCAGCTCCGGCTCCGGAATGCCGACCCGCTTCAGCAGCCGGACGGCGCGCTCTCTGGCCTCCCTCTTGGAAATTTTCTCATGCTGCAAGATGGTCTCCTGAATTTGCTGCCCGATCGTAAAGACCGGGTCGAATGCCGCCATCGGCTCCTGGAACACCATCGCCATCCGTTTGCCGCGAATCCGGCGCAGTTCGGCCTCCGGCAGGCCTGCCAGGTCCGTCCCGTCCAGAAGAAGGCTTCCTCCGCTGATGCGCCCGTTCTCATGGTCGATCAGACGCATGATCGCTTTGGAGGCCACCGTCTTGCCGCTGCCCGACTCCCCGACGAGGCAGACGGTTTCCCCGGCTTCGATCGACAGCGTCACGTCCCGGATCGCCTGCAGCGTCCCTTTTCGGGTCGTAAAATCGACGGACAGCTCCCGGATATCAAGCAATGTGCTCATTGATGCTTCCCTCCTTTAGCGCTGGGTGACTTTCTTCGGATCGAAATGGTCCCGGAGCCGATCGCCGATAATGTTGACAGACAACACGAAGGCGGTAATGGCCAATCCCGGGAAGGTGCAGATCCACCAGGCCGCGGTCAAATAGCCTCTGCCTTGGGAGAGCAGCGTCCCCCAGTCCGGAACCTCGCGTAGAACCCCGAGGCCCAGAAAGCTCAGGCCCGATCCCGTCAGAATGGACGTACCGATACCGATAGCTGCCATGACCAGCAGCGGAGACAGGCTGTTCGGCAGCACATGCTTCCAGAACACGCGCAGCGGCGAAGCACCGATGGATACCGACGCTTTGACGAACGTCCGGCTCTTGATGCTCAGCACCTGCGCCCGCATCACCCGGGCATAACCCGGCACGGAGGATACGGCTACCGCCAGCACGATGTTAAACAGGCTCGGACCGAGCGCGCCGGCGATGGCCAGTGCCAGCAGGATGCCCGGGATCGTCATCAGCACGTCATTGAGACGCATGATCGCCGTGTCGATCCAGCCGCCCGCATAACCGGACAGCGCCCCGATCGTTCCCCCAAGCAGGCCGCCGACGAGAACGGAAGCAAAGCCGATAAAGAGCGAGTCCCGGCTCCCGTACACGACCACGCTGAAAATATCCCGGCCGAAATAATCGGTGCCGAACAGATGCGCACCGCTTGGCGCCTGCATGATGCTGTCGGTCCGCATCTCCGTCGGGGCGTAGGGCGCAATCCACTGCGGAACGATGGCACAGGCCGCCACAAACAGAATGATTAATCCGGCCGCCACCAGGAACAGGTCGCTTGCCGTGAACTTACGGAATTTCGGTGCGGCCGCGGCCGCAAGCTTCCGCTCGCGCCAGACCGTCTTGGCGGATACCGCCTCCCTCATAACTGCTCCCTCCTAAGGTTTATGTTGAACGTCTCACGCGCGGATCGATCAGCGTATAGGACAGATCCACCAGTAGGTTAACCAGCGTATAGATGATCGCTGAGAACAAAATGACGCCCTGGACAACCGGGAGATCCTTGGCCATGATCGCGTCCGAAATGATCCGGCCAATGCCCTGGCGGGAAAACACCGTCTCGACGACAACCGTGCCGGCCAGCATGTCGCCGATCAGCATGCCCGTCATGGTGACGGCCGGTATCAGCGCATTGCGCAGCGCGTGACGGTACATGACCGCCCGCTCCGCCAAGCCCTTGGAACGAAGCGTCACGATGAACTGCTCGCTGATGACCTCCAGCATGCTGTTACGGACCATCCGGATAATAAAGCCGCTCCCGACCGTGCCGAGTGCCAACGCGGGCAGAACTAGCGTCCGCCACCCGTCCGATCCCATCGCCGGAAACCAGCCCAGCGTAATGGAGAAAATCAGGATGAGCAGGATGCCCGACCAGAAGGTCGGCATGGAGATGCCGAACAGCCCGATGACGCGGGCGATGATGTCAATCGCCCCGTTCCGGTGAATGGCCGACAGGACACCCAGCAGCAGACCCACGGTCACGGACACCAGCACGCTGGCTCCGGTCAGGGCCAGGGTGGCGGGGAAGCTCTCGGCGATTTTGGGCAGCACCGGATCGGAATTCAGCAGGGATTTGCCGAAATCCCCCTGCAGAATGCTTCCGAAATAATGGAGCAGCTGGATGTGAAACGGCTGGTCCACGCCCAGCTGATGCCTTAAGTTCGCAATGACCTCCGGCGTCGCCATCGAGGGATCGACCATGTTGTCGGTCGGATCCCCGGGAAGAACGTAGAGGATCGTGAACACCAAAACGAGCGAGCCGATAATGACGAGGAGCGACGTCAACAGGCGCCGGGTTACCATCCACAGCATGCCGCCTCAAGCCTCCTTTCTATTTTTGCAAAGATACGTCGTTGAACAGCGGATACCCAAGGGAATCAAAGGTAAGTCCCTGTACCGATTTGGAAGCGGCCACCGTATACGGGAAGACGTAAATCGGCAGAATGACCGCATTATCGATGATATAATGCTGAATTTTATGGTACAGCTCCTCGCGCTTGGCATCGTCCTTCTCGACCCGTCCCTCTTCCAGCCACTTGTCGACTTCCGGACTGGCGAGTCTCGGCAGTGTCGGCCGGCTCTTTGGATCATAGGAATGGTAGAAGGAGTACAGCGCGTTCGGATCGGAGTTGACCTGGCTGTTGCCGTACAAATCATAGTTCCCGTTGGTGTAGACCACAGTGCGGACATCCTTCGTGATCTCGACCTCAACGTCCACGCCGATTTGCTTCAGCTGCTGCTGCACCATGACCGCGATGTCGTTGCGTTTCTCCCGGTTTGGCGTGCCGTCGACGTAGTGCAAGGTCAGTTTCTTCCCGTCCTTGGTCCGGACGCCGTCCGCTCCCTTGACCCATCCCAGCTCGTCAAGCAGCTGATTGGCTTTGGCGATATCCGGTTTGACCGAGTTTTCCAGCGACGGGTCATAACCGAAGGTGCCCGGGGTTAGCGGGGACCAGGCCCGCTCGTACGTGCCCAGGTACAGCGTTTTGACGATGGCGTCCACATCCACGGCCAGCTGCACCGCCTGCCTTGCCTTCAGCTCGTTCCACGGCGCGCGCTCCTGGTTGAAGAACAGCGTGTACGGCAGGCCGAGCGTATTTGCCTGCAGCAGCTGGAAATTCGGATCCTTTTTCAAGGTCAGGATGTTCTGAGGCGGCACCGTCTCGGCGGCCAGCACCTGCTTGCTCTGCACGCTGCCGATCCGGGTGGCCTCTTCGGGTACGATTTTAAAATCGATGCCGTCCAGGTAAGGCGCCCCCGCATTGGTCACGATCTCCGGCGCCCAGGCGTAGTCCGGATTGCGCTCGACCTTGATGTCGGCATTCTCATCCCACTTGACGAATTTGAACGGTCCCGTGCCGACCGGATGCTGCCCCAGCTGATCCCCGTATTGCTTGGCTGCAGTCGGTGACACAATGCCAAGCAGCGCCTGGCTCAGGTTGCCCAGAAAAGCCCGTGAGGGCGTCGACAAATTCAGCTTGATCGTGTACTCGTCAATGACCTCGGAGGACTTGTAGGGCTGAAGCAGGGCGGCCGCATTCGCCGCCTTGGTGGCGGGATCCAGAATCCGGTCGAAGTTGAACTTGACCGCCTCGGCGTTAAACGGCGTTCCGTCCTGGAACTTGACGTCCTTCCGCAGCTTAAACGTGTAGCTCAGCCCATCGTCTGAAATGGTCCATTCCGTCGCCAGCCACGGCTTGATCGTATTGTCCGGCAGCTGAACGACCAGACTGTCGTAGATGGTGCGGATGACACGGACCGCGACGGCCAGGCCGCTGCGGTGCGGGTCCAGTGTATCCGGCGACGTCGCCAGAGCGTAGGTGAGCTCCCCTCCCTTGGCGGATGCTCCCTGTACGGCCGGTGCCGCCCCGCTATCCGTCTGCCCTTGGGAGGCCGTCTGCTTGCCTCCGCAAGCGGACAGCAGCATAACCATGACCAGCAGAGCGGCTGCTGCCGATTTGCGCCTGTTTTTCGAATAAAACTTCATCTCTCTCAGACTCCCTTCAGATCCATATATCGTTTGCATGCAGGGTGCAGGGACTCCGCAGATTGGCAGAGACCCCGTCCCGTTTAGGACAGCGCTTTTTGCTTCGTATAGCGGTTCTCCGGCACCGGCAGACCCAGATTTCCCCGCAGCGTATCTCCCTCGTATTCCGTGCGGAACAACCCCCGCTCACGCAGAATCGGCACCACCAGCTCGACGAAATCGTCCAATCCGCCCGGCACGCCCGATCCGATAATAAAGCCGTCGGCGGCCTCTTCCTCAAACCACTGCTGCACCAAATCCGCCACCTTCTCCGGCGTCCCGATAAACACCGTCCGCGGCGTCGCTTCCTGCAGCGCTATTTCGCGCAGCGTCAAGTTCTCCTCTTTGGCGCGTCTCTTGATACGGTCGGTCGTGCTGCGGAAGCTGTTCGAGCCAAAGTCACCCAGGTCGGGAAACGGCTCATCCAGCGGGTATTGGGAAAAGTCGTGATGCTCGAAGTAGCGTCCAAGGTATTCCAAAGCCTTCTCAATCGTCACCAGCCCGGCGATTTCCTGGTATTTGCGCTCGGCTTCCTCTTCCGTGCGGCCCACGATCGGCCCGATGCCCGGAAAGATCAGAATTTCCTCCGGAGCGCGCCCGAGTGCGGCTGCCCGCTGCTTCACGTCCCGGTAAAAGGCCTTGGCCTCCTCGATCGTCTCCGGGCCGGTGAACACGGCGTCCGCCGTTTTCGCCGCCAGGCTGCGGCCGCTATCCGAGGAGCCCGCCTGGAACACGACCGGCTGCCCCTGCCGGGAACGAGCAATGTTCAGCGGCCCCTGCACAGAGAAGAACTCCCCTTCATGGTTCAGCCGGTGCAATTTGTCCGGATCGAAGAACACCCCGCTCTCCTTATCCCGCACAAAGGCATCATCTTCCCAAGAGTCCCACAGCCCTTTGACCACCTCAAGATACTCTTCCGCGATCCGGTACCGCACGGAATGGGCCGGATGCGGCCGGCCGCCGAAATTCAGCGCGGTCCCCTCCAGTGGTGAAGTTACCACGTTCCATCCCGCGCGCCCGCCGCTGATGTGGTCGATGGAGGCGAACTGCCTGGCGACCGTAAACGGCTCACTGTAAGAGGTCGACAGCGTGCCGACAAGCCCGATCCGGGAAGTGGCTGCGCCGAGCGCGGACAAGATCGTAATCGGCTCAAACCGGTTCAGAAAGTGCGGAATCGACTTTTCGTTGATATACAGGCCGTCGGCAATGAAAACAAAATCGAACTTGCCCTCTTCCGCCTTCTGTGCCTGCTGTGTATAGAACGAAATGTTTACGCTCGCATCCGAAGGAATTTGCGGATGTCTCCAGGCGGTGTGGCTGCTGCCCACGCCGTGTATGGTGGCCCCCAGTCGAAGCTGTCTGTTTTTGCCCATAGTTCACTCACTCCATCTTTTTTTAAATTTGGATTGATGCTTGGAATAACTCCAAAGATGACCCTCGACGGTTTCAATATTATTTTTCCAATGAGTATAGTCGGGATTATTGCTGATACTGTACCATCTATGCCTTTCGGGCTACAATACCGTATTAAAATCTTCTATTCAGGCTTTTTCATTCTCTATAAGGCTTTAACTTCGGGCTTTTCCGGGTATGTGAAAAACCCCGATCCGTGCTTGGCGGACCGCGGTTCTCAGGGTTGTTTCGAACAGCTCTGTATTATATGTGGAGTACAGGGGGTATGAAATAGAGGTCAGACTGCCTGCTCTTCAGCCGGCGTTAATACGGCGTAACGGGTAAGCTCGCTGCGAAGCTCGGTTAAAGCGGATTCCAGGCGATCTCTCAGCTCTTCCTTGATCTCGAAACCGCCGTTTTCCAGGCGCGTGATCCATCCGTCCACGGCGAATACACCGCCAAGAATATGCGTGCCTCCCAGTGCGGCTACCACCGGCTTCAGCGCATAATCCACGGCCAGAAGATGGGCGATCGTGCCCCCGATAAACAGCGGCAGCACCAGTTTGCCCTGCAGGCCTTTCTGCGGGATGACGTCCAGAATCGTCTTCAGCGCCCCAGAGTAGGAAGCTTTATATACCGGGCTTGCGATAATGACTGCGTCCGCTTCTTCCACGGCCGCAATCACCTGCCGGATCACCGGACTGTTGAAATCTGCGCGGAGCAAATCCTCTGCCGGCAAATCCGCCGCCGAGATGAAATCGATCCCGTATCCGGCCAGCGCCAGCTGGTCCTCGAAAAACTGGGTTAAAGCGAACAGGCGGGACCCATGCGTCGGGCTCCCCACAATAAATGCTATTTTCGTCATCATCATTCCTCCTCATGAGATGGGGTTGAGACTGCCAACTTCACCAATATCCGGACCCCGTGCACCAGGACGTCCTCGTCGAGGTCAAACCGGGGCTGGTGGATCGCATGCACGATTCCCGCTTCCTTGTTCCCGCAGCCGATAAAGGCAAAAGCACCGGGAACGCGGTCCAGGTACCAGCCGAAATCTTCGCCGGCCAGGCTGGGCGGATCGAGGCAGCTCACCCGCTCCTCGCCGAGCACCTGCCGCGCCGCAGCCATGATCCGCTGGACGGCGGCCTCATCATTCACGACGGCGATGCCCTCGCGCAGCTCCATGGCGTAACTTCCGCCGGCCGCTTCCGCGATGGTGGCGGCCAGACGCCGAAGCCCTTCCGTGATCGCCGCGACGGTTTCCTTCCGGAAGGCCCGGAAGGTCCCTCTCAGCTCGCTGTCGGCTGCAATGACGTTCACGGCCGACCCGGCATGCAGCGTGCCAAAGGCGAGAACGGCCGCTTCCGCGGGATTGACCCGGTTCGCCATCAGGCCGTTCACCTCGCTAACGAACCGCGCCGCCATCTGCAGCGCGTCCACCGCCTGGTGCGGGGCGCTGTGATGCCCGGACGCGCCCTGAAACCGGACGGTAAAATGGCTGGAAGCCGCCATTGCTTCGCGCGGATGCACGCCCAGCGTGCCGACGGGCAGCTCCGGCATGACATGCAGCGCGAAGCATTGGTCGACGCCGTCCAGCACACCGTCCTCGATCATGTCGCGGCCGCCCGACAGCAGCCGCCCGTCCAGCGGGCTTCGCAGCGCGCCTTCCTCCGCCGGCTGAAACACGAACCGGATCGTGCCCCGGATCCGGTGACGGTGCGCCGCCAGCGTCCGTGCCGCGCCGAGCAGCATCGCCGTGTGGGCGTCATGGCCGCAGGCATGCATGACGCCTTCATGGATCGAGCGGTACTCGGCGTCGTTCTCCTCTTGGATCGGAAGGGCGTCCATGTCGGCGCGAAGCAGCAGGGTCGGGCCGCTGCCGCCGGTACCGTGCAGCGTTCCGACGACCCCCATGCCAAAGTGCTTGCCGACGCCGCGTCTGACCTCGATCCCCCAGGATTCCAGCAGGCCGGCTACGATCCCCGAGGTGCGGACCACATCGTACAGAAGCTCAGGATGGCGGTGCAGGTCCCGGCGAATCCGGACGAGCTCCTCGCGGAGCCCTCCGGCAAATTCCATCAGTTCATCCGCCTGTGTCAGCCCGATCATCGTCCGCTCCTTTAAGAACGTCCGGCCGCGGCCTTGGCTCGGGCATACCGGTTCTCCGGCACCGCAAGCCCGAGATTGCCGCGCAGCGTGTCGCTCTCGTATTCGGTCCGGTAAATACCGCGTTCCTGTAGAATCGGTACCACCTGGTCCACGAATTCCTCCAGCCCTTTCGGCACGGCGGCCGTAATCATGAAGCCGTCGGCCCCTCCTTCCTCGTACCACTCCTGAATTCGGTCCGCAACCTGCTCCGCGGTTCCGATAAAATTGCCGCGCGGTGTAGCCGACTGGAGTGCCACCTGCCGGAGCGTCAGGCCTTTTTCCTTGGCATCCTTTTTGATTTTGTCCGTACCGCTCTGGAAGCTGTTCTTGCCGAGATCACCGAGATCCGGGAACGGCTCGTCAAGCGGATACTGGGAAAAGTCGTGATGCTCGAAAAACCGACCGAGGTAGTTCAGCGCATTTTCGATCGTCACCAGGCTGGCAACCTCCTGATATTTCCGCTCGGCTTCCTCCGGTGTGCTGCCGATAATCGGGCTGATGCCCGGGAAGATCAGCACGTCATCCGGATTGCGGCCGAAGGAGGCGGCGCGGGTTTTGACATCCTGATAAAAGACTTTTGCATCCGCCAGCGTTTCATGCCCCGTAAAGACGGCGTCCGCTTCCTTGGAAGCGTAGTTTTTGCCGACCTCGGACGAGCCCGCCTGAAAGATAACCGGCTGCCCCTGCTTGGAGCGGGCGATGTTCAGCGGTCCTTTGACCGAGAAAAACTCGCCTTCATGGTTCAAGGTGTGCATTTTTTCCGGATCGAAGAATACCCCGGTTTCCTTGTTCCGCACAAATGCGTCGTCCTCCCACGAATCCCACAGCCCCCGGGCCACTTCCAGAAATTCGGTCGCGATCCGGTAGCGCTTATCGTGTTCGGGATGCTCCTTCTTGCTGTAGTTCAGTGCCGACCCTTCCAGCGGGGACGTCACGATGTTCCAGCCGGCGCGCCCGCCGCTGATCATATCGAGCGAAGCGAACTGGCGGGATACGGTAAAGGGCTCGCTGTAGGAGGTGGATAACGTGCCGACAAGCCCGATGTTCTTGCTGACGGACGCGAGCGCGCTCAGAATCGTGATCGGCTCAAAACGGTTCAGAAAATGCGGGATCGATTTTTCGTTAATATACAAGCCGTCCGCGATAAAGATGAGGTCCATCTTCCCTTCCTCGGCTTTTTGGACCCATCGTTTGTAAATCTCAAAATTGACGCTGGCGTCGGGCTGGGCATCCGGATGGCGCCACATGGAGGTTCCCCCTCCGACACCGTGCAGCAGCGCGCCGAGTTTCAACTGTCTTTTTTTGGCCATCTCTTCCATCCTCCTTATTTAAAAAGCGATTCTATTATGGATAAAAATTCACGTAACCCGTGCCAAGCGTTGCCAAGCGCCGCAGCAGGTATGCTATTCCTCTTGCGGCTTCAAAGTTTTTAAGCTTCAATTGTGACTGCTATGGCTTTAAACGGTTGGCTTTTCGACTTTAGTTCTGCGGCTTTAAATAGCCTGTGCTCCGGCCTTTTTTGCGTCACAAGTCTCTGCAGTAACGTGCCTGGAAAGGGCTTAGACCAATGCTGCCGCCTGCTTAATGCGCTCGATTTGCCCCAGGTGGTTCTCCACGTGCCGGATAAATCCGTTGACCAGATCGGCGACGCTGACGGTTTGACCTCTAGGGTTCACGCCGGTTTTCGCCAGGTCTTCGGGCGTAAGCCGCTGGAGCAGCAGCGTGTTATACGTGAGCAGCGCGTGGAACGCATCGAGGATGTCCGGCGTGCCGCCTTGATTGGCATGCTGGCCGCTGACCCAGGCATCCTGTTCGAACGCTGGCAGCTGCGCTGCCGTGCCCGCAAGAATGTCGCGGATGCGAAACGAGGTTACGATGCTGTGATCGGTCAGGTGCGAGAGGACCTCCTGCACGCTCCATACTTCCGGCGCCCGCTTCCAGGTCAGCTGCTCCTCGCTCAGACCTTCGATGGCTGCGAGCAGTTGACGGTGTGTGCCGCTGAATTTGTCAATTTGAACCTCGCTCATATGAACGCTCCTTCCAACTGATTAGGATACAGGTGATGTTGGCGTGTCGGCGGGCGATGGATGAAACCGGGACAAGGAGAACGGCGCGATATTGTGCGGACTGCGGCCATCCAAGATCAGATCCGCCAGCAGGCTGCCGACCACGCTCGAAAATTTAAAGCCATGCCCCGAAAATCCGCCCGCTGCCCACACTTGCGGGTGCTCTGGATGCCGGTCAATGATAAAGCCCTCGTCGGGCGACATTTCGTATTTACATACCGCTCCCCGCTTCAACCGGCCCGAAGCTCCCGGCATGTAGGCGTCCAAGGCGCGCCTCAAGTCGCCTTCGTCCTCGGGGTGCGAACCAAAGGGTGCCAGCTCCTCGCCCGGCTGCCAGGCATGCCCGGTGTCGTGCCGGCCGATTTTGAGTCCGGCCCCGCCGATGCTCGGAAAGCCGTAATAAGAGCCCTCTGGCGCATTCAGCGTAAACCCGGGGAACCGTCCGTTATCGAAGGCAGGGGTGTTCGTCTCGAACCAGCCCACCGTTTTGCGGACGGCTCGAACCGGAAGGTTCACGAACGGGGACAGCGTGCCGAACCAGGCGCCGGCGCTCAGAACCGCGAACGAGGCATGGTAAGTGCCTTCCTTTGTCGACACAGTGACTCCGTCCTGATGCGCTTCAATGCCCCGGACCTTCGCGTAAGTCAGCAGCTCCGCCCCTTTGGAGAGAGCCAGCTTGCGGTAAGCTCCGACGCAGCGCTCGCTGTGCAGATATCCGGCGGCCGGCTCATACATTGCCTCGAATGAATCCGGCACGTGCAGCTCGGGCCAGCGTCTGCGGATCTCCGCCGCGTCCAGCCATTCGGGATGCAAACCATGCCGCTTGGCCAGTTCGATCCGCTCCCTGTAGGAATACAGGCCGCTGTCGGCGAGGTTCAGCACGCCGGACTGGACGAGCAGCTTCGTCTCGGTCAGGTCCTCGACTTCGTTCCAGAGTCGGTGCGCGCGGATCGCCATTTCCGTATAAACCGGATCACCGCTGTAAGCGTGCCGGATCAGGCGCGGTTCCCCGTGGTGGCTCCCCTCCTGATGCGGCGGGTCAAACGCATCGATCAGCAGCGTCTTCACTCCGCGGCGGGCCAGATAATACCCGGCGCTCATGCCGACCGAGCCCGCCCCTACGACAATGACGTCATACCATTTTCCCATGGCTATTTCGACGCACCCCCGTGGCCGAAATGCGCCAGGGCGTCTTCGGCTAACTGCGTAAAAAAGGCGACGCTGACCGGGAGCGCATTCTCATCCAGGTCAAAGGCGGGGTGATGCCATTCCTGCTTGCCGTTCGTCCCCATGAAGACGAACAACCCGGGAACGGCTTGCTGGTAGACGGCAAAATCTTCCCCGGCTGGCGAAGGAACCGGCACGATCGCCCGATATCCCGCCGCCTCAGCCGCGGCTGTGCCAAGCTCGGCCAGAGCAGGGTCGTTGTCCACCGGCGGCGGCCCTTCGATCCAGCGGACCGCGGCCGTGGTGCCGAAGGCTTCCGCCACGCCCCGGACAACCTGCTCGAACCGCGCCAGCACCTGCTCGCGCACCTGCTGGTCAAACGTGCGGATCGTGCCTTCCAGGAGCGCCTGCTCCGGAATGACGTTCCACGCCGTTCCGCTGTGCAGCTTCGTGACGCTGATCACCGCGCTGCTCAGGGAGCTGATGTTTCGGCTCACCACCGACTGCAGCGCCGTAATGATATGCGAAGCCGTCACGATCGGGTCCAGCCCGGCCTCCGGAACGGCCGCATGCGAGCCCTTCCCCGCGACTTCGACGACGAAGCCGTCGGCCGCCGCCATCAGCGGCCCTTCCTTGATGCCGATCGTCCCAACGGGAAGATCGGGCTTGTTGTGCATGCCGAAGATGGCCTGCACTCCTTCCAGCGCGCCGCTGCCGATGACCTGCTTCGCGCCCTTCGCCTTCTCTTCGGCCGGCTGGAAGATCAGCCGGATGGTGCCGCGAAGCCTGTCTTCACGGGCTTTCAGCGCGTACGCCGTCCCGATCAGGGCGGCGGTATGAAAATCATGCCCGCAGGCATGCATTCTGCCTTCAATCTCGGACGCGAACGGGAGTCCCGTCTCCTCCTGAACCGGAAGCGCGTCGATGTCCGCGCGCAGCGCGATGACCGGCCCGGGCTGCAGGCCGCCGACCTCGGCCACCACGCCGGTGGCCAGCGGAAGGTCCAGGATCCGGATGCCTGCTTCGCTCAGCCAGCCCCGGATCCGGCGCGTCGTTTCATGCTCCTCGCCGGACAGCTCCGGAAAGCGGTGCAGCTCCCGGCGGATTTCGATCAAGCGGTCCACCCCCGCGGCGGAGGGGATCCGTACAGCATCGCTTGGCATGTCGTCATCCTCCTTTTACTTGTGTCTATGGGTACTTAGGCGGATTCAACCCGCACCCTTCCCCGCTCATGGCCTCAAGCCTCCGCTGGCACCTCGGCCAGCGCTTCCGCCAACAGTTCAAACGAACGGAGCCGCTTGTCGAAAGGCTGGATGTTGGTCGTGACGACGAACTCATCGATCCCCGACGCCTGATGAAGCTCAAGCAGCTTCTCGCGCACGGTTTCCTTCGTGCCCTTCAGCACCGAAGGCTCCTGCTCCTCGACCGTATACGGCTCATTGGCCTGGCGGCCGAACTCCTCGGCCTGCTCCAGCGTACCGACTGTCAGTGTACGGCCGCTGGCGAGGTGAATCTTCACCAGCTTGTGGGATCCGGCCAGCTCGGCAGCTTCTTCCACGCTGTCCGCAACGACGACGGACAGCGCTACGATGACCTGCGGCCGGGTTCCGTGCGAATCGTCAAATGCGTCCCGGTAGGCGCGGATGGCCGCCAGCGCGGTCGCTTCATCCCCGTTGATGAACAGGGAGAATACATAAGGCAGCCCCAAGCCGGCTGCGATCTCTGCACTTCCTACGCTGGCGCCCAGCACGTACAGCTCGGGAGCCGTTTCCGGCAGCGGCGTGGCGCGCAGCCCGTGCAGCGGATGGTCCGCTTCCAGCCGGTTGTGGATGTACTTGCCCAGCTCCACGATTTTATCCGTCAGGGAAGCGGAATCCCCGGCTCCGCGCTGCAGCGCCTGTGTGCTCCGCGGCAGCCCTCCGGGCGCGCGGCCGATGCCGAGATCGACCCGGCCCGGCGCCAGGGACGCCAGCACGTTGAAGTTCTCCGCCACCTTATACGGGCTGTAATGCTGCAGCATCACGCCGCCCGATCCGATGCGGATTGTTTCGGTTTTGGCCAGCAGGTAAGAAATCAGTACCTCCGGCGAAGAGCCAGCCACATGATCGGAGTCGTGATGCTCCGACACCCAGAACCGCCGGAATCCGAGCGCCTCGGATTTCTGGGCCAGCCGTATCGTATGCTCAAACGCCTCCGCTGAAGTCTCTCCGGGGTAAACCGGGCTTTGATCCAGAACGCTAATCGTAATGCTCATATGGCTTTCCTCCTAAATGCTGTAGTTCAGTTCCGGCGTAATCCGCTTCAGAAACTGCTTGGTCCGTTCCTCGCGGGGATGGTTGAACAGCTGGGCCGGCGGCCCTTCCTCCACGATGACTCCCCCGTCCATGAACACGACATGGTTCGCCACATCGCGGGCGAAGCCCATTTCATGCGTCACGACGATCATGGTGATGCCTTCTTTGGCAATTTTGCGGATGACCTCCAGCACTTCGCCGACGAGCTCGGGATCCAGCGCCGATGTCGGCTCGTCGAACAGGATCACCTCCGGTTCCAACGCCAGCGCCCGGGCGATGCCGACGCGCTGCTGCTGCCCTCCCGACAGCTGGCTCGGATAGGCGTCCAGCTTGCCCGCCAGCCCGACCTTCTCCAGGAGTGCCGCACTGCGCTTGCGCGCTTCGTCCTTCGGTATTTTTTTGACGATGACGAGTCCCTCCATCACGTTCTCGATCGCCGTCTTATGCTTGAACAGATTGTACTGCTGGAATACCATCGCCGTTTTTTGCCGGAGTGCGTGAATGTCCTTCTTTGCCGCATGCTCCGCATTCATCCGGAAGTCGCCGATGGCAATCTCTCCGCCGCTCGGCTTCTCCAGGTAGTTCACGCACCGCAGCAGCGTCGTTTTGCCGGAGCCGCTCGGCCCCAGAATGACGACGACTTCCCCTTTGTTCACGGTCAAATCAATCGATTTCAGCACCGGGTTCCGGCCAAAAGACTTGGATATATTCGTGAGCTTGATCATGCCACTCCCCCCCGATTGTACAGATTGATGCGTTTCTCCAGCAGCGCCGTCAGCCTTTCGATCAGAAGCGTCAGCCCCCAGAAAATAGCCGCAGCCGCCAGGTACGCCTCAAAGAACTTCCAGTTGGTCGACGCCACAATTTGCGCTTTGGCGTTAATGTCCACGACGGATACGGTAAAAGCGAGCGTCGAGCCATGCAGCATTCCGATCACCGAATTCGACAGGTTCGGCAGGCTGACGGCCAGCGCTTGAGGCAGCACGATGCGGCGCAGTGCCTGCGGCGTCGTCATGCCGATGGAATAGGCGGCCTCCAGCTGGCCGCGGTTCACGGCGAGCAGGCCGGAACGAATGACCTCGGACATATAGGCCCCCGCCGTGATGGAGAAAGAGATGAAGGCAAAGCCGATCATCGGAATGGATGAGGATTTGAAGCCTAGGCCAAGAGCGGCGGATACCGCGTCAACGATGACCGGCAGCCCGAAATAGATGAGCAGCAGGTGCGTGAGCATCGGCGTACCGCGGATAAAGGTGACATAAGCCGTGGAGATCTGGCTGAGCACCGGGACTTTGTAGATGCGCACCACGGCTCCGATCAGCCCGATGATAAAACCGGCCGTCACAGAGACGGCGGTAATGAGAAGGGTGGTTGGTATGGCGGACAGCAGGTGGACAAAGGCGGTCCAAATAAACGTAACGTCGATTTTCACAGCTCAGCGCCTCCTTTTTCCGTTCCGATCCCTGCGACTACGCGCCGGTAGGACCCTTTCTTGTGGATCCGGAAGCCGGTGCGTGCCGGTGTATCCGGAAGCTCATGTCGCAAAAGGCGAACCTCCGTGGCTTTGAGCACCTTCTCCAGCGTAAAGCTCACAACCAGGTAGATGAGCGCCAAAGCGATGTAGGACTCGATAAAATGCTGGGTGACCGAACCGAGCGTCTGCGCTTTTCCAGTCATCTCCATCACGCCGAGCGTGAAGGCCAGCGACGTATCTTTCAGCAGGGCGATCACCAGGTTCGAGAATACCGGGACGGCGATCGCCAGCGCCTGGGGAAGAACGATCCGGGTAAACGCCTGACGGCCTGTCATCCCCACGGCATAAGCCGCCTCAAGCTGCCCTCGGTCCACCGCCATGACCGACGCCCGGATCATCTCCGACATGAAGGCCCCGGTGTGAAGACCGTATGTCAGGATGACAAACACGAGCACAGGCGCTTTGGACATGTCGATTCCGATGAGCTTCAGGATCTCCGGCAGCCCGTAGTAGAACAGGAACAGCTGGATCAGAATCGGCGTACCCCGAAAGAACGAGACGTACACCTGGGAGAACGTGCGCAGCGCCGGTATCCGGTACAGCCGGGGAAGGGCGATCAGAAAACCGACCAACATCCCCACCACCAGCGAGCCTGCGACGATCAGCAAGGAGATGCCCAGCGTCGATGCCAGCTTCGGAAAAAAGCTGAACACAAATGAGAAATCGAACGGTGCACCCATATTACAACCTGCCCCCTTCCTGGTTTAGTCCGGACTATTTATCCGCCGTAAAGTCGCTGCCGAGCCATTCCTTGCTCAGCTTGCCAAGCGTTCCGTCCTGCTTTAGTTCCTTGATCGCCCCGTCAACCGCATCGGCCAGCTTCTGCTCTTCCGGATCGTCCTTGCGGAAGACGAACAGAATGTCATGCTCGGACAGATCGTCGCCAGTGACTTTGAGCTTGCCTTGCGGGTCGATCAGCGGCAGCGAGAAGTCCGCTCCGATCGTCGCGTCCACCCGTCCGGTCGTAATTTGATTCACAGTATCGTTGGCGGCGCCGTTTTGATAGACAATTTGGATTGCATTATCATGTTCCTTGTTGTAGTTCTCAAGAATTTGAGCTTCCGCGCTTGTAGCGCCGGTTAACACTTTTTTGCCCTTCAGGTCGTCCAGCGAGTGGATCGAATCGTTGTCCTTGGCGACGATGATCTTGTTTCTCCAGTGGGCATACGGCTCTTTGTTAAAAAGGTACTTTTCCGTCCGCTCCGGGTTTTTCTCCATTTCATGCGCCACAAAATCGATCTTCTTCGTCTCCAAGCTGAGCAGCAGATTGGAAAATTCCTGCGTCTGGATATCGAACTCGTAGTCCGGCAGGCGCTTGTCGATCTCGCGCACCAGCTCTACGTCGAAGCCGGTCAGCTTTCCGTTCTCATCGATAAAGCAAATTTTCGGAAAGGCCGTGCCTGTGCCTACGACGATTTTTTTGACGGCTCCTCCTGCGGCGTTCGCCGCCGTATCCGCGGACGTTTCCCCGCCCTTCGATCCGGATCCGCACCCGGCAATCACCCCTGCCAGCATGATCCCTGCAACGACTGCTAATGTTTTTCTCACGACCTCATCCCCTTTCATATGGCTCCCATTTTTCCTTGATTGATAATTCCTATAGATTTAGTAAGAATTATGTTGTCACTAACTTTACCGCGATTTGCACAACGCGTCTAATAGAGTTTTTCTATCCAATCATGTAATTCATTAATGGGACGGACGACTGCTTCAAATCCAACAGAAATTCAAGGATATCCGTGTTCTCGCCGGTGAGCGAAATCAGGTTGGTCTGCAGGGAGACGCCCGCCGTTTCGGTGATGTCCACGGGAACGAGGCTGCCTATCTCCTCCTCCTGCCTTGCGCAGAGGCCGGGGAGAAAGCAGATGCCCGCCCGCTCCAGAACGAGCTTCTTCGCCGTCTCGGAGTTGTCGACCTGATAGACGATGTTCGGCGGCTGATCCAGGCTTTCGAACACCCGGTGAATCCGCAGCCAGTCCAGGGAACCGCACTCGAAAAACACCAGCGTTTCGTGACGGATTTCCCGGATCGACGCCCGGCCGGCCGAGGCGAGACGGTGATCGGGGTAGACATACAGGCGAATGGGGTCTTCGTAAAAAGGATAGGACTGGAACGCCGGGTTCATCATTTTGCGAACGAAGGCCAGGTCGAGCTCCCCCGCAGACAGCTTGGCGGCCAGCTCGTCGGTCGGCGCCGTGGTCAGCTTGAATTTGATTTCGGGAAAACGCCGGGTCAGTCCCATCAGCAGATGGGGCATCAAATAATTGGATACCGAGACGGTGCTGCCGATCCGCAGTTCGTTGGGCATGGCCCGTTTGGATTGGAGGTGATGCTTGCCCTTCTGGTAGGTCTGGAGAATTTGCTGGGCATAGGGGAGAAACTGCTTGCCTTTTTCCGTCAGATGGATCTGTTTACCCAGACGGTCGAACAGTCGGCAATCGAGCTCGCGTTCAAGCGATTGAATGCGGGCAGTAACTGTGGGCTGCGACAGGAACAGGACATCCGCCGCCTTGTTGAAGCTGCCGTAATGGTTGATGTACACAAAAGCCTCAATGTTTTCGATGTTCAAGGTAACACCCCCGAAGTTTTATCACTCACTATTCCAATGAATTTAGGTGGTTTTAAACCTGAAAAAGGGTATAAATTATCCTTATCTTAGGCAGTTGGCAAATTATTGTCAATCGTTTATTTTCGTAACAGGCTGTTTCTCCAGGGTGGGAAAAGGCCGAAATGACGCCCATTTTCGGGCACGAAGGGAAGTACTCGGGTCTGCCCTAGCGGCCATGGTGAAGCCTGAAAGCTTATAGATTTTTTTAATATCCGAATTAATTATTTTATTTTCCGATGCGAATAGTAGGTATTACCTGCTATACTTAGCTCACACCAAATTACCTGAATCCCTTCCAAAAGGAGTGAAAGCGATGAATTCAGAAGAATTGATCCTCCGGGACGCCAAGGATTCCGAACGCGAATTGATTGCCGAAGTGATGCTGGAATCCTATCAGCAGTATGCCTTTGATATGCCCCAGGAACGTTGGGAGCAGTACCGGGACTCCATCCGGAATTCCGTGTATGGAAATGCTCCCTATGCCCGAATCGTTGCCGAAATCGACGGCCGGATCGTCGGAAGCGTCCAGATGTTCCTCTCCTCGGAAGCCGCTTACGGCAATCCGGAGATGGGGATTCACTCGCCGATCATCCGCCTCCTGGCCGTTCATCCTTCCGCGAGAGGACGCGGGGTGGCCACCGCGCTCATCCGGGAAGCGGCACGCCGTGCGCTGGAGCTTGGAGCCACGACGCTAAATCTCCACACTTCCGACATGATGGCCTCGGCCGTGAAGCTGTATGAGAAGCTCGGGTTCCAGCGGCATTACGAGACCGATACGACTAATGGAGAGACGCTGGTCAAAGGATACCGGATCGACGTTCCCGGTTCCCTGCTGCTTCAGAACGCGGTGTAGCCCTCATCACTTCCATACTTCCATAGAAAATACGAAAAGGCGGTCCGGCTGAAGCCGGAACCGCCCTTGCTGCTATATGCTGTTCCTGGTCCTACCAGGTCATACCGCAGATCCGTCCAATGCCTCGCGCACCAAAGCGAGCAGATTGGCCTTCTCGGCTTCCGGAATCCATTCCGTCAGCCGGGCCGCCGCCACCGGCAGCCGCCATGCATCCACATCCGCTTGGCTGAGGCTCCCGCTTTCGATGTACTGCCGGGTATACTCCTTAACGAGCTCCTCCCTCATCCGGTCGAATTGCTTCACCACCTCATCCGGCGTGCCGTCGGGCATGGTGCCCATTTGGAGCAGCACCAGGGTTCGGGCGACGTCTCCGGCCGGATTGCCGCGCATGCCGGTCATCCAGTCAATGACCCATTCCTTCTCTCCGAGAATGATGTTGTCCGGATGAAAATCCCCATGACACAGCTTCGATCCTTCCGGAAGCTGCATCAGATAGGCCACAATCCGCTCCTTGTCCTCTTCCGCCAAGGAAGGCGCATGCTGAATGCGGTTTTTCAGAACCGTCTTCTGCTCCGGCAGACCGTGAATGTCCCGGGCATGCAGCTCCAGATGAAGCCTGGCCATCCGGGCTGCTTCTTCGTGCAGGATGTCCGGATTAACGGAAATGGCCTGGAGCATCGTTATGCCGGACGCCTGCTCGTAGACCACCCCAAAACGGGAGCTGTGCTCCTCAAGCCGAATCGGCCGGGGTGTCGTCACCCCCGTGTTATACACCTTCAAGCTGATTTGATATTCCTCTTCCGCCATGCCGCGCGGCATGCCTTCCCGGTACAGCTTCAGCACCTGGCCTGGCTGATAGGACAGAACCTCCGCCGTTCTGCCGGCAGCGACCACCGGACTTCCCCCCATATGTACACAGCTCCTCTCTGCCGCCCTGCTCCCTTTCCCAAAACCGATGAACATAGGCCGCTTGCAGGTCCATTGTACCTTATCCCCTGCAGAGATGGATACGGGGATTTTGCGCTGCACCGTATTCGCGCCTCCCGTCGGGACAGACGTAAGAAAAACGTCTATCGACGTACTTTCAAAGAAGACAGACCGCGTATAGAGGAAGTTTCTCTTGCGAGATCAGGAAGCAGAAGCTCCGAAACTTATACTTTCTGATCTCTTCAAAAAAGCCGCCAGGGCGGCAGTATCCTCTCTGCAGCCCAAGCGGCTTGCTCCGAATCCATCTTTTCCTTCACATGAGGATGGATGACGGGAAATCTGGTCAGGTTTACCCTTCCTGTAGACGTTCCACATTCACCGTCTGGGTGTCGGTAGGCCGGGTGCCAACCTGAACCGTGGCCACCCCGTTGTCCACATCCACCTTTTCGATCCATACCGGTACCCCTTCCAGGTTTACGGGAATGGTGTCCTTAGCCTGATAAATATCCAGCGCGCGCTGAGCATCCATGTTGGTTTCAGCCTCCTGTGTAATAGAATCATAAGCTATCATTGTGCGCACAACCTAGCATTCTTCGCTAGAGGTCTGCCGCTCTTCTGACATCTTTTACTTGGAAAATCTTCATTGCTTGTACATTTCAGCTTGCCCGGGCTATCAGCCTTCCTCGGGATCTCCCTCTTGCGCGGGACCGATCATGCCCGGCTCAACGACGATCGTGTCGGTCGTGCTCGCCCCGATGTAGCCGTTGTCGGCCGTAATGTTGCCGCCGCCCAGTCCCTCGTTGACCATCCGGTCGATATCGAGCATATGGGTATCCAGCGATATATCCTCATCCGGAGAGGTTACGTTATGCCAGTTGACGTTGTCCGCATCGATATAATCCGAAGATTCGATCGCGTCTCTGGCCGCCTCGTAATTTTCGAGCGCTTCCAGCGTCAGCTCCTTATCGTCGTCCGGGTCCTGTCTTCTGTCCTTCAACCTTGCTCCCTCCTCGCTACAGCATGCATGTGGTCATGGGTTCAATATGCCCTGCAGGCAGCTAAACCATTCATTTTTTCCCTGGCCAAATCGAAGGCGGGCCTTATAGAAACGGGATATTTTCCCCATACTAGTAGGAAAAAGCGTTAAAGGAGCGATAACTATGCATACCGTCTGGAAGGGAGCGATCAGCTTCGGCCTGGTCCACGTCCCGGTGAAAATGTTCTCCGCCACGGAGGACAAAGATATTTCCATGAGGTACGTCCATAAAGAGTGCGGCAGCCCCCTCTCCTACGTCCGCAAATGCCCGGTCTGTGACGAGGAAGTAGGCTGGGAGGAAATCGCAAAGGGTTATGAATACGAGAAGGGAAAGTTCGTTTTGTTTGAAAAAGAGGAGCTCGAGCAGATTACCGAGCAGGCAAACAAGGCGATTGCCATCCTCGACTTCGTCGATCTGTCCGAAATCGATCCGATCTACTTCCAGAAGACGTATTACCTCGCTCCGGATCAGGCCGGGGGCAACGCTTACCAGCTGCTGAAAGAGGCGATGCAGCAGAGCGGCAAGATCGGGATCGCCAAAATCTCCATCCGCTCCAAGAGCAGCCTCGCGGCGATCCGCGTGCTGGATGAGTGCCTTGCGATCGAAACGATGTTCTACCCGGATGAAATCCGCCCGGTCTCCCAGGTGCCGAACCTTCCGGAAAATATCCAGGTCAACGATAAGGAGCTCGGCATGGCGCAAATGCTGATCGAGCAGCTCTCCACGCCGTTTGAGCCGAAAAAATACGGGGACGACTACCGCGAACGCCTGCTCGATCTGATCGAGCACAAGGTGGCCGGCGAAGAGATCAAGATCGCTCCGGCGAAGCAGGAGACGAATGTGATCGACTTGATGGCCGCCCTGCAGGCCAGCATCGAAGCGGCCAAGCCTGTGGCGACCGACCCGGGTCCGGCCAAGAAGACCGCCAGAGGCAAAGCCAAAGCCAAGCCTGCGGAACCTGCCGCCGCTGCCGGCGAAGGGCCCAAGCCAAAACGCCGCAAGACGGCCAAGAAAAACGAAACCGTTTCGTAACGGTTAGATCGGAGGATCATCGATGCCCCTTACCCCGATCGTCCCTTTCGAACCCGTCATGACGGACGTCCTCCCTTCCGGAGAGCAGTGGATCGCCCAGATCAAATGGGACGGTGTCCGGATGATCACCTATTACGACGGCGGGGAGGTCCAGCTCGTGAACCGCAAGGGGAACAACCGGACGCGCCAGTATCCAGAGCTGCTGGATATCGCTTCTTACTGCCGTGCCGATTCGGTCATTCTGGACGGCGAAATCATCGCTCTGATCGACGGGGTGCCTTCCTTTCATCAGGTCATGAAACGGGACAGCCTCCGCGTAGAGCAGCAAATCAAAGCCCGCGTCCAGCAGGTGCCGATCGTCTATATGATCTTCGACATCCTGTATTATAACGGCGAATGGGTAACCGGACGGCCGCTGCGCGAGCGGCAGCAGCTCCTGACGGAAACCGTGATCCCCAGCGGGCACGTCCAGCTCGTGCCGAGCTATACGGACATCCCGCTGCTGCATGACGTGTCGGTCCAGCACCGGCTTGAAGGCATCGTCGTCAAAGACCTTAACAGCGTCTACGCCCTGGGCGGCAAGGACAAGCGGTGGCAGAAGCGGAAGAACATCCAGGACGTGAACGCCGTGGTCGGCGGGGTGACGTTCCGGGACGGCATCGTGAATGCGCTGCTGCTCGGCCTCTACGCCGAGGACGGGAGCCTGGTCTATATCGGCCATGCCGGAACGGGCAAGCTGAAGGTGGCCGACTGGCGCAGCATCACCGAGCGGGTCGCGAACATGGCGGTGAAGGACCGCCCCTTCGTCAACCAGCCGGAGCGGCAGAAAGGGGCGGTCTGGATCCGGCCCGAGTGGGTGGTCAAGGTGAATTTCCTGGAATGGACGCCCGGCGGCACCCTGCGCCAGCCCAGTATTCAGGCGTTTGTCGATGTGTCCCCCGCGGACTGCCGGCTGGATCCGTAGCTTCCAAAGGATCACGGCGGGTTCTTATGCCCGTGACGTTCCATCATGCAGCTCAGAAATGGCATCCCGCCTAAATATGATTGGAGGTATCCGTATGCCGCGAACCGTGAAAGGCACGATTTCGATCGAGGGACAAGACATTCCCATTACCAATCCCGACAAGCCGCTGTGGCCGGAAATGGGCATTACCAAGGCGATTTATTTGCAAAAGCTCGCGGCGCTCGCTCCTTATTTGCTGAAGTACTGCCGGAACCGGCTGCTCACGACGATCCGCTATCCGCATGGGGTGCCTGGCGAATTTTTTTATCAAAAAAATGCGCCGGAGCCGCTCCCTCCCTATGTCCAGACGGCCGAGAAGGACGGGATCAATTACATCCTGCTGAACGGCCTGCCCGAGCTGCTGTGGCTGGGCAACCTGGCCGCGCTGGAGTTTCACCCGTCCCTCCATTACGCAGGGAGCACGCTCCCCTGTGAATGGATGATTGACCTCGACCCGTCGCGGGAGGTCGAACCGCGGATCATGGAAGCTGCGTCCATCGTCGGCAAAGTGCTGCGCTCGCTCGGACTGCAGTCGGTGCCGAAGACGTCCGGGGCGACGGGTATTCAGATCATCGTACCGATCAATGAAGGGATCACGTTCGACGAGCTGCGCACCGTCGGGCATTTCGTCGGCATGTTCGTGACGGAGAAGCACCCGGAGCTGTTCACCCTGGAGAGGCTCAAAAAAAACCGCGGCGATAAAATCTACTTCGATTACCTCCAGCACTATCAGGGAAAAACGCTCGCCGCTCCTTACACCCCCCGGGCACGTCCAGGCGCGACGGTGTCAACCCCGCTGCACTGGGAGGAAGTGGACAGCAACGTTGCCCCGACCGATTTTCACCTGCTTAACATCGAGGAGCGGCTTGCCCGCCACGGCGACCTGATCGCCGCGCTCGCCCCGCAGCCGATCGAGCAGGTGATCCGCCATTTAAGCGCAGCAAAGCCCGGAAGGTAACCTTCCGGGCTTTGAAGCATTTCACGGGTCAGTCCAGCTTCGCTGCCCCGCTAATGGATATCTTTTTTCTTGAAACGGCCGCCCTTAACGTCATGGATATTACCAACCGCAAGGAAGGCATCCGGATCCCAATCACCGACGATGGCCTTCAGCTTGGCCTCTTCCAGACGGGTGATGACCACGAAGATCACTTTCTTGCTGTCTCCGGAGTAGGCTCCTTCCCCTTCCAAATACGTAACGCCGCGTCCCAGGCGCTGGGTGAGGGCATCGCCGATGTCCTTGTATTTCTCACTGATGATCCATACCGATTTGGACTGGTCGATCCCTTCGTTGGTGATATCAATCACTTTAAAGGCGATAAAGTAGGCGATCAGCGAATACATCGCGTTATTCCAACCGAATACGAAGCCCGCACTCGTCAGGATAAAGAAGTTGATGAACATGATGATCTCCCCGACGGAGAACGGCGTCTTTTTGTTGATGAGAATCGCGACGATTTCGCTGCCGTCCGTGGAACCCCCTGCCCGGATGACCAGGCCGACGCCCGCACCGAGGATCACGCCTCCGAAGATGGCCGCCAGCAGCGGATCGAACGTAATGGGTTTAACGGGTTCCAGCAGCGCGGTGCCAATCGACATCACCAGGACGGCTGCCAGCGTGGAGAAGGCAAACGTCTTGCCGATTTGCTTGTAACCCAGAAACAAGAAAGGAATATTGAGAACCGTAAGAAAAATACCGAGCGGCAGATGAAAAAGGTGGGACAGCATAATGGAAATGCCGGTAATCCCGCCGTCAATGATGTTATTGTTTACGAGGAATACTTCCAGTGCAACAGAGACCAATCCGGCTCCGATCAGCATGACCAGGATGCGCATGAACACTCTGGCTTTCGAGGTCGGCGCCTTGAGCTGCTGCAAATCCTGCGGCAGGTTTGGCCTATCCGTGGATTGCGGGTTTGAAGGTACAGCCATCGAATCCCCCCGATTCTATAGATTGTTGTAGCATAAAGGGACATGAAACGCCCGGGTAGCATCGTGTACAGCCTAAGAAATCTGGACTTCCGTGATTATTCCCTTACTTTATTATATCATAGTTTTTAGCTGCATATTATCAGGATGGGAGTTTTTCTGTCATGAAATCCTTATTATTATTTATAGCGGCCGGGCTGGCCGAGATCGGCGGCGGTTACCTGGTATGGCTGTGGATCAAAGACGCGAAGCCCTGGTGGTTCGGCGCGGCGGGCAGCCTGCTTCTGATCTTGTATGGGATCATTCCCACCCTGCAGAATTATCCTTCCTTCGGCCGGGTTTATGCCGCATACGGGGGCATCTTTATCGTCCTGGCCCTGCTGTGGGGCTGGTGGATCGACAAAAACACGCCCGACGTCTACGACTGGATCGGAGCGGCTCTGTGCATGGCCGGCGTATCCGTTATTCTATGGGCTCCACGGCACTAGGCTTGCAGCAGCAGATTCAGGACCGCGCAGTCATAGCAGCGGGGATAGCATCCGGCACAGCACTTCCGCCAGCTTATGCCGAAACGGCCGTGCCTGAAACTCTTCGGTTACGATTTGATGGCTCTGGCTCATATCTTCCTTGAAATCTTTCACCAGCCGGTCGATCGAGGACTGCTCGAACAGCGCTGCCGTCAGCTCGAAATTGCAGAAAAAGCTCCGCATGTCCATATTAGCGGTACCTACCGAGGCCATCAGGTCGTCGACGATCATGACCTTGGCATGAATGAAGCCTTTCTGATATTCATAGAACTTCACCCCGGCCAGCAGCAGGTCTTCAATATAGGAGAGCGAAGCGAGATGCACCAGCCTTGAATCGGCTTTCAACGGAATGATGATCCGCACGTCCACTCCGCTGACCGCAGCGGTTTTGAGTCCTTCATAGATGCCCTGATCGGGAATAAAGTAGGGCGAGGTGATCCAGATCCTTTTTTTCGCGACCGTAATCGCGCCAAAGCACATCTCCTGAATAGCATTCCAATCCTGATCGGGTCCGCTGCTGACGATTTGAACCTGTTCATCGGCTTCGCATTGATGCTTGGGAAACAGCGCAGGGTCCGACAACCGCTCGCCTGAAGCGAGCTTCCAGTCGCTCAAAAACACATTTTGCAAAAAATAAACGGCATCTCCCTCGATCTCCAGGTGCGTGTCGCGCCAATACCCCATTTTCTGATATTTCCCCAAATAGTCATCGCCGACATTCAGCCCGCCGACAAAGCCTTTGGTTCCATCAACGACAATAATTTTGCGGTGGTTGCGGTAGTTGATCCTGCGGTCGATCATCGCCAGAAGAGGCGGCAGGAAGAAGTGGAGCTCCACGCCCGCTTCCTTCAGCTCCTGGATGAACCCGCGCCTGCGGCCAAGCCTGTAGCTTCCGAAGCCGTCGCAGAGCAGCCTCACCTTGACCCCGGCTTTCGCCTTCCGGACCATGATGTCCTTGAACCGGTTCCCGATATCGTCGTCCCGGAAAATATAAAATTGAATATGTAAGTGATCTTCTGCTTTGTCCATGGCCGCGAGCATCGCGCCGAAGGTTTCCTCCCCGTCGGTCAGCACCCTGCTCTTGTTGCAGCCGGTAATCGGGCTCTCGGACAGATGGGACAGCAAATTAAACAAGCGCTCCTGATGCTGAAAATCCTTGCTGTGCATATCCCTGGCACGCTTTACCAAGGACGCCTGACTCCATATCAAGGGACGGATCTCTTGAAACAGGCGCGAACCCTGCGTACGGACCTTCTTCCTCGCTTTATAGTCCTGAGCCACAAAATAATAGACCACAAAGCCGATCAACGGGCAGCAAAACAATATAAACAGCCAGGCGACCGTCTTGTAAGGATTGCGGAATTCCAGAAGCAGAATCGTTGCCGTTTGAAAAATAAAAACGAGTAGTGCGATAAGCAGCCACAGCATACGTCAGCCTCCTTGCGGGTCAAAAGCAATCTGTATGTTCAGGATTGACCACTTTCAACCTGCTTTATTCAGTATTTACCCGGATCGGCCTCATGCAGACGCAGCGTCGGCAAAGATCACATTTTTGACATGTTTTAAGAGATCAGAGAATACATAGAAGATAAGACAAGTACAATCAAGCCGAGGAAAGGAGCCGCCATGAAAAATGCCAAAGGCAATGGGCGGGTGACGCTCCTGGTCATGCGGGACGCCCAGCATTCCGTCAAACAGCTGCATCTCTCCAAGCCCTTGATGATGGCCGTCCCCGCCGTGGCCGTTCTGTCGCTGTCCGGACTCGTTCTTGCACTGCAGGCCCACTCGTCCCAGGTGATCTCCCAGCTGGAGCAGAAGGTCACCGCCGAAAGCCTGAAGAACGTCCAAATGCAGCGTACGGTGAACAGC
This sequence comes from Paenibacillus sp. VMFN-D1, assembly GCF_003386155.1. NCBI lineage: Bacteria > Bacillati > Bacillota > Bacilli > Caryophanales > Paenibacillaceae > Paenibacillus > Paenibacillus sp. VMFN-D1. The sequence goes on along the minus strand of NZ_QRDU01000002.1, from coordinate 88,051 downwards.
CGGGAGCAGTCCATCGAGCGCCTGCAGAACGAAATCGTCAACCTGTCGAGCCAAGCCAAAGATATGAAGCAGAAGATGGACCGCGTGGATGAACTGGAGAACCAGCTGCAGCAGTTCATTGACAAGCACGGGACCACCAGTATGGCCGAGCCTGCTTCCGGGGCCAAAGCGTCTTCCCTGTCCTGGGATGCCTCGCAGCATGTCGGTGGCGAATATATCGCTGTGCATGAGAACGATATGCTGGACCTGGCCCAGGAGACGAAAGATGACTTTCAGGAGATGCAGACGCTGCTGCGGTCCATGGAGAACCAAATCCCTTCGACCTTGAAAAAAGCGGAGGAAACGCAGGATCGGATCTCCGGGCAGCCTGACCTGTGGCCGACCGAGTCCCGTGTGACAACCTCAAGCTTCGGCTACCGGACGGACCCTTTTACCGGAAGGGCGTCCTTCCATGCGGGGATCGATATTGCCGGGGATAACGGAAGTCCCGTATATGCGGCGGGAGCGGGTACGATCGTGACGGCTGAGAACAGCGGCGGTGCGCGGGGACGGTATATCGTCATTGAGCATCCGAACGGCCTGCAAACCTGGTATATGCATCTCAGCAAAATCCAGGCCAATGTCGGCCAAACCGTCGACAAAGGCGAACAGATCGCCGAGCTCGGCTCGACCGGGCGCAGCACCGGCCCCCATCTTCATTTTCAGGTCGTGAAGAAGGATAAGCCCGTTAACCCGCTGCCCTATATTCAGTAGTAGGGTTTGATCGTAAGAAAAACGTCTATCGACGTACCTTCAAAGAAGACAGACCGCATTTAGCTGAAGTTTTTCTTGCGATTATAGAATGGTTCAGCTTCGCTGAATTTTATAAATTCTATAATCTTAAGAAAAACGTCTATCGACGTACCATCAAAGAAGACAGACCGCGTTTAGCTGAAGTTTTTCTTGCGATTATAGAATGGTTCAGCTTCGCTGAATTTTAAATTCTATAATCTTAAAAAGGAGGGATTTCAAACATGAGCAGATCCAAAGCGAGCCGGCACCAGAGCGCAACGGACACTTTGATCGGCAAAGGGACAGAAATCGAAGGGACGCTGGCCTGTGAGGCCAACCTGCGCATCGAAGGCAAATTTAACGGCGTCATTGAGAGCAAAGGCAGCGTCATTGTCGGGGAGCATGCGGTGGCAAGATCGCACATTCATGCCAGAGAGGTCATCATTGCCGGAAAAGTGTACGGTGATGTGACGACGCTCGGCCGGCTGACCATCACAGCGACCGGACAGATGTTCGGTGACGTGCTGGGGGCAACGTCGCTGGTCATTACCGAGGGCGGCATCCTCCACGGATCCAGCAAAATGGAGCTGAAGGACGCCCCGGAGGAAACGGCGCAGGAGACCGCCCCCACCCCGCGGTATTTGGAATCGGAAGCCGGCTGATGCGGCCCGAAGCTTCTGCTTTCTTATCTCTGTAAAAAACGCAGTCGCAAGTGAACGGATCACGTCCACATGCACTGCGTTTTTTTGGCTTTTAATATCGTGACAGGTCAGGCCGCGACGTCCCGTTTGCCGAACACGGTCCAGGCGATGACCAGAAACAAGACGTAGTAGATGGCCAGAATCAAGATCGAGAACCCAAGCGTCACACCCCCAGGCCCCACCGAAGAGGCCAGATACTGCGACAGGTCCATGTGCATAAACGGCAAAAACTTTGCCCAGCTGTAGCGCTCAGGGTTGAACAGCATATTAAAGATGCCCTTCGCGAACATGATGAACAGCGACAGCCCAATGGCGAGCCCGCTTGCCCGGAACACGGCCGAGAGCATAAAAGCCAGCGCCACGGTCATGAACAGGTCTACATAATCGCAAAGCATAATCAGAAAGTAATGACGCGGCCCGATGCGCTCGCCCATAAGGGACCCGCCCGCTCCTCCCGAGAAGAAAATCGCGGAGACCCCGTATGACACGACGATCAGCAGCACCGTGCACAGCAGGCTGAACAGCACTACGGCAATATATTTGGAGAGCAGAATCTTCGATCGGCTCCATGGGCGGATCAGCAGCAGCTTGATAGTCCCCCAGGAAAATTCGCCTGCAACGGAATCCGAGGCGACCACAACCGAAAATATGGTGCACAGAAAAAACGTAAACGCCCCGGTCTGAAGCACGCTTTCCCACAAGCTGATATTGCCCCCGCCATCCGCCAAGTGAAACAGGAGCGGCATCAGAATGTTGACGATGGCCAGGATCGACAGCATGATCCACGTCCGGGCTCTCCGGTATATCTTCATATTCTCGTTCTGCACGAGATGGATAAAGCTACCCAATCTGATCACTTCCCGTCATTTCCAAGAATTGGTCCTCCAGCGACCGGGTTATCTTCTGAATCCCGTACACCTTGAATCCGCTCTGGACAAGCCGGGCATTCGTGTCGGCAATGCCATTTCGGTCGAGCCGGACGATCAGCAGTCCATCGCGTATCGTACCGCCCCCAAGCAGCTCTTGCGCCTGCTCCGGCCGGTCCAGCGCAAATGCCGTTTCCACGGTCGTCTCCTGCGCTCCCTCAACACCGGCCAGCGTGCGTACGTCAATCAACCGTCCGTTCTGGATGATCGCCACGGCGTCGCACATCAGCTCCATCTCGGACAGCAGATGGCTGGAGACGAATACCGTCGTCCCCTCTTCCCTGCACAGCCGGCGCAGGTAGTCCCTCAGCTCGCGGATTCCCTGCGGGTCCAGCCCGTTGGTGGGCTCGTCCAGGATCAGCAGCTTCGGACGGTGCAAAATCGCCTGAGCTACGCCCAGGCGCTGCCGCATGCCCAGCGAATACGTCCGCACCGGGTCCTGAATCCGGTTGCTCAGCCCAACGAGCTGAACCACTTCCTGAATGCGCTCCTCGGTAATCCCTGACATCATCCGGGCAAAGTGCCGGAGGTTTTCATACCCCGTCAAAAACTTATACATCTCCGGGTTTTCGACGATCGCCCCCACGTGGACGATCGCCTGCTCAAAATGATCCTTGATGCTGTAACCGCAAATTTTAATATCTCCCTTGGTGATCTTGGTCAGCCCGACCATCATGCGGATAGTCGTCGTTTTTCCGGCCCCGTTCGGACCGAGAAAACCAAAGACCTGCCCGGGAGGGATGTCCAGCGTAACATCCTCAACCAATGTTTTGGATGAGACTTTCTTCGTGACACCTTCCAGCCGAACCACCGGTTCCTGCTGCATTTCTATCACCCCTTCTGCCCAAGTCTGGCCCCATTGTAGCATATTCGCCTTGCAGATGCCCATCATATGGGAAATCTGCCTCTGATTGTGTCTGCGAATAACATAGGGTACAGCAGCCCAGGGGAATCACTGTGCGGTAAAATCCCGTCCGGAACACAAGTGCCGTGTCCGACATAGGGATGACCTGCTCACATCGCAAGCAGAATACGGATAGCTGACTGTTCAAGAGAATCGACTTCCCTTCCATGAAGTGTGTCTTTGCGCTTAAAATTATGACCAACGACTTATTATAGATACATTCTGTAACATGCACACCAAGAAATCTACATGAATCTGCATCTTTTGTCAAGGAAACTGACAGTTTTCGTCGAAAAATAACCCCACAACGTGGGGCTTATGAATCAATTCGGGTTCCGAGATGCTGCAAAGGACGCCGGAATTGAAAAAGCAAGCGTGACATCCAGCCACGCCTGCCTCTTATTGTAAATGCTCTTTAATGACATTATGGATACGCTGCCGCTCCTCATCGCTGACCATGTAATACCAAATTCCGTTGATCTTCTTGCCTTGGCCCTTGATCTCCACCTGCTCGATTGTCTTCAGATCGGACCGGTAATCGGTCACGAAGGTCTTCATATTGTCGAAAGTGATGTCTGTTCTGACACTGTCGCCTACCTGGTTCAGTAGGGATTCGATTTTTACGACATTCGATATTTTGAGCGCATTATTGATCACCTGCTCCAAAATTTCCCGCTGCCGTGCATTACGCCCCAAATCTCCACGCGGATCGTCATACCGCATCCGGGAGAAGGCCAGCGCCTCGGAGCCGTCCAGCTTCAAGTCGCCCTGTTTGAAATCGTATCCTTCATATTGGAAGGCAAACGGATTATTCACTTCCACCCCGCCTAGCAAATCAATGATTTTGGCGAAGCCCTCCATATTGACCTTGATGTAATAGTTAACCGGGTAACCGAGGAAGTGCTCTACCGTCGCGACCGACATGTTTACGCCGCCAAAGGCGTAAGCATGGTTGATCTTGTCCGTCGTCCCGTGGCCGACGATTTCGGTTCTCGTGTCACGCGGGATGTTGAACATCAGGATACTCTGCTTGGCCGGATTTACCGTCAGCAGGATCATCGAGTCCGAACGTCCCGGGTCGTCCTCTCGCTGATCCACACCCATGACCAGAACGGTAAACGGCTCCCTTTCATTCAAATGAACCGCCGGCGGGTTTTCGGCGCTCTTGGACGTATCCGCCTGGCCGCCTGTCTTGCCATCCGAGCTGACGGTTACCGGTACAACGGATGGTTCCCGCTTTTCATATATTTCGTTAGCCGTCGCTTTGACCGAATTGTAAATATACAATCCGTATCCCGCGACACCGACCACCAGCACCGATACGACGGCGATGGTCGAAACGACCCATTTTTTCATGATGCATCTGCCACCTTCCTAATGGACACAGCTGCGCCCTGCGCACTTGGACACGCAGCGATTAGTACGCATTATCCGCGCCGAACAGCACCTTGACCGTTTTACAAATGATGATCATATCCATCCGGATCGACTGTTCGTTTATGTATTTGAGGTCCAGCTCGACCATTTCCTGAAATCCCACATGGTTCCTTCCGCTGACCTGCCACAAACCTGTACACCCCGGGACAACGAGCAGCCTCTGCATATCGTAGGAAGTATAGTCGCTTACCTCCCGCGGCAAAGGCGGTCTTGGCCCGACCAGGCTCATATTTCCTTTCAGCACATTCACAAGCTGGGGCAGCTCATCAATGCTCGTTTTGCGGATGAACCGGCCGACCCGGGTGACCCGCGGATCGTTTTTCATTTTGAACATTGCTCCGGTCACATCGCTTTGCTGGATCAAATTGCCGAGCATCAGCTCGGCTCCGCTGACCATCGACCGGAATTTGTACATCTTAAATGGTGTGCCCCCACGGCCGACGCGGACCTGAGAGAAAAACACCGAGCCTTTTGGATCCTCCAGCTTGATAAGCAAGGCAACGGCCAGGAATACCGGACATAAAAAAATCAGCCCTATAAGCGATAAGCTAATATCCAGGGTTCGCTTGGCCCAAAGGTACAATATCCTGTCTTTCCGGGGAGTGATCGGAAGGGGCTTGCCGACGTCCACCGTTTTGTTCAGCGGATTCATGCTGCTCATAAATGAACATCCTCGTCCCTTTGAAGCATCTGCATCAGGAAATCCAAAGTCAACGTACGTCCCATGACTGATCCATCCCCCGCTCTCAATATAAGTCCAACCGGACGATCACATGACAGGCTTATACTTCAGCCTTTTTAAAGCAAAGCACTATGCAGCCCTTTGATAAATAGTGTAAAATGTCTGTATCCCATTACGAAAAAACGTAAGATTTTTATGCTTTGATATCAAAATGGTGTCCTGGGCCGGGGAAAGAATCGTGGTCACAGGGACTTTCATACGGTGTGGAGGCCGCTCGGCCGCCTCGTTGCGGGCGGTTGTGGTGTTTTGTCATGCGCTCCGGCTCCTGCTGCGGGGATTCAATACGAATGCCGTATTGGTGGGCCTTAAAGGAGATGCTGCTTTCTTTCCAAGCCACGGTGCCGTACACCTGACGGGCAGGGGCATTTGGAACGTGGATAATGAACCCCAGCCTGAGCTCGGGCACGACGGGGAGATCCAAGTCGCTGATGATTACCATTCGGCTTGGCTCGTATTCCCATAAGATGACAGGACGGGTCCGATGCAGAAAAACCGTCTGGTTCCCGACCTGATGGATATACATATACGTTTGAAGATGTATGCCATGTGCTGTTAACATATTCATCGGATTATTCCTGCCTCATGGTATGAAAATCGGGATAACGCCTTATACTGCTAAAGGATACGCAACGTCTCAACAATTGATACAAATGGTATCATTTCCAATTTTCACTTTACGATACATTTTGTAACTAGTCAATACTTATTTCCTATATGAATCTATTTTTGCGACATTTTGTTTCTAATTTTATGTATTTTTTCAGGTATTCGGAGGAGGTTAATTCATGAATCATGGTAATCGCATCGCAGAATTGCGGGACCAACGCGGCTGGACCCAGGAGGAATTGGCCCAATCCATAGGCATTACGCGAGCCGCACTATCCCACTATGAAAAGAACCGCCGTAAACCTGATTTTGAGATTCTGACCAAACTGGCTGACAAATTTGACGTTTCCATCGATTATCTGATCGGCCGTACGAACCAGCCGAAGATTGTCATGGATCCGGAGGTCCGGGATTTTGTCGATCAACTGGAGCTTTCGGATGAGGACTTGCTGGAGAAGTTCAATTTGACGATTGACGGCCGCCGCTTGTCTGAGGAAGAAGCCAAACGTTTTATCGCTTTTGTGCGGATGGAACGGTCCATGAAATAATGAAAAACCTCAGCTTTCCTTGAACTTAGGAGGGCTGAGGTTTTTATAGGTTCGGTTACCGTAATTCGACGGGGTCCCCTTTTGGAGCATATGGAAGACAACTGCTGCAGGGCGGTCTCCCTGTCTAAAATCGGAATGATAAAACGTTTTCTGTCCCTCCTTGTCGTTTTATGCGAACCCCCCGGACACGATCTGCGAAATTTCCGCTAATCCGTCCCCTTCTCCATCTTTTGAACAAAGCGCTTCCAGTTGTCAGGATGAATCCCGCATTGCTCCAACACTTTCATGATGTCCAATTGGGTTTGCTCCGGAAGTTCTTGGTTGGACCGGGCCTCGGCACCGAACTTTCTCTCATCTCTCATCGAAGATACCCTCGCTCCACTCAACATATTATCCAAAATGATTACCACGGCTACTCTTTTGTTGACAAATACAACGTCTGTTCCAAGTATGAATGTCAAGAATCAGCCAAGTGACTAGGTCTTTTTTATTATATCCCAAGCCTCTTCTGGATGTTGTCGTCTAATGGGACAATTGCTTTTTGAAGCAGGTTCTATTTTTGTCGAAAAAAATGGGCATACGATTTATGTCTCCAATTGAAAACATTTCGTATGCCCTTTCCAGCAATTATTGCGCAAATATGAAAAATTCAACCTTGTTGATAGGAATTCTGTCTTTATAACATCCGGTTTGGAAGAATTAGTTGTTTCCCGCTCTCGCGAGCTCGCGCATGTTGGCTTCGAAGGCGGCCAGCAGGGCAGCTTCGCCGCTCAGTCCATTCTCCTGAACCTTGCGAATTTGCTGTGTCATCCGTTTGTAATCCTTCGGAATGACGCGGACAAACTGGCCGAGGCTGTTCTCCCAGTCTTCCAGCACACGCTCGCCGACAGCACTCTCCGTGTAGTTGACATGCTTCTCGATCATGCTCTTCAGTTCTTGAACTTCCTCTGGATCCTCAACGCGCTCCAGAAGAATCATCTCCAGGTTGCAGCGGTCGATAAACGTACCCTGCGGATCATAGACGTAGGCGATACCGCCCGACATGCCGGCGCCAAAGTTACGTCCCGTTTCCCCAAGAATGACGACGCGACCGCCTGTCATATATTCGCATCCGTGATCGCCAACGCCTTCAACGACGACATTCACGCCGGAGTTGCGGACCGCAAAGCGTTCGCCGGCGATGCCGCGGATGTACGCCTCGCCGCTTGTCGCGCCATAGAAAGCCGTGTTGCCGATAATGATGTTCTCTTCGGCCTTGAACGTCGATTTCGGCGACGGCTTCACGATCAGCTTCCCGCCGGAGAGCCCTTTGCCGGTGTAGTCATTCGCGTCGCCAACCACGGTCAGCGTGATGCCCTTCGGAACGAAGGCGCCCAAGCTTTGGCCGGCCGTTCCCGTAAAGGTCAGCGAAATCGTATCTTCCGGCAGGCCGGCTGCCCCGTACTTCCGCGTGACTTCGCTGCCGAGAATCGTGCCTACGGCGCGGTCTACGTTCGTAATCGAAAGCTCGCCGGTAACCGGCGTTCCGTCTTCCAGCGCCGGTGCCGCCAGCTTCAACAGCTCACGCATATCCAGCGTCTCTTCGAGACCGTGGTTCTGGGTCTTCGTGCGGTAGCGCGTGCTACCTTCCGGAAGCTCCGGTGTGTGGAGCAGAACGGACAGATCGATGCCTTGCTTCTTCCAATGTCCGTTCGCCTCTTCGGCATCCAGACAGTCCGTGCGTCCGATCATCTCTTGGATCGTACGGAAGCCGAGCTCCGCCATAATTTCACGCATATCTTCAGCCACGAATCTCATGAAGTTAACGACATGCGCCGGATCGCCCATGAAGTTTTTGCGCAGTTCCGGATTCTGGGTAGCTACCCCCACCGGACAGGTATCCATCTGGCAGACGCGCATCATGATACAGCCAAGTGCCACGAGCGGAGCCGTAGAGAAGCCATACTCTTCGGCACCCAGCAGCGCTGCGACGGCCAGATCGCGTCCGTTCAGCATTTTGCCGTCCGTTTCCAGGACGACGCGGTCGCGCAGGTTATTCAGGATGAGCGTCTGGTGCGTTTCCGCAACGCCCAGCTCCCAAGGAAGACCCGCATGGCGGATGGATCCCTGCGGCGATGCACCGGTACCGCCGTCATATCCGCTGACGAGGATAATGTCGGCACGGCCTTTGGCCACCCCGGCCGCGATCGTTCCGACGCCAACCTCGGACACGAGCTTCACGTTGATGTTCGCGCGCGGATTGGAGTTCTTCAGATCATAAATCAGCTCCGCCAAATCCTCGATCGAGTAAATGTCATGATGCGGCGGCGGAGAAATCAAACCTACCCCAGGCGTAGAACCGCGCACTTCGGCAACCCAAGGATATACTTTACGGCCCGGAAGCTGTCCGCCTTCACCCGGCTTCGCTCCCTGCGCCATCTTGATTTGAATTTCGTCCGCGTTCACCAGGTAGTTCGACGTCACGCCGAACCGGCCGGACGCCACCTGCTTGATCGCGCTGCGGCGGGAATCGCCGTTCGCATCCGGAATATAGCGCGCCGGATCTTCGCCGCCCTCACCGGTGTTGCTCTTGCCGCCGATGCGGTTCATCGCAATCGCAAGGCTTTCATGCGCTTCCTTACTGATGGAGCCGAAGGACATGGCACCGGTCTTGAAGCGTCTCATAATGGACTCGATCGGCTCGACTTCCTCAATCGGAACCGGAGCTCCTGCCGGTTTCAGCTTCAGTAGCGAGCGGATCGTCAGATGCTTCTCGTTCTCACCCTGAACAAGCTTCGCGTACTTTTTGTACACCTGGTAATCCCCGGTGCGTACGGCCTGCTGAAGCAGGTGGATCGTCTGCGGGTTGAACAGATGCTCCTCCCCGTCCTTGCGCCATTGATAGTCACCGCCTGAATCGAGCACCTTGTCGCTTCCGTCCTTGTCCGTAAAGGCACGGTTGTGGTGGGCCAGCGCTTCGGCCGCCACTTCTTCCAGGCCGATGCCGCCGATGCGGGACGGCGTACGGGTAAAGTACTTCTCGACAAAATCCTCTTTCAAGCCGACGGCTTCAAAGATTTGCGCACCGCGGTAGGACTGGATCGTCGAGATGCCCATTTTGGACAAAATTTTCACCACGCTCTTCGTCGCGGCTTTGATATAGTTTTTAACGGCTTTCTCGTGCGTCACGCCGCGCAGCAGCCCCTGCTGGATCATGTCGTCCAGCGTTTCGAACGCCAGGTAAGGGTTGACGGCACTCACGCCGTAACCGAGCAGCAGCGCGTAATGATGCACTTCACGAGGTTCGCCGGATTCGAGCAGAATGCTGACTTTGGTCCGCGTTCCTTGGCGGATCAAATGATGATGCAGGCAGGATACGGCAAGAAGCGCCGGGATCGCCGCATTTTCTTTGTCCACGCCGCGGTCGGACAGGATCAGGATGTTGTGGCCTTTCTTGATCACGCGGTCGGCCGCTTCACACAATCCGTCAAGCGCCTTACGCAGGCCTTCCGCCCCCTCCTCAGCAGGGAAGAAGATCGGAATCGTCATCGACTTGAAGCCAGGACGGTGCACGTGGCGGATCTTCGCGAAATCTTCGTTCGAGAGAACCGGCGTGTCCAGACGGATCTGGCGGCAGCTCTCAGGCTCCGGATGCAGCAGGTTGCGCTCCGGTCCAATCGTCGTTCCGGTCGCAGTGATAATCTCTTCGCGGATCGCGTCAATCGGCGGGTTGGTCACCTGCGCGAACATTTGTTTAAAGTAGTTGTACAGGCGCTGCGGCTTGTCGGACAGCACCGCCAGCGGCGCGTCGTAGCCCATCGAGGCTACCGCTTCCTGGCCGGTCGAAGCCATCGGCTCCAGCACCTTGCGCAGATCTTCGAACGTATAGCCGAAGGAGAGCTGCAGCTGCTGCACGTTGTCATGCTTCGGATTCGGCAGCTCTGGCGCGTCCGGAAGCTCATCCAGATTGACCAGATGCTCGTCGAGCCACTCGCGGTACGGCTGCTCGGCAGCGATCTGGGCCTTCACTTCCTCGTCGGAAATGATCCGTCCTTCCTTCGTATCCACGAGCAGCATTCTGCCCGGACGGAGACGGTCCTTGTACAGGACATCCTCAGCTGGAATGTCGAGCACGCCGGCTTCCGAAGAAAGAATAATCAGGTCGTCCTTCGTCACGTAGTAACGCGACGGGCGGAGTCCGTTCCGGTCCAGGATGGCGCCGATCTGAACGCCGTCGGTGAACGCCATGGCCGCTGGTCCGTCCCACGGTTCCATCAGCGTGCTGTGGTATTCGTAGAACGCTTTTTTCGTTTCGTCCATGCTTTCATGGTTGTTCCAAGGCTCCGGCACCATCATCATGGCGACGTGTGGCAGGGAACGTCCACTCAGGTACAGGAACTCAAACGTGTTATCGAACATGGCGGTATCCGAACCGTCCGGATTGATGACCGGCTTGACCTTCTCCAGGTCATCCCCAAAAATATCGCTCTTAAACAGCGACTGGCGCGCATGCATCCAGTTCACGTTGCCGCGGAGCGTGTTGATCTCCCCGTTGTGGATCATGAAGCGGTACGGGTGCGCCCGTTCCCAGCTCGGGAAGGTGTTCGTGCTGAAACGCGAGTGAACGAGGGCGATCGCCGTCTCCACCAGCTCGTTTCTCAGGTCCAGATAGAACTGCCCCACCTGGTTGGTGGTCAGCATCCCTTTGTATACGATTTTCCGGCACGAAAGGCTGGAAATATAGAAGGAATCCGCCTGCGGAGCGTCGCCATAACGGATGGCCAGCTCGGCGCGTCTGCGGATGATGTACAGCTTGCGCTCGAAGTCCATTTCGTCCTTCACATCGATGCTGCGTCCGATGAAAATCTGCCGTACGTACGGCTTGGCTTCCTTCGCGGATTTGCCCAGCATCTCGTCATAGGTCGGAACGTCGCGGAAGCCCAGGAACTGCTGCCCTTCTTCCCGGATGATTTCGACGAGCCGGCTCTCATGAGCCTCCCGAACGGCTTCGTCGTGGGAAAGGAACAGCATGCCTACGCCATATTGCCCCGGTTCAGGCAGCTCAAAGCCGATCCGGGCCGCTTCTTCCGCAAAGAAGCGGTGAGGAATTTGCAGCATGATCCCGGCGCCGTCACCGGAATTGGGCTCGCTGCCCTGTCCGCCGCGGTGCTCCATATTCTCGAGCATCGTCAGAGCCTGGCCTACGATCTCATGGGAGGCCCGGCCTTTGATATGAGCGACGAAGCCCATGCCGCAGGCGTCTTTTTCAAACTGCGGATCATAAAGTCCCTGCTTAGGGGGAAGTACCGTATGTTTCATGGAAAGCAACCTTTCTATCTTCAGAATAAATAAATGCAAGTAAATCCAGATACATCAAAATAAACCAGTACGAAGACGACATTGGCTACAAGAATAATACTTCATGCTCACTAGGGGAATGGGGTATGCGACAACGGCGGAAATCCTCGTTGCATGGGGGAATGGTTTTCTTTTTGTTATAAAACGTCGATAATTATTCAAAATGAATTGGTTATATTATTTTAACACCCACTAAACCTCTGCGCAATTTAAACTTTTTATGAATGTGATAAGAAATGTTTTGCAGTGAAGCATTAAAGCGGCATGTTGTAATTAACCTGAAAAGCGTATGATTATTCATTTCAACTCGGTTTTTTCCAATATACAGAAAAACAGCCTCCCCCAACTCAAGAGGGAAGCTGTTTGTCGGCGATGCCAATGGTGCCCTTGTGCTTCATGTCGCCGTTTTCGTGGAAATAATTGCTGTACAAAAACTGCAGCCGGCTGACCCAGCGCATTTCGCTGTTCATCGCGCGCAGCATCAGCTTCTGGACCTTCGGGTCCGTCGCCGTCAGCATCAGGTCCGAATAATTCCACGCGGCTTCGAGTGCGTCATCGACGGTCGCTTTCAGTCCGGTTACATACGCCCTGGGCGTTTCAACCTTGCTGAAGACCGGATAGCAGCCGGTATGCTCATAATAGATACGGGTCAGCTCGGCGAGACGGCCCTGCCGCTCCTCTTCGACCACGCGGCTGAAATATATCCGGTGGTCCGGGGGAGCCAGCTCCTGAAGCCTTCGTCCCTTACGGATCGCTTCGTACTCGCCCTGTATGGCTTTCTGCAGCTCGCCGGCCGGCAAATACCCGTTATGTTCACTAGTTCGGTAAAACAATCAACCCCCGCCTTTCCGATAGGCTAATGTTACGATACTGTATGCCCGGATACGGCGGGGGGTGCCATTTGTCAAAGCCACCGCTTCATCAGCGGTCAGATCTCAATGCTCTCTCCCGGCTTGAGCGCGTGTCCTTCAATGCCTTCCTGATGAAGACGGTCGCAGAAGAGCGTACTGTTCTGGTTAATGGCAGGGAAAGTGTTGTAATGCACCGGAATGACGCGGTCCGCCCGCAGCCATTTGGCCGCCAGCAGCGCATCGTCCGGTCCCATTGTCAGCACGTCGCCAATCGGCAGCGCGGCAGCATCGATCTGATTCATTTCACCGATAAGCCGCATGTCGCCGAACAGCGCCGTATCTCCCGCATGGAAGAACGTTTTGCCGCCCATGGTCAGCAGGATGCCCGCCGGTTCTCCGGCATAGATCAGTGCTTCGCCGTCCGGAACCGCAGAGCTGTGGAAAGCCAGCGTATATTTGACCTTGAATCCGTCAAACTGCTGCTGGCCCCCGATGTTCATGGCAAAGGTTTTCGCGCCCTTCTTGCGGCAGAACTCCGCCAGCTCGAACACGGCGACAATCGAACAATCATTCGCTTTGGCAATCTCCAGCGCATCGCCAAAGTGGTCGGAGTGCCCATGGGTGAGCAGCACCGCATCAACACGGATATCCGCAGGCGCAATACCCGATGCCGGATTGCCCGAGAGAAACGGATCGATGATCACGCTCCGGCCGCCTTCCTCCACCACCACACAGGAATGACCATAATACGTAATTTTCATATAAACGCCACCTCCTCATTATCCTTTACCCATAAACATTTTAAACTTACGGGATTTATTTGTAAAAGGAGTGGTTGCCGATCGTCTTGGCCAAGGTCCGCGTATGGTGAACCGTCAGGTCGTCGGCCAGCTTCAGCGACAGAAAATAATACGTATCATCCGAGACTTCCTTGCGTCCGTTAAGCGCCTCATTGACGGCATGAATCGAATCCTCGTTCGGCTTCACACGGTCAAAACGGCCGTTCGCCACAGGACTGAACTGATATCTCTGGTATATGACTTTTCTAATCGTATCGGGAAAATTGGCTGACCGCAGCCGGTTCAAGACAACATTGGCCACAGCCACTTTGCCTTTGTACGGTTCGCCTTCGGCTTCTGCCATCACGATTCTACGGAGCAGAAGCACGTCCTCAGCGGTTACCTTGTACTGTTTGGTCGCTTCCGACTTCTGGGAAGGACTGAGCAGTTTGGTCCGGCTGAAGAATAACGTGGTGGGGGGATTCAGTTTTGGATCCAGCTTCGGCTTGGCTGCAACAGCTACAGCTTTCTTCGCCTTAGGCTTCGCTTGCACAGCTTGGGCCTTTTTGGCGGCAGCCGGTGTTTGTGCTGAAATCCCTTCAACAAAAAGGGGATGATGCTTAACGTTCCATTTTTTCAATAAATTTACATTCAAAAGCTGCACGGAGTTTTCCGCGGTTAACGGGTGTTTTGCCCCCTGTATGGATAAATGCTGCGGGCTTGCGCCTGCTTCATCGTTCTTGCTGTATGTTACGGCCCCCAGTTGATTCGTGCTGTCGTTATACTGCATTTTATGCATCTGCTCGTTTTGCAGCAGCATGCAAATTGCAGAGAAACACACCAGAAGCACACCGATCAGCAGTGCCATCCAGCGGTTTTGACGTAATGTGTACATGTTTCTCCTCCTATATTTCCGGCACATTCCCTCTTTAAGTAACCAAAAATACAGGTTTTGAATAACCTTTGGAAACATTTTCAGTCAATTGCTGTATCCGAGAGCGTACAATAACTGACAAACAGGACAGTCTTTACAACACATGTTGCTTAGGAACGGCACAAATTTACTTCACAGGATACGGCAACAAAGGGAATTCGATATTCGATCATGTGCGGAAAAATATATTCGATTTCTATTGCTATTTATTTCCAATCTACGAATCTTTCATTTGAACGGCCTCTAGTATCTCATACATTGGCTTTTCGTGCAAATGCGTGGAAAAAAGTACAAATTCATCGACCTCCCAAATCAGAGGCTGATTTTTCCCTTCAGAACCGGATTTTTCCACGGTCAAAGACGGTAAATTGGAGCCTGTAAAAGGCGATTTTCCCGCGTATTTACGGGCAATCGTAACATGGGGACGGTAAGGCCTCGCCTCTTTTGCGAACCCCAGTTCCCCCATCTCGGAAGTGACCGCTTCATAGAGCTTGTCCAGGCCGCCGGATTGGTCAATTACTCCAGCCCATAACACCCGGGGAGACTCCGCTGACCCGAAGGTGCCGAACGCTCCAAATTCCAGCTGAAATGGGTTTATTTTCAAGGAAGCCCTTTTTAAGGCAGCCGCGATTTCCGGCACTCTTCCAGCATCAGCGTCCCCCAGAAACTGGACGGTAATATGGTAATCCTCCCGGTGCGTCCATTTTTTAAAAGCAAGCTCCTTCTCGTTCCGGTGCCTCCATTCTTCCAGTAAAGATCGGATCGATTCCGGTATCCGGACCGCGACGAATAGCCTTAAAGGCTTAGCTTGAACTTGTTTATCTTTCATTTCCATGCAAGTACATCCCCTTTCTTCCCCTTTGCGCCGCATAAAATGATCCTGTAAAAATTGGTACCGAAGGTATAATTCGCATGAATTCCTTCATTAATATAGTTTCACCTTTCGGGCCCATTGTCATGCAGCAGAGTTACGCAAAAGCATACGCTTAGGAGGGCGTTTACTTGACCGCTGCTCCCTTTCATTCACTTGGCCTCGGGGGACCCTGTTGTATATCGTTTCAAATCTGTTATCCTGAATATATTCATAATATATAGATTGAACTAAAGTTGCACAAACGCCACATCAAGGGTACATACATGAAGGAGGCTGAAACGGTATGAAGCAAATTGTTTGTCTGCATTCCCTGACTCCGGAGCAGACCCGCTTGATTGAACAAGCCGCTCCCGGCTATAAGCTGACCGTCGTCAAAAGCACCGATGCGGATCCCGCACTCGTGAACGAAGCGGAAATATTGGTCGGCTGGTCCAGGCAGATTGCCGACCAGGTGCTGAATCAAGACAGCCGGCTGAAATGGCTGCAGGCCTGGTCGGCCGGCGTGGACACGCTTCCGCTGGACAAGCTCAAACAGAAAGGCGTGCTGCTGACAAATTCCAGCGGCGTCCATGCGATTCCGATCTCGGAAACGATCCTCGGCATGATGCTCTCCTTCTCGCGTCAGCTGCACGTCTCGGTCCGCAATCAGCTCAAGCACAGCTGGGAGACGAAACTGGCCGCACCGGGACGGGACACCTTGTCCGAGCTGCACGGCCGAACGGCCGTCATCGTCGGCGTCGGCGAGATCGGCAGCGAGGCAGCCCGCCTGGCCAAGGCGTTCGGGATGCGTACCGTCGGCGTCCGCCGTTCCGGTAAAGCCGATCCTCATGTGGACGAGATGTTCACCATGGACGGGCTCCACAAGGCGCTGAGCCAAGGCGATTACATCATCAGCGTGCTGCCGCTTACCGATGAGACACATCACCTGCTGAACGCCGATGCCTGGGCGGCGGCCAAGCCGGGCGCCTGCTTCATCAATGCGGGCCGCGGGCCAACGGTGGATACGGCATCCCTGCTCGAAGCGCTCCGCAGCGGGCAGATCAGCTGCGCCGGGCTCGATGTGTTTGAGAAGGAGCCACTCCCTGAGGACCACCCGTTGTGGGACATGGAGCAGGTCATCATTACGCCACATGTTTCCGGAAGCACCGACCGGTATACCGAGCGGGTCATCGATATTTTTGTCGAAAACCTGAAGGCCTACGTGCAGGGAAAAGAGCTTCCGCGTAATCTCGTCAATTATGAGCGTGCTTATTAATACGGACATCTCCCAGCAGCTGTCCCCCGCAAGGTGGAGTTTTGCCTCCGAAATTTTCACGCATGCTATGCGAGCGTCCTGATATATTCAGAACACGAAAAAAGGCTGTCCCGCGTTACCGGTCGATTCAGACCGGATCGTGAGACAGCCTTTTTTGGCTTAAAGTGCTCATGATGAGCACTGAGATGATTGACTTGACTTCAATTCATAATGGTAATCTTCTTCTATTCTAATGAGAAATTTCTACTGCTAATAGGGTGAGAAACTTTCTTCTATTATATAGTAGAAAGTCATCGCAAGCCGGATGGCTTATCCGCCTCCGTCATCCGCAAAGCCAGACGTTCCGGACAAAGCTGCCCTTCCACACCCGGGCGCTGTCCAGAATGGCAAAGCCCGCCTGCTGAATCGATTCCGCCGCTTCCTCCGTCGATACAATGACAGCCCGCTTCGCCATACGGCGCAGGCTCTGCAGCATGACGAGCCGCTGATCCGTGCTGAGCACCGAGCACAGGTTGTACGGCATGTCCAGGACAGCCGCATCGAAGCGATCCGTCACCTGCGTCATATCGCCGAGCGTCACCACCTCCGGATAGCCGAAGTGCTTCAGGTTGGCCCGGGCCCCCCGGGTGGCCAGCGGATTGATGTCCCAGCCCCGGATGTCGATGCCCATCGACAGGGCTTCGATCAGCACGTTCCCCATGCCGCAGCAGGGATCGGCTGCCCGGACACCCGCGGGCTCCGGCACAAGGATGTTCACAAGCGAACGGGCGGTCGTGACGCTAAGCCCGGTGGAATAATTGTTCGGCTTGTCCTTGTGCAGCCGCCAAGCGCGTTCGGGATGCCGGCACCATCCGAGCATCCACTGTCCCTCGGCGGACAGAAGGCCGAACTGCACGTCCGGATGCTTCATCTCCGCCTTCCCCCGGATGCTGCTGCCGACGCGCCGCTCTAGCATCCGCTGGTCCTCGTAGGAGCAGGGATCGCCGGATTTTACGTAGGTTACTTTGAATGTGGCGTCCCCAAGCTCTAATTCCGAAGCCTGCCGGGCAATTTCTTCGACCGAGTCGCCCTGCATCAGCACGTCCAGACGCATCGACACATACGGACTGCGGTCCGGGTCAAGCAGCCGGGAGCTGCGCAGCATTGGGCCCCTCCCTTTCAAGGGTTTCGCCTGCCCGAGCAGAGCATTCAGCTCCATCCGGCACAGCTCCGTTTCCGACTCGTGGCTGGCGTACATATAAATAAACTCCGATGGTTCGGATGTCAATTCCATAGTTCCTCCGTTCGTTCTTCCTATCTTCGGGCTCCATTGCGGTCTTACCGTTCAGCACCGCCCTTACTCTACATTCCCAAATTCCCATTCCCAATCAAGAACTGCGTGCGCAGAATGGCAGGCGAGCTAGCCTGGCTCCCTTTTATAAGCACACCGACGCCAGCAGCCGGTAAGATTCCAGCCGCTCGGCATAACTCATCACCGGCGTGGTGACCAGGAACTCGTCGCACCCGAAGGAATCCGCCAGCTCCAGCAGCTTCGACTTCACCTGCTTCGGCGACCCGGTGATCAGCCGGGTCGCCTGAGGCTGCGGCTCGCTGGCCTCAGCTCCCGGCCGCTCGACTTCCGGCAGGGCTGACCGGCGGGACAGCGCCAGTGCCTCCTGCTCGGTCGCGGCGCAAATGACGCCGATGGCCGCGATGCTTCTCGGCCGCTCCAGCAGCGCCGACGGCTTGAAGCCCTCCCGGTAGGCCGCCAGCACCTCGGCGCCGTCGCGGTCGCTCATGAACTGGCCGAACACATAGCCCGTGCCGTTCTCCGCCGCGAAGCCGGCGCTTTTGTTGTTCGTCCCAAGCATCCACAGCTCCGGCTGGATCCGCGGGACGGGCTTGGCCGCGACCGGCACGTCTTCATAAGCATAGCGGTCTTCCAACAGCTCAATCAGCGCGCCGACGCGGGCCGGCATCTCGGCCACATGCTGCAAATAATTGCCGCTCAGCGCCATCGACGCATGCGCCGAGCCGCCGGGCGCCCGGCCGATGCCAAGATCGACGCGGCCGGGATAAAGCGCAGCCAGCATGCGGAAGTTCTCCGCGACCTTCAGCGGGCTGTAATGCGGCAGCAGGACCGCCCCCGACCCGATGCGGATCCGCTCGGTCCGGGCTCCGATATGCGCCAGCAGCACTTCCGGTGCGGCGCAGGACAGGTTCACCAGGTCGTGGTGCTCCGCCGCCCAATACCTGGTGTAACCCCACTGTTCTGCATGGCGGGCCAGGCTGGCCGCTTCCTGCAGTGCTTCCTCAAAGGACGCCTCTCCTATTTTTGGTACAAGATCCAGCACGCTAAGTTTAAGAGCGCCCATCCGGTCTTTCCTTCCCTTCTATGGCTGCCTAATCCAGGTCGTAAATGGAACCTACCTTCAAACCGTACAGCTCATTGTAAATTTTTTCAGCAAACGCATCCGTCATGCCCGCAATATAGTCGATCACCATGTGCTCCCACGTCCAGATCGGATTCGGCCCGGCCTGATCCTTCTCGAACCGCTGCAGCCAGTCGGAGGGGATAATCGATTTGGAGGCGACCGGATCGAGAAAAGCGTCCCACAGACGCTGGATCATCCACTCGCTGCGCTTCTGCAGCCGCTGCACCCGCAGGTCACGGATCATTGTCACCCACGCGAAGCTTTTCAGCACGCTGACGGTGCGGAGCATATCCTGATCCTCCTGGCCTTCCTTGACGAAGGTCACCTTCTTCCAGTCCCCGTCGTCAATGACGCCGAGGCTGCTGACGAACAGGCTTACCCAGTAAGCCTTGACCTCGCGGCGTGTACGGGAGTAGTCAAACTCGCAGTACGGAAGCTTCTCATTCCACACTTTTAAAAAGGACGTCAGCACTTCCTCCACCTTGTAGCGGATATGCTCTTCCGGGCAGTTGTCCCAGAACGCGTCCTCCAGCGTCATGACTTTCTCGACAATCAGGCGCAAAATATGCGGATCCTTCAGAAAATGCTCGTGCACTTCGATTTTCCCGGCCTTGATGCCGTCTTCGAGATCATGGGCCGAATAGGCGATATCGTCGCATAAGTCCATCAGCTGGGCTTCGAGCGTCTTTTTGCCTGCGGGAATGCCCCAGTCCTGGCGGATCTGTGAAATATAGCCCCATTCGTGCTGGTACAGCCCCTTTTTGAGCAGGGTGCCGGGATATGGATATTTATTGATGCCAAGCAGGATCGCGTCGGACAGGTTCAGGCCGTCCACATTTTCCCGTTTCTCCAAAAACATAATCAGCCGGAAGTTGTGCGCATTGCCTTCGAAATGCTCGTATTTCTTCCGCAGCCTGGCGCGGACATCGTTCACTTCATCCGGGGACAGATGCAGCCCCTTCACGGCTTCTTTCGTCCGGTCCCGGATCAGCTGATCCAGAATGCCGTCCAGCACCTCTTCCCCTTTATGTCCAAAAGGAGGATGGCCGAAGTCATGCGCGATCGCCGCGCACTCCACCACCTCCGGATCGATCACGAGCCCCGGATTGTCCGCCTGCTCGTCGCTGACCTCCGGATGCGCCCGCAGCAGGCTGCGCGCTGCTTCCCGGGCGATTTGCGCCACCTCAAGCGAGTGGGTCAGCCGCGTCCGGTAATAGTCCCCCGTACCCGCGCCGAACACCTGGGATTTGCCCTGCAGCCTTCGGAACGTCGGCGAATGGATCAGCCGCGAATAATCCCGCTCATATGGCGCTCGGGACGCGTCGGATTTCACTTGTTCGGGGTACTGCCGATGCTCTCTTTTTTCTTTAATGTTCATGTACAGCACTCCTCTCACGACAGTATGGTTTTTTTATTATAAGCGATTTTGCCGGAGGTGTACTAACATGGGACGCGGGCGAGTGTCTATTTTCCATAAAAATGCAAAGTTTATCGCAAATATCCGAACAGTTGGTGTAAACATCACTGACAGTGGATTGACAGGAAAGCATCGTATTCTCATTGATTCTCTGTCACCGCCGAGGCCAGGAGGTCTCTGAATTTTAGTGAGTCCAACTCACGCTAAAAAAGGAACCTTTCATCCTGGGGATGAAAGGTTCCTGATAGAAATGCTGCACTCGACTGCCTAATATCCGCTCAATCGGATTCCGCCGGTTCCACGGCCTCCAGCAGCGCACGGTCGAGATCGGCCGCGTACGCTTCCTTCGCCGCAGGGCTCCAGTTCAGCACGCTGCCCATATATTCGATGACCGGTGCCTTCCAGGTGCGCACGAGCTGAATATCGAACAGCGTCGCACCGAGCCGGCGGGTAAAAAAGTCCACCGGCGTCGCCGCCATCTCCGCTTCCAGCGCATAGGCCAGCTGGCCGAACAGCATCAGCGGCAGCCCGTGCGCTTCCGCCTCCGCCCGGTAGCTCTGGATCAGCCGGAAGACGCCGGATGCATTCGTGCCGTATTTGCCGGCGATCGCGAGGGCTTCATCCGGGGCCAGCCCCGCCTCGATTCCGGTCTGGGCGGTCTTCCGCACGAAAGGCTCATACTGTGCCGAGCCACCGAAGTCCCCGCCCGAAATCGGCAGATGCTTTGTCTGGCATGCTTTAAACGGACGCCCTGTTTGTTCAGTCAGCTCCCGGGACAGCACGTCCACAATCGTCTCGGCCATCTTCCGGTAGCCCGTCAGCTTGCCCCCGGCGATCGTCAGCAGCCCCGAGCCGGACTCCCAGATCTCGTCCTTGCGGGATATTTCCGACGGATCCTTGCCCTGTTCAAGAATGAGCGGCCGTACCCCGGCCCAGCTGGACTCCACGTCCTCCGCCGTAATTTGCAGCTCGGGAAACATATAATTGATTGCGTTAATTATATAGTCGCGGTCTTGGTACGTCATCCGGGGATGCGCCGTATCCCGGTCGAAGAAAGTATCCGTCGTCCCCACATACGCCTTGCCGTCGCGGGGAATGGCGAACACCATTCTTTTATCCGGCGTGTCGAAGTACACCGCCTGCTCCAGCGGAAACCGGGACTGGTCGATGACCAGATGGACGCCTTTGGTGAGGCGCAGCGTTTTGCCCTCCTTCGACGCATCCTTCTCGCGGATGCGGTCAACCCATGGCCCTGCAGCGTTAATGACCTTGGCGGCGTGGACTTCGTAGGTGTCCCCGGTCAGCTGGTCGTGGACCACCGCACCGCACACGTTATTCCGGGCGTCGTACAACAGCTCCTCGACCTTGCTGTAATTGAGCGCCGCAGCCCCGTGCGCCACGGCCGCTTTCATCACTTCTATCGTCAGGCGGGCGTCGTCAGTACGATATTCCACGTAGTACCCGCCGCCCTTCAGCCCCTCCTTCTTGATGAGCGGCTCCTTCGCCAGTGTCTGCTGCGGGGAGAGCATCATACGGCGCTCCGCTTTTTTCACGCCGGCCAAATAGTCGTACACCCGCAGTCCGAAGGACGTGCTGAATTTGCCGAACGTGCCGCCCTTGTGGATCGGCAGCAGCATCCACTCCGGCGTGGTGACATGCGGACCGTTCTCGTACACAACCGCCCGCTCCTTGCCGACCTCGGCGACCATTTTGACCTCAAACTGCTTCAGGTAGCGGAGCCCGCCGTGCACCAGCTTCGTCGAGCGGCTGGATGTGCCTGCGGCAAAATCCTGCATTTCCACCAGCGCAGTCTTCATCCCGCGGGTCGTCGCGTCCAGCGCGATGCCTGCCCCGGTGATACCGCCGCCGATGATTAGGACGTCAAACTTTTCCTGCTTCAAGCTCTCCTTGATTTGTTCGCGATTCGTATTGGACCATATCATCTGTGCTTATCTCCCTCCAGATCGAAAAAGAGACCCCCCAAGATATGTTTCTGTGTTTATTTAAAAGCCATGGCTGCATGTACGGCCTTCTTCCAGCCTTCGTACAGCCCGGTTCGCTCCTTCTCTTCCATCACCGGCTGGAACTCGCGCTCGATCGCCCACTGGCCGGAGATGTCGTCCTGGCTCTTCCAGTAGCCAACGGCAAGCCCCGCCAAATACGCGGCCCCCAGCGCCGTCGTCTCGTTAATGACCGGCCGTTCGACCGAGACGCCGAGCACGTCGCTCTGGAACTGCATCAGAAAATCGTTGTGCACGGCACCGCCGTCGACGCGCAGCGTGGTCAGCTCGATACCCGAGTCGGCCTCCATCGCGGACAGCACATCCTTCGTCTGGTAGGCCAGCGATTCCAGCGTCGCCCGGATAAAATGCTCCTTGGACGTGCCGCGCGTCAGGCCGAACACCGCTCCGCGCACATCGCTGTCCCAGTACGGGGTGCCGAGCCCGACGAATGCCGGGACGACGTATACACCGTCGGTCGAAGCCACGCGTGAGGCATAAGTCTCGCTCTCCTTCGACTCCTTCAGCATCCGCAGTCCGTCGCGCAGCCATTGAATGGCCGAGCCCGCCACGAAAATGCTGCCTTCCAGCGCATATTCCACTTTGCCGTTGATGCCCCATGCGAGCGTCGTCAGCAGGCCGTGCTCCGAGCGGACCGCCGTTTCGCCGGTATTCATCAGCATAAAGCAGCCGGTGCCGTAGGTGTTCTTGGCCATGCCCTTGCTGTAGCACGCCTGCCCGAACAGGGCCGCCTGCTGGTCGCCCGCAACGCCGGCGATCGGCACCTCTGTGCCGAAGAAGTGATACGGCACCGTCAGGCCGTATACCTCGGAGGATGGACGCACCTGCGGCAGCATGGAGGCCGGAACCCCCAAAATCTCCAGCAGCTCGTCGTCCCATTTTAACTCGTAAATGTTATACATCAGCGTGCGCGATGCGTTCGAATAATCGGTCACATGCGCGCGGCCGCCGGTAAATTTCCAGATGAGCCACGTATCGATCGTGCCGAACAGCAGCTTGCCCTGTTCCGCCTTTTCCCGGGCGCCTTCGACTTCGTCCAGAATCCACTTGACCTTCGTACCGGAAAAGTATGGATCGATCAGAAGCCCTGTTTTGGCGCGGATGGTATCGTCGAGCCCTTGGGCCTTGAGTTCTTCGCAAATGCCGCTCGTCTGCCGCGACTGCCACACAATCGCATGGTACACAGGATCGCCCGTTTCCTTATCCCACACCACCGCGGTCTCCCGCTGGTTCGTGATGCCGATCGCCGCAATCTGCTCGGGCTTCACGCCCGATTCCGACAGCACGGACGCGATCACCGACAGGACCGATCCCCAAATCTCGTTGGCGTTATGCTCCACCCAGCCTGGATGGGGAAAATGCTGCGTTATCTCCCGCTGGGCCGTATGTACGGCTTCTCCTTTTTCATTAAATAAGATAGCCCGGGAACTCGTCGTCCCCTGGTCCAGTGATAAAATGTATTTTTCCATAGAACCCTCCCTGCTCCGTCAGCGAACGATGCGCTCGTTGTGGTTGTGCACATTCGGGATGTTGCTGGATGTATATCCTGTAAGGAAGACGTCTATCGACGTACCTTCAAAGGAGACAGACCGCGTTTAGCGGAAGTTTTTCTTGCGAGATCAGGAAGCGGAGGCTCCGAAACTTATACTTTCTGATCTCTTAAGGAAGACAAACCATGTCGCTTGGTGACGTTTACATGGTTTTCCTTAGTGACATCATACTATATTTGGAGCGAGTTCGGGTTAACAAAATCGAAGATTGGCGAAGGAAAAGGCGGAGTACAGATGATGGGACTGATGAGGTGCTTGGGGAGAATTGAAGGGCGAGAAAGGGAGCGGTAAAAGAGGAATTTAAGACAGGGTGAGGGTGTTGTGATGACGTAGTGAGGACTTGGCGATGACGAAGCGGAGAACATTGTGGGGACGTGGCGAGGACTTGACGATGACGAAGCGGAGACATTATGGAGACATGATGAGGACTCGACGATGACGAAGTGGAGACACTTGTGGGGATCTGCGAGGACTTGACGATGACGAAGTGGAGACACTTTTGGGGACCTGGCGAGGACTTGACGATGACGAAGTGAAGACACTTGTGGGGACCTGACGAGGACTTGACGATGACGAAGTGGAGACACTTGTGGGATATGACGATGACGTAGTAAGGACATTGTGAGGACCCATTACAGAGGAGTGGAAGATATATCAAACGGATAAAATTATTATATTGTAATGCGTATCGATACACTATATAATAAACAACAAATATCCAAGGAGGTCTTTTGCATGAACTATTCGATTAACCTGTTCGGCTATCACGTGGACTGCAGGCTGAATGTCGAAGAAGACTGGCTGCAGCTGGACATCGCCGAGGAAGACCAGAAGTCGCTGAAGCAGTATTTGATCCGGGTGCTGCCAAAATACGGCCGCGAAGCATCTCAGACTTCGACGTTGGACGAGCTGGTGAAGCTCGCAATTGATGCGGAAAAAACGATGGAAGGCCACATGTCCGAACCGAAGCTCAAGCTGCCTTACGAATTCCAGCCTGAAATCAAAGAGAAGCTGATCGAAGCGGCGGCGCTGCAGGACATGTCCGCAACCCAGCTGCTGATCCGGATTATCGAGCGTAAATACCAGGAAGTTATGGGGTAAAGGGGGTTTTGGTTATGCCATACGGCAACAAGGTTAAATTTCATTACGACGTACCTGCCTACATCAAAAAGCAGCTTGCCGAAGCGGCCAAGAAGCTGAACATGACCGCCACGGAGCTGCTGTCCAAAACGATCGAGGAAGAATACGAGCGGGTCAAACGCGAGCAAGCTTCCGCTAACTCCGGGAAATAACGGGGATCTGGGCTGCGAACCTTTCCACGGAACGGGCCTGTTCCACGGAAAGACTCAGGTATTCATAGTCCTGACCGATCCGGTCGCATGACAGCAGATGGCACTCTGTATAGTCGTCAACCGAATCGTGTTCCAGGAGATACACACGGATGCTCGGGTTCAAGTCCTCGATTTTACAAAAAAACACCGCTTCCGGGGCGGCGTCCATAATGGCCTTGATGCGTTCCCGCACACACCCCGGGAGCAGCGGCTCTAACAGCGAAAACGTCTGGATGGTCGGTTGGTATTCATAAATCAGCATAAGCGGATGCCTCCCTTTTAGTATGAAAAAAATTATGATTTCCCTCCTGCCTGACTTGTCTCTATCTATGGTAGGTACTCGCGTTTTCGTTAGAGCACCTTTAGCCGCTGTAAAATCGTCAGCACCCTGTACAGATCGTAGCTTCCATTCACCGGGGTGCTGATGATCTTCGCCTCAACCGCCGCATTTACCGCGGATTCCGCCCAGGCCGGAACCTCCATCTGCTGCCGCGCCTCCAGTGCGGAGATCCGCTGCTCCACCTTTTGCAGAAGGACCTCAAGTTGGGTCAGGCGTTCCGCTTTTTTCTTCAAATCTTCCAGCTGCTGTGCCAGCTCAGTGATGTTAACATTCATTTCGGTGTGTTCTCCTTTCCATGTGTCATATTGAGGCAGTCCATACTGCTCCATGATCGCGATTAGCTTGGACGGGTATTTCGGATCGGTCGCGTAGCCGCCTTTCCAAACTGCTTCGGCCGCCTGCCGGTATTCTGCGTGCAGCACGCCGTGGTACCGCATCGGCTTATCCTTCGTGCCGTTCAACAAATGCTTGGAATGGTCGGCAATGGACTCCGTCCAGGAGTGGTATTTGCGAAAAGATGCCGCCACCTTCACCGCCTTGCCGTTGACATACTCCGTGGTGGGCATTTCTACGCTTCCTGCAGTGCCCTTACCTTTGATGCCGAACAAATTGTTCGCCTGCCGGGCAAGACCGCTTGTCCCCCAGTTGGATTCCAGAATCGCCTGGGCGATCGTTAAGGAAGCTGGAACACCAGTTGCCTGCATGTCAGCGATGGCGCAGGGGGCGAGGGTGGCGATGAATTCATTTGGGTTCATGGGTGGCGGACTCCTCCTCTTCCGATTTACTTTCCAATATTTCAATGGCCCGCTGAAATACCTTGGGGATTGGAAGCCCCATACGGCCTACGTTCTCCAAAATGCTGAGCAACTCATTCGCCAGATAGAAGAAGATCACTGCGTTCTGAAAGTACTTCAAGTTTCCCAGCACGACATCAATAAAGTGGGCAACGGTAACCATCATAAACACGGCGATCTTACGGGCAATGCCGTAAAATCCCTTCCGGCTCATCAACTGCCCGTTTACCCACGCTACGCCAAATCCGGTAAGCCAATCGACCACAACGAGAATGAGCAGCAGGTTGATCAGTACGTTCCAGCCTCCGAACAGATACCCGGCAACCGCACCAAACGCCGTTGACAGCGTCTTGACCGTCAGGGTGATGCGCTCTTCCATGGGGATGACCTCCTTTGGATGATGGATAAGAAAGCCCTCGGCTTGTTGGCCGAGGGCATAAAAAATACGCCTTACGGCGCTACTGTTACATTTCATAAATGGTATCTGTAATTTCTTGATACTGTTCAGGGGTAAGCATATTCGCTATAACAAACACTTTAATATCCTCTTTTGTGTATAGCGGATGTTTGTTATCATAAAACTTTTTAATTGTATCAAACCAATTAAACATCATGGTTACTGGCCTCCTTTAATGATAGCAATATCAAATAGAAGATTTCCAAGCATGCCTTCAACCGAGGCGATTTTTTGCTTATCTGTCGCATTTTCGTAGAGCAACGCTGCCATGTTGTTTTCGATTTGTACCTGTGGATCTTGCTTAATGTATTTATGGGCTACGTTGGTATAACCAGGAGGGAACACATCTCCTTTTTTAAGATCGAGAAACGAATCAACAACTAAAATTTCTGCGACATCAAAGTTAATCCCGTGAATGCTCCCTCTTTCCCCCTTCATACTGTTCCCATCAATTTCTACTAATTTGGGGATTACACCCGCGACTCTGCCCTCTCTCGTAATTACATACCCCGTTGCCATTCATATCCCTCCTTTTTTAGCTGTAGACTGGGCCCGAACTTGTGAGTATGATAGCCCTATTTATACTGTATTTGTACGTCGCAGATATTCCATCTCCACTAACATCTGTAACGATTGCCCCATCACTAGCATTAATAAAACCAAAATTATTCGAACCCGTTAATAAAAGAATATAAACCTGTGAATTTGTCATTGCTTGTATTACATCTCCATAAACAGCGTTTGAACATTGACAATTCGAAACCGTAGCTCTTGCGCCTCCACCGAACCATAACCAGTCACCTGCGTTTGAAGCAGTTTTCTGGCAACCCGATATGGATATTGCACAAGGACTTTGACAATTCACCATAGAATCTTTGTGATTAAAAATTATATTTCGTATAAAAATGGGGGCTGTTGTATTACTAACATAAATACCATATCCAGCCGAACCGATCTTTGACTTGTTAGTTGATGATGCACCTGTTATTGAAATGGTCCCACCAATAAATCCGATAATCCCATATTGTCCGGTCCATGGATCATCGAAACCAGCATCTATTTGAACTGTTCTTGGCCCAGCGTTGACCTTCTTAATAGCTTTAAGTGCTTCATTGACGTTTGGATATTGCGACGGAACATAGTAGAAAACCTCTTCCGTCCGACCATCGTAATTTTCTACTTTCACATTTTCCATAGCCGTTTTCACCGCATATTCGGTAGCAGCTACATTTTGTCGAGTTCCGTTTATGGCATTTGATAACATCGTCTTACCTGCGACAGTCAAGGAAGCGTCTGGGACACTACTTAGTGACTTATCCAATGCCAACTTTACAGCTTTTTCAGTGGCTGCTACATTCTCTCGCGTACCGGTAATGGAATTGGAAAGCATTGTCTTACCTGCAACAGTTAAGGATGCATCCGGGACTGTTATGTTTCCTATTTCATCACTCATCTGACCAACTTTATCATCAATCTTATCCCAGTTATCATTCAGCATCGTTTGGATATTAAATGTCTCATTTCCATCTGTCATGGGATCCTTTTTCAACAGTCCCAAATTCGGCGTGTTGCTCGACATGCTTAGACACCCCCTGCAAATTTATTAAGTAATACTTGTTCTAGATCATGAATTTTCATAACCTGGTCCACTTCACGGATCAGTAAATATTTAAATTCAAATCTGACCGCCAAATGAGCCGGCTTGATCTCCTCAATCACTGCCTTCAGATCCGCCAAATTCGGTGGAATGCCAAGCGTATCCTTGAACTGTACGGTAAAAGTCCATTCAGCTGGCTGAAAACTAACCTCCACCGTCCCGCCGTCGTAAGCCTCAGCAACGCTTTTAACCAATCTCCCGGTAAACGTCCCGGCACCGCGCAGCTTCGACTCAATCACGGCCCGACGCTGGTCAAGCGGCTTGGTGCGGTCTGTCGGTATACCCAGCTCAACCTCCCAACGATCTAACCCCCATGTGGCAGTTCGCACATAAAATTGATCAGCGGCCTCGTTCAACGCTTGGTATAAAGCATCCAGCTCACTTCCCTTGGCGTCCATGTCCGTCTGCATAATGCGTGAGGATTCATAATACGCCGGCAGGTAAGAGAACAGTTCGCGCCCTCGCGTGCTGACGATCTCTGCACTATTCACTTACGCTCACCGTCCCCAATACGGCCACTTGTCCGGCGCTGATTTCGATATTTTGCTGATTGCTATTGCCGTTGATTGTAAGATCGGAGTAATCAATAATGATGGGGATATCCAGCAGCACTGCAGCAATTCGTGTATATCGAACCAGCGGGTCATTACGATTAAAAGCGATCTGTTCCAAATAGGAGCGCACGCCGTCCTCGATCATATGCTGAATTTCCTCTATCGTTGAAGGTGTTTCCTGTGTCCGCTGGACTTTAACCGTAATGTTGATCTTTACCTCTTCAGCTGGCATCACGGTAATCACAGGCCCCGCCGGAGCTAATCCTTCCCCCTGTCCATCTTGCGTAGGATCGATATGATGCTGTACCGCTTCTACAATTTCAGAGCTTGCTGCACGTTTGTCGGTATCAAGCAGATACAGACCAACGGTTCCGGGGCCACGCCATAAAGGCACCACCTCAACGCCACCAACACCGGCAATCTCATTCGCCCACTGTATATACTGGGTTTTGTTACCGCTCGTCCCCTGGTTACGGACCTTAGTATAAAATCTATCAAGCAACGATTGGTCTGTCTCCACATCCGCTCCACTTTTGGTTGGCTCCGGATTCGTAACTGATGTCACACCGCTAATTGATGTGGACATCACTTGGATTACTCTGGCGGGGACATTTCCATTTTTACCAGGGTTGACAGCACGAATCTGGACGGTACCCGTTCCGGCATCGCTTAACGTAATATCTGCTGTAGTGAAATACTCTAAGGAGGATTCTCCGGATACGTCATCGGCAGGTGTTGCTACAAACGTCCCTTTCGGAATCTTCGTTCCCGGCTTGCCAGTAAAAACGACCGTCCCGGTAGAAGCTACCGCCTCCCGTCGAGTAATTCCATGCTCCGCCGTCCGAAGGTCAAGCTCTGCAGAACGGATTTCCGGATTATCGCTGGCAGCCGTACTCGCAAACCCCCGCCTCAACACCTCCTGCGCCCACAGCGCCGACTCGGACAGCATAAACGCCACCGGGGCCTGCGCGTCCCAAATAAAAGAGCCCTCGGACTTGTCGATATCCGAAGGCACCCTGGCCAGCATGCGGTTCATAATGTTCTCTTCCGTCTGATCCTGCAAAAAAAGCGGCAAGTCCGCCATCAGATCACCACGCTTTCTATGATTTCAATCTCGTCCCGGACGCTTTGAATGCGGCAGCTGAAGCGGCAGGCCTCGCCTTCCCACGCAAACATGAACTGATCCACGCTCTCCGTCCGCTCATCCGCCAAGAGCGCCTCGGAAACCATGCGCCGGATTTCGCTCTCGAGCAGAGCGTGATCGTAGCCGCTCCCGACCAGATCCTCCAGCTCGCTGCCATAGTCCCTGGAATAGATGAGATGGCGGTAGCGCGGAGTACGGATCGCTTTTTCGCACCAGGTTACCCAGGCTTCCCTTTCATCCGCGACGGCGATTTTACGGGTGGGGGACATGACGAATTCCCCGGCGTCAAAATCGAACCGCCAGCTCCTCCCAAACACCGCCCCGCTCCCCTCTAGTAGTTCCGTCTCCGCATCCTCGGTCCAGACCATGTCCTCCGTCTCCGGAAACAAATTAGCCACGGCCGCTCACCACCCTGCAGACGACGACCACGTCATCCCCGCCATTTACGCGGACGGCCAGCACCCGGTCCCCGGGCTTAAGCCCGGCACCCAGCTTCAGCGCAGCATCCGGAACTTCGATTTCGTCAAAATAAAACGACGTATCCATCGCCACGCTCCCCCAATTCGGGGTATCCGTTCGCGTCCCAGATGCTCCAACCGCCATATAACGCGGCAGCGCAAGCAGCCCGGGCAGCTCGGCCACCATGTAGTCCTGCATTTCGTGCTTGAAATCGTCCAGCTTCAGCCCCGTCGACGTGATCGTCCCCAGCACCGCCCCGACGCCGCCGAGCGCCTGGCGCGTGTGCTTGCCGACCGAAGCGTACAAAGAGGATGCAAGCTGTCCATACGGGTCTTTATTCAAGGTAAAACCTCCTTTTGACGTCGTCATAGGTTCCGAGCTCCAGCGACATGCTGCCCGGGTTGCCCAGCTCGCGGCTGACTGAGATGACGAGCAGCTGCACTTGGCCCAGCATAACCGCATCTCCTGCCCGAATCGTATTGATATCCGGCGCGTTGACGGTGATCGTCTCCTGGATGCCGCGCAGCTTGCTGCGGGCGAGCTCGCGGGCGGCTGCTCCGTTTTTCACCTCGTCGTCCTGGATAATCGCCTGGAGCTGGCCGTACTTGGCCACGTCCTTTTCCTCAATGGCGAGGACTTTGGACGGAACCTCTTTGCCTGTCTCGCTCGCCGCGGTCGCCAGCACCTTCACCTTCGTCGCCGCTCCTTCCAGCGTGCGCGTCTGCATCGTATCGGTTACCGCCTCAAGAACGTACACATCCGGGTTTGTACCCAGCTCGTACAGCTCCAAGCCGGAGGCGATCATCCGGGGATGATACAGCTTGCCGCCGGCTTTGGCGGTCGCCCGCAAATCAGCAAACATGCTGGCATACAGCGACTGCGTCCGGTACACGGCCCGGCCCAGCTCCTTGCCGGTATCCGGCAGCTTGGCGATTTTCAAATTCCAGTCGGAGGCATATTTTTTAAAACGCTGCGTCGCCGTCTGCTTCGCCGGGAACAAATACTCGTCCTCCGATTTGTCCAAATAAACGGTCCGGTCGTACAGTGTTATAGTCATCCGCTTCATGCCGTTGTTCGTCGTCTCGACCTCCCACACCACCGCAGGATGCAGCAGGGTGACGTAATCCTTTTTCCCGTAAGGAATGCCGCTGATGCGGATCGCCATACCCGGTGCGATTGGAGGCAAATCCGGTGTCACCACCAAGTTGACCGTGCCCTGGTAAGCAATCTGCTCCAGTGAGTCCCGCAGGTTGATCGCCTCCACCAAGGGGGTCAAATCGTATTTGTCCTGCAAAATCACCTTGTAACTCATGACAGCACCAGCTTCTGCCCCGGCTTAATAGCGTTCGGATCCTTGCCGATTACCTTCTGGTTCAGCTTGTAGATCTGGTTCCATTTCGAGCTGTCGCCGAGCTCCAGTTTGGCGATTTTGGAAAGGGAGTCCCCCGCCTTGACCGTGTAGGTTTTGTTTTTCTCCTTCATGTCGGTGCGCTGCTTTTTGTTGACTGCCGTCCCGCCGCCGGTGCCGCTGCCAGCCGTTTTCGCCACCTTAAGCTCTCTCCACGTGCGGAGCGTGATGTCGAAATACACGTCCCCCGGCTCCCCGCCCCGGAACGTCGTTTGATGGGAGGCCACGAACACGGGCACATTGATCCCGGCTTCGCTGATGACAAACCGGAGAGGGGTTTTCATCACCAAAAAATCGTTCAGTTTGTTCATCGCCACCTGCGGATCAGGCAGCTCGCTCTTTCCCCCTTTGCAGAAGGATTCGTCGTACACTTTCGGAAAAAAGGAGGAAAACGAGATTTCCTTAATCCGGTCCCCCTGCGGAAAATCGAACTCCCCGGACGAGAGAATGTTGGCGGTATCGTAGCCCTTTTGCCTGGAAATGATCACTTCCTCCGGATTGACCGGAAACGTGAATCGTTCACCCTTCCCGGTCATTAACACCAAATCCACAGCAGTTCCTCCTCTCTGGAAACGTCGTTACACATATGCTTTCGCCCCCGGCTTGCGGTTCTGCGCAGCTTTGGCAAACTCCGAACGCAGGCGCTGCCCGATCTGCAGGATCAGGCCCTCCACATCTATGGGAGTCTCTTCATGCACAGTCACCTGCACTGCACCCGCCGGCAGATTGTAGTTGGTTTCCGTTTTAAAATCCTTCAGAAACCCCGACAGCGCCGACATCTGCTCCGGACTGATCTGCACTAGCTGCGGCGTCGTTTTGCCGCCTCCGTTGCCCCCGATTCCCGGCTTCCCGCTCCCGGTTGCGGCCTGCAGCCGTGGGCCTGTTCCCATCGGAGCGGCCGGGCCTTGGGCTCCGGGCAGGTAGGGACCGTAAGCTTTGCTGGTTAATGGGAGAGGAGATGTTGGGGGCACATACCTATTCGGGTAGATCATTCCCGGTAACCCTTTTTGGGCTGTCCATGCAGGTGAAGCATATTGTCCGTACGGCAATCCTGTAGAAACAGCTGGTGCAGATCCTATGCTGGATTCAGGTTTTACGGGAGCCGGCTTGTCCTTTTTCTTCTTTTTCGAGAACAGACCCGAGACCCAGCCGCCGACCTTCTCTCCTATATAACCTCCGGCTGCACCACCCAGCATTGCTCCGACCGCCGTTCCTCCACCAGGAATAACCGATCCTAAAAAGCCTCCCAAAACCGTTCCGACGCCGCTCCCGACGGAGGACCCGATGGCTTGAGCCCGCTCTTTCCCGGTCTTTGCGGTCATAATGGATATGGCATCGGCTGCGAATCCAAAGACCCCCGGCAGATTTTTGCCTATACCCTTAGCGGCTGAAGTCATCATTCCACTGCTTCCGATGGCTTTTACGGTAGAAGCAGCGATCCCGCTGCTCTGGGCAGCTTTTGTGGCTGAATTGGCGATCGCGCTGCTTTTACCGCCACCGAAGAAATCCTTTCCACTTTTCCACAACCCCTGTATTCCGCCGATAACGCCTTCACCAGCTGAACCAATGGTACCGATGAAATCACCCGCTGCGCCCATCGTTTTCCACGCTCGGCCCAAGGTCTTTTTCCGTTTATAAGTTTCAGTCCTTAGAGGAGTTTCCCTTTTGGCAGCGTCAGGATCGGCCGCGAGGTCCTTTTTTTCCTTATCCTTGTCCTCGCCTTTCCATGCCTTTTTGATGGCTTTGCCTTTATCCGGGATTTCCCCCGCGCTTTTCAACCCTCCGCCAAAGTTTTTAAGTGCAGAAAATACATCCTTGATTTTGTCAGAAGTGGACTTCGGCTCGTCCTTCTTCTCCCCTCCGATTTTCAGCCCTCCGATGGTCTCCGTGAGCTTTTTGACGGCGGCCGAGTTTTCCTGAAGCGCTGTAACGAGAGTGGAAAAGTCAATCTTTCCGCCTAGCGCTCCCCCACCTACTGCAACATCTACAGTCGCCGTCGCCCGGATAACCTGCGATTTCACGCGATTGATTTTTTCCAGCAGGCTGTCCAGCCCTTTCGAGGCACTGTCCTTCAGTGCGATTTCGGGAACCATACGGGTTCTCCCGATCTTCAGCACCCGCCCCTGAATACGTTCGAAATACCGCTCCATCGCCCGCAGCTCCCGGTTCGCCTTGATTACGTTTTTCGGATCAATGACGAGATTCAGCCGGTAATTTAACGTTTCTGCCATGAATTCTTCACCTCCTTAACTTGGATTGATGGCTGCCATCTGTTCGATTTCTTCCTGGGAAAAAGCGAGCAGCAGCAGCCGCTCCCCGCGCGGGAGCCGCCAAAACTCTCCGGGACGAAGGTGATGCCGGGCCCACAGATGGTACAGCATCGTCGTCATTCCCCCGGAGCCGATCAGTTTTTTAGGTCAGCGATCTCGACCCCGAAACCGGACAGCTCCAGCACCTTGTCGCCGACGGCGTCCAGTTCCCCGGCCAGCAGCATGCGGCGTACCGCCTGCTCTCCGCCCGACAGCTTCAATCGGCTTATAATCCGCGGATCGCCCCAGCCGTTCAGCGTGAGCCCCTTCACTTCCAGCTTGCCGGTGGCTTCGGAGATAAGCAGCGCGTTGAACGTTTCGGTATCGACCTTTTCGTCCACCGCCCCCTTCACCGTCCGGCGGACCGTGCACCGTTCACGGATGCTGTCCACCTTGCTCGAAGTCAGGCCGTGCAGCACGATCTGCATATCCAGCCGCTTGATGCGCACAGTCTCCTCCGGCAGCTTCTCCGCCGCCTCAAACAGGCTGTCCAAAATTTGTTCCTCGCTCCAGTTATCCTGCAAGCTCATGCGTCTTCCTCTCCTTCATTTCATGAATGGTTTATGTCCCTAAAGGGATGATGCTGAGAATTTTACTCCTTGAAAAGAATACTTACTCAGCCCTTTTGCTTATCCAGTCAGGCCGTACAATAGGTGCGCCAGTTCCGGTTCACGAAAAGAACACCCACAAGCGCAAAAGTGCGGCTATTTTCCGGGAAATCACACCTAAGGCACTATTAAAAAGCAAAAGTGCAGCTTCATTTCCGGCCAACCCGCCATTTCGCGAATTCTACCAGAAGTCAGTGCACTTTTTTGCTTCTATATTCTTCTAAAATGGTGACTCCGGCTGGATGAATTACACTTTTGCAGTTTTGCAGCTATTTTTCCGAAGTCCTTATCCTTAGTCCGCCGTAATCGGGTCCAGCAGCTCGTACCCTTCAAAGGTAAACGTCGTTTCCTCCTGTACTTCCTCGCCGGCGGTCCAGTTGGCCAACTGGATTTTGTCCGGCATGCAGCGGATCAGGCGGACGCGCTCGTGTCCGTAGGACTCGGGATCGTCCAGCTTGGAGATGATTTCAAACTTCGTGAAGCCGCGGTTGATCATATCCGAGGTCACTTTGTAGCCGCTCATCGTGCCGGTTCCTTTTTTGCTGCCGCTTTTATGGACCGTCCAGTCGCTGCCTACCAGCTTAAGCTCGCGTTTTTCGATTTCGACGCTGGCTTCGAGCTTGTTAATGTGCGTCTGCCATACACCGTCGATATAGGCCTGGCCGTACGTGCCGAGAATGACTTTTGAAGCATCCAACATAGGGGTTCCTCCTCAGAGTTATTCATAGTTTTTTTCATAGCTTGCATGAGTAAAAAAAGACCGCGGCTCTTCCATCACTGCACGTAGAAGGTGCCGAACAGCTGCTCCATCACGTCCGTCAGCTTCACGTTCCACTGCAGGAACACCTGATCCGGCTCCGGCTGCTTCACCGCGGAATCGCCGTAGTAGGCCGGATCGAGGATGACGTCATAGCCATCCGGCTCAATGACGCTGCTCAGCGACAGCTGGCCGAGGTATTCCTTGACCGCGCCGATCAAGGCGAGGCGCCCTTCTTCCGTGTTGTTTACACGGCCGATGTACGTCTGTTCCGCCGCCCGCTGCAGATCCGCATTGATCGCGTCCATGACGCGGATGGAGCGGATCTTCTTCCAGGCGCTGCTCTGGCCCTCGGCCGGCGTCGCCAGCGTGTTAATGTTGCGCAGCGCCTTCACCTGGCGGCCGTCAAAGAAGAGCAGGAACACGCCGCTCTTCACGGCCTGCTCCTGCTCGGAGCGCGTCCAGCGCCGGGTGACGTCCTCAAACGGCGTGACCGCGTACGTCGCCGACTGGTTCAGGCGTTGGCCCGCGATCAGGCCGGCCACATAAGCGGCCGTCTGCGCGGAACTGTAGTCCGTCCCGGACAGACGGACGCCGGTGCCCACGTTGACGATGCCCTCGTGGTTCAAGGCCAGGGAGCGGGCCGCAGCCAGATCGGCCGCATCCTTTGACACGTCATCAGCGGCGCTGCCTCCGAAGACGGCCATGACGCCGCGGCCTTCGCCGCGCAGCCGCTTGATCCAGGCGGCAAAGCTCTGCAGCAGCGCCATGTCGGCGGCATAGTCGAGCGCCAGCAGGTCGAAGTCCTGGCCTTCGGCGGCCTCCTGCATGGCGACGTAATCGGCGTTCGTCAGGCCGCCGATGCCGCTCGCTCCGCCGGTCAGCGCCAGTCCGCTGACGTCGGCCGGTACACCGCCGCCATCCACAGCCTCGGCAGTGACCCAGTCATTGCCGCCGTTGATGCTCGCGGCCAAGGAAGCGGCCGTGCCGTCGGCGCCGGTGAAGGTGCCGAGCAGCTTGGCGCCTTCATACAGGCGCAGCTCCTTTGCGGCCGGATTGCCGAGCGCAGGCTGCACCGTCACGGTGAAGCCGTTGCCGCGGCTGCCCGGGTGCTTCGCCGTCAGCTTCAAGACGGCGGCAGGCGCAGCATCACCGCTCAGCAGCGTCACGGCCGCCGCCTGGACCGTATCGTCAGCCAAGCGGTAGGCCAGCAGCTTCTTCGGGCCGCCGAGCAGCGCCAGGTATAGTGCCGGGTAGGCGGTCGCCCCATTTTCGCTATCCGCGGAATACATCGCAGCAATCGCCTGCTCGCTGCCGATCTCCACGAACTCGCGGACCGGACCCCAATTGGCTTTGACCGGCACGATTACCGTTCCGCGGCTGCCGCCTTGAATGGCCGACGTTGCCGCAGCTTTAAAGTTCATATACAATCCCGGCAGCACCGGTTGATTTGTGCTTTCCCAAGTTCCACCTGCCATAAGTTAGACCACCTTCGCTTTCATAAATTGTTGGATCTTTCCCTGAACCTCGGCGATCGAAAAATGCTGACCGTCCGTGTCATGCATAGCACCTGCCACGACCTCTGCCCGGACCCCGAACAGCTCCTTGGCCTGCGCCTTCAGTTCATCCAGCTCATACCTCGGCATGCTGCTTCCGGCTTCCGGGGTTTTCGAAA
The DNA here is from genome assembly GCF_003386155.1 of Paenibacillus sp. VMFN-D1. NCBI lineage: Bacteria > Bacillati > Bacillota > Bacilli > Caryophanales > Paenibacillaceae > Paenibacillus > Paenibacillus sp. VMFN-D1. Next base: position 50,491 of record NZ_QRDU01000002.1, on the reverse strand, counting down.
TTTTCTTTACGCCCATATCGGGCCACCTCATTTCATGATAGGTTGAACGGCAACACGGCGGATCAGCGCCGCTTCCTCCGCAGGACGCATGCGCCGCTGCACCAGGGTCAGCTTAAGCTGTCCATCCAGTATGGCGTCGGCCTGCATATTCGCGGAAACTTCCGCTACGGACAGGTAGCGGCGTTCCCCGTCACCAAGCGGCAGCTGGGTCTGTGCCCCCAGCTCCTCCATCAATACGACCGAGGCATGATGCTCGGTCTCCGGGAAAGGAGCCGCCAAATGCCCCACAAACGTCTTGCGGATCTCGTACATCGAAGCCCCCGCCATCTTCGTCTCACAGCCGGCAAGGCGCCACAATACGGCATGCTCCTCCCGGTCCGCGGGCCATGACGTTTCATAGACCTGCCACAGGCCAGCCAGCTTCCCCCGTGTCCATTCCGCCAGGGCGCTGAGCCATGCATCCGGCGGAGCAGGCGCTTCGGCTCCCGAAGCCTCCGGCAGGTACGCACCGAACCTGAGGCACCGGATGATGCCGCCCGTGGCCGGATCAAGCGTGTCCGCTTCCGGAACGCCCAAGTAATGCAGCAGGATCGCTCCCGGATCCGGACCTGCTATTCTTCGGCGCTGCAGCCCCCGAACCAGCTGCTGTGCCCAGGCATCCAGCCGGGATATCCCGGCACTGCCGCTGTACAGCTTCACGCGCAACACCTGCCGGTATCCCGCCCAGGCCGACTTCCAAATCTCCTCACCAAGGGTGAGAACAGCGCATGGCCCGTCGTCCCCTTCTGCTCGCGGCTGCACATCGTAGATCCGGCCTTCCAGCTCGGGAATCAAGGCGGCGACTGCCTGTTTAACGGCTTCCCTCATACTACTACCCGCCGATCCGTTTCTTTTGCGTCACAGCCCCTTCCATTCTTTTGTGTCCGCTGAATCTGTATCAACTCGGCCCCCTCCTTTCTCTTGATCAAAGCTTACCGGGCAATGAAGCGTCACACGTCCGCAAAAAAACCGGCCCTTCCGGCCGGCTTAACATCCACTGATTGTGTTCGGTACGTCCCTTTGCTTCATTCCCGATGATATAATCTTACACCCCGGATTCGAAAACGCTGACGGCAGTTCGGACGGTTATCGGCGGAAAATAGTACGAATATATGTTCGTATTTTTTCATCCTTTTTATTCCAGATGAGAATGGTTAGGATCAGCACTTCTGCGGCCGGTTCATCCCCCGAAACTCCCGCTTCCCATTAGATGAAGAAAAAAGCCGAAGACCTCTCCGGTCCCCGGCTTGTCCCGCTTATGAGCAGGCTTTATTTGGAATTGCATGCTTTGGCTTTTTGAAGCTCGGATAACGTCAGCAGCCCGCGGTCTGCAAACGCCAGCGCCATTTTATAGAAGGCTCGCGTTCGTATTTTCGTGTACGTATCCTTGCTGACCGGCGGGTCGAGCACGTAATTGTAGACTTTATAGTCGAAGACATCATCTTCCTTCATATACCGTTCGCGGATCAGCGTCTGTTCCCGTTCGCCCAGCCGTTCCACAATCGACTCGATCATCCGGCAGTATGCCTGGCGGGCCGCAGGCGCGTCTACATTGTAGACGGCGACCTGTGCCGTCTGGTCCGAGGTCACGTTGGTCGGTCCGTGAAACCGTTCGGTATAAGAGGCGGTAACGCTCGCTTCCCTGACTTCAAACGTAATCGTTTTATAGATCCGGTATTTTTCCAAAATCGCTTCAACGGCGGCCTGGGTCTTGCGGCGGTCCAGCTGCGGCAGCATTTGATCCATATTCAAACACGCTCCTTCATGGATGTTCACCTAAAAAAACTGTGGCTTGTTCGCATTTTTGTTCGTATAATGATGTTAACATACCACTTTTTGGGTATCCCGTAAAACCCGGAAATCCCGGCTTAACCACCATTTCGCTCCGGATTCCTTTTTCTTTCATGCCATTTGGTAATTATAACATCATTTTTCTTTACCTTTTGGCAACATTGGATTATAGTAACGGTTAGAAATAGATCAACGTCATAGAGGGAGTGGCTAAACCGTGGAAAAAGAATTCGGAGCCGTGCTTAAGCGGCTGCGCGAGCAGAAGGGCATGACGATCAACCAGCTTGCCGAAGCATCGGGCATCAGCAATTCGCAAATTTCCCGCATGGAGAACGGGATTCGGGGCGTGCCCAAACCGCCGACCATCCGGAAGCTCGCGGACGCGCTGGAAGTTCCATACGGCGAGCTGATGAGTGCAGCAGGGTTTTGGGATGCAGACGGGGCTCCCAAAGGATTGCGGGAGGAAACGCCGGCATGGGCGACCTATAAGGACAAGCGGGATTTCAAAAAAATGCTCGAGGAAGACGGAGAGCTGATGTTCGACGGCATTCCGCTGGACGCTGAGGACAAGCAGCGCATCAAGGATGTCCTCACCGGGCTGTTCTGGGAAGCGAAGCAGATGAATAAGCGGAAGAAGAAGGAGCCAGGCTCTCCGGACAGCCCCCCTTCTTCGTGATGGGTGGGACGAACAATCCACAACTTGCAGGTGAATCCTATGGATGAAATGATTCGAAAGCTAATCCGAAAATATAAGACCAGCTGCCCTTTCGAACTTTCCCGGTCCCTTGGCATTCATATCCGCTATCTGGATCTTGGCAAATCCACCAAGGGACTCTATTACCGGAAACTGAGACGGCGGTTCATTGTGATTCACAGCGAGCTGTCCCCTGAGTGGCAGCGGTTTGTCTGCGCGCATGAGCTCGGCCATGACCGGCTCCATAAGGGGATCAACCGTTTTTTTCTGGAGGAGCATTCCTACTTTGCCCCCGGCAAGCTGGAGCGGCAGGCCAACCGGTTTGCCGTCGGCCTTCTGTCCGCGGGAACGGCGATACTGCAGGGAGAAACGGCTGAAACCTACTGCAAGCGTGTCGGCATCCCACCGGAAATGCACACTTATATTCAACCTTAGGCCAATAAATGATTCATAAGTCTTATTTCACCGTTCTGATAGTCTATTAGAATAATAGGGAAGGAAAATTATCTAATACGATTTAGGAGGTTATGAGATTCATGATCACAAGGAAATGGTTCACCTCCCTTCTGTTCAGCGCGGTGTTGTTGGCTGGTTCGGCCCAGGCGGCAGCGGCGGCAGAGGGTACGACCGGGAGCACCCCGGAGCCATCCGCCCCGTCCGGCAAGCATATTACGATTCTGCACACGAATGATATGCACGGCCGTGCGGTAGAAGCATCCCCTGAAATGGGATTTGCCAAGGTCACAGGAATCTTTAACCAATACCGCAGCAAAAATCCGGATACACTCGTTCTTGATGCAGGCGATGCCGTACACGGTACACCATTTGCCACGCTCGTTCAAGGCGAGAGCATCGTGAAGGTCATGAACGAAATGGGTTATGACGCCATGGTTCCGGGCAATCACGAATTCAACTACGGCTGGAAGCATCTCGTGGAACTCTCCAAGGAGTTGAAGTTTCCGATGCTGAGCGCGAACGTCATCCAGTCTGACGGCACTACCCTCTTCAAGCCTTACATAATCAAGGAAGTCGACGGCGTCAAGTTCGGCATTATCGGCCTCAGCACGCCGGAGACCGCATATAAGACGAACCCGACCAACGTCACCGGGCTGAAGTTCGCCGATCCATCGGCCGAAGCCAAGAAATGGGTGAACGAAATCCGCGGGCAAGTCGACGTCGTTGTCGTAGTTGGCCACCTCGGTCAGGACAAATCAAGTGTCGACACCAGCCTTAAGGTCGTTAAGGAAGTGCCCGGCATCGACATTTTCATCGACGGACACAGCCATACGGTTCTGGAAAACGGCCTGATGGCCGACAACAACACGCTGACCGCCAGCGCCGGCGAATACACGAAATATGTCGGCGTCGTCGATCTGTGGGTCGACAACCATAAAGTGGTGAAGAAAGAAGCCACGCTGATCGATGAGAAGGAAGCAGCCGATATCAAGGCCGACCCGAAGGTCGCCGATCTGGTCGCTTCCATCCAGAAGGAGCAGGAGCCGATTCTGAAGGAAAAGGTCGGCGAGACGCCTGTGAAGCTGGAAGGGTCCCGCGAGAAAGCGCGCACCGGCGAAACTAACCTCGGTGACCTGCTGGCCGATGCGATGCGCGATGTGAGCCAATCGGATGTGGCGATCACGAACGGCGGAGGCATCCGCGCGTCGATCGAAGCCGGCACCATCACCAAAGGCGACATCGTTACGGTCTTGCCATTCGGCAACCAAATCGTGCAGCTGAAGGTTAAAGGCTCTGATATTAAGGCAGCTCTCGAGAACGGCGTATCCGACTATCCGCAGTCCAAGGGAGGCTTCTCCCAGGTTTCCGGGGTGTCGTTTAAGATTGATACGTCCAAGCCGAAAGGAAGCCGCGTTCACTCCGTGAAGATCGGCGATAAAGCGCTCGATCCGGACGCCACGTATTCACTCGCGACCAATGACTTTATGGCTGTCGGCGGCGACGAATACACGATGTTCACGAAGTATCCGCAAGCCGGCATGTACGGCGCCCTGGACGAAGCCCTGATCAACTATATCCAGCAGGGCAAGCCGATTCCGGAAGGACCGGCCGGTCGGATTACCGAAGGACCTGCCCCTGCGGCAACGACAGCGCCGACACCGTCCGGACCAGCGCCAACGCCGGCCAAACCGGAAACGTCGGCGCCTTCGAAGCCGGCAGCGCCAGCCAAGCCGCAGCCTGAGGTCAAACCGGCTCCTGCTCCAGCCGCGAAGGTCTATATCGTCAAGAAAGGCGACACGCTGTACAGCATCTCGCTGAAATACGACACGACCTGGCAGACGTTGCGCGACCTGAATCACATCAAGAACGCCAACCGGATTTATCCCGGCCAGCAAATCAAGCTGCCTGCGTAACCTTGACGGCAACCTTAAGGAAGCTGCGAACTCGGAAATGAAGCCCAGCATCCGGCCTCAAAGCATCATCCATTCAAAGCAAAAAATCCCCTTGCCCAGAACGGGCAAGGGGATTTTGTCAATGATCCTGTACCATTAGATATACCAGCTTGAATTACAGCATCTGCTCCTTAATATGCGTCTCCGCAAACTTCGGAGGATTGAACCAGTCGCCGCTCTGCGCCCATGTCGGATCCAGCGGCACCCACTTGTTCTTTTCAGGCAAATACACTTCATTCCAGGCATGCGGTCCATATCCGCCCTGGCCGTCATAGCCTTGGCCTGTGACCACTTTCACCTGCAGGCCCTGGGACCGGGCCATCACTGCATACAGTCTGGCATAATCGATGCAGACACCCTTTTTCGTGTTGAACGTATCCTGCGGCGTCTGTTCATGCCAAATGCCCCGCTGCTCGTAATCATCGACTTTGCCGTAATCGTACTGCACCCGGGTGCCGACCCAGTCATACAATTTACGCGCCTTTTCCTCGTCGGTATCCGCGCCCTTGACGATCTCGGCGGCGGCCGCCTCGATATCCGAAGGAATCGCGTGGTCGATCACCTCGTATTTGCGCTGCATGATGCCGTTCAGCTCTTTTTCGACAGCTTTCGTGAATACCGGAAGCTTGTCTTTTACCAAGTGACCTGACAACGGCTCGATGACCCGCTGCGCCCCTTCTTTATAGATCGGCGACGCCTCCACGTATTGGGTAAACGAGGTGTGCGGATACAGCGATACGTACACGAACAGCAGCGCAACGACGACGATACACCGTCCTGCCCCGATCAAGAGGCCGATGCACGCACCGGCCAGACGGCTAAGGAGCGAAGCGGAGGACTTCCCGCCCGGATTAAAGAGCGCACTGCTCCCGCCGAAGATCAGCACCGTCAACCATCGGATCAGGAAACGGATGATGCTGTAGCTCACGATAAAAATGACGGCAAACCGCATCAGCGGGAAATCGGCCATCGCCGTAATGAACGTATAGTAAATCTGCTCCCACATTTTCAAATCCCGGTTCGGGAGCTGGCTGGCATAATCGGCAAGCCATTCCTGAACTCTGGGTGATACCCACAAGGTAAAAGGAACCGCAAGCACCAGCCCCAGCAGAATAAAGACGCTTTCCCTCAGCAGGGACAGCAGCCTTCCCGCAGAGCGGGATGCGCCCCGGCTCCAGCCCTGAAGCAGGGATACCAGCAGGATTAGCAGCAGCAGGATGCTGATGATGTTAAATTCCTTTAGACTTTCTATCCATGATTGCAGCATAAGATGACCCCCTCCACGTTGGTGCATGGATTAAGTCCTTTATTTTCCATTTGAACCGCCCGCCTGGCTCTGGGATTCGGAGATAAACGATTTGACCGTGTCGTTGATTTTCCACTGCCCGAGGGGTACGCCGCGGAACGTGACATCCACTTTGTCGCTTCCCTTGGTTCCCTTCATTTCCAGGTTCGGCGTCGTGATCGTAAACGTTCCGTCCCCGTTGTCTGCATACTTGGCATCCTTGGCTTCTTTCATCATGACATCCATAGCTTCGTTCTTCAGCGTATCTACGGTCTCGTCCTTCACCGTCGTCACGACCTGGTTGATCTGCTCCAGGGAAATGCCGCTGTATACGACAAGCGCCAGCACGATGATGATGACGAGCGCCCATTTGACCATCGTCTTGACCAGATTCAGGACGATAAACAGCACGACAAGGGCAATCACGATCACCAGCCAGTTTTGCTGCAGAAAATCGGACCATACCTGCATATCCATTTCAAAAACACACTCCCATCGACCTGAAGGGCTTAAGCCACCCTATCAAGTGATTTAGAAACTTCCATTCGATTATACATGATCCGGACATCGGCTGTCAGCCAGCCCTTAGACGGGGCTTTCCGTCGTTCCCGGGGCGTAGGTGCCTCCATTATCAAGAAATCCACAATCTGCCCGGCATACAGCAGTCCAGTCTTACGTAACCTGCAAAGCTATCGATTTGCCCGTCCCAAAAAAGAGGGTCTAAGCCGCCAAGTAGAAACGTACACGTAGATTGATGAACGAATGGTTGTCTTATCCGTTGGCCAACCCCCGTTCCATACCGAACGTACAGATGATGAATCTGCGAAAAGGAGCTGCTCACGTGAAAACTGCTATTTGGCTGTACATGTTTTTGTTTCTCGCCTTCTTCGACCTTCACGCCCAGTACCCCATACTCACGCCATTCGCGGTCTCCTTGGGAGCAGCGCCGGTCTTTATCGGGTGGATGATGGGCATTTACGCACTCACCCATTTGCCCGGCAATTTGATTGCAGGTACGGTCATCGACAAGCACGGCAGCCGGCGCTATATCATTTTCAGCCTCGTATCGGCCGGCATCGTCCTCCTGCTGCAGGCGCATGTGCAGTACCCTTGGCAGCTGCTGGTCCTGCGGTCAATCAGCGGCTTTGTGCTGGCCTTCTTGTCGCCCGCCTGCCTTGCCCTGCTCGCTTCCCTGTCCAAAAACGAAGTGACCCAGGGCAAATATATGTCCGGTCATGGCGTAGTGCATACCCTGGCCTCGGTCGTGTCGCCGGCTGCAGGAGCTTTTATCGTGGCACATACCGGTTATTCGACAACGTTCCAGGGTCTCGGGTGGCTGCTGATTGCAACCGGCGTCATGGCTGTCTTCAGCGTGCCGAAACCGGTCAAGGCGATGACAGATGCCCGTGGCGGTAATGAAGAAGCTGCATTGTCGTCTCCTGCCCCCAGCGTATCCTGGCGCTATTTTATCCTCCCCTTTGTCGTTTCCTGTTCCCAAGGGATCCTGTTCTTCGAGCTGCCATTGCGCGATACCGGGGTGGAAGGCATTAAATCGACCGGCATCCTGTTTTCCGTCCTGAGCATCGGCGCCCTGGTTACGCTGAGCATGCTGTTTATCAACCGCTATTCACCCTACAAAAGGGTCATCGCCGGCGTTCTATTGATGGCTCTTTGCTTCTTTGGCATGGCCGCGTTTCCTCATGTACCGCTGGTCGTCATCCTGTTTATTCTCGGTTCGGCAAAAGGCATCATCTTCCCTGGACTTGCCTCCATGTTTATCCAGCTCAGCGGCGGCAGCAAGCTGGGAAGGATCTTTTCGCTCCAGTCCATCGCCATGTCCATCGGCTCCTTCATCGGTCCGATCGCCGCAGGCCAGCTTAGAGGATCCGTGTCACCGTACTACATCGCTTTTGTCCTCCTCATGGCGGGACTTATGATGATCCCCATCAACCGCAAGGGATCTGCGCTTCATCCGCATATGAACTAGAATCCAGTGTAGACATAAGCCTAAAAATCAAGAGATAGGCCCCTGCACAATAATTCCTGCACTCACCCACATAAGATGGATTGTGTTAACCGACCAGGCAAGAAAGAGGGGTGATCTCGATGGGTTTGTATTCTCACTGCGGCTGTGGTCCTGTAGTAGCACCGGTGGCCGCACCTGCAACCAAGGTAGCTCCCGTAGCGGCAGCTCCGTGTGTGCCTTACAGTAACGTAGGCGTCGTACTGGTACTGTTTATCCTGCTTGTCATCATTTTGCGTGCATTCTGGTGCTAGAACGGCGATCTTCCCATATTAAACGGTCTGTCTACCCTGCTGGACAGATCGTTTTACTTTTTTTTGCATGGCTTGCCGAAAACAAGCTACACTAGAATTACCCGGACCTAAGCTTCAACATTTCCCGGGGAATTTCGAGACAAATATCCTTCTCTTAGTCCGAGGTGAGCCATCATGCCGATCTATATTATTGTCGAGGGAAAAAACGACCGCAGTAAGGTCCGCCGCCTGCTGGATCCCGAAATTCAAATTGTGTGCACGTACGGAACGTTAAACACGACAAGGCTCGAGTCTTTGCGCAAAGAAATTAAGGACAGCGAGGTTTATCTGTTTATGGACAACGACAGCTCCGGTAAAAGGATTCGCGGCGTTCTCCGGGATGCCTTCCCGGATGCAGGCCACATCTACACAAGACGGGGATACCGGGGCGTTGAGGGCACACCCGATGAATATATCATTTCCCAGCTGGAAAAAGCGGGGCTTGAGGAATTTATCGTTTATCCCGATTCCTACACCGTATGGTCCAAAGATTAACGCAAAATAGCCCCACGAAGTGGAGCTTATGCTTCGATGCCGATTGCAGATCCTTTGCGGGGAGCCCAATACAAGGAAACTACTCCGCAAACGCTAAATTTGGTACTTTCTTATCTCTCACAAAAAAAAGGCGCCTACCCATCCGGAGCATGCCGGGGATCGTGGCGCCTTCCTGTTTGATTATTCCTTGGCCAACGCCTCAACGTCCTTGGCAAGGGATTCTGCCGTAACTTCATCCGTATTGTTGGCGTTATACAGCTTGCGGACCTGATTGTCCCGGTCGACAAGAGCAATAATGTTGGCATGGGAGAAGTTGTCCTTGTTGTCTCCCATAATGGCGATTTTGAACGACTTTTCGGCCAGATCGCGGATCTGCTGATCTTCGCCTCTCAGGAAGTACCAGCCGTTGTAATCGACATTGAACTTGTCCCCGAACTCTTTGATCTTCTCCCGGGTATCAACCTTCGGATCGAAGGAGATCGAGACGAACTCCGCGTCTTTGCCGAAGGTTCCGTCCTTGACGAGCTGCTTCTGCGTCTGCGACAGCATGAAGGTCGTTACCGGGCATACGTCCGGGCAGCTGGTGTAGAAGAAGTAGAACAATCTGACCTTGCCTTTGGTATCGTCCAGGCTTACCGTTTTGCCATCCACATTTTCAAACGAAAAATCTCCGACCTGGCTGATGACCGGAAGCTTCTCTTTGCCGAATCCCATGGCGTTATATACCAGGTACCCTGCTCCAATCACAATCACCACCAGCAAAATCCAAGTCCATTTGTAGCGCTTCAACATCGAATTCGTTCCCCTCTCCCTAATCACGATTCCTGCTGTCCCTTATGCCGGCGGATTCTTGATCCCGCCCTGCCTCCCCAGGACTACAGGCAGTAGTTTGTTATGTAACACCGACGCGGGAACATCCGTCCTGGAGGCCGGGTGACCCGCTTGTGCCCGGGTGAACAGGCTTTCATTTCTTCCTTTTAAAAGAATCCCATGATTCCATGGGATTCTGGGTAAGAACTTAGTGAGTTGTGTTCAAAATCATTGCGATCAAGCTCAAGGTCAAGTAATTTATCGAGAAGAAGAACGTTTTCTTAGCCCATGCTTCATCGTCTTTGGCGGTAAATCCCTTCATGCCATAGTACAGCCAGATCAGGGACAGCAAGAGCGAAATGATCATGAAGTAAATGCCCACATAGCCGTATGCATACATTAATACCGGTACCGGAACCAGCAATACCAGGTAAGGAATACATTGAATCTTGGTACGCTTAACGCCTTTGACGACCGGCAGCAGCGGGAATCCCGCCACTCTGTATTCTTCGACACGCCGGATGGCGAGAGCCCAGAAGTGAGGCGGCTGCCACAAGAACAGCATCGCAAACAGCAGAACAGCGCCCATATCTACCGTACCCGTTACGGCAACATAACCGATTACCGGCGGCATAGCCCCGGAAATCGCGCCGACGGAAGTACTCCAGGTGGACGTCCGTTTCAGCCACATCGTATAAACGACTCCATAGACGAACATACCGATAACTCCGAAGATGCCGGCCATAACCCCTGAAAAAATAAAAAGGTCAGCGAGTCCCAGCACACCTAGAATAAAGGCATACCAGAGTACAACTGCTGGCTTTATGCGGCCGGCCGGAAGCGTACGTTTACGCGTCCGTTCCATCTTCATATCCAGTTCACGATCATAATAATTGTTATAGACACAGGCGGAAGCCATGACCAGCATGGTTCCTAGTAGAGTCAAAATCATCTTGCCTATATGAATATCCCATTGGGATGCGACCCAGAAACCTGCAAATGCAGCAATTAAGTTAGACCGGAGAATACCGGGTTTAGTTAATGTGATAAAATCTTTCCAAGTTGCCGATGGATTGGGTGGCGTTTGATTGATGGAAAGCGCTGCGGAATCCGAAGGAGCTTGGTAAGTCAAGTGATTATCCACGCCTTAAGATCCTCCTTAGTTCTGTCATTATGGAGGAACTTGCCCTCCGCTATAAAGTTTATCATATCAAAAGGTAAAAGTGTTTGACAATCCTCTCCAAAATCATTCACCATTTTGACAATTTAGTGACACGTATTAGCGACACGTAATAGTATGGTCAAACACTAATAAATTCATCCAATATTGGGTAGTAACTATATTGAGGCATTCTGCCGGAAAGGAAATCAGCTTCCGGGTTTGTTACAATAGAATAAAGAACAACAAGAAGGAGACATGGTAAATGGATACTGCCACACATTTTGTGATTGGACTCAGCCTGGCCGGTCTCGCCTACGTCGATCCGGCGGTTGCCGCGAGTCCCACGCTTGCCGCCGCGGTGCTGCTGGGCACTGTCATCGGTTCGCAGGCTCCGGATTTCGACGGCCTGCTGCGGTTCAAAAGCAATGCCCTCTATGTTAAAAATCACCGGGGAATTACTCATTCCCTGCCGTTTCTCGTCATCTGGACCGCTCTGATCAGCGGAATCCTGTCCCTTCTGTTCAGCGGTGTCCCATCCGGGCATATCGTGCTCTGGACCGGCATCGCCGTCTGTCTGCACGTGTTCAGCGATCTGTTCAACACGTACGGAACCCAGGCCTTCAGGCCCGTGACGGAAAAGTGGATTTCGTGGAACATCATTCATATTTTTGATCCGTTTATTTTTACGCTGCACGCCCTGGCCGTTCTGCTCTGGAGTACGGGAGCGGTACATCCTGCACCGCTGTTCACTGTCGTATATATCCTGACGGTGTTTTATTATATTTGGCGGACCGGCGCCCATTCGATGCGCACCCGGGAAGTGATGCGGCTGGATGAGAGCCGTAAGCCGGGAGAACGTTACTTCGTCATTCCGACCATTTCCTATAATAAGTGGCATGTCGTCAAGTCCCATCCGGACGGCAGCTATCAGATCGGCGTACTGAACGGGCATACCCTCGAATGGAGAAAGCATGCCGTCACGGAGTCCCATCCGGCGGTCGAGCATTCGCGGAAGCATCCCGATGTGGAAGCCTTCCTGTACTTCTCCTCCTTCGCGGTGGCCGAAGTCGAGCCGCTGCCCTGGGGCTATGTGGTCCGCTGGGCGGATGTGCGCTACCGGCACCGGAGACAGTATCCGTTCGTCGCTGTGCTCGTCATGGATAAAAATTATCAGCCGATCAATACTTACGTCGGCTGGCTGAGCTCCAAAAAAATGAACAAGCGGCTCTCCATCAATTCAGGCTGAGTGCCGCGGGGATGCATAATAAAAAGGGATCTGCGAAAAATTCCGCAGATCCCTTTTTTACCGTAACGCCTTCTATCCTTCCGTCGTAATGTTCTTCAGCCGCCCCGCTTGTTCTGGAAACAGCCTGCCTCTTGACGGATGCTGCCGGATAAGAGAGAATCACGTTAGTTGCAAGACAAAGACCGAAGCACCTGTCGGCGCTCCGGACCCGAAATACTTTCCTGTATGGAACTATCTGCCTTGGCCGGAAAGTTGCTGCTCTGCCAATTGAACCAGACGTTTCGTAATGTATCCCCCGAGAGAACCGGTTTCACGGGAAGTGTAGTTGCCCATGTATCCGTCTTGCGGCATTTGAACGCCGAGCTCCTGAGCCGCTTCCATTTTCAATTGCTGCAGTGCAGCGTTTGCTTGAGGTACCACCAGATTGTTGGAACGAGATCTAGCCATAATAAGAGTCTCCCTTCAATTCTGCGTCTTATTGAAATGCAAGCTTGCAAGCTTAGTATGGCTCGCAGCGACACAGTTATACAAGAAAGTTTCTATATATGAAATGGAGGTTTTTGCCAATGAGTAAAGGCTTGTCTTTATGGTTTGCTGCCTCGTCCATCCTGCTTCTGATGGCATGCGCCGTCTCCATCAGCTATAACGGCTGGGTAGCCGTGCTGCTCGGCATTCTCGCAATTCTCAATATCGGGTGGGGCTTTGTGGTCAAAGCCCGCAAGAACCGGCTTCAGCAGCCCGGCAACCAGTAATGCGCTAGGCATTGCTGCCGCCGGGGAAGTTATTTCTTGGCCGGGAGAAATCCCATTCTTTCTTTGACTTCGGCCACGGTGCGGGATGCCTTCTCCATGGCTTTGCCTGCGCCCTGCGCCAATATATCATGAATTTGACCGGACTTGCGGATTTCGTCATATTTTTGCTGAAGCGGCTCGAGCGTCGCTACGATGACTTCTCCCAGGTCCTTTTTAAATCCGCCGTACATTTGACCTTCGTATTTATCTTGAATTTCCTGCAGCGACATGCCGGAGCATTGCGAGTAAATACTCATCAAATTGCTGATTTCCGGTTTTTCATCCGGTGCATAGCGGATTTCTTTCCCCGAATCGGTCGTGGCCCGGCTGATCTTTTTGCGGATGACATCCGGCGGGTCCAAGAGGGCGATATAGCTTCCCGGGTTCGGATTGCTTTTGCTCATTTTTTTCGAAGCGTCGTCCAGCGACATAATCCGCGCGCCCACTTTGGGGATGTACGGTTCCGGAATGGTAAAATAGTCGCCAAAGCGGTGATTAAAGCGTCCCGCCAGGTCGCGGGCAAGCTCCAAGTGCTGCTTCTGGTCTTCGCCTACGGGAACCAGATCCGCATTGTACACCAGAATGTCTGCCGCCATCAGTGCGGGATAGACAAACAATCCGGCGCCTACGGAGTCCTTGCCGGCCGATTTGTCTTTAAACTGGGTCATACGTTCAAGCTCGCCCATCGAGGTGAGCGTCGTCAGCAGCCATCCGAGCTCGGCATGCGGCGGAACATGCGATTGCATATACACGTTCGCCTTATTCGGATCAATGCCCGCTGCGATGAACAAGGCGGCTACCGCCTCGGACTGCTCCCGTAGCGCCTCGGGTTCCTGGGGTACCGTAATCGCGTGAAGATCGACGACCATAAAATTGCACTGATAGTCGTTCTGCAGTTTTACAAAATTTTTCATGGCTCCGATATAGTTGCCGAGCGTCAGTTTGCCGCTGGGTTGAATGCCGGAAAGTACGGTTTTCATCAACAATCCCTCCAACTTTAAAAATGGTAAAAACAAAAAAGGCCCCACGCCCGCAAGGGACGTGAGACCGTGGTGCCACCCTTATTTGCTGCAAGCCGCCCATGTGGAAGCGACAACTGTCAGCCTTTCTGCTTCCGTAACGTGGAATCGCCGGCCGGTCTACGCAGGAAGTCATGGTTGCTTCCGTTCAACGCGGCACTCAAGGGTCCATTCGGCAAAATCGGCTCCACCGGTTCGCATCAACCACCGGCTTTCTGAAGGTTACGCCGTCTTTGCTTACTTGTCCCTGTCATCGTGTTTACATAATCATTGAAAGCCTTTTGCAATGCCTATGATAAAGCTCAGATCGTCGAATTGTCAAACCCCTTTTTTTACGAAACGCCATCAAATCTGTTATGATATGGGTTAGATATTTGAAGGCTAAATGAATTTAGAGGAAAAAGGAGCAACGATATGAAACAAGTGACCAAAGGGCAATGGAACGGATACGATACCTATATCCTGCATAGCCGTGAGCTTGAAGTCACACTGCTGCCATCGCTTGGAAACAATGTCATTTCCATTTTGGACCATACCCTAAACCGGCAGGTCGTTCGGAGACCTGATGACAACGATCTGGAATTCTACCTGCAAAAACCTTACCATTTTGGCATGCCGATGCTGATTCCCCCGGGACGGATCCGCGGCGGCCATTTTGAATACGAAGGCAGATCGTATCAGTTCGACCGGAACACTGCCGGAGACAACCATATTCACGGGCTCCACCGGACGCAGTCCTGGAGAGTCAGCGATATCGAAGAAGACGAAGAAGGCTGTGCAGTGACCTCGGAGTTCCTGACCTCAGACGATCCACACTGGATGGAGCAGTTTCCCGCACCGCTGAAGCTGGAAATGACGCTTCGCCTTCAAGGGTCCAAACTGACCCAACACTTAAAGGTTACCCACCTGGGGGACCATCCGATACCTTTCGGCATCGGTTTTCATACATGGTTTTTGCTTGACGGGCAGCCGGGAGAGTGGACGCTTACCCTGCCTGTAAGCGCGGAATATGCGCTGGATAAGGATTTAATTACGACCGGCGAGCTCCTCCCGCTCGGACCCCTCGATCAGCTCAATCAAGGACTCAATCTTGCCGGGACCAACTTCGACACGCCGCTCCGGATCGGGGAGGGACAGCCTGCGGAAGCCCTGCTGATGCGTAGTGACGGGTACGGACTGAAGTATTCTGCGGATCCGAAGTACTATAAACATTGGGTCCTTTATACGAAAGGCGAAGCGGACGAATTTTTATGCATCGAGCCATATACCTGGCTGCCGGATGCGCCCAATCTTGCCGCGGGACCGGACCTGACGGGACTGATCCGGATCGAGCCGAAGGCATCGGTCGAGATGGACCTGACGCTGGACATGATCTATCCTTCTGAAGACCATTAAGCCGACTCCTTAGAATCAGGCATAGGAAAACGCGGATTTTCAAATTTACAAATAACAGGGCTGCATGCTGCTTGAAGCGTGCGGCCCTTTTTGCGTTATCCTCTATTTACCAATTTATATCTCCATTCTTGCTGCATGTTTTCAAATCTTTCGTACCATAATAACTCCATAAAGTTCAAAGGAGGTGACAAACATGGGTATGGGTCAAGGTCAAAACCAAGGACGCGGAAGCCGCTCGAACAACCTGGTGGTTCCACAAGCTAACGCTGCTCTTCAACAACTGAAACTTGAAGCTGCACAAGAGCTTGGCGTTCAAATGCCACAAGACGGATACATGGGCAACTACACTTCCCGTGAGACTGGTTCTTTGGGAGGTTACATCACAAAACGTCTGGTACAACTGGCAGAGCAGCAATTATCGGGTCGTTCCGGCCAATAATCTGCATTTGTATATGTTGATATCATGATGAGCCGGGCCCGGCGCGAGCCGTCCCCGCCTACAAAAGGCAGCCTCTGGATTACTCCAAGGGCTGCCTTTTTCTAATTATAGAATTTATAAAATGTACAGCGGAGCTAACCATTCAATCATCGCAATAAAAACTACCGCTAAACCTGGGTCTGTCTTCTGTGCTAATCAAACTATTCGGATATTCATGGATAAAGTCATACTACAAAAGCAAGAAGGGATGATAAAAATAAGTCCACGACGAACTACGACAATTCTGTTACTGTTTCAGGATATGTATGTCTCGGATACCGGATCATCAGGTTAGCCATGTTATAGTTGGATTCCAAGATGGCATCCACCGCAATGAGCCCCTGCCGGATCGTAAATTCGTAGCTGATTTCACCGTGAGTCCAGTGGCGCTTGTATTTTAAACTTTCTAAAGCCATGAGACGAAAAGACGAGTACTGTACTGGAGTCAGTCCGGAACCCTGGGAATGAATTTCCCCGTTCCGTCCTTCCAGCGGATGATGCCGGATACCAAATTTACCAATGACATTATTTCGTATTTGCACAAACACCGTGCCGGATGATAGTCCTGACAGCTCTTCTTCCAGTTCCTTAAACACTAAATCCAATTGCCTTGCCAGAGATAACTGCTCGGTTTTGATCATCTTTTTCCCCCTCTCCAAAATTCGCCAAAACTCATAGGGCTTATGACTCATTATAAGACAGCATGTGGTATCATACAACAACATCAAACATAATTGGGTAATAATTCCTATTATTTTCGTTAAAGTAATTTTATTTTCGGCAACAAATCGCTATATTTCTGGTTATTTTGACAAAATGTGATTTCCCCAAGGATATTCCAAGAACAGCACGAAAAACCACGAATCAACTCCAATGAACGCTCCACCAAATCTGTTTCGATGATCCCATCACCCTAAAAACATCGGCTTAAAGCGGCTATCCCGGGCTAACGCGAAATCTGAAAAGAAAAAAAGCCCGAGGGCATTTAAGATCCCCAGGCTGACGCTACTCCCTGTTATCATCGACAGACACCCTTAGTGCTTCGGGTCCGGTCGGAACCCGGCTTCCGCCCTTAGGTTCCAGACTGATCACAATTTGGTCCGGGTCCATGGTCCCGTATCCGTAATAATAACCTTTACCCTCGGCCTTACCCGTCATCAGCATTCCCATGCTGACCGACCGCTGCTCATGCTGCAGCCATACCTGGTAGGCCTTTTCCTCCGGTGGCTGAAGACCTTCGATCACGATCAGCATCTCACCCGAATCCCGGTCGATCCACACGCCTCCCGATCCGTGGAGCGGCGGAAGCGGCGGAATCCGGTACTGATCGTAATTGGCCGACTGCATAACAGCGATTTTGGATGTAAAAGCTTGATCGATAGCATCGGCGGACGGCATCTCGCGATGTTTCAAGGAGAACAGTCCGGCAACGACGCAGCCTGCAACAACCGCTGCCGCTGCGGCAGGTACAAGGTAACGCCGCCGGCGGACAAATCCTTTTTCCAGGGAACGGAGCCGGGCCAGAAGCCGCATTTTGCGGCCCAGACGGGCGGACGGGCCAGGAGCTGCGGACGAGGCGGCGAACGGGCCAGCTACGTCGCTGGAGGCCTGCCAATCCGTCTCTGATGCGGTTTTCTCTTCGGCACCCACGGCCCGTATCGGCGACCCGGGCTGCGGTGTGCTCAACGCTGCAGCGGTTGGCTTGTCTTCCAAAGCCGAGGCTGGCTCGCTCACTACCGAGCCGACCAGCTCAACGGATTGCATCACCGTCTCCCACTCGGCAAGGCGCTCCCTGCAGTGGGGACAAGCGGCGGTATGCTCCTCGACGAGGAGACGCTCCGGCTCTTCCAGCTGTTTCATCGCGTAATCGACCAGCTTTTCCTCGGGCAGCTCAGCACAGCCTTCAGGATGATTGCTCCCATTTTCCCGAATGGACAACCGCATGCGGTTCACCTCCCTCGCCGGCCTGGGTAACCTGGCCCTGCTCCAATCTGTTGCGCAAATTCCGGATGCCGTAGCGGATCAGCGACTTCACGGTTCCGACCGGCTTCTGCATCTTCTCAGCCAGTTCGCGGTGCGTCAGCTCCATCATATAGCTCCCGTAGAGAGCCATTCGCTGCATAGGCGGGATGCTGCGCAGCGCCGCCCTCACCTGCTCCTGATCCAGATGCCGGAACGCTTCAAGCTCCGCCGATTCCAACGTCCGCTGCCAGCGCATAACGGCCGATTCTTCCTGCGTCCGCTGCAGGGCGGCCATCCGCTGCTTTTGCCGGAGGCGGTCCATGGCCCTGCTTCGGACACGAACCGCCAGCCACGCTTCCACACTGCCCCTTTCGGGATCGTAGTGCCCCGCTTTTTCCATCACTTCGATAAAAATTTCCTGACAGACATCTTCCGCTTCTACCCGGTCCTTCATCCAGTATTCCGCAAGCCGGTAAACCATCGGAGCAAACGCATCATAGAACCGGTCGAAAGCCGGAGCCGAGCCCTCTGCAATTTCCTTCAACCACGCTTCAGGACGGTCCTGCATGATGGAGTATCCCCCCTTATTCTCTTCATTCCCTTGATCCGGCCTGCCCCCTGCACCCAGGTCCCGAAGAGAGCGCTGGCCGCCATTTTTACAGCAACATTCTAGCAAAAGAATTTCGGGTTCGGACTCCCCTCTTCCGTGATTTTATCCCTTTTTAAGCAAATTTTTATCTTCTTTTAATCTTCCGGTAAATCCGGTGGCGGCTCTTCATTCGTATTCCAGATGATCACCAACACACTTGAGGAGGGTTCTGTTTCATGACACGTTTCTTGAGGATCATCACACACGCCGGCCTGGCGCTGATGCTCTGCATCGGCTTCCTGATCGCCAGCACAGGAAGTCCGGTCCATGCAGCCGGAGGTCTGACGCTGTACACTACCTACACTTCCATTTCCGTGCCTCCCGGAGAATCGCTGAATTACAGCGTGGAGCTGAAAAACAACTCGGGCAGCGTCATTACAGCCCCGATATCCGTTACCGATCTGCCCGAAGGCTGGACGGCTAAAATTTCGGGCGGCGGCTGGGACCTGAACGAAATTTCGGTCATGCCGGATTCATCGCAAACGATCTCCCTGGACGTGACGGTTCCGATGCAAATCGACAAGGGAACCTATCGCTTTACGCTGTCGGCGGGCAGCCTCGCGTCTTTGCCACTTTCGGTCAACATCACGGAAAAGGGCACATATCAAACCGAACTGACGACCGATCAGGCCAACCTGGAGGGACACTCCGACGCGACCTTTACCTATTCGGTGAACCTGTCCAACCGCACAGCCGAAAAGCAGACGTATGCGTTAACCGCCCAGGCTGAGAAGGGATGGGACGTAACATTTACGGCAGACAGCAAACAGGTCTCTTCCGTCGAAGTGGACCCGGGGGCTGACAAGTCCATTACCGTTGATGTAAAGCCGGCTGAAAACGTGACGCAGGGTACCTTTAAAATACCGATCCGCGCTTCCAACCAGACAACGAATTCCGAGCTGGAGCTCGAAGCCGTCATTACCGGCAAGTACAGCATGGAATTGACGACGCCAAGCGGATTGTTAAGCACCGACATTAAGGCAGGCGGAGATAAAACCGTAGAGCTGCTGGTCAAAAATACCGGTACCGCCGACCTGACCAACATCAACTTCACCTCCACGGCGCCAACCAACTGGGAAGTCAGCTTTAATCCCAAAACGGTCGATAAGCTCGCCGCCGGCAAGTCCACCACGGTGGAGGCCAAATTGACCGCAAGCGACAAAGCCATCGCCGGGGACTATGTGACCGATATTACCGCCCAGGCCGCGGAATCTTCATCCAACGCCTCTTTCCGGGTCGCTGTCAAAGGCTCCGTCCTGTGGGGCTGGATCGGCGTGCTGATCATCCTGGTCATTTTGGGCGGCATCTATGTACTCATTCGTAAATACGGGAGGAGATAACGTTGGCGGAGACAGTCATCGACATTCAGCAGTTGACCAAAAGCTACGGCACCCATAAAGCCGTGGACCATCTGTCCCTTCAAATCCGCCGCGGGGAAATCTTCGGCCTGCTCGGCCCAAACGGCGCAGGCAAATCGACCACCATTCTGATGCTTCTCGGCCTGAGCGAACCGGACGGCGGAAGCATCAATGTGCTGGGGCTGGATCCGACGCGGCGGCCGATTGAAGTCAAACGCCGCGTCGGTTACCTGCCGGACGACGTCGGTTTTTACGAAGACTGGACCGGCCTCGAGAACTTAAAGCTGACCGCCCGCCTTAACGGCATTTCCGACAAAGAGGCGGAAGATCGTTCGCTCTATTTGCTGAAGGAGGTAGGGCTGCAGGATGCCGCCCATAAGAAGGCCGGGAATTACTCCCGCGGTATGCGACAGCGGCTCGGACTCGCGGACGTTCTGATCAAGCGGCCGGAAATCATCATCCTCGATGAGCCGACGCTCGGCATCGACCCTAAAGGGATTGATGAGCTCCTCGGCCTGATCCACGGCCTCAGCCAGGACCAGGGCTTGACGGTGCTCCTCTCCTCGCACCAGCTTCACCAGGTACAGCAAATCTGTGACCGCGTCGGTCTGTTCGTCAGCGGCAGGCTGCTGGCCGAAGGAAACCTGGAGACGCTGTCCCGCGTCCTGCTGACCGACACGCCGCTTTTGATCACCGCCGAGGTGGACCGGGCGGATGATGCGCTGCTGGCTGACCTTCAGAGCGTTGAAGGGGTCAGCTCCGTCCGGATCGCGAGCGGGGATCAGGACTCGATGAGGCCGGCGGAGGACCGGACGCGCCTGGAGATCGGTGTCAACGCCGACTGCAGTCCGGAGATCGCCCGGACGGTCGTCGCGTCGGGAGCGGCCCTGTACGGGCTGCAGCGCAAGGAATACGGCCTGGATGAAATCTACCGGCGATATTTTGCGGGAGGTGAGGAACTTGGAAGCAAGCGTTCTAAAAGAGCAGCTAAATAAAGCCTGGGACACGGTCAGCACCCCGTTTAAGGACGGCATCGGCCGGCTGCGGGGAACCGTTCCCTCCGACCGGGAACGGTTCAGCCGGGCAAATGCGAACCCGGCGGCATTCCGCGTCCTGGTGCGCAAGGAAATTTCCGATCATGTCCGGAGCTGGCGCTTCCTGCTGCTCCTGGCGATCATCTTCCTGACCTGCGTCGCCTCGCTGTATACGGCGCTGAACAGCCTGCAGGACGCTATCAAATCCACGGACGGCTACAGCGATTTCGTCATCCTGAAGCTGTTCACCACCTCCGACGGCACCCTGCCGTCGTTTATCGGATTCATCGGCTTCCTGGGCCCGCTGCTCGGCATCGGCCTCGGCTTCGACGCCGTCAACAGCGAGCGGAACAAAGGCACCCTGAGCCGCATCATGGCGCAGCCGATTCACCGTGACGATTTGCTGAACGCCAAATTTATCGCATCGCTCACGATCATCGGCTTCATGTTTCTCTCCCTCGGGCTGCTCGTGCTGGCCCTCGGTTTTCTGATCGTCGGACTGCCGCCGTCATTCGAGGAGCTGCTGAGAATTCTCAGCTTCCTGGTTGTCACAATCGTCTATATCGGATTCTGGCTGAACTTATCCATCCTGTTCTCGGTTAAATTCCGCCAGCCTGCCACATCGGCGCTGTCGGGCATCGCCGTCTGGCTGTTCTTCAGCTTCTTTTACGATATGATCCTGAATTTGATCTCCTCGGGCCTTGCGCCTAACAGCGACACGGCTTCGGTCGACGACATGGTCCACCATGTCAGCTTTATGCTCGGGCTGAGCCGGATTTCACCGTATACGCTGTTCAATGAGGCGACCTCGACGCTGCTGATGCCGACGGTGCGTACACTGGGTCCGCTCACGACGGAGCAGGCCTACGGCGCGATTGACAGCCCGCTCCCCTTCGGGCAGAGCCTGCTGCTGATCTGGCCGCAGGTCACCGGGCTGATCGCCCTGACGCTGGCCTGCTTTGCGATCTCGTACGTCATGTTCCTGCGTCAGGAAATCCGCGGACGTTCCTAACTATGCACCGCTTGGTGCACTTTACGGAGGGCGGACATCTGACAAAGCGATTCCATGTTGCTATCCAGTCCCACAAGAGTGCATTTAGCGATCGCCTTCTTACGATGCGATATATAACAAGTCCGTGTCTCCCAAACTAATGTATCATCAAAAAAGCAGTCCCTTTGAGGCGTAATGAACCCCAGGGGACTGCTTTTTGTGTGGCGTAATCGTTTATTCGAACCGTCCGTCTGGATTACACCAGATGATCGGTCATGGCCAGGAACTGCTTGACATCCTCTGCCGTCAGATCTGCCGCGCTCTGCCAGAAATCGCGGCCCGTCAGATCAGCGTTCAGGTGCTTCTTCGCCAGCTCCTCCACCGTCATGACGCCGGTATCGCGCAGCAGGGCGTCGTATTTATCGGCAAAGCCTGCGCCTTCCTGCAGCGCGCGTGCATAGATGCCCGTGCTGAACATGTAGCCGAAAGTATACGGAAAGTTATAGAACGGCACACCCGTAATATAAAAATGCAGCTTCGACGCCCAGAAATGCGGATGGTAAGACGACAGGGCGTCGCAGTACGCTTCCTTCTGTGCTTCTTCCATCAGCGTGTTCAGCTCCTGAACGCTGAGCAGACCGCTCTTCCGTTTCTCATAGAAACGGGTCTCGAACAGGAAGCGCGCATGGATGTTCATGTAGAATGCGACGCTCCGCTGGATTTTGTCTTCAAGCAGCGCCAGCTGCTCCTGCTCATCGGCAGCCGATTTCACCATCGCGTCCGATACGATCATCTCCGCGAAGGTAGATGCCGTCTCGGCAACGTTCATTGCATACCGCTGGTTCAAGATCGGCAGCTCGTTCATCAGGTGCTGGTGATAGCCGTGTCCGAGCTCATGCGCCAGCGTCGAGACGTTCGAAGCGGTTCCGCTGAACGTCATGAAGATCCGCGTCTCCTTGCTGAGCTTCAGTGAGGTGCAGAAACCGCCTGGACGCTTGCCCGGCCGGTCTTCCGCCTCGATCCAGGACTTGTCGAAGGCCATCTCGGCAAAGTCGGCCATGCGCGGGCTGAACTTGCGGAACTGCTCCACGATCGTTTCCGCCGCTTCCTGGTAAGAAATCGTGCCCGTGGATTTGCTGATCGGTGCTTCTACATCCACCCAGCTCAGACGGTCCTGGCCGAGCAGCTTGGCCTTGCGCTCCATATACTGCAGCAGCATCTGCTTGTTGTCCTGAATGACATTCCACATGGCGTCCAGCGTCTCACGCGACATGCGGTTGATTTCAAGCGGCTCCTTCAGCACTTCGTCCCAGCCGCGGCGTCCGTACAGCTTCAGGCGGAATCCGCCGAGGTGATTCAGCGTATCCCCGCAGAAGTCGGCTTTGTCCGACCATGCCTGTTCCCACTTCACGAACATCGACTCGCGGGTCTCCTTGTCCGGACTGTCCAGCTTATTGGCCGCCTGCCCGGCCGACAGCGACACGGTCTCGCCGTTTTCTTCAAACGGAATTTGGATATGGCTGACGATCGTATCATACATGCTGCTCCAGCCATGATAACCGTCGATGGCCAAATCGAGCGCGAGGCTCTCCATGTCCGGGCTCATCATTTCGCGGGCTTGGTCGCGGCTTTCGCTAAGGACGAAGGCCAGCTGCCGCACCTGATCCCGGCCGATCCACTGCGCGAACGTCTCGTCATCGGTCGAGCGGAGAATGTGGTCAAAGTCGGTCATGATTCCACTAATGAGCGCCCGAAGGGTCGCCAGGCGGCCGCCCAGCTGAACGGCCTTCTTATCCTGCTGGTTCTGTGCCTGCAGGCAGCTGACGAACGCGCTGGCTTCGGAGAGGCGGGCAATAGTGCCCTGCAGCGCTTCAATAAACCCGTCAAACGACTCGGTCTCTTTTGGGCTCGCCGGCGCCTTGGCTGCCTTGATTTCGCCCTGAAGGCTCTTCAGATCCTGCTCCAGGGAGTGAAGGAAGGTATCGAACTCGGCGGAAGCGGAGCCGCCCGGAAATACGGATTCAAGATTCCAAGTTAATTTCAGGTCTTTGTTCATGTTCGAATCACCTTTCTCATCATCATTTTTATTTTATTTGATTGGCCTCATGGTAAGGTGTATAACTATAAAGACGAAACCCTTATGTTTCTGCCCGGCAAAACGGGCTTATTCATACAGAGGAGGGATACTCACCATGAGACCATTGCAAATTTCACCGGAGACCGCCGTGAAACTATCCGAGAAGCTGGGGGTTCCCCTGGAACACCTGATGCACATGCCGCAGCATATCCTGCTGCAGAAGCTGGCGGAGCTCGCCAAGGAAGAGGCCGGCAAGCAGGACGGCGATGAAGGAACCAAATCATGATTCCGTTCTCCAGAACCTGGCCTTATGACAAAGTGATGGGCGATATCTATGTACATGAATGTCCGTTCTGCGGAACGAACAATGTGAGGCTGCCCCTTAAGCCGGCTGAGCTTCGCAGTATTCATGAAGGAAAGAAAAAGCTGCTCGTCTTTCCTTGCTGCAACAACAGACTCCATATCATTGACACGGACAACGATTATTTGCTGTTCGACCAGGATATTCGCTGATCGAACCGGCAGATCTGCTCCGGAAAGAAAACACGCAAAGGCATGCCGTGATGAACACGGTCTCCTTGGCGTGTTTTTACGTTCAGGCGGGATTCATCTCGCCCGGCAGCTCCATTCGCTTGTCCAGCATCTCTTGCCGCAGCACGCCCCACTGCTCGCGTGAAGCGTGGATCATGGCTGAATCCACGATATGTTTATCATTGATGACTCTGGAGAACCACTTGACCGCCTGATGGTAATCGCCTGTCCGGCGGTGCAGTTCCCCAATCAAATACAGCAAGCGAGCGTTGTTCGCTCCTACGCCTTCCAGCTCATACACCCGGATATAAGAATCCAGGCAGTATTTCAGAAAGCGCTGCTCCTGCTCCTCGTCACCCTTATACCGGTAGAGCCAGGCAATATGGTGCAGAAGGCTTGCGATAATCCGATCCTTCTCTCCAATCGTCTGCGCGCACAGCAAGGCGAGCTTGTAGGTCTCAAGTGCAATTTCCCAATCCCGGTGTCCGCTGTAGTCCCGCTCGATCCAGCGCTTGCCGATTTTCTCGGCGAACTGCTTTTTCTGCACATCGCTCAGCTGTTCCGTTGAATGCTCCGTAGACGCAAAACCGCACTTCGGGCATACCCTGACCACATAATAATCGGGATTCTCGTTGTTATAATAAGCACAAAAATCCGCATCCGTACGCACGGCCTTCTTAAAGCTCGGACGCACCCGTGACGTGGAAAATTGATGCTCGCAATTACAGCATACTACATTGATGGAGTAAAGAGGTTCCAATGCCACATCCATACATTCCTTTCATGCCCAGTGTCCTTCATCGCTGCTTGTCTCTTTCCGGGCCTTCCGTCACTGCTTACTCGAATGAATCATCAACATGCAAAGTACATATTATTTCCATTATATCAAAAACCAAAAACAAAATAACCCCACAAAGTGGGACCTGGGCTTTAAATCAGGGTTCTCAGAGATCCTCTGGATGAGCCTGGCGGAAGGACAAGTCCCTATGCACAAAAAAAAGGCGCTAAACGTAAGTTTAGCACCTTAGGACATCTTCAGTAACTGCTCCAATCCTCTTCGCCGGGATGGACCAGTGATTCGCGAATGACATACACGAAGGCGCAGACAAGGAGACCGGCGACAATACTCATGTTCTCATCACTCCATCCATATATTTTAAATTTGAAATGAAGTTAGTTGTTGTACTGTATATTTTACCATATCTCCACCAAAAATACAGCATTTATTGTAAACGCTTTCCCAACTTTTTTGTACTGTTTGTCCGATGACATTCATAAAATCTAGGAACATAGGTGTGATTCTCATGTCCCATATTCGGAAGGGAGGCTGCGAATTTGTCCGTAAAAAGGCTGGGTTTACCGCTCATGATTGCGTCTATGGCCGGATTGTTAGTGCTGATGCTGTGTTACCCCGGCCCTTATTTGGAATCCGCCCTGCGGGGCTTGGCCATTTGGTGGGACGTCCTGTTTCCGTCGTTATTTCCCTTCTTCATCATTTCCGAAATGATGCTGGGCTTCGGCATCGTTCACTTGTTCGGCACGCTGCTCGATCCGCTAATGAAGCCGCTGTTCCGCATTCCCGGAAGCGGAGGATTCGTCGCCGCGATGGGGTATGTGTCAGGCTATCCCATCGGGGCCAAGCTGACGGCCAAGCTATGGGAGCAGAAAATGCTCAACCGGGAGGAAGGCGAGCGGCTGGTGGCCTTTACAACCTCGTCGGACCCGATATTTCTGATCGGCGCCGTATCGGTCGGTTTTTTTCATTATCCCAAAATCGCGACCATTCTTGCGCTTTCCCATTACGGCGGCGGGTTCCTGATCGGCCTCCTCATGCGTTTCCATGGCAAACGGGGCTCGGTGACCGAAATTCCGGCTTCCGGAGCTCCGGTTCGCGGCAGCCGGCTGCGGCGGGCGTTCAACGCTATGCATGAAGCCAGAATGAACGACGGCCGAAGCGTGGGCGAGCTGCTCCAGCAGGCAGTCGAATCTTCGCTGAAGCTTATTATTGTCGTGGGCGGACTTGTTGTATTCTTCTCGGTATTTTTAGAGATACTTACCGAAGCGGGGGTAATGGCGTTCTTCTATCGTTTGCTGGAAAATGGCCTGATGGCGCTCCACTTCCCTCCATCCCTCTCGGAAGCGCTCGTTGGAGGCTTATTTGAGGTTACCCTGGGCTCCCGTTCGGCGGGTGAAGCTGCCTCCTCCGTTCCGCTGCCCTTTAAGGCAGCTGCAGCGGCCTTTATCCTGTCCTGGGGAGGGCTCTCCGTTCATGCCCAGATCGCGAGCATTCTGCACGCCACCAATCTGCGCTACTTGCCGTTCATGATGGCGCGCTTGATCCACGGTTTTGTGGCTGCGTTCCTCGTTTTGTTTTTATGGGAACCGGTGATGGGACGTTATACCGATGCGCCTGCTTTCGCAAGCCAAAACTTCGGCTTTCTGGCCTCGGCCCAAGGCATCCGGGACTCCCTCGTCCTGTTGTGCATCCTGCTGGCCGGGATGACGGTGCTCTCCCTTCTGATCAGCTGGATTCATTCCTTGTGGCGCGGCGTTCGCCGGACCTCCTGATCACGGAACATGAAATGGACGTTGTGTTATCCTCCGATATTGTTTATGATTCTTATAAACCCATTACAAAGGAGCTTACACCCTTGAGATACTATGTTCTGGATCGCGGGGATCAGTTATCCGTGGATTTAAGCGAGCAGTTCCATAAGCTTGCGGCGCAACGGGGATTTCAGCTGGATGCCGAATCACCGGAGATTGTCATTTCCATCGGCGGGGACGGCACCATGCTTCATGCCTTTCATACGTTTATTGACCATATTCCTGACATTGCCTTCGTAGGGGTTCACACCGGACATCTGGGATTCTATGCGGACTGGAAAGCGGACGAGCTGCCGCAGCTGATCGAACTGATGAGCTCTGCGGCCAATTCGGGCTCCATTCGACCGCGAATCGTCAAATATCCGCTGCTTGAACTTGAAATTCATAGAAAATCGGGCAACGCTTCCTATATCGCCTTGAACGAGTTCACTCTGAAAGGCGTCGACGGAACGGTAGTGGCCCAGGTGGACATCAACGACCAAACCTTTGAAATGTTCCGCGGCGACGGGATCTGCGTCTCCACGCCATCCGGAAGCACGGCATATAATAAAAGTCTTGGAGGCGCCATGGTTCACCCGACGATCGAGGCGCTGCAGATCGCGGAGATCGCGTCGATCAACAACCGCGTCTTCCGGACGATGGGCTCGCCCCTTCTGCTGCCCAAGCACCATCACTGCGACATTTTCTCCCGCAAAGAGCAGCGGCTCTTACTCTACATCGATCATGTCAACCTGCAGGTGGACGACCTCATCTCGGTTCGCTGCCAGGTCGCCAAGGAGAAGGTCAGCTTTGCGAGATACCGCCCGTTCCCGTTCTGGAACCGGGTGCGGGAAGCTTTTCTGGGATAGATCAGCATCAAGAACGGATGTTGGATAAAAATGGCATAAGAAAAACGTCTATCGACGTACCTTCAAAGAAGACAGACCGCTTCTAGAGGAGGTTTTTCTTGCGAGATCAGGAAGCAGAAGCTCCGAAACTTATACTTTCTGATCTCATAACAAAAAGCGGCTCCTATACGGAACCGCTTTTTGTTTTCTCTTTAGGCTGCGACTCCCGGCTCTTCTGCAGTACAAAGTACGCGCAGCCGAAGTTGCAGTATTCGTTAATGTAATCCATCATGCCGGAAATGGCTGTGTCTTTGGTTGCTTTGGGATGCTTATCCCGGTAAAACCCTTTAAGCCTGAGCTGACTGTAGCCCCAATCGCCGACAATATAGTCGTAGCGGTCCAGCACTTCACTGTATCGTTCACGAAAGGCTTCAAGGTTCCAACCGTCTTTATGATCTTTAAGCACCTCATAATTTTTTCCGCCGATCAGAATCAATGAACTACCCCTGCCTTTCTGCCTGAGGTTATCGTATAATGGCGCCTATTTATGCTGTGCAGCGGATTGTACCTGCTCATGGGCATGGTAGGAGCTGCGCACAAGCGGTCCGGATTCCACGTGGCTGAATCCCCGCTTCATGCCTTCTTCCTTCAGAGCGGCAAACTCATCCGGATGATAATATTTAACCACATTTAAATGCTGCGGAGAAGGCTGCAAATATTGCCCGATTGTCATAATGTTGCAATCCACGGCGCGAAGGTCGTCCATCGCCTGCAAAATTTCATCCCATTCTTCGCCGACTCCCAGCATGATGCTGGACTTCGTCGGAATGTTTGGCTGCATTTCCTTCGCTCTGCGCAGCAGCTCCAGGGAGCGGTCATACTTCGCTTTGGCGCGCACACGATTCGACATGCGTTCCACCGTTTCAATGTTATGGTTCAAAATATCCGGCTTCGCGTCCATTACGGTCTTCAGGGCGTCCCAATTGCCCATAAAGTCCGGAATCAGCACCTCCACGCTGCACAGCGGCAGACGCTTGCGGACAGCCTTGATCGACTCTGCGAAAATAGACGCACCGCCGTCGGACAGATCGTCCCGGGCCACACTGGTGATGACGCAGTGGCGCAGACCCATGTTCTCCGCCGCTTCAGCGACACGTTCCGGTTCCTGGAGATCCAGTTCCGTCGGTTTTCCTGTATTTACTGCACAAAAACGGCAGGCCCGCGTACAAATATCGCCGAGAATCATAAACGTGGCGGTACGATTGGCCCAGCACTCATATATGTTAGGGCAACGTGCTTCTTCACATACCGTGTGAAGGGTCTTAGAGCGCATCATGCTCTTGATTTCCTGGTAATTGTCACCGGTTGTCAGTTTGATGCGAATCCAATCCGGCTTTGGCTCCTTGATGGTATTCGTAGGCAATGTTCTGACCTTCTTTCGCTATCATGGTTAGCTGCTGCATGTTCCATATTATATCATGAAATCAGCCAAAATACTTCCATTTCCAAGCACGGATAAATTCGAGGTTCTTGATTCACTCTAAGGCTATGTCGGTCCAGTCCGAATATTGAGCGAGGACTGCATCAAACTGGCAGGAGGTAGAGAACCGATGAAATACATTGTTCCGCACACACGGTGGCTCAAACGTTCGCTGACAGGTGTACTCGCATCGGCGCTGCTGCTGGGCTGCTTTCACCTTCCAGGCAAGGTGGACGCGGAGCCGGCGGCTCCGGAGCCTAACCAAGCCGCCAAATCGCTGGACCAGCTGAGCCGGACAGAAATCCTGGAGTCCAGAAAGGCACTCTATGCGAAGATCAGCAAGGCCACCAACATCCCTTGGTACAGAATTGCCGCGATCGACCAGTACGAACGGACCTTGACCAAAGCCCATCCCAAGGATCGCAAGCACCCGGAGCGCCTCACCGGCATCCTCATTACGGAACCGGCCTGGTCGGGAGTGTTCAATCCGGAATTGAACGATCATAACCCGCGGTCCATTTCCATCTTCGACGGGTACGGCCGCGACGGCTCCGGCGACGGGCGGGCAGATCCCGACAACGACCTTGACGTGCTGTACAGCATGGCGGATTATTTGCAGCGGTACGGCAAATCACAGGAAGATTTCAACATCGCGATGTGGGAATATTACCATAACAGCCGCTCGGTTCAACGGATCGAACAATTCTCCAAGCTGTATGAAAAATTCGGCACGCTGGATTTATCCGGGCATGCCTTCCCTCTCCCCATCAGCAGCAGCTACTCGTACCGGAGCACCTGGGGAAGCGGGCGGAGCTGGGGAGGTTACCGGATCCATGAAGGCACGGACATCTTTGCGAACTACGGGGTTCCCGTAAGAAGCACCTGCTATGGCGTAGTTGAGCTCAAGGGGTGGAACCCGTTCGGCGGTTGGCGAATCGGCATCCGGGATCTGGACAACCATTATCATTACTACGCTCATCTGCAGGGGTTTGAAAAGTCCATCAAACAGGGGGATATCGTCACACCAGGACAAACGATCGGCTGGGTCGGCAGCTCCGGCTACGGGAAACCCGGCACACAGGGTAAATTCCCTCCGCATCTGCACTACGGCATCTACCGTGACAGCGGCCTGGTCGAATGGTCGTTCGACCCTTATCCATCCCTCCGGCGGTGGGAAATGGAAGAGCGCAAAGCGCTGAAACAGAAAAAGGGATCCTCCTGAACCGCGTGTTCGGGAGGTCCCTTTTTCATATCGCTATACCAAGGCCGTTTAGTGCTTCGCTGCCTCCCCCGTTACCCCGCTCGTCGAATCCGTTGTTGCGGGGTTTTCCCCTCCCGGATGGATGCTGGGCGGGGTAACGGCCGCCGGGCTTCCGCCTTGCTGGCTTTGCGCTCCGGCTCCGGGCAGCGCGATGCTTGGCGCCGCGGCCCCGTTCTCCCCGACCGGCGTGCCCTTGCTGTCGTAATAATACATCGGCACGTTGCCGACGACCATCAGGTAGGAGACCGGGATTTCCGTATCGACGATTTCCGGCTCCATGTCGAACGGCACGACAACTCCCACTTCGACCGTTACATGAATGTAAATCTCCACGAGCACCATATTGATCCCCGCATCTTTTTCTCTCGTTTTCAGATCTACCTTGACCGCACCTTGAGGCTCGACCCGAATCGGAATATTGGGGCCGAAGGATGCAATGATCGGGCTGCCGAGCGCCTGGCCCAGCGGAATGCTCTCGGCCAGCTTATGTTTGTCCTCCAGCGTGGACTGAACCACCTTAAAGGTGCTTGAGGTAATTTTCATATGCTCTGCGTAATTCAGCATAAAGCCGGACACTTTGCCGGACGTATCCATTTTCCAATCGATCAGATCATCCGCGTTCTCGCCTTCCGCCACCTGCGCAGCCACCGCTTCGTTAATGGCGTCGGTTGCAATCTGCTTCATGCGGATTTTGGCTAGGTACATGATGGGCGGCTTCAGATGATTTTCAACATAGGCGAAGCCCTGGAGCATAAGAATGAGAAAAACCAATGCACCGATCAGCCATACCCTCCGCCGGCTCCGCGGCCTGCTCGCCCCTCTGCTGCGCCATCTGGCCCTTCTTTTCATGCCGGAACCCCTCCTTCGAAGCCGTAGGTTACCTTATCAGCATATGCCCGGGCTTGGCAAAAAAGAAGAGCAAGCCCCGCTCCTGCCAGGGAGCAGCCACTTTCATATTTTGTTATACTGGTATCAATATTGGAGAAAGATCGTAATCCCCTTTTAACATAATATTTTAAAAAAATGAGCATCCCGTATCCTTTTCCCCCTGTTCAAACGTTATCTCTATAGAGGCCTCTACAGGAGTGTGATTAACATGTTAATCCGTCAATTCCATGGCACCGGATATCATCGCGAGGATATTTCGGAGCTGTACCCAAGTTTGAAAAAATTCTGCCTGAGCGTCACCCGCAACCGCTGGGATGCCGAAGATCTGGCACATGACACCATCGATAAAACGCTGCGCTTCTGCCTGAAAGACCCGTCATCTCCGCGGCAGCCCAGCCTGCCGCTTATGATGACCATTGCACGCAACCATTGGATCGATCTCGTCCGTAAAAGGTCGCGTGAGTCGGCCGAACCGATGGTTGAGCCGCAATCAACCGATCACCCGATCGATACGCTTCTGTCCGGGCTCGACACCTTGATGGAGAAGCTGACGCCAAAGCAGCTGCTGGTGTTCGTGCTGAAGGACGTGTTTGAGAGCCGGGTGTCGGATATCGCCAGCATGCTGGAACTGAACGAAACGACAGTCAAATCACTGCTGCACAGGGCGCGCCGCAACCTCAGCGGAGACACCGGCGAAGCCATTTCACCGGACCCGCACTGGAAGGACGTCGAGCAGGAAGAGTTTCGCCATATCCTGCTGACCGCCATCCGGCAGGAGAAGCCTGAGCTGCTCCAGCGGCTAATGGAAGCCCTGCAGCCGGCAACGGACCGGGCCCCAGTGGTCGGTTTCGGCCGGACACGGATGTCCTCCGGATCGGGTATGTCCCTGCGCTGTGCGGCGTAGATCCTTGTGCCTTCCCATATAAAGGAGGCCATGAACATGAACACGATTCCTTACGTTGTGGAACAAAGCCGGCTTGGCGAGCGTTCCTATGATATTTATTCGCGCCTTTTGAAGGACCGGATTATTTTTCTCGGTTCCGAAGTGAACGACGTGGTGGCCAACAGCATCATCGCACAGCTGCTGTTCCTGGCCGCCGACGATCCGGAGAAGGATATATCCCTGTATATCAACAGCCCAGGGGGCTCTACCTCGGCAGGCTATGCCATTTTGGACACGATGGACTACATCAAGCCGAAGGTCACCACGATCTGCATGGGCATTGCCGCATCCATGGGCGCCGTGCTCTTCCTTGCCGGGGAAAAGGGCATGCGTTATGCCCTCCCCAACAGCGAGTTCATGCTGCATCAGCCGCTAGGTGGAGCCCAAGGCCCCGCTGCCGATATCGATATCACGGCCCGCCGGATTTTGAAGCTGCGAAGCAAGATCAACGATTTTATCGCGGAGAAAACCGGGCAGCCGCTAGAACGCATCGAGAAGGATACCAATCGCGACTTCTTCCTCACCGCCCAGGAAGCACTGGAATACGGCATCGTGGACCGGATCATTACGCAGCCGGTAAAATAACCGAACGCTGTAAGCCCGGCAAACTGCAGCTAACCGACCTACCGCCATGTGCACAGAAGATTCATGCCCGCACGATCGTTGCAGCGCTCTGCCAGATTAAAAAGCCGACGGACTATGTCCGCCGGCTTTTTTCTGTCCTAAACCCGGCTCTCCACCCTGTACGCCCTTTTCCATGACAGGTTTTCAGAGCTTGCAGAACCTGCTTAATCCTATTGGCCTGCATTTGATTGACTTTTCATTCTAATATCCAGGTCGGTCAGCTGCAAATTTTCATTTCGTCTACCATACTTGTATGGTAGTATGGAAGTGTCAGGAGGTATCCATGAAATGGATGAAACTATGCTCCAATCCGGTTCAGCCGGAAATCTCGTGTACCAACAGCTCAAGCAGCAAATTGTCAGTCTGGAGCTTCCCCCGGGTACGGCCCTGTCCGAGAAAGAAACGTCTCTGACCTTCCACGTCAGCCGGACGCCGGTTCGGGAGAGCTTCGTACGCCTGGCCCAGGAGGGTCTGCTGCTGGTGCTGCCTCAAAGGGGAACCCGTGTCTCGCTGATCGATCCGGACATGGTGGAGGAAGCCCGGTTCATGCGCGAGCAGCTGGAGAAGGCCGTCATCCGTCTCGCCTGCGAGTCCTTTCCCGCAGACAAGCTGCAGGAGATGGAGAACAATCTCGTGATGCAGCAGGAGAGCATGAAGCGGCTTGACGGCAAACGAATGTTTGAGCTCGACGAGGCTTTTCACCGAATCCTGTTTGAGGGCGTCCGGAAAATGGGCACATGGAACGTCATTCAGCAGATGAACGCGCATCTGAACCGCACCCGCGTGTTATGGCTGTCGCTGGATCCGCACTGGGGGAACCTGTTTGAGCAGCACCGGGAAATGATCCAAGCCATCCGCAGCCGGAATGCGGACCTCGCCGAACGGATCATGAAGGAGCATCTAACCCTCAGCATTTCGAACCTCCCGGTCCTGAAACAGCGCTACCCGGAATATTTCAAGTAAGTCAAGCTGGCCTGTGTAGCAAGGCCGCCGGAGCATGCCATACCGGTACCGGCAATGGTGCCGATGAAATGGCAGCAGCTTCTTTCTGCAAAACAACATAATGACAAGGCGGTGTATGGGATTGCGTATGGTATTCCGTTGGTTCGGCGAAGGCAATGACACGGTTTCGCTGGATCATATCAAACAAATTCCCGGTGTCGAAGGGATCGTGTGGGCGCTTCATGACGTCCCGGCCGGAGACGAATGGCCGATGGAGAAGATCATCGCTGTTCGGGATCAGGCTGCAGCACATAACCTTCATATTGACGTGGTGGAAAGCGTTAACGTTCACGAGGATATTAAGCTGGGCCTGCCGACCCGGGACAAGTATATCGACAATTACGTCAAAACGATCGAAAAGCTGGCGCAGGTCGGCGTGAAAGTGATTTGTTACAACTTTATGCCGGTGTTCGACTGGGCCCGGACGGAACTCTACAAGCGGCTGGAGGACGGCTCCACCGCACTCTTTTTTGAAAAATCCAAAATCCACGGCATTGACCCGTTTGACCTTGTGCAGACGATCAACCAGAACAGCTCCCTGACGATGCCCGGCTGGGAAC
Source organism: Paenibacillus sp. VMFN-D1 (assembly GCF_003386155.1). NCBI lineage: Bacteria > Bacillati > Bacillota > Bacilli > Caryophanales > Paenibacillaceae > Paenibacillus > Paenibacillus sp. VMFN-D1. The sequence continues at coordinate 15,768 of NZ_QRDU01000002.1, read as the reverse complement.
CCGAACGTCTTGCGCATCTGACCTCTCTGTTTGAGGCCTATCGGAATGTGACGTCTGAGGATCTATGGGACCATCTCGCCTATTTCCTGGAGGCGGTCATTCCAACTGCGGAGCGCTGCGGCATTACGATGGCCATCCACCCGGACGATCCGCCATGGCCAATTTTTGGGCTGCCGCGTATTATTACCGGCCAGGACAGCCTACGGCGTCTGCTCTCCCTTGTAGACAGCCCGTCCAATGGCATTACGCTGTGCAGCGGCTCCCTGGGGGCCAATCCGGACAACGACATCATCGCCATGATCCATGAGTTTGCGGACCGGATTCCTTTTGCACATATCCGCAATGTGCGCGTGTATGAGAACGGCGATTTTATCGAGACTTCGCACCGGACGCAGGACGGCACCGTCGATATCGCGGGCATCGTCAAGGCATATCATGACACCGGCTTTACCGGTTATGCCCGCCCGGACCACGGCAGACATTTATGGGGCGAGCAGTGCCGGCCGGGATACGGCCTGTATGACCGCGCCATGGGGATTATGTATCTCTGGGGGCTGTGGGACGCCTACCAGAAGCTTCAACCTACCGCAGAAAAGAGGGATACGCATGAAAGCATTGCCTAACCACCCTGCCCTGCACGGAAAAACAGCCGTTGTTACCGGCGGGTCCGGGGTTCTCTGCAGCGCGATGGCGCTGGAGCTCGGACGCCAAGGGGTGAAGGTCGCGATTTTGAACCGGACGGCGGAAAAGGGCGAAGCCGTTGCCCGGCAAATCCGCGAAGCGGGCGGTCAGGCGCTTGCCGTGGCCTGCGACGTGATGGAGCCTGGCAGCGTGCAGGCGGCGGAGCGCCAGGTCCGCGAGGCCTTCGGCCCGTGCGACATCCTGATTAACGGAGCGGGCGGAAATCATCCCAGTGCTAACACGACGGAAGAGATCTATAAGCCGGAGCACCTTGGACAACCAGGGATCACGACGTTTTTTGATCTCAGCATCCAGGGATTCCAGAACGTGCTTGGCCTCAATATGATCGGCACCCTCATTCCGACCCAGGTCTTTGCCGGGCAGATGATCGGCCGTCCCGGCGCAGTTGTGCTGAACATATCCTCCATGAGCGCACCGAGTCCTATGACCAAGGTGCCGGCGTACAGCGCAGCCAAAGCCGCGATTAACAACTTTACTCAATGGCTGGCGGTTCACCTCGCCGAATCGGGCATCCGGGTCAACGCCATTGCCCCCGGCTTTTTCCTGACGGAACAGAACCGGAAACTGCTGACGAACGAGGACGGGTCCCTGACCGAACGTTCCCATAAAATCATCAGCCACACGCCGATGCGCCGGTTCGGCGTTCCGGAAGACCTGCTGGGTACCCTGCTCTGGCTGGTGGACGACACCACCTCGGGATTTGTCACCGGCACGGTGGTGCCCGTTGACGGCGGATTTATGGCCTATTCGGGCGTGTAACGAAACGCAAAAAAGGCAGCTCCGCATCGCACACCGATCGGAATTGCCTTTTATTTTTATACTCACGAGCAGGCAGGTTCAATCAAAATGCCGCTGCCGCATCGCCTCGAACAGCATCAGCGTCGAAGCCATCGCCACGTTCAGCGACTCGGCCTGCCCCCGCATCGGAATGATGAGCGCGTCATCCACCAGCTGCTGCGCCTGCTCCGATACCCCTTTGGCTTCGTTGCCGACGAGCAGCCAGCAGGAGCCCTGCCGGAAATCGTAGCTGTAGCACGTGTCCTGCGCCTGCAGGCTGGTGCTGATCACCCTCGCGCCGCTCCGCTTTGCCTCCGGCAGGATCTCCATCAAATCACCCTCCACCACGGGTAAATGGAACAGCGACCCCATGGTCGAGCGGATCGTCTTCGGGTTGTACAGGTCGGCCGACCCGCGCCCCAGAATGACCCCGTCCGCCCCCGCCGCATCGGCACTGCGGATGATCGTCCCGACATTGCCGGGGTCCTGCACGCCGTCCAGGACGATGACCAGGCTGCCCTCCCGGCTCATCAGGGCGTCAAGCCCTGCCGCGGTCTTGGGCTTCCGGGCAATGGCAAAAACCGGCTGCGGCGTTTTGGTATCCGTACACTTCGCGATGACCGCAGGCGATACGCCGATCCACTCCACAGATTCCCCGCCGGCCAGGTGGGCAAGCTCGGACGGAATCCCCTGCTCCAGGTCAAACGCGACGCACTCCAGGTCTGCCCCGGCCGTCAGCGCCTCCTGCACGAGATGAATGCCCTCGATGATATATTTATGCTGCTTGTCCCGGTGCTTCTTCTCGAGCAGCTGCGCCCATTCCTTGACCCGGGGATTTTGCGGTGAAATGATGTCCATCCTTAACCGTCCTTCTCATGATTCATCTGTCAAACTGCTCCTCTGCCCCAGCACGAGGTTTTCGCGTTGAGGATCGGATCATTTCGGATAAGCCAGCTCCAGCTTGGTCAAATCGCTTTTCTCGCCAACGATAACGAGTACGTCGTCTTCGCTCAGCGGGGCGTCGGCATACGGCGAAATATCCATCTTCGTGCCGTGCTTGATCGCCATGACGTTGCAGCCGAAGCGGGCGCGAATGTCGAGCTCCCTCAAGTTTTTGCCGACCATGTCCTGCGAAGCCTTTAATTCCAAAATGCTGTAGTCTTCGGAAATCTCGATGTAATCCAAAATATTCGGCGAAGTGAGATGGTGGGCGACCCGCATACCCATATCCCGCTCCGGAAAAATCACTTTATCGGCGCCGATCTTTTGCAAAACCTTGCCGTGCAGTTCATTTTGCGCCTTGACGATAATCGTTCCGACCCCGAGATCCTTCAGAATGAGCGTCGTCAAAATACTGGATTGGATGTCTTCGCCGATGGCGACAACCACCACGTCAAAATTGCGGATGCCCAGGGCACGAAGCGCCTCTTCATCCGTTGAATCCGCTGATACGGCATGCGTAACCATATTTGATACCGCCTGGGTGCGCTGTTCATCCGAATCGATGGCAAGCACGTCAAACCCCATCTCGCTCAGTGTGTTTGCAACACTGGAGCCAAAGCGCCCCATACCGATGACGGCGTACTGCTTTTTCGCCATATGTTAACCTCCACGACTATAAGAAGTCTATCCTGCTTATTATATCACAGCGGGTGAAAAATCTGAATTTTGCCACCCGCCTCGGGGCACATTACTAAAGAATATCATTACAATTCAGACTGAGCCCTGGGAAGCGGGACGTCGTCCGCACGATATATGGAAGCGGGCGCGGCTCTGATGTGAAGGGTTCATACTTTTAGCCTGGAGGGAAAACGATCATGTCAATTCTTCTCGACCTGCGCCAAGCTATTGTCCATAAGGTCCATGATTCCAATGAAGCCGAGCTTCGTGAAATGATTGAAGGGTCCGTCGACGGTCCGGAGCAGGCGCTCCCCGGCTTGGGAGCGATCTTTGAGATGATGTGGAAAAATATCGACACGAAGCAGCAGAACGAGCTCGTCCATGTGGCTCATGAGCACCTCAAGACGATTAAGCCGGGGCCATTGACTTAACAAAGACGCCGGTGCTTTTACCGCACAACGACAAATACCCCTCCGCTGGGAAACAGCTGAGGGGTATTTCCTATATTACAGAAGCTTCAGCAGACTTAAGGCGCTGTCTCCAAAAACTTCGCGGTTGGATTTTTTTCCATCGCCGTCCGCATCGCATATTCGTTTTCGAACAGCACGACATAGTTGCCCTTCTTATCCTTCACCAGCGTCGAGTTGATGCGGAATTTGCTCGGATCGATCTGGTCGTCCACGATCCAGCGGGCGAACTGGTACGGCATCCGCTGCAGCTGCACATCCACGCCGTACTCGCCTTTCATCCGGTATTCGAATACTTCGAACTGCAGCTGGCCGACAACGCCGAGAATCGTATCGTCGAAGCTGACCGTATGGAACACCTGAATGGTCCCTTCCTCCGTCAGCTGGTCGATGCCCTTCTGGTACTGCTTGTGCTTCAGGGCGTTCTTGACCGTTACCTTGGAGAAAATCTCCGGCGAGAACGTCGGCAGCTCGTCAAAGACGATTTCGCTGCCTTGGCTCAGCGAGTCGCCGATCCGGAAAATGCCCGGGTCAAACAGCCCGACGATATCGCCAGGATACGCCTCATCGACGATGTCGCGGTCCTGTGCCAGGAACTGCTGCGGCTGCGACAGCTTGATGTCCTTGCCGACCCGCACATGCTTGACGGTCATGCCGCGCTGGAATTTGCCGGACACGATCCGCATGAAAGCGATACGGTCCCGGTGCGCCGGGTTCATGTTCGCCTGGATTTTGAAAATGTAACCCGAGAACTTCTCGTTCGTCGGCTCGATCAACCCAGCCGTGCTGCGACGCGGCTCCGGCGGCGGGGCCAGCTGCAGGAAGTTCTCCAGGAACGTCTGCACCCCGAAGTTGTTGATCGCACTGCCGAAGAACAGCGGCGTCAGTTCGCCCTTTTGTACCTTTTCCAGGTCAAATTGGTCCCCCGCCACGTCCAGCAGCTCCAAGTCCTGGCACAGCTGATCGTGCAGGTAATCCCCCGCCATCTCACGGATAACCGGGTCGTTATAGTCCTCCACCTTCTGTACCTGGATAGTCGAGTGGTCGTTCCCTTGGAACAGCTCGACCTGATTCTTCATGCGGTCGTAGACACCGCACAGCTCGCGTCCGGTCCCGATCGGCCAGTTCATCGGCACGGAGCGGATGCCAAGCACCTGCTCCAGCTCCTCCATCAGGTCGAACGGACTCCGGCCTTCCCGGTCGAGCTTGTTAATAAACGTAAAAATCGGAATGCCCCGCTTCGCGCAAACCTGGAACAGCTTGATCGTCTGGGCCTCGACCCCTTTGGCCACGTCGATCAGCATGACGGCGCTGTCGGCAGCGGTCAGCGTACGGTACGTATCTTCACTGAAGTCCTGGTGACCCGGGGTGTCCAGAATGTTGACCCGATGTCCGTTATAATCGAACTGCATCACCGACGAAGTAACCGAGATCCCCCGCTGCTTCTCGATTTCCATCCAGTCACTGGTCGCGTGCTTGCTCGCTTTGCGCGCTTTGACCGTACCGGCCAGCCGGATCGCGCCGCCGAACAGGAGCAGCTTTTCCGTTAATGTCGTTTTACCTGCGTCCGGGTGGGAGATAATCGCGAACGTCCGGCGCTTCTCCACTTCCTGCTGCAGCGTATCATCTATCGCTTTGCTCATTTCACTATTCCCTTCATCACTAAAGTCATGTCTATTATTGTATCACATTCTCTACGCAAATCACCCCCATGCAGAGGCTGCATGAGGATGATTTCATTTCAGGCTATGTCTTTAGTGAAACATAAGGCAAGCACCGGCACAACGGTTTTATTTGCCAATCTGCCACACGACGTTGTCCTCTTCCTGGCCGTTCACCGGCCACCAGTGGAAGCCGTCCGCTTTCAGCAGTTCGTCCGTTTCCTTCGGTCCCCAGGACCCGGCAGGATAATAAGAGATATCACCCTGATTTTGCGCCCAGGCTTCGGCGATTTTATCGACGAAGGACCAGGCCGACGCCACTTCATCCCAGCGGGTGAAATACGTCGATTCGCCACGGGCTGCATCATGCAGCAGGCGCTCATACGCCTCAGGCGAGTTGATGCCGACCATGCAGCTCTGGCAGAAGTCCATCGCAAGCGGCTCGATTTCATTTTCAGAGCCCGGCTTCTTCGCGTTGATCTTTACGTAGATGCCTTCCATCGGGTTCACCCGGATGACCAGCAGATTCGGTTCGAGCTTGTATTTTTTACCCAAATACACGTTGTTCGGCATGCTCTTGAATTCCACGACGATTTCCGTCGTTTTGACCGGAAGGCGTTTGCCTGTCCGGATGTAGAACGGTACGCCCGCCCAGCGGAAATTATCCACGAACAGCCGCGCCGCAAAATACGTTTCCGTATTGGAATTCGGGTCGACCTTGTCCTCCTCACGGTAGGCCGGCAGGTCCTTACCACGGGCAGAGCCCTTGATGTACTGGCCGCGGATGACGTTCTTCTTCACTTCTTCCGCTGTCTCGTAAGGCCGGAGCGAACGGAGCACCTTCACCTTCTCGTCGCGGATGTCCTCCGGCAGCAGGCGGCTAGGCGGCTCCATCGCGATCATCGTCAGCATCTGCAGCATATGGTTTTGTCCCATATCACGGAGTGCACCGGCATGGTCGTAGTACCCTCCGCGCTCTTCAACGCCGACGGTTTCGCTCAGCGTAATCTGCACGTTGGCAATATGCTTGTTGTTCCACAGCGGCTCGAAAAACGCGTTGGCGAACCGGATGACTTCGATATTCTGCACCATTTCCTTGCCCAGATAGTGGTCGATCCGGTAAATCTCTTCTTCTTTAAAGACCTGGCGAATCTGTTCGTTCAGCTCTTCAGCCGATTTCAGATCGTAGCCGAACGGCTTCTCGATGACGAGGCGGTTCCAGCCTTCGGCATCCAGCATGCCGCCCTTTTGCAGGTTAAACGATACGCTTCCGAACAGCTCCGGCGCCAGGGCCAGATAGAACAGGCGGTTGCCCGGAATGCCGAACTGCTTCTCCAGATTAACCGTCTGTTCGTTTAATTCACGGAACCCGTCGACGTTGTTGATATCGAGGGACTTATATTCAAAATGCTGCGCAAACGTCTTCCAGTTGTCGTTGTTCTCCGCCTTGTAACGGCAAAATTCCTGAATCGACTGGAAGATGTCCTCACGGAACTCCTCCTGGGTACGCGGACGCCGCGCGACGCCGATGACCGCAAAATCCTCGGCTAATTTACCTTCACGGTACAAACTATAAATGGCAGGAAACAGTTTGCGTTTGGCCAAATCCCCGGTTGCCCCGAAAATAAAAAATACAGCACCAGGTGTTTTGAGTGCTTCAAGATTTTGATTTTCAGTCATGGCTCCTCATTCTTTCTATGTCGTATTTTGGTCTCTTCAAAATCCCGATTTTACACCATAATTTGGTGGCATAAAATGATTGATGTCATTTTAGCACATTCATCAGCATGATGCTATCCGTTTAACTTGGTCGTAAATCAAAAATTTCTTTCTGCGTGCTAGGCAGATCTAATACTCAATCGTAATGACCGGAAGCCCGATCGTCACCCGGCTGCTGCCGGTCGATTGATCCTCATGAACCGCCACCTGCATGTTCAGAACCTTCCCTCCGCTTTGGATGCCGGACCGCAATGAAGGCACCTCGTAAGCGTTGCTGACCGTAGTCGCATCCTCGTAGGTTTCCGCCTTAGTCGCCGCCATATGTCTGAAAATGCCATCCTCTACCGCTTTCATGGTCGATCCGGCAGGATGCTCCCCTTTAACCGTTCCCTGCAAAGAAGCATTCCATTCAGCATCGATGCCGTTTTCGTGCAATGCTTGTCCGTATTCCGACTGGAGTTCGGTCAAGGCGCTCAGCTGCTCATCACCAGCCGCCTCCATTTGAATAATAATATAACTGCGATCCTCTGAAATCTCCTGCCAGTTAAACCGCACGTTAACGCCATTTTTCGTATCCACGACCCGGTATGTCAAGTGACCGCCTTCCGTCAGCTGCTGTACTCCCGGCAGATTCAGCGATCGGGACAGCCCCTCGGCCGCCTCGTACGCATCCTGATTTCCGTTGGCTTCCCAGTCTCCCTGCCACTTCACAACCAGACGCTGCGGCACGTCCACCACTTCATTTCCCAGCTTCAAGAGGGTGCGCAATTCTTCCGGATCCTGATGGGACGGCGCCGACGTCTGATTCGCACTGTACCACAAATACCCCATCCATACCAAAGCCGCTACGCATACCGCCAAACCTAAACCTGCCCATCTCCGGACTGCCATCATCCCTCATACATCCCTTCACCAGGAAATCTATCAATCTACTAAAAGGATGTCCGTTTCCGGGGCGATTATACCTAAAGCCGCACGATAGGCGAAATTGGGTGAATGACCATAGCCGCGTCCATAGGCGGTGAATACACTGGTTAATAAAAATGATAAGGGAGGTTCGCACACTTCCATGATCCCTATTTACCCATTAACAGAAGAAAATATTCGGCGGCACTGCGGCAAAATGGTCGCCGCCTGTATGTATGACGGCAGAGTATATACCGGAAAGCTGACCGAGTGCAAAGACGGCCATATTATTCTGAACGGGCCGGAAGGCACCCAGCTGCACGGCGCCAAAGTAAAGGGCGGCCATAAAAAACGCGCTAAGGGGCCTGTAGCCAAAGCTCCACAAAAAGCCACTGTCCGCGCCTTCTATCCTTATTATCCGTATGGCTATGGATTCGGCTTTGGAGCTGGCCTGGCGCTGAGTCTGGCCACCCTCGGGCTGCTGTTTTTGATTTAGCAGTCTTCAAAACTTACACATCATTATCTAAAAAAGCCCCTGGAAGCTATCCGCTCCTCAGGGGCTTTTCATCTGCTATGGATTAATTTGCTCTGGATTCAATCCAACTATTCCGCCAAACCGTTCTTGTAAGCGTAGATCGCCGCCTGCGTGCGGTCGTCTACGCCCAGTTTCGCCAGGATGTTCGTCACATGGAACTTGACCGTTTTGATTCCAATGATGAGGTCATCGGCGATTTCCTGGTTGGACTTGCCCTGCGCCAAAAGGCGGAGCACATCCATTTCGCGGTCGGTCAGCTCCTTGTGCGCCGGGGCCTCCACCTCCGGATGGCGGAACCGGTTCATCATCTTGGAGGCGACCTGCGATTCCAAGACCGATTGGCCGCGCGCCGCGGCGCGGATGGCGTCGGCGATTTCGCTTGCGCGCGACGTCTTCAGCAGGTAGCTGAATGCACCGGCCTCGATAACCGGGTACATTTTCTCGTCGTCCAAATAGCTTGTCAGCACGATCACCTTGCAGTCCGGGTACAGCTTCAGCAGCTGCCGCGTCGCCTCAATCCCGTCCATGCCCTCCATCACCAGGTCCATCAGGACGACGTCGGGTTTGTATTCCCGGGCAAGGCGGATGCCTTCCTCCCCGCTGCCTGCCTCGCCGACGACTTCGATGCCGTCCTCAGTCCCCAGCACGGCCGCCAGACCGATCCGCACCATCTCGTGGTCATCGACGAGCAGCACTTTAATCATGGGTGTTTCCATTTCCAAGATCCTCACTCCCTACTTTGTCTTCAGATACAATCGGCACGGTAATTTCGATTCGCGTACCCTTGCCGGGCGCCGTAATGATTTGGATCGATCCGCCGATTTCATTGACGCGTTCCTGCATATTGGAAAGGCCGTAAGAGGCCTGTTTTGTCTCGTTTAGTTCGAAGCCCTGGCCGTCGTCACGCAGCATGACCCAGACCATGTCTTTCTTTTGGTGAATCCGGATTTCCATCTTATCCGCTTTGGCATGCCGGAGCGTGTTAGACATCGCTTCCTGGATGATTCGGAACAGATGGTTTTCGATTCCTTTTACCAAGTGGATGCCTTTGTCCATTTCAAACACGATTTCCATCGGAACCTTCACTTTGAGCTCTTTGATCAGCTCGCCGAGTCCTTGCTCCAACGGCTTGCCTTCCAGATAGACCGGCCGGAGATGCAGCAGCAGCGCTCTCATTTCCGATTGGGCCACGGCGGCCATTTCTTCGATGAGCGCCACCTGGCGCTGAGCCTTGTCAAAATCCTTCTCAAGCGTCCTCCCCACGGCCGTCGCCGTCATCGATATCGCAAACAGCTGCTGGGATACCGCATCATGCAGCTCCCGCGCCAGCCTCTGGCGCTCCTCTACGATCGCCGATATCCGCGCCTGCTCAGCCAGCTGGGCATTGTTCGTGGATAAGCGCTGAAGGGAGTTGACCTGCTCCTCCCACTTTTTGCTGATGCGCCCAAGCTGCTCGCCAAGGCGCCCGACCTCGTCGCTGCCAAGCTCCGGCACGGAGCGGGCGACGTTCCCTTTTTCCCAGGAGAGCAGCGTCTCCCGCAGCCGTTCCAGCTTCATTTTGACCCGGTAGCTCTGATAGAACCCGAAGATAGCTCCCAGACCGATCGGAACCAGGATCAGCGTAGCACCGGCCTGCAGCGTTTTTTGCCAAGAATCAAACGGGGCCAAATAACCATATGTATAAAGCACGTAAAAAATGATCAGGAGCATAACAAAAGAAAGAAGGGCCCCCTCGCCCATGCTCCGGGAGACCATATTAGCCGGTTTTCGGGTTTTCATCAGGGAACCCTCCTCCTATGACAGATCAATATCAACATCTCCTACCAGGTAGGAAATATGGAATTTAACTTTGTATTCGCTGGTCTCATAATTTGGGGATTTCCAGTTCAAACGGTTCATCAAGCCGTTATCCCGATGCCCTCTGAAATCGATCGCGCCGAACAGGACGAACACTTCAAGCTCCACCCCGTAATACTCCGGAATTTTGATGTCCGTATCCCCCATGATGCCTTGAAACATCATCACCGTACGGTGTTCCTCGGGGATCGCAAGCGACAAATCCAGATCGGCTTCGTTGATAACATGCCAGACGCTCTGGCTTCTCATAGCCCAAGGGACCTGATCCCAATTGTAATGCCCCGAAAAGCCCTGCTTCTGTAGGTACCCGTCCCGGTTTTGTACCTTCCTTGCCTTTACAAAAAACCATCCCAGGGAGATCAGCGCAATCCCCAGCACGATCAGCAAATGATCAATTAGCAGCAGGATAGCTCCGACCGCCACAAGACGGTAGCCTCTCTTCACTTTTCCGCCGCGAATCGTATAAATTCCCATAAGAATGAATAAGAGGGCGACGATGGTAAAAAAGCCGACCCACCTGCCGAAGAGCATGAGGAGGCCGATCCCGATGAGAATCAGCGCAATGAAGCGATTTCTTTTTTCCATGCCGCACCTCCTTATGATGTCTTGGTTTATCGGAAAAGTAAGACCGGAAAAGCCATAGGGTTGTGACGGGCACACTCCTTATGGCTTCACCGGGATCCAGGAAGATGTGAATGAGGTCTCGCGCCCTTATTCCATTCTTCCTAGCATATCATATTGTCCGCAGAATTGAATACTTATTCTTTATTCGATTTGGAAGGAGCGGCAGTCGTCGGGTTCAGCTTGCTTTTCAGCGCGCTGAGCTGTTCTTCCACCTTCAGCTGCTTCTCCGCATCGACCGGGCTGGTGAAGGCGGATGTTTCCGGACGGTAAGGGGCACGCATCACATCGGCTTCAGCTTCCATTTGCATGATCTTTTCTTCCATGCGGTGGAATCCAAGGGACGCGCTTCCGCTTTCGATCGTATGCAGGCTGCTGATTTGAGACATTTGCTTTTTGGCTTTCGCCATTTGAGCACGGGCTACGAGCTCATTGCGCTTGTTGCGCATTTTGTAGAACTCGTCTTTCATGTCATGGAGCTGCTGTACCAGTTCTTTGGCCTGCGCCTCGGATTGAGCATGCAGTTCTTGGTACTCGGACAGTTTTTGGTCAAAATAAATCTTTTCCTCGAGCAGCTTGCGCGCTACTTCTTCCTGGCCGTTACGAAGTGCCAGTTCAGCTTGAGCCTCACGTTGGCCGGCCATCTTCACGGCTTCTTCCACGCGCTGCTTCATGCGGCGCTCATTGGCCATTTGCTTCGCTACTGTAACTTCCGCGTCATGGATTTCTGCCTCCATATCGCGCAGATACTGGTTCAGCATAATTACCGGATCTTCAACTTTATCCAATACCTCGTTCACCGATGCTTTCGTCATATCCTTAATTCTTTTAAATACTCCCATGTTTTACACTTCTCCCTTCTCGTACTTAGATAATTTTTTTTTCAATTCCTCAAGCTCTTTCTTCATGGCTTTCTTCTCGATATCTTCCATCATGGCGTCCAGGTCGGATGCGGACGAGCTGTATCCGCCCGGTCTGCCTCCGCCGTAAGCCGAACCGTTGTATTTGGCTCTAGGGTCAAAAGATTGGGCACCATAAGCGCCATTGCCTTGCTGACCGTTGCCGTAGTAGCTGCCGGATCCCATACTATTGCCGTAGTATCCTCCCCCAGCTACCCCCGGTCCCGGTCCATATGGATTAAAAGGTGTCGTTGGTTCTTTAGGGATGACCAAAGCCGCGATAAAGTAGATGAACAGCGTGGTCCCGCCGGTAAATGGGATACTGATCAAGAACAGGATCCGCAGCAGCGTGGAATCGATGCCCAATGTATCGGACAGACCGCCGCACAAACCGGTGACCATTTTATCGCGGGTCGATCGGTATAGCTTGCTCATGACGTTACTCCTTTCCGCTGTTGTTCAGCTTTTCCTTCAGGCGGGCCAGCTCCCTTTCCAGCACGCTGGATACCGTTCCGCTGGCTTGTTCGAACAGTTCCTGACCGCCGCGGCGCAGGTCGCGCAGACTGCGTGCTTCAAATTCCCAATCGGAAATGCGGTCTTCCAGACGGTTGAACATCTTGGGAACATCCTGTCCGCCAAAACCTTCCATGCGCTGATTCATCCGTTGCTGAAGTCTGAGGGTTTCCATCCGTGCCGCGTAGTATTGACGTTTGCTGTACACGGTTTGGTACTCCAATTTCAGGTCGTTCAGTTGATTTTCCAGCTCGGTGAGCGACTGGCGGGTTGTATCCAGCAGTCCTCCGTATTGCTCGAGCTTTTCTTCATAGATGATTTTTTCCTGCAGTGCGAGCTTGGCTAGATGATCCTCGCCGGCCTTCAGAGCCAGCAGCGCCTGCTCCTCACGCTTTTCCTTCATACTGGATGCCTGATCCACTTGCTGCTTCAGCTGTCTCACATGAGCGGAGTACTGCTGAACGAGCTTCTCGGCTTCCATAATATCGTCACGCGTTGATGCCAAAAACTGATCGATCAACCGTACCGGGTCCTGACTTTGTTCCAAACGTTCATTTAATGTCGCTACGGTGATATCCCGTACCCTGCGAAATACGCTCATCTGTTTTTGCTCCCTCCTTATAAGCTGTGATCGCCTATTCGTTTGATTGTATTTATTGAAGGTAATTCTTTGTTACCGTTACATCCACTTCGACGACTTCTTACCTTTCAGCAGCATAATCCCGAACACTACCAGGGCAATTCCCAGCAGCGGTCCGATGATCCAGGACAGCTTCGCCAGAAGTCCCATGACACCGAATGCGAGGATAATCGTACCGATGACCACCTTACCTCTGCGAATTCCATAATAGCCGAGCACGATCATCAGGATCGGGAAGATCAATCCGATCAGCCTGCCGAATAATGGAGCGAATACTCCCAGGAGCATCAGTGCTCCGATTGCGATCAATACGATCGCCCAACCAGAAGTTTTATTTGTTCTCATGCTTTGTCACCGCCTTTCGTTTGTATCAACCTTATGACTCTATTTTAGGTTCTATCCGGGTTTTCCAAAACGGACCCCAGACGGTTTTTAATCCTAGACCTAAGTCGGGGGAAGGCTCGGACCTTAGACGAAGCAAGCTTTTTCTGCATGGAACGCGGCAGCCACATCCTCCACTGAAGCTCCAATATCCCGTTTATAGGGCATGATCGACACGCTATGGGAACTTCAATGAGCAGTTTACTTAAACAATGCTTGGGATAGGGAATCGTTGGAGGCTCTGAGCAAGGGATTTAGCTCTTAGCTAAAGAAACATTGAGCCAGTTTAGCCCCGGTAAAGCCGGCTGGAATGGTTTATCAACTTTAAACAAGGATGGGGAACACGTTCAAAGGGAGTAATGGTAGAACGAACGGATGATCAGAGGATCTTGTTCAAGGCTGTTGTACACCCTCTTACTCCCATCTTACGAGGGCATGTCATATAAAGAGAACATTATGCGGATAGGACCTACATAAAACAAAAGGATACGAATTAAACGCCATACAAGCCATACAAATAAACGCAATACGAATTAAAATGGCCGCCTTTCTGCGGGATATCATCAGGTGGCTGATTGGAAGGAGAAGTGCAATATAGCGGGATGGGAGATTAACGAACGACGAACGATGGCTCGGTTTACAATGTTAGTCTATACAAGAAAAAGCCTTGGAAAGATATCCAAGGCTTTTCTCTATGATGCCGGTGAAGGGACTCGAACCCCCACGGTTTCCCTCACGATTTTGAGTCGCGCGCGTCTGCCAATTCCGCCACACCGGCATATTCAGTTAAAAAAATGGCGCGCCCTAAGAGATTCGAACTCCTGACCTTTTGATTCGTAGTCAAACGCTCTATCCAGCTGAGCTAAGGGCGCATATGAAATTAATGGAGGCGCCACCCAGATTCGAACTGGGGATAAAGCTTTTGCAGAGCTGTGCCTTACCACTTGGCTATGGCGCCGAAATCAAATGGAGCGGACGACGGGAATCGAACCCGCGACCCTCGCCTTGGCAAGGCGATGCTCTACCGCTGAGCCACGTCCGCTTAAACTGGCTGGGGATATAGGATTCGAACCTATGCATGACGGAGTCAAAGTCCGTTGCCTTACCGCTTGGCTAATCCCCAACAAGATTGTCATTATAAGTTATGGGGCGATCGATGGGACTTGAACCCACGAATGCCGGAGCCACAATCCGGTGCGTTAACCCCTTCGCCACGACCGCCATAATAAAAGATATGAAACTGTATTTCGAATGGCAGGGGCAGCAGGAATTGAACCCACACTAACGGTTTTGGAGACCGCTGTTCTACCTTTAAACTATGCCCCTATAATAAAACTGGTGGAGGCTGATGGATTCGAACCACCGAACTCGTACGAGAACAGATTTACAGTCTGCTGCGTTTGGCCACTTCGCTAAGCCTCCATATGGTGCCGGCGAGAGGACTTGAACCCCCAACCTACTGATTACAAGTCAGTTGCTCTACCAATTGAGCTACACCGGCTTTTATGCTTGTTATTAAATTCATGGTGGCTCGGGACGGAATCGAACCGCCGACACGAGGATTTTCAGTCCTCTGCTCTACCGACTGAGCTACCGAGCCTAATTTTGTTTTTATTAAGAGCATTATTGCAACAAACTAAACTCTCAAGAAAATAAATGGCGGAACCGACGGGATTCGAACCCGCGATCTCCTGCGTGACAGGCAGGCATGTTAGGCCTCTACACCACGGTTCCACGGCCAATTATGTATCTCCATACGTAAGGAGATAAATTGCGGGGGCAGGATTTGAACCTGCGACCTTCGGGTTATGAGCCCGACGAGCTACCGGACTGCTCCACCCCGCGTCATTAAAAAATATTTATTTTCTTTAAAGTATAGATGGTGGAGGCTGAGGGGATCGAACCCCCGACCCTCTGCTTGTAAGGCAGATGCTCTCCCAGCTGAGCTAAGCCTCCATAAGAAACACTTTTAATATCTTAGCAGATAAACCACTAAAAAGGCAAGCATTTTTTCTTTGGGATTCTCATCCCTGAAGCTAATAATTAAAGTGGTGACCCGTATGGGATTCGAACCCATGTTACCTCCGTGAAAGGGAGGTGTCTTAACCCCTTGACCAACGGGCCAAACTATAATGGCGGAGAGAGAGGGATTCGAACCCTCGAGACGCTTTTGGCGCCTACACGATTTCCAATCGTGCTCCTTCGGCCAACTCGGACACCTCTCCATAATGGCTCCCCGAACAGGACTCGAACCTGTGACAACTCGATTAACAGTCGAGTGCTCTACCAACTGAGCTATCAGGGAACAATATTTAATTCAAGTGTTTGATCACTTGAAAACTAGATACGAAACGAATCTACATTTTATATTTATTGGATAAGCCCTCGACCGATTAGTATTGGTCAGCTCCATGCATTGCTGCACTTCCACCTCCAACCTATCTACCTCGTCGTCTACAAGGGGTCTTAC